>CAVUFM010000014.1:0-7958 GCA_963740845.1 uncultured Solirubrobacterales bacterium
CGTACCACACGGCTCGCATGCTCGGGCTCAACGTGGATCAGCCGCGCAACCTGGCGAAGACCGTCACCGTCGAGTAGCCGGTGCCCGGAGGGGCCTTCCGTCGTTCCGATCTCTAGGATTCCGCCGATGCAGAACCCTTCCTCGGTCCTCAAGCCCATCGTCCTGCTAGTCGCGCTCGTGCTTGCGCTCGCTCTCACCGCCTGCGGTGGGGATGACGGTGGCACGGCCGACGTCGGTGACCTCGGTCCCGATCCCGCGACGATGGCTCCGGCCGAATCTCCCCTCTACGCGGAAGCCGTCATCCGCCCCGACGGCGAGATGGCTGACAACCTCGAGTCGGCGCTCTCGAAGTTCGGCGTCGACGACCCGGGCGGGATGCTGCGCGACGCGCTCGATCAGGAGCTCGCCAACAGCCCCGATTCGGGTGGCCTCACCTTCTCCGACGACGTCGAGCCGTGGCTGGGCGCGAGGGCCGGCGGCTTCCTCAGCTCCTACGACCCCGCCACCGAGATGGGTGAGGGTGCAGTCGCAATCGCGACCACCGATCCCGACGCCACGCAGGCATTCATCGACAAGGCCGCCGAGGCGGACTCGAACGATTCGACCACCGATGAGACCTACGAGGGCGTCGAATACAAGCTCGACTCCGAGGACAACTCTGCTGTCGGCGTGTCCGGCGACTTCCTGGTCGTCGGCACCGATGAGGGCTTCAAGCAGGCGGTCGACGCCGGGGCCGGCGAATCGCTCGCCGACAACGGTGAGGCGAGCGACGCCCTCGATGCCGCGCCTGAGGACAGCATCTTCTCCGGCTACGTCGACACCCGGGCGGTGATCGACCTGATCGAGAGCTCGGGAGCCCTCGCCGGCCCGCAGCTGAAGCAGTTCCAGGACCAGATCGACGGCTACTCCGAAGGCCCGATCGACTTCTGGGCGACGGTCCATGGGGACGCCGTCACGTTTGCCGGATCCGGTCCCGCACCGCCCGACGGCGGCGAGCCGAGCGATCTCGTCAGCACCTTCCCCGCGGACTCCTGGCTCGCCTTTGCGGGCGGCGACGTCAGCGGGCAGCTCCAGACGTCGCTCGACCAGTTCAAGCAGGGCTTCGAGCAGTCCGCACCAGGCGGACTCGATATCGACCCGTTCGCCGAGTTCAAGAAGGCGACCGGACTCGACCTCGAGACCGACTTCAACTGGCTCGGCAGCGTCGGCGGCTTCGTCCAGGGCACGTCGATCTTCGGGCTCGGCGGCGGACTCGTGATCGAGTCGACCGACGATGAAGCCGCTTCGGCGACCGTCGACAAGCTCGAGGCGGCGCTCCAGAAGGAGAACTCGCTGCAGATCTCATCGACCGATACCGGCTTCGCGATCCAGGTCGCGGGAGCCCCGGTCGGCGCCGAGGTCGCGGTCCAGGACGGCAAGTTCGTGGTCGCCGTCGGCGGCGCGACGGTCGCGGATGTCCTCTCCCCGTCGGAGACCCTCGGGGACTCCGACCGCTTCAAGGACGCGGGTGGGAGCCTCGGCGACGGCGCGACGCCGAGCTTCTTCCTCGACTTCGCCCCGATCCTCGCACTCGCCGAGAGCACCGGCCAGGCGAGCTCGGATCCCGATTATCAGATGGCCAAGCCGTACCTCGACGCGCTCGACTACTTCGTCGCGGGCAGCAAGGTCGATGGAGACCGGAGCACCGCCAGCATCGTCCTCGGCATCAAGGAACCGTCAAGTGGCGAAAGTACTTCTGCCGTAATCACACCGTAGGAGATAACTCCGGGGGAATGCTCCGCTTCGCGTCCGGTAGACAACTCCGGGGAAATCCTCCGCTTCGCGTCCGGTTTCCCCGGGAGGATTGCCACCGGAACGGGAGGTAAGGAGCTTCGATGGATCTAGGGCTTGATTTGATCGAGATTGCGCGGATCGAGGGGGCCATCGATCGCCGGCCCCGGCTTGGCCGAGCGGCTCTTCCGGCCCGGCGAGCTGGCCTACGCGGCGGAGCGCGCGCGGCCCGGACGTCACCTCGCAGGGCGGTTCGCCGCGAAGGAGGCGGCGATCAAGGCGCTCGGCGGAGGGTGTGGGCCACGCGACATCGAGGTCGTCGGCGCCGAACCGCCGACGCTGCGGCTCCACGGTGGCGCGCGCACCCTGGCGGAGGCGCGGAACGTCGATCTGTCGGTCTCGCTCACGCATTCTCGCGAGCTGGCGGCCGCGGTCGTCACGGCGACCCCACGCCCGACCTGAGACCGGGCTCCCGCGACCTCGAAGGGGCGGTGGGTAGGCTCACCGACGTGGAACCTGGAGGATGGTCTGAGCCGCTGTTCGATGCCGCCGGAATGGGCGGAATCGATCGCTGGGCGATCGAGGAGCGTGGCGTTCCTTCACTCGATCTGATGGAGGCCGCCGGCGATGCGTTGGCCCGGGAGGTGGAGCTGATCGCGCGGCCGGGGCCGATCCGGATCCTCTGTGGCAAGGGCAACAACGGCGGCGACGGGCTGGTCGCCGCGCGGCTCCTGCGCGAGCGCGGGCACGAGGCCGATGCCCTGCTGCTCTGGCCGGCAGGAGAGCTGTCGGCGGACGCGACCGCGAATCTGAGTCGGCTCGATGGGCAGTTCCGCGAGCTCGGCGCGGGCGAGGCTGCCGCGGCGATCGAGGGCTCCGGCGCGATCGTCGACGCGATTTTCGGAACCGGCTTCGACGGTGAGCCCCGCGAGCCGGCCGCCGCCGCGATCGAGGCGGTCAACCGGGCCGACGCCCCCGTCGTCGCCTGCGACGTCGCCTCCGGCGTCGACGCATCGACCGGTGAGACGGCGGAGCTCACGGTCGACGCCGACCTCACGGTCACCTTTCACGCTCCCAAGGTGGGTCACGTGGTCGCTCCCGGCAAATGGCGCGGGGGTAGCCTGATCGTCGCCGACATCGGGATTCCGCCCGGCGCCCCCGGCGAGCCCGTCGCCGGCGTGATCGGGACCGGTGTGATCGCCCTCGCCCCGAGGCGTGGCCGGGAGTCGAGCAAGTTCAGCTCCGGCGAGGTGCTCGTCGTCGGCGGCTCACGGGGAATGACCGGCGCCGTCTGCATGGCCTCGATGGCGGCGATCAGAGCCGGCGCGGGATACGCGACGGTCGCCGCGCCGGACTCGCTCGAGGCGATCCTGGAGGTGAAGCTGACCGAGGTGATGACGCTTGGACTCGACAGCAGGGCCGGCGGTCTCGGTGCCGCCGCCGCGGCACCGATCATCGAACGTGCGGCGCGCGCCGGCTGCGTGGTCCTTGGTCCCGGCCTCGGCCGAGCCGAGCACTCCGCTCGCCTCGTTCGCGATCTCGTGCCGCGGATCGAGGCTCCGCTGCTGATCGATGCCGACGGCCTCAACGCGCTGGGCACCGATCTCACCCTCCTGGCGGCGCGAACTCATCCGACGATCCTGACCCCGCACGCGGGTGAGCTCTCCCGCCTGCTCGGCACCTCCTCCGCCGAGGTCAACGCCCGGCGGCTCTCCTCTGCGCGCCGCGCCGCCGATGATGCCGACGCGGTCGTCGTGCTCAAGGGCGATGACACCCTCGTGCTCGAGGGCGAGCGGACCGCCGTCAATTCCCACGGCAGCCCGGCGCTTGCGACGGCGGGTACCGGTGACGTCCTCTCGGGTACCATCGCTGCGCTCGTCTCCCGTGGGATGGAGCCGTTCGAGGCCGCCTGCGCAGGGGTGTTCGTGCACGCCCGGGCCGGGCGCATCGCAGCCGCTGAGGTCGGAGTCGAGTCGGTGATCGCCACCGACGTGATCGAGGCGTTGCCCGGAGGGCTCCGGCCCTGAGCGCGCACGAGCCCTTCCAGCGTGCGACCGCGGTCGTCGACCTGAACGCCGTGGAGCGCAACAGCGCTCACCTCAAGTCCGGGCTCGGTCCCGGCGTGCGGCTCTGCGCCGTCGTCAAGGCGAACGGCTACGGCCACGGCATGATCGAGTGCGCCGAGGCTGCCGTCCGCGGTGGTGCGAGCGTTCTGGCGGTCGCCACGGCGACCGAGGCCTTCGAGCTGCGCGAGCGGATGCCGCGGATGCCGATCCTGCTGATGGGCGCGCTCACCGGCGCCGAGCTCGACGTAGCCCTGCAGGCGAAGGCGGAGCTCAACGTCTGGCGGCCCGAGTTCGTCACCGAGCTCTCCGAGCGCGCGGAGCAGTTGGGGCTCAGGCCTCGTGTGCACGTCAAGTACGACACGGGGATGGGGAGGCTCGGGGAGCGGCAGGCGTCCGCGGTGAACGGGTTGCTCGACGCGTGCGCGGCCGACGAGCGGATCGAGCTCGCCGGCCTCTGGACCCACTTCGCGACCGCCGACGAGGAGGAGGATGGATACCTCCGTGAGCAGCTCGCCGGCTTCACCGAGCTCGCCGTTCCGGCTCGTGAGCGCCATCCGGGGCTGATCCTGCATGCCGCCAACAGCGCCGCCACCCTGCGCGGCTCCGAGTTCCACTTCGACATGGTCCGTTGCGGCGTCGCGATCTACGGCCTCGACCCGTTCGGCGTCGATGCCGGCGCCCAGGGCCTGGTCCCCGCGATGTCGCTGCACAGCTATCTCGCCGACGTCAAGGAGTACGGACCAGGGGAGTCGGTCGGCTACGGACGCAGCTGGAAGGCATCGGGGCCGACGCGGGTCGGAGTCGTGCCGGTCGGCTACGGGGACGGCTTCCGGCGCGGACTCAGCAATGACTGCGACGTTCTGATCGGCGGCGGCCGGCGGCCCGTGGTCGGGACGATCTCGATGGACAACTCGACGGTCGTCCTCGACGAGGAACTCGCGCGCGGCGAGCCGGCCGTCCTGATCGGGACGCAGGGCGACGAGGAGGTCAATGCCGAGGAGCTCGCCCGGAGGCTCGGCACGATCAACTACGAGATCACCTGCGGGATCTCCCAGCGGGTCCCGCGGGCCTACAGACGGTGATGACGCCGGTGCCCGAGATCGTCGTATCCGCGCCGGCGGCCGAGATCGCGCGCGCCGGCCTCGGCGGGCAGGACGGGGTATGGATCGTCGGCGGCGCCGTCCGCGACACCGTCCTCGGGGTCGCAACCGAGGTTGACCTGGCCGTCGCCGGGAGCGCCGCTGACGCGGCGGGACGGATCGCGCGGGCAGCGGACGCCCATCGCTTCGAGCTCTCCGGCGAGTTCGCCACCTGGCGGGTCGCCGCTCGTGACGGCACCTGGACGCTGGATATCGCCGAGCTTCGCGGCGCGTCGATCGAGGACGACCTGCGGTTGCGCGACTTCACGGCCAACGCCATCGCCGTCCCCCTTGCCGGCGGCCTCCCCGTCGACCCGACCGGTGGCCTGGCCGACATCGCCGAGCGGCGCCTGCGCGTGACCTCGGAGCGCTCGTTCGCCGACGACCCGCTGCGCATCATGCGGGCCGCGCGCCTCGCCGCCAGGCTCGGCTTCGACCCGGATCCCGGGACGATCGAGCTTGCCCGGAGCGTGGCCGGGCGGGCGGGTGAGCCGGCCGGGGAACGGCAGCTCGCCGAGCTCGCGGCGATCTGTTCCGGGCCGGCGCCCGATCGAGCGATCGAGCTGCTCGCCGAGCTCGGGGCGACCCCGACTGTGCTGCCGGAGCTCGAGGGCCTGCGGGGGGTCGGGCAGAGCGCCAACCATCATCTCGACGCTCACGCCCACACGATCGAGGTGCTGAGGCGGCTGCTCGAGGTTCAGAACGACCTCGGCCATTACGCGGGCGATGCAGCGCCGGTCGTCGCCGAGCTGCTCGATCAGCCCCTCGCCGACGGCATGACCAGGCGCGAGGCGCTCCGGTTCGCGGCGCTCGTCCACGACATCGGCAAGCCCGTGACCCGGACGGTGGTCGACGGGCGGGTGCGGTTCATCGGCCACGACGAGGCGGGCGCCGAGATGGTTCGCGGCCTTTGCGCGCGGCTGCGCAGCTCGAGGCGCCTGAGCGACTATCTGGCCGCGATCACCCGCGACCATCTCGTGCTCGGCTTCATGGTCCGCGAGCGCCCGCTGCCGTCGCGTCGCATCTGGGACTACCTGCGCCGGACCGGGCGCGAGGCGGTGGATACGACCCTGCTGACCGTCGCCGACCGGCTCTCCGCCAAGGGTGGCGGGGTCCCCGCCGAAGCGATCGAGGGCCACGTCGACCTCGCGCGAGAGATGCTCGCGGCCGCCGTCCTCTGGGAGCGCGAGGGACCACCCGAGCCGATCCTGCGCGGAGACGAGCTCGCCGCGGCAGTCGGGATCGAGCCCGGTCCGGAGCTCGGCTCCGCCGTGCGCGAGCTCGAAGCGGCCCAGTACTCCGGCGACGTCGCCGACCGGGACTCCGCGATCGCCCACCTGCGCTCGTGGCGAGCCGACCAGTAGCCTGCGCCGCCGTGTCCGGTCCCGACCCCGACTGCATCTTCTGCGCGATCGTCGCCGGCGACGCGCCCGCCGAGATCATCGACCAGGACGAGCACACGGTCACGCTGATGGACGTCAACCCGGCGACGAAGGGGCACGCGCTGGTGATCCCGCGCGACCACACCGAGGACCTGCTCTCAATCGGCGAGCGCGACCTCTGTAACACCGCGATCGCGGCGAAGCGCATCGCGAAGCGGATGGAGGCGACCCTCGATCCAGATGGCTTCAACCTGATCAACGCCTGCCGCGCCGCCGCCTGGCAGACCGTCTTCCACTTCCACATCCACGTGATCCCGCGATATCAGGACGATCCCCTCGAGCTCCCGTGGATACCGCGGGGCGCCGACATGGACGAGGTCGCGAGGATCGCGGCCACGATCCGAGACGGAGGCAACTAGATGACCGACGAGACCGAGACCCCGGCCGAGAGCGACCCGATCAGGCTGGAGCGCGATGGCGACGTCGCCGTGGTCATCCTCGACGCACCCCCGCTCAACCTCTTCACCGAGCGCACCTTCGATGCGATGCGGGAGGCCCGCGACCAGGTCGCGGACTCCGATGCACGAGCGATGGTCTTCCGCGCCGAGGGCAAGGTGTTCACAGGCGGCGTCGACGTCGGCAGGACCTTCGCCGACGTCGAGGGCTCCGAGGAGGGCAAGCGCCTGGCGCAGGACGGGATCCGCGAGCTGCAGGCCTTCGAGGCCCTCGAGATCCCCACCCTCGCCCTCGTCCACGGCCTCTGCCTGACGGCCGGCCTCGAGGCGGCGCTGGCCTGCGACATGATCTGGGCCGCCGAGGGTGCCAAGTTCGGCTTGGTCGAGCGCGTCGTCGGCCTCACTCCCTTCGGTGGCGGCGTCCAGCGCATGGCCGAGCGTGCCGGACCGGCGCGGGCACGCGAGTTCGTCATGACCGGTGGGCTCTACGACGCCGAGAAGATGCTCGAATGGGGAGTGATCAACCGCGTCGTCGCCCCCGACCACCTGCTCGAGAAGGGCATGGCCTTCGCCCAGGTGCTCGCGTCCGGTCCGACCGTTGCGCACGCTGCGACGAAGCGCATCATCCGCACCTTCCTCGACGACGGGATCGCGGCCGCGGACGAGGCGACCCCGGACATCGCCGGTCCCCTCTTCGACACCGAGGATCTCAAGGGCGCCGTCGAGAGCTTCCTCCGCGACGGTCCGGGCAAGGCCACCTACCAGGGGCGATAGCCCTCATTCCGTGGCGGGAAGCCAGGAGGGCGCACCCGCCGTCGCTACACTGCCGCCCGCATGTCCAAGGAAGAGAAAATCGAGATGGAGGGTGAGGTCCTCGAGTCCCTGCCCAACACCATGTTCAAGGTGAAGCTCGACAACGACCACGAGGTCCTCGGACACATCTCGGGCAAGATGCGCCGCCACTACATCCGCATCCTCCCCGGCGACCGGGTGAAGATCGAACTTTCGCCCTATGACCTAGACCGCGGCCGGATCACCTACCGCTACAAGTAGCGCGGCCGCCGGGGGTGGCCTCGGGGTTGGAGAACGCTCGCAGGGCTCGCTTGGAGGCTGGAGGCTGGTTCCGAGGAGAAGCTCGGCCCCGAA
>CAVUFM010000015.1:0-3127 GCA_963740845.1 uncultured Solirubrobacterales bacterium
AGGATCCGTCGGTGAACGTCCGCGAGCTGCTGGACGAGCCGCTGTTGTCGGCCCCGGCTGACGCTTAGCTGATCAGGCCCAGCAATCGCGGAGAGCGCAGTGGCTATCTGCATGGATCGCGGCTCGTTCGCCCGACTTGGGGTGACAGAGACCACGATGATGGTGTGTGTCACCCCATCGGCTGGGAGTGGCGGCTGACCGGCCACCACCCTCCAGCGCTGGGGTCGGTTTCGTCCGGTATTCCGGCCCAATCCTCCCCAGCGGGGTCACCAGGGTGGCTGCTGTCCGGGATTCCGACCGGATGGCGGTTCGAATGCCGGACACCGTTGCGCAACGAGACTGACCAGGGCCGTCCGCCTGGCTCGCAATCTGACGGGGCTGGCAATCCCGCTCCTCCTTCCCCTGGCGATGGCAGCCCAGATCTCGTGCTGCCTCGACTGATGCGCAGGTAAGCGACCCTCGCCTTGGTCCGACCGGGCTCAGCGCGGGCGGCCTCGATCGCCTACGCCCGTCCCGCCGCCAGCAACCGCCTGAGGAACACCTTCGTCTCCGGCGCCTCCGGGTCCTCGAGCACGCGCTCCGGGGGCCCGACCTCGACCAGCCTGCCCTCGTGAAGGAAGCCGACCGTGTCGGCGACCTCCCTCGCGAAGCCCATCTCGTGGGTGGCGATGATCATCGTCATGCCCTCGGCCTTGAGGTCGCGGACGGCGGCGAGGACCTCGCCGACGAGCTCGGGGTCGAGGGCGCTGGTGACCTCGTCGAGCAGCATCGCCCGGGGTCGCCTGGCGAAGGCGCGGGCGATGGCGACGCGCTGCTGCTGGCCGCCGGAGAGGTGGGTCGGGCGCTCGTCCTCGCGGCCCTCGAGCCCGAAGCGGGCGAGGAGGGTCCGCGACTGCTCCTCGGCCTCGTCGCGGGGCACTCCCTCGGCGCGGACGATCCCCAACATCACGTTCTCGAGCACGCTCAGGTGGGGGAACAGGTTGTAGGCCTGGAAGACGAAGCCGAGCTTGCGGCGCACGCGCACCTCGTCGACGGAGGGATCGGTGATCACGTCCCCGTCGAGGAAGATGTCGCCGTCGTCGATCTCGGCGAGCAGGTCGATGCAGCGGAGAATCGTCGACTTCCCCGATCCCGACGCCCCGATCAGCGCGACGGCCTCGTGCTCGTGGACGGCGAGGTCGATCCCCTTCAGCACCTCGCGGTCATCGAAGGACTTGGTCACGCCGCGGACCTCGATCACCGGCGTTCCGACTTTGCTCGGCGCGGTCATGAGCGTGCCTGACCTCGCTCCCAGCGGTCCAGCAGCCTGGCCAGCGGGACCGTCACGGCCAGGTAGAGGACGGCCGCGCCAACCAGTGGTGTGTAGATGAACTCGGATTGGGCGTAGATCTGGGCGACCCGGAAGGCCTCGCCGGAGACCCCGATGATGGCGACGAGAGCGACGTCCTTCTGCAGCGCGATGAAGTCGTTGAGCAGCGGCGGTCCGACGTTGCGGATCGCCTGTGGGAGCACGACGTGGCGCATCGACTGCCGCTCGGTCAGCCCGACTGCGAGCGCGGCCTCGCGCTGACCGGTGTGGACCGAGCGCAACCCCGCCCGGTAGACCTCGGAGACGTAAGCGCCATAGGAGAGGGTCAACGCGAAGCCGCCGAGCACGACGGGCTCGGTCGGAACGCCGGTCAGGTAGAGCGCGGGCACCGCGAAACCGACCAGGAAGATCAGCAGGACCGTCGGGACGCCGCGGAAGACGTCGGTGTAGACCGCGGCCAACAGGCGGAGGGGGAACATCGCCGGCGTGGTCGTGTTGCGGACGAGCGCAACGATCAGGCCGAGGATCAGCACCGCGACCTCGACGATGCAGAAGACCCGCACATCAAGCCAGAACGCGCGCAGGATGTCGGGGAACGTGTCCTTGAAGTCCTCCCAGTTGAAGAAGGAGTCGCGGACGTCGGGCCAGCCGGAGCTGGTCAGGATCAGTGCCGAGAGGCCACCGAGGACGATGGCGCTCGAGACCGCCGCGATCGTCGCCCCGCGGCGCGACCGGCGCCGCTTCTCGGCAGCGCGCTCGGCGCGCCGGTCGGTTGCGCGCTCCTCGCCCTGTGGACCCGTTGGTTGCAGCGCGTCAGCCGCCCGTGCGGTCCCCGCCTACTCGAGCGAGGCCACGCCGCCGCCGGCGTTGATCCAGCGCTGCTGGATCTTGTCGAGCTCGCCGGAGCTCTCGAGCTCGTCAACCGCTGCCGAGACGCAACCGGTGAGCGAGGAGTCGCGCTGGAGCAGGGCGCCCCACTGGTCGCCGCCTGGGGCCGGGAACTCACCGATGATGCTGGCCTCGGGGACCTGTGCGGCCGTCAGGTAGAGGGCCGTGGGGGTATCGACCACGACCGCGTCGACCTGGCCGTTCTTGAGTGCGGACACGACGTCGTTGGACGTGTCGAAGACCTGGGGGTCGTCGTTGGGCTCGATCGACTCCTTCGTGGCATCGAGGCTGGTCGTACCGATCTGCACGCCGATCTTCGCGTCGGCGAGATCGGCGAGGGTCGTCGCGCCGCCGGCCGAGGAGTCGGGGAGTGCCACGACCGCCTGATCGGCCGTGTAATACGGGGACGAGAAGTCGACCTGCTCAGCGCGCTTGGGCGTGATCGAGATCTGGTTGAGGTCGAAGTCGAAGTCCTTTGGCCCGGGCGCGTAGGAGGAGTTGAAAGGCACGACTACCCACTCCACGTCCGCCTTGTCGTAGCCGAGCTGCTCGCCGATCGCAAATCCGACGGCGGACTCGAAGCCCTTGCCGTTGGTTGGGTCGTTGTCCTCGAAGTACGGCGGGTAGGCGGGCTTGTCGGTCGCGATCGTCAGCGTGCCGGCGGCCTTCGTCTCGAGCGCGTCGGGCGTGCAGTCGGCGAGCGACACGGCGCCGGTGCCCGAGTCGCTGGAGGAGTTGTCGCTACCGCATGCGACCGCGACGAGAGAGGCGGCGATCAGGGACAGAAGCAGCAGGAACTTTGGGGCTCGGGGGGATGACACGCTCAACCTCGGCTCGGTGACGGGAACCGCGGCATCCTAACCGCGTGAGGTGAGTTGCGAGACTGGTGCTGTGCCCTCCTTGCCTCAACAGCCTCATTCGGCGGACGGT
>CAVUFM010000016.1:0-61153 GCA_963740845.1 uncultured Solirubrobacterales bacterium
GACCCTCGTGCTGATGAATTTGATCAACCGAAAGAGAGAAGACTGATGGGTATCGCTGTCAAGAACGTCAACAAGACGTTCGGGGACTTCAAGGCGCTGGACGACGTTTCGCTCGATGTGCCCGACGGCTCCCTGACGGCGCTGCTCGGACCGAGCGGCTCCGGCAAGTCGACGCTGCTCCGTCTGATCGCCGGCCTCGAGGAGGCCGACTCGGGCACCGTGCTCCTGAACGGCGATGACGTCACCCACGTCTCCGTCCAGGACCGCGGCATCGGCTTCGTCTTCCAGCACTACGCGGCCTTCAAGCACATGACCGTGCGCGACAACATCGCCTTCGGCCTGACGATCCGCAAGACGCCGAAGGACCAGATCCGCGCGCGCGTCAAGGAGCTGATCCGGCTCGTGCAGCTGAACGGGATGGCGCACCGCTATCCCTCCCAGCTCTCCGGCGGCCAGCGCCAGCGCATGGCGCTCGCCCGCGCCCTCGCGGCCCAGCCGAAGCTGCTGCTGCTCGACGAGCCGTTCGGCGCGCTCGACGCGAAGGTCCGCAAGGAGCTGCGCGAGTGGCTCCGCACCCTCCATCACGAGGTCGAGGTGACGACGATCTTCGTCACCCACGATCAGGAGGAGGCGATGGACGTCGCCGAGCAGATCGTCGTCATGAACCAGGGCCGCATCGAGCAGGTCGGGCCGCCCAAGGAGCTCTACGAGAACCCGGAGACCGAGTTCGTCATGGGCTTCGTCGGCGAGGTCAACCGCCTCAACGGCGCCCTGATCCGCCCGCACGACCTCGACCTCTCCCTGTCGCCAAGCGAGGGGGCCGAGGAGGCCACGGTCGGTCGCGTCAGCCACCTGGGCTTCGAGGTGCGCGTCGAGCTCAGCCTCGCCAACGGCGAGCACGCGTGGGCGCAGGTCACCCGCAAGGAGGACGAGGCGCTCGAGCTCGAGGAGGGCCTGAAGATCTACGCCCGGCCGAGCCGCGCGAAGAAGTTCGCGGGCGCGGAGGCCAACGGCACCGGCGCTGCCGCCCGTTTTGTTGCGGATCCGTCTCGCTGAGCGAGATGAGAACGTAACGAAAGGGGCGAGGGCCTCCGCGGCGACCCTCGCCCGTTTCGTCCGCGCCTGAGCTCAGCTCAGCCGGTGTAGCCGTTCGAGAAGCAGAACGAGGGGTTCGCGCACGCCGGGATCCCGTTCCCGTCGAGGAAGCTCACCGCCTGGTTCTTGCCGTCGGTCGCAGCGCGCGGGTAGCCGTGCGGGTCCTTGCCGTAGCCCCACTCCTCGCGGGGCGGGACGTTGGCGCTCGGCGCGACCGCCGGTGCCCTCTGTTGGGTCGCCCGTTACGAACCCGATCGGGCCGCCGTCGTAGTAGACGAGCATGCTGCCGCCGGTGTAGGGGAACGTCGTCACCTTCGGGATCCCGAGGAACGGGTCGCTCTCCCAATGACGGCCCGGCTTCAGGCCGGGGGAGTAGACCGAGGCGCCGATCGTTCGCGCCTCGACCTCGGCCGAGACGTTGGCGACCTGATGGTCACCCACGGCCGGCTGGAGCAGCACCTCGTGCGCGTTGGTGTTCGGCAACGGGTTCGTCGTCATGTTGTGGGCGTAGCCGTTGGCCTCGCCGCGATCCCAGAGAAGCTGCATCAGAGACAGCAGCATCGGCCGCTCGAGCTCGCTCGGGTAGTTCGCGTAGAGCCCGAACGTCGGGAGCTTGAAGTACTCGTCCGAGTCCACGCTGCGGCGCAGCAGGGTCGAGTAGTTCATGCCGGGAACGTTGAGAACGCCGCGATCGACGTCCGGGTCGAGCGCCGTCAGCGCGCCGCCCATGATCCCGCCCTGGCTGACGCCCATGTACTGCAGGCGCGTGTTGACGCCGTCGCTCGTGTCGATGACCGACGTCGCGGGCAGAGCACCACCCACGCCGTCGCCGGGGATCTTGAACGCCGGGTCGGTGCCGAGGCCGCTCGGATGGATCAGCGCCCGGCCCAGGTACATGAACTGGACGAAGCCCTGCTGCATCCGGTCGACGATGTTCTTGAACTTGGACATGTCGTTCAGAGCCTGGGCGACCGTGACCAGGTCCTGATCGGCGAAGCCCTCGAAGTCCATCGCACACCAGGTCGTGTTCGCCTGCTCGGCCATCGCGGCCTGGCCGGTGAGCTGGGCCTGCGTTCCGAGCAGGCCATGGCCATAGGTGCCGACGTCGCCGGGGGTGATCGATCCCCGGGTTGGTCGACAGGACCGTCTTCGGGATCTCGCAGGTGAACTTCACGTCACGCTTGAACGACGGGTTCCAGGTGATCGAGCCGTCCGCGAGCGTGCGCGAACCCGGCGCCGGTCGGGCAGCCGTTCTGGTCCAGGTAGCAGGGAACCTCGATCGTGCCGACCGACGCGGCGCTCGATCTGGGAGGGAATGCCGCGGTCGCCCGGGGGCGGCGTCGGTGTACGTCGGGTCGGCGTTGTCGTCGTAGACGTTCGTGATCGTCCAGTCGGGGGACGTGCCCTCGATCGTGCGGTTGGCGAGGTTCGTGTCGCCGAGCCGCGCGAAGGCGTCGTCGCGGATCTCGAGCGCGCGCCCGGTGATGCTCTCCTGGCTCGCGACCGTGAAGTCCCAGGCCATGTAGAGGCTGCTGCGATCGACGCCCGCCTTGGTGACGAGCGTGTTGATCACCGACTCCATGTGGGGCCGGCGTGACTCGACCTCGGGCTGATCGGTGATGTCGTTGTCGCGGTAGACCTTGAACCCGATCGGCGCCGGGACCGGCTGGTTGTCAGCCGTCGCGCAGGTTGCGCAGCGCGACGATGTAGCGCCCGCCGAAGTCGAAGTTCTCGGCCGGCCGGATGATCAGGTTGACCGGAGCCGTTGTTGGACGGGTTCTGAGCCCGATGCCGCCCGGGTTACCGGGGCCGGCGGGGTCGATCGAGGTCGGGTTCGAGTCGAGCTCGGCCCAGATCGGCTGCCGGACGCCGGTGTCGGCGTTGATCACGATCACCGACTGGTTCGGATCGTCGTAGGCATGCAGGTCGGTCTGCGGGACCAGCCCGGAGTTCGTGAACGCCTGGGGCGTGTCGACCTCGGGGATCTTGATCGTGATCATGTTGCCGGGGCTGAAGCCGTCGCTCCGGTTGATGTCCTCGGGGTCGAAGTGGATCCCGCCGATGTTCGCCGGCATCGACTCCTTGTTGATGTTCAGGCGCAGGCCGGTGGGGGTGGAGGAGTCGGGCTTCGTGAAGAAGTCGTTGGGGAACGGCTGCATGCAGACCCGCGGATCGAGGAAGTCGCAGCGGTCGGCGTTCTCGAGGGGGACGGGCTTGTAGTCGCCGCAGCGCGACGCGTCGGTCTTGAGCTTGCTCTTGGCCTTGGCGCGCTTGGTCTTCGAGCCGTCCTTGTAGGCGCCGGAGACCTTGACGGTCAGCGGGTTGCAGCTCGAGTACTTCTCGCGGCCGGCGGCGGTCAGCTTCAGCTGAACGCTCTTCTTGCGCTGGCCCTTCTTGAAGCGAGCGGTCTTCGACTTGAAGAGCTTGCCCTTGCCGGAGACCTCGACCTTGCGGGTGCCGGAGGCCTTCACCTTCACCTTGAGCTTGCCGCGGTCGAGCAGGGAAGCCTGGTCCTTCGTGGCGACCTTGACGGACACCTTGACCTTGCCGTCGCCCTTCGCGTCAGCGGAGCCGAGCTGCGTCAGCAGCACCAGCCCGGCGAGCAGCACCAGGAACGCAAGGGGCGCACGCCCCGGAACAGAACGACCGACGGCCTTCATCAACTACCTCTCCTCGAACGACGTGGATGCCAAACCACGCGGCCCTCCCCAGGCGCCGCGTGCGACGCGAGACTTCTATCAGACGAGGACGGATGGACCCGCCGGTTCCCCGGCGAGCCCGTCCCTGATCTAGCGCTTCTTCTTCACCTTCGACTTGACCTTGGCGGGTCGTTGCCCGGCGTCGCATCCGTGGTCGTCGTCGCCACTCGGACCTTGAGCTTCGCGGCCTTCGCCTTCTTGGCGAGCTTGCCCTTGAGCTTCACGGTCGTGGTCGACCCCTCGGCGAGATTCCCGAGGTCGCACGTGAAGGTGCGCTTGCCCTTCTTGCCCTTGCCGAGCTTGCAGGGCGAGCCCGGCTTCAGCCTCTTGACGCTCTTCGAGACCTTGCCCGTGAGCGTGGAGCCCGCAGCAGCCGCGGGGCCACCGTTGGTCACGGTCACCGTGTACTTGACCTTGCCGCGGCGGCTTCGGCTTCTTCGGCTTCGCCTTCAGCGTCACGCCGAGATCGGCCGTGGCGGGGTTCGGCGGCGGATCGGGGACCCGCTCGAAGGCGCCGATGTCGCAGTTCGCCCCCTGCGGCCGGGCGGTGCCGCGCTGATCGGTTGCGGGGCAGCCGGTGTTGGTTCCGGCGTCGATCGCCGGGCTCCGCGGCCGCGAGCGCGAGCGTGTTGGTCGGGCCGCCGTTGTCGGCCAGGCCGCCGAGCTGCGCATTCTGACGCCGGTCTGCTCCCGGGGTCGGCGAAGTCTGCAGGTCGAATCGCTCGAGAGGTTGTGATCGGAGGTCGGCGGCGCAGACCGTCATGCAGTTGCCGGAGCTCGCCCGCGCACGGTCGTTGTCGGCGATCGAGCGTGTTGGTGGCCGTGACGCCGGTCATCGCGGTCGACGCCGGCGGGGCGTAGACGCGAAGACCGCCGACGCCTGGCCCATCCCGGTGGCGGGCACGAAGTTGTCGGCGATCGTCGAGTTCAGCAGCGTGATCGTCCGTGTCGACGGTCTGCGCCGGGTCGACGGCGGCGAGGACGCCACCGCCCATGGCTCACGCCGAGGTTCTCGACGCCGTTGCCCGCTCATCGGTGGAGTTGGTCAGCGGTCAGGTCGCCGAGGACGTAGATCCCGCCGCCGAGCCCCTCGACGAGACCGCCGGTCACCTTGTTGCCGGCCACGGTCGACTCGTTGAGCATCACGCTCTTGGCCGTGTTGAGGCTCTCGGGCGGCATCGCGATAGCGCCACCGTTGAGCTGGGCCTCGCTGTCGGTCACCGCGACGCGGTTCAAGCGTGAGGGTCTCGCCGCGGGTGAGGATCGCGCCACCGTCGCCCGGCGAAGTCCGCTCCCATCGATCCGACCGCGGGTGCGTTGCCGCCCGTGATGGTCATGCCCTCGAGGGTGGCGGATCCACCGCGAGCGAGGTCGAAGACCCGCGAGGTGCCCCCGGCGTCGACGACGTCGTGCGCGCACCGGCGCCGAGGATCGTCGTGTCGGGGCGCCCGTGGCACCAGTCGATGTTGAGCTCACCGAGCGTCAGCGCGTAGGTCCCGGCAGGAAGGTTGATCGTGTCGGACACATCCGGGTTCGAGGCCGCCAGCGATTACCGCCTCGCGCAGCGAGCAGGGGTTCCCCACCGTGCAGCCCGCGGCGTTGTTGGTGTCAGCGGTCGTGTCGACGTCGAAAGTCGCCGCCGAGGCTGCCACCGGCGCCATCAGCGCGGCGAGCGTCGCCATCAAGGTGATCCTGCGCTTCATCCCTGCCTTCTCTCGTTCGAGTTCGTGAGTTGGGTGGGATACCCCCGACGGAGTGGAGCAAAACCACCGCGGACGCGGACGATTCGCCGACGGCAATAGTCTGCGCCGATGAACGCTGACACCAGAACCCACGTGATCGTTCTGTTCGGTGCGACCGGCGATCTGGCCAAGCGCAAGCTTCTGCCGGGCTTGTTCCATCTCGCGGTCGCAGGCCTCCTGCCCGACTTCCGCGTCGTCGGAGCCGGGCGCTCCTCGCACACCGACGCGGAGTTCCGCGAGATGGCGAGGAAGGCCTGCGAGGAGTTCGCGCACGAGGACCTGGGGAGCGGGCGGCTCGACGAGTACGTCGAACAGCCTCCGCTACGTCGAGGTCGACGACGATGCGACTGAGCTGAAGCAGGCGGTCGCCGATGCCGCCGCCGAGATGGAGGGCGATTCAGGCCTCCTGATCTACCTGAGCGTCCCGCCCGCGGCGGCTCCCGGAATCGTCCAGATGATCGATGAGGCGGGGCTGGCCGAGGGTGCTCGAGTCGTCGCCGAGAAGCCGTTCGGCACCGACCTCGCGAGCGCGCGCGCACTCAACGAGATGCTGCATGCGGTCTTCGAGGAGGACCAGATCTTCCGCATCGATCACTTCCTGGGCAAGGAGGCGGCGCAGAACATCCTGGCGCTGCGGTTCGCCAACGGTCTCTTCGAGCCGATCTGGAACCGGATGCACATCTCCCACATCCAGATCGACGTTCCCGAGACGCTGGGAGTCGAGGACCGGGCCGCGTTCTACGAGGGCACGGGCGCCTTCCGCGACATGGTCGTCACGCACCTGCTCCAGGTGCTCGCGTTCGTCGCGATGGAGCCGCCGACCGAGCTCTCCCCGGATGCGATCTCGATCGAGAAGGACAAGGTCTTCCGGTCGCTGCGGCCGATCGATCCGAAGGTCGTGGTCCGCGGTCAGTACGAGGGCTACCGGATGAACGAGGGCGTCGCTGAGGACTCCGACACCGAGACGATGATCGCCCTCCGCTGCGACATCGACAACTGGCGCTGGTCCGGGGTCCCGTTCTACCTGCGGACCGGCAAGCGCATGGCCGAGGGCGCGCGCATCATCTCGATCGCCTTCCGCGAGCCACCGAAGAGCATGTTCCCCGCGGACTCCGGGATGGGGAAGCACGGCCCCGATCACCTGACCTTCGACCTCGACGACGCCTCGCGCCTGTCGCTCTCCTACTACGGCAAGCGGGCCGGCGCGGGGATGCATCTCGAGAAGCTCAGCATGCAGTTCTCGCTGACCGAGAGCGAGGGCGCCGGAGACGTCCTCGAGGCCTACGAGCGCCTGATCATCGATGCGATCCGCGGCGACGCGACCCTGTTCACGACGGCCAGCGGCATCGAGCGCCTCTGGGAGGTCTCGGCGCCGCTCCTGGAGAGCCCACCGCCGGCGATCCTCTACCGCCAGGGCTCCTGGGGGCCGGAGCAGGTGCACGACGTGATCGCCCCGAAGCGCTGGCGGCTGCCGTTCGAGCGGCGGTGGCGCGAGGCGAAGCTGCCGAGCTGAGGGCCACGAACGTCCCGCACCGGGGTCTATGGACCCTGCTCCGGGACGTTCGACGAGATCGCAGGATCAGGTCGTCGCCGCCGGCAGGAACGAACAGCCCGAAGAATCGAGCGCACGATCAGCATTGAAGCTCAAACACGCCTAGGCGCTGCGCGACGAGGAAGAGACACATTAAGGGCTCGGAGACCATGTGAGAGACACTGACTCACGCGTAAGCAGATAGACGCTCGGATAAGACCGCCGCGACGACTCTAGACGGCCGCGAGACGTCGTAAAGCTTGTCGGTGTAAAGTAGCGCTAGCAGCATAGTGATGTGAGGGGCGTGGTGAGAGTAGAGAGCGAAAGCACACCGGGGTGTTGGAGCGCAATTCCTCGATTCAGGGCCTGGCGAGCATGGACATCGGGGAGCGTGAGCGTGTAGATCGCGGTCAGAGCGTCAAAGAACACCACCTTCCAATCGTTCTTAGATGCTGACCAGGGTCCAGCCTGTTACTGGCTGCGGCGGACCGACTTTCGGCGGCCGCGGTGTAGGCGAACTCGCGCTCGGCGTCGTCGTGGACGACCAGCAAGGCGAAGTCGCCGCCTCGAGCATCTCGATGTCGACGTCGGCGTTGCCGCCGGCGAAGGCCGGCAATCGGCCGGTCGAGGCGAAGATGTGCTCGGGCTTGCCCGGGCCGAGCGCGAGACCGCCCAGAACCTCGTCGCCGCGGTGAAGCGCGCCGTCCTCGTACTCGTACTCGGCGGCCGAGCCGATGACGTTCTCCTGTGGATGCCCCACGTCCGCTTCGGCGATCACCCGCATGAAGTCGCGGCCACCCCCGAGCAGACGAAGATCCGGAACTCGTTGGCCCGGAGCAGTCGAAGAGCTCGAGCATCGGCTTGTAGACGAGGTCGGTGTAAGGCATACCGAGCCGCTCCGACTTGGCTCGTCGAGATAGCTGAGGACCTGGGCATCGAAGTCACTCGGAGCGTCGCCGCTCCAGGTCCGGGCAAGCGCCTCCTCGAGCGCCGGATCGCGTCGGGCTGCTGCTCGCCGACCGCAGTGAAGAAGTCGTCGTCCTGTCCGAGGATCGCCTTGTACGGCTGCTTGTCGGCGAGCGCTGGATCGCGCTTGGCCGCAGCAGCGAGGGCGCGGAAGATGAAGTCGAGCTGCACCGGAAGGGGCTGCTCGATCCACAGGGTGCCGTCGTTGTCGAAGGTCGCGATACGATCGACGGGCTCGAGGTAGCAGTCGCCCGGCGTGGTCGCCTGACGGATGAAGTCGCTTATCGCCTGTTTCGCCGGACCCTCGTTCCAGCTCGAAAGCTCTCGGTTGATATCTGCCTTCGTTCGGATTGCCGGGCCAGCCCGACGCTAGGTAGGGCCCTCTTCTGCCGCATCACCCGTTTCAGGTGAAACGCCCTGAGGATCCCGGGTGTGTACGATCGCTACATGGAGGTAGTGAGGGACCAAGGGATAAAGACGGAGGGCGGGGCGGAGAGGGGCGGCTGTAAGAGTTACTCCTGCAGGGTACGCAGCGGGACGCAGGCCGCGGCCATGTGGCGGTGGACCTGAGCGCATGGGTTCGTCGCGCAGAGGCCGCGCTTCAGTCGAAGGCGAATATCTGGTGAAGGAGGGTGGTAGCGTTGGCGATCGGGCTCGGTTTCGCGCCGCGGCGGCGCATCGCGGCCATCATCCGCTCGCCGGCCTCTGGTTTGACGCGCTCGAGCGACAGGTTGCCCCGGTGTTTGACGATGTGGGTGCGGTGGAGCGAGCGGCAGGTGGCGAGCGTCGTCGGCTTGCGACCGAGCGCGCCGATGGGTCTTTGTCAGGCGGCAGAACAGCGTACTGATGGGCTACTTCTTCTTCAGCTTGACCTTGGCGGCCTCATGAACTGCCTCACCGCCGGTCGGGGTGAACGTGACCGTCACCTTGACCGAGGCCTTGCCACCCTTGATGAGCTTCTTCTTGAGCCTGCCCTTGGGCTTGACGGTCAGCTTGGCCGAACCCGCTGCTGCGACCTTCAGCGTCTGCGGCGCAACGTTCCTTCGCTGAGCTTCAGCTTGCCCGCGCACCCACTGCGGCGGCGATCGTCGCGCTGCCCTTCTTCGCATTGGCCTTCGGCTTGCTCAGCTGCAGCGCGGGGCAACCGTCGGCAGAGCCTGGGGACTTGAGACACTTGTCCTGAGTCTCATCTCCGTAGCGATCCTTGTCGACGTCGGGTTCGAGGATGGCGGAGACGTTCATAAGAGCAGGGGTCTTCGTTTGGACAGGCTGGACCTGCAAGGTGCTCTCCGGCTGGCCGACCGGTCCCGTGAGAGCGATCTGAATCTCATTGGCCCCGTCCGCACTCGAATTGGCGCAACCGAGGAAATAGCTGCCGGCGATGCTGAATCCGAGCTTGTCACCGGCGCCGACGGAGATTCGCGCCGGGAAGGGAGGGCTCGACGCCGTCGTCAGCGTCACCGGGTCGGACTCCCCGATCGGCGTGATCTGAGTCGCGCTCGAGCTCGCGCTGAAGACGCGCAACTTCACGGTGCCCGTGCCCGCGGTCACACTCGTGCTCCAGGACGTGATTACTCCGCCTCCCGCGGGGACCACGTAGCTGGGGGCACCGGCTGCAGTCGTGAACTGCATCAGGTCGACGGCGGGGCCGCCCCCCGCGCAGGGGGGTTGGTCGTTCGGAGGAGGCAGGGGCGACGTGGGGGCAGGGAAGGCGCCGACGGTCACCGCGGCTTGGCCCACCGCGGGCATCGCGAGGACCATGAAGTGAGTTGACTTTCGCTCTGAATTATATGGAGGACTAAGTACGACCGAAGGAGCGGGCGGAGCGGCGACGGAGCGAGCAAAGCCCGAAGTCAGCGCATCGCGCTTGATCAAGGGCTTCAGAGAGTGCGGCTGAGAGGAGTCGAACCTCCACGGGCTTGTACAGCCCACAAGGCCCTCAACCTTGCGCGTCTACCAGTTCCGCCACAGCCGCAGAACGAGGCGCATTGTATGGATACCGCGCCTCCTGCGCCGCCGGGCTTGAATCCGTCCGCGACCCCCACTACGGTACGAACATGTGTTCCCCGCAGAACTGCGAATCGACCGACCTGAGGAGGCCGAGTCCGTAATGGACCTCAACCTGACGAAGCGCCAGAGCGAGATCTTCGAGTTCATCAAGGCTCAGATCGACAAGACGGGCTATCCGCCCACGGTTCGGGAGATCGGATCGGCCCTCGGGTTGCATTCGCCGTCGACCGTCCACGCGCACCTCGCCAAGCTCGAGCGTGCTGGAATCCTCCGGCGCGACCCGTCCAAGCCACGGGCGATCGAGATCCTCGTCGAGCGGACCAAGCGCGTGATGCGCCCGGCCGTCCCGCTCGTCGGCCAGGTTGCGGCCGGTACGCCGATCCTCGCCGAGGAGAACATCGAGGACCAGCTCGAGATGCCCGCGGTGATCGGCGCCGACGACGGCGACTACGCGCTCCGGGTCCGGGGCGACTCGATGCGCGATGCGGGCATCCTCGAGGGCGACTACGTCGTCGTCCATCCGACCGAGGACGCCAGCAACGGCGAGATCGTCGTCGCGATGATCGAGGACGAGGCGACCGTCAAGCGCCTGTACCGCGAGAAGGACGCGATTCGCCTCCAGCCGGAGAACCCCGCTTACGAGCCGATCATCTCCCAGGAGGCCGAGGTTCTCGGCCGGGTGATCGGCGTGTTCAGAAGGGTGTGATCACGAGATGACCACCATGACCAGGGAGCGACAGCGCTCCGCATACGCACGAAGACCACGACTCCGCGGAGCGGCTCCGTCCGCCCGCAGGGCCGGCAGCAGCCAGCCGACTCTCGAGGACACCGTGCTGGCGGCATTCGACGGGCTCGTCAGCGCCGGCTCGGCGCCCTGCCCGGTCTGCTCGGCAGACGCAGCTGACGCCCACGGGCTGCAGCAGCTGCGGCTCGCGCCTGAGCTGAGCTCCGGCACCCGGCGGCTCCGCGGAGCCGCCGGTCCTCTCGCGGGGACCGAGCTCAGATGTCCCTGGCGGGTCAGACCCCTTCGGCGTTCATCTCGGCGACCCAGGCGGGCTTGACCTGGCGCCACTCCTCATCGGTCAGGCCGCGCTTCCAGTAGGGGGAGCAGGAGAGGTCGTCGAGGGTGACCAGGCGCTGCTCGAGGAGGAGCCGGCGGACCGCGCGCGTCTCCTCGGCCTCGCCGTGGACGAAGGCCTGGCAGCGGCCCTCGGGCAGCGCGCGTATCACGCACCGAGTCCGCGAGCAGGGATGGATCGACGCCTGCGCCGCGGTGGATCCATTCGAGGTCAAGGGCACCGGGCGTCTCGAGCTCGAGCTCGTCCTCGGGGCCGTCGACGAGGAGCCGGACCACAACGGGCGCGCCGGCGGGGATCGCCGAGAGCGTCGCGCAGATCGCCGGCAGCGCCGATTCGTCGCCGACCAGCAGGTGCCAGTCGGCGGCCGGGTCCGGTGCGTAGGAGCCCGCCGGGCCCGTGAAGACCAGCGCGTCGCCGACCTTCGCCTCCGAAGCCCAGCGTCCACCGGCGCCGGTGACGTCGTGCACGGAGAACTCGAGGACGAGCTCCCCGGCCCCGGGCTCCCAGTCTCGGACGGTGTAGCGCCGGCGGAACGGGCGCTGCTCGTTCGGCAGCGACTTCAGCTCGTCGAGATCGAACGGCGCCGCGTAGGGGGCGCCGGACGGCGGGAACGCGGCGTTGATGTAGGCGTCGGTCGCTTCGCTGGGCTCGAACCCCTCGAGGCCCTCGCCCCCGAGGGTGATCCTCACGTAGGTCGGGCCGAGCTGCTCGACTTTGGAAACGCGTCCGTACACAGGCATCCATTGTCGCTGACTCGCCCGCTCGGCCTCCCTGGCCGAACTATCATCGGCTCCGCGAGCTACGCGATCGCGGGGAGGTAAGACTCCTCGAGGAAAGTCCGGACACCGAAGGGCGAGGTGGTGGGTAACGCCCACCCGGGGAAACCCGCGGGAAAGTGCCACAGAAACACACGGCCGATGGCGCCCTCGGGCGCACAGGCAAAGGTGAAAAGGTGCGGTAAGAGCGCACCGGCGTCGTGGTGACACGGCGGCCAGGCAAACCCCACCTGGTGCAAGGTCAAGCAGGACCGTCGACCCGGCTCGGCGAGGTCCAGGTAGACCGCAGGACCACGGAGAACGTGGCCCCGCGGGGCTCAGGCCCCGCGGAGATGGATGATCGCGCCAGACAAGATCCGGCTTACAGGCCCGCTAACGAAAGAGCCCCGGGAAACCGGGGCTCTTTCTGGCCAGGGGCGCTAGCTCGGCGTCATCGCCCGGCTGTGGCCAACAGGCCAGGCGTCGACTCTTCCTGATTCGGGCCGATCGCTGACGTCAGGCGGCTGAGTCGATCTGGTCCTCCGGGAGGCCGGCCGCGTTCGCGACCAGGCTCTGGAACTCGCAGAGGGCGACCTCGCCGAGCGCCTCGATCAGCTGCTCGTCGGTCCAGTCCTGCTCGCGTGCCTCCTCGAGGAGGTAGACGGGCGGGTGACCCTCGGAGTCGAGCGACCCCTTGACGAAGGCCAGCAGCGCGTTCTCCCGCGGATCGTTGGAGGCGAAGCTCCGGTTGCGGGAGATCTCGTCGAGCGCGAAGCCCGACAGCCGGGCCGAGCGGGCGTGCTGAGCGAGGCTGTAGCCGTCGCCACGCTGCTCGGAGATCGCGAGGCCGATGCGAATCGCGGTCGTCGCGGGCAGAGCACCTGCATGCAGCTCGGAGCGGAGACGCGCGAACGCCTTCAGCGATGCGGGGGAGCCGGCGAGCACGCCGACGATCTTCGAGACCGAGCCGCCGGCGGAGGAGATGCTCTTCAGCAGGCGCTCGCTGCCATCAGGGGCGGTGAGCTCGTCGTGGATGTCGAATCGGGAGTAATCGGTCTTCACGGTCATGGCGTTCTCCAGGGGTGTTTCGGGAGGGGTTCCCTTGCGCTGCTGCCCAATGAGAGAGAGGGCTTTACTTTACTTTTAGCTAGTTACTTACGTTGAGTAAGTTATACCCCTGTCCGGACGACGGTGCAACCCGCCGGATAGGGTCTATGCCGACTACTACGGCCGGAGGGCACGACTGGATGAGCGCTGAGCAGGAGACGAATTCGACGGCCGTGAAGACGGCCCAGGACGTCATCGCGACGGTCGAGGAGCGGGGCGTTCGGTTCGTCCGGCTCTGGTTCACCGACGTGCTCGGTCAGCTCAAGAGCTTCTCGATCAACGCCTCCGAGCTCGAGGACGCCTTCGAGGGCGGGATGGGCTTCGACGGCTCCTCGATCACCGGGTTCAACCCGATCGAGGAATCCGACATGATCGCCATGCCGGACCCGTCCAGCTTCTCGGTCCTGCCCTGGCGCCCGGGCGAGGACGGCACCGCCCGCATGTTCTGCGACATCCAGGTGCCGGGCGGCGAGCCGTACGAGGGCGATCCCCGCTGGATCCTCCGTCGCGCCCTCGACCGGGCCGAGTCGATGGGCTTCGAGACCTTCAACGTCGGCCCCGAGCTCGAGTTCTACTACTTCAAGGACGCCGATCCCGAGGGTGGGATCCCCGAGGTCCTCGACGAGGGCGGCTACTTCGACCTGACCACGCTCGACGCCGGCGTCGACGTCCGCCGCGAGACGGTCCTCGCGCTCGAGCAGATGGGGATCCACGTCGAGTACACCCACCACGAGGCGGGCCCGTCCCAGCACGAGGTCGACATGCGTTACAAGGGCGCGCTCGCGATGGCCGACGACTGCATGACCTACCGCATCACGGTCAAGGAATACGCGATGCGCCACGGCTGGCACGCCACGTTCATGCCGAAGCCGCTCAACGGCGAGAACGGCTCGGGCATGCACGTCCACCAGTCGCTGATGCGCGACGGCAAGAACGCCTTCTACGACCCCGACGATCAGTACTTCCTCTCGGGCACCGCCAAGGCGTTCATCGCCGGGTCAGCTCAAGCACGCCCGCGAGATCGCGCCGCTGTTCGCGCAGTGGACCAACTCCTACAAGCGCCTCGTCCCGGGCTACGAGGCGCCCGTCTACCTGGCCTGGTCACGCCGCAACCGCTCGGCGCTCATCCGGGTCCCGCTCTACCACCCCGGCAAGGAGATGGCGACGCGCGCCGAGCTCCGCTGCCCGGACGCCGCCTGCAACCCGTACCTGTGCTTCGCGGGGATGCTCCAGGCCGGCCTCGAGGGGATCGAGAAGGGCTACGAGCTGCCCGAGCCGATGGAGCAGAACCTCTACCACCTGGCCCCGGAGGAGCGGCATCGCCGCGGGATCGAGCAGCTGCCCGAGAACCTCGGGGAGGCGATCGAGCTCGCGGCCGAGTCCGAGCTCCTGCTGCGAACCCTCGGCGAGCACACGTTCAACCGCTTCGTCGAGATCAAGCGGGCCGAGTGGGAGGACTACCGCCTCCAGGTCACTCCCTGGGAGATCAAGCGCTTCCTGCCGGTGCTCTAGGGCCCGGCGGGCGACGGCGCCCTGGCGACCTAGCGGTCGCGCAGCCGCTGGATCGCCTTGCCGGCGGCGACCTTCGCGTTGAGCGCACCGGCGGTCGCCCGCTCGGCGAGCGAGCCCTGGGGAGGGAGTGCTCCCAGCTGGCGCGCCATGTCGGCCCCGTTCAGGTAGCCGTGGTTGGCGACGATCAGGCCGTCCTGGACGACGGTGACGTCGCAGCCCTCGACCGCGACCGTGGAGCCGTTGGGAACCAGGCCCTCGAACTTGCCGGTGCCGTCGAAGGTGGCGTGCGCGATGTAGCGGGTGGTCGCCGTGTCCTTCGCCGCCGTGACCGAGATGAACTCGAACTCGAAGTTCGGGGCGGCGGCGAACAGCGAGCCGAACCAGGCGCGGAACTCAGGGCTCGGCACGGGGAACTCGACCATGCCGACGAGGCGGTCGATGCTGCCGGGCTTCCAGAGCGACTCGGCGGCGTCGAGGTCGTGCGCCGACAGCGCGCTGAAGTAGGCCTTCGCGATCGTCGTCGGGCCCTTGCGGGCGCGCTGACTTCGGCTCGGAGGTCGCTTCAGGGCTCACGCTCCCAGCATATTCCGTCTCGGAGCCCCGCTCCACTCGCCGTCCGGTGCGTCCAGGATCGTCCAGCGGACATGGCCGCACCCTCAACCCGCCACCTCCCCGTGCCGAAGGAATAGGCGTGTCGCTGCCGGTTTACGACGGCCGGTTCGAGGCGAGGCACGCGGAGCGCCTGCTCTGGCGGGCCGGCTTCGGGCCTCGCCCTGGAGAAGCTCAGAAGCTCGCCCGCAAGGGGATGAAGCGGGCGGTCCTCTCGCTCACGCGCCCGAAGGGCGCCGCGAAGCTGATCGGGCCCGAGCCGCACGACGAGGACGGCCTGCCGCTCGACCCCACCAACGCCTACGGCCACGACATGCTCTGGTGGCTCGACCGCATGGTCCGCTCGAACCAGCCGCTGCAGGAGCGCATGGCCCTCAACTGGCATGACTGGTTCGCGACCGGCGACGTCGGCCAGTCGCAGCTGAACCTCGATCAGAACCAGCTCTTCCGCGGCAACGGCCTCGGCCCCTTCTCCGATCTCCTGATGGAGGTGACGAAGGATCCGGCGATGCTCGTCTGGCTGTCCGGCAACGAGAACACCGCCGAGGGCCCGAACGAGAACTACGCCCGGGAGCTGATGGAGCTCTTCACGCTCGGCGCCGACGCCGGCTACACCGAGGACGACGTCCGCGAGCAGGCGCGCGCGCTGACCGGCTGGACCAACGACTGGGACGACGACATCGGCGCCCACAACTTCCACTTCGACCCGGAGCGCTTCGACTCCGGCTCCAAGCGGATCTTCGGCCAGACGGGCAACTTCGACTGGAAGGACTCGTGCCGGCTCTGCGTCTCGCACCCCGCCCACGCCGGCTACTTCGTCACCAAGCTCTGGTCCTACTTCATCCCGACTCCGCCGCCGAAGAAGACCCTCCGGGACCTGAAGAAGCTCTACAAGAAGCGCAAGTACGCGGTGCGGCCGGTGGTCGAGGCGATCCTCATGCACCCCGTCTTCCACGAGGGCCAGCGGATGATCAAGCCGCCGATCGTCCAGATCGCCGGCATGCACCGGGGCCGGAAGATCGGGATCACCTCCGACTCGTGGACGTGGATCTCCGACCAGGCCGGCCAGCGGCCGTTCGACCCGCCGAACGTGGCGGGCTGGGACGAGACGCGCTGGCTCGACACCGCCCGGCTCAGCGGCCGCTGGGACGCCGGCACCTACATCACCAGGGAGGACGAGATCGACAGCGACGAGCCCTACGACGCCAAGGAGACCTCGAAGGAGGCGCTCAACCGCGCCCTCAAGTACTGGGGCAAGCCGACGCTGACGGACAAGACCCGCAAGGAGCTCCTCCGCTTCGGCAGCAGGGTCGAGGCCATCGCGAAGGAGGACTGGCAGCAGGAGTCCTACCGGGCCCTCCGCCAGAACGCGCTCCGCACCCTGATCGTCACGAGCCCCGACTACGAGTCCGCATGAGCCCCTATCGCCCCCATCGCTGCTGCTCCGAGCACACCCGCGCCGAGATGCTGCGCAAGGGCTTCGCCGAGGCCGGCCGCGGCCTGCCCTCGATCGAGTCGGGCATGCCCGCGCCCGCCGGGACCGGGCTCTCGCGCCGCTCCTTCCTCATGCGCAGCGGCGGCCTCGCGCTCAGCGTCTACGGGGCGAGCCTGATCGACACGAGCGCCTTCAGCGAGGGGATCGCGAAGGCCGCCGATCTGAGCAACCCGAAGGTCCTCGTCTCGGTCTTCCTCGAAGGCGGGATCGACGCGCTCTCGGTGCTCTCACCGGTCGCCGACGACGACTACCGGCGGCTGCGCCCGAAGCTCGCGGTGGACCCCGGGGCCGGGCCCGCCTGGACCGAGGATCCGCGCCTGCACTGGCATCCCGCCGCGGCGCCGCTGCACCAGCTCCATCAGGAGGGGAAGGTCACGGTCTTCCCGGCGATCGGCTACGCCGACGCCGACCAGTCGCACTTCACCTCGCGCCACTACTGGCAGGTCGGCGAGCTGAGCACGAAGACCAACACCGGCTGGCTGGGACGGCTCCTGGACGTGGTCGGTGCTCCCGACAACCCGCTGCAGGGGATCTCGCTCGACGGCTCGCTGTCGCCGAGCCTCGCGACGGCCCGCGTCCCCGTCGCCGCGACCTGGGGCCCGAGCTACGACCTCTGGGCGCCGGGCGTGTGGGGCGACGTCGAGGACCTGATGTTCGACACCTTCGGCCGGATCGGCGCCGGCGCCGAGCGCTCCAAGGACAAGCAGCTGAAGACGGCCGGGAAGGTTGCGCGGCAGGCGAACACGCTGCGCACTCAGCTCTCCGCCTTCGGCGACGAGATCGCAGAGCCCGGTCGCCTACCCAGACGACGAGCACTTCAGCCAGAGCCTCGCCGGGCTCGCGGCCATGCTCTCGGCCGGGCTGCCGGTCAGCGTCGCCTCGATCGACTCACCCGGCAGCTTCGACACCCACGACGACCAGCAGGAGGACTTCGAGCAGGACCTGAAGGCGACCTGCGACGGCCTCTACGCGTTCCAGCGTGACCTCGAGGCCCGCGGTCTCGACGGCCGCGTGATGACCCTGGTCTGGTCGGAGTTCGGGCGTCGCCCCGAGGAGAACGACTCGAACGGCACCGACCACGGCGCCGGCGGCACCGCCTTCCTGATGGGGACGCAGGCGAAGGGCTCGATGGTGGGGGAGTGGCCCGGGCTCGCGACGCTCGACGAGGACGACAACATGCGCGCCACCTCCGACTTCCGCTCCGTCTACTGCAGCCTCATCGAGCAGTGGTTCGGCGTCGACGCCGGCCAGGTGATCCCGAACGCCGGCAGCTTCCCCCGCGCGGCTCTGATCGGATGAGGCGGCGGCTGCGGGCACTGCTGCCGCCGCGGCGGCGGTCCTCTCCGTCGTCGCCGTCGCCGGGTTCCTGGGAGCCGCGCCCGCGAGCGCCGGGAAGCCCGCCGACGACGTCCCGGCGCGGCTCCTCGTCACGGCGCGCGAGTACAGCCTGTCGCTCTCGCGCACGAAGATCGAGGCGGGCGACGCCATCGTGCAGCTCTACGACTACGGCGAGGACCCTCACGACCTGGTGCTGCAGCGCGAGGGCGGAGCTCGCGCGTTCGCCGTCGGCGAGGTCCTGCCCGGCGAGACCGGCGAGATCAGGCTGCGGCTGAAGCGCCGCTCGACCTACCGGCTCTGGTGCTCGCTCGCCGACCATGCCGAGCGCGGCATGGAGGCGACGCTCCGCACGAAGCGCCGCTGAATGGGGTCAGACCCTTTAGAAAGTAAACGGTGCCTGACCCCTCGTAGTCGCCGAGGAGCGCGGTCGAGCTCCGCCGCCGTGCCCACCGGCGCCTGGCAGGCGAAGTGCTCGCAGACGTAGGCGGCGGGGCCGCCGTTCAACGCGGGGCGGTCCGCCAGGACCGGCGGCACCGAGGCGCCCTCCGGGCCACCGGCGAGCACCGCCCGCGGCCGGAAGCGGGACCGGTAGGCGGCGGCGAGCTCGCCGGAGGCGGGGGAGTCCCCCGCCGGCGCGATCAGCGCGACCTCGACCGCGCGTGAGACGTAGCGGTCGACGGCGGCGAGCAGGTGCGCGAAGGCCTGCGGGTGCACGGCGGCGGTCGGCGCGAGCAGCTTCAGCACGCCGAGCGCCTGCCGCTCGTACTCGGCCTCGCCGCTGAGGGCGGCGAGCCGCAGCAGGCCGTTCGCGGCCGCGGAGTTGCCGCTGGGAGCGGGGTGGTCCTCGAGGTCCTTGCGGCGGGCGATCAGCTCCTCGTGGTCGTCGGAGGTGGTGAAGAAGCCGCCGTTCTCGGGATCGCCGAAGCGCTCGATCATCGTGTCGGCGATCTCGCGGGCGGCCGAGTACCAGCGCTCCTCGAAGGTGGCCTCGTAGAGGTCGAGCAGCGCCTCGAGCAGGTAGGAGTGGTCCTCGAGGTAGCCGTTGAGGCGGGCGCGGCCGTCGTTGTAGGTCCGCAGCAGGTGACCGTTCTCGTCGCGCATGGTTCCCAGCAGGAACTCGGCGCACCCTCGCGCTGCGTCGAGGTATCGCGGCTCCTCGAGCGCGGCGCCGGCCTCGGCCAGCGCTCCCAGCATCAGGGCGTTCCAGGCCGTCAGCCGCTTGTCGTCGAGGCCGGGGCGGATCCGCTCGGCGCGGGCGGCGAGGAGCGCTTCGCGGGCACGGTCGATGCCCTCGGGGGCCTCGGCGTCGATCCCGCCGGGGAGGTGGAGGATGCTCCGCCCCTCGAGGTGGCCGGTTGCCGTGACCCCGAAGTACGCGCGGACCGCGCCGCTCAGCTCGCCGAGCCCCGAGGCGTCCTCGAGGGCGGCGTCCACCTCGTCGAGGGTCCAGGTGTAGAACCGCCCCTCCTCGCCCTCGGAGTCGGCGTCGAGGGCGGAGTAGAAGCCGCCCTCCGGGCCCTGCATCTCCCGCAGGGTCCAGTCGAGGATCCCGGTGGTGACGTCGCGGTAGCGCTCGTTCCCGAGCTCCTTCCAGGCGCGCAGGTAGGTGCGGGCGAGCAGGGCGTTGTCGTAGAGCATCTTCTCGAAGTGAGGGACGAGCCAACGGGCGTCGACCGCGTAGCGGGCGAACCCGCCGCCGAGCTGGTCGTGGATGCCGCCGGATGCCATCGCATCGAGCGTCAGCTCGACCGCATCGCGCTCGCCATGGGCGAGCATCAGATCCAGAGCGCTCGCGGGCGGGAACTTCGGGGCGCCGCCGAAGCCGCCGTTGACGGGGTCGAGCCGCTCGCGGAGCGCCGCGACGGCCTCGGCCGGGATGCCCGGCTCGATCTCCTCGACCGCCGGCGCGATTCGCCCGACCGAACCGAGCTGCTGCCGGGTCCGTGACGCGGCGGCGCCGATCTCCTCGCGCTGGGAGCTCCACGCCTCGCTGACCCCCTCCAGCACCATCCGGAAGCTCGGCATGCCCTGGCGCGGCTCCGGCGGGAAGTAGGTGCCGCAGTGGAACGGGACGCCCTCGGGGTCGCAGAAGGCGGTCAGCGGCCAGCCGCCGTGGCCGGTCATCCCCTGCACGGCCTCCATGTAGATCGCGTCGACGTCGGGACGCTCCTCGCGGTCGACCTTGACCGGGACGAAGTGCGCGTTCATGTAGGCGGCGGTCTCGGCGTCCTCGAACGACTCGCGCTCCATGACGTGGCACCAATGGCAGGCGGAGTAGCCGATCGAGAGCAGGATCGGGACGTCGCGCTCGGCGGCCAGGTTGCGCGCCTCCTCACCCCACGGCAGCCAGTCGACGGGGTTGTCCTTGTGCTGGAGCAGGTACGGGGAGGTCTCCCCGGCGAGGCGATTGGGCATTGCCCCAAGCTACCCGCGGAGCGGCGCGGTTATCCGCAGGAGGTGTTGTCTGCCGCGGATGCCGTCGTCACGCGGTCCCAGATCTCGGCGAGGCGATCGAGGTCGCCGTCGGCGAGGTGCTCGAGGAAGTGCTCGCGGACCCCGCGGAGGTGGGTGGGGCGGGCTGCGTCGAGCAGCTGCCGTCCGTCCGGCGTCAGCCGCGCGTAGGTGCCGCGGCGATCGTCGGGGCAGGAGTGCCGCTCGACCACGTCGCGGGCGACGAGGCGGTCGATCAGGCGGGTGAGCCCGCTGCGGCTGAGCAGCAGGCGATCGGCGAGGTCGCCCATCCGCAGCGATCCGTCGGGCGCGTCGTTGAGGTGCAGCAGCACCTCGTAGGAGCCGAGGGGGATGCCGTGGGCGCGCTCGAGCTCATCGTCCAGCGTCGCGACGAGCTGGGAGTGGGCCTTGAGCAGACCGCGCCAGGCGGCGATCTCGCGATCGGTGAGCTGGGCTCCTGATGTCTGCGGCGTGGCCATGCACCGATGGTATCCAGAAATCGTTGCGTTGGCAACGACTTCTCGCCGGGAGGCGTGCGCGGGCTTGCGTTCGACGTCGATCCAGGATATAGTTGCGTGTGCAATTACTTTGAAACGGACACCGAACGGAGAGACCAGATGAAGCTCGAGGGAATCCACCACGTCACCGCGATCACCGCCGACGCGCAGAGCAACATCGACTTCTACGCGGGGGTCCTCGGCCTGCGCCTGGTCAAGAAGACGGTCAACCAGGACGACCCGACCGTCTACCACCTGTTCTACGCCGACGAGGACGGCAGCGCCGGCGCCGACATCACGTTCTTCGAGTTCCCGGGGGTGCCCAACGGGCGCGCCGGGGACGGGATGGTCCACGAGATCGCCTGGCGCGTCGCCTCGCCCGAGGCGATCGACTTCTGGGCGAAGCGCCTGGAGGCCCGCGACGTCGAGACCCACCGCGGCGAATCGACGCTGGTCTTCCGGGATCCCGAGGGCCTGCAGCACGTGCTCCGGGTCTCGTCCGTCGACGACCCGGCGCTGAGCGCCGAGCACCCCGAGATCCCGCGCGAGCTCGCGCTGCAGGGATTCGACGGCGTCCGCGCCTTCTCCTCGAACCCCGAGCGCAGCGAGGGGCTGCTGCGGGAGCTGGGCTTCGAGCCCGGCGACGACCGGTTCACCGAGCATTCCTGGGAAGCGCGCGGCGAGCGACGCGGCGGCACGATCGCCTACGACGAGCCGCCCGAGGAGCGCGCCCTGCAGGGAGCCGGGACCGTGCACCACGTCGCCTGGGCCTCCACGCAGGAGGAGCACGAGGCGTGGCGCGAGCGCATCCGCGCCGGCGGCGCCAACCCGACCCCCGTCATCGACCGCTTCTACTTCCGCTCGATCTACTTCCGCGAGCCGAGCGGCGTCCTGTTCGAGATCGCCACGCTCGGCCCCGGCTTCGCGGTCGACGAGCCGCAGGAGTCGCTCGGCGAGGGCCTCTCGCTCCCGCCGGACTACGAGCACCTGCGCGCGCAGGTCGAGGCGAACCTGAAGCCGGTCCACAGCCCGCGGCAGGTGTCGGCATGACGTCCGCGACAAGCGGCGACTTCGGCGGCTACGAGCTCGGCTGGAGCGGGGTGGACCTGCGCCTGCGCGAGGCCGCCGGCGAGCCGGCCGGCGCCCTCGTGCTCAACCACGGCCGCGGCGCCGACGAGAACGACCTCCACGACCTGCTCGACGCGATCGATCCCGAGCGCCGCCTGCTCGGGGTGACCACGGGTGCGCCGTTCACCGGCGTCCCGCCGGGCGGTCGCCACTGGTACGTCGTCGAACGGGTCGGGTTCCCGCACCCGGCGACCTTCGTCCCCGCCTACGAGGCGCTGACGTCCCGGTTGGACACGCTGCTCGAGGAGCGCGGGATCGACTGGTCGCGCACGCTCGTCGGCGGCTTCTCCCAGGGGACGGTCATGTCGTACGCGCTCGGCCTCGGCGCCGGGCGGCCCGCTCCGGCCGGCATCCTCGCCAACAGCGGGTTCATCCCGGAGACGGAAGGCTGGGAGCCGGACCTCGCCTCGCGCGCCGGCCTGCCGGTCTACATCCATCACGGTGCCGCCGACCCGGTGATCGGCGTCGGTTTCGCCCGGGACGCACGCGATCGCCTGACGGCCGCGGGGATCGAGCCGGTCTACCGCGAGACCCCGGCCGGCCACTGGCTCCCGCCGGAGATCGTCCCTGAGCTGCGCGATTTCGCGGCGCAGGCGCTCGCCCGCTGACTCAGCTTCGCTCGGGGACCCAACCGGCCGGGAGGGCGCCCGCCGGGATCGGGTCGACTCCCTCGAGGTAGTCGGGGAACCAGCGCTTGCCGATCTCGCCGGCGGGACGATCCGCGAGGAGCGGAGCGAGGTCGCCGATCAGGTCGAAGGTCCGGAGCGTCGAGGCGATCTGGAGGTCGGCCGCGTTCGGCGACTCCCCGCCGATGATCCCGTCGGCGACGAGCTCGTCGACGTGATCGAGCTTCGCCGGAAGGCCCGCGAGATCCTCGGCGATCTGCACGGTGGTCAGGCCGTGGTAACGCCAGGTGGCGCGCAGGTACTTGATCGCGAAGTCGGTTCCGGCGGGGTCGAGGGGGCCGGCGCCTGCGAGTACTCCCAGGTACTCGGGGCGGAAGTGCAGCGTTCCCCAGGCGAGGTTGCGGCCGAGGTCCTGGAGCTCCTCGTCCCCCCAGCGCTCGGCCTCGCGGACCTGGTCGGCGATGTCGGCGGGGAAGAGGGGCGGGTCGGGGACGAGCTCGTCGAGGCGGGCCATGATCGGCCGCGAGCCGTGGACGGGGTCGCCGTCGACCAGCAGGCCGGGGACGGTGCCGTTGCCCTCGCCGTAGATCGCCTCCATCGCCGCCGTGTGGGGCGCGGTGGGGTCGGACATGTCGACCAGCTCCACCTCGAGTCCCTTCAGCCTGATCGCGGCCTCCGCGGCGCGCGACGGGTGGGACGGGGGGACGTGGTGCAGCTTCAGCTCGGGAGTGCTCATGCCCGTGACTCTATGGCGCGTTAGGCTCGCCGCGCACCTACGGCGAAACCAAATGGGGATCTGGGAGGACTCTTGAAGTTGGTCATCGGGATCGTGCGCCCTGAGAAGGCGAACGACGTACTCGAGGCGCTCTATCGCGCCGATATCCGCGGCGTGTCGATGAGCCGCGTGCAGGGCCACGGCGGCGAGCTCGACCGGGTCGAGACCTACCGCGGCACCACCGTGAAGATGGGGCTCAGCGAGAAGGTCCGGTTCGAGATCGCGATCAGCGACGAGTTCGTCGAGACGGCGATCGATGCGGTCCGCGAGGGGGCTCAGACCGGCGAGGTCGGCGACGGCAAGATCTTCGTCGTGCCGCTCGAGCAGGCGGTCCGGATCCGCACCGGCGAATCGGATGTCAGTGCCGTCACCCCGGTGAGCAAATGACGGGCGGTGGCAGGTGCTCGCAGCGAGGGTCGACAGCGGCGACACCGCGTGGATGCTGGCCGCGACCGCGCTCGTCCTGCTGATGACGCCGGCCCTCGCGCTGTTCTACGCGGGCCTCGTCCGGTCGAAGAACACGCTGAACACGTTCATGATGTCGGCCGCCGCGCTCGGCGTCGCGACGGTCACCTGGGCCGTGGTGGGCTACTCGCTCGCGTTCTCGTCCGGGAACGGCGTGATCGGCGGCTTCGATCACCTCTTCCTCTCCGGGGTCGGGTTCAACGCGCAGGCGGGGACGCAGATCCCGGAGCTCCTGTTCATGGCGTTCCAGGCGACGTTCTGCATCGTCACGACGGCGCTCGTCTCCGGCGCGGTGGTCGAGCGCATGCGCTTCGGCCCGTTCCTGATCTTCGCCGGGCTCTGGTCGGTGCTGGTCTACGCGGTGCTCGCGCACTGGGCGTTCGGCGGCGGCTGGCTGCAGGAGGGCGGAACGCTCGACTTCGCCGGTGGCATCCCGGTCGAGATGGGCTCCGGGTTTCTCGGCGCTCGCCGCGGCCCTGGTCGTCGGCGCGCGCAAGGACTACGGGCGCCAGGCGCTGCTTCCCCACAACGCGATCTACGTCCTCCTGGGAGCGGGCCTGCTCTGGTTCGGGTGGTTCGGCTTCAACGGGGGCAGCGGGTTCGGCGCGGGCGACGCGAGCATCCTCGCGTTCGTCAACACGCTGCTCTGCCCGGCATGCACCCTGCTTGTCTGGTTCATCCTCGACCTGATCCGCGGCGGCAAGGTGACCGCGATCGGAGCGGCGACGGCGATCATCGTCGGCTGCGTCGGGATCACCCCGGCGGCTGGGTTCATCAGCCCGGGCTTCGCGATGCTGCTCGGGGCGCTCGCAGCGATTCCCAGCTACGCGCTGATCATGCTGCGGCCGCGCTCGCGGGTCGACGAGACGCTCGACGTCCTCGCCGCCCACGGCCTCGCCGGCCTCACCGGGATCCTCTTCATCGGATTCTTCGCGCAGGAGTCGTGGAACGGGATCGCCGACGGGCTCCTCTTCGGCAACGCCGCGCAGCTGGGCCATCAGGCGCTGGCGGTGCTCGTCACCCCCGCCTACGCGTTCGGCATGACCTACCTGCTGCTGCGCCTGATCGGTGCGTTCACCGAGCTCCGCTCGACCGAGTACGAGGAGGCGCTCGGCATGGACATCACCCAGCACGGCGAGGAGGCCTACCTCACCGGCGAGGGTGCGATCCTCATCGCGCCCGAGGACGGCGAGCGGAGGCTGGTGGCCGACCCGAGATAGGGCGGGGCGTCGTCAGGGGACGTCGGTCTGGGAGTCGCAGCCGTGAAGCCCGTCCGTTCGCTGTGCGAACATGTGTTCGTGCGCTGGGAATCGCAGAGGACAGAGGAAGAGGCGGGGAAGCGACTGCCAGGTCTGGCGCGTGGCGGAACGATCCGGACCTTCGATGCGCCCGAGGCGATGGGCATCGAGTTCCTCGAGGTCGAGTCGAAGTCGGCCCTGAACCGGGTGCCGGGCACGAACCTGCCGTTCAACTGGACGGTCAATCCATATCGGGGATGCACCCACGCGTGCACCTGGTGCTTCGCTCGTCCGACGCACCGATATCTGGACCTCAACGCGCGCGAGGACTTCGACCGGAAGATCGTCGTGAAGGTCGATGTCCCGGAGCGCCTGCGGGTGGAGCTCGCACGCCCGTCATGGGGTGGCGAGATGGTCGCGCTCGGAACGAACACCGACCCCTACCAGTGGGTCGAGAGCCGGTACCGCTTGACCCGAGCGGTGTGGGAGGTGCTGATCGAGGCGAAGAATCCAGGCTCCGTGCTCACGAAGTCGCCGCTGCTGACGCGGGACATCGACCTCTTCAAGGAGCTTCACGAAGTCGCCGGGTTCCAGGCGAGCCTCTCGATCCCGTCGCTGGACGAGAAGGCCTGGCGCGCGAACGAGCCGCACACCCCGCACCCGCGCAAGCGGATCGAAGCCATCGCTGAGCTGAGCGCAGCCGGCATCCCGGTGGGCGTCCTCGTTGCGCCGCTCGTCCCCGGCATCAACGACTCACCGGAGCAGGTCGAGGAGATCGTCCGCTTGTGCGCGGAGGCCGGCGCCGACAGCATCGGAGGCCTCGGCCTTCACCTCAAGGGAGAGGTGAAGGAGATCTTCTTCGACTGGATCAAGCTGCACCGCCCCGACCTCGTCGATCTGTACGAGGACCTCTACCGGCGCGGCGCGTTCATGCCGAAGCCCGAGCGAGAGCGCATCGGCAGGATGCTGGCCCGAGCGCGTGACAAGGCGGGCGTGGGGGACACCGGCTGGCGCGACGGTGTGCGCCGCAACCGCGAGCGGGCTCGGATCGATCGCATCGAGCGACGTTCGGCGAAGAGCGATCAGGGAGGGACTTCGGGCCCCGAGTCACGGCCGCCTGGGAGGCAGTCGAGTCTGTTCTGAGGACTGCAGGACCTTGGCCGTTAGGCCAAAAGCTCGTCGACGAGGAACACCTTGACGCAGATAGCCGCGAAGACTCCCATGACGATGACCCCGCCGATCGTGCCTTCCAGGAGATAAGCGATGCCGAGGCCGACAGGGCACGCAATCAGCAGCGCGATGCCGAGAAAGCCGAAGAACGTGCTGAACCGCTGGTCCATCCGATGCCGCCCCCACCAGGACTCCTCGCGAGGCTCGACCATGAGGGAGCCGAGCATCCGCAAGCCAGAGCGCGACGACCATCACGACCAGCCAGAACGGAATGCCCGCGCCGTCCTCCGCGCCCATTTCCCAGACCACGGCGACGATGTTCACCAGGAGCCAGGCGGCCAACGAATACGCAAGTACTTCGTAGCGCTTCTTCAGCAGGGCGACGAACACCACGAGCCCGGGAAGGAGGATTCCGATCATCGCGCGGCATCCTCTCAGACCAGTCGGGCGGCGGCAACCCGGCTTACGCCCGAGGTGAACTGCGGGAGCTCAGATCGGCTCGATCACCGGCTCGCTGCTCCGCGGTGGCGCGACATGGCCGATCAGTCGGCCCAGGCGAATCGCCAGGATCATCGCGATCAGCGGCGAAGCCCGCGGCCACGTAGAACGACAGCGCGTAGCCGCCCAGCGCAGCCGCCGCTCCGGCGATCGGGGCGCCGAGGCCGACGCCGATGTCGAAGCAGGCGGTGAAGGTGCCCATCGCGATGCCGCGGCGGTCGTCGTCGATGCGGTTGATGACGAGCAGCGCGAGGCTGGGGAAGATCGTCGAGAAGGCGGCGCCCATCGCGACCGCTCCCAGCGAGCGCGACGGCGGGGGAGCCGGCGAGCCCGACGGCGACGAGCCCGGCGGCCTCGATCGCCGCCGCGCCGGCTGCGCAGCGGGCGGCTCCCAGCCGGTCGGGAAGGTTCCCCGCCAGCAGCCGCGCCGCCACCACCGACAGCGGCGAACGCGGTGAAGACCTCGGCGCCGTGGCCGATGCCGCGCTCGTCGAGGTGGAGGACGACGAAGCCGGCGAGCGCCGCGTAGCCGAAGGTGGCGAGCGCGAGGCAGGCGCCCGGGCGCGAAGGACTCGCGCGCCCAGAGCGATCCCCTGACCGCGTCGGGTTCGCGGAACGCCTGATGCGGCCGCGGGAGGCGGGAGGCGATCATCAGCGCGAGCAGGGGGGAGAGGATCGCGAAGGCCCAGACGAGGTCGTAGCTCCCCGCCCGCAGCAGGAGCTCCCCGATCGGCGCGCCGAAGGAGAGCCCTCCCCAGATCGCCAGGCCGTAGAGGCCGATGATCCGCCCGCGTCGCTCGACCGGCGCGATGTCGACGATCCACGCGGCACCCGCCGTGTAGACCATGCCCTCGCCGGCGCCGAGCAGCAGCCGGGCGACGATCAGCCCCGGCACCCCCGCGGGGATGAAGTAGAGCGCGCTCGCGATCGCCATCACGAGGGCCCCGACCTGGACGACCGGGCGGCGGCCGCGGCTGTCGGCGAAGCTCCCGGCGAGCGGGCGGCAGGCGAGCCCCGTGATCGCGAACGCTCCCGTGACGACCCCGACCGCGATGTCGCCCGCCCCGATCGGACCCTGGACGTAGCGGGGCATGATCGGCAGCGTCGAGCCGACGCTCAGCATCGTCAGGAACGTGACCGAGAAGAGCGCCGCGAAGGCGAGCCGCGGCGAGAGCTGCTTCCGCCCGGCGGCGGGTTCGCTCACGAGGGCGAGCCGCGGAGCTCGGCCCGCCGGATCTTGCCGCTCGGAGTCTTCGGCAGCGAGTCGGCGAACTCGACGATCCGCGGGTACTTGTAGGGAGCGGTCTCGGCGCGGACGTGCTCCTGGAGCTCCCGCGCCAGCTCATCGCTCGGCTCGCCGGTCGCGAAGCACCACGACCGCCCGCACGACCGACCCGCGCTCCGGATCGGGAGCGGCGACCGCCGCGGCCTCGGCGACGGCGGGGTGGGAGATCAGCGCGGACTCCACCTCGAAGGGGCCGATCCGGTAGCCGGAGGAGACGATCACGTCGTCGGTGCGGCCCTCGAACCAGAGGTAGCCGTCCTCGTCCTCGGCGACGAGGTCGCCGGTCCGCCACCATTCGCCGTCGAACGGCTCCGAGCCCATGTAGTGGCTGAAGAACGTCGGGCAGCTCTCGCGCCGCAGCTGCAGCTCGCCGTCGGCGATGCGCAGCTCGACGCCGGGAAGCGGCTTGCCCATCGACCCCTCGCGCAGCCGCTCGCCGACGATCGAGCCGGTCAGCGCGCCGGTCTCGGTCTGGCCGTAGCCGTCGTGGATCTCCAGGCCCGTTCCCTCGCGGAAGGCGCGGATCACCTCGGGGTTGAGCGGCTCGCCCGCGGAGACCATCCGGCGCAGTCCCGGAATCGGCCGCAGCTCGGTCCGCTTGGCGAGCATCCGGTACTCGGTCGGCGCCTGGCAGAGGACGTTGACGCCCTCGCGCTCGCAGATGTCGAGCCGCTCGGCCGGGTCGAAGCGCCCCGCGTGCAGCAGCGCGGTCGCGCCGCAGAGCCAGGGGGCGATGAAGGAGTTCCGGGCCGACTTCGACCAGCCGGAGGCCGCCGTGCACCAGGCGAGCTCGCCCTTGCGGGCGCCGAACCAGTGCTCGGCCTGCAGCTGCTGACCGGTCAGGTAGCTCTGGGAGTGGACGGCCGCGCGGGCGTCACCGGTGGTGCCCGAGGTGAAGACGATCAGGGCGGGGTCGCCTGGGTGCGAGGTCGGCCGGCTCGGCCGGCGGCTCCTGCGGCCGCTCCTCGTCGAGCACGGCGCCGACCTCCTCGAGGTCCATGGTCGCGACGCCCGCCGGAAGGTTGGCGAGCAGATCCGCCTCGCCGATCGCCAGGACGGGCTGCGCAACCCGAACCCGCAGCTCGAGGTCCTTGCCGCGCAGCTGCGTGTTGCACGGAAGCGCCACCGCGCCGGTGCGGAAGCAGGCCAGCATCGCGAGCACCCATTCCGGCCGGTTGCCGATCAGCGTCATCACGACGTCACCCCGGCCGACGCCGCGCGCCGCCATCGCACCCGCGAGCCCGGCGCTGCGGGCGACGAGCTCCCCGAAGCCCCAGGTCCGCCGCTCGCCCGTTTCGTCGATCGCCACGAGCGCCGGCCGGGCGGCCGGAAACTGCTCGAGCACGTCCTCGACGAAGTTCATGGCGCGCGCAACGGTAGCGGCGCCCCGGCGGGTGGCCGCCGGCGCCCGTCAGCTTGCGCCGGCCTCCTCCCTGAGGAGCGAGTGGCGGCGGCCGTAGAAGGCGTAGACGACGAGCCCGAGGGCGAGCCAGATCCCGAAGCGGATCCAGGTGGTGCTGTCCAGGTAGGTCATCAGGAAGACACAGAGGGCTGCGCCGATCAGCGGCACCACCGGGACGAACGGCACCTTGTAGGGACGCTCGAGGTCGGGCTTGGTCCGCCGGAGGACGATCACCCCGATGTTCACCAGGAAGAAGGCGAACAGCGTCCCGATGTTGACGAGCTTGGCGATCTCCGCGAGCGGCACGAACGCGGCGACGATCGACGCGAGGGTGGCGGTGAAGAGCGTGATCAGCACCGGCGTCTTGGTCCGGTTCCAGATCTTCGCGAAGAACCCGGGCAGCAGCCCGTCGCGGCACATCGAGTAGAAGATCCGGGTCTGCGCGTAGAGGATCGTCAGGGTCACGCTCGTGATCGCGACGAGCGCCCCCGCGGAGATGATGTCGGCGCCCCAGCTGATCCCGGCGCCCTCGGCGATGGCGGTTGCAAGCGGCGAGGTGTCGCCCTTGAGCTGATCGAACGGGAGCAGCCCGGTCGTCACGATGGCGACCAGGATGTAGATCAGCGTGCAGACGCCCAGCGAGATGATGATCGCGCGCGGCATGGACTTCCCCGGGTCCTTCACCTCCTCGCTGGCCGTTGAGACGGCATCGAAGCCGATGTAGGCGAAGAAGATCAGCGCAGCTGCGTCGACGACTCCGCTGAAGCCGTTCGGGGCGAAGGGCTCGAAGTTCGAGCTGGTGAGGCTCGTGATGCCGACGACGATGAAGAAGACGAGCACGGCGAGCTTGAAGATGACCATGATGGTGTTCGTACGCGCGCTCTCGCGGATCCCGGCGATGAGCACGCCCGCCACGGCGAGGATCAGGAAGACGGCGGGGCGTTGAACTCCCCGCCCTTCGTCCCGGGCGGGTTCGCCAGCTCCTTCGGGATCTCGATCGAGAAGAGCGAGTCGAGCAGGGCGTTGAGGTAGCCGGCCCAGCCGACCGCGATCGCCGCGACGGAGACCCCGTACTCGAGGATCAGGTCCCAGCCGATGATGAACGCGAACAGCTCGCCCATCGTCGCGTAGGTGTAGGTGTAGGCGCTGCCGGACACCGGGATCGCCGACGCCAGCTCCGCATAGGAGAGCGCCGAGAACATGCAGGTGAGCCCTGCGAGCAGGAACGAGAGGACGATCGCCGGCCCTGAGTCGCCGATCGCCTCGCCGATGATCACGAAGATCCCGGTGCCGATGACGGCGCCGATCCCGAGCGCGGTCAGGTCAAGCGTCCCGACGACCCGCTTCAGCTTCGATTCGTCGGCGTCCTGCCGACATTGATCGATCGTCTTGACCGCGAAAAGTCCCGGGTGCCCGCCGCTGCCCATTCAGTTCCTCCCTGGTTGCCCAGAGGGTCGTTTCCCGGCGGGGGCGGCCCGAAACAGTTTCGAGTCGGACTGAAGGTCAGCCGGCTCCGGCTACTTGCTCTTGACCTTCCACTTCACGGTCGTCGCCGGCCCGACGTTCCCGACCGCGTCGGTGGAGCGCACCGAGAACGTGTGCTTGCCGACCTTGTACTTCTTCTTGTAGGGCGAGCTGCACGATTTGAACGCCTTGCCCTTGTCCCGGCTGCACTCGAAGGTGGCGCCGGGCTCGCTCGAGAAGACGAACTTCGCCTTCTTCTTCGTCTTGCCGGTCTTCTCGATCTTCTTCGGCTTCTTCGTCAGCGTCACGGCCGTCGGCGCGGTGGTGTCGACCGAGAACGCCCGCTCCGCAGGCGAGCTCTCGGTGTTCCCGGCGGCGTCTGAGGCGCGGACCTGGAAGGTGTGGGCGCCATCGGCGAGGCCGGTCAGCGACTGCGGGGAGGCGCAGGCGGCGAACGGCCCGCCGTCGAGCCTGCAATCGAAGCCGTTCGATCCCAAGGCCGTGAAGGCGAACTCGACGCTGGTGGTGGTGATGGTCCCCTCGGGGCCGGAGGTGATCGAGGTGTCGGGGGCGGTCGCGTCCACGTTGAAGGCGACGACCACCGGGGTGGGGTCAGGCGTCGGAACGTCGTTCAGAGCGCGCACGCGGAAGACGTGAGCGCCGTCGGCCAAGGCGGCGGTCGTGTGCGTGGTGGCGCCGGAGCACGGAGCGAAGGCCGCCGCGTCGATCCGGCATTCGAAGGTGGAGGCGTTCTCGTCCGAGGAGAAGTCGAAGTCGGCGGTCGGATCGTTCGTGAGCGGATCCGGCCCGGTGTTGAGGATCGTGTCGGGCGCGGCGCTCCTGACCATCCGCAGGACCGATGAGTCGTCCGCCGCAGCACCGATGAGCCCGAGACCGTCGGGCGTGACCGCGAGGCTCCGAATCCCGCCGGTCCCGGACCCCGGCCCGCCCACGGTCGCGTTCTGAGCAGTGCAGAACCCCGAGACGGCGGTCGCGCTGCCTGTGACGCATCCGCTCCAGCCGGGCTCTCCATCGTCGAGATCGAGCGTGAACGAGGTGATCGCCGCGTCGCCCGCGCCGGCCGCGTAGAGGCTCTTGCCGTCGGGGCTGACGGCCAGCGACTGGACGAAGGACATCCCGCTGTTCGACCCGCTTGCGGTCACCGGCGGGACGTCGGCGCAGGCCAAGCCGATGGCGGCATCCGCGCTCAGGCACTTGGCGAACGCCAGGTCGCCGTCCGCGGTGTCGCGCGCGAAGTGAACGACCGCCGCGTCGGTCTGCGAGCCCGTGTAGACGGACTCGTCGCCGGTGGCCATCGCCAGCGTTTGGGTCCGCTCCATCCCCGAGTTGTTCCCTTCGGCGACTGCGGATGCCGATGGCAGCGCGGTGCCGCAGGACGTCGGCGGGTTAGCCGGCGAGGAGTCCAGGTCGCCGGTGATGCAGTCGTTGAAGGTCAGCGAACCGTTCGGCGCCCGGTCCAGCCAGGCGACGGACGCGTCGCCGTTGCTCGTGAAGTAGACGTTGTCCCCGTCGGCGCTGACGGCCGGCGAGAACGGCGCGTCGAAGCCCGTCCCGTCGCCCGTGGCGGAGCTGTCCGGAGCGGCGGTGCACGCTCCTCCCGCGGTGCCGGTCTCGGCGGAGATGCAGTCCGCGTAGGCGATCACGCCCGTGGCGGGCGTCCGCGAGAACCGAGCGATCGAGTCGTCGCTGTTGGCGGTGACGTAGATGCTCGTCCCGTTCGAGCTGATCGCGATGCCGCTCGGGTTGTCGAGGCCGCTGCCGGCTCCCCCCGCGGTGGCTGACGGCGTGCTCGTGCACTGAGTCAAGCTGCTGTCTCCCGAGATGCAGTCGACGTACGAGAGCGCGCCCGTTCCCGGGGTGCGCGAGAACCGGACGATCGCGTCGTCGCCCTGAGCGGTCATGTAGAGCCAATTGCCGTTCGAGCTGATGACCGCGTCGCTCGGCTCGTTCAGGCTGCTTCCCGCCCCGGTCGCCGTGCTTGCGGCCAAACCGGCGCAGGCGGTCGACCCGGAGGGACCGGAGCCCGTCTCACCACTGATGCAGTCGGAGAACGTGACGGCACCGGTCGTCGCGTTCCGCTCGAGGTGGACGATCGCGTCGTCTCCCTGGGAGGTGGCGTAGATCGACTGGCCGTCAGGGCTGATGTCGACGCTCTGCAGCTCGTCGAGGCCGCTGTCGGTACCGGCGACGGCGGAGTCCGTCACCTGGGAGCAACCCGGGGCCGTGGCGGTGTCACCGCCGATGCAGGCAGGCGAGGAGAGGGCGCCCGTCAGTGCCTGCGCCTGCGATGCGCCGCCGAGCAGGCATGCGAAGACCAACCCTGCCGCGACCGCCGATCGCGACTTCCTCACCATGCGGCGATCCTAGCCGCAGGGAAGCGCTCCCGCGCTACTTCCGTTCGAGCTCGGTGCCGTCGTAGAGCTTCTTGACGGTGACGCCGCCGTTCGGCGTGGCGTCGAGGCAGAGGCCGCAGAGGACGCATTCGTCGAGGTTCTCGCGGACCACGGCGACCCGGCCGTCCTTGTCGGCGTAGATATCGACGGGGCAGACCTCCGCAAGCTTGGCGGCGGCCGCGGCGTCGTTGGCGACCTCGTCGGAGACCTCGACGTCGATGAAGATCCCATGCAGCTGCTCGCTCATCAGGACACCTTCTCCAAAGCTTCCTTGACCTTCGCGGGGATCTGGTCGATCCGCTCGACGACGGGGATGCCCGCGGCCTCGAGGCGCGCGATCTTCTCCGTCGCGGAGTCCTCCTTGCCCTCGACGATCGTGCCGGCGTGGCCGAAGCTCATTCCCTGCATCTCCTCGTCGTCCATGAAGCGTCCCGCCATGAACGCGACGATCGGCATCTTCGATCCGGCCTCGTCGCGCCACTCCACCAGCTCGGCCTCCATGCGGCCACCGGGCTCGGTGTAGATGACGATCGCCTCGGTCTGCTCGTCCTCCTCGAAGAGCGGCATCAGGTCGGCGTAAGTGGAGCCGATGATCGCGTCGCCCCCGATGGAAACCGCTGTGGAAACGCCAAGACCTGCGGCGGTGAGGGTGGAGGAGATCTCCGTGGTCATGCCGCCGGAGCGGGACATCACGCCGACCGCGCCGGGGACGTAGGCCTTGGCGGCGTCCTTGGCGGGGCCGCCGATGCCGCCCATCTTGGCGACGCCGGGAGCGATGAGCCCGAGGCAGTTGGGGCCGATGATGCGCGCGCCGCGCTCGTCGGCGAGCTCGACCATCTCGGCGACGTCGCGGCGGGGGATGCGCTCGGTGACGACGACGATCAGCTTGATGCCGTTCTCGATCGCCTCGCAGACGGCGTCCTTGGTGAAGGCGGGGGGGACGGTGGCGACGGCGCCGTCGATCGGCTTGCCGTGGTGGGCCACCGCCTGCTCGACGGTGTCGAAGACGGGAACGCCGTGGACCTCGCGGCCCTTGCGGCCGGGGGTGACGCCGCCGACGATCTTCGCGCCGAAGTCGAGGCACTCGCGGGTCAGGTTCACGGCCTCGCGGCCGGTGATGCCCTGGACGATGAAGGTGAAGTCCTCGTTCAGCAGGATGCTCATGACTAGGCGCTCGCTCCCTGGATCTTGCTGACGGCCGTGCCGGCCGCGTCCCACATCGAGACCGAGCGGTCCGCGTACTCGACCCCGTACTTGTCGAGGATCTTGTAGCCCTCGTCCTCCCAGGCGCCCGGGATGCGGAAGATCGCGATGGTCTCGCCGGGATCCTTGCCGAGCTCGAGGCAGGCCTTGATCACGCCGCGGGCGACGATGTCGACCCGGGTGTTGGAGACGATCGACATCATCACGGCGATCTTCTCGACGCCGTCCTTCTGCAGGATCTCCTTGGCGAGGCCGCAGGACTTGGAGACCGAGGGGTTGCCGCCGATCTCGGCGTAGTTGGCGGGCTTGCCGCCCTGGTTGCGGACCGCGTCCGTGAGGGTCAGCGAGCCGCCGCCGGCGCCGATCACGAGGCCGATGTTGCCGGTGAAGCCGTGGTCCTTGCCCTGGATGACGCCGCGGTGGTCGGCGGCGTCGATCGCCTTGACGTTGCGCTCGAAGGCGGAGGGCTCGTACATCTCGCGCGGCTCGGCGAGGTCGACGCCGATCCCGGTCAGCACCTTCTTGTGGCGGCCGACGGCCTCGTCCTCCATCTCGATGTGCGCGTCGAGCGCGACGAAGGAGCCGTCGGAGAGCTTCGCAAGCGGGTTGATCTCGGCGAGCGTCAGGTCGTAGTCGCGCTGCATCCGCGCCAGCGAGGCGAGGACGCGAGAGGCCTTGTTGAGGTCGGAGCCGGTCATGCCGCAGCGGGCGACGGTCTCCTTGGCCTGGAAGTCCCAGATCGGGTGGAGGTTGGAGAGCTTCCCGCGGCCGACGTGGTCGGGGTGATCCTCGGCGACCTGCTCGATGTCGATGCCGCCCATGTCGCTGAAGAGCATCATCGGGCGGCGGGCGCGAAGGTCCCAGAGGACGGCCGCGTAGTACTCGTGCTCGACCTCGGCCTTCGGATCGACCAGGACACCGACCGGCATGTGACCGCTGATCTCGAGCTCGAGGATCTCGAGCGCGTGCGCCGCGGCCTCCTCGGGGGTGTCGGCGAACTTGACGCCACCGGCCTTCATGCGGCCTCCGACGAGGACCTGCGACTTGACGACGACGGGTCCGGCGATCTTCTCGGCGGCCTCGCGAGCCTCCTCAGCGGAGGTGCAGAAGCCGTACTCGGTGACCGGGATTCCGGCTCGCTCGACCAGGCGTCGTGATTCGTACTCGTAGAAGCGCATAGATATCTGCTGCCGCCCGTAGGGCTACGTCTGCTCTCGGGGACCGGCGCGGCGCGAAACCCTAGCGACCGCGACGCAAGATCGTCCTTTCGGCGGGTGCGGCGATCGACGACGCGAGCCGATACCTTCTCCGTGCAGGGAAACACGAGGATGGAGCGGAACTTGATGAAGCGACGGGTTGCGGGAACGACGGTGGTGCTGGCGATGCTGATGCTGCCCGCGATGGCGCTCGGCGAGCGCGCGGGCACCGCTGAGCGCGGCAAGCTCGGCGCGTTGATCGCGAAGGACTCCGCCAAGGACAACCCCGCAGCCGCGGTCGCCCAGGTCACCCTGCAGCGCGGTGAGATCGGCCAGCTCTCCTACAAGATCACCACCGTCCCCAACCGGACCAAGGTGGACTGGGGATTCACGGCCCGCTGCGTGAAGGGCTCCCTGATCGACTACTTCCCCGGCCCGGGCGACTTCAAGACGGGAACGAAGCCCGGTGGGTTCAGCGGCAAGTTCCCCAATCCGCTTCCGCTCGCCGATCCTGACTTCTGCACGTTCGCCGTGGCCGGCCAGACGTTCAAGAACGACGCCGGCAAGCGCGTCACGGTCAAGATCTACAACAAGAAGTAGGTCACGCGCTACGGCGATCCGCCGTTAACGAGGCGCCGTTCCGGGAACGGGTACGCCACAATGTCCGTCCCTACGCCTTCACCGGTCGACGAGAGGATCTCTCGTCAGTCCCCGACGGCAGATCAATAGGCACCCACCGCGATTCCCCAAGGAGCATGAGCGAGCACCCGATGAGCGATGCCACGGCAACCGAGCCGACCGACGCGACCGACAACCAGACCCTCATCACCTGGGTCGACGAGATCGCGGAGCTGACCAAGCCCGCCTCGATCCACTGGTGCGATGGATCCGCCGAGGAGTACGAGCGGATGTGCCAGACGCTCGTCGACGCCGGCACCTTCCAGAAGCTTTCCGACGCCAAGCGTCCGAACTCCTACCTCGCGTGGTCGGACCCGAGCGACGTCGCTCGCGTCGAGGACCGCACCTTCATCTGCACCGAGGACGAGGCCGGCGCCGGCCCGACCAACAACTGGCGCGCCCCCGCGGACATGCGCGGAACGCTCGCCGAGCTCTTCGACGGGTGCATGAGCGGCCGGACCATGTACGTGGTCCCGTTCTCGATGGGCCCCCTCGGCTCCGACAAGTCTCAGATCGGCATTCAGCTGACCGACTCGCCCTACGTCGTCGTCTCGATGCGGATCATGACCCGGATGGGCCAGAAGGCCCTCGAGGTCCTCGGCTCCGACGGCGAGTTCGTTCCCTGCGTCCACTCGGTCGGCGACCCCCTCGCCGAGGGCGAGGCGGACTCGTCCTGGCCGACCAACGCCGAGACGAAGTACATCTGCCACTTCCCGGAGACCCGCGAGATCTGGTCGTTCGGCTCGGGCTACGGCGGCAACGCGCTGCTCGGCAAGAAGTGCCTGGCCCTGCGGATCGCTTCGGCGATGGCCCGTGACGAGGGCTGGATGGCCGAGCACATGCTCATCCTCAAGCTCACGTCCCCCCAGGGCGAGGTCAAGTACGTGACCGGCGCCTTCCCGTCGGCGTGCGGCAAGACCAACCTCGCGATGCTGATCCCGACCCTCGAGGGCTGGACCGTCGAGACGATCGGCGACGACATCGCCTGGATGAAGTTCGGCGACGACGGCCGGCTCTACGCGATCAACCCGGAGGCCGGGTTCTTCGGCGTCGCTCCCGGCACCGGCGAGCTGACCAACCCGAACGCGATGAAGTCGATCGAGTCCGACACGATCTTCACCAACACCGCGCTGACCGACGACGGCGACGTCTGGTGGGAGGGCATGACGGCCGATCCGCCCGCCCACGCCATCGACTGGCACGGGAACGACTGGACGCCGGATTCCGAGAGCCCCGCCGCTCATCCGAACGCCCGGTTCACCGTTGCGGCGAACCAGACTCCCTCGATCGCCGCCGAGTGGGAGGACCCCGCCGGCGTGCCGATCGACGCGTTCCTGTTCGGCGGCCGCCGCGCGACCGTGGTGCCGCTCGTCCGTGAGGCGTTCGACTGGGAGCACGGGGTGTTCCTCGGCTCGACGATGTCCTCGGAGATGACCGCGGCCGCCTTCGGCACCGTCGGCCAGCTCCGCTTCGACCCCTTCGCGATGCTGCCGTTCTGCGGCTACGACATGGCGGCCTACTTCCAGCACTGGCTGGACATGGGCGCGAAGGGCGACGCGGACAAGCTCCCGAAGATCTTCTACGTCAACTGGTTCCGCAAGGACGAGGACGGCAAGTTCATCTGGCCGGGCTTCGGCGAGAACAGCCGGGTGCTCGAGTGGGTCTTCCGCCGCTGCAACGGCGAGTCGGCGACGATCGAGACCGCGATCGGCCTCGTGCCGGCCGATGGTGAGCTCAACCTCGATGGCCTCGACATCTCAGACGAAGCGATGGCCGAGCTGCTCGCGGTCGACGAGGACAAGCTGCGTTCGGAGCTCCCGCAGGTCGAGGAGCACCTGGCCCGCTTCGGCGACCGGCTCCCGGCCGAGATCCGCAAGCACCTCGATGAGCTGAAGGCGAAGCTGGGTTAGGGCCTGGGCCCGGGCGGCTCCTCGACTGAGAGGGCGCGCCGGCGGCAGCGGGGAGTCTGAGGCCGATATCTCGGCCTGGAACACCCCGCTGAACTTCGTTGCGGAACGCGCGAGAAGCGGCTGCATTCTCGTCGTCTAGCCCCGCTTGCGAGCCTCCCGGATCGCCAGGGCGATTCCGGTCAGACCTCCGAGCAGCCAGACGAGAGCACCGAGAACCGGTCCGACCTTCCAGTCGGATTGTCTTCGAGCTGTTCCGGGACTGGCCGCGGGTAGGTTTACCCGCGGTGCAACCTCCTCCTCTGCTCGAGGACCTGCCGCCCGCGCGGCGGTTCGTCAACCGGTTCGTCTCGCCGGCGGTGTTCGGGATCGTCGCCGGGCTGGTGCTCGGCGCGTCGGAGCCGATCTACTGGGCGCTGCAGGTGCTGGCCGCGCTCGGCGGGCTGGTGGCGGGCTTCGAGCACCGGAGCGCCCGCGAGGGCGCTGCTCGCGGGGTGGTCGGTGGGTTGCTCTTCGGCGCGTTCCTGCTGATCGCGCATTGGATCTCAGGCGCGGAGGCCGAGGCGGACATCGGCGATCCGGAGGCGCTGCTGGTGGTGGTCACGACTGTCGCGGGCGCGGCCCTGGGTGCGGCGGGTGGAGCGGCAAGGGCTCGGGTCGAAGCGCGCCGCGCCGCGCGAGTAGCAACCCGATCAGCAGCCTTGACGACCTACAGATTGAAGCGCGACATGGCGTCGATACCACCGAGCAACCAGAGGCCGTATGAGCGGCTGGTCACTATAGGCCGCGATCATGGCTGCGAGCGCAGCGCGCGACGTCAGGCCGGGCGGCGACCCGCCGCCCGCCGCCCGCAGCGCAGGCGCCCCTAGTTAGCGGCGAACGACCAGGCGTTGATCAGCTCGGTCTCGGAGAGGTCCTCGCCGATCACGAACCCGATCGCGCGGTGCTCCGGGGCGGTCCAGACGACCTGAGCCGTTCCCTCGTCGGTGTCGTAGCAGGCGATCTTGCCCTTGGTGATCGTGCCGTCGGGGTTGGTCCACTCGCTCTGGGTGTTCCACTCCTCCAGGCACGGGCCGCCCTGCTTCGCGCCGCCGTCGCGCGCCTTGAACGTCTCGAGCGCGGTCTTGTTGTCGGGGAACTGCTCGACGATGATCGTCGCGTTGTTGCGGCCGGTGCAGGTGAGGCCGGCCACAGCGCCGACCTCCCAGTACTTCTCGGCCTCGTCGACGCAGGTCACGCGCACCTTCGGCTTGATCGCCTGCGCGAGCGCCTCGGTGTTGGCGGGCTCGATCGGGTCGTCCGGATCGGTCGTGGTCGTGTCCGGATCGGTCGTGGTCGTGTCGGGGTCGGTCGTGGTCGTGTCGGGGTCAGTCGGGGTCGTTCCCGTGTCGACGACCGCGCTCGTGTCGCCGCCATCACTGTCGTCGCCGCCGCCGAGCAGCAGCGCAGCGCCGCCGCCGAGGACCACGACCGCGGCCGCGATCCCGGCGAGGATCTTGTTCCTGTTGCCGCCGTCGCTCTTGCCGCTCGCGGCCACGACCGGCTCCGCCCGCCGCCCGGGCTCGGGCGTGGAGGTCGGGCCGGCGGGAGGGGGCGGGGGAGGAGGTTCGGCTCCGGATCCACGCGCCGCGCGCGTCGCGTCGGGATCGGCGGGGCTCGCAGCGGTCGCGTCGGAGGGAGGAGGCGGCGGCGCCGGAGCTCCCGGGAGCGGGGGAATCGGCGCGTCCTCGGGCTTGAGCGGCGCCTTGTCGATGCCGGAATCCTTGGCCGAGGAGGTGTCGAGTCGCGCGGCTCCCATCGCGATGACGGCCTTCGGGTCGTCGAGGTGCTCGGGGGCCAGGCCCATCCGCTCCTGGATCAGGCGCCCGACGAGCGGGATCCGCGAGGAGCCGCCGGCGAGGTAGATCGCCTTCATGTCGGTCGGCTTCAGGCCGGCGGCGAGGATCGTGCGCTCGAGCTCGGCGACGGTGCCGCGGAGCGTCGGGCCGATCAGGCCCTCGAAGTCGCTGACGGAAGCGGTCAGCTCCTGATCGACTGGGGGCGGGAGGTAGAACTCGTACTCGGGGTTGCGGGAGAGGCCCTCCTTCGCGCGCCGCGCCTGGCGCAGCAGCTCGCGGTTGGCCTGGGCCCAGACGCGATCCTGGCGCTCGTCCGCGGAGCGAAGCTGGTCCCAGGTCTCTCCGCCGAGCTGATCGCCGAGGTGCCGGTAGAGGAGGTCGTCGAAGTCCTCGCCTCCCAGCTCCTCGTCGCCGCCGGTGCGCCCGACGACCTCGAAGGTCTCGCCGTTGCGCTTGAGGACCGCGGTGTCGAGCGTGCCGCCGCCGAGGTCGTAGACGGCGACGTGCTCGCCGTCGGCGAGGCGCTCGGAGGCGAAGTGGACCGCCGCGGCGACGGGCTCGGGGACGAAGATCGGGTCGGAGAGCCCGGCCAGCTTCGCGGCCTGCGCGAGCTTCTCCAGCCGCGACTTCTGCCAGCGCGCCGGGTGGGTGAGGCGGATCTCGGCTCGGCGGCTCGCCGCCGCTGAGGCTGATCGCCTCGTTGTAGACCTCGCGCAGGATCGCGGCGATGATCTCGACGGGCCGGAGCTGCTTGTCGCCGAGCTGGATGAACTCCTCGCCGAGGCGGCTCTTCGGGGTTCGCTCGAGGCACCACGGGGCGAGCGTCGAGAGCTCCTCGGCCTCGTTGCCCAGGACGAGGCGGCCGGTCGCACCGGTGCCCTCCCGCCAGAAGACCATCGAGGGCATCCGCGGGCCGTTCTGGACCTGGATCATCTCGACCCGATCTCCGACGCGGCGCGCGGCCGCCGTAGAGGTCGTTCCGACATCGATTGCGAGGATCCAGCCTGACATTCACACCCTTTCAGGGGCCGATCCGGCCCCGCACGAAGACGGTGGCGAATCTATCAACTCAGACCGGCGAAACCGGACGATTTCCGCTGGGCTCAGAAAGCGCCGAGCAGGGCGGGCGCGACCTGCTTCTTGCGGCTCATCACGCCGGGAAGGCTGATCACGCCGTCGTCGGCTTTCCTGCCGAACGCGCGCTCCAGCGTGGCCACGTCGCCGCAGGCGATGAGCTCGGTTCCCTGCTCGAGGATGTCGGTGACCATCAGCGCGGCGACCGCGTAGTCGTTGCGCTCGAGGACGTCGCCGATCGCGTCGAGCAGCTCCGGCTTGCGCTTGAGGACCGGCTTGCCGACGACCTCGATCTGAGCGATGGAGATCGTCTCGCCCGAGGGCAGCTGGTACTCCTTCGCGTCGCGGGCGACGATCTCGGAAGCGGGGACCCCGGAGACGTCGGAGGTCTCCTCGAACATCTCGCGCCCGAATTCCTGGGCGTCCGTCCCAACCAGCGCCTCGAGGTACTCGATGACCGCCCGGTCCCGCGGCGTCGTCGTCGGCGAGTTCAACATCACCGTGTCTGACAGGACCGCCGCGAGGAGCATGGTCCCCGTCGGGAGGGTGGGCTCGTAGCCGTTCGCCCGGAAGCGCTCGGTCACCAGCGTCGAGGTCGAGCCGACGGGATCGAACGTCGCGATCACCGGCACTCGCGTCTCGATCGAGCCGATGTGGTGGTGGTCGAGGATCTCGAGGATCTCGGCCTGCTCGACGCCGACGACGCTCTGCGCCTGCTCGGCGTGGTCCACAAGGATCACCCGCCGCGGCCGCGGCGAGACCAGATCGGAGCGCGTGATCAACCCGACTGGCTTGCCCTCGGCGTCGACCGCGACCGCCGCGCGGTAGTGGACGTCCTTGACCAGCTCGGCGACGTCGGAGAGGAGGTCGTCGCGTTGCACGGTGAGCGGCTCGCGGTCGATCATCGCCTCACACGGCGCCGCGAGCGAGATCATTCGGCTGGTCAGGTAGGAATCGAGCGGGCTCGTGACGACGCAGACCCCGCGCTCGCGGGCGAGCTCGCGGATCTCCTCGCTGGCGGGGACGTCGTTGCTCGTCACGATGAGCGAAGCGCCGAGCTCGATCGACTGCCGCTGCGCGTCGGGGCGGTTGCCGACGACGACGGCGTCGCCCTCGGAGATCTTGCTGTCGCTGCGAGCGGCGTCGATCGAGTGGACCCAGACGCGACCGGCGACGGTCTCGTCCCCGCCCTCGATCTGCTCCCCCTCGAGCACGCTGACGATCGCCGCCACGCTCGTCGGAGACTCACGCAGGGTGTGCGACTTGCGCGCCTCGCGGATGTAGCGGCGGGCCAGGGCGCGCTCGGTGATCACGCCGATCAGGACGCCGTCGTCGTCGACGACCGGGACGAGGTCGAGATCCTCGGCCGCCATCGTGCGCCCGACCTCCCGGACCGGCTGGCTGTGGTCGGCGACGGGGAACTCCTCCCGCATCACGTCGCGGACGCGAAGCATCACGTGCTCCATCCGCTCCGGGCTCTCGGCGCCGCTGCGCCGCAGCGCCCATGCCGTCTGAGCGTTGACGCTCCCGAGCCTGACCGCGACGTACTCGGAGCCCGGGTCCTGGCGGTTCTTCAGCTCGGCGTAGCCGATCGCCGCGGCGATCGAGTCGGTGTCCGGGTTGCGATGTCCGGTGACGTAGATGCGGCCGGCTCGGCCACTGCTTTCGGTTCCCTCAGGCACGCCGCGCATCATCGCGGATCGGCGCGGGCTACTGGAACGGCAGGTCGAAGCTGAACCGCGAGCTGCTGCTGAACCCGTCGATCGTCGCGGTCTCGCCGGTGCTCGCGCCCTCGACCGCCTTGCAGTAGTCGTCGCGCGTGCCGACGGGCTGGCCGTTGATCGCGGTGATGATCGCCTGCTCCGAGCCGATCCCCTTGTCGGCGGCGGGCGTCCCGTCGACCGCGTTGTTGACGACGAGCCCGTCGCCGTCGGCGGTGAAGTCGAAGCCGAGGTAGCCGATCGAATCGCCGCCGTCCATGGTTTCGAGGCGCTCCTTGACGAGGTCGACGCCGATCGCGAAGCCCTGCCCCTGGGTCTCGAGAGCGGTCAGGGTGTTGATCCCGATCACCTGGCCCATCGCGTCGACCATCGGGCCACCCGAGTTGCCGTGGTTGATCGCGGCGTCGGTCTGGATCAGGTTCTCGTAGGGGCCGATGTTCGGGTCCTGAGCGCGCACCTGGGAGCGAGCCTCGAGGGACTCCATCACGACGGAGATCGGTCCCGGTCGTCGACTGGAACGGGGTCGAGGAGAAGTTCGTGAACTCGTTGCCGGGGAAGCCGAGGACGTTCACGACGTCGCCCTGCTCGAGCTCCGCCTGGGAACCGAGCTCGAAGGACGGCAACGACTCGATGTCCTCGACCTGGAGGATCGCGATGTCGGAGCAGATCGCGTTTGCGTAGAGGGTCGCCGGGCGCAGGGACTCGCCGACCTTGACGCGGAAGGAGACCAGGCCGGGGGAGCCCTGGTCGCCGACGACGTGCGCGTTCGTGACGATCAGGCCGCGCTCGGCGTCGTAGACCCAGCCGGTGCCGGCGCCGGCGGAGACGCCGTCGATCTTCGACAGGACCCGGACGGTGGAGGGCTTCGCGTTCTTGATCACCTCGGTGACGCTCGGGACCTCAGGCGCGTCGCTGCTCGTCGTCGGAGGAGAAGACGCCGGTGACGGCGGCGACCACCGCGGCCGCGGCGACGAGCACCGCGAGACCGGCGAGGATCGTGGCTCGGCGGACGGAGCGCTCGAGCTTGAGGCGCTGGACGATGCTCGACTCGCCGGAGACCGCGCGCCGGATCGCCGAGCGCTGGGGCGGTGGGGGAGGTGGAGGAGGAGCCGCGGCCGCGGGGGGATCGGCGACCGTGCTCGCGTCGACCTGCATCCGCGAGCTGCCGACCTCGAGGGTGTCTCCGGGCTTCAGCTGCGCCGGCTGCTCGAGCCGCCGGCCGTTGAGCCGCGTGCCGTTGCTCGACCCGAGGTCGCCGACCTCGAGGCCTCCGCCGGCGAGTCTCGATGAGGTAGGCGTGCCTGCGGGAGACCTCGGGGTCGTCGAGGACGAGGTCGCAGGCGTCATCCCGGCCGAGGACGAAGCGGTGCTCGGGACCGACGTCGATCTTGCGACCCGCGGCGGGACCGGTGAGCAGTCGAAGTTGTGTCATTGGCGGATCCTTTCCCCCTTGGCGACGGCGGAACGCTACCACCTGTGTCCGGCTATTCTGGCCCCCGATGGGGTGGACTCTCGCCGTAAGAACGGACGGCTCGCCGGAGCGTGAGATCGCTGTCACGGGCGAGCTCGTCGTCGGCCGCGCGGTCGACGGCCCCGGCCATGTCCCCACCGATCGCAAGATCTCGCGTGAGCACGTTCGCTTCTCGATCGATGCCGGCGGGGGGCTGCAGGTCGTCGACCTCGGCTCCGCGAACGGCACCCTCGTCAACGGCGAGACGCTGGCGCCGCAGAGCCCGCGCTCGCTCAACGCCGGGGACCGGATCGGCGTCGGTGACACCGAGCTGACCGTCGGCGGCACGCCGGCGACCGGCGGCGGTGCTCCGGTGGCGCAACCCAAGGGCGAGTCGATCTCGCCGATCGCCGCCGCTGCTGTCGCCGCCGGGCCGATCGAGCAGGTCGGCTCCCCGTCCTCGATCCGGCCGATGCCGGCGGCAAGAGGGGGCGCAACCGCGGACATCATCCGCGACGGCCAGCGCGTCCCGATCTCCTCCGCGGGGATGTCGATCGGCCGCGATCCGGCCAACGACCTGATCATCGAGAACCCCTCGGCTTCGCGGCGCCACGCCGTGATCGTCGGCGAGGGTGGCCGCCACTACGTCTCCGACCTCGGCGGCGGCAACGGCACGCTGCTCAACGGCGAGGTGCTGCGCAGCGCCTCCCGCTGGCTCAACAGCGGCGACTCGATCGAGATCGGCCACGAGCAGCTCCGCTACATCACCGGCGAGCAGACGATGGTCGGCTCCTCCCCGCAGGCGCAGAAGCAGGCCGCGCAGGTGATCAACCTCGCGGGGGCGACGACGCTGACCATCGGGCGCGATCCCGCCAACGAGCTCGTCCTCGACGACCCGAACGTCTCCCGCTTCCACGCCGAGGTCAAGCGCACGCCCGACGGCGGCGCCGAGCTCCGCGACCTCGGCTCGCGCAACGGCACCCGGCTCGACCGCGAGTTCGTCCGCAACCGCGCGCCGGTTCGCGCCGGCTCCGAGATCGGGATCGGCCCGTTCCGGCTCGTCTACGACGGCACGAACTTCGTCCGCCGCGACGATCGCGGCGCGCTGCGCCTCCGGGCCGAGGGCCTGACGATCGCCGTCAAGGACAAGGTCATCCTCAACGGCGCGACGATCGCGATCGAGCCCGGTGAGTTCGTCGTCGTGATCGGCGAGAGCGGCTCGGGCAAGACGACGATGCTGAAGGCGCTCGCCGGCGTCACGAACCCGACTGGGGGACGCGTGACCGTCAGCGGCGAGCCCGTCCTCACCCGGCTCACCGACATCGGCTACGTGCCCCAGGACGAGATCGTCCACCGCGGGCTCACCGTCCTCGAGGGCCTCAAGTACTCCGCGGCGCTGCGGCTCCCGCGCGACTCCTCGAAGGCCGACATCGATCAGGCCGTCGAGCGGGTCGTCAGCGAGCTCGGGCTCGAGCGCCATCGCGACACGCTGGTCGGCTCGCTCTCAGGCGGGCAGCGCAAGCGCGTCGGGGTCGGCACGGAGCTCCTCAACCGACCGAGCCTCCTCTTCCTCGACGAGCCGACGACCGGCCTCGACCCGGGCCTCGAGACCCGCCTGATGGAGCTCTTCCGCAGCCTCGCCTCCGAGGGCTCCCGCGCGGTGATCGCCGTCACCCACGCGACGAAGAACCTCGGCCTCGCCGACAAGGTCTGCGTGATGGGGGTCGGCGGTGAGCTCTCCTACTTCGGGCCGCCCGAGGGAGCGAAGCGGTTCTTCGGAGTCGACGACTTCGACGGGATCTACACCGCCCTCGAGAACCGCCCCGCGGTCGAGTGGCGAGCCCAGTTCGAGGCGACCGAGCCCGAGTTCCTCGCGACCGTCGAGCAGCAGAGCGCGACCCCGTCCGGCTCGACCAAGGCCGCGCCGCGTCCGCAGCCGAACGTCGGCCTGCAGACGCTCCTGCTCGCGCGGCGCTACACGAAGCTCCTCTTCCGCGACCGCCGCAACCTCGCGATCCTGCTCGGCCAGGCGCCGCTGATCGCGCTCGGCATCGCGCTCCTGTTCAAGTCCGGCATCTTCGAGCTCGGCAGGAACGCCGACCCGACGAACGTCGCCCTGATGCTCTTCCTCGTCGTCACGACGATGGTCTGGCTCGGTTCGATCGACGGCTCTCGCGAGATCATCAAGGAACGCCCGTTGATGGAGCGAGAACGCGCGGTCGGCGTGAAGGTCAGCGCCTACCTCGGATCGAAGGCGATCGTCCTCTTCGGCCTCGTCGCCCTGCAGGCGTTCCTGCTCGTCGCCGTCACCTTCGGGATCAGACCGCTCGAGGAGACGAACGAGTACATCAAGATCTTCGCGATCTGCTGCATGACCGGGTTCATCTCGGTCGGCATGGGGCTGCTGATCTCCTCGCTCGTCTCGAGCGAGGATCAGGCCGCGAGCTTCATCCCGCTCGCGCTGATCCCGCAGCTCCTCTTCGGCGGCGCGATCGTCGCCGTCAGGGACATGGGCGGGGTCATCTCGGGCTTCTCCAACGTCATCTACTCGCGCTGGGCGTTCGCGGACGTCGGCTCCGCGGTCGACATGAAGAACCGCATCCTGGCCGTCGACCCCGAGGGGAAGCTGATCCGGTACGACCCGGACTTCTTCAGCCTGAAGGTGCTGCCCGGACTTGCGATCCTCGCCGCGTTCGTGGTCGTGGTCTTCGGGATCACCTACCTCGTGCTGAAGCTCTACCGACGCCAGGGCTAACCTCAGCGCATGCCGATCTTCAACCGCGGTCTCGGGATCGGGTCGTCGATCGCCGGGCGGACCCTCGAAGCCGAGATCGGGCGCGGCGGAATGGGGGTCGTCTACAAGGCCCGTAACGAGCGCCTCGACCGCACCGAGGCCGTCAAGGTCATCACCGACGACCTCGCGCGGGACAAGAGCTTCCGCGAGCGGTTCCTCCGCGAGGCGATGATCTCCGTCGCCGTCGAGCACCCGCACGTGATCCCGGTCTACGACGCCGACGAGGCGACGGGCGGGCACCTGTTCATCGCCATGCGCTACGTCGAGGACGGGCACACGATGGCGCGCCTGATCACCCAGCGACAGCGGCTCGACCCGCCGGTCGCGGCCAACCTGATCTCGGCGATCGCCTCGGCCCTCGACGCCGCCCACGCCCGCGACCTCATCCACCGCGACATCAAGCCGACGAACGTCCTGATCGTCGGCGATCGCTCCCCGCACGCTTACCTGACCGACTTCGGCCTCTCCAAGCGGGTCTCCTCACACACCGCGCTGAGCGACGCCGGATCGGTGATCGGGACGGTCGACTACATGTCGCCCGAGCAGGCGCAGGGTCTCGAGGTGGATCTCCGGACCGACGTCTACGCGCTCGGCGTGGCGCTCTTCGAAGCCCTCTCCGGGCAGGTCCCTTATCTGGGGGACACGAGCGCCTCCCGGCTGCTGGCCAAGATCCAGGAGCCGGCGCCGATGATCACGCAGGTCGCGCCGGGCATCCCGCCCGAGTTCGACACGGTCATCGCGAAGGCCCTCGCGCGCGACCCGGCGATGCGCTTCGCGTCCGCGGGCGAGCTCGGCCGCGCGGCCCAGGCAGCCGTCGGGCGCCCCGTCGAGGTCAGCACCCGCTCCGAGATCGGGGTCGGCTCGATCGTCGCCGACTGCCGGATCGAGCAGGTCGCCGGCGAGGGCGGGATGGCCATCGTCTACCGGGCCACGCAGCAGAGCCTCGATCGGACCGTCGCGCTCAAGGTCATGTCCCCGGGGCTCGCCGAGCAGAGTGAGTTCCGGGTCCGCTTCGAGCGCGAGCAGAAGATGGCCGCCGCGCTCGACCACCCGGGCGTCGTCCCGGTCCACTGGGCCGGCGAGGCGCAGGGGCGGCTGTTCATCGTCATGAAGTTCGTCGAGGGGGAGACGCTCCGCGAGCGGCTCGCTCAGGGAGGCCGGCTGGAGCCCGAGGACGCGGTTGAGGTCCTCGAGCAGGTCGCCTCGGCCCTCGGCGCGGCGCACGAGCGCGCCCTGGTCCACCGCGACATCAAGCCGGGCAACGTCCTGCTCGAGGGCAAGACCGGCCGGGTGTACCTGACGGACTTCGGCCTCGCCAAGCCGGTCGACGACGACATCACCGACCCCGGCGACAAGATCATGGGAACCGTCCGCTACATGGCGCCCGAGCGCCACCGGGGCGGCGGCGACGAGGTTCTCGGCGACATCTACGCCCTCGGTTGCGTCCTCTGGGACATGCTCGGCGGCATGGAGAGGCCGAGGCTCGATGCGGTCTCGGGGGTCCCGACCGGGACTCGCCGCCGTCGTCGCCCGGGCGGTTGACGTCGACCCGGCTCGCCGCCAGCGCTCCGCCGGGGAGCTCGCCGCCGAGGCTCGCGCGGCGCTCGCGGCAGCCGCCGCCGCACCGCCCGTGCCCGGCGTCCCGCCGACGAAGGGCGGCTCCGACGTCCGGCGGCCGCGCCCGAGCCCGGGTCTCTCGAGCGAGCTCACCGACCACGTGCTGCGGATCTGCGACCGGGCACTGGCCGGCGTCGCGGGCGGCGACGCCAAGGTGCAGCTGCAGGACGTCCGCGGTCAGCTCATCGCGCCCCTGCGGATCGCGCTCGTCGGTCGCCCTGACAGCGGCCGCACCGGGCTGATCAACGCGCTTCTCGGCAGGCAGCTCACGCAGGATCGCGGCTATGGCGACATCGCGCCCCACATCTCCTTCGTCAGGGGCAAGCCCGAACGCGTGGTCGGGCGGACCGCTTCAGGAACCTCGATCGAGACCTCGCTCGGCCCTGACGGCACGCTTCCCTCAGCCATCCTCGACCCGCCCGAGCCGCTCGCCGACCTCGAGGTCCACCTCGACATCGACTCGCTGCGGACCGTCTCCCTCTCCATCGGCGCCACCGCCGAGCAGGCGGGCGACGACTCCGACGCCTTCCTGCTCACGGTCGCCGCGGACGCGATCCCCGATGCCCCGGCCCTGCTCGAGGACCTGAATCGCGGCGTCCCGGGTCGCGGGATCTCCGCGATCAACGCCGGGATCGTGGTGACCAAGGCCGACGTGGCGGGCACGACCGTGCTGGAGAGCGGCCTCGACGCCACCGTCGAGCGTGCGCTGCAGCCGCTCATCTCCGATGCCGATCGCGTCAACCCGCGGCTCGCGGAGCTCGGCGGCGCCGATGCCGATCTCGGCGAGGACGTGGCGCTGATCGCCGAGCTGGCCCGTGGCTCGGGGGAGACGCGGACGAGCCTGCTCGCCTCCGCCGACGCCTTCCGGATCGGGGCCGCCTCGCTCTCCGACCAGGAGAAGGCCCACCTGCTCGACCGCTACGGGCTCGAGGGCCTTCGCGCCGCGTTCGAGCTCGCCGACGCCGGCCAGCTCACGGGGGTCGAGCTGCGCCGCCGGTTCCGCGAGGTCTCGGGGATGGCGCAGCTCGAGCGCAAGATCTTCGGCTTCCATCTGCGCAGCGACGCACTCAAGGCGGGCCGCGCGCTCGAGCGGCTCGAGGAGCTCGCCTATCGCTGGCCGGAGCTGGACGGACTGCTCGACCAGGTGCAGCAGGTCGAGCTCGAGCCGGAGATGCATCTGCTCGGCCTGATCGATGCCTACGAGCGGTGCGTGCTCAAGGGGGTGGAGGTGCCGAAGGAGCTGCTCGACCGGCTCGAGCGGCTGATCGTCGGCCGCACTCCGGCCGAGCGTTTCGGGGTCCCCGACGACAGCAGCACCGAGGACCTCCGGGCGGCGATGGACGACGGCTTCCGGGCCTGGAAGATCTTCGAGCAGTCGGCCGGCGCCTCACCCAAGGCGCGCCGGGTGGCCTCCAAGGTCGCCCGCTCCTACGAGCACTACAAGCGCGAGGGCGAGTCAGTCACGCGCTGAGGCGTAGGGAGCCAGCGACTCCCTGATGCTCGGCTGGGATCTCGGTCTTCTCCGCGGTTCCGCGCTCGACGAACACGTGGCGCATCTCGCCCTCGGCGATCGTCTCGCCGTCGCGCTCGACCGCGAGGGCGATCGTCGTGGAGGTGGAGCCGAGGCGGGCGATGGTCGCGCGCAGGTCGAAGACGTCGTCGAAGCGGAGGGAGGCGCGGTAGCGCACCGTCGCCTCGGCGACCACGAGGTCGACGCCCTGCTCGGCCATGACCTCGTCGTAGTTACCGAGCGCCTCGCGCCAGAGCTCGGTCAGCGCCACGTCGAAGTACTCGAGGTAGCGCGAGTTGAAGACGATTCCCTGCGGGTCGCACTCGGCGTAGCGGACCCGCAGGGAATGAACGAGATCGCGGCTCATCGCGCCTCAGGAGGACAGACCGTAGGCCTCCGCCAGCTCGGGGTCGCCCTCGGCGAGCGCCTCGGCGAGGTCGACCATGACCTTGCACTGCTTCCAGGTCGCGTCGTCCTGCATCTTGCCGTCGATCATGTGGACGCCGCGGCCGTCGGGGATCGCCTCGATGACCTTCTGGCGAACTTGACCTCGTCCGGGTCGGGGCTGAAGACCCGCTTGGCGATCTCGATCTGGACGGGGTGCAGCGACCAGGTCCCGACGCAGCCGAGCAGGAACGCCGAGCGGAACTGCGCCTCGCAGCCCTTGACGTCCTTGATGTCGCCGTAGGGCCCGTAGAACGGCAGGATCCCAGCCGAGGTGCAGGCGTCGACCATGCGGGCGATGGAGTAGTGCCACGGGTCCTGCTGCGCGGTCGCGCGCGGGGCCTCGGGGTCGTCCGGATCGGGGTCGTTGATGACGAGGTAGCCGGGGTGACCGCCGCCGACGCGGGTCGTCTTCATCCGCCGGGAGGCGGCGAGGTCGGCCGGGCCGAAGCTCATGCCCTGCATGCGCGGGCTGGCGTTCGCGATCTCCTCGACGTTGGTGACGCCGAGCGCCGTCTCGAGCAGCGCGTGGACGAGGATCGGCCGCTTGATCTCCGCCTTCGCCTCGAGCTGCGCGAGCAGGCGGTCGACGTAGTGGATGTCCCAGGGCCCCTCGACCTTCGGGACCATGATCACGTCGAGCTTGTCGCCGATCTCGGTGACGAGGGTGGTCAGGTCGTCGAGCACCCACGGGCTCTCGAGGGAGTTGATCCGCGTCCAGAGCTGCGTCTTGCCGAAGTCGACCTCGTTGGCGACCTTGACCAGGCCCTCGCGCGCGGCGACCTTGTTGTCGACGGAGACCGCGTCCTCGAGGTTGCCGAGGAGGATGTCGGCCTGCTTGGCCATGTCCGGGACCTTGGCGGCCATCTTCTCGTTCGAGGCGTCGAAGAAGTGGATCATCCGCGAGGGCCGGAAGGGCACCTCGGTCGTCGGCTCGGGCGCTCCGATGGCGAGCGGCTTGAAGAAGTCACGGGGGTTGCGCAAGTTGGATCTCCTGGTCGGGTTGCGGCCGGAACCGTACCGGCCTGAGAGCGACCGCGAATACGATGCGGAGATGCGTTTCTCCAAAGTCGGCACGGTCCTGGTCGCCACCGCTCTCACGCTCGTGGTGGCGCCGGGCGTCGCCGGCGCGACGAGCATCCACGTCACCTCGCTCGCCGACAACGCCACCGGGTGCACGCTGCGCAACGCGATCACAGCCGCGAACACGAACGCCGCCGTTGGCACCTGCTCGGCGGGACAGGCCACGCCGGCGCTAGACACGATCGACTTCTCCAGCGCCGGCGCCTCGACGATCACCCTGACCAGCGCGCTCCCTCAGGTGTCCGGGCCGCTGTCCATCGCCGGCCCGGGCGCTTCGCAGCTCACGGTCGACGGCGCCAACACCTTCCAGCTGCTGAAGGTCGCCTCCGGAGCGGTGAGCGTCTCCGGCCTGACGCTCGATCACGGCAGATGCGGAGCCTCCTGCGGGGCCCAGGGAGGTGCGATCCACAACTCCGGGGTGCTCACGCTCGACTCCGTGACCGTCTCCGGGAGCACGGCGGCAGCGACCAACGCGGGGGCCAACAACTTCGCAGAGGGCGGAGCGGTTGAGAACACGGGCGGCTCGTCGCTGCTGGTGTTGAACAGCCGCATCGTCGGGAACACCGTCCTCGCGAGCGGCGCAACCGCGCAGAACGGCGCCTCGGCCGGGGCGATCATGAACCGCGGCGCGCTGACGATCGATCGCTCGACGCTCAGCGGTAACACGGCGATCGCCACTCCCCCGATCGGCGGAACCGGCAACGTCGCCGGCGGTGCCATCGACAACAACGGGCAGCTGGCGATCGCCTCCTCCACGATCAGCGGCAACCAGGCGACGGGGTCGGGAACCTCGACGGTCAACGGCGGCGCAATCGGGCAGTTCAACAACCCCGCGATCACGCTGACGATCAGGGACACGACGATCGTCGGGAACTCCGCGCCGGGCGGGTCCGCCGGCGGGATCCAGTCGATCGGGGCGCCGGGAACCGTCCGGAGCTCGACGATCAGCCGGGAACACCGCCTCCACCGGCGCCAACCTCACCCTGGGTACCCCGCTGACCCTGTCCAACACGATCGTCGCCAATCCGCTGGGCGGGGCGAGCTGCAGCTCCGCGGCCGTCTCCGGCGGCCACAACCTCGACAGCGGCAACACCTGCGGGCTCAACCAGGCGACCGACATCAAGAACACCAACCCGCTGCTCGGCCCTCTGGCCGACAACGGAGGGCCCACCTTCACACTCGCGCCGCTTGCGGGAAGCCCGGCGATCGACAAGGGCAAGGCGTTCGCGGGAGAAACCGCCGACCAGCGCGGGCTGCTGCGCCCCGCTGACGTGGCTTCGGTCGCGAGTGCCTCGGGAGGGGACGGGAGCGACATCGGGGCCGTCGAGCTCCAGCTTCCCGACACCGACATCACGTCCGGGCCCGCCGATGGAGCGGTGACGGGCCCGCCGACCTTCGCCTTCACATCGGGCGACACGGGCGCAGCCTTCGAGTGCTCGATCGACGGTGGCGCGTTCTCGGCCTGCGCCAGCCCAGACGCGCTGAGTGCGCTTGCCGACGGCTCTCACTCGTTCGCGGTTCGCGCGGTCGACCCCGCGTCGGGCGCTGATCCGACCCCGGCCACGCGTTCCTTCACGCTCGACGCGACGGCGCCGAAGACCAAGCTCGGCAAGTTCAAGAAGAAGACGCTCGAAGCGGAAGATCAAGCTCAAGTTCAGCTCCGAGGACGGTGCGACCTTCGAGTGCCGGGTGGACTCGGCACCCTTCGCGGCCTGCAAGTCGCCCTACAAGACCAAGAAGCTGAAGCCCGGCAAGCACGTGATCCAGGTTCGCGCGACCGACCGCCTCGGGAACGTCGAGTCGGGCCCCGCCAAGGCCAAGGTCAAGGTCCTGAGGAAGTGATGTCGAGCACGCTGACCGCGCGGCTCCTCGCCGGGGGCGCCCTCCTGGTGACCCTGATCGCCGCCGGCATCCTGATCGCTGCTTCCGGGGGCGATGGGGATGGCGACGCGACGACCGCTTCTACGTCCCTCGAGGCCAAAGCGGGCTCCGGCGGCGTCGCCGGAGAGGATCCGAACGTCGAGGGATCGAATGGACCTCCGAGGAGCGACTCGGATGATCGGACGGCACGGACGGAGGCGGACCGCAGGAGGGCCAGGGGCCAGCTGACGCCGCGTCCCTTGAGGACGCCTTCGCCGCGAAGCTGCGCGCGATCGTCGCCGAAAGCCTGGCCGAGCTCGCGCCGCTCGCCCAGGGACGCGCAGCCGCGGGCGACCCGGAGCAGTACGCCGAGCTGCTCGCGACGGGTGCCTCCAGATCGACGACACGATCGGCGAGCTCGAGGCCCTCGATCCTCCCCCGGAAGCCGAGGAGGGAACGCAGCAGGTGATCGACGCCTACGCGGTCTCCATGAGGCCGTCGCGCGCGGAGCCAAGGACTTCTCGAGCGGCAACCGATCGGATCGCCGCCGCCCTCGGCTACCTCGGGCAGGCGGCGGGCAGACTTCCGCGCCGGCCTCGGCGCGGCGACGCAGCTCGCTCGGCGCAGGCCGGGCTCGACTGAGCCCCGTCCGCCGGGGCTGAGCGCCGGTATCCTTCAGGGCGTCGCCGGCGACCTTGGAGGGGGTCCCAAAGCGCCCCTGACGCCGCGACCCTTCACCGTCACCCACGCAAACTCGCCTGCTCAGGAGCCCGCACCCATGGCCGTAGACGCCCCCTCGTACGAAGAGAAGACCGACATCCAGAAGGAGATCACCGAGATGGTGCACTCCTTCGTCGACAAGGAGATCCTCCCGGTAGCGGAGCACTTCGATCACGAGGACGAGTTCCCCGAGGCGATCGTCGAGCAGATGAAGGAGCTCGGCCTCTTCGGCGTCACGATCCCCGAGGAGTACGGGGGGATGGGGCTCGATCTGACGACGTACACGATGATCGTCGAGGAGCTCTCCCGCGGCTGGATCTCGATCTCGGGCGTGGTCAACACCCACTTCATCGGCTCCTACCTGCTGATGAAGTTCGGCACCGACGAGCAGAAGGACTACTTCCTGCCGAAGATGGCGACCGGCGAGATCCGCGCCGCCTTCTCCCTCTCCGAGCCCGAGGTCGGCTCCGACGTCCAGGGCATCAAGGCGTCCGCCAAGCAGGACGACGACGGCAACTGGATCCTCGACGGGCAGAAGATGTGGGTCACCAACGGCCTGCGCTCCGGCGTCGTCTTCACGCTCGTGAAGACCGACAAGAACGCCGACCCGCCCCACACCGGCATGACCTGCTTCATCACCGAGAAGGTTCCGGGCGAGCACAAGAACACCGGCGAGTTCGAGGGCCTCGAGGTCCCGCCGCAGATCAAGAAGATGGGCTACAAGGGCGTCGAGTCCACCGAGCTCGTCTACAACGGCTACAAGTGCTCCCCCGACCGCATCCTCGGCGGCGAGGAGGACGGCCTCGGCAAGGGCTTCGCGCAGATGATGGACGCGCTCGAGGTCGGTCGCGTCAACGTCGCCGCCCGCGGCGTCGGCATCGCCACGCGGGCCCTGGAGCTGGCGCTCCGGTACTCGCAGGAGCGCAAGACGTTCGGCAAGCCGATCGCCCAGCACCAGGCGATCCTCTTCAAGCTCGCCGACATGGCGACGAAGATCGAGGCCGCGCGCCTCGTCACGCTGAAGGCGGCCCGGATGAAGGACGCCGGCCAGCGCTCCGATCTCGAGGCCGGCATGGCGAAGCTGATCGCTTCGGAGACCGGCAAGGAGTGCGTCGAGGAGTCCTTCCGGATCCACGGCGGCTACGGCTACTCGAAGGAGTACGAGATCGAGCGCCTCTACCGCGACGCTCCGCTGCTGCTGATCGGCGAGGGAACGTCCGAGATCCAGCGCATGGTCATCGGCAAGAAGCTGCTTCAGCGCAACAAGATCTAGGAGGAACGACCCATGGCTTCGATCACGCACGACCTGATCGAGATCGCCTACAAGCGATTGATCGAGGAGCTGCCGCAGCTCGAGAAGCTGAAGCTGGTTGCGCGGTTGGAGCTGCGGGGTCGCGGTGACGTCCAGATCTACCGGATCAGCGCTCCCGGACCCGAGATCACGAAGGGCGAGCCCGACGACTCGCGGATCGAGATCTCCGTTCCCCGCGCCGACTTCAACGACCTCGCCGACGCGGGCCTCGAGCATTGGCACACCGCCTACGACCACGGCGTCGTCAGGGTCGGCGGCGACCCCGCCGTGATCCGCCTGCTCGGCGGCGTCATCGCCAAGCACGAGGCGCGCGGGAACTACAAGCGGGTCCAGTAGGTGCAGGGGGCGCGGCTCCGCAGGCTGGCCCTGCTGGGGCTGGTCGTGCCCACCGCTGCGTTCCTGGTCGCCTGTGGTTCGGGCGACTCGGACGAGAACGAGGCCTACGGCGACGACTTCACCGCGGTGGCGCAGACGCTGAACGGCGAGCTGATCGACCTCGGCAACGTGCTCGGATCGTCCAGCTCCCCCAAGCCGATCGCCGCCGCGCTCGGCCGCGCGAAGGTCGCGCTGGCCGCCGCGAGCGAGGACTTCGGTGAGCTCGACCCGCCTGACGACGCCGCCGGCGCGCAGGAGGAGCTCCTCGAGGCGATCGCCCGGTTCGAGGACGACGTCGAGGCGACCCGCGAATCGCTGCGGAGCGACTCCATCGACAAGGCTTCACGTGCGGTCGGAGAATTCACCGTGAAGGCGCAGGCGTTCGCCGTCACCCTCGGCGAGATCGGCCGGCGGATCGAGGACGCGGGCGTCCCCCTCGGCGAGCCCGCTGGAGCGACCGCCGGATAGGTACCGTTCCCCACCCTGTCTCGGTGTGCTCCGCCTCCGGCGATCGCAGCGCCCCGACCCACACTCACCCCACGAGGAGCAGATGAGCGACAACGAGAACCACGTCCTGAGCACCAACCAGCGCGAGCGCGAGGACTCAGGTGCCCACCCCTACGGCCGCTACCTCGAGGAGTTCGAGGTCGGCGCCGTCTACAAGCACTGGCCCGCGAAGACGGTCACCGAGTCGGATGACCACCTCTTCTGCCTGATCACGATGAACCACCATCCGCTGCACCTCAACGACGTGTACGCCGGTGAGTCCCAGCAGGGACAGAACGTCGTCGTCGGCCCGCTGGTCTACTCGCTCGCCCTCGGCATGTCCGTGAGCGACGTCTCCGGCAAGGCGATCGCCAACCTCGCCACCGAGGAGCTGAGCCACCCGAACCCCGTGTTCCACGGCGACACGCTCTTCTGCGAGTCGGAGGTCCTCGACGTGCGGCCGTCCAAGTCGAAGCTCGACCGCGGCATCGTCAAGGTCCACACCCGCGTCTACAAGCAGGACAACACGCTGGTCGCCGAGTTCAAGCGCACCGTGCTGATCCCGCGGAAGACCCCGGGCGAGGAGAGCTGAGGGGAGCCGGCGCGCAGCACCGCTCCGGCTAGCCTCACCCCCGATGGCGGATCCCTACGCAACGCAAGCGCCCGATCTCAGCGGCCGCCCCACGGGACCGCCCCCGTGGGCGGACGCGATCGGCGAGCGGGGCGGGGCGCCGGTGGGGGCTGCAGCGGGCAACCCGGACGCGAGCTTCCGGGTGGTCTTCTGCCGCGGGATCGGGACCCTCGCGCCGTTCGCGCGGGTGGACCCGGCCCTGGCGGCGCTGCTCTGGCTGGAGCACGAACCGGCCGAGCGTTCGGCCGAGGCCGGCAACCGGTTGCTGGCGGAGCTCGGTTCCGCGGAGACCTCGATCTACGCGATCAAGCAGGGCTGCGTCGGCGGCCCGGGAGAGCGTCCGGGCTGCTTCTCGATCGACGAGAGCCTGGTCCTGGCGGCTCTCGATGGCGCCCTGGGCGGGGCGTGTCAGCTGGGAGCGGGACCCCGACTTCGCCTACGACCTGCCGACGGACGTCCCGGGGGTCGAGGGGGAGGCGGCGCGAGCGCTCCTCCCGCGCCTGCTCTACGGCGACCATGACCGGGTCTACGAGCACGCGACCCTCGTCGCGGCGAAGAAGCGAGAGCGATTCGACCTCGCGAAGGCGCTGCCCGGCCTGGATCCGCGCATCGCGGGCGCATCGAACTGGCCACCGGTGCCGACGGCGACCGACTGGCGGGACTGATGGGCTCCGTCTCGCTCTCGGTGTCCCTCGGGGCGGAGGCGGAGGCGGTTTGGGAGCGGGCGGTCACCTTCGAGGGGATCAACGACGAGTTCCGGCCGGTCATGCGGATGACGATGCCCCGGGGGCTCACGGGCGCGACGATCGGGGACGTCGAGCCGGGCGTCCCGCTCGGCCGCTCCTGGCTCCTGCTCGGTGGCCTGATCCCGGTCGACTGGGACGACCTCTGCATCGCCGAGCTCGAGCCGCCCCGGCGCTTCCTGGAGACCTCGTCGATGGCGACGATGACGAGCTGGCGCCACGAGCGGACCGTCGAGCCCGCGGGGGAGGGGTCGTGTGTCCTCACCGACGCGTTGACCTTCGAGCTGCGCCGGCCGCTTCGTTGGATCCCCGGATCGAGCGCGCTCGCGAAGCGCATCGTCGGGGCGCTGTTCGGCCATCGGCACCGGCGGCTCGTCCGCGCCCACGGCGCCGGAGCGGCCTCCTGAAATACTGCGGCACATGAGCAAAACCGAGACTCCCGAGCTGCTCGACCAGCTCCTTCGCGTCCCCGCACCCTCTGGATACGAGACCCCCGCAGCGGAGGTCTGGCGGGAGGCGGCCGGCAAGTTCGGCGACGTCAGCTCCGACGTCCTCGGCTCCTCCGTGGTCGAGGTCGGAACCGGCGACGACAAGCTCACCGTCGCGATCGTCGGCCACATCGACGAGATCGGCCTGTTCGTCTCCCACATCGACGACGACGGCTTCCTCTGGTTCGGTCCGATCGGCGGCTGGGACCCGGCGAACCTCGTCGGCCAGCGCGTCGTCGTCCGCGGCTCGGGCTCCGGCAGCGAGGCGGAGGTCCTCGGCGTCATCGGCAAGAAGGCCATCCACCTGATGGAGCCCGACGACCGCAAGAAGGCGGCTGAGATCAAGCACCTGCACATCGACATCGGCGCGAAGGACAAGGAGGACGCCGAGAAGCTCGTCTCGGTCGGCGATCCCGCCGTGCTCGCCGCCGAGCCCGTGCCGATGCCGAACAACCGCCTCGTCTCGCGCTCGATGGACAACCGCCTCGGTTCCTTCGTCTCCCTCGAGGTCGCCCGCCGGATCGCCGAGGGCGATGCGCCCGCGGTCGGCGTCGCGGGCTGCGCCGTCTCCCAGGAGGAGCTCGGCATCTTCGGCGCGACCGCGACGAGCTTCTCGCTGCACCCCGACATGGCGATCGTCGTCGACGTCACCCACGCCACGGATGCGCCCGGGATCGACAAGAAGGAGAACGGGGACCACGCGCTCGGCTCCGGCGCCGTCATCGGCCGCGGTTCGACGCTCGGCCCGAAGGTCTACGAGCTGCTCCGCGCGGCCGCCGAGGCCGAGGGCATCAAGCACACGTTCGAGGCTTCAGGCCGCTACACCGGCACCGATGCGGATGCCTTCCAGATCGCCCGCGGCGGCATCGCCACCGGCCTGGTCTCGATCCCGCTGCGCTACATGCACTCGTCGGTCGAGATGTGCCAGCTCGACGACGTCGAGGCGGTCATCGAGCTGATCGTGGCGACGATCCGCCGCATGGACGGCAGCGAGGACTTCCGGCGCTAAGGAACGCGACCGGCTTCCCCGGGGCGGCGGAACCGGACGCGCAGCGGAGGATTCCGCCGCCGCAGGTACTACCTAGTGAGCTTCGTCGGCCATGTGCGCCGGCGGCCGTGATTCCTCGGCCAGCGACGTGATCTCGAGCGGGCCGCGGGCGGCCTCCTCGAGGACCTCGCTCGCCTCGTTCGCCGAGCGGGCGTAGAGCTCGACGAGGAGGTGGACGACGATCCGCTCCTCGTCGTGCTTGTGGAAGCGGACGTGGGTGAAGAACTCGCGGGTGCCGGCGTCGCCGAAGGCGCCGTAGGTGAGGCAGTCGGCGGCCTCGGGGCCGGAGCAGACCTCGACCAGGTCCTGATCGACGCTGACCGTGCAGGAGGCGACCCAGGGCGTACCGGCGACGAGCCGCTCCCAGCGGTCGTTGATCGGCACGACCTTCCCCTCCTCGACGGTGAGGTGCGGCTGGTCGTGCATGCAGTCGAGGCACTGGACGACCGACTCCTGAACCTCGTCGATCCGCTCGGCGGGCTCGCCCGACTCCGGGTCGATCCGCAGGATCGCGTCGTAGTGGACCTGCGCCTCGAGGCGCTGGGACCAGCAGCGGTAACAGCGAAGCCAAGCGCTGCGCTCGGTTTGGAGATCGTCGTTCAAGCTTGCCCTCCTGCCTCAATTGTGGCGGGTCGGTCCAATGGGCGACGCGCAGCGGCGACCGTTGTCAGCCGCGTTGCGCCAGCTCCCCTCGCAGGAGCGAGTAGCTGACGATGTCGCGGCGGCGTCCCTTCAGCGGGAACAGCGACCTCAGCACGCCCTCCCGCTGGAAGCCGACACGTTGGATCAGGGCGTGGGATCCGGCGTTGTCGGGCTCGATGCCCGCCGCGATCCGGGTGACGTCGAGCTCATCGAAGATCCACTCGCAGAAGAGGTGCACGGCGCGGGTCATCGCGCCCCTGCCGCGCGCCCACGGCGCCAGCCAGTAGCCGATCTCGAGCCTGCCCTCGTCGGGCACGTAGTCGAAGAAGCCGATCGATCCGAGCAGCGAGTCGTCCTCGGCGTCGACGATCAGAAGCGACAGCTCGCGGCCCTTCGCCGCCTGATTGGCCGCCCACTCCGCGAAGTCGCGGGCCGTGTCGAGCGTGTAGTGCTCGGCGACGCGCGTGTAGTTCTTGATCGCCGGGTCCTGGCAGGCCTCGACGATCGCGGGGAGGTCGGAGTCCGCGCGGAGACGGATGCGGACGACGCCGTCGTCGATCCCGCCGATCGGGAAGGTGAGCGGTTCGCGCTTGGGGCTCAACCGAAGCGGCGGCGCGCCAGGAACAGCGTCAAGCCCATCGGCCCGGCCCACCACGTCAGCAGCAGCGACAGCCGCGCGGGGCGGCCCTGCGCCAGCGACTGCTCCCAGATCCAACGGCCGACGAAGAGGTCGAACGTTATGTAGTGGGTCCACGCCGCGAGCATCGAGCTCGGGTTCTGCAGCAGCTTCTGGACGTTCTCGAGCTTGCCGAAGTCGGGTGGCTCGTTCGCCTGCACGGCGCCGGTCGCCAGCGCGCCCGTGTAGACGGCACCGAGGCCCATGTGGAGCGGAACGAGCCGGTCGGCGAGCCATCTCGTCGCCTCGCTGCGCGGGAAGAGGATCATCGCCAGCCAGACCGGAGCCGAGCTGAGGTTGACGATC
>CAVUFM010000017.1:0-49096 GCA_963740845.1 uncultured Solirubrobacterales bacterium
TCCTCGAGGTTGTGCACGCGGCGGATGTCGACCAGCGAGGCCGGCAGGAACCCGCGGACGCCGAGGTCGAGGATGAGACCGCCCTTGACGACCTCGATGACGACGCCCTCGACCGGCTCGCCGGACTCGGCGGCGGCCTCGATCTTGCGCCAGGCCTTCTCGAAGCGGGCGCGCTTCTTGGAAAGGATCAGGCGACCCTCGGAGTCCTCCTTGGTGAGGACCAGGGCATCGACGCTCTCGCCGAGCTCGACCTCGTCAGCGGGGTCGACCGAGCGGCGGATCGAGAGCTCGTGCGAGGGGATGATGCCCTCGGACTTCCAGCCGATGTCGAGCAGCACCTCGTCCTTGTCGATGCGGACGACGGTGCCGGTGACGACTTCGCTCTCGTCGAAGTGGGTGATGGTGGCGTCGTAGTTCGGGAAGATCTTCCCGTCGAGCTCCAGGAGCAGCCCGTCGGACCCATCCACGGGGGTGGCTCCTTCGGGTGCGAGCAGAGTGCCGCCAGTTGTCTGGGTCGCAGACACGGCCGCGCATGATTGCAGAGGCGGTTTCTGGGCGCGGCGCGGCGGGGTCGGTCAAGCATTGCCGGGCGCGGGGGTAGGCCCGGAGGCACCCGCCTTCGGCGGGTTCGGGTGGAGGTGCCTCCGGACCTACCCCACGCCGCCCCTCCGTATTACGCTCCTGACATGCCAGTGCGCCGAACAAAGAGGGGTGAGGAGAGGACTCCTTTGGAGGGGTCCTGGGACGTGATCATCTGCGGCGCCTCCTTTGCTGGGCTGACCATCGCTCGCGAGCTTCGGGGCTCTGGGGCTCGGGTGCTTCTGCTCGATCGCTACGAGATCGGGGAGCGGCAGACCTCGGCCTGCGCCGCCCCCACCGAGTGGCTCGAAGCGCTCGGGCTCGAGTCCTCCATCCGCCAGACGTTCGGCGAGCTCGTCATCCACACGCCGCACGTCAAGACGACGATGAAGCTGCCCTGGACCTTCTCCACCTTCGACTACCCCGAGCTGTGCAACCTGCTCTGGGAGGACTGCGACGCCGAGTTCGAGACCGCCAAGGTCGAGGGCCGCACCGGCTCGGTGGCGCTCGCCGGCACCGCCGACGACGGAGCCCCGATCCAGATCGCGACCGACCGCGGGATCGTCGAGGCACCGCTCGTCGTCGACTGCCTCGGCTGGCGTCGCGTCTTGGATGAGGGCTACCAGCCTCCCGACGCCCCGCTCTCGCGCGGGCTCGAGGTGCATCCCGGCGGCGTCAACGACGAGCTCGAGATCTGGATCGACCGCGACATCGTCCCCGCGGGCTACGGCTGGAGCTTCCCCGCCCGGGATGAGCTGCGGATCGGGATCGGGAGCTTCGACCCGCGCTTCCACGTCAAGGAGCCGACGGTCCGGCTGACCGAGTCGCTCGGCAAGCCGCCCGACGGCTACCAGGGCAACTGGATCCCCCACCGGCTCCGGGAGGGAACCGCCCGCGGGGTCTTCTTCGTCGGCGACTCCGCCGGCCACTGCATCCCGCTCACCGCGGAGGGCATCCGCCCGGCCTTCTACTTCGGGATCGCCTGCGGCCGCGAGCTCCGCGCCGTGGTCGAGGGGCGCAGCGACCGCGCCGCCGCGCTGGCCAACTACGGGAGCTTCAACGCCCAGCACCGCTGGAAGTTCGAGTGGATGCTCCGGGTCCAGAACCTGATCCCGCGAGTCCCGCCGAGGCTGCTCGCCCGGGCGCTGAAGGGCATGGAGCTGGACGCCTTCACGACGTGGTCGTTCAACCACTACCTGAACATCGCCGGCCCCGGTATTGCGGCCGAGCCGGAGAAGCGGCGCGAGCCGGTCGCGGCCTAGCGGACCACCAGCACCGTTCCGAGGAGCAGCAGGACCACGCCGGCCACCCGGCTCGGGGTGAGCGGCGTCTGCTCGAGCCCGAATGCTCCGAGCCGGTCGACGACGATCGAGGCGATGAGCTGGCCGGTGATCGTCCCCGCGGCGACGCCGCCCGCCCCGACCACCGGGACGGCGATCAGCGCGCAGGTGACGTAGACGGCTCCGAGCAGTCCGCCGAGCAGGTAGACGGGGCTGACGTCGGTGACGCTGGAGATGCCTCCCCCCTGCCCCGCGATCACGACGATGGCGGCCAGCGCGATCGTCCCGATGCCGAAGGAGATCAGCGCCGCCGCGAGGCTTCCGGTCGACTTCCCGAGGGTTGCGTTGATCGGCGCCTGCAGCGCGATGAGGCCACCGGCGGCGGCCGTGATCCCGATCGCAACGCTCCGGTCCATCGGCCGTGATCCTACGGAGGGGCGTTGGGGGCGGACCGAGGTGAACCGCTCGGCACCGGCCTCCGGCCGGGTTCGGCGTGGAGGTGCCGAGCGGCCCACCCCTCGACCCGCCCTACTCCACCAGTCGCCGCTCCACCGCCCAGCGGCTCAGCTCGTGGCGGTTCGAGAGCTGGAGCTTCCTGAGGACTGCGCTCACGTGCGCCTCGACCGTTCGCGCCGAGATGCTCAGCTGCAGGGCGATCTCCTTGTACATGTAGCCGCGGGCGATCAGGCGCAGGACCTCGCGCTCGCGCATCGTCAGCTGGTCGAGCTCGGGGTCGATCTCGGCCTCGGGGACCGAACCCGCGAAGGCGTCGAGGACGAAGCCCGCGAGGCGGGGCGAGAAGACGGCGTCGCCGGCGTCGACGCGGCGGACCGCGTCGGTGAGCTCGTCGCCGGAGATCGACTTGGTCACGTAGCCGCGAGCACCGGCGCGGACGACCGCGATCACGTCCTCGGCGGCGTCGGAGACCGAGAGGGCGAGGAAGCGCTGCCCGGGGTTCGCCTCGGCGACGCGGCGGATCACCTCCACCCCGCCCCCGCCGGGCATGTGGACGTCGAGCAGGACCACGTCGGGGCGCTCGGCGAGGATCACCCGGACGGCCTCCTCGACCGAGCCGGCATCGGCGAGGACGTCGAGGCTGCCCTCGACCTCGGCCTGCACGCCCGCTGCGGAAGAGCCCGTGGTCGTCGACGATCACGATGCTGGGTCGCGCGCTCACTGCGCGCTCCCGTTCCGCTCGAGCGTCAGCGCGATCTCGGTTCCGGATCCGGCCACGCCGGCGATCGTCGCATCGCCGCCGTGGCGGCTGCATCCGCCCGACGATCGACTCGCGGACGCCGCGGCGGTCGGCGGGGATCGCATCGGGATCGAATCCCGGACCGCGATCGCGGATGAAGACCTCGGCGCGCTGCGGGCGTCACCTCCGCGTAGAGGGAGATCGGCCCGTCGGAGGCGAACTTGGCGGCGTTGGTCATCGCCTCGCGGGCGGCCGCGACCATCGCCTCGGTGCCCGGCTCGAGATCGCAGTCACCGACCGCGACGACGTCGATCCGCACCCGCCTCGAGTCCTCGACCTCCTCGGCCGCCGCGCGCAGGGCAGCCGCGAAGCTGCGCCCGGCCGCTCCCTCGTCCTCGCCCGCGAGCCACGCGCGCAGGTCGCGCTCCTGGCGGCGCGCCAGGGAGACGACCTCACGCGGGTCGTCGGCGCGGCGCTGCACGAGCGCAAGCGTCTGCAGAACCGAGTCGTGGAGATGGGCGGCGACCTCGGCCCGCTCCTGGGAGCGGATCCGCGCCGCGCGCTCGTCCGCGAGGTTGCGGCCGAGCCGCCAGATGAACGGCAGCAGGATCAGCCCGAGCGCGAGCACGGTGACGACCACCGTGTAGGTGGCGTCGCGGGCCGCTCCCAGCGCGTCGTTGGCCGAGAGGACGAGGAGCGCGGCGCCGAGAACGAGGGCGATCCCGAAGCCGCCGCGATAGAGCGAGCCGAAGGACGAGCGGGCGGGCGGCGGCACCGGGTCATCGGACGGGTGAGGTGGCCTGCTGGCGCAGGGCCGCGAGCGGAGGCTCGTCGGCGGCAGCGGCTCGTGCCGCCGAGTTCCGGGTCGGGCCCCAGAGGAGCGCGAGGCCGCCCGTGACGAGGACGAGCGGCCAGATCAGCGCGTCGCTCCACCAGATGCCGAGCTCGCGGAAGACGAGGAGCGCCGCGAGGACCAGGAGCGCGACGCCGGCTCCGAGCTGGGTGCGGCGACCGCCGCCGCGTGCCAGCCGCGGGAGCGTGATCCCGACCGAGCCGTCGGGAGTCGGCACGAGGGCCCAGGCGAGCGCGTAGGCGATGAGCAGGGCGCCGCCGGTCAGGACCGTCCCGACCACGAACGCGATCCGCACCGGGAGCGGATCGGTCCCGATCAGCTCGGCGAAGCCGGCGACGACGCCGCCCACGATCCCGCGTTCGGGGTCGCGGCGCAGTCGCTTGATCCCGCCGGGAGGCGGAGGCGGAGGCGGGGCGCTCATCGCCCGTCCCCCTCGTCGTCGTCCCGGCCGGGCTCGAGCCCGGAGATCACCAGCACGAGGCCGGCGGCGGCGCAGACGGTCGCAGCGGCCATCCCGGCGCTGAGGGAGAGAACGTCGAGCTGGTCGAGGCCGAACACGGCCCCGACCAGCAGACATGCCAGCCCTGCGGCCAGCGAAACGCGATCCTTGATCACGCGGCGCAGGCCTCCGCGTTCGCGTCGCGGAGACGTGACTCGTCGCCGCCGTCGCGCTCGATCTCACCGGCGATGGTTGTCGTCGATATCGACGTCGTCGTCGTTCAGGACGAGGATCTGGCCCATGTCGATGTCGGCATCGAGCACGAGGCGCGGCGTCGCGGTGGCTCCCGCGCCTGCACGGTGAGGTCGATGCCGGCGCCCTTCGCTGTCCTGGCCGGCGACCACGACCCGATGCCGGCTCCGGCGTGCGCGTCGGCGACAACGCAGACGTCAGCGGGCACCGCGACGATCGTCTCACCGACGCCCGAGGCGCGACGTCGAGCTCGAGCACGCGGTCCTCGTTCCAGTCGATGTCACGGAGGTCGATCGGCGAGCTGGCCGATGCCGAGCTCGTAGCCGTCCTCGGGGATCTAAGCGGCGGACGTCGGCGTGTACAGCTCCTCGCCGATGCCGCCCTCGAGGTCGAGGTCGGCGGCGGTCGCGACGCCGACGCCGATCGTCAGCGCGAGCGCCGGCACCACCAGCCACCGGGCGCCGCCCCGGAACGAAGTCGCGATCAGCGCGATCCCGATCAGGACGATCAACCCGACCACGGCGAGTCCCCAGCCGATGCCGGTCGCGAAGGTCGCGGTGGCGACGAGAACGCCGAACCCACCGAGGGCGATCACGACCAGCACGGCTATTCCCAGTCCCTTCGCCGCCGTGGCCCAGCGAGATCCGGGCTCCGCGTTGCCGGTGCCGTCATCGGCCGGGACGAAGATCGCCCCGAGCAGGTAGGCGAGGATGCCGAGCCCGCCGAAGAACACCGAGACGACGGCGGCGATCCGGATGATCACCGGGTCGATCCCGAAGTACTTGCCGAGGCCACCTGCGACACCTGCGACCACTCGATCGTCGCGGCTCCGCAGCAGCCGCTTGCGCGGCGGGGGCGGCGGGGGCGGGGCTGGGATCTCTGCGGTCTCTTCGGTTGTCATCTGGAACCTCCTGGGGTCGGTGCGATTGGATGACCCCAGGGTCGTCGGAGCGGAGGCTCCCGTCTATCCGGGATGACCCCTACCGGACCCTCGCCTCACCCTCACCGCAGCCCTACTTGGCGCTGAGCCAGTCGGGGCCGGATCCGATGTCGACGGCCAGCGGCGGGTCGAGATCGAAGGCGCCGACCATCTCGCGCCTGGCGAGATCGGTGACGGCCTCGGCCTCGGCCTCCGGGCCCTCGAACAGGAGCTCGTCGTGGATCTGGAGGATCAGGCGCGACTCGAGCTTCTCGCCGTCAAGCGCGCGCCGGGAGTTGACCATCGCGATCTTGATGATGTCCGCCGCGGTGCCCTGGATCACGGTGTTGACGGCCAGGCGCTCCCCGAGCGTCCGCGTCTGCCAGTTCCGCGACCGCAGCTCCGGGATCAGCCGGCGGCGACCCATCAGCGTCACGACCTTGCCCTCGTCGGTCGCCTTCTCGATCGTCTCGTCGATGAACTTCTTGACGCCCGAGTACCGCTCGAAGTAGCTGTCGATGTAGGCGCCCGCCTCCTCGCGCGAGATCGAGAGCCGCTCGGCAAGCCCGTAGGCCGACAACCCGTAGGCGATCCCGTAGTTGACCATCTTCGCCTTCGACCGCTCGCTCGGCGAGATCGCCTCCGGATCGGCACCGATGATGCCCGCGGCGGTCGCTGCGTGGACGTCCTCGCCCGAGGCGAAGATCTGGCGCAGCGCCTCGTCGCCGGCGACATGAGCGAGCACCCGGAGCTCGACCTGGTTGTAGTCGCAGGAGGTGAGCACGTTGCCCCCCTCGGCGATGAAGCAGCCTCGGATCGGCCGCCCGAGGTCGGAGCGGATCGGGATGTTCTGGAGGTTCGGGTCGGTGCTGGAGAGGCGGCCGGTCGCGGCCCGGACCTGGCTGAAGTTCGTATGGATCCGGCCGTCCTCGGGGTCGATGTCCTCCGGCAGCGAGTCGAGGTAGGTGTTGGTCAGCTTGGTGACCTCCCGCCAGCGCTCGATCTTGGGGACGATCTCGTGCTCTGAGCGGATCTGGGAGAGGACACGCGCGTCGGTCGAGAAGCCGGTCTTGCCGCGCCGCTTGCGGCTCAGGCCGAGCTTCTCGAACAGGATCGGCGCCGAGCTGCTGCGGCGATCCGATCGTGAACTCCTCGCCGGCGAGCGCCCAGATCTCCGCCTGCAGCGACTCAGCCTGACCCGAGAGCTCCTCCGAGATCGCCCCGAGTCGCTCCGTGTCGAGCTTGATGCCCTCGCGCTCCATCCCGGCGAGCACCTCGACCAGCGGCATCTCGATCTCGGCCATGACGCGCTCGAGACCGAGGTCCGCGATCTTCGGCTTCTGCCGCTGCGCGAGCTCCCAGGTGAGCCGGGCGATGGCGGCGGGATCGGGACCGGCGTCCTCCGGCTCGTCGCCGAGCGACATCTGCCCGTCCGCGCTGGCCTCGTCCTCGTCGCCGGAGCCGGCGATCGAGATCCCCTCGTCAGCCGCAAGCTCGTCGAGCTCGTAGGTGCGGCGACCCGGGTCGATCAGATAGGCGGCGATCATCGTGTCGTGGGCGAGGTCGAATGACCCGGCCGCAAGGGAGGCGAGGAGGCCGCGCGGCCCACGCTCCCCGAGCCCCTTCGCGTCGTGGGCGACGAGCCGGTGCCCGTCGAGCCCGGCGCGGATCTCGTCCGCCGAGGGCGAGTCGCCCACGATCAGGTCGGTGCCGTCGAAGCCGCCCCAGCGGTCGTCCGCCAGCGCGAATGCGATGTCGCCGGTCCCCAGATCCCCGAGTGACCCCTCCCTGGGGTCGAGCTCGAGGACGTCCTCGACCGGTCGCGCGGGAACCTCGCCCTGCCATTCGTCCTCGAGCCGCTGGATCACCTGGCGCAGCTCGAACTCGGCGGCGAACTCCCGCAGGCGGGAGAGGTCGGGGCCACGCTCGGCGACCTCGGCGAGGTCGACCTCGAACTCGACGTCGAGGTGCATCGTCGCGAGCTGCTTGGAGATCCGCGCGTCCTCGGCGTGCTCGGTCAGGTTCTGCTTCCGCTTCGGGCCCGAGATCTCGTCGACGCTCTCGAGCACCTTCTCCAACGAGCCGAACTGCTGCAGGAGCTGCGCCGCCGTCTTCTCGCCGATGCCGGGGACCCCGGGGATGTTGTCGGAGGTGTCGCCCTTGAGGCCGATCAGGTCGGGGACGAGCTCGGGGGGAACGCCGTAGCGCTCGATCACGCCGGCGGCGTCGTAGATCTTCGTGTCGGTGACGCCGCGAGAAGTCGACATCACGCGGACCCCGTCGCCGACCAGCTGGTAGGCGTCGCGATCGCCGGTGACGATCATCACCGGGATCCCGCTCTCCCGAGCCTGGCGGGTCATCGTCGCGATCACGTCGTCGGCCTCCCAGCCCTCGGCGCGCACGTTCTCGAAGCCGAAGGCCTCCGAGAGCGGGGCGAGGTGCGGCCACTGCTCCTTGAGCAGGTCCGGCCGCGAGGAGCGCTGCGCCTTGTAGGGGGCGTAGGTCTTCTCCCGCCCTGACATCCCCGCGTCCCAGGCGACGACGACTCCCTTCGGATCGAAGTCGGTGAGGATCTTGACCATCATCGAAGCGAAGCCGTAGATGGCGTTGGTCGGCCTGCCCGTCGGATGTCGCGATCGACTCGGGCAGGGCGAAGAAGGCCCGGTAGGCGAGGCTGTTCCCGTCGATCAGGAAGAGGTCGGCGCCCTTGGAGGGGCCTCCGTTCGGCTGCGGGCGACACGACCCGATCATGGCAGGACCGCAACGTTCGCGGGCTGAGCACTGTTGCAACCCTACAGACCCCGATTTCCTCGCTTCAGCAAGGACCCGGCAGGGCCGCGAGGAGCGCTCGCGAAGGCGTTGCGGGGCTTCAAGAACGGACAAGCAAATCCGCTCAAGCGGAGGAAGTGAGTTGCTCAGATGAGCTTCAAGCGCATGCTGCCGCGACCGGCGATGATCGTCGCCGTCGTGGCATTGATCGCCGCCCTCGGTGGTTCGGCCTACGCCGCCACCAAGATCGGCACCGACGACATCCAGAACAACGCCATCACGGCGCGTCAGGTCGAGAACGGCACCCTGAAGGGCAAGGACTTCAAGGAAGGTGGCCTCACCTCCTCCGACGTCCGTGACGGCAAGCTCAAGCTCGAGGACCTCAGCGACGCCACGGTCAAGTCGCTGAAGCCGCGCTGGCTGCTGCTCGAACGAGCAGGGCCAGATCGAGGAGCAGTCAGGTGGCTTCACCGTCATCGACGGCTACTCGACGAACGACAACGTCTACATCGACGCCGGTAGCTCGATGGTCGGCCACGGCATCACGGCGACCGATCGCCCTCCAGAACAAGCTGGAGATCGACAACGCGCCCGGAGCCTGATCCGAGCTTCAACGGCCAGGTCAGCGTCGCTCGCTGCCAGACGACGGCGGTCGAGTGCGCCCCGGCTGGAGCGAAGAACGAGAACGCGTTCGTCGTCAGCCCCCGTCAGGACGACGGCTCGGCGACGACCTCGGGCAACCGCGAGCGGGTCTACGTCCAGATCACCCCGTAGCGCTCAGCGCAACGGATCCGGGCCTCCCGCCCGGCAACGCGCATCCACCCGTCGCCGGACTTCCGGCGACGGGTGTCGCGCGTCCATGAACCATCTGGCTTCCAATGGCCGTAGCCATCCGCAACCCACCCCCGGATGGAGGAACTGAATGAGTTCGAAGAGGAAGTTCGTACCAAGCCCCGCGATGATCGTCGCCTGCCTGGCGCTGCTGCTCGCGATCGGCGGCTCGGCTTACGCCGCGTCGAAGATCAACGGCAAGCAGATCAAGCAGAACACGGTCACCGGCAAGCAGATCAAGGAATCGACGCTCAAGGGCGTCAAGAAGGCCAAGAAGGCGAAGGACGCGAACAAGCTGAAGGGCGAGAAGCCTGACGCCTTCAAGTCCCGTTGGCTGCTGATCGGCGGCAACGGCCAGATCCTCGAGCAGACGGGTGGCTTCAAGATCCTCGACGCCTACCAGACGAACGCCAACGTCTACATCGACGCCGGCGAGTCAGTCGAGGGCCACGGCCTGACCGCGACGATCGCGATCGTCAACAAGGGCGACCTGTACTCCCCCACCGGTGTCACCGACACCAACTTCAGGGAGAGGTCAGCGTCGGCCGCTGCCAGACCGAGATCATCGAGTGCGCTCCGGCGAACTCGAAGAACACGAGCGCGTTCGTGGTCTCGCCTCGCAACAGCGACGGGTCGGCCACCTCGGCCAACACCCGCAAGGCGGTCTACGTCGAGCTGACCGAGGGCCCGGCTCCGGCCAACTAGCCCTCGCACAAGTCCGTTCCGACGGTCCGGCCCGTCCCTCCCGCCCCTTCCGGCGTGGAGGGGCGGGCCCTCGTCGTTCGCGCGAGGGATCTAGGCTCCGGCCGCATGAAGTGGAAGCGAGGCGCCAGCGACCGGAACGTGGTCGACTCTCGCCGCTCATCGGCGAGCTCGGCCGGCGGCGGCGGGGGCCTCCCGATCCCGACGTCGATCGCCGGCCTCGGCGGCGGCGCGGGGATCATCGTGGTGATCGTCGTGATCGCGATCAACGCCTTCGGAGGCTCGGGGTCCGGCACCAGCCTCGAGCTGCCGCCCGCGTTCAACGATGCGCTCGGCGTCCCCGGCTCCGAGGACCCGGTCGGCATCCCGCCGGGCGAGGACCCGCAGGCCGACCTCAAGGACTTCACCACCTACGTCTTCAACGACACCCAGGACGTCTGGCGCGCGACGCTGGAAACCGACGGGACCACCTACGAGACCGCGACGCTCCAGCTCTACGCGGACGCGGTCCGCACCGGCGGGTGCGGCAGCGCCACCTCGGCGGTCGGTCCCTTCTACTGCCCGGCCGACGACACCGTCTACATCGATCTCAGCTTCTACGAGGACATGAAGCGGGAGCTCGGCGCCTCGGGCGACTTCGCCTGGGCCTACGTGATCGCTCACGAGATGGGCCACCACGTCCAGAACCTGACCGGGACGAGCGCCCGCGTCGATGCGCTGAGCGACGAGAACCCCGACGACGCGAACGAGCTCTCGGTCCGCCAGGAGCTGCAGGCCGATTGCTACGCCGGGGTCTGGGCGAGCACGATCTTCGCCCAGGGCGACCTCGAGGAGGGCGACATCGAGGAGGCCTTCAACGCGGCCGAGTCGGTCGGCGACGACCGCCTCCAGGAGCAGGCGGGCGGGAGCGTCAACCCCGACTCGTTCACGCACGGAACGTCGGAGCAGCGCCGAAGCTGGTTCGACAAGGGCTACGAGAGCGGCCAGCCGAACGAATGCGACACGTTCGCCGAGGGCGCCGTCTAGGACCTGGGTGCCGGCACGCCGCGGCACCGGAGGCGAAGCGGAGGATCCCGCGCAGTTGCCTAGTCCTCGAACATCCGGTAGCCGCGGTTCCGGATCGCGTCCATCGACTCCGGGCTCAGCTTGTCGATCGCTCCAACCAGGTGCGCGAACGGCGGGGCGACCCGCCTCGGGCGGCCCACGATCGCCTCGGCGATCAGCTTCCCGGCCTGCTCGGGGCTCAGCGAGGGGAAGTTCCCGTAGTGCTCGGTCGGCGAGATCATCGGCGTGCGGACCAGCGGCATCGAGATCGTCGTGATCCGGATGCCGGTGCCGTGGACCTCGGCCTGCAGCGAGTCCGAGAACGCCTCGAGCGCCGCCTTCGACGCGATGTAGCCGGAGAAGCGGGGCGTCCGGGTCTGCACGCCGGCCGAGGAGACGTTGATGACCTGCCCCTCCCCTCCGCTTGCGCGCATCGTCGGCATGAGCCGGAGGATCAGCCGGACCGAGGCGAAGTAGTTGAGCTGCATGGTCCGCTCGAAGTCGTGGAAGCGGTCCGACGACATCTCGACCGAGCGGCGGATCGAGCGGCCGGCGTTGTTGACCAGGACGTCGACGCCGCCGTGCTCCGAGATCGCCCGCTCGGCGAGCGCGTCGATCGCCTCGAGGTCGTTCAGGTCGCAGGGCATCGCGTGCGCGCCCGCTCCGATCTCAGCCGCGATCCGCTCGAGCGCGTCGGCGCCGCGGGCGACCAGCAGCACGGTCGCTCCGGCTGAGCCGACGATCCGGGCAGCCGCCTCGCCGATCCCCGACGAGGCTCCGGTGATCATCACCGTCCGCCCCTCGACCGCGCGAACGAGAGCCGCGTGCTCGTCGCGAGGCAGCAGGCTCCGGGCCGAAAGACCCCCACCGCCGCCGATCGGCTGGCTCGAGGCACGGAACAGCGCGCCGGCGGCTCCCCGCGCGGTTCGCCGCAGCCTGCGAGTCACCGGATCCATCGGCGGCAGTCTCCCAGCCTCGGGCGCGAGATGGCGAATCTGAGGCGGCCGCGCCTCGACTCCTATGATCCCCCGGCACCCATGTCCAGCGTTTCCGCGCAGTTCTCCGTCACCGTTCGCGTCGAGCTCGACTCGCGCAACGAGCCCCTGGGCAAGATCACCGGGGCCATCGCGGAGTCCGGCGGGGCGCTGCAGAGCGTCGATCTCGTGCCCGGCGCCGGTGCCGAGGGCAAGCGTGTTCGCGAGTTCACGATCGACGCCCGCGGCCCCGAGCACTGGGAGCAGATCCTCAGCGCGATCGGCGGAACCCGCGGCGCTCGCGTCCTCGACTACACCGACCGCACCTTCGCCATGCACCGCGGCGGCAAGATCGAGCAGCACAACAAGTACCCGCTGAAGACCCGCGACGACCTCTCGATGGCCTACACGCCCGGAGTCGCTCGCGTCTGCACCGAGATCGCCGGCCAGCGGTCGAAGGCCTTCGAGTTCACGATCAAGAAGAACACGGTCGCCGTCGTCACCGACGGCAGCGCGGTGCTCGGCCTCGGCGACATCGGCCCCGAGGCCTCGATGCCCGTGATGGAGGGCAAGGCGATGCTCTTCAAGGAGTTCGCCAACGTGGACGCCTTCCCGATCGCGCTCTCCACCAACGACCCCGACAAGATCGTCGAGACCGTGAAGCTGATCGCCCCGGGCTTCGGCGGCATCAACCTCGAGGACATCTCAGCTCCCCGCTGCTTCGAGATCGAGGACCGGCTCCGCGAGGAGCTCGACATCCCCGTCTTCCACGACGATCAGCACGGCACCGCGGTCGTGATGATGGCGGCGCTCTTCAACTCCCTGAAGATCGTCGGCAAGCCCATCGAGTCGCTGCGGGTCGTCATGGTCGGCCTCGGCGCGGCGGGCATCGCCTGCACGAAGATGATGATGGCCGCGGGGGTCACCGACATCATCGGCTGCGACCGGCAGGGAGCCGTCTCCACCGAGCGCGCCGACTACGGCTCGGGCGGCATGTCCTCGATCAAGAAGTGGTTCGCGGAGGTCTCCAACCCCGAGCAAGGTCCAGGGTGGGCCGAACGAGGTGCTCGAGGGAGCCGACCTCTTCATCGGCCTCTCCGGCCCCGGCCTCATCGAGGCGAAGTCGCTCGAGGCGATGAACAAGGACGCGATCGTCTTCGCGATGGCCAACCCGACGCCCGAGGTGATGCCGGAGGACGCCGAGCCGTACGTCCGGATCATGGCGACGGGCCGCTCCGACTACCCGAACCAGATCAACAACGTGCTCGCCTTCCCGGGGATCTTCCGCGGCGCCCTCGACGCCGGCGCACCTCAGATCACCGAGGAGATGAAGCTGGCGGCCGCCAAGGCCATCGCCGCCGTCGTCACCGAGGACGATCTCGACGAGGACTACATCATCCCCAGCGTCTTCGACCGCGACGTCGCCCCGGCGGTGGCCGATGCGGTCGTCCGCGAGGCGAAGGCGGCGGGGATCGCCCGTGTCATGGAGGAGACGGGCACCTTCGCGACCATCACCTGACCGGGTGCCGGACGCGGGAATTTCTGCAGGGGGCTGCAACAACGGAGGCAATCTGAATGAAGGTCCTGATCACTGGAGCGACCGGGACGATCGGCGGCGCCGTCGCCGATGCGCTGCTCGACCGTGGTGACGACGTCGTCGGGCTGACGCGCGACCCCGAGCGCGCCGACCGAGGCGAGCCGCGAATCACCTGGCACGCTTGGAACGCGACCGAGGAGCGGCCCCCGGCCGGGTCCCTCGCGGGAGTCGATGCGGTCATCAACCTCGTCGGGGAGCCGATCAACCAGCGGTGGACCGACGAGGCGAAGCGCGCCATTCGCGAGAGCCGCGTGACCGCCACGAAGAACCTGGTCGACGCGATGGTCGCCGCGGAGAAGCCGCCGCGCGCGCTCATCAGCGGCTCGGCGGTCGGCTACTACGGCGACCGCGGCGACGCCTTCGTCGACGAGGCCACCGGCCCGGGCTCGACCTTCGACGCGCAGGTGTGCGTCGACTGGGAGGCGGAGGCGAAGGAGGCCGAGCGCGGCGGGATCCGCGTCGCGCTGATCCGCACCGGCCTGCTGCTCACCCGTGAGGCCGGCCTGCTGAGCGAGCTCCTGACGCCGTTCAAGCTCGGCGTCGGCGGGCCGGTCGCCGGCGGCAGGAACTACATGCCGTGGATCAGCCTGGCCGACGAGGTCGGGGTGATCCTCTGGGCGCTCGACAACGACGACGCCTCGGGCGCCTTCAACGCAACCGCGCCGAACCCGGTCACCAACAAGGAGTTCTCGAAGGCGCTCGGGCGAGCGCTCGGGCGGCCGGCGGTGCTGCCGGTTCCCAAGCTCGCCGTGAAGATCCGCTTCGGGTCGGAGTTCGGCGAGATCGCCGCCACCGCCGGGCAGCGAGCGCTGCCGAAGCGGGTCACCGACGGCGGCTACGAGTTCCGGTTCGCCGACATCGATCCGGCGATGGAGGACGCGGTCGGCTGACGCCGAGATGACCTGAGGAACCTCGGGCGACGCGGGTGCCGGTCCCGCGTCCAGTCCGACCGACGAGCGGCGACCGGTCTCGCAGCGGAGGCAGGGATACCCCGTCCGTGCATCCATGCACTGGCTATCACCGAGATAGCGAGCGACACCGGGCGACAGCGGTCGCTATCCGGCGATATCGGGCGATATCCACGGAATCCATCGATATCGGGCGCTATCGATGGATATCCCGGTGATAGCCGCTGCATGGATCCGCGGAGCGAGTCCCCCACGGTCGATCCCGCCGAACCCCCTCCTTGGAGGTCACGGCAGCGTGAGCGCCTCGGGCTCCGGCCGCGGCTTCCCGGCGCCGCTGATCTCGTAGGCGCCGAGCGTGCCCAGGGTCGTGTTTCCCACCTCGTCGATCGAGTAGGTGCCGAGGATCGACTCGCGGTCCTCGGTGGCGAAGAAGGCGTCGACGACGTCGCTCCGGTCCGTCGGCTCGTCGGCGTCGTCGATCGCCGCGAGGGTCGCCGCCATCGCCTCGTAGCCGTAGGCGGCGTATCGGCCCGGCTCGCGGCCGTAGGCCTCCTCGAAGGCGGCGAGGAAGTCGGCCGCCTCCGGCGGGAGCTGGGTCGGGTCCATCGCGGCCGACGTCAGGCGGACCGGCCGCGAGCGGGAGATCAGCCCCTCGCCACCGTCGAGCAGCGCGTCGGAGCCGTAGAAGCCGCGCTCCCCGGAGCCCGCGGCGATCGCGACGTCGAGGGGCCCTGCGGCCGCGATGTAGACGGCCTCGCCGGCTCCGGCCGAGTCGATCGTGGGTCCCGAGGGGGCTGCCTTCAGGCCGTCGATCAGCGCGGCCGCGTAGTCGGAGTCGTCGGAGGCCACGGTGACGGACGAGATCCCCTCCCCCGTCATCCATGCGGCCGCCGCCTCGCCCTGCGCGCGGTCGCTCGGGATGACGCGCGCGAAGGTGCGCTCCTCCGCTCCCTGGATGTCGGGAACGTCGTCGGAGCTGGGCGAGTCTCGCGTCAGGTCCTCGGCGCTCGCCCCCGGGGAGACCTGCAGGATCTGCGCCTGGTTGGTGATCGGGATCGAGGTCCGGGAGGCGCCCGAGTCGAGCTCGCCGATGTAGGCGATCGCGGTCGTGTCCTCCGTCGCGGTGCGGGCGTTCGCTCCGGTCGCCGCGGCATCCCAGCCGTCGTCGGTCGCGTCGTCGAGCACCTCGAGGCTCACCTCGACTCCCCCGGCCTCCCCGCCGGCCTCCTCGAGCGCGAGCCGGGCGGCGTCGGCGACGTCCCGGCCGTCGTCGGCGCGCGGGCCGCTCAGCGGCGCGCTCAGGTAGACGGTCAGCGCTCGGGTCCCCCTCCGAGCTCGAGCCGCAGCCGGCGAGCACGACGACCGCCGCCACGGCGGCCGCCAAGGCGACGAGTGGCCCAGATGTCCGGCCGGGCCGGACCCTCAGACCACTCGTCCGGGGATCATTCACCCGGAGCCTCGAGCTCGATCGGCCCGCGCGAGCGCAGGCCGAGGCGACCCCAGATCGAGCGGTTCCCCGCCACCCAGCGATAGACGCTCTCCGTCTGCTTCGGGTACTTCCGGAACGCCCGCGAGGGAATCGATCCGCCGCGCAGGAGCTTGGCGAGCGGCGCCGCGGCCTCCCCGGCCGACAGGACCTTGCCCCCCGGGCGTGACCAGGTGGAACGACTCGAGGTGCAGCTCCTCCGGCACCTCGGTCAGCAGCCGCTTCCCCTCGTCGCTCTGGATGGCCACCGGATTGAGCCGCTCGCCGTCGTCGAGGCGGAGCATGGTCCGGACGCAGAGCTTGCAGAAGCCGCAGTCGTCGTCGTAGAGAAGGGCGTGGTCGCGGCGGGACTCCATCGCAGGATTATCGACACACGGACAAAGTGGGGGTGCCGGGCTCTCGTTACGGTTCGCCCATGGCTCGAATCGGAATCCTCACCGGGGGCGGAGACTGCCCCGGTCTGAACGCCGTGATCAGGGCGATCGTCCGCAAGGGCGTCAACGTCCACGGCCACGAGTTCTTCGGCTTCCAGTACGGCTGGGCCGGGGTGCTGGAGGGCGACGGGCGCCCGCTCGACATCGCCGCGACCCGGGGGATCCTGCCTCGCGGCGGAACGATCCTCGGCACCTCGCGCACCAACCCCTTCAAGGAGGGAGGCGCCGGGGCCGAGGGCGTGAGGGCGGGGATGGAGAAGGTCGGCGTCGACATGCTGATCCCGATCGGCGGCGAGGACACCCTCGGAGTGGCCGGCAAGCTCGCCGCAGGCAGGGGTGCCGGTGGTCGGCGTCCCGAAGACGATCGACAACGACCTCGCCGGCACCGACTTCACGTTCGGCTTCCAGACCGCGGTGCAGATCGCCACCGACGCGATCGACCGGCTCCACACCACCGCCGAGTCCCACAACCGCGTGATCGTCGTCGAGGTGATGGGTCGCCACGCGGGGTGGATCGCCGCCTACGCCGGGATGGCGGGTGGGGCCGACGCGATCCTCGTCCCCGAGCGCCCCTTCGACGTCGAGGAGGTCTGCGCAGCACCTGCGCCGCCGCCACGACCAGGGCAGCCGCTTCTCGATCGTCGTCGTCAGCGAGGGCGCGCAGGCGAAGGACGAGGGCCTCGTGACGACGAGCGGCGAGCTCGACGCCTTCGGCCACGAGCGGCTCGGCGGTGTCGCGGTCGCCCTCGAGAGCGAGATCGAGAAGCGCACCGGCTACGAGGCCCGGATGACGATCCTCGGTCACGTCCAGCGCGGCGGCACCCCGAACGCCTACGACCGCGTGCTGGGAACGCGGTTCGGCGTCGCCGCGGTCGACGCGATCGCCGGCGGGGAGACCGGGACCATGGTCGCCCTGCGCGGGACCGACGTGGTCACGGTGCCGCTCGAGGAGGCGCTGGCGGAGCCGAAGCTGCTCGACCCCGAGTTCTTCGAGACCGCCGAGGTCTTCTTCGGCTGAGAGCGCTAGAGCTGCGAGGACGGGCCGCGGGCCCAGTCGATCAGCCCCTGCCAGGCGCGCACGGTGGCGCCGATCAGCAGGACCAGCAGGAACAGCAGGAAGCTGAGCGTGCCGCCGAGGTCGAAGGCGCCGAACCCGATCATGAAGATGACCATGCCGACGACGGTGAAAACGAAGAGCTTCATCGGCGGCGAAATCTACAGGAGGGGCCCTCGGTACCGAGGGTTGCGCGTCAGCCGGCCAGGGCGACCCGGGTGTCGGCGAGGAACGAGCGGACCGCATCGACCGCCTCATCCCGGCCTCCCGCATCGGCGACGGCTCGGACCAGCCGGGTGCCGATGATCACCCCGTCGGCCATCTCGCCGACGGCGGCCGCGTGCTCGGGCGTGCCGATCCCGAAGCCGACGGCCGCGGGCGCCGGGGAGGCGTCTCGGACCGCGGCAACGAGCTCCGCGAGCTCCGGCGGGATCTCGGCCCGCTCGCCGGTGACGCCGGTGAGCGAGACGACGTAGGTGAACCCGATCGCGTCCGCGGCGATGCGGGCCAGCCGCTCCGGGCTCGTGGTCGGCGTGATGAAGCCGATCGGCGCGAGACCGCGAGCAGTCAGCTCGGCGGCAACCGACGTCGTCCTCCTCCTGGCGGCAGGTCGGGGATGATCGCCCCCGCCGCGCCCGGCGTTCTCGAGCGCCGCGGCGAAGCGGTCCGGGCCGAGGGTCAGCACGACGTTGGCGTAGACCATGGGAAGCACCGGGAGCCGCGCCGAGACGCGCGCGCAGAGGGCCATGGCGTCGTCGAAGGTGGTGCCGGCGTCGAGCGCCTTGGTCCCCGCGGCGTGGATCACCGGGCCGTCGGCGAGCGGGTCGGAGTAGGGAACCCCGAGCTCGATCAGGTCGGCGCCGGTGTCGGCGTAGGCGTCGATGACCGCCGCCGAGGTCTCGAGGTCAGGGAACCCGGCCATGAGGTAGGGCATCAGGGCCGCCCGGCCCTCCTCGCGCGCGGAGGCGAAGGCCTCCGCGATCCGATCGACGCCGCTCTCAGCCACGGTCGTCCAGCCGCTTCAGGCCGGCGAGCGCTTCGGCGAGATCCTTGTCGCCGCGGCCCGAGAGCGTGACCAGGTCGATGCCGCCGGCGGGTGCGTCGTCGGCCGAGCACCCACGCGATGGCGTGAGCGGACTCGAGCGCCGGAACGATCCCCTCGAGCCGGGCGAGCTCGCGGAGCGCGAGCAGCGCGCCCTCGTCGTCGACGGCGACGTAGCGGGCGCGGCCGGTGTCGCGGAGCATCGCGTGCTCGGGGCCGACGCCCGGGTAGTCGAGCCCGGCCGAGATCGAGTGCGCCTCCTGGATCTGCCCCTCCTCGTCGGCGATGACCGCGGACAGCGCGCCGTGGAGGACGCCGGTGCGCCCGGCGCTGAGCGGCGCGCCGTGCCTGCCCTTGAGCCCCTCCCCCGCCGCCTCGACGCCGATCAGCTCGACGTCGTCGTCGTAGAAGGGAGCGAAGGTGCCGATCGCGTTGGAGCCGCCGCCGACGCAGGCGATCACGCGGTCGGGAAGCCGGCCGATCGCGGCGTTGATCTGCTCGCGCGCCTCCTCGCCGATGACCCGCTGCATGTCGCGGACGAGCGCCGGGTAGGGAGCCGGGCCGACCGCGGAGCCGATGATGTAGTGGGTGTCGCCGACGTTCGTCACCCAGTCGCGGATCGCGGCGCTGACGGCCTCCTTGAGCGTCCGCGCGCCCGCCTCGACCGGCTCGACGACGGCGCCCATCAGCCCCATTCGCTCGACGTTCGGCTTCTGGCGCCGCATGTCCTCGGTGCCCATGTAGACGATGCACTCGAGACCGAGCAGCGCGCAGGCCGTCGCGGTCGCGACGCCGTGCTGGCCGGCGCCGGTCTCGGCGATGATCCGCGTCTTGCCCATCCGCTTGGCGAGCAGCGCCTGCCCGACGGCGTTGTTGATCTTGTGGGCGCCGGTGTGGGTCAGGTCCTCGCGCTTCAGGTAGACGGTGCGACCGGTGCGCTCGGAGAGCCGCTTCGCCTCGTACAGCGGCGTCGGGCGGCCGACGAAGTCGCGCAGGAGCCCGGCGAGCTCCTCGCGGTACTCAGGGTCTCGGCGGGCCTCCTCCCACGCAGCCGTGAGCTCGTCGAGAGCGGCGATCAGCACCTCTGGGACGTAGCGGCCTCCGTAGGGGCCGAAGCGCGTCTCAACCGGCGTCGACGCGGGAACCGGCTCGGCGCTCACGCGCTCGTCCGCCGCTTCACGGCGTGCCGGACGCGCTTCATCGCCCGGTGATGCTCGCGCTGCTCCTTCTGGATCGCGCCGGCCCGCTGGGCGGCGGCCATGAAGGAGACGATTCGGTTGTGGTCCTTGATCCCGGGCTGACCGGCCTCGACGCCGCTCGCCACGTCGACACCCCAGGGATTCGAGGCCGCGATCGCCTCAGCGACGTTGTCGGAGTCGAGCCCGCCGGCGACGATCGCGGGAACCCCGCCCTTGCGGGTCCGCAGCAGGTCCCAGTCGAAGGTCTTGCCGGTACCGCCGTGCGCCTCGCGGGCGAAGGTGTCGAAGAGGTGGAAGTCGGTGCGGAAGGCGCGGGCCGCGGCGACGTCACCGGGGCTCTTGACCCGGAACGCCTTGATCACCTGACAGCCGGTCTTCCGCTTCACCTCGGCGCAGAAGCTCGGCCCCTCCTCGCCGTGAAGCTGGACGATCGTCAGGTTCTCGCGCTCGACGGCGAGGACGACATCGTCCATCGGCGCGTTCACGAACACGCCCGCGACCTGGATGCGACGACGCACCGCGGCACCGATCCGCTCGGCCTCGTCGAGGTCGACCTGCCGAGCGCTCTCGGAGCTGTGGTTGAGCCCGATCGCCCAGGCGCCCGCCTCGACCGCCGCCTCGGCGTCCTCGAGCCGGGTGATCCCGCAGATCTTGACCATCATCATGGGACCAAAGATCGCAGATGAGGCCCGCGTGCTGACCAGAGGGGTGGGACCGGCCACCGCCCTCCCCGGGCGGGCTACAGGTCGCGGGTCTGGATGATCCCCGCCGCCAGCGCCCGCCGCGCCAGCTCGGCGCGCTTGCGGTTCTGCGGGAGATCCGGGATCTCGAAGAGCTTGAAGAGCGTCTTCATGTGGGTCCGGACGGCCTCGACCGAGACGGCGAGCTCAGCTGCGATCTCGGCGTTCGAGGGAGGCGACCCCGGGCCGTCGTCGTCCAGCAGCGGGCGACACAGCGCGACGAGCACGCGGCGCTGCGCGGCGGTGACGGCCGTGGCCATCGCGTCCCCCGCTGCCGGCGCCGTCTCCTCGGCCACCTGGGCCGGGTTGCGGAACGTCACCTGGGTCAGGCCGAAGCGGATCACGTCGCCGTTCTCGAGGCGGCGACGGCCGCGGACGCGCGAGCCGTTGACGAGCGTGCCGTTGCGGGAGAGACCGTCGTCGACGACCGTCCAGCTCCCGCCGAGGCGCTCGAGCAGCGCGTGGAGACGCGACGCCTCGGGGTCCCAGGAGAGCTCGACGTCGCTCCCGACCTCCCGGCCGACGCTCAGCCGCTCGCCCGGCGAGGCCGACGAGCCGCTGCTTCCCGCCGGCGTCGCGGTAGAGGAGGAACGGCTCCCCGAGCCGCTCAGCCGCCAGGATCGCCGTCAGCTCGGCCGGTGTCCGCTCGTGTGCCGGGGCCATCACACGCTGAATCTTCGCGCGTGACGGCCCCGGAAGCGCCGCCCCTAGCCGGTGACGTCGTCGGGCCGGTTGCCGAGCTCGACCTCGACCTGCTGCTCGTCGCCGTCGCGGATGACGTCGAGGGTCACGGTGTCGCCGGGCTGCTTGCCGTTGATGACGCCGATCAGGTCGTCCATCCCGCTCACCGGGTCGCCGTCGATGGCGGTGATCACGTCGCCGCCGGCGCGGATCTTCTGACCGCCCTCGGAGACGGTCGCGTCGCCGCCCTCGAGGCCCGCGTCATCGGCCGGGCCGTCGGGGGTCACCGCCTGCACGAGGGCGCCCTCGTCGACATCGAGGTTGAGCGTGTCGGCGATCTCCGGGGTGAGGTCGCCGCCCTCGATCCCGAGGTAGGCGTGCTCGACGGAGCCGCCGTCGATGATCTGGGAGGCGACCTCCTCGGCGGTGTTGATCGGCACCGCGAAGCCGATCCCGACCGAGCCCTGGCCCTGCGAGCCGGTTGCGATCTGGGAGTTGATCCCGATCACCCGGCCCTGGCCGTCGATCAGCGGGCCGCCGGAGTTCCCCGGGTTGATCGCCGCGTCGGTCTGCAGGACGTCGGAGATCGTGAACCCGTTCGGGGCGCTGATCTGGCGCTGCAGCGCCGAGATGATCCCGGTGGTCACCGTGCGATCGAGGCCGTAGGGGTTGCCGATCGCGACGGCCGGGATCGCCGACCGCAACGGCGTCGGAGTCGCCGAGCTCGAGCGGCTCGGCGTCGACCTGGTCGGGGTCGAGGCCCAGGATCGCGATGTCGGTCGAGTCGTCGACGCCGAGCACCTCGGCATCGAGTGCGTCGCCATCGCCGAACTTCACGGTGACGGAGCTCGCGCCGTCGACGACGTGGGCGTTGGTCATCACGTGGCCCTGGTCGTCGATCAGGACGCCGGAGCCGGTGGCGGTGCCACCGCCGGAGCCCCCGCCGAACGCGACTGGGCTCGCCGGAGCCGTCCTGAACGGACTCGATGTAGGCGACTCCCTGCCCGTCCTCCTGGTAGACGCGCCCGACGGTGTGGTCGGCCGCTGCGGCGGGCTGGGAGTCGGAGATGACGGGTCCTTGGGCGACCGTCGAGGTCGTTCGAGTCGTCGGAGTTGTCGACGGAGATGAGGCCGGTGGCCACGGCGGCGATGCCGAGCGCGAGCGCGACGACACCCCCGAGGAGACCGGAACCGAAGGGACTTCTGAAGACATTTCTGAGGCGATGCATGCCGGCGATGATGCGCCCGCTCCCTGAGCGACTCGGAAATTGTCCCTCTAGGGCGGCTAAGGATCTCCTTCGATGGACCTAAGGATGCAGCGCTGGCGCGTCAGCCGCCGATCGCGCTGCCGGTGACCTTGCAGCCGCCGCCGACCTCCTCGGTGCGCAGCTGCGCCGTGATCACGAAGCCATTCGGCGTGGCGAACTGGACCGTGAGGTCGTGGGTGCCGACGTTGTTCGCCAGGTTGTCGTCGATCTCGAAGCTCTCGGACGTGTCGAAGTCGGTGTCGCGCTGCGAGTTGATGCTGCGTAGGGCGTCCTCCTCGTTTCCGCTGGAGCCGAAATACGAAGACAGCGAGATGATCGAGTCGTTCACCGCGGTGAACGCCTTGATGTCGAGCCCGTCCCCGAAGCTCGCGCACTGCGCGTCGATCCGAAAGATGTTCGTGAAGACGAGGACCGTCGTCGGCGTGCCGTTCTGGGGGACCTGGAAGTTGACCTTCTTGAAGTCGACCCCCCTCAGCGAGTCCGCGGTGGCCGCAGTCACGCCCTGCAGGGTGCTCCCATCGATCTGCGCGCTCGTCAGGGAGTCGTCGGCGAAGTCGGCACCGGTCAGCGATCCGTCCGCGACCTTGCCGCCGTTCACCGCGCCGGGCTGCAGCTCCTTGCCCGACACCGCACCGTCCTTGATCTGCTTCGACTTGACGCTGTTCTTCGCGAGACCCGCCGCGTATGCGCCGGTTCCGAGCGCGAGGAGCAGGGCGACGACGGCCACCACGTTCGGGATCGTCAGATGCCTCCGCACGGACATCCGGCTCACCCTCCCACCGCGAAGCCGGTGATCGCGCACCGGGTCGCGAGCTCGACGGTCTGGACGTCGATCCTGGCGGTGAAGCCCGCCGGGGTCGAGACGCGGAGGGTGATCTGGTTCGTGGCGAAGCCCGAGGTGCCGCCCGGCAGGTTGTTGTCGATCGCGAAGCCCTCGTTCGGGTCGAGATCGAGCTCCACCGCCGAGTTGATGTCGGTGATCAGGGTCTCCTGATCATTCGCGCCGGGTGCCGTCATGCCCGTCATCGCGACCGTCGTGTTGTCGAAGGCGGTGAAGGCGGCGATGTCGAGCCCGTCGCCGACGTTCGCGCATTGCGCATCGATCCGGAAGATGCCGGGGAAGTCGAGGACGTTCTTGACGACGCCGTTGGCGATTCCGCTCTGGAAGTTGATCCTCTTGACATCCAAGCCGCCGATCCTCTCCGTGTTCACCGCGGAGACGGTCTGCAGGCTCCCCTCGACGATGTCCGCACCGGTCAGCGAGAGGTTGGCGAGATCAGCACCCGACAGCGAAGCGTCGGTGACCTTGGCGCCGGTTACCGCTTGGTCCTTGAGGTCCACAGCCGCGACCGAGCCGTCCTTGATCTGCTTGGCCTTGACGCTGTTCCTCTTCAACCCGGCGGCGTAGGCGCCGGCGCTGAGCGCGATGAAGATCGCGAGGAGAGAGACGACGCGGGCGAAGTTGAGGTGGCGAATGATCACGGCGTCACCCACCCACCGCGGTGCCGATCACCTTGCAGTCGCTGGCGAACTCGGCCATGTGCAGCTCGACCGTGGCGACGAAGCCGTCCGGCGTCGAGAACTGGATGTGGGCATCGTGCGTCGCAACCCCCGGGCTCGGCATGTTGTTGTCGATCGCGAACCCCTCCCCCGCGTTGAAGACGAAGTCCTCGCTTGCGTTCAGATCGATGCTCGCGTCGCCGGCGGCGTCGCCGTTGCTCTGCGCCTTCCACCCGATCATCGAGATCCGCGAGTTCGCCACCCCACTGAACGCCGTGATGTCGAGCCCGTCGCCGACGTTCGCGCACTGCGCATCGATCCGGAAGATGCCGGGGAAGTCGAGGATGTTCTTGACGACGCCGTTGGCGATGGGGCTCTGGAAGTCGACCTCCTTGACGGTGAGCCCGCCGATCCGGTTCGCGTTGGCCGCGTTGGGGATCCGGAGACCGCCTGCCAGGTCAGCGCTGGCGAGCGAATCGTCGCCGACGTCGGCACCGGTCAGGGAGCCGTCGGCGACCTCTCGCCCACCGACGGAGCCGTCCTTCAGGTCCTTCGATCGCCACGGCGCCGTCCTTGATCTGCTTGGACTTGACCGTGTTCTTTCCGAGCCCCGCCGCGTAGGCGCCGGCTCCCAGCGCGATGAACAGCGCCGCGAAGGCCATCGCGTTGGAGAGGCTGAGGTGGCGGCGGAGGTCCATGGTCAGCCGGTCAGCAGGTCACCACGGGCGCTTCGCTCTGCACGACCTCGAAGGCGCTGCCGGGGATCTCCTTGAGCTGGTTGAGGTCGTTGTCGTTCCAGCCCTTGCTCGCGGTGCCGGAGAAGAACCAGTTGGAGCCGTTGTCCGCGTTGAGGACGCCGTACTGCTTCAGCGTCCGGGCGATGATCGCCGACTGCCCGGTCAGCCCCGAGGTGTCGTAGGAGGCCTTCAGGCGAAGCCGCAGGCCCATCGGCGGAGCCGCCGGCGAGTTGGTGTCACCCGCGCAGTGCGAGCCGGGGTTGACGTAGGCGTCTCGCGTCGATTCGAAGGTGATGCGGAGGGCGTGGTTGATCGCTCCCTCGGCAACCTCCTCGTAGCGAGTCAAACCCGGGAAGATCGGCAACCCGGCTGCGTCGGCGGACGTGTAGCCGGCGGTGCGCAGGCCCGGCGAGCGCAGGTCCCAGATCGCCCCGCCGATGGCCTTCCAGCTGCGCTTCTGCGGGAAGGCGGAGTACATCTCGTAGAGCTTGCAGGCGGAGGTGTCGAAGCCGATCGTGTGGCGGTCGCCGTCACCCTTCTTGCCGCCCTCGATCGGAGCGTTGAGCGGGATCTTGTACTTGCCGAGATCGGACTCGGCGCGGTAGCGGAACTTGGTGCGCACGCCCTTCGTCTTGGCGTCCACCTTCACGAACGGGATCCCGTACTTCTTGTTGCGACCGAAGTCGGGATGGAGCTCGGAGTCGCCGTGGGAGTTGATGTAGTCGATGATCTGATCCGAGTTGGGATCGACCGGCGACTGGGAGATGTCCTGGTTCCAGGCGCGTTGATCCGGCAGGGAGGGAGCGTTCGCCGGAACGCCGGCGGCGCTCGGGAAGACGCCGCAGGAGTCGGCGAACTCGCGCGGGGCGTTGTCGACCCCGGCGGCGGCACCGCCGCTGAGCACGAGGAGGGCGCTCACGCACACCGCCACGACCGCGGCGACCGCCGCGACCACTCGTCTTCCCAGCATCACAACTCCCTCATTCGGCCTTCACCGCCGGCTGATCACCGGCGTCGCTCGCCAGTGTCCCGCGAGGGCGGCCGCTCCGCCATCCCCCATGTGGGTGGTCCGGCCACCCATCGCTCAGAGGACGAACTCCAGCCCGTCGACGGTGACGTCGAAGAAGTGGAAGATCACCCGTCCGCTGCTGGGATTGACCCAGAAGACGTCGACCTCGCTGTGGCTCGTTCCCTCGTAGACGAACTTGTCGAGCGAGATCGGCTGTCCCCCAGGAACGAGGCCCGGCACGAACACCCGCTGGATCCGGCGCTCGCCCTTGAAGAGGTCGAGCGCCACCTCCCTGCCGACCTCGACCAGCGCGACGGGCGCGCGTGCGGCCGGCTTCGAGATCTCGAGGTCGATGCGGTCGATCACCTTGCCGTCGGGGGCCGTCGCAGCCTCCCGGCCGGTCAGGCTCTCCGGCTCCTGTGGCTTCTCCGCCGGGACGAAGTCGGCTCGCAGCAGGAGCTCGGTGTCAGCCTCGGGCTCGTCGTCGGGCTTGCCGTAGCTGCCGCCCGAGGGCTCGTTCCAGCCCTGCGTCGTTGCGCCCTCCGCGTCGCGGACGCCGATCGAAGCACCCGGGGCGAGCTCGACCCCGATCACGTCACCACGCTCAACGCCCAGGTTCGCCTCGTAGCGGAACGGCGCCTCGTTCCCCGCGACCTCCCACTGCGACCTGGCGACCCGGAGCGTGTCGGGCCCCCGGGGCCTGATGATGTCGAGGGCGACCTCGCCGGATGCTCCGCGCACCGACCAGCCGACGATCGTCCCGTCCTCGGGGACGACGAGATGCCCCTCGGGGAGCTCGTCCTGCGCGAGCGCGCACGGTCTGGGGATGTGCGCGTCACTGCTCTGACAGGCGATGGCCCGATCCGGAGCCCCCAGGCTGCTGCCCAGCGCCTGCGCGCCTGCGGCGAGCTCGGGCACCGGGACGTCGGGCGGGGAGCTCGCCTCGCCGTCGTCGGAGAGGGCGACGGCCGCCGCACCGATTCCGGCCGCGATCGCGGCGACCGCAACCAGGACGGCGATCCGGCGGACGGTCTGGGAGCGCGGCTTCGGCTGTGCCCGCCCGGCGGAAGCGTCTCCGGGGTCAGCCCGGTCAGGGAGTCGGGGTGAGGCGCGCCGAGGTCGGCGACCCCCGCCGCCTCGAGCCGCTCGCGGACCCCGGCGACGAGGCCGCGGGCGCTGGCTGGGCGCCGGCCGGGATCCTTGGCGAGCGCCTCCTCGAAGACCTGGTCGAGCGCCGCCGGGAGCTCGGGTCGGCGGTCGCTGATCCGAGGCGGCGGCTCGCTCGAGTGCGCGAACAGGACAGCGGCCTCCGAACCACGCGGGAAGACGACGTCCCCGGTCAAGCAGTGGAAGAGCGTCGCCGCGAACGCGTAGCGATCGGAGGCGGGGCCCGGGGCTCCGCCGCCGACCACCTCGGGTGCGACGTAGGCGACCGTGCCGACGGTCGGGCGAGACCGCGACGCCGGGTCGGAGCCGATGCGGCTCAGGCCGAAGTCGGCGAGGAAGGCGCGGTCGCCCTCGCCGACGAGGACGTTCTGGGGCTTGACGTCACGGTGGACGAGCCCGGCGGCGTTGGCCGCGTCGAGCGCGTCGCCGATCTGACCGAGAAGCGTGACGGTCCGCTGGACGTCGAGCTCGCCGGCCTTGAGCAGGTCGGCGAGACTCGGCCCGTTGACGAGGCCCATCGCGATGAAGAGACCGTGATCCTCGGTCTCCCCCACCTCGTAGACGGGAAGGACGTTCGGGTGCTCGATCGTCGCCTGCAACCGGCCCTCACGGCGAAAGCGGTCGATGAAGACGCGAATCGCTCGCGAGGTCGGGCTTGAGGACCTTGAGCGCGACCCGGCGACCGAGCGACGACTGGGTGGCCTCGTAGACGACCCCCATCCCGCCGCTGCCGATCAGGCGCTCGACCGTGTATCCGCCGAAGCTCGAGCCGCGTTCGATCACGTCATTCACCTGGTCCGACCCGAGGGTCAGGCGAGCACGGGCCTCAGCCCGGCGAGGTCCATCCGTCGTTCAGGTGCGGCAGGAGCAGCGAGGCGACCTCGGGATCCGTGTTCGCGTCGTAGTGGGTGCCCGGGTCGCTCGATGAACTGCACCGGGAAGCCGGCGGCCTTCAGGGCGTCCGTCTCCGCCCTGACGCCCTGGATCCCGTAGGTCTCGTCCTGGGTGTGGGCGAGGTGCACCACGTTGAACTTGAAGGAGGCCGCCGCGATCGAGTCCGCCTGGCTGAGACCGGTGTCGCGGAACGGCGAGGTGTTCTCCGCCAGCACCCCGGCGATCTGCCGCGAGTGCTCGAACGCGGTGCGGTAGGAGAGATCGCCGCCTGAGGAGTAGCCGCCGAGGACGACCGTCCGCGGGTTGATGTTGAAGTGCGTCTTCATGTTCGAGATCGCCTTCAGCACCTTGTCCTGATCGCCGGCCGTGTCCCAGCACTCGCCGTCCCTGCCGCCGACGCTGACCGAGATCCAGCTCTGATCGCCACCGGGGCTGACCGTGTAGATGTCCCCGCCGCTGTCGCCACCACAACCGTGGCTCCAGACGAACAGCGTCGTCGGGGTGTTGTGGGATCCGTCGTAGCTCTCCGGCACGAAGACCCAGTACTTGCTTGCGCTGCTCGAGAGCTCGAACGGCTCCGCGGTCTTGTAGTCGACGGGGTTGGTCGGGACGGAGGAGCCGAGCCGCCGTTGCCAGCCACCCGACCCCTTGACCTTGCCGAGCTTGGCGCAGTTGCCGTCCACGCAGAGGACGATCGCGGCCTTCCCCGAGGGGAGTCCCGGCGGGACCGGGACCTTGACCTTCGCCTTCGCGGTGCCGCCCGGCGCGAGCGGCCGCACCGCGTAACGCCCGGCGACCGGGTCCTTGCCCCGGACCTGGACCTTGAGCGTCAGCGCTCGTCCCCTTCGACTTCTGCGAGCCGACGTTGCGGATCGTGAACGAGCCCTTGAGGTTGCCGCCCTTGACCTTGATCTTGCCCTTGGCGACGACCAGCTCGGCCCCTCCCCCCGCCTGGGCCGGGCCCGCGCCCGCCAGCAGCATGGCGACCGCTACTGCGGCGACTCCGAGGATCCGGACGACGAGTTCCCTGGTTCTCACTTCGTTCACCTTCGTCTTGCGAGCCAGCTCGCGGTAGTGCTTGCGGATTCCCGCGCCGAACCCGCTCGGGCTGGCCGAGTAGTAGGCGGAGAGCTTCGGGCCCAGCAGCGCGTTCGAGCAGCCGCCGTAGTCGGCCTCGGTGTTCCAGGTCCAGGCGAGGTAGGAGATCCCCTTGCCGTCGGCGAAGCGCATCAGCTTCCGGCTGAAGTCGGAGTTGCAATCGGTGTCGCCGAAGCCGCCGACGAGGACCGGGTGGCGCTTGGCGAGGTCGGCGAGGAAGCCCTTCGAGCCCTGCAGGTTCCCCGAGTAGTCGAAGGAGTTCCAGCCGACGACCAGCTTCCCGAGCGGGTCCTGGGGAGCGAACGTCTCCCATCCGTCCACGCTGCCGGCGAAGTCGATGCCCGGAGATGACGATGGGCTGCGTGGCTCCCGCGCCGCGAATCGCGTCCACGATCGCCTGGTGGCCGACCGCCTGGTACTGACCGAAGACCGGCTCGCCCTCGGAGCCGTCGGCGTTCGCGATGCAGCCGCTCAGGGCGCACTCCCAGGAGATCTTGTGCGGCTCGTCGAAGGCGTGGAAGATCACGCCGGTGTTGCCGGCGAACGTGGCCGCCACCGAGCTCCAGAAGTCAAGGGAGTGGTCGGCGTCGGCCATCGGCGCCTCGGCGTCGCCCGGCACCGCGCCGTACACGTTGTCGCCGGGACCCGAACCCGAGAGCCGGAGGACGACGTAGATGCCATGCGCATTGAGGCGGGCGGCGTAGTCCCTGATCGCCTGCCGGTACGGCTCACCGCTGAAGCTCGGGTTGAGGCCGCCGTAGCCGCCGATCCAGCAGGCCTCGTTGAGCGGGAGCGCGACCGCGTTCACCCTCCACTTCTTCATCGCCTTGATCGCGCGGTCCGAGACGGGGCCCTGGAAGAAGCCGTAGCCGTTTCCTCCCTTGCCGTCGTCGCCCGAGCACGAGTACTCCGAGCCGGAGCGGTTGACGCCGATCAATCGCAGCGTCTTGCCCTTGGCATCGACGAAGTGATCGCCGGAGACGTCGATGCTGATGGCGCCGGCGGCCGTGGGCAGCACGGCCCCAGCCGCGCAGAGCAGTGCGACGACCACCATCGCCCGGAGCCGGGCTGACGATCTCGACGTGCGTCTCAAGGGCGTGGTCCTCCCGTCGTCATGGTGTCTCAGCAACAGGCGCATCCGACCGGAGCGATGCAGCAGATGAAGTCGCCGCGGCATGGGCAGCAGATGTCGCCGGCGTAGCAGCAGGTGCTGCTCATCGCGCATCCCACGGTGTTCTCCGGGCAGCCGCCCGGAGTCGGGCTGATGCCCGTCGGCGGCTGGTAGCTGGGCGGGGCCGGCTTGTTGTCGCCCGACTCGCTCCGCTTGCAGGTGCCGCACGCGACCTTGCTGGCCGCGTAGCCCGCCGAGATCCCGGCGAACGCGACGGCGTCGACTCCCAGCTTGGCGAAGTTGTAGAAGTAGAGGAAGACGCCGGCTCGGATCTCCGGTGAAGATGCCCTCGATGTAGCCACCCATGGCACGTTCGTAGCGGGCGTCGGCGCGGTCATGGCACTTGCATGCGCTCTCACGGAGGAGGTCGGCAACCCCATCGCTCGCCGCTGCAAGCGACGGCGAGCCGAGCACACCCGCTCCAACCAGTCCGGCGGCGCCCGTCTTCAGCACCCTCCTCCTGCTCAGGGCTTGATGATCCTCGGCCGCAACCGAGCGATCGGAGAGCTTGTCGAACCAATGGGCCACGCTCAGAGCCTCGCCCTCGCGCTCTCGAGATCCTGGCTCGCGCGCTTGAGCGCCTTGACGGCTGATTTGAGCCGCTTCTGCCCGCGCCGCGAGATCCCGGTCTCGAGGCCCTTCGAGTACTTCCCGAGCCCCGCTTCCATGGCGCCGAGAGCGGCGACGACGTCCGCCTTCGCCGGGCTCACGGTCGCAACCGAGTTCACCTTCAGCGCGACGTCCTCGTAAGCGAGGCGCATGTCGGCCAGCGCATCGAAGCCGCTCTGCGAGGGCACCCCGTACTCCTGGTCGGGAGCCGCGCGCAGGGCCACGAGCAGGCTCACGACGTCCTGGGTCAGGCGGTCGGAATCGGCGTCGAGCAGAGCCCGGATCTGCTCGCTGCCGGCGTCGCGACGTCGCCGGCTCATCGCGGGCCGCCCGCGACCGCGACGCCGAGGGCGGGCGCCGGATCGAGCTCGGCGAGCAACGCGGCCGACTCGACGGCGCCGACGCCGCGGCCGGCGATCGATCCATCCGGCGGCGAGCCTGATGACGGCGGGGATCCCCGGCACGCCGTAGGAGCGGGCGAGGCCGAAGTCGTCCTGGAAGAGGACCGGGTCGATGCCGTGTTCGGCGGCCTTGGTGCGTGCCGCCTCCTCATCGCCGTTGACGATCATCACCAGGGGGCCGGCAGCCTCGTCGCGACCGATCCGGCCGACGGTCGGCAGCAGCGGGTCGCACGCCGAGCAGGCGGCATCGCTGAAGACGATCGTCGCGCCGCGCCCGGGGCCGAGGAGCCGCTCGAGCGAGATCGCCCCACCGCCGAGAGCCGGGAGCTCGAACGGCGGTGCCGGATCGCCGAGGGACGCGCCCTCCTCCCCCGCGCTTCCACCGGGCCCGATCTCCGCAAGCTCGGCCCGGAGGCGGCCGTTCTGCTTCATGAGCTGCCAGGCGAAGGCGAAGTTCAGCGCGCATGCGATCGCCAGGACGGTCGCGACCGCCAGCCCGATCGCCTCCGTCGGGTCGAGATCCCCGACCCACGCGACTGCCGAGGGCCCGGCGCCCGCAATCGCGACGAGGCCGGCGAGCGCGAGCAGGACGACGTTCCGGATGATGGTGAGGCCGCTGACCGGCCGGCGGGAGATCGAGCCCAGGCAGTTGCATTCGACCTCGTCACCTCGCGCGACGACCGAGGCGAGGCCGATGGTGAAGCCGGCGAGCAGCACCGCCGCCCCGGCGGCGGCGATCTGCGCCGTCGCCGACGGCACCAGCATCACGGCCAGCGCCAGCTCGACAGCGGGAAGCGCCAGCGAGACGGGGTGGCGCAGCCGAGGAGGCACGCGAAAGCCGGCGAGCGCCGCGCGGGTCCCCGCCGGGTCGCGGAACTTCGCGACGGCGGCGACCGCGAAGACAGCCGCCAGCAGGATCCGGGCGATGACCAGGACGGGATCCAACTTCAGCCGCCGATCGCCGTGCCCGCGAGCCCCGATCCCTTGATCGGAGGGCTCATTTCAGCTTCACCCGCGCGGTTGCATCGGCTGAGTTGCCCGCCGCGTCGGTGGCCGTCGCAAGCAGCGTCGCCTTTCCGGTGCCCGCCTGCTTCAGGCCCTTCTTCAGCTTTCGCTTCGGCTTCAGAGAGACGCTCTGGCCCTGCCCCGGGGTGAGCTGGACGGTGGCATCGGGCAGCGCCCTCTGCTTGCCGCCCTTGGGCTTCGCAAGGCCCGAGAGCTTGACGGTGCACGCCTCGTCGCAGGAGACGGTGGCCTTGATCGGCTTGCCGGCCTTGACCTTGCGAGCGCTCACCGTCACCCCCGGGGGATCGGTGTCGCGAGGAGGCTCCCGGAAGAAGTGGCTGACGCTGCCCGAGGTCGTCGAGGTGACGTAGACCGAATCGCCATCGGGGCTGACGACGACGTCCTGCGGATTTGCGAACGCCGCGCCGGGAACGTCGGTGCAGGCGCCGCCCGAACCGTCGTCGGAGAAGCAGCGCACGAACGTGATCTGCCCCTGCGGTGCGATCGAGAACTGGCTCAGGCTGGAGCTCCCGATGTTGAGGGCGTAAAGCGACTGGCCGTCAGGGCTGACCGCGATCGAGATCGTGCCGTCGAACGCGGAGCCCGGGATGTCGGTGCAGCCGTCGGCGCCCGTCTGGGCGACGCAGCCGCCGAAGGTGAGCTGGCCCTGCGGCGCGGCGAAGAAGTGGCTGACGCTGTCGGAGGTGCGCGCGGCGGCATAGACCGATGCGCCGTCCGGCCGCACCGCCAGATCCTGAGGGAGCTTGAACCCCGAGCCCGGGACGTCGACGCACGAGCCTCCGGCTCCCGTCTCGCTGACGCAGCCGTCGAAGGTGATCTGGCCCTGAGGGGCGGCGAAGAAGTGGGTGACGCTGTTCGCGGCGCCAGCTGCTGCAACGTAGACCGAATCGCCGTCCGGGCTCACCGCGATGTCGTCGGGGGCGGTGAACGCGGCTCCGGGTACATCCGTGCAGTCGCCGAGCGCGCCGTTGTTGCTGACGCAGCCTCCGAAGGTGATCTGGCCCTGGGGCGCGGCGAAGAAGTGGCTGACGCTGTCGGAGCCTGGAGCGCTGACGTAGACGGAGTTGCTGTCGGCGCTGACGGCGACGCTGCTGGGGCTCAAGAAGGCGGACCCCGGCACATTGGTGCAGTCGCCGCCGGCGCCGGCGTTGCTGACGCAGCCGCCGAAGGTGATCTGGCCCTGAGGGGCGGCGAAGAAGTGGCTGACCGTGCCGTTCGCGACGACGTACAACGAGTCCCCGTCCGGGCTGGTGGCAAGTTTCGTCGGCGTCGAGAACGAATTGCCGGGGACGTTCGTGCACGCGCCGCCGGAGCCGTCGTCGCTGACGCAGCCCCCGTAGCTGATCTGACCCTGCGGCGCGGCGAAGAAGTGGGCGACGGCGTTCGAGCCGATCGCCGACACGTACAGCGAGTTGCCGTTCGAGCTCACCGCGAGGTCGAAGGGCACCCCGAACGCAGATCCGGGCACGTCGGTGCAGGTCCCCCCGGAGCCGTCGTTGGAGACGCAGCCGCCGTAGTTGAGATCGCCGACCGCCGCGCTCGACTCGGCGGGGATGATCCAAGAGGCGGCGAGGACGATGAGGATCGCCACCAGCAGCGGCGGCGAGCGATGCCCACGAAGTGAAAGCTCTCCCATGCAGGAGAGCCTCGATCCCGACCGCGCGACGCGCAATCCCCCATGTGGGTGAGCCGACCACCCCCTCCCGGGGCCTCACGGGATCAGCCGATCTGCCGGAACAACCCCTCGGAGGTGAGCCTGTAGGCGTGGATGACCGGCTCGTCCTCACCCTCGTTCTGCCAGCGAACGCAGAAGCCGTAGTGGTAGCCGCACTGCACCTGGAAGGACAGCGCCCGGCCCTCGGGCCGGGCGCCCTCGACGACCGCCCGGGCCAACCGCCGGCCACCGCGGAAGGAGTCGATCGCGAGCACGTCGTCAAGGCGAACCAGCTCGACGCGAACCGGGCGGCCGCCCGGTGCCTGGCTGGTCTCCGAACCCAGCGAGGTTCCTTCCGGCGCAACCTCGGCCCGCCCACCCTGGAGCTGCGGCAACCTCAGGCGAGCGCCGGGCTCGATGTCGACGCGCAGGAGCAGCTCCTCTCGCAACCTGATCGGATCCAGCCTCTCCGGCGCGTACGGGAGAGACCCGCTCCAACGGAGCGCCGCCGTTTCGGGTGTCCCGGTGCGCGCCCCCACCGACGCGCCGGGCGCCAGCAGCAACGCGACGAGGTCGCCGCGCTCGACCCGGATGGCCGTCTCGAAGACGTGAGGTGCGAGGTCGTCGGCGGATTCGACCTGCGAGAACGACCGCAGGAAGGCACGGCCGCCGCGAAAGCCGATGACCTGAAGCGAGAGGTCGCCCGAGGAGTTGCGCACCGCCCATCCCCGGATCACCCCGTCGGCGCTGACGCGCGTGGATTCGCCGGCGATCGACGACTGCCCGACGGTGCACACGGGCGTGTTGGCCCCCGGCTCCGCGGCGCAACCGACGCTCGATCGCCGGACCGGGGTCGAGCCGACTCCCGAGCGGCTCGGTGCCGGCGGTGGCCGCCGGGGCGGGCTCGGCTCCCGGGTCTCCCTCCGCGGCTCCTGACGGGATCCACAGCGCCGCGGCGACGATCAGAACCGCCAGCCCAGCGAGAGCGGGCGGGACGAGGTGCCTGCGGCGATGCTTCCCCGCGGCTCGCTCGAGCTGGGCCCTCAGCGCCGCGAACGCCTCGGCGTCCTCGGACGCCGTTCCAGGGCGGCCGAGGCCGAGATCCGGCAGCAGGGCGGTGCCCGACCCGTCGATGAGCACGTTCCGCGCGCTGATCCGCCCGTGGACGAGACCGGCTGAGTCGGCGGCGTCGAGCGCCGACCCGCAGCTGCGCGAGGATCGCGTCCGCTCGGGCGCGGGAGACGCCTCCGGCGGCGAGAAGCTCGTCCAGGGTGCGGCCCCTGACGAGACGGGTCGCAACGAACCTGCCCCCCTCCCACTCCCCCGCCTCGTAGGTGGGAACGATGCCCGGGTGGTGGAGCGACGCGCCGGCTCGCTGCTGATCCAGGAACCGGCGCTCGTCCTCCGGACCCGTGAAGTCGCCCCGCTCCAGCAGGCGCAGCGCCACGGGGCGCTCGAGCGAGATCTGCTCAGCCTCGTAGACCGCTCCGCGGGATCCGCGACCGATCAGCCGGCCGACCCGGAACCCTCCGATGACCGATCCCGGCTCCGTCGCCCCCACCGCCTCAGAGGATGAACGTGATCTCGTCGTCCGACACGGTGAGGAAGTGGTAGATCAGCCGCCCGCTGCTCGGGTTGACCCAGAACACGCCGAGCTCGCTGAAGCTGCTGCCCTCGTAGGTGTAGGGCTCGAGCGAGGTCGGCTGGCCGCCGGGGACCAGGCCCGGCAGCACCAACCGCTGGATCCGGCGTCCATCGCGGACCAGATCAAGGGCGACGTCCTCGCCCACCTCGACGAGATCGACGCGGACGCTGGCCGGAGGCTTGGAGATCTCGACAACGGCGCGATCGCGGACCTCGCCGTCAGGAGCCCGTTCGGCGGCCGCGCCGGTGAGCGATCGCGGCTCGGGCGCGGTCTCGCCGGCGACGAAGTCCGCTCGCACGAGGACCTCGGCGTCGAGACCGCTGCCGGGACCGAGGTCCGCCTTGCCGTAGGCGCCTCCGACCGGGTCGAGCCAGCGCTCCGTGGTCGCCCCCTCGACGTCGCGCAGTCCGATCGCGGAGCCGGAGCCGAGCTCGACCCCGATCTGATCTCCCCGCTCGACCGGCAGGCTGGTCAGGAAGTGGAACGACGCTCCGTTGCCGGCCGTCTCCCATTGCGAGCGCCCGACCCGCACCGTGTCGGCTCCTCGTGGCCGAATCACGTCGAGGGCGACCTCACCGCTCGCCCCGCGCACCGCCCAACCCGTGATCACGCCGTCGGCGGGGGCGACGAGCTGCGCGCCGGGCGCGTCGGATTGCACGATCGAGCAGGTCGTCCGCCCCCGGGCGCGCCTCGTCTCCACGGCACCCGACCGTGCGGTCCGGGGGTTCCAACGAGCTGCCGAGCGCCTCCGCACCGGCGGGCAGCGCGGGCACCGGCACCTCAGCGACGTCCCCGTCGCCGTCGGCGTCTCCGGAGTTGACCAGCAAGCCTGCGGCGAAGGCCGCGGCGGCGAGCGCCACCGCAATCACGACGAGCAAGCCGGCGCCTGGCCGCCGGCTCTGCGGGCGCCGCTCCGGTCGCACGGAAGGCGACGGCGGCAGGGTCTCGGGCGTGATCGAGGTCGGGAGGTCCCAACCGGGGCGGGCCGAGGCCTGACATGCCCGCGGCTTCGAGCTTCTCGCGGACCGTCGCGATCAGCGCCTGGGCTCCCGCGGTGCGTTCAGCCGGATCCTTCGCGAGCGCCTCCTCGAAGACCGATCGAGAGATGCTGGGAGCTCGGGTCGCCTGCTGCTGATCCGAGGCGGCGGCTCGCCCGCGTGGGCGAACAGCACCGCGGCCTCGGAGCCACGCGGGAAGACGACGTCTCCGGTCAGGCAGTGGAACAGCGTCGCGACGAACGCATAGCGGTCCGAGGCCGGCCCAGGCGTCTGACCGCCGACCACCTCCGGTGCGACGTAGGCGACCGTGCCGACGGTCGGGCGTGACCGGGATGCCGGGTCGGTGCCGAGCTTGCTCAGGCCGAAGTCAGCGAGGAAGGCGTGGTCCCCATCGCCGACAAGGATGTTCTGGGGCTTCACGTCACGGTGGACCAGACCCGCCTCATGAGCGGCATCGAGTGCGCCACCGACCTGCTCGAGCAGCTCCAGCGTCCGCGCGGCGCTGAGCTCGCCCGCGCGAAGCAGATCGGCCAGGGTCGGGCCGTCGACCAGGCGCATCGCGATGAACAGCCCGTGGTCCTCGACCTCGCCGACCTCGTAGACGTCGAGCACGTTCGGGTGCTCGATCGCGGCCTGGATCCTGCCCTCGCGGCGGAAGCGGTCGCCGAAGGCCGGGTCGTCGGCAAGATCGGGCTTGAGGACCTTCAGCGCGACGCGCCGCTCCAGCGAGCCCTGCACGGCTTCGTAGACGACTCCCATGCCGCCGCTCCCGAGCAGGCGCTCGATCGTGTATCCGCCGAAGTTGGAGCCGCGCTCTATCACTACTTCCTCCCCGACGCCCGACGAACGACATCGGGGGAGGAAGTATCCCGCAGCCTGCGCAGGGCCCGCCTCACGGCGGGCCCCACCAGGATGAACCTCAGGCCGGGCAGATGGCCTGCACGCCGAACGCCCGGTCGACGACGACGTTCGTGGTGTTCCGGGTGAACACCTGGAGCAGGTTCGGATCGCCGAGCTTGGAGACGGAGACGAAGCCCTGATCCGGACCCGACGTGCCACCGTTGGCGGCGGTCGCCGAGACCACGCAATCGGTGAGACTCCGCCCGAAGCTGACCCGGTAGTCGCCGGTTGCCGCTTGCTCGAGGTCGCACCCGCCGGGATCGAGAGGATCATGTTCCCCGCGGAGTCGACGTTCGCCGCGAACACGTTCGTCGCGATTCCGGCGGTGGCGGTGTCGGCGCTATCGGCGTTCTTGGCGCGCTTCACCTCGAGGCCCGAGGCGAGCTTCTCGACCTGCCCGGCGGCGATCGCCTTGACCTTGCCCCTGGTCAGCTTGGCGAACGTGTCCGAGCTCGCGAAGGCTGTGCCTCCGATCGCGAACACGAGGGCGACGATCCCGATGACGACGCCCGCGGAGGGACGACGTCTACGCATTCGGTCAATCACAGTGAACCCAACTCCCTAAGTCGTGGCTTGGGGCCCCCGAATGGCTCGAGAGCCGTCATTTCGGCTCACCGTCTCAGCCCGAGAAGGACTCGCCATCCCCCAAGAGGGTGAACTGCTCACCCAGGCCGCTCAGCGTTCGTCGGCGAAGAGCTGCTCGCGAGTGACGTCCTCGTCGAGGGTCAGCGAGCGCACGAGGTCCGCGGGGCTGCCGCTTCGCATGAGGCTCTCGCCGATCAGCACGGCGTCCACCCCGATCCGGTCGAGCTCCTCGATCTGCTCGCGGACGCTGTAGCCCGACTCGGCGACGACCGTGACGCCGGCCGGGATGTCGGTGACGAGCTCCTCGGTGGTCTTCGTGTCGACCTCGAGGTTCTTCAGGTTGCGGTTGTTGATCCCGATGACCTCGGGATCGATCGCCTCGAGAGCGCGTTCGAGATCCTCCTCGTCGTGGACCTCGACGACGCAGTCGAGGTCGAGCGCGGAGGCCTCCTCGAAGAGGACCTGGAGATCCTCGTCGGCGAGCGCGGCGACGATGAGCAGGGTCGCGTCGGCGCCCGCGATCGCCGCCTCCCAGAGCTGGTACGGATCGACGATGAAGTCCTTGCGGAGGATCGGCAGGGTGGTCGCGTCGCGCGCGGCCTCGAGGTCGGCGAGCGAACCATGGAAGTTGACCTCGTCGGTCAGGACCGAGACCGCCGAGGCTCCGCCGCGCTCGTAGCTGCGGACGTACTCGGCGACGTCGGCATCCGGGCTGATCGCGCCGGCGGAGGGCGAGCCGCGCTTGAACTCCGCGATGACCGCGAGCCCCGGGCGGACCAGAGCCTCCTTGAAGGGGCGCGAGCCGGTGCGGGTGCCAAGGCGTCCGCGCAGCTCCTCGCCGGAGATCTGCGAGCTGCGCCTGCGGACGCCGTCACGTGCGGCATCGACGAGCTGATCGAGGGTGCTCATCCGCGGACGAGGCTACCGATTCGCTCAGCTGCTTCAGCCCGACCCCTCCGCGGGGTGCCTCGGAACCATGCGCGGCGCACCCCACGCGGACCCGAGGCGTCCCGGGTCAGGGGACCATGAAGATGAACCCGCCGTCCGAGAGAGCGTTCGCCGAGTTGTAGAAGTCGACCTCGAACTGCGTGCTGGGGTTGCAGTCGTTGAAAGCCGTACCGCTGTTGACCATGACGCTCTCGCCTGGGTTGGTCGCAGCCGCGCTTAGGTCGGGAGTGGCGAGACCGACGGAGTTCGTGGTGTTCGCGGTGCCGGCCAGCGCGATGCAGTAGACGCCGGTGCTGGGCTTGGTGACCGAAGCGACTCCCTGCGAGAGGAGCATCGCCCCGCTGTCGGAGACCTTGACCCAGGCCCGCGCCGAACCGGCGGGGCCCGCGGGACCCTGGGGCCCTGCGGTCCCTGCTCGCCGACCGCTCCCTTGAAGTCCTTCGCGGACAGCGACTTGTCCTTGATGTCCTTACCCGTGACCGACCCGTTCTTGATGTCGCCACCATCGACCGTGGACGCGGCGTAGGCCGTTCCGCTCATGGCGAGGACGACGGCGATGCCGGCGAGGACGGTGGACCTGTGTCGTCTGATGTGGGACATGCACCGAACCTATGCGCGGGCCAGGGCGGCGGCACATCCCCCATGAGGGTGAAGTCGGTCACCCCTCCGTGTCAGCTGTCGGCAACCGCTCCAGCACCGCCGCCGCGGCGCCGGAGGAGACTGCGTCGCGCGCCGCCTCGACCCCGCCCGCGAGGTCGTCGGCGCCGCCGCCGACGTAGATCGCCGCCGCCGGCGTTGAGCAGGGAGATGTCGAGGGCCGGGCCGGGCTCGCCTTGCGAGCACCGCGCGGGCGACCGCCGCGTTCTCTGCGGGCTCGCCGCCGGCGATCGCCTCGAGCGGCGCCTCGGACAGGCCGAGATCGCCGGCCTCCACGAACCATTCCTGGGTGCCGCCGTCGCGAACCTCGATCACCCGGCTGCGGCCGTGGATCGTGAGCTCGTCGAGCCCGTCCTCGCCGGCGACGACGAGCGCGTGCTCGCACCCGAGCCCGGCGAGCGCTTCGGCGATCGTCTCCTGGTAGCGGCGATCGGAGACGCCGAGGAGCTGCCGCGTCGCCCCGGCCGGGTTGGTCAGCGGGCCGAGGAAGTTGAAGATCGTCCGCACCGCCAGCTCCTTGCGGGTCGGGACGACGTGCTTCATCGCCGCGTGGTGGGCGGGGGCGAACATGAACCCGAAGCCGGTCTCGGAGATCGAGGCCGCGACCTCCTCTGGGGTCAGCTCGATCCGGACGCCCGAGCGCCTCGAGCATGTCGGCGGAGCCGGAGCGGGACGTGCTCGAGCGGTTGCCGTGCTTGGCGACGGCGCGGCCGGCGCCCGCGGCGATGAGCGCCGCGGTCGTCGAGACGTTGAAGGTGGTCGGCCCGCCCCCGGTCCCCGCCGTGTCGACGAGGTCGTGGCGGCCGGTCTCGACCGGGGTCGCGAGCGAGCGCATCGTCCGCGCGAGGCCGATCAGCTCTGGAACCGTCTCCCCCTTCGCCCGCAGCGCGACGAGGAACGCTCCGGTCTGCACGTCGCTCGCACGCCCCTCCATGATCTCGGCGAGAACCGTCGAGGCGTGGTCGGCGGTCAGGTGCGAGCCGCTGCAGACGGCGTCGATCGCGCGGGTGACGGTGTCGTTGGGCACTGCGCTCCCTACGGTGCCAGGAAGTTGGCGAGGATCGCTTTCCCGTCCGGGGTGAGCACCGACTCGGGGTGGAACTGGACGCCCTCGGCCGGCAGCTCGCGGTGGCGGACGGCCATGACGACGTCGCCGTAGCTCGCGCTCAGCTCGAAGCAGTCGGGAAGCTCCGGCGAGGCGACGAGGGAGTGGTAGCGGCCGACGGTCAGCGGGCTCGGGCAGACCGGCGAAGAGCGTCCGGCCGTCGTGGGTGATCACCGCGTCCTTGCCGTGGACGGGCTCCCCGCCCTGCACGACCTCGCCGCCGAATGCCTCGACCATCGCCTGGTGGCCGAGGCAGACGCCGAGGGTCGGCACCCCCGCCTCGGGAAAGCGGCGCGATGCCTCGATCGAGATGCCCGCGTCCGCCGGCGTGCAGGGGCCGGGCGAGATGACGAGCCGGTCGGCGCCGCGGGCGAGCAGCTCGTCGACCGTCGCGCGGTCGTTGCGGACCACCTCGATCTCCGCCTCGAGCTCGCCCAGGTACTGGACGAGGTTGTAGGTGAACGAGTCGTAGTTGTCGATCACGAGGACCTTCATGGCGCTAGGACCACTCCGGATGCTCGACGGCGACGGCGACGGCGCGGAAGACCGCCTCGGCCTTCTGCAGCGACTCGGCGTACTCGCGGGCGGGCACGGCATCGGCGACGGTGCCCCCGCCGGCCTGCACGTGCATCTGCCCGTCCTTGACGACGACGGTGCGGATGTGGATCGCGGTGTCGAGGTCGCCGCGGAAATCGACGTAGCCGATGGCACCGCCGTAGGAGCAGCGCTTGTGCGGCTCGAGCTCGTCGATGATCTGCATCGCGCGGACCTTCGGGGCTCCCGAGAGCGTCCCCGCCGGAAGCGCTGAGCGCAGCACGTCGAGGGCGCCGAGGCCCTCGCGGAGCTCGCCGGAGACGCGGCTGACGATGTGGAGGACGTGGGAGTAGGTCTCGACCGTCATCAGCTCGTCGACGCGGACGGTGCCGTATCGGCTCACCCGCCCGAGGTCGTTGCGGCCGAGGTCGACGAGCATCACGTGCTCCGCTCGCTCCTTCGGATCGGCCAGCATCGCCTCGCCGTTGGCGCGGTCCTCCTCCTCGCTCTCGCCGCGCGGATAGGTGCCGGCGATCGGGCGCGTCTCCACCCTGCCCCCGGCGACCTTGACGAGCGGCTCGGGCGAGGCGCCGGAGATCTCGAAGTCGCCGAAGTCGAGGAAGTACATGTAGGGCGAGGGGTTGATCGCGCGCAGGCCGCGGTAGATCGAGAACGCCTCGACCGGGCACGGCGAGCTGAACCGCTGGGAGGGCACGACCTGGAAGGCGTCGCCCGCGTAGAGGTACTCGACGATCCGGGAGACGTTGCCCTCGAAGGTCTCCTGGGTCATGTTCGACTGCCAGTCGACCTCGGCTCCCGGCTGGAGCTGCTCCTCGTCGGGCGCCGCCGGCCGCGGGATCTCGCGGCGCAGGCTCTCCCGCGTGCGGTCGATCAGCTCGACCGCGCGGGCGTATGAGGCGTCGAACTCCTCGCCGGGGTCGTCCGTGCCGTCCGACATCGCCAGCGCGACGATCGAGACCTCATGGCGGTGATGGTCGAAGGCGACGATCAGCTCGCAGACCATGAGCGCGAGATCGGGCAGCCCGAGCGGGTCGGGGTTGGGCTCGCCGAGGGGCTCGACGGTGCGGACGAGGTCGTAGCCGAAGAGGCCGACCGCGCCCCCGGCGAACGGGAGCTCGTCGCCCCCGGCGAGCCGGAAGGCGGCCAGCCGCTCGGCGACCGCGCCGTAGGGATCGGGCGCCGGCGTGCGGCGGGTGGGCTCGGCGGCTGGATCGTTCGCGGCGTCGTCCTCCCACTCGACGAGCTCGCCGTCGATCCAGCGCATGACCAGCCGCGGGCTGAAGCCGAGGAAGGAGTGGCGGCCGAGGCGGCCCCCCTGCTCGGCCGATTCGAGCAGGAAGCTGGGACCCTCCCCGCGCAGCTTGAGGAAGGCCGAGACGGGGGTCTCGGTGTCCTCGACGAAGGTGTGGACGATCGGGACGACCGTGCCGCCGCTTCGCACGCTCGCGAGCTTCGTCGAGGCTGGGGACGAGCGTCCCCTGCGGAGCGCTTGCGGGCACGCTCAGCCCCGTCTCGAGAGCAGCACGTCGTAGGCGCGCGCGAGCGGCACGTCCCGCGAGAGCAGGGCGACCTCGAGGTGGTAGAGGACGTCGGCCGCCTCCTCGGCGATCCGCTCGTCGGACTCGCCGGCGACGGCGCGGGCGACCTCGTCGGCCTCCTCGCGCACCTTCTCCCCGATCAACTCCGGATCGGCGAGGAGCTGCGCCGTGTAGGAGCCCTCGGGGCGCTCGTCCTTGCGCGCCGCGAGCGTGCGCTCGAGCTCGGGCAGGGCCTCGTGCGTCACCGGGCGCTCGGCTCCGCCTCGCCGGGCAGGGCCCGGTGGAAGCAGGTGCGCTCGCCGGTGTGGCACGCGGGGCCGGCGGGCTCGACGAGGGCGAGGACCGCATCGGCGTCGCAGTCGTAGCGAAGCTCGACGACGCGTTGGACGTTCCCCGATGTCGCGCCCTTGTGCCAGAGCTCGTCGCGGGAGCGGCTCCAGAGGTGCATCTCCCCCGTCTCGCGCGTGCGCTCGAGCGCTTCGGCGTTGACGTAGGCGAGCGTCAGCACCTCACCGGTGGACGCGTCCTGGATGACGCACGGAGCGAGCCCGCGCTCGTCGAAGGAGATCTCGTCGCTCATCCCGCCAGTCTAGATGCGCCCGGGAGGCACCCCAGCGAACGCCGAACGTCCCGCAGGAGGGCCCATGGACCCCCTTCGGGACGTTCGGCGTCACTGCCGGCGGTCAGTGCGCGAGCGCGGGCTCCGCGGACGGGTCGACGGCCACCTGCTCGTCCTTCGAGCGGAGCAGGACCGCCGCCAGGACCGAGCCGATCGCGAAGATCGCGGCCGACCAGTAGAAGGCGGTCGTGTAGCCGTGGACGGCGGCCTGCTCCATCAGCTGGGGAGTCGGGACGGCCCCCGCGGCGAAGCTGTCGGTCGCGCTCACCGCGAGCGTCGACAGCAGCGCGGTGCCGATCGATCCACCCACCTGCTGGGAGGTGTTGACCATCGCCGAGGCGACGCCCGCGTCCGCCGGATCGACCCCGAGGGTCGCCGTGGCGATCGAAGGGGCGAAGATCAGCCCGAAGCCGACGCCCATCACGACCAGGGCCGGCAGGATGTCGGTCGCGTAGCTCGAGTGAGCCTCGAGCCCGGTCAGGTAGAGCATCCCGAGCGCGCCGAGCGCCATGCCCGTGGGTACCAGTGGCCGAGCCCCCACCCGCGCCAGCAGCTTCACGTTGGCGGTCGTCGAGGAGACCACGATCCCCACCACCATCGGCAGGAAGGCGAGCCCGGACTTCACCGGCGACATGCCGAGGTTCTCCTGCAGGTAGTAGGTGAGGAACAGGAACACCGCGAAGATCGCGATCGCCGACATGGCCACGGCGAGGTAGGACCCGCCGCGATCGCGGTCGAGCACGACCCGCAGCGGCAGCAGCGGATTCGCGACCCGGCTCTCGATCCAGACGAAGGACGCGAGCAGGACCACCGCGCCGCCGAGCATCCCGAGCGTCACCGGATCGGTCCAGCTCGTCTGCTCCGCGTTGGAGAACCCGTAGACGAGGGCGAACAACCCGGCCGAGGCGGTCAGCGTTCCCGGGATGTCGAGCTTCGCGTAGTGCTCGGCCCGCTGGTTGTGGAACAGGAGCGCCGCGCCGACGACCGCGCCGGCCGCGAAGACCAGGTTCACGTAGAGGCACCAGCGCCAGTCCAGGTACTCGGTGAGGATCCCGCCGAGCAGCAGGCCGACGGCGGCGCCGCTGCCGGCGATCGCGCCGAAGACGCCGAACGCCTTGCCGCGCTCGGAGGGCTCGGTGAAGGTCGTCGTCAGCAGCGAGAGCGCGGCGGGCGCGAGGATGGCGCCGAAGGCACCCTGCAGAGCCCTGGATGCGACCAGGACGCCGAAGCTCGGGGCGGCGCCGCCGATGGCGGAGGCGACCGCGAACCCGATCAGGCCGCCGATGAAGGTCCACTTCCGCCCGAACATGTCGGAGATCCGGCCGCCGAGCAGGAGCAGGGACCCGAACGAGAGGGCGTAAGCGGTGATGATCCACTGCCGGCTGTCGTCGCCGAAGCCGAGATCCGCCTGGGCGGAGGGCAGCGCGATGTTCACGATCGTCGCGTCGAGCACGACCATGAGCTGGGCGATGCTGAGCACCGCCAGGATCAACCACCTGCGTTCGTGGTGCGGGTTCTCGCTGGCTTCCATCTCTGACTTCCTTCGCTGCGATTTCGAATCCGTAAGCGGAGGTCGTTCCTCAACTTACGAGTCGGCAACCGTAGCAAAGAAGCGGAGGCACTTCCTCCGTTTTGTAAGCTCTGTGACCGATGTCATCGAAGACGAATCCGACCCCGACCTCTGCGAGCGGACGCCGAGCGCAACCGGCGCCTGCTCCTCGACGCCGCCAAGGACCTCTTCGCCGAGCGCGGGCTGCAGGTCTCCCTCGACGACATCGCCAAGCGGGCCGGCGTCGGGGTCGGTACCGCCTACCGACGCTTTCGAGTCCCGCTCGGAGCTGATCGAAGCGCTGTTCGACGAGCGAGCTCGAGCAGATGGTCGAGCCTCGCGGAGGAGTGCGTCGCGATCGAGGACCCGTGGGAGGCGCTCGTCGACCTTCATCGAGCGCTCGACCGAGCTGCAGTCCTCCGACCGCGGCCTCAAGGAGATCCTCCTCGGATCCAGTCGAAGGCCAGGAGAAGCTGAAGACCGAGATCCGCGACGCGGATGCGACCGCTGGGCACCGGCTGGTCGAACGGGCGAAGGAGTCGGGCGATCTGCGGGCGGACTTCGCCCCCCAGGACCTGCCGATGCTCCAGATCATGCTCGGCGGGGTCGCCGACGCCGCGTCGACGATCGAGCCGGACCTCTGGCGGCGCTACCTCGGCCTGATCCTCGTCGGGATGCGCGCGGAAGGCTCGACGCCCTCTCCCCCGCACCGCTCGACTGGGACCAGATGGACGAGCGTCCTGAACTGCTGGCGCCCGCCGCGGCGCGACTGACGCCCCGCGCTACTGGGGGTCGTCGCTGGCGTCCGGCGTCAGGTAGGCCTGCGAGAGGCCGCCGTCGACCAGGAAGGTCGTCGCCGTCGTGTACGAGCTCTCGTCGCTTGCGAGGTAGAGCGCCCCGTTGGCGATCTCATCGGCGAGCGCGAAGCGTCCGAGCGGGAGATGCACGAGCCGGCGAGCGGCCTTGGCCGGATCGCTGGCGAAGAGATCGCGAAGCAGCGGTGTGTCGACCGGTCCCGGGCAGAGCGAGTTGACGCGGACGCCCTTGTGGGCGAACTCGACGCCGAGCTCGCGGGACATCGCGAGGACCGCGCCCTTCGAGGCGGTGTAGGAGACCTGGGAGACCGCGGCCCCCATCACGGCGACGAACGAGGCCGTGTTGATGACCGAGCCGCCGCTCTCGTTCCTCAGCAGGTGCGGGATCCCGTGCTTGCAGCAGAGGAAGACGCTGCGCAGGTTGACGTCCTGAACCCGCTGGAAGACCTCGAGCGAGGTCTTGAGGATCGACTGGTCCTCGGGCGGGTTGATGCCGGCGTTGTTGAAGAGGACGTCGATGTGGCCGTACTCCTCGACCGCCCTGGCGTACATGTCGATGACCTGCTGCTCGTCGGAGACATCCGCCTCGAGCGCGAGGTCGCCGGCCGCACCGGGGCTGAGGTCGACGCCGACGACGGTCGCCCCCTCCTCGCCGAACCGCTCGGCCGTCCGGGCGCCGATGCCACTGGCGGCGCCGGTGATCACGCATACCTTTCCGTCGAGCCGTCCAGCCATCGTCGCGCGAGGCTAACGCCTCCGGGTGATTCGGGAAAGCCCGCCCCGGTGACTACTTCAGCTTCACGCGCTCGGAGGCATCCGCCGTGTTTCCGGACGCGTCTGACGCTGTGGCCAAGACCGTCGCCTTGCCCTTGCCGCTGCGGCGTAGGGCCTTCCCGAGCTTGCCCTTGGCCTTCAGCTTCAGGGTGGCCGAGGCGCCCGCGGCGAGGTCGGTGCTCGCCGGCTTCAGGCTTCCCTTCTTCGAGCCCTTCGGCTTCGCGGTGGCGGTGAGGTCGACCGAGCAGGCCTCGGTGCAGGAGACGGTGACCTTCACCGGCTTGCCGGCCTGAGGCTTCTTGCCGACCTTGAGGCTCAGGCCGGGCGGGGTCGTGTCCGGGCAGCTCGCCGCGCCGAACCGGGTCAGGCTGCTGGAGCTCACGGTGGTCGCGTAGACGGAGGCCCCGGTGGGGCTGACCGCGACGGACCCGGGGCCGTCGAACGCCGAGCCCGGGATCTCGCTGCAGGTGCCGCCCGAGCCGTCCTCGGACGCGCAGTTGGCGAAGGTGAGCTGACCCCCGGCGGCGACGGTGAGGTGGTTGATGCTCTTGGAGCCGCCGGCCGGTCGCGTAGAGCGAGCGGCCGTCGGAGCTGATCGCAAGCCCTCCGAGCCCTGCGAACGACGACCCGGGAGCATTCGCGCAGGAGCCTCCCGAACCGTCCTGGGAGACGCAGTCTCCGAAGGTGATCTGGCCCGGCGGCGCGACGGTGAATCGGCTCACGCTGTCGAAGTCGACCGAGCCCGCGTAGAGCGAGCCGCCATCGGGACTCACCGCGAGCCCGGCGGAGCCGCCGAACGCGGACGCCGGGCACGTCGGTGCAGGAGCCGCCGGAGCCGTCGTTGGAGACGCATCCGCCGAATGTGATCTGGCCTTGGGGCGCGGCGAAGAAGTGGCTGACGCTGCTGGAGAACGTGGCCGCCACATAGAGCGACCCGCCGTCAGGCCTCATGGCCATCTTGCTCGGGCCGTTGAAGGCGGTGCCGGGGACGTCGGCGCAATTGCCGCCGGAGCCGTCCTGGGACACGCAGCCGTCGTAGGTGATCTGACCCTGGGGCGCGGCGAAGAAGTGGCTGAGAACGGAGCCCGCGACGTAGAGGGAGTCGCCGTCGGGGCTCACCTGCAGGGTCCGGGGCGCGGTGAAGGCCGTGCCGGGGACGTTGGTGCAGGCTCCGCCCGAGCCGTCCTGGGACACGCAGCCGCCGAAGGTGAGCTGGCCTCCCGGCGCGACGAAGAAGTGGCTCACGCTGTTGGAGGTGATCGACGAGACGTAGAGGGAATCGCCGTCGGGGCTGACCGCCAGCCCGCTGGCGCCGTCGAAAGCGCTGCCGGGGACATTCGTGCAGGCTCCGCCGGAGCCGTCTTGGGAGAAGCACTCAGCGAACGTGAGCTGACCGTCGAGGCCGAAGGCGAATCGGCTCAGGCTGCCGAAGCCCGACGCGACGTAGACCGAGTTGCCGTCCGGGCTGACCGCGACGGAGTTCGGTCCCGAGAACGCCGAGCCGGGGACGTCGGTGCAGGCCCCGCCCGAGCCGGCCTCCGAGAAGCAGCGGTCGAAGGTCAGATCGCCGGTCGCGGCCGACGCGCTCGATTCACCGAGCAGAAGGACCGCGCCGAGGAGCCCGGCGAGGAGGGTCCTGCGGATCATGGGCATCACTTCAGCTTCACTTTCTTGCTCACGTCGGCGGAGTTGCCGGACGCATCGGTTGCGGTCGCTTCGATCGTCGCCTTGCCCTTGCCGCTGCTTCGCAGCGCTTCTTCAGCTTGCCCTTGGCCTTCAGCTTCAGGGTGGCGCTGGCGCCCGCGGCGAGATCCGTGCTCGCCGGCTTCAGGTTGCCCCGCTTGGAGCCCTTCGGCTTCGCCGTCCCGGTCAGGTCGACCGAGCAGGCTTCGTCGCAGGAGACGGTGACCTTCACCGGCTTGCCGGCCTGCGGCTTCTTGCCGACGGTCAAGGTCAAGCCCGGCGGCGTTCGGTCAGCCGGAAGCTCGCGGGCGAACCGGATGACGCTGTCGGCGCCACTTGCCGTCGCGAACACCGAACCACCGTCGGGGCTGACTGCGATCCCACTCGCGCTCCCCGGGAGATCGCCCCGGGGATGTCCGCGCAGATGCCGCCGGAGCCGTCGTTGGAGATGCAACTCGCAAAGGTGAGCTGGCCTGCTTGGGCGGGGTGGAGCTGCACGATGGTGCTGGACGCGGTGGCGTAGAGCGAGGTGCCGTCGGGGCTGAATGCGAGGTCATCGGGGCGTGAAGAAGATGTCCGAGCCGGGAAGATCCGTGCACATACCAGCGGAGCCGTCGTTGGAGACGCAGCCGCCGAAGGTGAGCTGGCCGGCCGGGGCGCGGAAGAAGTGGGTGAGGCTGTTGGAGCCGTTCGAGGCGACGTAGAGCGAGTGCCCGTCGGGGCTGATCGCCAGTCCCCCGGGGCTGCGAACGCGGCCCCGGGCACATCGGTGCAGAAGCCGCCCGAGCCGTCCTTGGACACGCAGCCGCCAAAGGTGATCTGCCCCGTTGGGGCGGCGAAGAAGTGGGTGACGGCGTTGGAAGCCGTCGAGGCGACGTAGAGCGAACCTCCGTCGGGACTGATCGCCAGCGCGGTCGGGACCCGAAGGGCGAACCCGGAAGGTCAGCGCAAGATCCACCGGAGCCGTCGTGGGAGACGCAACCGCCGAAGGTGATCTGGCCCTGGGGAGCGGCGAAGAAATGGGTTACGGCGGAGCCGAATTGAAAGCTCCCGACATAGAGCGAGTCGCCGTCGGGGCTGACTGCGAGGGCGTCGGGCTGGGCGAAGGCCGAGCCGGGGACGTCGGTGCAGAACCCACCGGAACCGTCGTTGGAGACGCACCCGCCGAAGGTGAGCTGGCCCGCCGGAGCGGCGAAGAAGTGGCTGACGCTGT
>CAVUFM010000018.1:0-142500 GCA_963740845.1 uncultured Solirubrobacterales bacterium
GGTTCCAAGGACGCGATCCTGATGGTCGAGTGCGGCGCCGACAACGTCACCGAGGCCGAGGTGCTTGACGCCCTCGACATCGCTCACGCCGAGATCAAGAAGCTCGTCGGCGCGATGGAGGAGCTCGCGAAGCATCGCCGGCAAGGAGAAGCTCGAGGTCGAGGCTCCGAAGGTCAACGAGTCGCTGATCGCTGAGATCACCGGTTCCCACCAGACCGCGATCGACGAGGCCACCAGCGTCCCCGAGAAGCTCGCTCGCCAGGAGGCGATCGAGGCGATCAAGGACGCCGTCCTCGCGCAGTACGCGCCGGACACCGGTGACGAGGAGGCCGATTCGGCCCGTCGCTCCGAGGTCTCGACCGTCCTTCGGCGCGATCGAGAAGTCGACGATCCGCAAGCGGATCGCGATCGACAAGAAGCGCCCCGACGGTCGCGCTCAGGACGAGATCCGTCCGATCGAGACCGAGGTCGACATCTCACCCCGCGTGCACGGCTCGGCGCTGTTCACCCGCGGCGAGACGCAGATCCTCTCCAACGTGGCGCTCGGCACCACGCGGATGGACATGCGGCTCGACAACATGGGCCTCCAGGAGACGAAGACGTTCTTCCACCACTACAACTTCCCGCCCTACTCGGTCGGTGAAGCTGGGTTCATGCGTGGTCCGAAGCGTCGTGACATCGGCCACGGTGCGCTCGCCGAGCGCGCCCTGGAGCCGACGATCCCGAGCGTCGAGGACTTCCCGTACGTGACCCGCGTGGTCTCGGAGACGCTGGAGTCGAACGGCTCCTCGTCGATGGGCTCGGTCTGCGCCTCCTCGATGGCCCTCCAGGCCGCGGGTGTCCCGGTCACCGCACCGGTCGCCGGCGTCGCCATGGGTCTGATCAAGGAGGACGACCACGTCATCGTCCTGACCGACATCGCCGGCGTCGAGGATCACCTCGGCGACATGGACTTCAAGGTCGCCGGCACGGAGAGCGGGATCAACGCCCTCCAGATGGACATCAAGATCACCGGCGTCACCTTCGACATCCTGCGTGAGGCGCTGGAGCAGGCCCGTCAGGGCAGGCTCTTCATCCTCGGCAAGATGGCCGAGGCGATCGACGGTCCTCGCGAGGACCTCAGCCCGACCGCACCGCGCATCGAGTCGATCAAGATCGACCCGGAGAAGATCGGTGCCGTCATCGGCAAGGGCGGCGAGACCATTCGCGGCCTGTCCGAGGAGTTCGAGGCGCAGATCGACGTCAACGACGACGGCACGATCCGCGTCTACGCGGCCAACGGAGAGCTCGTCGAGGCCTGCATCAAGCAGATCGAGGCGATGACCCGCGAGGCCGAGGTCGGCGACACGTTCAAGGGCAAGGTCGTCAAGACCACGACCTTCGGCGCGTTCGTCGAGCTGGTCAAGGGCACCGACGGTCTCCTGCACATCTCGGCGGTCAAGCCGGGCGAGCGGGTCGACACCGTCGAGGACGTCCTCTCCCAGGGAGACGAGATCGACGTCACCGTGGTCGAGGTCGACCGCGAGCGTGGCCGGATCGGCCTGCGCCTCTCCGACGACCCGCAGGTCGCCGGTAAGACCAAGGAGGAGCTCGCTGCCGTCGGCAGCGGCGACCGCGGCCCGCGTGGCGGCGGTGGCGGCGACCGCGGCGGACGCGGCGGCGGAGATCGCGGCGGACGCGGTGGTGACCGAGGCGGCCGAGGCCGCGGCGGTGACCGCGAGCGCCGTCGTCGCGACTAGGACCAGAGGAACTGAAGGGATCCCCGATGACGCTTGAGCTTCCCGACGAGGTCAGGTTGACGGAGCTCGATGGCGGCCTCAAGGTCGTCACCGAATCCGTTCCGACGTTTCGCTCGGTGACGCTCGGGCTCTGGGTCAAGACGGGATCGCGTGATGAGACGCCGGCTCAGGCCGGCGTCTCTCATTTCCTCGAGCACCTGCTCTTCAAGGGCACGGAGCGCTACTCGGCGATCGAGATCTCCGAGTACTTCGACGGTCTCGGCGCCGCCACGAACGCGGCGACGAGCAAGGAGACCACCCACCTCTACTCACGCTTCCTCGACGAGCACACCGAGGCCGCCCTCGACCTGCTCGCCGAGATGTTCCTCAAGCCGACGTTCCCCGACATCGACTCGGAGCGCCAGGTCGTGATCGAGGAGATCGCGATGTACGAGGACGAGCCTTCCGATCGCGTCCACGACGTCCTCGCGGACGCGATCTTCGGCGAGCACCCGCTCGGGCGCCGGGTGCTGGGAACGGCCGACGTGATCGGCTCGATCCCGGTTCCCGACATCTCCGCCTACCACCAGGCGCGCTACCAGGGCTCCAACCTGGTGGTCTCCGCGTCCGGGAGCCTCGAGCACGAGCAGATCGTCGACCTGGTCCGCGCGCACTTCCAGCCGCCCGCGGGCAGCGGGGTCGAAGCCGTCAACGGCGACGGCCCGCCGCACGAGCCGCGGCTCTGCTTCTACCCGAAGGAGACCGAGCAGTTCCACATCTGCTTCGGCGCCCCGGGCATCCCGCGCAACGACGACCGTCGCTTCGCGCTCAGCGTCATGGACACGATCTTCGGCGGCTCGACCTCCTCGCGCCTCTTCCGCGAGGTGCGCGAGAAGCGCGGCCTGGCATACGCGGTCGGCTCCTACTCCGAGCAGTTCGTCGACCGCGGAACGGTCGCGATGTACGTCGGCACGCGCGGCGACAACGTCGCCGAGGCCTGCGAGATCATCGGCCGCGAGCTCGAGTCGCTGCGGACCGACGGCGTCACCGAGGAGGAGCTCATCCGGGCCAAGGAGGGCGTCAAGGGCCGCATGGTCCTCGGCCTCGAGTCGACGCCGGCGCGGATGTCGCGCAACGCCCGCTCGGTCCTCTTCGACATCCCGCTGCTCAGCATCGACGAGCTGATCGAGCGCACGGACGCCGTCACCCTCGACGACGTCGCCGAGCTCGCGAACGACCTCTACGCCCCGGAGAAGATCTCGGCGGCGTGCATCGGCGCCGAGGAGTCCCGCTTCCGGGACGCCGTGGCGCCGGTCAGCGAAGCGCTGGCGGCTTAGCCGCGGCGGCGGGGGGCTTCGTGCCTCCCGGGTGGACACTGAATAGGCACTGAAGGGGGACGAACTCGGCGCACTGCGTCGCCCACCCGCGTGATCCTCTGGGCCAGGCTGGATCCATGGCGGCCCGCTGGCAGCAAAGCGAAAGATCGCTTCGCATTCCTGCCACCCGGGCCGGGCTGGAGACCTTCATCCGCATGACTGGAGCTCGCCAGCGGCAGCTCATCCGCCTCGACCAGATCGCAGCGGCCGGGCTGAGCGAGCGGGCGGCTCAATACCGCGTCGAGTCGGGCCGTCTCTTCCGGGTGCACGACGGCGTCTTCGCGCTCCATGGACCGCCGTACTCACCTCACCAGCGCTATCTCGCAGCGCACTACGCCTGCGGCTCGACCTCCCTCGTGGGCGGGTTCTGCGCCGCCGCCCTCTTCTCGATCGCGGAGGAGTGGCCGCGGCTGCCTGAGATCGTCAGCCCGACTGGTGCCGGTCGCGAGCGGGAGGGCATCCACGTGCGCCGCAGCATCGTCGACCCTCGCGATCGGACCTCTCGTCACGCCATCCCTTGCACCTCTCCCGGCCGAACGATCATCGACTGCGCCTTCCGCGCGGGCGCGGAAGGCACCGAGGACTTGATCATGGCCGCGGACTCCAAGCGCCTGCTCGACCGTCGTCGCTTCGAGCAACTCGCCAGGGAACATCGCGGCCGGCCCGGGATCGGACATGTTCTGGCTGTGATCAGCGACGACCCTCGCGAGCTTCGAAGCCAGAACGAGGTGCGGATGTTCCGGATCTGCCGCCGCTACGGCGTACCGCTGCCGCTCACCAATCACCGCATCGACGTCGCCGGCCGCACTTTCTACGCGGACTTCTACTGGCCCGATCTGAAGCTGATCGTCGAAGCGGACTCGTGGCGCTGGCACGGCGGACGGCAGGCGAACGAGGACGACAAGGACCGCGATCAGGTCCTGACGATCTCCGGTCGCCACATCGTCCACTTCACCCGTGACCAGATCAAACGCCGGCCCGACGAGGTCGGCTCGCGGCTCGTTGCCCTGGTCGCTCGCTTCACCCGAGCGTGATCAGGCGTCCGACGGCGGACCGCTACTCGCCGCCGCTGCCGTCGGCCGGGATCACCGCGACCGCGCCCTTCATCCCGCGCTTGCCGGGAACCCGGGCACCGCCCGAGACGACGATCGATCCGTCGAGGCCCATCGCAACGGCGGCGACCCGGTCCTTCTGGTCCCTGATGTCGATCTGCAGCAGCCCATCGTCGCCGAACGATTCGTCCACGTCGGCGCCGTCGGCCTCGATTCGCACCAGCCCGAAGTCGGTGCTCCTGCGGTCGTCGCCGCCGCCATCGCCGGTCCGGGCGCTGCGGACGTTGGCGGCGATGATGATTCGGCCTTCACCGTCGATCGCCAAGGGGTTGTCGGAGCCGATCCGCTCGTCGAGGCGGACCCAGATGGTCCCGTCCTCCTCGCCGAACCTCTCGTCGACCGTGCCGTCGACGCTCAGCCGGGTCACTTCCAGATAGGAGTCGTGCCTGCCCCGATGCTGGCTGACGACGATGCGGTCCTCGGCGTCGAGGGCGATCTCCTGATCCAGGCCCTGCCCGATGATCTCCGTCGCGCCGGCGTCCCCGAAGTCCGGGTCGAGCCCGCCGTCGGCGAGTAGCCGGTAGATCGGCTCGTGCCTCCCGTCGCGCCCTTCGCGGTCCAGGTGGAGACCACCGCCCGGCCCTCGGAGTCGATCCTCACGTCGTCGACCCGATCGCCGGCGGGGAGCTCGACCAGGCCATCGGTCCCGATAGGTCTCGTCGAGGATGCCGTCCGCACTCAGGTGGGCAACGCTCGCGGTCTCGGTCGGGTACTCGTCCTCGTCGTCGGCCACCTGCACGATCGAGAGCCCCAGGACGAGGCCGCCGTCGGCATCGAGCGCGATCGAAGTGAGGTGCATCTCCACCCCGAAGTCCAGCCACACGACCCCGCCGGAGCCCCAGGACGGGTCGAGCGTGCCGTCGGTCAGGAACCTGGCGACGCCGACGCGGGTCGGCCATCTCCCGCGGTTCGATCGTCGCGTAGGCGCGATCCTCCGAATCGACCGCGAGGGCGTCATGGATGAAGGTGTCGCCGGAGAAGTAGTCGTCCCGGAGGCTCGCCTTGACCACGCCGCCACGTCCGAAGGAGTCGTCGCGGAGGCCGCTCGGGAGCAGCCGGGCCAGCTTGATCGGCTTGTTCTTGCTGGAGCTCTTGCTGCCGCCCAGCGCCACGATCCTGCCCTCGGAGTCGATCGCCACCGCCTGCGCCTGCGGCTTCAGCTTCGAGATGATCGATTCGCGGATGGTCGGCTCCGCTGGTGGATCGTCGGACCGGATCCTGCGCGGCGGCCGTCGCGGCGAAGAGCAGGGTGGACAGGACGGTTGGTACTGCGAGCTTGTGCATGGCCGCAGCCAACAAGCGGCGGCCGCCGGCGGGAAGCCCACCAGGGTGTGGACCGGCCACACCCGCGAATAAGCTGCCCGGATGGCCGAACCGATCCGAGTTGCAGTCGCCGGCGCCGCCGGGCGCATGGGCGCGACCGTCTGCGAGGCCGTCGAGGCCGCCGCCGGCCTCGAGCTGACCGGCCGCGCCGATCCTGCGCTCGACACCGAGCTCGCCGACGTCCTCGGCGACGCCGACGTCGTCGTCGACTTCACGGTCCCCGACACCGCCCTCGGCAACGCCGTCGCCTGCCTCGAGGCGGGGGTGAGCGTCGTCGTCGGCACCACCGGCTTCGACCTCGACGCGCTGCGCGAGGCCGCCGAGCGCGGCTGGAACGGGGGAGAGGGCCCGCGCGCGTTCGTCGCTCCCAACTTCGCGATCGGCGCCGTCCTGATGATGGAGCTCGGCCAGCGGGTCGCCGAGCACATGCCGGAGGTCGAGATCGTCGAGCTCCACCACGACCGCAAGCTCGACAAGCCGTCGGGAACCGCCGCGCGGACCGCCGAGCTGCTGCGCGACGCCGGCGCCAACGTCCACGAGCCGATCCACTCGATCCGGCTGCCGGGCCTCGTCGCCCATCAGGAGCTCGTCTTCGGCGGCGAGGGCCAGACGCTGACGATCCGCCACGACTCGATCGACCGCAGCTCGTTCATGCCCGGCGTCGTCCTCGCCTGTCGCCGGATCGGGGAGCTGCCCGACCCGCTGACGATCGGCCTCGAGGCGCTTCTCTGATCCGGGGGAGCGCGTGGCTCCCCTATAGGGTCCGTCGCCGCCCCACGCCCCACGTAAGAGGAGAACCCAAGTGAGCGACGATCTGGCCCGGATGGACGCGACCGCGCAGGCGGAGCTCGTGAAGTCGGGCGAGGCCTCGCCCACGGAGCTCCTCGATGCGGCGCTCGCCCGCGCCGAGAAGGTCAACCCCGAGCTCAACGCGATCATCCACGACCTCTCCGACGAGGCGCGGGCGGAGGCCGCCGGCGACGTTGCCCGACGGCCCGTTCAAGGGCGTCCCGTTCCTGCTCAAGGACCTGGGAGCGGTCAACGCCGGCCAGCCCCTGCACATGGGCTCCAAGCTGCTCAAGGACGCAGGATTCCGCGCGCCGATGGACAGCACGCTCGGCCAGCGCTTCCGCGAGGCCGGATTGATCACCTTCGGCAAGACGAACACCCCTGAGTTCGGGATCGTCGCCACGACTGAGTCCGACGCCTACGGGGCCTGTCGCAACCCCTGGGACACCGATCGCTCGCCCGGCGGCTCGAGCGGCGGCTCCGGTGCCGCGGTCGCCGCCGGCATCGTCCCGATGGCCCACGCCAACGACGGCGGCGGCTCGATCCGCATCCCCGCCTCCAACAACGGCCTCGTCGGTCTGAAGCCGACGCGCCAGCGCATCACCGAGGGCCCGCTGATCGGGGACAACATGGGCGGTATGACCGTCGAGCTCTGCGTCTCGCGCTCGGTCCGCGACACCGCGCGCCTGCTCGACGCGGTCGAGGGCGCCGCGCCCGGGCGATCCCGTACGTGGCACCGGCGCCGCTGCGCCCCTACGTCGAGGAGCTGACCGACGAGAGCACCGGCCTGCGGGTCGGGATCATGCGCAAGGCCGCCGTCGACCTCGAGCTCGAGCAGGCCTGCATCGACGCCGTCGACTCCGCCGCCAAGCTGATCGAGTCGATCGGCCACAACGTCGAGGAGAAGTCGTTCCTCGATCTCATCCCGGAAGGGGGAGACGGCCCCGACATCGGCGACACCTTCCTCACCCGCTGGGCCGCCGGCCAGGCCGCGACGCTGGCCCAGCTGGGAATGCTGCTCGGCCGCGAGGTCACCGCCGACGACGTCGAGCCGCTCACCTGGCAGCTCGCCCAGATCGGCCACGACCGCGACGGCGGCCGCTACCTGCAGGACGTCGCGCTCCATCAGGGCCTGAGCCGGATGATCGCGATGTGGTTCGAGTCCGGCTACGACCTGCTGCTCTCGCCGACGATGGCCGAGGTCCCGCCTCCGATCGGCGCGATCGACACCCACGAGCCCGACCTCGGCGGCTACACGCGCTGCCTGCCCTCGCGGCGCCTTCACGGCGCTCTTCAACGTCACCGGCCAGCCGGCGATCTCCCTGCCGCTGCACTGGAGCGAGGATGGCCTGCCGGTCGGCGTGCAGCTCGTCGCGCCGTTCGGTCGCGAGGACCTGCTGATCCGCATCGCGGCGCAGCTGGAGCGGGCGCAGCCCTGGGCCGACCGCACCCCCGCAGTCTTCGCGGGCTGACGGCTGGCTAACCTGCCCCTATGACCGAACTCGGCGGTGTCCTCACCGCGATGGCCACACCTTTCGACCCCGATGGCGGGGTCGACCACGCCGCTGCGGCGAAGCTCGCCACCTACCTGCTGGAGCACGGCTCCGACGGCCTGGTCGTCGCTGGGAGCACCGGCGAGGCCGCCACGCTCGACGACGAGGAGCAGATCGCGCTCCTGCGGTCGGTCCGGGCCGAGGTCGGCGACGACGTCACCCTGATCTGCGGCAGCGGGACCAACGACACGCGCCACTCGGTCGCGCTCACCCAGGCCGCTGACGAGGCGGGGGCGGACGCGATGCTCGTCGTCACGCCCTACTACAACAAGCCCAACCCAGCCGGCTTCCGCGCCCACGTCGAGGCGATCGCCGCCTCGACCGAGAAGCCGATCGTCCTCTACAACATCCCTTCCCGGGCGGTTGTCAACGTGCCGCCGGAGCAGCTCGCCGACCTCGCTCGGATCGAGAACGTCGTCGCGGTCAAGCAGGCGAACAGCGACGAGATCGGACCGATCGACGGGCTCGCCGTGCTCGGAGGCAACGACGACGTCTACCTCGAGTGCCTCGAGCTCGGCCTCGCCGGAGGGATCCTCGTCGCCTCCCACATCGTCGGCCCGCAGATGGCCGAGATGCGCGACCTCGTCGCCGCCGGGGAGCCGGAGCGGGCGCGCGAGATCGATGCGACCCTCCACGACCTGTACTCAGCCTTAGGTGTCACTACCAACCCAATGCCGCTGAAGGCGGCACTGCAGATGCTCGGCATCTGCTCAGAGAGGATGCGCTTGCCCATGATTCCCTGCGACGACTCCCAGCGGGCGGTCGTTCGCGACGCGCTCGTGAACCTCGGCCTCGAGGTGAGCGCATGAGCTCGAAGCTCAGCATCCTCCCGCTCGGCGGGCTCGGCGAGATCGGCAAGAACATGACGGTGATCGAGCTCGACGGCAAGATCGTCGTCGTCGACACCGGCCTGATGTTCCCGACCGCGGAGATGCTCGGGATCGACCTCGTCCTGCCCGACTTCACCTACCTCCGCGATCGCCTCGACGACATCGAGGCCATCGTCCTCACCCACGGGCACGAGGACCACGTCGGCGCGCTGCCGTACGTCCTTCGCGAGATCGGCATCCCGCCGGCCATCTACGGCGGCCGGCTGACGATCGGCATGGTCCGCTCCAAGATCGAGGAGCACAAGCTCCGCGACGTGCCGCTCCGCGACCTCAACCCGGGCAAGATCGAGAAGGCCGGCCGGTTCGGGATCGAGATGATCCACATGTCGCACTCGATCCCCGACGCCTGCGCGGTCGCGATCCACACGGACGTGGGGAAGATCCTGCTCACCGGCGACTACAAGTTCGACCAGACCCCCGTCGACGGGGTCCCAGCCGACTTCGCCCGCCTGGCGCAGCTCGGCGCGGAGGGGCTGCTCTGCCTCTGCGGCGACTCCACGAACGCCGATCGCCCCGGCGTCGCCACCTCGGAGTCGAGCGTCGGTCCGGCTCTCCTGGAGACGTTCTCCCGCGCCGAGGGCCGGATCATCGTCACCTGCTTCGCCTCGAACGTGCATCGCGTCCAGCAGGTCGTCGATGCCGCCGACAAGCTCGGTCGCAAGGTGGCGCTGGTCGGCCGCTCCATGCGGAAGAACTTCAACATCGCCTCGAACCTGGGGCTGGCCCACGCGCCCGACGGCATCCTGATCCAGCCGCGCGAGATCGAGGACTACCCGGACGAGAAGGTCATCGCGATCTCGACCGGCAGCCAGGGCGAGCCGCTCTCGGCGCTGCGGCGGATGGCGCACGGCGATCACCGCGACGTCGAGCTCCACTCGGGCGACACCGTCGTCTTCTCGGCGACGCCGGTGCCCGGCAACGAGCGCTCGGTCAACGAGACGGTCGACCGCATCTTCGAGATCGGCGCGCGTGTCATCACCGCCCAGGACGCTCCGATCCACGCCTCCGGCCACGGCTATCAGGAGGACATGAAGCTGATGCTCAACCTGACCAAGCCGAAGTACGTGATGCCGATGCACGGCGACTACAAGCGCCTGCGCCTGCACGCCGGCCTCGCCGAATCGGTCGGGCATCCCGAAGGAGCGCATCTTCCAGTCCCGGAATGGCGTCCCGCTCGAGTTCACCGACGGCAAGGCCCGGCTCGGCAAGGACGTCGGCGCGGGGATGATCTTCGTCGACGGCCTCGAGCTCGGCGAGCCCGACGATGCTGCGCTTCGCGATCGCCGGACGCTCTCGGCCGACGGCGTCGTGATCGTCGCGGTCACGGTGTCGTTCGAGGACTCCGAGGTCGCCGCCGATCCCGAGATCGCATTCCGCGGCGTTCCCTTCCGCGACGACGAGGACTCCGAGCGCCTGCTCGACGATCTCGCCGATGCCGTCGAGGATGCCGTCGAGCGTGCGCTCAAGAGCAAGGTTCGCGAGCCCGACATGATCCGCAAGGACGTCCACGACGTCGTCGCGAAGATGATCGACAAGCGCCTGCGCCGCCGGCCGATGGTGCTGCCCGTTGTCGTCGAGGTCTAGGCGACCGACGATGAGCCGGATGCGCAGGTAGCGACGCAGCGGGGAACCTGAGGACAGCATGCTGTCCTCAGCCTCCCGACTGGACCGACACCTAGCCGAAGATGGCGAGGTGGATGAGGCCGCCGCCGAATCCGAGCACCGCGCCGTGGAGGTAGAGCAGCCACTCGTCCTCCTTGATCACGGTCCGCAGCATCTCGGAGAAATCGGAGGCCGACATCTCCTGCATCCGCTCGGTGATCAGGACCTCGATCGCCTCGCTCTGGCTCGCGTTGAACTCCGGATCCTCGAGCGGGGTCATCGTGTAGTCGACCGCCTCGGTGGCGACCGTCTCGCGGATGTTGTCGTAGCGGTCGGTGCCGACCGCGACCCGGACCGCCACCTTCGCGTAACCCGTGGCGCGGTCGATCGCCGGTCGCAGCGAGGTGACGATGAGCTTCCGGGTCCGGTCCGACTGGCGGCCCTCGAGGAGCTCCCGGCCCAGGTTCGTGAGGTTGAGGATGTCCTCTGAGATGACCTTGGAGTAGATCCCGGCGACCTCGGGTTGTCGGCGCAGGAACAGGCCCTGGAACTTGAACGGGCCGTACTTCCGCTCCTCGACCGGCTCGAAGATCATCACGATCGCGACGAGGTTCGTCACGTAGCCGATCACGACGCCGGCGATCGGCAGCAGCCACCACTCGTGGAAGAGCAGCTCGGTCACGATCGCCGTCGGGATCCCGAGCAGGAGCCCGAACCAGAAGCCGAAGTCCCTGATGAACTTCAGCTCCTTCCGGCCGATCTCGAGGAACACCCGGTTGGCGAGCTCCGGCCGCTCCTCCATCTGCCGGATGACCATCAGCTTCACGTCCATCAGGTGGTCGATGTCACGCCCGATCCCGTCGGTGACCGACTTGACGACGTCGGGCAGCTGCTCCTGAACCCGAGCATGGACCGCCTCGCGGACCCGCGGCGGCAGCTCGTTCCAGAGCCCGGGGTGCTCCCGCTGCAGCGTCCGCTCGACCAGGTCGCGGATGTCATCCCGGGAGCTCTCGACGATGTGCTCGGCGATGGCGTCGGGATCGAGGTGCTCGTAGAACTCCTTCGGGCTCCCGAGCTTGGCGATCCCCTTGTCGACGGAGATCGAGCCCATCTTGGCCGCGCGCGAGGGAACGATTCCCTGCCAGCCGATCCCTCCCTGGGTGAATCCCAGCGGCACCTGCCGCACCTTCCGCGGGAAGAACCGCGAAAGCGCCGCGAGCCCGGGAACCCTGATCCCCTTGAACTCGACGGGGTAGAACAGCATCAGGACCCCCGACCAGTTGGTCACATAGCCGATGGCCCCCGTGAAGAGCGGAACCGTGAGCAGACTGATGAGTTCCGAGGTCGCCAACTTCCCTCCCAGATGAGGACCCTATCCGCGCCGGCGCAAAGTGGTCAGCCGCAAGCAGCGATGGCGCGAAGCGCCGAGCGAGCGGCCGACCGAGCGAGCGATGCGCCGCAGGCGCGAGCGAGTCTCGCCACAAACGCCTTTTGTGGGAGCTGCGGGCCCGGATGGCAAGGAAGAGGTGGGCGCCGTGGCCGCCAGGCCACAAGCCGACCGATGACGCCGCCAGCCGGCCCCGCAGCCCCACAAAAAGGGGCCCGCCGGATCAGGGAGGGGGATCCGGCGGGCCGAATTGGCTCAGGCTGGGCCAATTTGTTTTGTCCCCGCCGCTGACCGAACTTGGGGGAGGTCTTGCGGCGGTTCTTGTCTCGTCCGCGGCGGAGTCTGCAGTCGGGGGATAAACGCCGACTCAAGCGGAAGGAATTGTTCGCTCAAACTTCCTGAGCGAGCGGGATGCGGACGGTGAAGCGGGCACCGCCGTCGCTCGTCGCGTCCACCTCGCCGCCATGTCCGCGAGCCACCGCGCGGACGATCGAGAGCCCGAGTCCGGTCCCGCCGCGCTCCGAGCGATCGGCGGGCCCGGCCGCGCGGACGAAGCGCCCGAAGATCTGCCCCTCCATCCCCGGGGGGAGCCCGGGCCCGTCGTCTGCGACCTCGAGGCGGGCTTCGTCGCCCTCGCGCGTGGCCAGCAGGTCGACCGTCGTGCCGGCCGGCGTGTGCCTGATCGCGTTCTCGAGCAGGTTCAGGACCATCCGATGCAGCTCGTCGGGGCTGCCGCTGACGGGGATCGGGCCGTCGATCCTCGATTCGAGCCGGTGGCCATCGGCGATCGGAGTCAGCTCCTCGAGCGCCTCGCTCGCGATCTCCGCGAGATCGCACTCGGTGCGGACCCCGGCGCGTCCCGCATCGGCGCGGGCGAGGAGCAGGAGGTCGCCGACGAGCCGGTTCATCCTCCGCGAGCTGCGCAGCGCCGAGGCGACGGTCGCCTGCTCGTCCTCGTCCGCGTCGTCGGCCGTCGAGTGCTCGAGCAGCTCCAGGTTGGCGAGGATGCTGGTCAGCGGCGTCCGCAGCTCGTGAGAGGCGTCGGCGACGAACTCACGCTGGCGCTTGATGGTCTCGTCGGTCTCGGTCCGGGCCGCGTCGAGCTCCTGGAGCATCTGGTCGAAGGTCCGGGCGAGCTCGGCGACCTCGTCGTCGCTCTGCGGCTCGGGAATTCGCCGGGAGGGATCGCGCGTCGCGGCGATGTCGCGGGCTGCCGCGGTCATCGCGGCGATCGGGCGCATCGCCCGGTTGGCGACGGCCATCCCGGCGAGCCCGGCGAGCATGGTCCCGATCGCGACCCCGCCGGCGAGGAACAGCCAGAGCCGGTTGATCGTGTCGTCGACGACGGTCTCCGGCCGGGCGTACTGCACGAAGAGGAAGGGGTCGATGTTGATGCCGTCGCTCGACGGCTGGATCGGGGCGGCGGCGACGTCGAGGTCGTCGACCCTCACGATCTGCCCGGGCTGCGGCGGGCCGAGATCGACCGGGGCGGAGGGGTAGCCCGTGGCGGCGGTCCCGGTCTCGTCGACGATCCGGACCACGGAATCGGGCACGAGGCCGATTCCGCGGCCACCCGAGCCGGCGATCCGGGTCGCGTTGGTCTGCAGGTCCTCCCGGAAGTCGCTGTGCAGCCGGTTGCTCGTCAGGCGGCCGACGACGGCCGCGAAGCCGATCAGGATGACGGCGGTGAGCGCCGCCGAGACGAGGGCGATCCGGAACCGCACCGGCAGCCGGCGCGAGCGGGCGTAGAGCTGCCGCAGCCGGTTCACCGGCGGATCACACCCTCACCACGTACCCCGCACCACGCTTGGTGTGCAGGATCCGGTCCTCTCCTCCCTCCTCGAGCTTGCGCCTGAGGTTGCTGATGAAGACGTCGATCGTGTTCGTCATCGAAGTCGGGTCGTAGCCCCAGACCTCCTCGAGCAGGCGCTCGCGCGAGATCACGAGGCGCTCGTTGCGCATCAGGAACTCGAGGAGCTCGAACTCGCGGTTGGTCAGGTCGAGGACCCGGTCCCCGCGGGTGACCTCGCGCGTGCCCGGGTTGAGGACGAGATCGCCGACCGTGAGCGAGGCGGTGCCGCGGGGCGGTCGGCGCCGGAGCAACGCCCGCATCCGCGCGAGCAGCTCCTCGCGCTCGAACGGCTTGACGAGGTAGTCGTCGGCTCCGGCGTCCAGCCCCTCCACGCGATCGTCGGTCTCGGTGCGGGCGGTGAGGATCAGGATCGGCACGTCGCCGTCGGCGCGCAGCCGGCGGCAGACCTCGACGCCGTCGATGTCGGGCAGGCCGAGGTCGAGCACGACGAGGTCCGGGACGAACTCGACCGCCTGACGGAGCGCATCCTCGCCTCCGGCGGCGCTTCGGACCTCGTGGCCCTCCTGGCGCAGGGAGCGGCGGAGGACGTCGGCGATGTCCTCGTCATCCTCGACGACGAGGACGCGGCCGATCAGGTCGTCTTCGCTCACCGGCCCAAGTCTAAAGACAGGTGTCCGCGGAGAAAGCCACTCTTCGAGTCTCTGGGCGGTTCGGCGCAGGGGTCCGCCCAGGCGCGTCGAAGGATCGTGCAGATGCCATCCATCCCGCTACTGGGCAAGAGCCCGCGCGGCGGCAGCACCTCCGGAAGCCGGAGGAAGCGGCCGGCCGCGCGCAAGCCCGTCAAGAAGACCACCAAGCCCGCCACGAGGAAGAAGGCGAAGCCGCGCCCCCGCGCGCAGACGCCGCCGCGTGAGCTCGAGCAGCGTCACCTGGATCTCGTCGGGCTGGGACTCCTTGCCCTCGGCCTCTACCTCGGCTTCGTTCTCTACGCGGGTTGGGACGGCGGCTCAGCCGGCTCGGGCATCGAGACCGCGCTGACCTGGCTCGTCGGCGCCGTCGCCTACGCGCTTCCCATGCTGCTCGCGGGCCTCGGCCTCGCGCTCGTCGTCAGGCCGCTCGTCCGCTACCCCGGAGCGATCAACGCGGGCGCCCTCCTGCTGGTCGCGGGCCTCCTGCTCGCGTTCGCCGCCGAGACCATGGGCGTTGGTCCCAACGACCCGGTCCGCGGCGACGAGCTGTTCAACCCCGACTTCTTCACCGCGCACGGGGGAGCCCTCGGCGAGTCGCTCTACTGGGCGTCGTCGACTCTCTTCCAGCGGATCGGCGCCCACATCATCGCCGTGCTCCTGATCGTCTGCGGGATCCTGCTGCTCAGCGGGCGCCCGGTTGTGTCCCTGATCGGCTCGGGTGCCGAGGCGGGGCGCAGGGCGAGGCACGCGACCGGCGAGATCGCCCGGACGGCGCGCGCGGTCCGCGGTGCTCCCGCCGAGGCCGGCGCAGGTCGGCGATGGCTGGACGACCGGGAGCTTCCCCGACGAGGACGAGGAAGACGACGATGTGGCGACCGGAGTGCTCGGAACCGAGGAGGCGACGATCGACCTCGACCTCGATGCGATCAACGGGCTCGGGGACGAGGAGGACGACGAGGAGGAGGCCGAGGAGCCGGGCTCCGCCGACCTGAACGCTCCCGAGCACGCTTTCGAGGACGACGACGCCGAGCCGCCCTCGATGATGGTCGACGGCGACGAGGCGATCGAGATCACCCGCACGCCCATGGGCAACAAGCGGGGCGGCATCACCGAGTCGGACGAGATCGACTACCAGCTGCCTCCGACCAAGGCCCTGCGCCGCGGCAACGACGCGAAGGACAGCGGCCCCGATCGCCGGGACATGGAGCGCACCGCGCGGGCGCTCCTCGAGGTCCTCAGCCACTTCAAGATCGAGGCGAAGCTCGTCGGCACCGTCACCGGACCGCACGTGAGCCGCTACGAGCTCCAGCTCGCGCCGGGAACCAAGGTCGGCAAGATCTCCCAGCTCAAGGACGACCTCGCCTACGCGCTCGCGTCGACCGACATCCGCATCCTCGCCCCGATCCCCGGGAAGAAGGCGGTCGGCGTGGAGGTTCCCAACGCACGCCGCAAGATGGTGCGCCTCGGCGACATCTACGGCGGCCGCCCCGAGGGTGCCTCGCCGTTGCTCTCCTGGCTCGGCAAGGACATCTCCGGCCAGGCCGTCTCGATGGACCTGGCGAAGATGCCGCACGTGCTCGTCGCCGGCACCACCGGCTCGGGCAAGTCCGGCTCGGTCAACGCGATCCTGACGTCGATGCTGCTCCACGCCTCGCCGAACGAGCTCCGGCTCGTCCTCGTCGATCCCAAGCAGGTCGAGCTCAACCACTACGACTCGGTTCCCCATCTGCTCACCCCGGTGGTGACCAGCCCGCGCGTGGCATCGAACGTGCTCGAGAACCTCGTCGCCGAGATGGAGTCGCGCTACACGGTCATGGGCAAGGCCCGCGGCCGCAACCTCGACGAGCTGAACAAGATCCGCCGCAAGGCCGGCGAGGCGCCGCTGCCGCACATCCTCTGCGTCATCGACGAGCTCGCGGACCTGATGATGGTCGCCCCCGGCGAGGTCGAGGAGTCGATCATCCGCCTCGCGCAGAAGTCCCGCGCGGTCGGCATCCACCTCCTGCTCGCGACCCAGCGACCTTCCACGGACGTCATCACCGGCACGATCAAGGTCAACATCCCGGCCCGGATCGGCTTCTCGGTCGCCTCCCAGATCGACTCTCGCGTGATCCTCGACCAGGGCGGCGCGGAATCGCTGCTCGGCCAGGGCGACATGCTCTTCCGGCCCGTCGGCTCCTCGAAGCTGCAGCGCGTCCAGGGTGCCTTCGTCACCGAGGAGGAGATCGCGAAGGTCGTCAACTTCTGGGCCAAGCAGGGCGAGCCGCAGTTCGACCAGGACCTGCTCGTCGAGAAGGCTCCCGTCGACGTGGACGGCGACGGCGGCGGCGAGTTCTCGCCGGACGAGGACGAGCTCCTCGAGGATGCGATCCGCTGCGTGGTCGAGACCGACTCCGCCTCGGTGTCGATGATCCAGCGCCGGCTTCGCGTCGGCTACACGCGCGCCGGGCGCCTGATCGACATGCTCGAGCGCCGCGGCGTCATCTCCGGCTTCGAGGGCTCGAAGGCGCGCACGGTCCTGATCAACCACAGCGACATCGCCCGGATCGTGGCCGGGCCGGCTGCGCGCCTCCTCCGACGGTCCCGAGACCGAGGGCGCCGGGCTCGAGACCGTCTCGAGCTGACCGATCCGCGGCTCGCGCTGCCCGGGCGCCTTCATCGCGATACTGGGGCGAGGATGAGCCCCACCGGCGACCACACCCCGCTCGGGATCGGCTCCGCGCTGAAGGAAGCGCGCATGCGCGCGGGCATGGACATCAAGGGGGCCGAGGAGCGGACGAAGATCCGCACCCGCTACCTGCGGGCGCTGGAGGCCGAGGACTGGGAGGCCCTGCCGGCCGCCGCTTACGTCCGCGGATTCCTGCGCAGCTACGGCGAGGTGCTCGGGATCGACGGCGAGGCCCTCGCCGACGAGTTCCGGCGCCGGTACGAAGGCGACGGCGGCGCGACGGCGAGTCCCGCCTCCGAGCCGATGCTGCGCGATCGGCGGCGATCGCCCGGCTCCCGGCCGCCGTCACGGACGCCGTGGATCATCGGGATCGCGGCAGGCATCATCATCCTGCTGGTGATCCTGAGCTCGATCGGCGGCGATGACGGTGGCGACGGCTCCTCCGACGGCGACGACGCCGCCCGCACGCTGCGCAAGGAGAACCGCAAGGGGAAGGACCAGAAGGCGCTCCAGCCCGTTGGCGCGACGCTCGCTGACGGTCGACCCGGTTCGCGTCTGCCTCGTCGGCGACGAGACCGAGGCGCTGCTCGACGGCCAGATGCTCGCCGCGGGGACCGAGTCGAGCTACGACGACTTCAAGCGCTACCGGCTCGACCTGCCCGACGGAGGCGCCGTCGAGCTGACCTCCGCCGGCGCGACGGAGCGAATCGACGCCGATGGCGCAACGAGCTACGAGGCCGACTCGCGCGGGATCCGCGAGATCGAGTACGCCGGACCGGACTGCCCGTGAGCGCGCGCGCCGGGATCGTCGTCACGGGCACCGAGGTGCTGAGCGGCCGGGTGACCGACCTCAACGGGCCGTGGATCTCCAAGCATCTGAGCGAGCTCGGGATCGACGTCGCGCACCTGATCTGCGTCGGCGACCGCGCCGAGGACCTCGAGACCGCGCTGCGGTTCCTCGCCGACTCGGGCCTGGACCTGATCATCACCTCCGGCGGCCTCGGTCCCACCGCCGATGACCTCACCGCCGACGTCGTGGCGCGCTTCGCGGGACGCGAGATGGTGCTCGACGAGGCGATGGAGGAGCGGATCACCGCGATCGTCGCCGAGTTCGCGAAGCGCATGAAGTTCGATCCCGAGGGGCTCAAGGACGGGACCCGCAAGCAGGCGATGGTTCCCGCCGGCTCGGTCGCCCTGGATCCCGCCGGGACCGCGCCGGGCCTCGTCGTCGAGGCCGACGGGACCACGATCGTCGTGCTCCCGGGTCCCCCGCGCGAGCTGCAGGCGATGTGGCCCGCCGCCGTCGCCTCCGAGTCCTTCGCCGCGGTGCTGGAGCGCGCCGACGACTACGCCGAGGCCTCGATGAAGATGTTCGGCATCCCCGAGTCGACCCTCGCCAAGAGCCTGCGGGAGATCGAAGGGGAGGGGGTGGACCTCGACCAGCTCGAGATCACGACCTGCCTTCGCCGCGGGGCGGAGCTCGAGATCGACGTTCGCTACGTCGCCGAGGCCGAGCCGCTGCGGAAGGCGCTCTTCGACGGGTTGCGCGAGCGGCACGCCCCCGTCATCTACACGGAGACCGGGGAGACCATCGACGCGATCGTCGCCGGGCTCCTGCAGGGCCACACGGTGGCGACCGGCGAGTCATGCACCGCCGGCAAGCTGGCCGGGCGGCTCACCGACATCCCCGGCTCATCGGACTACGTGGCGGGGGGAGTCGTCGCCTACTCGAACGCGGCGAAGACGGACCTGCTCGGGGTCCCCGCCGAGCTGATCGAGGCCGAGGGAGCCGTCTCGCCCGCGGTCGCCGAGGCGCTGGCGGTGGGGGCGATCGAGCGATTCGGCGCCGATCTCGGCGTCGGGATCACCGGCGTCGCCGGGCCGGGCGGCGGCACCGAGGAGAAGCCGGTCGGATACGTCTGCTTCTGCGTCGCGAGCGCCGACGGCCGCAGGATGGCTCGCGACGTGCAGATGCCGGGCAACCGCGACGACGTCCGCGACCGTTCGGTCAGCGTCGCGATGCACATGCTGCGCCGGTTCCTGCTCGGCGAGGACGCGCCGTTCTAGGCGGGTCGAGGCGAGGCTGGGGGCGATGGAGCTGGTCTGGCGGCTGCGGGATGACCCCGACGAGCTGGGGCGGTTGATCCCGCAGGGAGTGCTCAGGGGCGCGTACGGCGTCCCCGGCATCGTCGGTCCGACGGTCGCCTCGCCGGAGTGGTGGGAGGGGATCGAGGCGGCGAAGGTCGAGATCGAGGGACGGATCGCGGCGGTCGACTCGAAGGCCGGGACCTTCCAGGTCGAGGGCGATCCGGAGCCGGGACGCGCGTACGAGCTTCGCGGCGACCCGGACGACTACGTGGAGGGCTTCGGGGTCCGGGTCGTCGCGTCGTTCCCGCCGATCGGGTTCCTGCCCGGAAGCGGCAACGTGTTCTGGCCGAGCGACGGCGGGGTTCACGGCGTCGTGCTCGAGGTCTGGATGGCCGAATGACGCCCGACGCCGATGCCGCCGCCCTCCACGGCCACTGGCACCTCGTCGGCTGGGATGGGGTGGACGATGCCGGTGAGCGCGTGCGCCACGGCGGCGCCGAGCCGAGGGGCGACCTGATCTACCTGCCATCGGGACGGATGTCGGTCCAGGTCCAGCACGACGGCCGGCCGACCTTCGGCTCCCGCGACCTGCACGCCGGCGACGAGCAGGGGCAGGCCGAGGCCTACCGGACCTACATCGCCTACGCGGGGACCTACTCGCTGCCCCGCGACGGCGTGGTCGTCCACCACGTCGAGGTCGCGCTGCACCCCGACCAGGCCGGGATGGACAAGGAACGGCACTACACGCTGGAGGACGGCGAGCTGGCGCTGGAGACGCAGCGGGTCCGGACGCCGGATGGGGGAGATGCGACCTCGTTCCTGCGCTGGCGCCGGCGGTGACGCGGGAAGGACGAGCCGCGCGGCGGGTCCCGGACTTGCATTGCCGGCGTCATCGCCAATAGGCTGATCGGGTAATCGTGGAAGCGGTGCGAGACAGGTATCAGGCGGGGCCGGCGCGATGGCTCGCAGCGTGTCTGCTCGCCGCGGTTGTGGTTGCCCTCCCCGCACCGGCACAAGCTTCGAAAGAGGCGCGCGGCAAGGATGCGAAGGCGATCAAGAAGGCCTTCACGAAGGCCCGCGACGGCGACGCCACCGTAACCGGCGTTCGAATCTCGACCGAGGACGACGCCTTCGCCGCGGTCTCCTACGAGATCGTCGTTCCCTCGCCGCCCGGCGAGGCCCGTCTGTCGGCCGCGACCGCGGCACCGATCCCGGTGCTTCTCCAGGAGAAGAAGCCCGGGAAGTGGAAGCCCGTCACGAAAGCGCCGAGCAAGGTGAAGAAGGACCTGAAGGCCAAGGGGAAGACGGACATCAAGATCACGGGCGACGTCGTCGCCTTCCTCAAGGACCTCGGCGCCTGCAGCGTCAGCAGCGGCTTCTACTCGGCGGGGGTGTACGACAAGCTGGGCGACGTCTACCTGAGCCTCGAGTTCCCGAGCTGGAACGGATTCGGACCCTACGACGCGCTCGGCGTCAAGAGCGTCGCGACGCTCGCCGTCGGCACCGGCGCCACGAGCTACCAGTACGAAACCGGCCAGGGTGGCGACGCCTTCGCATCGTCCGGCAGCCTCTACGTCGACCAGTTCGGCTGGGGTGAGATCGACGCCGGGATGGCGCACGTTCCCGATGGCGGCGGCACCTACCCGATCACCGTCGGGGTGAGCGGCAAGTGGGTCTGCCGATGAGCGCCGCCGTTCCCCGCTAGAGCGGCTGCGCGACGCCGAATTGGCGCGCTTCCGGCGCAGGTTCGTCCCATTCGGGTCTGGATCGGTGAATCGCGGCCGCCTACGTTCGGAACATGCGAAAGGCATCTGCGGACGGAGGGGCGGACAGGTGTTCGTTTCCGCCGATGCGGTGTCTAACTTGACGAGCAGAGGTCAGAGGCCACCCCGTGGCCGCCGTCCAACGACTTGAGCGCCGCAACGAGCGGCAGATGAGGTGAACTGAGACATGGCAGCATCAAAGCCCACGCCGATCGAGGCAGGTTCGAAGGAAGCGAAGGCCAAGGACGCGGCGCTGAACGCCGCCGTCGCCCAGATCGAGCGCGAGTTCGGAGCCGGTTCGCTCATGAAGCTCGGCGCGAACGCCACGATCGATGTCGAGACCATCCCGACCGGTGCGCTGTCGCTCGATCTCGCGCTCGGAGTCGGCGGTGTCCCGAAGGGCCGGGTCGTCGAGATCTTCGGCCCGGAGTCCTCCGGCAAGACGACGCTCGTCTACCACATCATCGCCCAGTGTCAGGCACAGGGCGGGATCTGCGCGTTCGTCGACGCCGAGCACGCCATGGACCCCGTCTACGCCCGCCGGATCGGCGTCGACACGGACGAGCTGCTGGTCTCCCAGCCCGACTACGGCGAGCAGGCGCTCGAGATCGTCGACGTGCTCACGCGCTCCGGCGCAGTCGATCTCGTCGCGATCGACTCCGTGGCCGCGCTGACGCCGCGGGTCGAGCTCGAAGGTCAGATGGGCGAGGTCCAGGTCGGCCTGCAGGCGCGGTTGATGTCGCAGGCGCTGCGCAAGCTCGCCGGCAACCTGAACCGGGCGAAGACCGTCTGCCTCTTCACGAACCAGATCCGCGAGAAGATCGGGGTCAGCTTCGGCAGCCCCGAGACGCAGCCGGGTGGTCGCGCGCTGAAGTTCTACTCGTCCCAGCGCCTCGATCTGCGCCGCATCGAGACCCTCAAGGAGGGCACCGAGGCGGTCGGGAACCGGGTTCGGGTGAAGGTCGTCAAGAACAAGGTCGCCGCGCCGTTCCGGCAGGCGGAGTTCGACGTCGAGTACGGCGTCGGCATCTCCAACGAGAGCTGCCTGCTCGATCTCGGGGTCGACAACGGCGTCGTCACCAAGTCCGGTTCGTTCTTCTCCTACGGGGAGACGCGACTGGGTCAGGGACGCAACAACTCCAAGGCGTTCCTCGTCGAGAACCCGGACATGGCCGATGAGATCGAGGCCAAGATCTACGAGGCGCTCGGCGTCGAGCAGATGAACGGGGGCTCCGCCAGGACGGCGAACCCGCCCGAGGAGCGGAACGCCGTCATCGCCGATGACGTCGAGCCCGATGCGCCGGAAGAGGCCGAGGCGGCCTGAACGGGTCGCTCGGCGTGGCTGACGTCGCACTTCCCGCTGAGGGTGGGTGATGAGCGGCTCGACCGAGGGCGAGGAGCGCACCCGCGAGGCGGCGATGGTCGCCGCGGTGGGTGCGCTGCGGCGGCGGGAGCGCACCGTTGCCGAGATGCACGAATGGCTCGCGGAGCGAGACGTTCGATCTGACGTCATCGACGCTGTCGTCTCCGACCTGATCGAGGTCGGGGAGCTCGACGACGACCGCTTCGCGCATGCCTACGCCGCCGACAAGCGGGAGCTCTCAGGCTGGGGGCCGGAGCGGATCGAGGCGGCGCTGGTCGACCGCGGGTTGGAGCGGTCGCTCGCTGAGCTCGCCGCGACGGAGGCCCACGGCGAGCAGCTCGAACGGGCGGCCGAGCAGGTGCGCAGGCGGTTCGGATCGCTCGAGGATGATGCGGAGAAGGCGAAGGCCCTGGCCTTCCTCGGGCGGCGAGGCTATGGGTACGAGGCCGCCTACGAGGCAATCCGGAGAGCCGGCCGCGAGGCCGCCTGACGTGGTGGGGCCCTCGCCGGTCCCCGATGGCGGGGCGGCGGCTTGCACAAGTTGCAGCGGCAACGTGTCGGGACTACGATCGGCCGCAGCGGTTCGCCGCCACCGGCGTTCGTCGGTTGACCGAGATTGAAATCAAATTCTTTGAACCCCTTCCCTTCCATCCACAACGCGGTTCCCGAGGAGGCCCTGGGCTAGGGGACCGCGACCCCCGTCTTTCTTGCGGCCTTCAGTGGCCGCGCTCGGATCATCTGAAGTACGCCGCGGGCTGCGTTCCGCTCCCAGGCCACCGGAATCTCCCGGCGGCCCGTTTCGACACCGCTGCGCGCGGAGGGGAGGAAGCAGATGGATCGCCGGCAGAGGAGGAGGAGAGCGGCCAGGAGCGGCGCTCAGCGCGTGGCTGAGCCCGCCCCGACCGAGCCGCATGGAGCGACCGCAGGCCGAGGAGATCGGCGAGTGCGGCGACACCGGCTGAGCCGGCCGTCGAGACGCGGTTGCACGAGGCGCCGCCCGCGGCTGACATCGACTCCGAGCTGCAGGCCCGCCGCGTTGAGATCGCACGCCTTCAGGAGCGCGCTCTCGCCGACGCCGAGCAGTCGCGCCTCAAGCTCGCCGACATCGAGCGTCGCGAGCAGGCACTGGCCGATCGCGAGCGCAACCTCGAGCGGCAGCAGGAGGAGCTGAAGCGGCAGAAGGCGGTCCAGCGCAAGGAGCTCGAGCGGCTCTCCGGGCTGACCGCCACGCAGGCGAAGCAGCTGCTGATCGCCGACGTCGAGCACGACGCCCGCCACCGGGCCGGCCGAGTGCTGATGCAGATCGAGGACGAGACGAAGCGCGAGGCCGACCGGCGCGCGCGCAACATCCTCGCGATCGCCATGGGCCGCCTCGCGGGAACGCAGGCGAGCGAGACGATGACCCGCATGGTCGAGCTCCCGAACGAGGAGATGAAGGGCAGGATCATCGGCCGGGAGGGGCGGAACATCCGCGCTCTCGAGGCGTTGACGGGCGTCGACGTGATCATCGACGAGACCCCGAACGCCGTCGTCCTGTCGAGCTTCGACGGGATTCGCCGCGAGGTGGCTCGGCTGACGCTCGAGCGGCTGATCGCCGACGGCCGGATCCAGCCCGCGACGATCGAGGAGGTCTACGAGAAGTCGAAGGCCGACGTCGAGTCGCAGGTCGTCGCCGAGGGTGAGCGCGCCGAGCTCGAGGTCGGTCTGCACGGCATCGATCCGGCGCTGCTCGAGGTGCTGGGGCGGCTGAAGTTCCGTACGTCCTACGGCCAGAACGTGCTCGACCACCTGATCGAGTCCGCGAAGATCGCGGGGTCGGTGGCCGCTGAGCTCGGGGCATCGGTCGAGACGGCGAAGCGGGCGACGCTCCTGCACGATCTCGGCAAGGCGGTGTCCCACGAGGTCGAGGGTGGCCACGCGGAGGTCGGGGCGTCGATGGCCCGTCGTCACGGCGAGAGCGAGGCCGTCGCACATGCGATCGAGGCGCACCACAACGAGGTCGAGCCGAAGACCGTCGAGGCCGTGATCGTCCAGATCGCCGATGCCGTCTCCGGCGCTCGGCCCGGGGCCCGGGGCGAAGCCCTCGAGCACTACGTCACCCGCCTCCGCGACCTCGAGGAGATCGCCGGCCGCCACCCGGGCGTGACGAAGGTCTACGCGGTCCGCGCGGGGCGCGAGGTGCGGTTGATGGTCGATCCGGGAGTGGTCGACGACGAGGAGGCGGCGGTGATCGCCCAGCGAACCGCCAAGGCGGTCGAGAAGGAGCTCGATTTCCCCGGCCGGATCAGGATCACCGTGATCCGGGAGAGCCGCGCCAGCGCGTCAGCCGGATAGCGCCGCTGGTGCGGGTCGGCGGCGTGGCCGACATTCCCGTGCCTGCGGTCGATAGGATCGCGCCCTCATGGACACGACTTTCTACGTCATCGGCGGCTCACTGACCGTTCTCGCACTGATCATCTCCTTCATCGGGATGAAGAGCGAGAAGTTCCCGACCGACGCGCAGTTGCGGATCGGCATCGGCCTGTTCGCGGCCGTCGTCGTCGTCACGGCGGTCTTCGCCGTCCGGGCCTCCCAGGAGGAGGCGCTGCACCGCGAGCACGAGGAGAACATCGAGGCCTCCGCGGAGGAGGAGCAGGCGACGCTCGAAGGCCAGGATGAGGAGAACGGAGTCGGCTCCTCGGGAACGCCGCTCGCCGACGATGAGCAGGCCCCGGGGGATCGTGACGAAGTCGACCCCGACGAGGTCGAGGGTGCCACAGGACAAGGCGATCCCGCCCAGGGGCTGATCGTCTTCACCGACCAGGGATGCGGAAGCTGCCACTCGCTCGAGGCAGCCGACGCGACGGGTCAGATCGGGCCCAACCTCGATGTCGAGCTGGTCGAGGAGGACGAGGCGTACATCGAGACCTCGATCATCGACCCGAGTGCCGACATCGTCGAGGGCTTCAGCGACGGCATCATGCCGCCGGACTACGGCGAGGTCATCCCACCCGACGACCTGGCCGACCTCGTGGCCTTCCTCTACGACTCGACGCACCCGGCCGCCAAGTAGCCCGGAGCGGGCGAAGCGTCCCGCCCTCCGCCGCTACCCTCATCCGCCATGGACCGTCCGCCGGCCAAGCGCTTCCACGTGACCACCTTCGGGTGTCAGATGAACGAGCACGACTCCGAGCGCATGAAGGGGATGCTCGGGTCCCTCGGCTACGACGAGGCCGACTCGCGCGAGGAGGCCGATCTGATCCTCTTCAACACCTGCTCGATCCGCGAAGCCGCCGACAACCGCTTCATCTCCCACCTGGGCCAGGCGAAGCGGATCAAGGCGGAGTCTCCGGGGACCGTCGTCGGCGTCGGTGGATGCTGGGCGCAGTCGGTCAAGGACGAGGTCTTCGAGCGCTTCCCCTTCGTCGACGTGGCCTTCGGCCCGGGCCAGATCCACAAGCTCGCCGAGTTCCTGACGAGCGACTCGCTCACCGCGCAGGGTTTCTTCGAGTTCGAGGAGTTCGCCGGCCATCTGCCGACGCAGCGCGACCGGCCCTTCCAGGCCTGGCTGCAGATCTCCCAGGGCTGCAACTGCGTCTGCTCCTACTGCATCGTCCCCTCAACCCGAGGCCGGGAGCGCAGCCGGCCCGGGTCCGAGCTCATCTCCGAGGTGGAGCGCCTCGCCGCCGACGGCGTCCGCGAGGTGACGCTGCTCGGCCAGAACGTCAACAGCTACGGGCGCGACCTGCTCGGCGACGACCGGCTGAGCTTCGCCGAGCTGCTGCGCGCGATCGACGCGATCGACGGCATCGACCGGATCCGTTACACGAGCCCCCACCCGAAGGACATGCGCGAGGACGTGATCGCCGCCCACGTCGAGTGCCCGGCCGTGTGCGAGCACATCCACCTGCCGCTGCAGTCGGGCTCCAGTCGCATCCTCAAGGCGATGCGCCGCACCTACAACCGCGAGCGCTACATGGACCGGGTCGCGATGATCCGCGAGCGCGTGCCGGACGTCGCGCTCAGCACCGACATCATCGTCGGCTTCCCGGGCGAGACGGACGAGGACTTCGCTCAGACCCTCGAGGTGGTGGAGGAGGTCGGCTACGACAGCGCCTTCACGTTCGTCTTCAGCCCGCGCCGCGGGACGCTCGCCGCCGAGCTCGAGGGCGCGTTGCCGCACCCGGTCAAGAAGGAGCGGATGGCGCAGCTCGTCGAAGCCGTGCAGCGACGCGCGAAGGAACGCTCCCAGCGCTTCGTCGGCCGGAGCGTCGAGGTGCTCGTCGAGGGTCCGAGCCGGACCGACCCGACCCGTCTGCGAGGCCGCAGCCGCCACAACAAGGCGGTCAACTTCGAAGGCACCGCCTCCGCGGGCGATCTCGTCGAGGTCGAGGTGGCATCGGCCACCTCCCAGACGCTTCTGGGAACCGAGCGGCTCCTGTCGCGGGTCTGAGCGCCCGGGGGTCGGAAGCGTGAGCGCCGAGCGCGCGGACGTGATCGCGATATTCGGGCCCACCGCGGTCGGGAAGACCGGCGTCGCCGTGGCGCTCGCGGAGCTGCTGCGAGAGCGTGGGGAGGACCCCGTCGCCGTCTCCTGCGACGCGATCCAGGTCTACCGCGGGCTCGAGATCCTCAGCGGAGCACCGACGGCCGAGGAGCGATCCCAGCTCGAGCACCGTCTGGTCGGCGTGATCGATCCGGCGGAGGAGTTCAGCGCCGGACGCTTCGCCGAGCTGGCGCGCGGGGAGATCGACGGGCTGCTCGCAGCTGGGAGGACGCCGATCGTCGTCGGCGGCACCGGCCTGTACATGCGGGCGGCGCTGGCCGATCTCGACCTTCGACCGCCGGTGCCGCCGGAGGTCCGGGAGCTGGTCGAGGCGCAGGTCCGCGAGCTCGGGCCGGAGGCGATGCACGCCGAGCTCGACGCCGACGTAGCCCAGCGCGTCCACCCCAACGATCGCAAGCGGGTGGCCCGCGCCCTCGAGCTGCAGCGGGCGGGACTGGACCCGCCGGAGCGGAGCGGGGAGCTCTGGACGGCGAGGCTGCGCCACCCGACGGCCCTGGTGGGGATCGTCGTGAGCCGCGAGGAGCTCGCCGACCGCATCGACGCCCGAGTCGACGCGATGCTGGCTGCGGGTGCCAAGGAGGAGGCCATCGCGCTGGAGCGAATGGACGCCTCCCGCACCGCTCGCGCCGCGCTGGGCTTCGAGGAGGCAATCCGGGACGATCGCCCCGGCGATGAAGGCCGCTCATCGCCGCTACGGCCGCCGGCAGATGACCTGGCTTGCGCAAGATGGCGGGTCTCGAAGCCATCGAACGCGACGGGCTCAGCGACTCCGAGGTGGCCGTTCGTGTTTCGGCGGCCTGCGGGCGGGGATAATCCGCCGATGCGCTTCGAGAAGTGGCAGGCACTCGGAAACGACTACATCGTCCTCGAGCAGGACTCGCTTCCGTTCGCCCTCAGCGCGGAGCGCGCCCACGCGATCTGCGATCCCCACTTCGGCTGTCACGCCGACGGGATCCTGCTGCTCTCCCGGCCCTCCGATCCCGACGCCCACGTCGCCGAGCTCCGCATCTTCAACCCGGACGGCTCCGAGGCTGAGCTCTCGGGCAACGGAGCCCGCGAGGCGATCCTCTACCTGCGCCGCTCGGGCTGGACGGACCGAGACGAGTTCACGATCCTCACCGCAGCCGGCGAGATCACGCCGGAGATCCTGGGCGATCACAAGGCACGGGTCGCGATGGCTCCCGCTCGGACCATCTCCGCCGACTTCCCCTCGGGGCCCGAGGATGGCCGCGGCACGATCGACGTCGCCGGGAGTCGAGCGCGAGTTCCAGCACGTCTCCGTCGGGAACCCGCAATGCGCGATCGAGATCGACGACGGCCTCGAGGAGCTCGACCTGCCGGCGATCGGGCCGGACATCGAGTCGTCGCCGCTGTTTCCGAATCGCACCAACGTGAGCTTCTGGAACGCCGAGGGCTCGACCGTCCGGGCGCGGATCTTCGAGCGCGGGGTGGGGGAGACGCTCTCGTCGGGAACCGGGGCGACCGGCGCCGCCGTTGCCGCCTACCTCCGCGGCGCGACCAGCCCGATCCGCGTGGTCCTCGACGGCGGGGAGCTGCTCGTCGAGATCGGTGCCGGATCTCGAGATCTGGCTCACGGGGACCGCGGAGCCCGTGTTCAGCGGCGAGTTCTCCCCGGAGCTGATGCGACGCCTGGACGAGCTCGACCAGGCGCCGATCCCGAACCCCGTCCCCTGACGGGCTAGCTCGTGAACCCGGTCGGGGTCCGGTTGATGTCCCGGGACTCCATGACCTGGTCGATCAACCCGTACTCGACCGCCTCGGCGGAGCTGAAGAAGCGGTCACGCTCCATGTCCTTGTGGACCTGCTCGACGTCCTGGCCGGTGTGCTTGGCGTAGAGGGCGTCGACCCGCTCGCGGGTCCTGAGCGTCTCGCGGGCGTGGATCTCGATGTCGGTCGCCTGGCCCTGGAAACCGCCGGAGGGCTGGTGGATGAGGATCCGCGCGTTCGGGAGCGCGAGCCGCTTGCCGGGGGCGCCGCCGCAGAGCAGGAGGGATCCCATCGACATCGCGATCCCGAAGCAGATCGTCGACACGTCGGGCTTGATGTATTGCATCGTGTCGTAGACGGCGAGGCCCGCCGTGACCGAGCCGCCCGGGGAGTTGATGTAGAGGGAGATGTCCTTGTCCGGATCGTCGGACTCGAGGTGGATGAGCTGAGCGACGATCAGGTTCGCGATGTCGTCGTCGACCTGCTGGCCGAGGATCACGATCCGCTCGGAGAGGAGGCGGGAGTAGATGTCGAAGGAGCGCTCGCCTCGCGCGGACTGCTCGATGACCATCGGGACCATTGGCATGTGCTGGTGACCTCCTAGTTGCAGGGTGTGCAACCTATGGGTTGCGCGTTGGGATCGCAGGCTATCATTCGCAACCGATGAGTTGCACGGTGATGCTGGGAGGCGTTGAGTATGCCCACTGCGGTTGACGAGAAGGTCGAACGGGAGACGGTGCTCGACGCCGACGCCGAACGAGCGTGGGATGCGATCAGCGATCCGGCCGAGCTCGAGCGCTGGTTGGCCGACGAGGCCGAGCTCGAACCCGTCGAGGGATCGCCGGTTCGATTCGAGGTCGACGGTGAGGAGCGGACCGGGCGCGTCGAGCGGGTCGTCGAGGGCCGCGAGCTCGCCTTCACCTGGTCGCGCGAGCCCGGCGAGGAGAGCCTCGTCGAGCTCGAGCTGACGCCCCTGGTCAGCGGCGGGACCCGGATCTCGGTCGTCGAGACCCGAACCGCGGGCGCGGGGCCGCTCCTGATGACGGCCGGGCCACGGATGAGGCTGGGAGCTGCCGCTGATGCGCCTCCTCGACCTCATGCGCCTCGTCCCGGCATAGGAGCGCTTCGGGGGATGAGCACAGACGCCGTCTTCGCCGCACTCGGCGACCCGACGCGCCGGCATCTCGTCGAGACGCTGGCCTCAGCGCCGGCGACTGCGACCGTGCTCGCGAAGGACCTGCCGATGAGCCGCCAGGCGGTCGCCAAGCACCTGGCGATGCTGTCGGCGGCGAACCTCGTCGCAACCGAGCGCCGCGGCCGCGAGACCCGCTACACGCTGCGTCCGGAGCCGCTCCGCGAGATCAGCCGCTGGGTCGACGAGGTCGGAGACGAGTGGACCGACCGGCTGAGCCGGCTGGAGCGCTCGATCCGCGACTAGGCGAGCGCGAGTGGTCCGGCATGCGCCGCCTGTCGGTGGTGACTGCGTCCCATCGCAGGAGGCTCGGGTCGCCGCCTAAGCGACGCGGCGTCCAGCGGGCCGTAGGTGACGCCCGTCAGCTCCTCGGAGGCCGCCCACAGCCGCTCCGCGTGCTTCGGGTTGGCGGCGCGGCCCGTCCGGCCGACGCGCGTCGGATGCCCGCGCTGCTCGCCCATCCCGTCGGGGCCGAAGTAGTCGTTGCCCTCGACGTCGGGCATCGTCGCGGCGTAGAGCGACGGCAGGGCTCCCATCCGGTCGCTCTGGCCGAAGACGAGGTTCGAAACCTTCCAGACCGGAGTCAGCAGAGCGCCGAATCGGCCCATCGTCGGGCCGTTCGTCTGCAGGTTGGTCGACGAGTAGCCGGGGTGGGAGGCCGCGGCGATCAGATTCGCTCCTGCGGCCTCGGCGCGGCGGGCCAGCTCCTGCGTGAACAGGAGGTTCGCGAGCTTCGACTGGCCGTAGGCGGGCCAGCGTGAGTAGCCGCTCCTCGGAGTTGAGGTCGTCGAAGTTCATCTTCCCGATCCGGTGAGCCATGCTCGAGACGCTGACCACGCGCGGGGAGTCGGCGGCGAGCAGCTTCTCGATCAGGCGTCCCGTCAGCGCGAAATGGCCGAGGTGGTTCGTCCCGAACTGAAGCTCGAAGCCGTCGGCGGTCACCTCGCGCGGTGGCGCCATCACGCCGGCGTTGTTGACGAGGATGTCGAGCGACCCGGGGCGCTCCGACACCTCGGTGGCGGCCCGCTCGACCGAGGCGAGATCGCCGAGATCGAGCGCGACGATCTCGACCTGCGCGTCGGGAGTCGCGGAGAGGATCTCCGCCCGGGCCGTCTGCGCCTTCTCGGCGTTGCGACAGCCCATCAGCACGGTGGCGCCCGCTCCCGCGAGGGCCTTCGCCGTCTGCAGGCCGAGGCCGCTGTTCGCTCCGGTCACCAGCGCGGTGCGGCCGCTCTGGTCCGGGATGTCCTCCGCTGTCCACTTTCCCTTGCCGTCGGCGCTCATCTGGGCTCCTCACCGGGTTGCTGCTTCGGCCCGGAACCCTACGGGGCCGGCGACGCCACCCCCGGTAGCCTGATTGCCTCCCGCGATCACCCCCGACCAGCCACCCGAGAGGAAGTGCGAGCTTGTCGCTCACCGACCCGTCAAAGCGTCTCCAGGCGATCCCGCCGTACATGTTCGCCGAGCTCGAGCGCAAGGTCGCCGACAAGCGCAAGGCAGGCATCGACGTGATCAGCCTCGGCATCGGTGATCCCGACATGCCGACCTTCCCGCACGTCGTCGAGGCGATGCAGGCGGCGGTGGCCGAGAACGGCAACCAGAAGTACCCCTCCAACCGCGGTCGCGAGGAGCTGCGGAGCGCGCTCGCCGGCTTCTACGAGCGCCGCTTCGGCGTCACGATCGATCCCGAGACCGAGGTGATCCCGGCGATCGGCGCCAAGGAGTGCATCTACAACCTCTGCTTCGCCTTCCTCGATCCCGGCGACGTCGCGCTCGCCTCCGATCCCGGCTACCCGGTCTACACCGGCGGCCCGGTGCTCGCCGGCGCGGAGGCGGTCGTCCTGCCGCTCGTCCCTGAGCTCGGCTTCGCGCCCGACCTCGATGCGATCGACCCCGAGGACCTGAAGCGGGCGCGGCTGATGTTCATCAACTACCCGAACAACCCGACCGGCGCGACCGTGCCCGAGGGGCTGTTCGAGCGGGTGATCGAGCTGGCTCGCGAGCACGAGATCCTCGTCGTCCACGACAACGCCTACTCCGAGACCACCTTCGACGGCTACGTGGCGCCGAGCTTCCTCGCGACCCCCGGCGCCAAGGAGGTCGGCGTCGAGGTCTTCAGCCTCTCCAAGGGCTTCAACATGACCGGCTGGCGGTGCGCGGCCATCCTCGGCAACGCCGACGCGATCCAGACCTACTGGCGGCTGAAGACCAACGTCGACTCCGGCCTGTTCGAGGCCGTGCAGCTCGCCGGGGCCGCGGCGCTGAACGGCCCGCGCGAACCGCTCGAGGAGATGAACGCCCTCTACTCCCGCCGCCGCGACCTCGTCGTCGGCGCACTGGGGGAGATCGGCGTGGACGTCTCCTCGCCGAAGGGCACGATCTACGTCTGGGCGCCGGTTCCCGAGGGATACACCTCGACGTCGTTCTGCGAGCACGTGCTCGAGGAGGCCGCGGTGGTGATCTCGCCGGGGTCGATGTACGGGCCGAGCGGCGAGGGCTTCTTCCGGATCTCGCTGACGACCCCAGACGAGCGCCTCACCGAGGCCGTCGAGCGCATGCGCGAGCACCTGAGTTGACCTGAGCCATGGGGGCCCGGCCGTCGGTCCGATACGTCCGCGTCGGCGGCTGCAACATCGCCTACAGCCACGTCGGGACCGCTGAGCTCGACCTCTGCGTGATCCTGCCGACGCTCGGCACGATCGAGCTGCTCTCCGAGGCGCCGGCACGCAGCCTCGTCGAGGGCCTGGCCGGGTTCTCGCGCGTGATCTCGTTCGACCGGCGTGGTTCGGGGATCTCCGATCCGATCGAGGAGCCGCCCACGCTCGAGGAGCAGATGGACGACGTCACCTCGGTGCTGGACGCCGTCGGCTCGACGCGCGTCGTGCTCAGCGCCGAGGCGGAGGGCGCGATGCTCGCGGTCATGTACGCGGCGACGCATCCCGAGCGGGTGAGCCACCTGATCCTGATGCACCCGACCGCACGGTTGACGAACGCGCCCGGCTACGACTGGACCTGGGAAACGCCTGAGTCCCGTGATCGTGACTTCGTCGGCCCGGCGATCGCGCGCTGGGGAACGGGCGAGAACGCAGCACGGATCGCACCCGTCCTCGCAGCGCGCGATCCGAGCTTCGTCGCCTGGTGGGGTCGGTGGGAGCGCATCGGCTCCTCGCCCGGCACCACCGAGCGGCGAATGCGCTTGATGAGCCACATGGACGTCCGCGAGATCCTGCCGCGCGTCCAGACCCCGACCCTGGTCCTCGATCGCCCCGATGCCCCCTCGATGGACTCTCGGCACGCCCGCTACGTCGCCGAGCACATACCGGGCGCGAAGCTCGTCGAGCTCCCGGGGCGTGACGCCGTCTCGTTCGGCGACGGGCTCAAGGAGTTCGTCGAGGCCGTGCAGAAGTTCACGCTGGGCACGGTCCCGTCGGAGCAGAACTCCCGGCGCGCCCTCGCAACCGTGCTCTTCACCGACATCGTCGGCTCGACCAACCGCGCCGCCGAGCTCGGCGACCGCCGCTGGCGCGAGACGCTCGAGGGCCACGATCGGCTCACGCGCGAGCTCGTCGGACGCTTCGGAGGGAAGGCCATCAAGTCGACCGGGGACGGGTTCCTCGCGACCTTCGACGGTCCGGCGCGCGCCGTCCGCTGCGCCTCGGCGCTGACCGAGCGCGTCGACGAGCTCGGAATCGAGCTGCGTGCGGGGCTCCACGCCGGCGAGGTCGAGCTGATCGGCGCCGACGTCGGCGGGATGGCGGTCCACATCGGCGCCCGGATCGGCGCCCTCGGCGGTCCCGGGGAGGTGCTCGCCTCCTCGACCGTGCGCGATCTCGTCGTCGGCTCGGGGATCGAGTTCGACGATCGGGGCGAGGAGGAGCTCAAGGGCGTGCCCGGTTCCTGGCGCATATTCACGGTGGCCGGGACAGGAGAGTAGGTTCCGGGCATGGATGAGAGAGACCTACCCGCACGTTATGGAAGCCGCTTCTTCGTCGAGGGGGCGCCCGATGAGCGCTTCCCCGACCAGGGGATGCCCGCGGAGGACGCCTACGCGCTGATCAACGCCGAGATGGCCGTCGAGGGCGACCCGGCCAGGAACCTCGCGACCTTCGTGACGACCTGGATGGAGCCGGACGCTCAGAAGATCGTCGGCGAGAACCTTCACCGGAACTTCATCGACCATGCCGAGTACCCGCGGACGGCTGAGATCGAGCAGCGGTGCATCCGCATGCTCGGCGACCTCTTCAACGCGCCGGGTGAGGTCAAGGGCGCCCGCTGCCAGGGCTCGTCGGAGGCGATCATGCTCGGCGGCCTCGCGGCGAAGTGGCGGTGGAAGAACCGGCGTGAGGCCGACGGGAAGGACTCCACCCGGCCCAACCTCGTCTACGGGCGGCGACGTCCACGTCGTCTGGGACAAGCTCTGCCGCTACTTCGACATCGAGCCGAAGACCATCCCGATGGGGACCGACAAGTTCACGATCGGGCCCGATGATGTCGAGCCGCTGATCGACGAGAACACCATCGGCGTCGTCGGCGTGCTGGGGACGACCTTCACCGGCGAGGCCGATGACATCGCCGGGATCGATGAGCTTCTCTGCCGGCTGAAGGAGGAGAAGGGGCTCGACGTGCCGATGCACGTCGATGCGGCCAGCGGCGGCTTCGTCTGGCCGTTCCTGCACCCGGAGCGGAAGTGGGACTTCCGGCTGGAGTCGGTGCGCTCCATCAACGTCTCCGGCCACAAGTTCGGCATGGTCTACCCGGGCATCGGCTGGCTCGTCTTCCGCGAGCCCGACGACCTTCCCGAGGACCTCGTCTTCTACGAGAACTACCTCGGCAAGACCGACGCGACCTTCACGCTGAACTTCTCGACCGGCTCGGCGATGGTCCTGGCGCAGTACTACAACCTCTGCCGCTTCGGACGCGAGGGCTACACCGAGATCCTCCGGGCGATGGAGCGAAACACGTCCTTCCTCGGCGATGCGATCGCCGAGACGGGCCGCTTCCAGAGCGTCGGGCATGGGCCGCGGCTGCCGCTGGTCTGCTTCCGCCTCGCCGACGGGGACAACGAGTTCGACGAGTTCGACATCGCCGCTCAGCTGGCATCCGAGCGCGGCTGGATGGTGCCCGCCTACACGCTCCCCCCGAACGCCGAGGAGATCACGGTGATGAGGGCCCTCGTCAAGGAGAACGTGAGCCACGCGGCAGCGACGCTCCTCGTGAGCGACCTCAACGAGGCCCTCGAGACGCTGGACAAGAAGGGCGGCCTCCACCCGCGGGAGCGGAAGCGCGGGCAGCGGGGGCCCGGGTACTAAGTCACCTGGGGCGCCGCGGCGTATTGCTTCGGCCGGTGCCTACACTGGATCGACATGGGATCCAGCAACGAGGACAACGCGAACCGGGCCGCTGACGGCACGGTGTCGACGGGCTCCAGCACCTCGCGGGCCCGTCAGCGCGCGCTCGCGATCGGGGTGGTCGCCGGCCGCCCTGGCGACGACGTCGAGCTGACCGAGCTCGGTGAGCTCCTGCGCACGGCGGGCGTCGCCACCGTCGGGACCATGGTCCAGCAGCGCCCCGAGCCCGACCCCGACCGCTACTTCGGGCGCGGCAAGCTCGAGGAGCTGAAGGAAGAGATAGGCCGAAGCGACGCGAACCTGGTCGCCTGCGACGACGAGCTGCTGCCGCGGCAGGAGCGGAACCTCGAGGAGGCGCTCGGGGTCCCGGTGCTCGACCGGACCGCGGTGATCCTCGACATCTTCGCCGACCACGCCAACAGCGCCGAGGGCAAGCTGCAGGTCGAGCTCGCGCAGCTCTCGTACAACCTCGCCCGCATGCGCGGCCTCTGGACCCACCTCGAGCGCCTCGGCGCCGGGCGCATGGACGGCGGCATCGGCACCAGGGGCCCGGGCGAGTCCCAGATCGAGACCGACCGCCGCCTCGCGCGCGACCGGATCTCGGCGCTGCGCCGTGAGCTTCGCGTCGTCGAGGGCAGCCGCGAGACGATGCGGAAGGAGCGCCGCCGCAACGCGGTGCCGACCGTTGCGCTCGCCGGCTACACGAACGCCGGCAAGTCGACGCTGCTCAACGCGATCACCGGCGCCGAGGTCGGCGTCGGGGACCGCCTCTTCCACACGCTCGATCCGACGACCCGCGCCTTCGAGCACGACGGGCGCCGGTACCTGCTCACCGACACCGTCGGCTTCATCCGCAAGCTTCCCCACCAGCTCGTCGAGGCGTTCAAGGCCACGCTCGAGGAGACGACGATCGCCGACCTCATCCTCCACGTCGTCGATGCCTCCGAGGACGCCGCCACACGCGCCGTCGCGATGGCGGCGGTGGACGACGTCCTCAAGGAGATCGGCGCGGGCGATCAGCCGCGGCTCATCGTCTTCAACAAGCTCGACCTGCTCGAGGAGGAGGAGCGCCGCAGCCTGCTCGTCGGCCGCCCCGAGGTGGTCGGCGTCTCGGCCGCGAAGGGCGAGGGCATCGAGGAGCTCCTCGATGCGGTCGAGGAGGCGTTCGCCGCCACCCTCGAGCCCGTCGATCTCCTCATCCCCTACGAGGAGGGGGCGAGCCTGAGCGAGCTGCACGCGGTCGCCGGGGACATCGAGCGCGAGGACGGCCCCGACGGCGTTCGCGTCCATGCGCGGATCCCCCGGAACCTCACGCACCGCTTCGAGCGCTACGTCGACCAGCAACGGCGCCGGCGCCGGCAGCGCGGACAGCGCCGACCGGGTCTAGTGGAGCTGCCGGTCCGGCGCCTCGTTCCGGGCGCGGAGCTGCCCGTACGGGCCCACGACGACGACGCCGGCCTCGACCTCCACGCCGCTGAGCCGGCCACGCTCGGACCGGGGGAGAGGGCCGCTGTGGGGACCGGGGTCGCCGTCGAGATCCCGCCGGGCCACGCGGGGCTCGTGCTGCCGCGCTCCGGCCTCGCGCTCAAGCACGGCATCGCCCTCGTCAACGCACCGGGCCTGATCGACGCGGGCTACCGCGGCGAGATCCGCGTCCTCCTGCTGAACACCGACCGCGAGCACGCCTTCGACCTCAGCCCGGGCGACCGGATCGCCCAGCTCCTCGTGGTCGCCTTCGCGCCCGTGCAGCCGCTCGAGGTCGCCGAGCTCGGCGAGACGAAGCGAGGGATCGGCGGCTTCGGCTCGACGGGTTAGGGTCCCGCGCATCGTGAGCGAGCGCAACGTACTCGGCCGCCGGCTCGAGCCCTGCGGAACCGATCCCGTCACCGGGTTCTTCCGCGACGGGTGCTGCCGGACCGGAATCGACGACGTCGGCAGCCACACGATCTGCGCCGTCGTGACGGCCGACTTCCTCGAGCACCAGCGGGGAATCGGGAACGACCTGACGACCCCGCTGCCCGCCTACGGCTTCCCCGGGCTGAAGCCGGGCGACCGCTGGTGCGTCACGGCCGCGAACTGGCTGCGCGCCCACGTGGATGGCGCGGCCGCCTGGGTCGTGCTCGCCTCCACCCACGAGCGGGCGCTCGAGATCGTTCCCCTGGAGGCGCTGGAGGAGCATGCGGTTGACGTGCCGGCGGATCCGAGCGATCTGACGGGCTGACCGCCGGCGCCGGGCAGCGGCGCCCGGCTCAGGCTTCCTCGGTCGAGGTCCCCTCGGCGGCCGCCACGTGGAAGAGCGCGTCCCCCTGGTTGATCAGCGGGCTCCGGTTCATCCCGATCAGCAGGCCGTCGAACGGCGCTCGCACCGCGAGGTTGCGGCGGCCGTAGATGTCGGAGAAGTTGCCGAGCACCTGGCGCTTCTCGACCTCCTCGCCGAGCTCGGACTCCAGCCGCAGCAGGCCGCCCCGGGCGGCGCGGACCCAGCGGGTCTCGCGGCTGACGAAGGTGGAGGTCGAGTCGCCGGGCGCGTTGTCGATGACGCCGAGGCTCGCGAGGACCCGGCGGACGCCGTCGTAGGCACCGTCGATCGCGTAGGGGTCGAAGCGGTTCGACTCCCCGCCCTCGAAGAGCAGCATCGAGACGCCGTGCTGGGTCGCCGCCTCGCGCAGGGAGCCGTCGCGCACGCGGGCGTGGATCACGGCCGGCGCGCCGAAGGTCATCGCGGCCTCGCGGGTTCGTTCGTCGTCGAGGTCGGCGCGGATCTGCGGGAGGTTGCCGCGGCTGCCCGAGCCGCAGTGCAGGTCGATGGAGAGGTCACAGCGGCTGACGATCTCCTTCATCAGCAGATGCGCCGTCCGGGAGGCCAGCGAGCCGCGCGGGGAGCCGGGGAACGAGCGGTTGAGGTCGCGGCCGTCCGGCAGGTAGCGGCTGCCGGCCATGAACCCGAGCTCGTTGACGACGGGCACCGCGATGACGGTTCCCGCCATGTCCGCCGGCCTGAGGTCCATCGAGCAGCTTGCGGATCGCCTCGACGCCGTTGATCTCATCGCCGTGGATGGCGGCGGTGACGCTCACGGTCGGTCCCGCCAGGCGGCCGTTGAGCACCACGGTCGGGATCGAGATCCACGGTCCCGTCGCGAGCTGCTCGACGTGGATCTCGACCTCCTCGCGCTCGCCGGCCGGGACGTGGACGCCGCCGACCTCGATCGGGGTTCCCGGGTCGGCCTGGCGCTCCTCGGCCTCCACGGGGTCCTAGCCGCGATTCGACGGCTTGCGCTGGCGCTTCGGCGCCGGGCGGACGTTGGTCTCGAGGTACTTGATGACCTCGCCGGCGACGTCGACGCCGGATGCGTGCTCGATCCCCTCGAGGCCGGGGGAGCTGTTCACCTCGAGCACGACGGGTCCGTGGTTGGAGCGCATCATGTCGACGCCCGCAACGGCGAGCCCGACCCGGGAGGCGGCGCGGCGGGCCGTCGAGCGCTCCTCCGGGGTCAGCTTGATCGCCTCCGCGGTGCCGCCGCGATGGATGTTCGAGCGGAACTCGCCCTTGGCCGCGGTCCGGACCATCGCCGCGACGACGCGGCGGCCGACGACGAACGCGCGGATGTCGGAGCCCTTCGACTCCTTGATGAACTCCTGAACCAGGATGTTGGCGTCGAGCTCGCGGAACGCGCCGATGACCGACTCGGCGGCCTTTCGCGTCTCCGCGAGGACGACGCCCTTGCCCTGGGTTCCCTGCAGGAGCTTGACCACGACTGGGGCTCCGCCGACCGAGTCGATGATCCCCGCGATGTCGTCGGAGTCGTGGGCGAAGCCGGTGACGGGCATCCCGATCCCGGCGCGCGCCAGGAGCTGCATCTGCCGCAGCTTGTCGTGGGCGCGGGTGATTCCCAGTGACTCGTTCGAGCTGAAGACGCCCATCATCTCGAACTGCCTGACCACGGAAGCGCCGTAGAACGCGTGGCTCGCGCCGATGCGGGGGATGATCGCGTCGAAGCCGGTGACCGGCTCGCCCTTGAAGAGGACCTGCGGCTTGTGGGACGTCAGGTCCATGTAGCAGCGCAGGTAGTTGATGACCTGCATCTCGTGGCCTCGCTGCCTTCCGGCCTCGACCAGCCGACGGGTCGAGTAGAGGGATGGGCGCCTGCTGAGTACCGCGAACTTCATCTGCTCAGACGTTCCCTTCTCGCCTTCCGGCGAATCCCTTTCGAAACTCCGGCCCGGAACGATCGCTTCGGGTCGACGACGTAGCGTCCGCGGAGCGCTCGTCTACCGAGGAGCATTCGGAAACCCATCGAGTCGCGCCGGGTCAGCGTCAGCTCGATCTCGACCGGTTCCTCGTCGATCACGACCTCGGTCGCGACAACGTAGCGAAGCTCGCTCTGGCCGTTGGACGCCGTCACGGTGCGGCGGTCGACGAGCGGTGCCTCGGCCCGGACCGTGTGCCCCTCGTCCCGCTGGACCGGGTTGTAGCTGAAGGAGACGATCGTGCGGCCGTCGCGCTCCTCCTCGGTCACGTCGAAGGCGTGGAGCGTCGAGGTCCGCGCGCCCGTGTCGACCTTGGCCTTCACCGTCGCGTCGCCGAGCGCCGGGAGCCGCACCCATTCGCGCCAGCCGATGACCGGCTGCTCCTCGCCGGTCACCTCAGCCGTTCCTCGCCGCTTCCTCGGCGGCCGCGTGGGCCTGCTCCTCGATCGAGTCGTCGAGCGGCTCGAGCTCCGGCCGCGACCCGGTCGCGTGCTCGATCCCGCGCGCGATCAGCTCATCGGCGAGCCAGGCGTTCTTCGGGAGGAGGGGGCCGTGGAGGTACGTCCCGATCAGGTTTCCGCTCAGCACGCCCTCGAAACCATCCCGGCCGTTGTTGCCGTGACCGTGCAGCACCCGCCCCAGGGGCTGGGCGCCCTTGCCGAGGAAGGTCCGGCCGCCGTGGTTCTCGAACCCGGCGAGGACGCGCGGGCCGGAGCCGAGGTCGACCTCGATGGAGACGTTGCCGATCAGCCGCTCGCCCTCCTCGCGGACCGTCTCGAGGTTGGCGAGCCCGAGCCCCTCGATCCGGCGCTCCCCGAGTTGGTAGTGGCTGCCGAGCAGCTGGTAGCCGCCGCAGACCGCAAGCACCGAGGCGCCGTCGCCGAGCGCCGCCGAGATGGCCTCGCGCTTGCCGCGCCGCATGTCCTCGGCAACCGCGAGCTGGTCGCGGTCCTGGCCGCCGCCGATGTAGATCAGGTCGTGGGCGTCGGGGTCGAAGCCCTCGCCGGGGCCAGCCGAGGCGTAGGAGAAGCCGATGCCGCGCCAGAGGCAGCGCTGCCGGAGGAAGATCACGTTGCCGCGATCGGCGTAGATGTTCATCTGCTCGGGGTAGAGCGCGAGCAGGCGGAGCTCCTCAGCCATGCGATCCACCCGCCTCGGGCTCGGCGACCACGAGCAGCGAGCCGACGTGCTCGGGCGTCTCGGCGATCGGCTCGCTTGCGCTCACCCGCAGTCCCGCCGCGGCGAGCTCCTCCTCGAGGAGCGCCGGCCGCAGGCGCTCGAGGACGGTGGTGACCCGCTCGTCGGTCAGCGTCCCGTCGGGGGAGACGATCTGGCGCAGGCGGTCGAGCTCGACGCGCTCCTCGCTCACCCGCACGTCGAGCGGCAGGCTGGAGTGGACCCAGCCGTCGACCTCGCGGACGTCGGGCAGCGGCTCGGGCCTGCCCGACGGGGGAAGCGGCTCGGCCAGGACGGCGAGCGCGATGGCGCCGCCGGGAGCCAGGTGCCGCCGCCAGGCCGCGAACGCCTCGATGCGCCGGTCCGCGTCCCCGAGCAGGTGCGCGAGCTGCATGGGGGCGATCACGAGCCGGAAGCGCCTCGCGCCGAGGTCGAGCTCGCGAACGTCCGCCGTGACGGTCTCGATCGCCGCCGCGGACGCGCGATCCTGCAGCGCGCCGCGCGATCGCGCAGCGCGGCCAGCAGCTCGGGATCGGAGTCGACGGCGACCACCCGATGCCCGCGCGAGGCGAGATGGAGGGCGACCCGGCCGGTTCCCGCTCCCAGGTCAAGAAGGGGGGCTCCGTCGCCACGTTCGGTCGCCAGCCGCTCCCAGACGGGAAGGTCGGCCGCGTACGCGCCGCACTCGGCGTCGTGCCAGACGACGGCGGGCCGGGGCGGCGCGGAGGCGAGGGGGCGGCTCATCGCCAGAACTCCGAGACCAGGCCACGCTTCGAGAGCATGGTGCGCAGCTCGATCAGCGCCGTGTAGGTGGGCAGGGCGAAGAGGCGGTCGCCGGCCGCGGCCAGCGCGGCGTCGAGCGAGGGGCCGATGCCGGGGACGATCGCGAGCCGCTCCTCGGGCCAGCCGCCGTACTTGAGGCGCAGCGCGATCTCAGCGGCGCGCGTGCCCGTGCAGGTGATCCGGCCGACCGCGTCCGCGAGCAGCTCGAAGTCGGCGTCCCAGATCCAGGAGACGTCGCGGCCGTCGGCGATCCGGTCGTTCAGCGCGATCCAGATGTCGAGCGGCTCCCCGGTCCGGCCGGCCTCGAGCTGCAGGGTGCGGAGGACCTCGTTCGCGCCCGCCGGGTTCTTGATCAGCAGGATCGAGAGGCTGCGACCGTCGACCGGGATCGTCTCGACCCGGCCGAAGACGGCCTTGACCGACTCGAGGCCGGCGCGGATCTGCTCGAGGCTGAGCCCGAGGCGCTGGCCCGCGGCGATCGCGCCGAGCGCGTTGTAGACGTTGTAGAGGCCGGGCAGCGGCAGCGAGACGTCGAGATCGCCCTCGGGCGTCTCGGCGCGGAACGAGGAGCCCTCGATCCCGCGCAGCTCGATCGCGACCGCGCGGACGTCCGGCGCGGGGCGATCCGCGCCGCAGTTCGGGCAGGCGTAGTGGCCGAGGTGGCCGACGAAGGCCCGCTCGTAGCGATACGGGCTCCCGCAGCGACGGCAGTGCTTGGCGTCGAAGGCGTGCTGGAGCTCGGGGACCGCCTGCGAGTTGTCCTCGATCCCGAAGAACGTCGTGCCGTCGCGGCGCTCGAGATCGGCGTCCCGGCCGAGGTCGGCGACGAGCGGATCGTCCGCGTTGAGCACCAGGCCCATCGCTCCCTCGCGCTCGGCGATCATCTCCGCCCATTCGTCGGCGATGCGCTCGAGCTCCCCGTAGCGGTCGAGCTGATCGCGGAACAGGTTGCCCAGGACCAGCAGGGTGGGGGAGAGCTCCTCGGCGACTCGCGGGAGCCAGGCCTCGTCGACCTCGAAGAGCCCCTCGGTCCCCTCCTGCTCCAGGAGCGCCGTCGCGACTCCCCAGGCCATGTTCGACCCGGCGCGGTTGTGGACCGGGTCGCGATCGGCCGCGGCGAGCTCGGCGGCGAGCATGCCCGCCGTGGTCGTCTTGCCGTTCGTGGCGCTGATCACCGTCCGCGGGCCATCGAGCTTCGAGCTGAGGCGGCTGATCGCGTCGGGAGCCGAGCGCAGCAGCATCCGGCCCGGGAGCGTCGTTCCACCCCCGCGACCCGAGCGGCGGCTGATCCCGCCGATCGCCCTGGCGGCGACCACCTTCGCGCCGAAGGCGCGCGAGCGGGAGGGAGCCATCAGGAGGGGTCCGCGGGGGGAGCGATCAGCTCGAGCGCGCCCGGAAGCACCCGCACGGTGGCGGGCAGGTGGGTGAGGAGGTCGCCGTCGGCGTAGACCTCGAAGGGCCGGTCCGCGCTCACCTCCACGACCTGACCGCGCTCGCAGGAGACCTGCGGCTCCTGAAGGTGGGTCCCCTTGAAGACCTTGGGGAGGTTCGCCAGGAACTTCCCCTTGCTGACCTCGCCGGTGGTGACGACGTCGAGCGCGCCGTCGTCGAGCTCGGCGTCGGGGGCGACGAACATGCCGCCGCCGTAGGCCTTCGAGTTGGCGACCACGACGGAGTAGCCGCGCAGGGTTCGCTCCGTCCCGTCGATCGTGACCGTGAACTCCGCCGGCTTCCATTGCCAAAGCGCCTTGAGCGCCGCGTACGCGTAGACGAGCGGCCCCCTGATGACCTTCGTCTCGTTGGCGATCCGGTTGGCGTCGGAGTCGAAGCCGCAGCTCGCGATGCAGAGGAAGCGCTCGCCGTTCGCTTCGCCGACGTCGATCCGCCGCCGCTGGCCCGAGGCGAGGAGGGCGACCGCCTCGACGGGCTCGGTCGGGATCCCGACGACGCGGGCGAGGTCGTTGCCCCGGCCGCCGGGCAGGACTCCAAGCGGCGTGTCGGTGCCGGCGAGGACGCCGCCGACCTTGCCGACCAGGCCATCGCCGCTGCAGACGACGGGGATCTCGCCGGCCTCGGCCGCGGCCCTGGCCTCGTTGCAGCCGTGCTCGATCCCGGTCGTCTCGACGATCCGGTAGTCCAGGCCGCGGAGCTTCATCTGCTCCTCGATGACCGGCAGGCGCTTCATCGCCCGCCCGGATCCCGCGGAGGGGTTGACCAGCAGGAGGTGGCGGGCGCCCGCCATCAGCTCCCCTTCCGGGCGACGAAGTAGGAGCCGAGGCCGATCCGATCGGCCTTGACGGCGACCATGCCGTTGCGCTCGAAGCCGCGGCGGAGGACTTCGTCGGGGGTGAAGAAGGGCGTCTGCTCGCCGGAGCTCGAAGCGACGATCGCGTGGCCGCCGTGGCGCAGGACGCGGGAGATCTCGGAGAAGAACGGCGGCATGTTGAGCTGGGTGACGAGGTCGAAGTGCTCGTCCTCGAAGGGGAGCGCCGAGGCGTCGGCGACGCGGAAGACGACCCGGCCCTCCGGATCGAGCCCGACCTTGGCCTTCGCCTGCCTGATCATCTCCTCGGAGATGTCGACGCCTCGCACCGATGCGCGCGGGAACTCCCTCGCGACGAAGAGCGCCGCGACGCCGGTGCCCGTGCCGATGTCGAGCGCGCGCTCGGGCCGGCGGTCGATCTTGGTCACCGCCACGGCCAGCGGCGCGAGGTGCTCCACGCCCGGGGCTCCGGTCCGCTCGTCCCACCCGACGGCGCGGTCGTCGAAGTAGCGCGCCATGGGCCGGCGGAGGACCGGCCAGAGCCAGGGAGCCCGCGCGACGGACGCGTTGAGGGCGCGCCCGATCAGACGAATGCGGGCGGGAGGTCCCGCCCCTCGGTCGGGCTCTGGTTCGGTCACGAGCGCCATGATCGCAACCCGTTAGGCTGGCGCGCGATCCGGGCGCGCGCGTTCGCCGCACCCGGGGCCACGATGAGGAGATCTGCGACACACCGACGAGGCCCGGCCGGCAAGGGGCAAGGCGGCGCTCGCCTCCCTGCTCGCGGCCGCCGTGCTCCTGCTGTTCGCGGGTCCTCGCGGTCGGCTGTGGCGACGATGACGGCGGCGGAACCGAGACCGCCACCGGCGGCACGGAGACGACCGCGACCGACACGACCGCGGAGACGGGGGAGACGACGGCGACAACCGAGGGCGAGCCGGTCGACTGCACCGAGGTTCCCGGCGAAGGCGGCGAGGAGCCGTGCCCGACCGAGATCAACACCGAGCCCGCCAGCGTCGAGGTGAGCACGAGCGAGGGTGACTTCACGATCGACCTCGCGGTCGATGAATCGCCCGCGACCACGACATCCTTCCGCCACCTCGTCGAATCCGGCTTCTACGACGGGCTCACATTCGGCCGCGTCGTTCCGGGCTTCGTGATCCAGGGCGGCGACCCGCTCTACGACGATCCGGCGCGCGCCGGCACCGGCGGTCCGGGCTACTACGTCGACGAGGACGTGCCCGAGGACGTCGCCTACACGCGCGGCGTCGTCGCGATGGCGAAGACGGGCGAGGAGCCCGCCGGGCGCTCCGGGAGCCAGTTCTTCGTGGTCTCGGGTGCCGATGCGGGCCTGCCGCCCGATTACGCCTTCGTCGGTGAGGTGACCGAGGGCCTCGACACCGTGGCCGCCATCGAAGCGCTCGGGGTCGGAGACGGACCCCCGCGCAAGGAGGTCACGATCAACTCGATGACGGTGGTGGACGGCGAGTGAGCCGCGCCCGGGGCGCGTCGGCGGCGTTCCTGCTCGTCCTGCTCGCTGCTGCCTGTCCTGCTGCTCGCCGGCTGCGGTGGCGACGACGAGGGCGACGAAACGACGCCCGTGGCGGCGACCGACTGCGAGACCGTCGATGCGCCGGGCCCGACCGAGCGCGAGGCCGATCCGCCGAAGGCCGACGCGCCGACCGCCAAGGGCGCCACGTTCACGACGAACTGCGGCAGCTTCACGATCACCTTCGACGAGCGCAACGCCAAGACGGCCGCCTCGTTCCAGAGCCTCGTCGAGCAGGGCTTCTACGACGGCCTCTCGATCCACCGCGTCGTCCCGGGCTTCCTGATCCAGGGCGGCGATCCCGCCGGTGACGGCACCGGCGGGCCGGGCTACACGCTCGACGAGCGACCGCCTCCCGGGTTCGCCTACACGGCCGGAACCGTCGCCATGGCCAAGAAGCCCGACGAGCCCATCGGTCGCTCGGGCAGCCAGTTCTTCATCGTCGTGGCGGCCGACCTCGGCGAGACCCCCGACTACGCGGTCGTCGGGAAGGTCACCGAGGGCCTCGACGTCGTCGAGGCGATCTCCGACCTCGGCCCCGACGCCGGCGACGGCGCCCCCGAGACGCCCGTCGTCATCGAGAGCGCCACGCTCGAGGACTGAGAGCCGATCGAGGGCGACTTCGAACTCGACGCCGGCGACGGCGTCGTCCTGCGGGGAACCCGGGACGGGGAGGGCCCGCCGGTCCTGCTCGCCCATGGGCTGACCGCGCACCGCGACCTCGTCATCCACGGATCGAAGGCGCTCGCTCGCCGCGGGCACGAGGTGATCCGCTACGACGCCCGGGCGCACGGCCACAGCGACCCCGGCGCCGACGGCTCGCGGAACTACGAGCGGCTGGCGGACGATCTCGAGGCGGTCGTCGCCGCGACGCTCGACGGATCGGACCAGCGACCGGTCCTCGCGGGTCACTCGATGGGCGCGCACACGCTCGTCGCGGCGGCGCTCCGCGATCCCGAGCGCTACGCGGGGCTGGTGATCATCGGCCCGGCGGTGATCGGCGGGCCACCGGCCGAGGGCTCCCTGGATGGCTGGGACGCCCTGGCGGATGGGCTGGAGCGCGACGGGATCGACGGCTTCATCGAGGCGTACTCCCAGCGGCCTCGATCCCGAGTGGACCGAGACGCTCATCAGGATCGCCCGCGACCGGCTGTCCCGGCACCGCGATCTCGGCGCGGTGGCCGCTGCGCTGCGGGAGGTTCCCCGGTCGTCGCCCTTCGACGGCCTCGCGGAGCTCGAGGGGCTCGACGTGCCGGCCCTCGTGGTCGCAAGCGGCGACGAGGCCGACCCCGGCCACCCCTACGCGATCGCCGAGGCCTACGCGGAGCGGCTGCCCCGCGCGAGGCTGATCACCGAGGAGGAGGGTCAGAGCCCGCTCGCCTGGCAGGGAGGCAAGCTCTCGCGCGAGATCGCGGCATTCGCCGCGGAGGAGCAGGTCCGGGAGCGCCTGGGATGACCCGGGATGCCGGACCCGGCGACTTCGTATTCTTGAGGCCGATGAGCGACGACCACGGAAGCCCCGTCCACTACTCGGCGATCGAGCCCGGCACCCCGGTGTTCGCGAGCGACGGGACCGAGGTGGGCAAGGTGCGGCAGGTCGTCGACAACTACCGCGAGCACATCCTCGACGGCTTCGTGATCGAGGATGGCGAGGGGACGGTGCGCTTCGTCGACGCTCCCGAGGTCTCCCGCACCTTCGAGCGCGGGGTCACGCTGACGATCGACCCCGGTGCGGTCGCCGAGCTGGGCCCTCCCGATCCGGGCGCCGGCTCCTTCGGGGCGAACCTGAGCGGCGGCCGGGTCTCCAAGCTCTTCGGCCGGGCCTGGAAGCGGAAGTAGTCCCGCCTCAGCCCTTGTCGTAGTGGCCGGGCCAGTCCCCGTGCCTGATCCGCCGGATCGTGCGGATCTCCCCGAGCGTCGACCATTCGTCCCGGCCGAGGCGTGCCAGCGGCTGCAGGCGCCGGACGTCCGGGAGGCCGTCGACGACGGCGTCCTCGTCAACTGCGAGGTGGACGACGCGGCCGAAGACGACGGTCGAGTCCCCGAGCGTGATCGTGTCGTGCAGCTCGCACTCGATCGCAACCGGGGACGCCGCGACCCGTGGCGGCCGCACCCGCAGGCTCGGCTCGCGCTCGAGGCCCACCTCGGCGAACTCGTCGCGGTCGGCCGGGAAGTCGGTCGCGGTCGCGTTGATCTCCTCGAAGAGCGCCTCGGGGGCGAGGGAGACGACGAACTCGCCCGTGGCCTCGGCGTTGCGCAGCGAGTCCTTGCGCCCGACGGAGGTGAACTGGACGACCGGCGGGTCGACGCACGCCACCGTGAAGAACGAGTGCGGCGCGAGGTTGTCGACCCCTTCGGCCGATGTCGTCGACACCCAGGCGATCGGTCGCGGGACGACGACGGCGTTGAGCAGCCGGTGGAAGGTCCGCGCGTCGAGCTCGGCGGGGTCGAAGTCCGCCCGCTGGGGCGTCACCGGATCAGTACTCGACGACGACTTGGCGGTCGGTTGGAGCCTTGCCGCCGCCGCCGCCGAGGTCGAAGAAGAGCACCGACGCGACCAGCGCGATGACGGGCTGGGTGATCGTGCTCATGAAGATCGCCAGCGCGACGTAGACCCCGGTGCTGATCGACCCGATTATCGCGAGGACGATTCCCGGCAGGACGAAGGCGAGCAGTCCCACGACGATGATCGTCAGGAAGACATTGACCCGCTGTCCTTTGGTCAGTTCGCTGCTGCGACCGAAGGCGGCGATCGGACCCTTGTCCTCGATGACGATCGCCGGTGCCGTGACCGCCCAGATCGTCAGCAGGAAGAGGCCGGGAACCACGAGCAGGACGAAGCCAACGGCGATTGCGAAGGCCCAGAGGACTGAGTTGACGATGAGGGTGCCGATGTACGGAGAAGCGGCTGAGATCAGCTCACCGGCGGAGAAGTCGCGGCGGCCGTCTCTGACGTCGTCGACGAGCTTCACGACGAAGCCCGTGTAGAGCTGCGTGGCGATCAGGGAGATCACCATCGAGATCGTCAGGCCGAGGGTGCCGGTCCCGAGCAGGCCTTGCACCAGACCGGTGATCAGGAAGATCGCGAAGGCGGCGACCAGCAGCGGCACCGCGTTGTTCGCGTAGATCGCGAACGACTCACTGACGACCCGTCCGACCTCGATGGGTCTCGGGCCAGGGGAGGGGGGAGGAGGCGGAACGGCGGCTTCCATCGCGGGGATGGCTATCAGCTTTCCCGCCCCCGCGGCGGTCCGCCGCTCAGCAGATCTTCACCGACTTGCTCAAGGTGAGCCGTCGGCCGTCGACGAGCTCGGCGGTCGCGTCGACATCCGCCTTGCCTTTCGCCTTTCGCAGGAGCCGCACCGGGAGGGTCCGCTCGAAGGGCGCCTTCCTGTCGGAGCCCGCCTTCTTGCCCTCGACCTCGAACTCGACGGACACGAGACGGCTCTGCGCTCTGTTCTCGACCTGGGCGAGGAACGCGACCGCCGGGGTGCAGCGCTTGCGGCCGTCCTTGCGCTGCCCCTTCGGCAGCCGCAGCTTCATCGCGGGCTTCGCGTGGCAGGTCCTGCCCGCGCAGGTCCGCAGCGCCGCAAGCCGCTGGGCGAGCGCGCCTTCGACCTCGGCGTAGGCGGGGTTCGCGTGCTGGTTGACGAGCTCGTATGGATCGACCTCGAGGTCGTAGAGCTCGATCTCCCCGGTGGCGTTCGCGACGTACTTGTAACGCGAGGTGCGAACCGCCTGGTACTCGGTGCCGACCGGCTCGCCGTCCTCGCCGTCGACCGAGTACTGCTCGATCAGCAGCTCGCGGCCATGGGCGCGGCCCGGGTCCTGCGCGAATGGGATCAGGGAGACGCCGTCGACGACGTGACCGGGCTCGGCATCGGCGGCGTCCGCGATCGTGGGAGCGAGGTCGGCGTTGCTGGCGAGGTCGCTCACGTCGACGCCCCTCGGGATCCCGGGGCCGCGCATCAGCATCGGCACCCGGACGGCCTCCTCGTAGACGCGGTTCTTGCCGTTGGCGATGCGATGCTCGCCGTGGAAGAAGCCGTTGTCGGCCGTGTAGATGACGAGCGTGTTCTTCAGCTCCCCGCTCCGGCGGAGGGCGTCGATCACGGTCCCGACGCTCTCGTCGATCGCCAGCAGCGATTCGGCCCGGCAGATGTAGTTGCGCGTGGCGTTGGCGACCTGGTTGGCGTTGAGCGGGTCCCGGCCGGCGATCGAGAGGGGTTTGTCGGAGACGTCGGTCTCGTTGAAGTTGGGCGGCTGAGGCAGGGGCTCGTTCGCGAAGGCGCCGGCATGGCGGATGGCCGGCTTGGCGGTGCCCTCGCACCGGCCCGGCGGATCTCCCGCACCGTTGTTGGGGCCGCCGGCGTGCGGCGCCAGGTAGGCGACCGAGAGGAAGAAGGGGGTCTTGCTGCCGGCGCGCTGGTTGATCACGTCGACCGCCTTCTGCGTGTAGACGTCGGTCGAGTAGCTCGCAGGGTCGGCGGGGTTGTCGGGGTTCTCGCTCGCGCTGCCGTAGGTGTTGACCACGCCGTTCTCCAGCAGCCCGTAGCCGTAGAAGCGGTAGGTCGTCTTCGACCCGTGCCACTCAGACCAGCCCGGCGGCACACCCACCGGGCTCGACTCGTAGCCGTTCAGGAACTTGCCGATGTGTGCCGTGTAGTAGCCGGCGCTCTGCAGCCAGACCGGCAGGGTGTTCGAGATGTCGAGGTTCCCGAAGCCGCCGAGCGGCGGGCTGTTGCCGAGGACGTTGTGGTTGTGGGCGTACTGCCCCGTCTGGAGCGTCGCGCGAGCGGGACAGCAGAGCGGCCAGTTGGTGACCATGGTGTCGAAGGTCGCTCCCTGATCGCCGATCTGAGCGTTCGTGATCGGCATGTAGCGCATGGAGTCGAGCGTCTGGTCGTCGCTCTCGAGCAGCACGATGTTCGGCTGCTCGTCCCGCTTGCCCTGCTTGTCCTGCGCGGCCTGGGCCGGACCCGCGGCGACCGTGAGGAGCGCGACCGCGGCGATCAGCGCTCCGAGACCTCTCGGCTTCGAACCTGACGACATCTCTCCCTGACTCCCTTGCTCGCCTGCGCCTTCGATCGTCCCAACCCGTCCGGTCGCCGGAAGTAGCGCGGGCTCCGCCCTTCCTCAGCGCAGGGGTGAGAGCCGGGTCGCCGTCGCCTTCCAGCTCGCCTCGACGACGGCGCCGGCGCGCAGGTCGAGCCGGGCGACGGACGCCGACGTCACCTCCGCGACCGCGGGCTGGGGGAGGGCGAGCGCGACGCGGGCGCGGTTCCCGAACTGGGTGATCCAGTCACCTCCGCCCGGAGGCGGTTGAGAGCGGAGGCCTCGCCTGCCGGCCCCGGCGCGTGCAGCTCGATCTCCCAGGGGAAGACGCTTGCGGCGACGGGACCGGCACCGGCTGTCGGTGCTGAGCACGGCGCCGCCGCCCTCGAGCTCGACGCGGGTCAGCCCGCCGCTGGTGGGGGCGGCTACCCCGCGGAGCACGACTGCCCCCGCGAGGTCGGCGACGAACGCGGAGGCGGGCGTGGCGGCGAGCTCGGCCGGGGTCCCCTCCTGGACGACCCTGCCACGGTCGATCACCGCGACGCGGTCGGCGAGCAGCGCCGCCTCGGTGAAGTCGTGGGTGACGATGACGGCGGGGATGGCCATCGTCGCCAGCAGCGCCGAGAGCTCGGCGGAGGCAACTCCCCGCGTCGTCGCGTCGAGGGCGGAGAGCGGCTCGTCGAGGAGGAGGAGCTGCGGCTCGCTCGCCAGCGCCCGCGCCAGCGCGACCCGCTGGCGCTCGCCGCCGGAGAGGTCGTGTGGCCGGGCATCGGAGCGGGCGGCGAGGCCGAAGCGCTCGAGCAGCTCGTGGGCTCGCTCCCGCCGCTGCGCCCGGCTCCCGCCGCGGATGCCGTAGCCCACGTTGCGCCAGGCCGACATCCGCGGGAACAACGCGTACTCCTGGAAGACCAGGCCGACGCCGCGGCGCTCCGGTGGCATCGCGACGCCGGCCTCCGAGTCGAACCAGGTGGTGCCGTCGAGCTCGATGCGACCGCCGTCGGGACGAACCAGGCCGGCGAGGGTCCGCAGCAGCGTGCTCTTACCGGCGCCGGACGGGCCCACCAGCGCAAGCCGCTCACCTGGGGCGACCGCGACCGCGGCGTCGAGCTCGAAGTCGCCGCGGGAGAGGGCGACGTCAGCGCGAAGCACGGGCCACCTCCGGGGAGCCGCCGAGCGCCTTGACTCCCAGCAGCAGGACGGCGGAGAAGACGACGAGGACGGCGGAGAGGGCGAGGGACGCATCGAAGTCGCTCGCGAGGAACTTGAAGATCGCAAGTGGCGCGGTCTGGGTCCGGCCCTGGAGGGAGCCGGCGAAGAGCAGCGTGGCGCCGAACTCGCCGAGGGCGCGACCCCAGGCGAGCGCAAGGCCCGAGGCGAGCCCAGCCCGCGCGCCGGGGATCGCGATCCGGGCGAACGTCCGGCTCTCCCCGGCTCCCAGGGTCCGGGAGGCATCGATGAGATCAGGGTCGAGCGCCTCGAAGGCGGCGATCGCCCCGCGGACGTAGAAGGGGGCGGAGACGAACGTCATCGCGATCACCACGCCCGCGGTCTGGAGCACGAGCATCACGCCGGCGTCCTCGATGGCCCCGCCGAGCAGTCCCTGCGGTCCGAACGCGGCGAGGAGGGCGATGCCGGCCGCGGCGGGGGGGAGGACGAGCGGCAGCTCGATCAGGGTGATCACCGCCGAGCGCCCGCGGAAGCGCCGGCGGGCCAGGAGGTAGGCGGCGGGGGTGCCGATCACGAGGATCAGCGCCATCGCCATCAGCGAGGTGCGCAGCGAGAGCCAGAGCGCATCGAGCGAGCCCTCCTGTCCCAGCGCGTCGAGCAGCTGGTCCGGCCCGGCCTCGACGAACAGCGCGACGATCGGGATCGCGAGGAAGCTGAGGAGCAGGGCCAGGGCGAGCAGCGACGCCAGTCGGAAAGCCGTCATCTACCGCTTCGGGACCGGCCCGAACCCCGAGTCGATGAGGATGTCCTGGCCGGGTCCGTCGACGGCGCCTCGGAGGAACTCCTCGGCGAGCTCGGGCTGCGCGGCGTCGGTGGAGACCGCGATGCCGTAGAGGACGTCGGGGCTGACCGAGCGCGGGCAGGGCGACCTCCTCGATTGTCGCCGCCGGACGCCGCGACGTCGCTGCGGTAGATGAAGCCGGCGTCGACCGCGCCCTGGCTGATCTTGCCGACGATTCCCGAGACGTCGGGCTCGCTGCTGGCGACGTTGTCGAGGATCGCCCCCGACGCCTCCGGGCCGAGCGCGTCGAGGACCTCGCGGGTGTACGCGCCGACGGGCACCTCCGGATCGCCGATCGCGATCGTCGCGCCCGGCTCCTCGAGATCGGCGACGTCGTCGATCCCCGAGCCGGCCGGCACGCCGATCACGAGCTCGTTGGTGACGAAGGCCTCGGGTGCCTCGAGCAAGCCGTCGGCGGCGAGCTCGTCGGGCAGGCTCGTGTTCGCCGCGGCGTAGACGTCGGGCGCGACGCCCTGGCGGATCTGGGCGGCGAGGTCGTCGGAGCCCGCGAAGGAGAACTTGACGTCGGCTCCCTCGAACTCGCTCGCCGTACTCCTCGAACGCCGTGGTCAGCGACGAGGCGGCGAAGACGACGAGCTCGGGCTCGTCGGCGAGGCGTCGGAGTCGCTCCGCCGCAGCCGGCGGCGAGCGCTGCAAGCAAGGAGGCGAGGAGGAGAGCGGGCGAGCGGGGGAGATAGCATTGCCTAAGCATCGCATAGGCAAGTCCGAGCCGGATGTGGTGCCGGTGGAGAGGGGGGGTCCGGCTCGGCTGGTATTCAGCCCGCGTGAAGGGCGAACGGGCCACGGAGGCGCAGCGGCGCGAGCTCGACCGGGTCGGCGCCTTCAGCGACGGCGTGTTCGCGATCGCGATCACGCTGCTCGTCCTCAACCTGGACATGCCGTCGGTGACGGACGAGGCCAGCCTCGGCGACAGCCTCCGCGAGCTCGACGGCGACCTGACCGCTTACTTCATCGGCTTCGCCGTCATGGGCCGCTTCTGGTACGAGCATCACCGGCTCTTCTCGGTGCTCGAGCGGAGCGACCCGAAGCTGATCTGGGTGAACATGCTGCTCCTCTCGCTGGTGGCCCTGATGCCGTTCACCACCGATCTGATCGGCACCTACGACGAGCCGGTGGCCGTCGCCGTCTACGCGGTGAACGTCGGCCTCGCCAGCCTGGCGGCCGGCCTCACCGAGCTGATCGCGGTTCGCGACGGTCTCGGTCCCGAGGGTGCCTTCGGCGATCGCTCGACCGTCGTTCGAGCGAACGCCTTCGTCTTCGGCGTCTTCATCCTCTCGGTGCCGATCGCGTTCCTGTCGACGACCGTGGCGAAGCTCTCCTGGCTCCTGCTCTTCCTCGGCCCGCGGTTCCTCCGGCGCGCGGTTCCGGACAAGACGCGCGAGCGCCGGACCGGCTAGCGGCCCGGACGCTCGCGGGGGAGGCCCTCAGCAGCCGCGCGGGGCGGCGGCGGCGCGGGATCGCGCGCTGGACCAGCTCCGGCCGGCGGAAGGCGATCGCGACGGCGCGGAGGCGGTCGCGGGTGCTCGTCCGGGCGGGGCGCGCAGGGGCGAGGCGATGACGCTCGGCGCGCTGCATGTGGTCGGCGCGGATGGCGTTCGCGTGGATGGTCTGGATGTGGAGCGTGTTCATCGTGCACCTCGGCTTTCGTGTGTCACGCATCCTGCTCGCGTTGACCCGCTGCGGCCATTGATTTAGGCTCAGCTGAATGCTCCGGTTCCGCTTCACGCTCGAGGACCTCGCGCAGACGCGCTTCGCGATCTCGCCGATGTGGGAGCTGATCACCGGCCTGAGGGCGCTTCGCGACCCGGCCAGGGCGGCTCAGCACCTGCCGTGGGTGACCGCGACGCTGCCGATCGCGCGCGAGCTCGACCTGGCCGGCGCGCTCGCGCTGACGCCCACCGAGGGGTACATGCCGGACTTCCTGACGCCGCCGCCGACGAATCCGCTTGCGGTGTTCGAGGAGGAGCTCGAGCGGGTCCGGAGCACGTCGCCCGAGCAGGTGCGAACCGACATCGCGATGCTCAAGGCCGACGGGCGAACGGCGCCCGTCCTCGACGACTTCGTGGCGAACCCGCGGGCCGAGGTCGACCGCATGTGCGACGCGCTCGCGATCCTCTGGGAGCGGGCGCTCGAGCCTCACTGGCCGCGGATCCGGACGCTGCTCCAGGACGACCTGCGCTACCGCGCGGGGCGCCTGACCGAGGGCGGGCCGGCGCGGCTCTTCGCCGACCTCTCGAGCTACGTCCGCTGGGAGGGCGAGCGCCTCGACCTCGAGAGCTGCTGCGAGCTCGACAACGTCGACATCCCGCTGGGCGGGCAGGGCCTGCTGCTGGTCCCGACGGCGCTGCAGCCGCTCCGGCCCAACGTGATCATCGAGAAGCCCTGGCAGCCGACCCTGATCTACCCGGCGCGTGGACTCGGGCTGCTCTGGGAGTCGGAGCCCGACGAAGAGCCCGAGGCGCTCAAGAACCTGATCGGCGGCACCCGTTCCCAGCTCCTCGTCGCTCTCGCGTCGCCGCGCTCGACCACGGATCTCTCGCAGGCGCTCGGGGTGAGCCCCGGCGGCGTCTCCCAGCACCTGTCGGTGCTTCGCGACAGCGGGCTGGTCTGCAGCGAGCGCGAGGGCCGCTCGGTGCTCTACATGCGGACCGAGCTGGCGGATTCGCTGATCGCCTGAGGCGCGGGCTCTGGAATACGATCGAGCATGTCAGTCGCGAAGATCAACGCAATCACCGTTCCCTCGAGAGCGCTTCGACGAGTTCAAGGAGCGGTTCGCCGACCGCGCCGGCCACGTCGACTCATCCGAGGGCTTCGAGTCCTTCCAGCTGTTCCGGCCCAACGACGATCGCGACGTCTGCCTCGTGATCACGACCTGGCGCTCCGAGGAGGACTTCCAGAACTGGGTCAAGAGCCCGGACTTCGCCGCGGGCCATTCCCAGCATCGCGAGAAGGGACCGGTCGGCACGAGCAGCGAGCTCTGGTCGTTCGACGTCCTCGAAAGCCTCTGAGCGCCCGCTGGATCCAACGCGAGACTGGTCCTGGGTCCGCTCGTCCGGACACAGAGACCAGTCGGAGGGGCTCAGCGCGGAGCTGAATACGGACTCGCACGATGAGCCTAGAACTGGCTGTCGGACTCCGGGGCCTGCCGACGTCCGTGGTCCTATGACCACAGCGAGTTCAGGGCGGCCCCGACGTTCCTGGCCTACTCCAGGACCGGTCGCCTCACGACGGGCGCGAAGCAGCACAGCAGGACCAGTGGCTCGTCGCCGTCGCTGACCAGCCGGTGCGCGGTTCCCGGCGCGATCACGACGCTGTCGCCCGATGCAACCGGGAACTCCGCCTCGCCGAGCGTCATCCGTCCTGAGCCGGCCTCGAACGCGTAGATCTCCTCCGAGGTCCTGTGGAGATGCAGGACCGTCGACTCGCCGGCCGTCGACCGTCGCCCGAGCGACGCTGAGGCCCTCGGCGCTCGACCAGTCCGGATGCGCGAGCTCGACCACGGTCGAGCCGTCGGCAGCGATCAGTGGATCGCGGCGGTCCGCCGTCGGCCGCGGCGAGCCGACCCTCACAGACCCGGCGGGTGGCGCACCACGTAACCGTCGGGATAAGCCGCCTCGGCGTGCCAGTTGGGGCCGCTACCTCGCAGCCTGGCCGACCGTGTCCCAGCGAAGGCCGGCGATCACCGCGTACGTGTGCCCGGCGTTCGCGTAGATCGTTATCCACTTGCCGGGCCCGGGATCTCCCCAATCCATCAGCGCGCTCGAGTTGACCGGCGCTCCCAGCAGGCCCGCGCCGCCGAGCGCGTAGCTGACCGCGCCGGAGCAGTCGTAGCCGGTGTCGTTCCAGGTGCCGTGGCCGCCGCCCCAGACGTAAGGCGTGCCGACGATCGCGTTGGCGGCGCTGATGGCCTGCTCGACCTCGTACGGCGCGCCGGCCGGCGGAATCGCCTGCCGGCCGATCAGGATCGCGCTGTTCTTCGCCGACAGGCCGTTCTCACCGGCCATCGACGCCACGGTGATCCCGTGGTCGCGCTCTGGGAGCTCGTCGAGCGTCCCGTTGTCACCGGCGCTGGCGGGCATGATCCCGCCGGGCCCGGGCTCGATGTCGGCCCGCCGCTCCCTGCGCCTCGCGTCGGCGAGGGCCTCGGAGACCTCCTCGCGAGCGGCTTCGACCTTCTCCGGCGGTGCCGAGACGTGACGGATCTCATCCGTCGGGGGCGTCTCGACGCTGGCGACCTCCCGGCTGGCGGGCGCCGGCACCGCGTCCGCCTGGTCCCCGTCGTCGCCGCGCAGCAGGATCACCGCCGCGCAGGCTCCGACGGCCAGCACCGCCGCCAGGCCGAAGATCGCCTTCCAGGAGACGTAGATCGAGTCGGCTTCTACCTTCAGCCGGCGAGCTCCTTCTTGGCGGCCTTCAGCTCCTTCTTGAGCTTCTTGAGCTTCTTGCCCTGGGCCTTGGCCTGCTTCTGCGCCTTCTTCAGCGCCTTCTTGGCGGCCTTGCGCTCCTTCGCGTCGTCGGCCTTCTTCAGCGCCTTCTTCGCCTTGGTCGCCTTCTTCTGAGCCTTCGCCTTCTTCTTCTTGGCCTTGGCGACCTTCTTCTCGAGCTTGTCGATCTTCGCCTGGAGCTTCGCGATCCGGGCCTGCTCGGTCGTGTAGGTGTCCGTCTGCAGCTGAGCGATCCTCAGCAGGTTGCCCTCGGTCAGGTTCACCTCGGGCACGTGGTAGTTGTTGCCGGAGGCGACGAGCGCACCCAGATCGACCCGGGGATCGGCGTTGTCGATCCGCGTCAGGTTCAACCAGTGCGCGCCTCCCGAGCGCTTGCACTCGCCCGCGTAGTAGTCGGACTGGCTCAACCACGGCGCCGCGCTCTCGGGCCCCGGGGGCACGCCGGTCAGGTAGTCGAAGTTGACGAGCGGCAGCAGGTTGCCGTTGGTGCCGTCGAGCTCCGACGGATCGGTGCACATGACCTCGAACGAGGCCGGGTCGAACCGCGGCTCCGGGTAGATCCAGTAGCCCACGTCCAGCCGTGAGAACCCGGCGGCCGGCCCGGGATCGCCCTTGTAGGTGGAGAACGCGGTCACGCAGCCGACCTCGCCGACGCCGGTGCACGCGGGCACGTTGTCGTACAGACCGCCGACGGCCTTCCCGATCGGCACCGGGATGTTGGCGCCCGGCGCGATCGCCCCGATGAACCGCTTCCGCAGCTCCGGGTCCTTGTCGACGATCTCGTCGATCAGGCGCGCGGTGTGCGCGGAGCCCTGCGAGTGGCCGAGCATGATGAACCCGCGGTCCTTGTTGTAGTTCGTCAGGAAGTCCTGGAAGCCGGCCTTGGCGCTCTGGTAGGCCGTCTCGACCGATGGGTTGTGGGAGCTCTGATCGCCGTTGTTGGTGACCTGGCGGTACATCGGCGCGTAGACGTCGCAGACCGTGGAGAACATCCGGGCCTGCTGGACGACCACCCGCCGGATCTCGGGGTCCTTCGCGAGGTCCGAGTTCGGTCCGGGCTGCGGGCTCTGCGTCGGGTACAGGTAGAAGCAGTCGACGGGCGGGTCCGCCGGGCGGGTGTAGCCGAGCGGCTGCGGCGTCTGGCCGGGCGGCGGGTTGGTCATCCCGTCGATCGTGCCGGCGCAGAGATCGTCCGCCTGGCCGGGCTTGCAGATCCAGACCGTGTCCTCGGCCTGCGCCGTCGCGGGAGCGATCAGCAGCGCCCAGGCGAGCAGGGCGGCGATGCATGCCAGCCCCAGTCGAATTCCGTTTGCGGTCGTCGCCCGGGTACTACGCAGCGTCATGGATCTCCCATTCGTGAAAGTGATCTCTCCAGCCGATGAGGCTCCGCCCTCCCCCCGGCGGCCGAGCCCATCAACTCCGCCACCCACCTTAGGAGAAACCGCGGAGCTCACGCCCCACACCGCAGCGGCGCTGGGCTAGGAGGCGTCGAAGACCAGCCGGTGGAGCAGCCCCCGGAGGACCTCGCGCTCCTCGGCGTCCAGGCCGCCGAGCAGCTCGCCCTCAGCCGCGCTCAGCACGGCGACCGCCCGCTCGAGCCAGTCGCGCCCCTCGTCGGTCACCTCGAGCGCGTAGGCGCGACGGTCGCGCGGGTTGCGGTGCCGTTCGACCAGACCCGCTCGTTCGAGGTCGTCGACCACCGAGACCATCGTCGTGCGGTCCTTGCCGAGCGCCTCGCCGACTGCGTGCTGGGACATCGGGCCGCCGGCCTCGATCATCGAGAGCGCGCCCATGTGCATGCCGGAGAGGCCGAGCCCGGCCTCCTCGAGGACATCGACCGAGAGCTTCGCGCAGCGGACGTGCATCTTCGCGAACAGGAAGCCGAAGCGATCGCCGACGACGTCCCTCGCCTCGGGCGCACCGGTTACCTGAGCGCTTTTGTCTGTTCCTGACATCTCGATCATAGATTCGCTAGCCTGATGATCAGTCCTGCTGACTATCACTCAAACCGCGTAAAGGAGCATAGACGGATGGAACGCAAGTGGTGGACCCTGCTGGCCGTCTGCGTGGCCACGTTCATGCTGCTGATCGACGTCACGATCGTGAACGTCGCCCTCCCGGACATCCAGGAGGACCTGAACGCGAGCCTGTCGAGCCTGCAGTGGGTCGTCGACGCCTACGCGCTCACGCTCGCCTCCTTCCTGCTCGTCTTCGGCTCGATCGGCGACCGCCTCGGCCGCCGGCGGGTGTTCAGCATCGGCTTCGGGCTCTTCGTCTTCGCCTCGTTCCTCTGCGGGCTCGCCTCCGACCCGACCATCCTCAACTTCGCGCGCGGCCTGCAGGGCGTCGGCGCCGCGGCGATGTTCTCGACCGCGCTGGCGCTGATCGCGCAGGAGTTCGAGGGCCGTGAGCGCGGGAAGGCAATCGGCATCTGGGGAGCGACCGTCGGCGGCGCCGTCGCGATCGGCCCGCTGATCGGTGGCATCCTCACCGAGGCTCTCGGCTGGGAGTGGATCTTCTTCGTCAACGTCCCGATCGGGATCGCGGCCATCGTCCTCACCGAGGTCAAGGTCAGGAACGTGCGCGCTCCCGATCCGGAGCCGATCGACTTCCCGGGGCTCTTCACCTTCACGGCGGCGCTCTTCCTGCTGATCTTCGGCCTGATCCGCGGCAACGCGGAGGGCTGGGGCAGCACGGTCATCGTCCTCTGCCTCGGCGGCGCGGTGGTGCTGCTGGCCGCGTTCGTTCGCGATCCAGCGCCGCAGCGATCACGCGATGCTCGACCTGAGCCTGTTCCGGAATCCGTCGTTCACGGGGGTCTCGATCGTCGCCTTCTGCCTCTCGGCCGGGATGTTCGCGATGTTCCTCTACCTCACGCTCTACATCCAGGACGTGCTCGCGTTCTCGCCGCTCGAGGCCGGCGTCCGGTTCCTCCCGCTCTCGCTGCTCTCGTTCGTCGTCGCGCCGATCAGCGCCAAGCTCTCCGAGCGCGTCCCGTTCCGGGCCCTGATGGGAACCGGGCTGATCTTCGTCGGCATCGGTCTCGCGCTGATGGGCGGGATCTCCGTGGGCGACAGCTGGACCCACCTCCTCCCCGGCTTCATGCTCGCGGGCATCGGCATCGGCATGACCAACCCGGGAATCGCCTCGGTGGCGGTCGGGGTCGTCGAGCCCGCCCGTGCGGGCATGGCCTCGGGAATCAACAGCACCTTCCGCCAGGCCGGGATCGCCACCGGCGTTGCCGCGCTCGGGGCGATCTTCCAGCATCGGGTGGCCGCCGACCTGACCGACCGGCTGCCGCAGGCGCCGTCCGAGTTCGCCGATGCCGTCTCCTCGGGCGCCGCCGATCAGGGTCTCGCGCAGATCCCCGACCAGTTCAAGGACCAGGCCGCGGCGGCGGCGGAGCACGCCTTCATCACCGGGCTCAACGAGATCCTGCTGGTCGCCGCCGGAATCGCGATCGTCGGCGGCCTCGCCTCCTGGCTGCTCGTCCGGAACTCGGACATGGTCGCCTCGGCCGGGCACGGGGCCCCCAACCCAGCCGGGGCCACCGAGGGCGCCGAAGCCGAGCCGGTCGCCGCGGGCTGAGGCGGGCGGGGGCGGCGAACCGTCCGGTTCGTCGAGGGGTCGAAGCAAGATGCGGATAGCTTCCGATCCGTATCACCCGTCGACAGAGGAGACCCATTGTCCGAGCAGCCGGATTACTCAGACCTGCGTGCGATGTTCATCAACTGCACGCTCAAGCGCAGTCCCGAGGCCTCGAACACCCAGGGACTGATGGACCGCTCGATCGAGGTGATGCGGGGTGCGGGGATCGAGGTCGAGTGCATTCGCGCCGTCGATCACGCCATCGCCACCGGGGTCGACCCCGACATGACGGAGAAGGGCTGGGACGCGGACGAGTGGCCGGCGATCTTCGAGCGGGTCATGGCCGCTGACATCCTCGTCCTCGGCACCGCGATCTGGCTCGGCGAGAAGACCTCGGTCTGCACCCAGGTGATCGAGCGCCTCTACGGCAACTCCCACCTGCTCAACGACAACGGGCAGTACGCCTACTACGGCCGGGTCGGCGGCTGCCTCGTCACCGGGAACGAGGACGGCGTCAAGCACTGCGCGATGAACGTCCTCTACTCGCTGCAGCACCTCGGCTACACGATCGCGCCGCAGGCCGATGCCGGCTGGATCGGCGAGGCGGGCCCGGGTCCCTCCTACCTCGATCCCGGCTCAGGCGGACCCGAGAACGACTTCACCAACCGCAACACCCACTTCATGACCTGGAACCTCATCCACGTCGCGCGGATGCTGAAGGACGCGGGCGGCATCCCCGCGCACGGCAACCGGCGCGACGAATGGGATGCCGGCTGCTCGCCGGGCGCACCGAACCCCGAGCACCGCTAGGACATTCGGCCACACCGCCGATCGTCCCATAGCCGGGGGCCGCCGGTGAGTCGATAGGCCAGGGGCGGCACGGATTGCCGCTGCCATCCCATGGTGAACGGATTCACTGCGGCCCGGGCCGTGAAAACCCGGACGATCCTCCTGTCGCTCGCGATCGCTGTGAGCGTCGCCCTGCTCGGAGCCGAGGGCGCCCAGGCCGCCTCCCCCCTCCCCCTCTCCGGCCCGGCCCCCTCGAGCTGGGAGCGCGGAACGAACCTGGTGACCTTCCTCAAGGAGGGCTACCGGAAGGCTGACAACGGGAGGCGGAACCCGCTCACCGGCCTCCGCACCCAGCAGGGCGTCGACACCGTCGTCTTCACCCCGACCGACTACGTCACCTCAACCGATCCCGCCGGGATCGTCGAGGACTGGAGCCAGGGCGGGATCGCCAAGAACGAATCCGACGCCAGCATCCGCGAGGCGGCATGCGCGGCTCGCCTCGGCGGGGTCAAGCGGAGCTACGGCGGGCCCGGCGGCTACGACGTCGCGCTGAAGCCCCACATCGACCTCACCGACGGCAGCTACCGCGGCTACATCGATCCGCAGGGCGGCAACCTCGACTCCTTCTGGAACCACTACCGGAACCTGATCCTCTCGCAGGCGAGGCTTGCGATCCAGGTCCACGCCACCACGCTCGTCGTCGGAACCGAGCTGACGGCGCTCAGCGACGATCCGGCCGATGAGGCGCGCTGGCGCCAGCTGATCGCGGACGTCCGCACCGCCACGACCTACCGCTACAAGTGCAAGCGGCCAGGCGGTGAGCGGCCGACCGGAACCCAGGTGAGCTTCGCGGATGCCGGGATCCAGCTGACCTACGCCGCGAACTGGGACGCGATCGACGACGTCAAGTTCTGGGACGCCCTGGACATGATCGGGACCGACTACTACGAGAACGGCACGAACGCGCAGAGCGTCTGGGCCAGCGTCGACCAGGTCGAGCGCGACCTGCAGGCATCGGGGGCCGGCCAGCGCCCCTTCGTCTTCACCGAGATCGGCTACGACGGCACGGCGGACCCGGCGGGCTACAACCAGGGATCGCCCGACGCCAACCAGAGCGCCATGTACCGCAACACCTTCAGCTTCTGGATCGACGCCTACAACAACGGGACCGCCCCGTGGTTCGACGGCTTCTGGTGGTGGGATCGCTACGCCCAGGGTGGCGGCCGCAGGACCGCGTCGGTGCGGGACGACTTCACCCCGGGCCCGCAGACGATGAGCACGCAGTGCGCCTTCCAGTGCCCGGCCGCGCTCGAAGCCGCGCGCTGAGCGCGGCCCGCGACCTGACTAGTTGAGGCTCGGGTCCTCCGGCATGCGCGCCACCAGCGCGTACTCCCCGCCCTTGCGCTCGAGCACCGCGCTCCAGAGCGTTGCCGGGTCGTCCGGGAAGAGCTCGAGCGGGAGCGGCGGCTCGACGATCCAGGACTCCTCGTCGAGCTCGGACTCGAGCTGACCCGGCCCCCAGCCGGAGAAGCCGGCGTAGACGCGGCCGCGTCGGACGGCGGCGGGCAGCTCGTCGAGGTCGGTCGAGGCCGAGACCAGACCGACGTCTGCGACGACGATCCAGGCGGCTTTCTCGGGGTCGGAGAACTCGCCGAGGACCACGAGCGACTCCGGCTGGACGGGCCCGCCGACGAAGACGGGCTCCTCCTCGGCGATCTCCGCGAGCTCAGGCAGCACCTCGACCACCTCGGCGTCGGCGGGGCGGTTGAGCACGATCCCCATCGCTCCGTCGGGGCCGTGCTCGGTGATCAGCACGACCGTGCGGTTGAAGTTGGGATCGCCGAGCGCCGGCGAGGCGACCAGCAGCTTCCCTCTGAGCGACTCCATCGACCCGCAGGCTACTGCGGCGTCGCTCGAGCCCGCGTACGGCAGGCCCTAAGCTTCCGCCCGTGGTCCACGACGTCGCCGAAAGCAGCTTCCAGCAGGACGTGATCGAGCGCTCCAAGGAGGTCCCCGTGGTGGTGGATTTCTGGGCTGAGTGGTGCGGTCCGTGCCGTCAGCTCGGGCCGGCGCTCGAGGCCGAGGCCAACGCGCGCGAGGGTGACGTCGAGCTCGCGAAGGTCGACGTCGATTCCAACCAGCGGCTCTCCCAGGCCTTCGGGATCCAGGGCATCCCCGCGGTCAAGGCGTTCAAGGACGGCGAGGTCGTCGCCGAGTTCACCGGCGCCCTGCCGCCGGCGAAGGTCGCCGAGTTCTTCGAGGGGCTCGTGCCCTCCGAGGCATCCAAGCTCGCGAACGCTGATGACGAGGCATCCCTGCGGCGGGCGCTGGAGCTCGACCCGCGTCAGAGCGACGCCGCGATCAAGCTCGGCCGGATCCTCCTTTCATCCGGCGAGACCGAGGAAGCCCGCGGCCTCCTCGAGCCACTCGAATCCGACTTCACCGCCTCCGGCCTGCTGGCACGGATGGAGCTTGCCTCCGGACCCGACGGCGAGTCCCTGCAGCCGGCGTTCGCCGCCTGGGACGAGGGCGAGCACGAGGCCGCGCTCGAGACTTTGCAGGGAGCCATCGCGAGCTCGCAGGACGCCGACCGCACCGACGCCCTGCGCCGCGTCATGGTCGCGATCTTCACCGAGCTCGGGCCCGCGAGCGACCTCGCCCGCGAGCATCGCCGCCGGCTCGCCGCCGCGATCGCCTGAGGCCATGCCCGAGATCGGCGGCATCGGCCTCCTGACCGCGTTCTTCGCCGGGATGGTCTCGTTCCTCTCGCCGTGCGTCCTCCCCCTCGTCCCCGGCTACCTGTCGGCGATCACGGGGATCACCCCGTCGGAGCTCGAGCGCGCCGGGTGGCGCAGCGTGATCCCCCCGGCGCTCATCTTCATCGCGAGCTTCTCGGCGATCTTCATCCTGCTCGGCCTCGGCACGGTCGGCCTCGTCCAGAGCCTCCACAACAACCAGACGCTTCTCAACCACATCGCCGGCGCTCTGATCATCGCGATGGGCCTGCTGTTCATCGGCTCCCTGTTCGTCACCCGGCTCAACCGCGAGTGGCATGTCGACTCGCTGCTCGAGCGGGCCGGCGCCGGCGGGCCGATGGTCGCCGGGAGCGGCCTTCGCCCTCGCCTGGACGCCGTGCATCGGTCCGACGCTCGGCGCGATCCTGACGCTGGCGGGCACGACCGGATCGGCGTTCGAGGGCGGCCTCATGCTCGCCGTCTACTCGGCTGGGCTCGGGGTCCCGTTCCTGCTCACCGCGATCGCCTTCGGCCGGGCGACGACGGCGTTCGACTTCGTCAAGCGGCACTACGCGGTGATCATGGCCAGCGGCGGCGTCGTTCTCGTCGCGATGGGAATCCTGGTCTTCACCGGCGACCCTCACCCAGTTCAACGACGATCTCCTGCGGGCGCTCGACGGCGCCGGCATCGACTTCTTCAGGGCGTAGAGGAGCCGGATATGGTCCGGCCGATGCGGGGAGCGACCTCAACCCGTGCCGCCCTCGCGGCGGCGGTGCTGCTGTTGGGGTTCGTCGCCGCGAGGGTGCGGTGGCGGTGGCGTCGTCGGCGGGAGCGACGACAACGCCGCGTTGCCGCTGACGAAGTGGCTGCCGACGGACGCCGAGACCTACACCGCGGTGGACCTCTCCGCGCTCCGCGAGGACCTCGAGCTCGACGAGGAGGAGGATCCGCTCGACGTCTCTCCGACGACGCCCTTCGCGCTTGCGTCCGACGAAGCGCTGGGAGCGCTGTACGAGTACGGGAACGATCCCTCGGGTTCGATCTTCTACGCGCTGGACCTCGGCAACGCAACCGGGCTGGCGAGCTCGGGCCAGGCGAACTCGGTCGTGACCGCGGTCGCCACATCCGCCGACACGGGCGAGATCGGATCGGCCCTCGGCGACATCGGCTATCGCGAGCGGGACGGAGTCCTGACCTACCGCGGAGCCATGACGCACTTCAAGCTGGACATCGGGTTGATCTTCGCCGCTCACGATCCGGCGCTCCTGCGGGCCATCCCCGACGATCCCCGGGACGACGTGCCGGATCCCCTGCTCGAGGAGCTCGATGGGTCCTTCTCCCAGACGGAGCCGCCCGATGCCGATGCGGGCTGCCTTCTGTCCCAGGGCGCATCCGGGCAGGGCGACGGCTCCGGGGAGGTCGCATTCCTCGTCGATGGCGAGGCGGACGCCGAGAGCGTGCGCGAGGGCTCCGGCTACGCCTCGGAGCTGGAGATCGGCGAGGCGGACGCCGACGACGACATCGCGGCGGTTGAGGTCACACCGGCTGAGGACGCCGATCTCGAGTCGGGGTTCGCAGCGGTCGACGCGTTGCGCGCGGGTGCCGTCGAGTACGCCTGCTGAGGCTAGATCTCGCGTTCGCGGTCGGGCCCGGGCCCGACGGGTACTGCGACGGGGACCTCGACCGGCGTCCCGATCGCCTCGACCTCCTCGATCTCCTCGCCCTGGCCCTCGCCGGAGCAGACGATGCGGAAGCGCCCGGTTCCGATCTCGGGGTCGGGGATGATCGGCAGGCCGCGGATCGTGTCCCAGCCGAGCCGCTCCACCTCGAACGCGTTCATCCGCACCTCGGAGGCCGGGAACGGGCAGCCGGAGTTGTGCTGATCGATCGCCTTCGAGATCGCCTCGAGGTTCTTGCCCTCCGCGCTCACCGCGCCGGAAGGTAGCAGCGGCACGCCCGTCCGGGCAGATGCCTACATTTCGCCCCGATGCCCACCGAACGCGTGTACGGCGATCCGTCTGCGTGGGAGCACGCCATCGCGCACGTCGACATGGATGCGTTCTACGTGTCCGTCGAGCTCCTCAAGCGACCTGAGCTCAAGGGGAAGCCCGTCGTCGTCGGCTCGCCCGATCCGAAGGTGCGCGGCGTCGTCATGACGGCCTCCTACGAGGCGCGGAAGTTCGGGGTCCACTCGGCCCTGCCGATGGTCGTCGCGCGCCGGCGCTGCCCGCAGGCCGTCGTCATCCCCCGCGACATGGAGAGCTACAAGGCCGCCTCGGCCGAGGTGATGGCGGTGATCGCCGGCTTCAGCGACACCGTCGAGGTGCTCGGCCTCGACGAGGCCTACGTCGACCTCAGCGACTCCCCCGCCCCGAAGACGCGAGCGCGCCAGCTCAAGCGCGAGGTCCTGAAGCGAACGGGGCTGACCTGCTCGATCGGCCTCGGCCCGAACCGGCTGATCGCGAAGATCGCCTCCGACCTCGACAAGCCCGATGGCCTCTGCGCCCTGCCGCGGGAGCGGTTCCTCGAGGTGATCGGCGATCGTCCCGCGCGGCTGCTTCCCGGCGTCGGCCCGCGGACGGAGGAGCGGCTGGCGCGCGCGCGGATCCGGACCGTCTCGGAGCTGGCCGGCGCCGACCCCGAGCTGCTGGCCTCCGTCGTCGGGCCCAACCACGGAGCCGGGCTCAGGCGGCGAGCCGCCGGCTACGGCAGCGCCGCCGTCGCAGTCGAGCGCGTGCGCAAGTCCGAGAGCCGCGAGAAGACCTTCCTCGTCGACGAGGAGGACCCGGTCCGGATGCGGGCGGAGGTCGGCGAGATGGCGCGGACCGTGGCGACCCATCTCGGCGAGCAGGGAATCACCGGGCGCACGGTGACGCTGAAGATCCGCCTCGCTCCCTTCCGGACCTTCACCCGATCCCGCACCCTCGAGGAGCCGACCGCCGATCCCGGTCGCATCGCCGCCGCCGCGCTCGCGCTGTTCGAAGCGTTCGAGCGCGATGCGCCGGTGCGGCTCCTCGGCGTCGGGATGTCCAACCTGCTCCGCAAAGACGAAGACCCCGCCCCCGCCGACCGGAGCGATCCGGTGGCGGAGACGGGGCCCGAGCAGCTCATCCTGGGCTAGATAGATGAAAACCCAGGCGGCTGCGGCCTACTTGTCGATGTAGACGGTGCCGACGCCGCCGAAGCCGAGCTTGTTGCGCAGGGCCTCGGTCAGGTCGATCTCACGACCGGCCACGTAGGGACCGCGGTCGATGACCTCGACGTTCTTGACGGTCTCGTTCCCGTACTTGATGGTCAGCTTCGTGCCGCACGGCAGGGTCTTGTGAGCGACCCCGATCGTGCTCGGCTGAAGCGTGCCGCCGCAGGCGACGCCGTTTCCGTACAGGCCGGGCCCGTAGTAGGAGGCGCCGACGCCGCGGAAGGTGGTCACCTTGCCGGCCTTGTCGGAGCTGCCGGTGGCGACGTTGTCACCATCGGCGCGGACGCGGACGGTCTCGGTGCCGGCCTTCGACGGCTCGTACTTCACCTTGAAGCTGCCGTCGCCGCGGGTCTTGGTCCGCAGCTTCTCGCCGCCGACCTGAACGGTGACGGGACGCCCGCCGCTCGCCGGAAGCACATGGCCGCGAACGGTGACGTCGTCACCGAGGTTCGGATCGTCGTTGCCGATCCGGGTCCTCAGCTCGGAGCGGACCGTGATCAGCTCGGGGCGGGTCGAGCGGCCGTCCGAGCTGACCGCGCGAAAGCGGCCGCTGCGGGTGACCGGGACGCTCTTCGCTGAAGCGGCCGTTGGCCTTCGTCCGGGTCTGCACGGCGTTGCGCCATCGCTTCGAGCCCAGGGGCCGGAACTCGATCCGGACCGGCTGGGAGCGGTCGGCGCCGCCCGTGCCGTTCGCGGGCGCGGTTGTCGTGCCCGGCGTCGGGAAGCGACCGTCGAGCGTGACGCGCTCGTTCGGCCCAACCCGGTTGTCGCTCGCGTCGATGGCCGCCGAGCCGTTCTGGGCGATGGCGGTGCTGCTGAGGCCGGTTCCGGCCCCGAGTGCTGCGGTCGCAAGGGCGAGCGCTGCGGCTCGCCGCCGCATGATGCGGGTGCGTCGTTTCATCTTCGATTCCTCGCTTTCAGGCGCCGGCGGAGTTAGCTGTCGGGCTCGCCGGGCGGCTCTCAGTTGAACTGGGCCAGCCGGGCTACGGACCGATCACGGTCCGATTCGCCCCGGCCGCCCGAATCGATCGGGCGGCAGTTGGGTCCCCCGCTCGCCCGGCGCAGTGGCCGGGCGATTAGGCGCGTATGGGTTTCGTTGCGGGTGCTCGTTGTTCGGAGCCCGAAAGGGTAAGAAAAGCGAACATATGTATGTGTGGGAGCGATCACACTGCTAACGAAGCTGAGATACTCGTTGCAGCGATGGATCGACTCACCGGACTGGACGCCTCATTCCTCCATCTGGAGCGGGATGGCGCCCACATGCACGTCGCCTCGACGACGATCTTCGACGGCCCCGCGCCGGGCTACGAGGAGTTCCGCCGGCACCTCGAGGCGCGCCTGCACCTCGTTCCCCGGTTCCGGCAGAAGCTCGCCTTCGTCCCCTTCAACCAGGGTCGGCCGGTCTGGGTCGACGATCCCCACCTCAACCTCGACTACCACGTGCGCCACACCGCGCTCCCCGAGCCCGGCAGCGAGGAGCAGCTCCGGAACTTCGCGGCGCGGGCGTTCTCGCAGGGCCTCGACCGCTCGAAGCCGCTCTGGGAGCTCTGGCTCGTCGACGGCCTCGAGGGCGACCGCTTCGCGATCGTCGGCAAGAGCCACCACTGCCTCGTCGACGGCGTCTCCGGCGCCGACATCACGACCGTCCTCTACGACACCTCGCCGGAGCCGTCCCCGATGGCCCCTCCCCCGCCCTGGTCGCCCCGGCCCGTGCCGAGCGACTCGGAGCTCCTCGCGGCCGCGCTGGTCGAGCGCGCGACCCAGCCGGCCGAGCTCGTCCGCGGCGCTCGCGCGCTCGTGCGCGGCCCGCGGCAGGCGATGGGAGGCGGTTCGCGACGCGGTCGAGGCGGCCGGTTCGATCGCCGGGCGCGGGCTCGCCGCTCCCGACTCCCCCCTCAACCGCCCGATCGGCCCGCACCGGCGCTTCGCCTGGGTTCGCGCCGGGCTCCCGCAGCTGCGCCGGATCAAGGACGTTCACGGCGGGACCGTCAACGACGTGATCCTCTCGATCGTCGCCGGCGGCCTCGGGCGCCACCTTCGCGGGCTCGGCCATCCGACCGGGGACCTCGAGCTGATCGCGATGGTCCCGGTGAGCGTCCGCTCCGAGGAGGCCCACGGGGCGCTCGGCAATCAGGTCTCGGCGATGATGGCGCCACTGCCGGTCTGGTCGGAGGATCCGGTGGAGCGGCTCCACCTGATGACCGAGCGCATGGGTGACCTGAAGCACTCCAAGCAGGCCGTCGGCGCCAACCTGCTCAGCGAGCTGACCGACTTCGCGCCGACGACGATCGCCTCCCAGGCTGCGCGGCTGCAGTCACGCCAGCGCTTCTTCAACCTCGTGGTCACGAACGTGCCCGGGCCGCAGTTCCCGCTCTACGTCCTCGGCCGGCAGATGCGCGACCTCTTCCCGATGGTCCCGCTCGCCAAGAACCAGGGGATGTGCGTGGGGATCATGAGCTACGACGGCGGCATCAACTTCGGCCTGATCGGCGACTACGAGGCGATGCCGACCCTCGACGGATTCGCCGCGGACCTGCAGGTTGCGATGGACGACCTCGCGGAGACCGCCGGGGAGGCTCCCGCGAAGCCGGAGGACGCGGACGAAGCGGGCCGGCAAGCGCGCCGAGTCCGAGACCGCCTCCGCCGGCTGAGGCGTCCAGCCGGCTCAAGCCCCCGCTCGCACCGTCCGATCACCCAACCGGTGGGTTCTCGCAGGGTCCTGATCGTCTCCATGGTCGCGGTGGCCTTCGCGGCCGTGGCCGCGCCTGCGATCGCGGGCCTCGGCCCGAACCCCGCCAACGACTCGCGGCTGCTGAACAAGCCGATCGAGGGCTTCGACTACGACGAGGCGAAGCGCTGCTCGGGCAAGCACGGCGTCCCGGATGGACTCGAAGGCGATGGCGGCCTGGCTCGGTCGTCACACGAGCGGTGAGCTCTGGGGCTTCTATCGCTGCGAGAAGCTGAGCTCGCACAGCTACAGCCTGCACTCCGAGGCCCGCGCGATCGACTGGGCGATGGACGCCGAGGATCGATCCCAGCGAAAGCAGGCCATGGCGCTGATCGTCGATCGGCTCCTCGCCACCGACCGCGAGGGGAACGTCGCCGCCCTCGCCCGGCGAATGGGCGTCCAGGGGATCATCTTCGACTGCCGCGCATGGTGGTCCGGGCAGGATCGCCTCGGCGACTACTCATACTGCTTCAAGCCGAACGGGAAGAGGCGCAAGGACCTGGACCCGACCCAGGCCCACATGAACCACATCCACATCGAGCTGAACTGGGACGGCGCGCGCGAGCGGACCTCGTTCTGGCGAAGCCCGCTGGCTCGCAAGTAGTCCGGGCGGCCGGACGCGCCGGGGCCTAGACGCCCTCCGGCGTGGCTCGCGAGCCGCGCAGACGAAGGCCGATGAGCGGGAAGATCGCGGTCGAGAGCACCGCCGCCCCGACGAGCGACGCGGCCGTGGAGCTGTGCATCTCGCCGTTGTCGATCGCGATCGTCGTGATCGCGACGACGAGCGGCAGCTCGGTGGCGCTGAAGAACCCGAGCGCGATGCGGTCGCGAAGGTCGAGCTCGCTCGCGTAGAGCAGGAGCGCCGGAGCGCCGCGCACGATCAGGAACGCGGCGAGGAACATCGGCAGCTTGTAGAGCTCGGCAGGGATCGCTGATGAGGGCATCGAGGTCGAACTCGATCCCGCTGACGACGAAGAAGAACGGGATCAGGAAGCCGTAGCCGACGGCGCTCAGCTTCGACTCGAGGATCGGCACCTCGCGCCCGCCGAGCGCGGTGCGGGTGATGATCCCGGCGACGAAGCCCGCCGAGCAGCAGGTCCAGGCCGAGGTCCGTCGCCAGCGCCGCCAGTACGAAGACGAGGACGACGGCCATGCGGACGGGCAGCTGGGAGCTCGTCTCCATCGTCCGCTCGAAGGCCGACCAGCCGAAGCTGACCCCCCGGACCGCCAGCACCGCGGCAACCACCGCGATGACCACGAAGGCGATCAGCAGCAGCCCGCTCGAGAGCGGGTTGCCGGCCGAGAAGAAGAGGGTGATGAGGAGGATCGGACCGAACTCGCCAACGGCGCCGGCGGCGAGGAGGTACGTGCCGAACCGGGTCTTCATCTCTCCCGCGTCGCCGAGGATCGGGATCAGCGTGCCGATCGCGGTCGTGGCGATCGCCGTGCCGGTGAAGAGCAGCGAGAGGACGATGCCGGCTGCCGCCAGCGCACCTCCGATCGCGTAGGCGAGCCCCAGCGAGATGATCCAGCCCACGATGCCCAGCTTCAGCGGCGCGCCCTTGATCCGGTCGAAATCGATCTCGTAGCCGGCGAAGAAGAACAGCATGCCGAGCCCGAGCGAGGAGAAGAAGTTGACGAAGTCGTCGGACTCGGCGAGGCCGAGGACCTCGGGGCCGATCAGGATCCCGAGTCCGAGCTCGAGCACGACGACGGGCACGATCACCCGGGTGCCGCCGATCCCGACGATGGCCGCCGCGACGGCCGCCGCGAGGACGATCGCCAGGAAGGAGTTGGCGTCTACGGTCACCAATTCGGGAAGGGGCCTTCGTTCGATCACGGATCGGCACGCTACCTGCAGCGGCAGCCGTTCCAGCGCCTAACATCGTTCGGGTGACCGCGAAGCTCCTCCGCCGCGGTGCCGCGCTCGGCGCGGCGCTTGCCGCGATTCCCCTTCTCGCCGCTCCCACGGCTTCCGCCTGGGGGCCGTTCCTCGGGCTCGGCGAAGCGGCACGCTCGGTTCCCCAGCCGGAGCTGAGCTTCGACCCGATCCCCTACGACAAGAGCCGCAAGAAGCAGATGGCGGCCTACTCCAAGCGCCACTACGGCAAGCGCGAGTGGCGGCTCGAGAACCCGAAGGCGATCGTCCTCCACTACACGGCCACCTCGGATTACCCCTCGGTCTTCAACACCTTCGCGGCGAACACCCCGAGCCTCGGGGAGAGCCCGGGCGTCTGCGCGCAGTTCGTCGTCGAGAAGGACGGCACGATCCACCAGCTGACGCGACTCTTCGTGCGCTGCCGCCACACCATCGGCCTGAACCACGTGGCGATCGGCGTCGAGATGGTCCAGGAGGCCGAGAGCGGCAAGCACGAGGCCGATCAGGCCATCCTCGGCCGCAGGGACCAGGCGAAGGCCGCGGTCGGGCTCGTGGCCTGGCTGAAGCAGCGCTACGGGATCGAGCAGCGGAACATCATCGGCCACGCGATGGCGAACGACTCACCGCTCTTCAAGGACCTCCAGGGCTGGCGAAACGACCACGTCGACTGGCTGGGAGCGGACGTGCGCGAGTTCCGGGCCCGAGTGGCCGCGAGTGATCCGCAAGAGCCGCTGATCCAGCCGCGCGCCGGGCGTCCGCCGGGCGTGGCAGCATCGCGGTCGTGAGGAAGGTCGATCCCCTGGAGGACCCCGGCCGCCTGGCCGAAGCCCTCCACCTGACCGCGCCGCGCCGCAGCTTCGGCGTCGTCCTCGGCGCGATCATCGTCTCGGTCATCTTCCAGCTGTCGGAGCCGGACACCGAGGCGAGCAGGCTCATCGGGGTCGTGCTGCAGGCATCCGTCGTCTACATCGCCCTGCGCGCGGCGGGGGCCCACGTGACCCTGCTCTGGGTCAGCGGCATGTTGATCGCCGTTCTGTCAGCCGGCGTGGCGCTGGCGATCGTCATCCCCGGGGAGCTGGGGCCGATCGTGCCGCGGCTGATCGTTCTCCTGCTCGTCCTGCTGACGCCGCTCGCGGTGGTCGCCGGGGTCGTCCGGGAGCTCCGCGAGGACAAGCGCGTGACCGTCCAGACCGTCTACTGCGGGCTCTGCCTCTACCTGCTGATCGGCACCTTCTTCGGCTACCTCTTCGGGGTCATCGAGGTGGTGGGCGACCAGCCGTTCTTCACGAGCGTCGAGCATGGGACATCGAACGACTTCCTCTACTACAGCCTCGCGACGCTGACGACCACGGGCTATGGCGATTTCACCGCCGCGACCGAGGTCGGTCGCGCGATGTCGGTGACCGAGGCGCTGATCGGCCAGATGTACCTCGTCACCGTGCTCGCGGTGATCGTCTCCAACGTCCGCCGCCAGCGCCCGTTCGGCTCCTGATGGCGATTGGCCGGTCCTGTGGGAAGATCCGCCACGGAGGAGAGAGCTTGAGCGACGACATCGCCACCCACTACGGCACCTGCCCGCTCTGCGAGGCGACCTGCGGGCTCGAGATCACCCACGAGCACGGGCAGGTCGTCAAGGCGCGCGGCGACGTCGAGGACGTCTTCAGCGAGGGCTTCATCTGCCCGAAGGGCGCAAGCATCGGTGAGCTCCACAGCGACCCCGACCGCCTGACAACCCCGCTCGTCCGTCGCGACGGCGAGCTCGTCGAGGCCAGCTGGGACGAGGCCTTCGCCTACATCGACGAGCGCCTGCGCCCGATTCTAGCGCCGACGGCGACCGCGACGCGACCGCGATCTACCTCGGCAACCCGAACGCGCACACGCTCGACGGGCTGATCCACCTGCGGGCCCTCACGAAGGCGCTGGGAACCAAGAACGTCTTCAGCGCGACGAGCGTCGATCAGCTCCCCAAGCAGATCTCCTCGGCCCTGATGTTCGGCGCCGGCCTCTCGATCGCGATCCCCGACATCGACCGCACCGACCACATGCTGATCCTGGGAGCCAACCCGCTCGCCTCGAACGGGTCGCTGATGACGGCGCCGAACTACCGCGGCCGGCTGCGGGCGATCCAGGAGCGCGGCGGCAAGGTCGTGGTGGTCGATCCGCGGCGCAGCCGCACCGCCGAGGTGGCCGACGAGCATCACTTCATCCGCCCCGGCCGGGACGCGCTGCTCCTCGCCGCGCTCGTCCAGGTGATCCTCGACGAGGGCCTGGCGGACCCCGGGCCGCTCGCCGAGCATCTGGAGGGGCAGGGCGAGCTGCAGCCCGCGCTCGACGCGTTCACCCCGGAGTTCGTCGCGCTCGCCTGCGGGATCGACCCCGACGAGATCCGCCGGATGGCCCGCGAGCTGGCGGCCGCCGAGCGGGCCGTGGTCTACGCCCGCATCGGAACGACGACCCAGGAGTTCGGCACGCTCGCGAGCTGGCTCGTCGACGTTCTCAACGCGATCACCGGCAATCTCGACTCCGAGGGCGGGGCGATGTTCCCGCTCGCGGCCGCCGGCCAGACCAACGCCAACGGCGAGAGCGGCCGCGGTCGCGGGTTCAAGCTGGGCCGCTGGGGCTCTCGCGTTCGCGGGCTCGGCGAGGCGTTCGGCGAGCTGCCCGTCGCCTGCCTGGCCGAGGAGATCGAGACGGAGGGTCCGGGCCGGATCCGCGCGCTCTTCACCGTCGCCGGGAATCCGCTGCTCTCGACGCCCAACTCCGCCCGCCTGCGCCGGGCGTTCGGGTCGCTTGACCTGATGGTCTCGGTGGATGCGTACGTGAACGAGACGACCGAGCTCGCCGACGTGATCCTTCCCGCCCCCTCCCCGCTCTCCCGGCCCCACTACGACCTCGCCTTCTACCAGCTGTCGGTGCGCAACATCGCCAACTTCACCCCGCCGATGGTGAGCTCCGAGGTCGAGCCCGAGTGGCGCTCGTTCCTGCGCCTCGCGGCGATCGCCGCCGGCCAGGGACCCGATGTGGACATCGACGCCTTCGACCACATGGTCGCGCTCGAGGCCGCGCGTCGCGAGACCGTCACTGCCGGATCACCCGCCGAGGGCATGGAGCCCGCCGATGTCGTCGCCGCCCTCGGCGAGCGCCGCGGCCCGGAGCGCGTCCTCGATCTGATGCTCCGCTGCGGGCCCTACGGCGCCGGGATCGAGCCGGGCACCGGCCGCGGCGAGGAGGGCCTCACCCTCGACCTGCTCGAGGCGAACCCGCACGGGATCGACCTCGGCCCGCTGAAGCCGCGCCTGCCGGAGATGCTGCGCACGGCGAGCGGCAGGGTCGAGCTGGCTCCGCCCGAGATCGTCGCCGACCTGCCCCGGCTCGAGGCTGCCGTCGCCGCGGACGTCGACGGCATGGTCCTGATCGGGCGCCGGCACCTCCGCTCGAACAACTCCTGGATGCACAACCTCCCCCACCTCGTCCGCGGCAAGCCGCGCTGCACGATGCACGTCAGCCCCGCCGACGCTGCCCGCCTCGGCCTCACCGACGGCGGCACCGCGGCGGTGAGCTCACGCGCGGGATCGGTCGAGGTCCCGGTCGAGGTGACCGATTCGATCATGGACGGCGTCATCTCGATCCCGCACGGCTGGGGTCACGACACGGACGGAGCAAGGCAGGGAGTCGCCACGCGCGAACGCCGGTGTCAACTCGAACCTGCTCTCGGACGAGATGCTGGTGGACGAACTGAGCGGAAACGCCGTCCTGAACGGCGTCCCAGTAGAAGTCGCACCCGCCTAGAGCCAGGCCACCAGTCGGCGTCCTCGTCGCCGGCCCGAGGCCGCGTCGCTCCTGCGTCCGTCGCGGAACCTGCCCCGCTAGGTCCTGGTTCGCCGAGCCGGGGGAGTCACTCGCCGGGCCTCCCAGAGCCCAGCGGCGAAGCCGCGAGCCCGGCGAGGGACTCCCCCGGCCCGGCCCCGCTGACTAGATGCCTAACCCAGTGAGTACTTGTAGGTCGAGTTGTCGCTCGGGTAGATCCGCTGACCGCGGCGCTTCCCCGAGCTGCGGCCGTCGCTGTTGATGATCGCCGCGGTGATGCGGTTGTAGGTCCCAGCCGGGGAGCGTGACCGATCCATTGCCGCCCTCGGGCAGCTGCAGGACGACCGGCGTGACGACGCCGCCATCGGTCGGACCCGTTCGGCCGATCAGGGCGATCGTCGATGCGGTGCCGTTCTGCGCCTTGACGTTCAGCGTCACGGGGCCGGTTCCGCCCTTCACCTTGACCAGCTGGAAGGAGGTGTTGTCGAGCTTGACCTTCTGCGACTTCGCGCTCAGCGTCCCTCGGCGACGGACCTCGGGATAGACGCCGGCGTCGGGGAAGACGGGGTTGGAGCGCCACTCGGCCGTGGCGGCCGCGAACTCACCGAACTCCTCGGAGAACGGCTTGCCGCCGTTGGCGGTCGAAGCGGCCGTGTAGGCGGCGGTCGCGAGGTGCTTGGGGCTCACTCCGGCTGCCGAGGCGGTCCAGACGTCCCGGACGACCTGCGGGCCGTAGCGGCCGGAGAGCCAGTGGTTGAAGACGGCCTCGGCGTAGATCTTGATGTCGGTCCCGGTCATCGGGGTATCGGTGCCGCGCGAGAACGCGGGGAGGTAGTTGAGGTAGTCGTTGATCTCCGGGTAGACCTGCTCCTCCATCCAGGTGGCCGTGTCCTCGAAGAGCCAGATGTCCTGCTGGGTGTCGAGGTTGAACTGGAGGACGTGGTTGTACTCGTGGGCGACGGTCACCCGCAGCGAGTTGGTCGGGGTGCTGGGGAAGCCGCGGTAGTCGTCGTCGAGCACCAGGTAGGCGAAGCGGCTCTGAGCCCTTCTGCTTGGGGTCGGGCGCGGCGTAGCCGTACAGCTGGCTGCCCAGGTCCCGGATGTAGACGTCGACCTGGCCCTCGCCGCCGACGCCGTTGCGGGCGCCGCGGGTGCCGTCGGACTTCGCCGCGCGGCCAGCCGAGCGTGCCGTTCTCGACGTCGAAGGATGTGCTCACCGCGTCCCGCACGTTGGCGAGGAACTTGTCGGAGCTCGGGGCGTTCTGGCCCTGGTCGGTCCAGTGGACGCAGAAGTTCGCGTCGCAGGTCGGCGACCCCTTGGCCTCCTTGCCGAAGTAGTCGCGGTCGCTCTTGTCGGTCGGCCGCCGCAGCAGGTTGATCGCCGCGCGGCGATCGGCTCCCTCGAGAGCCGGCAGGTTGACGGCCAGATCGCGAAGGGCGACGGTGGCGTCCCGCTCGGGGGTGCCCACGGAGGAGAGCTGGGTGGAGAAGGCCGCGCGAGCGGCCTGCAGCGCATCCTTGCCGTCAGCCCGGCTGGGCTCCTGCGCCGCCGACGCCGCCGACGGGGCGAGCAGGGCCGCGAGGGCGATGACGATGCTGACGGTGATCTTGCGCTTCAAGGTCGGTTTTCTCTCTCTATTGGGGGCCGCGGGAGGCTAGCAGGGGCATGTGCGGATTCTCCGCAATTCGAGCGGCCCGCTGAGGGGAACACGGGAAGGGTGCTCAGGTTGCGCGATCGGGCATCGGCCGGACCGCGATGGTCATCCGCGTCAGCGCCAGCAGGCGCCCCTCGTCGTCGCTCATCTCGACGTCCCAGACCCAGCTCGTGCGGCCGCGGTGGCGGGCGGTGGCCACGGCCGAGACGGTCCCCGAGGAGCAGGGCCGGAGGAACTTCGTGTCGTTCGACTGCCCGAGCGCGATGTTCTCGGGGCCCACAGCCTCGAAGGTGGCCCGGGAGCACAGCGACTCCGCCAGCGAGGCGTAGGCGCCGCCGTGGACGATCCCGAACGGCTGGCGGATCGAATCGGTCACCGGCAGGGTCGCGCCGTCGCGACGGACTCACCGTCGAACTCGTAGCCCTCGAATCCGAGGGTGGTGTCGAGCGTGACGGCCGGCTCGTCCTCGGGCTGCGTGGGTTCGGCTCGGTCATGTACGGGAGATTAAGCCGCCGGGGAGCGGGCACCGCCGTCGGCTCCGTTGCGTAGGCTTCGCCGCCGATGCCGCTGCAGAGGGGAACAACGCGCGCTGCTGCAGCTCCTCTGCGAGCGCGGCCAGAGCTACGAGGACATCGCCGGGCTCCTCGGCCAGGATGCCTCCGCGGTCCGCGACAACGCGCGCGCCGCGCTCACCGAGATCGGCGGCGCCGACCCCGACGCCGAGGTCGGGCCTCACGGACTTCCTGCTCGGCCAGGCCGACCCGATCGGCCGCGCCGACGCGACCCGCTACCTGCAGTCGAACCCGGAGGCCCTCGAGCTCGCGAAGCGGATCGAGTCCGGCCTGCTGCTCGTCGCGCCCGAGGCGAAGCTGCCGAAGCTCCCCGAGCCGCGCGGCAAGCGGGCCCGCGCCGCGATGCCGGCCGCCGGCGAGGTCGACCCAGGCCGATCGCGAGGCGCGCGCGGTTCCGGTCGTCGGCGATTCGGGCTCCGGCAGGCAGGGCAGGCTGATCGCGGCGATCGCCGGCGTCGGCGTGATCCTGATCGTCGGGATCCTCGTCCTGACCGGAGTCCTCTTCGGCGGGGATGACGACGACTCGTCCGCCTCCGGCGGCGACACCACCGAGGCTTCAGCCGACGACCCCGGGAGCTCCGATCTCGCCGCCGACGGCACCAACAAGGAGACGGTGCAGCTGAAGCCCGTCGACGGCAGCGGCGTCGGCGGGCACCGTGACCTTCAGCATCGTCAACGCGAACGACCAGGCTCAGCCCGTCGCCGACCTGAAGATCGATGGCCTTCCGCAGCCCAAGAAGGGCAGGGCGACGCTGCTCTGGCTGATGATCGGCGATGCCGGCGGCATTCCGATGAGCACGCCCCTGGTTCCGGACGAGAACGGCTCGGTCTCCGGCGCGCTGGCCGTCCCGGCGGAGATCGCGAGCTCCTTCAGCGGCCGGATCACGACCGTCAAGATCTCCGACTCCGACGTCAAGGAAGTCACCGAGGCCGCGGCTGACGCCGTCAAGTCCGACGCGCTCGTCCTCGGGTTCACCGGCGACGAGCTCGCTTCGGGCGACGTCCCGGCTGCCTGACCCCACGGGCGGGCTCGCTACGGCCTCGTCGACGGCCGACCAGTGGCCTACGGCAGGAGCTTGCCCGGGTTCATGACGCCGACCGGGTCCAGCCGCTCCTTCGCGGCTCGGATCACGTCCAGCCCCAGCTCGCCGACCTCGGCGGCCATGTAGGGAGCGTGGTCGGTCCCGATCGCGTGGTGGTGGGTGATCGTTCCCCCGGCGGAGACGATCGCCTCCGAGGCCCTCGACTTGATCTCGCGCCACTGCGCGAGCTCCTCCCCGCGCCTGGCGGCGGTGAGGTAGGTGAAGTAGAGCGAGGCGCCGTCGCGGTAGGCATGCGAGACGTGGCACATCACGACGCCGTCCCCGGTGGCCGTGAGCAGCGCACCGCGTACGGCCTCGTGCAGCCCGCGGATGCCGGTGTAGGAATGGGCGGTCTCGAGGGTGTCGACGAGCACCCCGGCGTCGATCAACGCATCGCGGAGGTGCGGGCCCTCGTAGCGGCCGTGCTCCCAGGAGCGCCCGGCGGACGCGCCGAGCGGGACGGCCCCGCCCGCGCGGAGCATTCGGCGGGAGAGCTCCCGGCGCCGGTCGGCGGACTCGCGCTCGCCCTCCCAGCCGACGATCAGCATGCAGCCCTCAGCGCGGCGGCGCAGCTGCAGGTAGCGCTCCATCCCGGCCTTCTTGAGGCCACTCAGCCCGGCCATCGCCAGCGAGACCTCGGTCTCGTCGCGATCGGAGAGCCGGACGACATCGGGCAGCTCGCCGCTCTGGGCGAGCGAGCGGACGATCTCGATCCCGGCGTCGAAGTCAGCGGCGAACCAGGCCTCGTAGTGCCGGGTGGAGGGAACCGGCCTGATGCGCGTCTCGACGTCGGTGATGACGCCGAGGGTCCCCTCCGAGCCGACCACGAGCTCGCGGAGCGCCGGGCCGGCCGCGGTGTGAGGGCTGCGGAGCGTTCGCATGGTGCCGACCGGCGCGGCGAGCTCCACACCGGTCACGAGCGCGTCGAAGCGGCCGTAACCGCTCGATGCCTGCCCGGCCGAGCGCGTCGCGGCGAAGCCGCCGATCGTGGCGTAGCGGTAGGACTGCGGGAAGTGACCGAGCGTGAAGCCTCGCTCGTTCAGCGCGTCCTCGGCCTCGGGGCCGCGCAGCCCGGGCCCGAGGTGCGCCGTCATCGAGACCGGATCCACGTCGACCCGCCGCAAGTTGGTGAGGTCGACCGAGACGAGCCGGTCGAAGGATCCGCGCTCCGGCGAGACGCCGCCGACCACGCTCGTTCCACCCCCGTAGGGCACGACCGCGATCCCGGCTCGCGCGCACGCCGCAAGCGTCGCGGCGACGGAGTCGGCGTCAGCCGGCGCAAGCACGGCGTCGGGAGCCGCGGTGAGCTCGCCCGAGCGCATCGCGATCAGGTCGGGGTAGCTGGAGCCCGCGGAATGGCGGATCCGATCCTCGTCGGTCGTGCTGACGGCCCCCTCGCCCCCGGCTGCTTCGATGACCTCCCGCGGCAGCTCCGCGGCGGGAGCCAGCGCGAACCGCGCTGAGCTCGGTGCCGGGGGTCGGCTCGATCTCCCCGATCCGCTCGCGCAGCATCGCGCGGACGCTCTCGCTCAGCTCCGGCTTCTTCTCGGGCGGGCCCCAGCCGTCGAAGGCGGTGTCGCGTCGCAGGGACGCCGCGCCGCTCACGCCGAGGCTCCCCGGCCGAGGGCGTTCTCGATTCCCTCGAGGGCGTCCGTCAGGGTTCGGCCGGTCGCGCGCCGCATCATCGGCGAGCCCAGCCGGGAGAGGCCTCGCAGCCGGCGTCGGCCCTCGGCCGTCACGACGGTCGCGTCGTCACCGGCATCGAGCCGCAGCTCGACCTCCGCGCGGCGCATGAAGCCCTCGAACGGCGTCCCCTCGATCTCCTGCTCCCAGACGATCAGCTCGCTGTGACGTGCCCTCGTGCAGCGATAGTCGGCGCGAACCGCCTTGCCGTCCTTCGTCTGGAGGACCTGCGTGAAGCGGCAGCGCTCCGATCCGGCCTTCCCGTGAACGTCCTCGACGCGCACGGTCTCCGGCCACCAGCGCGGCAGGTTGTGCGGGTCCGAGACGAGCTCCCAGACCTTGCGGGCCGGCGCGTGGATCGACCTGGTGCGGGCGACGGTCGGCACAGATACGGCGGATCGACCGGTGACCGTCAGCCGCGCAGGCGACGGAGGTCGCGGACGAGCAGCAGGTGCTTGAGCTGGGTGCAGGTGGCGGCGAGCCCCTCGAGGCTCTCGAGCGCCTCCTGGCGGCGCGCCGGGCTGCGCGAGCTCAGGGACGGTCCCATGATCTGCTCGAGGAGCGCCGCCTCGCGATCGGCGGAGCTGCGGAACATCCTCAGGTTGCGGCCGTGGACCCCGAAGCGGGCGAGCTCCGTGCCGGCGCGGACGATCTCCACGTCGGTCTCGTCGAAGTAGGCGTTTCCCTCGCGCCGCTGCGGTTGCACGATCCCGAACTCCTCGAGCTCGCGGATCAGCTCCGGCGTCGCGCCGGTCTGCTCGATCACGTCGTCGTAGGTGAGCCACTCATCGGGCTCGTCGAGGGTGATGGCCTTGCGGGTCGAGGACTCGCGCGACGCCCGCGCGCCGCTGATCTTCCCGGCGGCGAGCTCCTGGCGGATCACCCGCAGCGGCAGGAACTCGTCGCGCTGCATGCGCAGGATCGAGCGCAGCTGCTCGACGTCGGCCTGGCTGTAGAGGCGGTAGCCCCCGCGCGTCCGCCGCGGTGAGAGCAGCTTCTGGTCCTCGAGGTAGCGGATCTTGGAGATCGAGATGTCGTCGAACTCCTGACCGAGGACCTTGCAGACGGCGCCGATCGTCAGCGCCTTGCGGGGCCGGGAGTCGCCGTTGCGCGACGGCTCGCGCTCGCCCCGGGCGGTGCGCTCCTCGCTCTGGGTCTCGGTGCTGGCCACGCTCATCGCTCCAGGTAGCTCAGCTTGAACTTGCCGATCTGGATCTCGTCGCCGTCGGCGAGCAGATGCGACTCGATTCGCTTGCGGTTGACGTAGGTCCCGTTGAGCGAGCCGAGGTCGTCGATGTAGAGGCCGTCACGACGACGCACGAGCAGCGCGTGGTTGCGGGAGACGGTGACGTCGTCGAGGAAGATCGGGGCGTCGGGCGTCCGCCCGATGCTCATGCGCTCCTGATCGATCGCGAAGCTCTCCCCCGCTCGCCCTCCCCCGCGGATCACCAGGGCCGCTCCCTCCTCCTCGACCATCTCCTCGATGTCGATGGGCTGGAAGTCCCCGGTCTCGGCGATCTTGTACGTCAGCGTGGAGGGCTCGTCGGAGCCCTCCGCCCGCGCGAGGTACGCCCCGCACTTCTGGCAGTAGTTCGCGCCCTCGGGGTTGACGAACCCGCACTCGTGGCAGTGGACGGCCACCTGCGAAGCGCCTTAGTTGCTGAGGTCCCCGCCGACCCGGCCGGCGAGGATGTCGGTGAGCTTCTCGACGTCGGCGCCGCTGATCAGCGCATCGCCGGACTCGCGGTTGGTCCGGAGCCGGTTGACGAGCTCGGCGCGAAGGATGTCGATCTTCCCGTGCAGCATGCGGCGCTCGTAGGAGACGCGCTGCTCCTCGGTGGTGAGGGAGTCGATCATCTCCTTGAGCTCCTCATCGGTCATCGCGCCGATGTCGGGGAACGTCTCTTCCATCAAACCCTCACTCCTGATCGCGGTCGTACCCGGCGGAACTGCTCGGAGCCTCAGTATAGGCCCGTGAGTCGAAGGGTCAATCAGAACTTGAAGGTTGAACGTCCGACTGCATCGCGAGCACGTGCCGGCGAGCCTCGCGTACGTACAGGTAGGAGGCGGCGACCGAGCAGAGCACCCCGATCGAGAACCCGATCCGGAGGATCTCCCAGTCGAAGACCATCGACCAGAAGATGCCGCCCATGATCAGGAAGACCGCGATCCGCCCCACCCAGGTGATCTCGAGGTCGGCCCCGCGCTTCAGCCCGTAGTAGGAGAGGAAGAGCATCGCCACCTCGCGGACGGCGAGCAGCGCGATCGCCCAGTGCGGAAGCAGGTCGAAGTGCCAGCAGACGACGGCTCCGGCGAGGATCGTCAGCCGGTCGACGATCGGATCGAGCAGCGCGCCGAGCCTCGAGTACTGGCCGGTCGCGCGCGCGACGAAGCCGTCGAGGAGATCGCCGAGCGCGATCGCGAGGAAGATCACCGAGGCGAGCGGCATCGCGGCCGTCGTCGCTGTTGAAGGCGATCACGCAGAAGACCGGGATCGCCGCGAGCCGGACGTAACCGATCAGGTTCGGGATGGTGAACGGGCGCAGGGGCTGGCCGGCGCGCGTCTGCGCCGGCTCCGGTCCCGAGCGGTCGAGGCCGAGCAGGCGCCGGCGGCTGAGGCTCTCGCGCACCGCGTCCCGGCGCTCACGCATCTCGGCGGCGACGTCACGTCCCCGCTCTCGGCCACCCTTGGCCATGTTCTAGGGGCCGGCGCTTCCGATGCGATCGAGGATCTCGGCGACCCGCGGGACGAGCTCCTCGCCGAGCGGGATCCGCTCCTCGTCTCCGCTCGCCCGCTCCTGCGCCTCCGCGATTCCCTCGGCGACCCCGCGCTTGCCGAAGACGAGCCGCAGCGGGCAGCCCAGCAGCTCGGCGACGGTCAGCTTCTCGCCCGTCCCGGCGTTCGGCCGGTCGTCGAGCAGGACGTCGACCCCGGCCTCGCGCAGTGCCTCGTAGGCGGCGTCAGCGGCCTCGGCGGCTTCATCTCCGCCCTTGCCGAGCTGGACGAGATGCACCTCCCAGGGGGCGATCGCGACCGGCCAGCAGATCCCCTTCTCGTCGGCGCCCTGCTCGACGGCCGCGGCGACGATCCGCGCCGGGCCGATCCCGTAGGAGCCCATGACGATCGGCTGCTCGGAGCCGCCCTCGTCGAGGTAGGTCGCATCGAGCGGCACCGAGTACCTCGTGCCGAGCTTGAAGATGTTCCCGACCTCGATCGCGGTCACGATCTCGACCGGATCGCCCGCCGGCGTGGTGTCGCCGGCCTCGACGGCCCGGACGTCGCACGACTCGAACTCGAAGTCGCGGCCGGGCTCGACTCCGATCAGGTGCGCGTCGGGCTTGTTGGCCCCGCACACGAGGCCGCCGCCGGCGATCGCCTCGTCCATCAGGATCGGGACCGACGCGCCGACCGGGCCGATGAAGCCGACCGGGCCGATGGACTCCTCGATCTCCTCCGGCTTGGCCTGCCGCACGGGGGCCTTGCAGTGGTTGGTGAGCTTGGTCTCGTTGAGCTTGTGGTCGCCGCGCACCAGCACCAGGACCAGCCCGCGATCCTCGACGACCATCGCCATCGCCTTGATCAGCGCGCCATCGGGCACGCCGAGCGCCCCGGCGACCTCCTCGACGGTCGTCAGGCCGGGGGTCGGGGCCTCCCGCGGCGCATCGAGCGGCGGCGGCAGCTCGATGGGCTGAGCGTTCGCGCTCGCGACCTCGATGTTGGACGCGTAGCCGGGCGCAAGCGCGATCTCGTCCTCGCCGGCCGCGCAGGGCGCCATGTACTCGTGGGCCGCGGTGCCGCCCATCATCCCGACGTCGGAGTCGACCCGGTGCCACTCGAGCCCGCAGCGGTCGTAGATCCGCTTGTAGGCCCCGGACTGGAGCTCGTAGGAGCGCGCCAGCCCCTCCTCGTCGCGGTCGAAGGAGTAGGCGTCCTTCATCGTGAACTCGCGGGTGCGGAGGATCCCGGCGCGCGGACGCGGCTCGTCGCGCTCCTTCGTCTGGAGCTGGTAGAGCATCAGCGGCAGCTCGCGGTAGGAGCGGACCTCGCGGGCGACGTGGCTCGTCATCGCCTCCTCGTGGGTGATCGCGAGCACCATGTCGGCGCTCTTGCGGTCCTTGAGCTTGAAGAGCTCGGTGATGTCGTAGCGGCCGGTCGTCCGCCAGAGCTCCGCCGGCTGGAGGATCGGCATCAGCGTCTCGTGGCAGCCGATCGCATCCATCTCCTCGCGGATGATCGCCTCGACCTTCTTGATGCTCCGGTAGCCGGCGGGGAGCCAGGACCAGATCCCGGAGCCGAGCTGGCGGACCAGGCCGGCTCGCACCATCAGGCGGTGCGAGATCGCCTCGGCGTCGGCCGGGGCGTCCTTCAGGGTCGGCAGCAGGTAGCGAGGAGAGTCGGCTCATCGGGACGGCGAGGATATCCCCGCTACCAGGCGTCGATCTCGTAGCTCAGCCAGCGCGACGATTCAGCGCCCATCGAGTCGTAGAGCCGCTGGGCCCGTTCGTTGTCGAGCGCGGTCTCCCAGACGAGCTTCGCGGCGCCGCGTTTGCGGCACTCGCCGCGGCATGCCTCGATCAGCCGGCGGCCGACGCCGCCGCCGCGGGCCTCCTCGGTGACGAACAGGTCGTTCATGACGCCGATCCGCGCTGCGTCGAGCGTCTGCCAGGTCCAGTAGACCGTCGCGAACCCGACCGGGACGCCCGTCGCTCCGTCGGCCTCGACGGCCCGGGCGATCAGCTGCACGCCCTCGCCGGGGCTGTCGATGAGCGCCCGGCTGAGCGCGACGAGCCGGTCGTCACGCGGATCCACCTCGTAGAAGTCGCAGTAGGCGCGGAGCATCGGCATCAGCAGCGGCATGTCGACCACGCGGACCTTCTCGATGCTCAGCTCTCGGGCGCCCTCTCCATCCGGGCAACCCTAGATCACGGGTTGATCGCCAGGAACACGAAGGCGGCGAAGGGCGCCTAGGCTCGAGTGAAGCGCCGGCCTGAAGTCGGCGACGCGTCCTCGCCGAGCTCGACGCGCTTGCCCTTCTTGACCGGCTGGAGGTAGTCCGCGCCGTCGCCGGGGGCGGTGATGTCCTCGCCCTTCTCGGCAGCGGCCTTCTCCATCGCCGCGATCTTCTCGGGCGTCAGATCGCCGGCGTTCTCGGCCTCGATCCGCTTCAGCCACTGCTCGCCCTCGCGGGCCTCGGTCTCCTCGAACTCGGTCTTGCCGCGGCCCAGGGACTTGTCGATCTCCTCGAAGAGCGTGTCGACCAGCTGCTCCTGCGGGATCTTCCGCAGCGGCTTGCCGTGGGCGAAGATCAGGCCCTCGTCCTTGGCGCCGGTGATCCCGAAGTCCGCGTGGGACGCCTCGCCGATGCCGTTGACGGCGCAGCCGAGCACCGCGACCTCGATGGGCTCCTCGTATGCCTCGAGGCGCTCCTCGATCTCCGCAACGACCGTGTCCATGTCGAACTGGAGCCGGCCGCAGGTCGGGCAGGCGATCAGGACGGGCCCGCGCTCACGCAGCTGCAGGGCCTTGAGGATCTCCCAGGCGACCTTGACCTCCTCCTCGGCGTGGAACGTCGAGAGCGAGATCCGGATCGTGTCGCCGACGCCGTCGGCGAGCAGGGTGCCGAGCCCGACGGAGGACTTCAGCGCGCCCGACCACTTCGTCCCGGCCTCGGTGATGCCGAGGTGGATCGGATACGGGATCTTCTCCGCGAGCAGCCGGTTCGCGGCGATCGTGTTGGGCACGTTGGTCGACTTGATCGAGACCTTGAAGTTCTGGTAGTCGAGGGACTCCATCAGCGCGACGAACTCGACGGCCGCGGTGACCAGCGCCTCGACGGGAGCCTCGCGCTCGAGCGCGTGCAGGTGCTTGGGGAGGGAGCCGGAGTTGACGCCGATTCGCATCGGTACGTTGGCTTCCGTTGCCTTGACGGCGACCTCGGCGACCTTGTCGCGGCCGCCGATGTTGCCCGGGTTGAGGCGGATGCAGTGCGCGCCGGCGTCGATCGCCTTGAGCGCGAGCGTGTGGTTGAAGTGGATGTCGGCGATCACCGGGATCGGCGACTCCTTGACGATCGTCCGCAGCGCGTCCGCGTCCTTCTCGCGGGGAACCGCGACGCGGACGAGGTCCGCTCCGGCGTCGGCGACGGTCCGGATCTGGTCCATCGTCGCCTTCAGGTTGGCGGTCTCGGTCTTGGTCATGGTCTGAACCACGACCGGCGCGCCGCCCCCGATGGGGACGCCGCCGACGAAGATCTGACGCTTGGAGGCCATCGCTGCCTCAGATTGTAGGAGTGATGCCGGTTCGGCTCGTGAACGGGCGGGGAACGGGGCGGATTCCGCCGCGACGGCGCAGCGTCAGGCCGCGCCGGGGATCGCGAGCAGCTCGCCGCCGAAGGTGGTGACGAGCAACGTGCCGGCCGCGAAGCCGCGTCCTCGCGTGAAGGCGACGTCGCTGGGCCCGTCGGGGAACGGGACGCGCGTTGCCAGGACGCAGGCATCCCCGGGGCCGCTGATCTTCCACACCTCGCCGGCGCCGTTGGCCGCCGCGTAGAGGACGTCGCTCGCCGGGGCCCGCTCGAGGCCGTCGAGGCCGGCGCCGATGTCGGCGGGGGGAGCGGAGAAGTACGTCGTCGGTGCCGTCGGGTCGTCGAGCGGGATCCGCTGGATCCCGGCGGCGGTGAAGGTCTGGTTCGCGAACAGGAACCTCTTCGAGGTGTCGACGGCGAGGCCGTTCGGGCTCGGGATGTTGGCCCAGCCGAGCTCGACCTCTCCCTTCTGGACCCGGTCGATCCCGGTCAGGACGTCGTTGGAGGCGAAGATCTGCCCGCTCGGTCCGCGCGCGATGCCGTTCGCCATCTGCAGGCCCTCGACGAACGTCGTCGACTCCCCGGTCCGCGGATCGACCTTGAGGATCCCCGCCTCGGGGTTGAGCGGGCCATCGGCGGCCTGGGCGACGCCGTCGCCGTAGCCGACGAGCACGCTGTTGCGCTTGAAGACGATTCCGCCCGGCGAGGTGATCCCGGTGGTCAGCGTGCGGACGCGCCCGTCGTTCCTGAGCCTGAGCAGGTTCCCGTTGGTCGAGTCGGTGAAGAAGATGCGGCCCTTGCGGTCGACGCCCGACCGACTCGAGCATGCCGGGCCCCTGGTAGAGGACCTCGACCTGCGGCTGGGTCGGGCAGTCCTCCAGGGCGGAGGCCGACGCCGGCACTCCCGCCATGGCCGCCAGCCCGCAGATCACGGCGGCGATCGCCTTGAGGTCTCCGTCGCGTTCTCATGCGGCGCGGATCCTATTTGGGAGCGCGCCGCACCTTGCGCGGCGGCCTCGGCCTCTGCGAAGATGCCGACCGTGAGCAGAGTCATTCGCGAAAGGGGTCGCAGCCGGCTCGCGGGGGTCGCCGCCGGCGCTCTGATCCTCGCCGCGGCCGCGCTCCCCTCCCCCGCGTCCGCCAGCTTCCACCTGACGAAGATCTCCGAGGTCTACCCCGGCACCGGGATCATCGGAGCACCGACGACTACGTCGAGCTGCAGGCGTTCCAGGCGGGCCAGAACCAGGTCGCTGGACACACGATCACCTTCTACGACGACGAGGGCGTCCCCCTCGGCGCCCCGTTCACGTTCCCGGCGAACGTGCCCAACGCTCAGTCTCAGCGCACGATCCTCGTCGGTGCCGGGCCGCTCGCCAACGGCGTCGACCCCGACTTCACGGCTCCGATCGGGCGACCAGATGCTGAAGAACGGCGGCGCCGTCTGCTTCGACTCCGCAGCCCGTCGATTGCGTCGCCTGGGGCAGCTTCTCCGTCGGCCTGCGCCGCTCCCCGGGGCCGTCGGCGCTCCCGTCAGCCCCACCGGCATTCCCGGTGGCAGCTCGATCACCCGGAGCATCGCTGCGGGCTGCGCGACCCTGCTCGAGGCGAGCGACGACACCGACGACTCGGCGGCCGACTTCACCGTGACGACCGAGAAGACGCCCCGGCCCAACTCCGAGACGCCCACCGAGAAGGCCTGCGGCGGTGGTGGTGGCGGCGACGCGCCCGACACGTCGATCGACAAGGGCCCGAAGAAGAAGACCTCCAAGACCTCGGCCAAGTTCAAGTTCTCGTCCCCCGACAAGGGCGCCGATTTCGAGTGCTCGCTCGACGGCAAGAAGTTCAAGGGCTGCAGCTCACCGCTGAAGCTGAAGAGCCTGAAGGCCGGCAAGCACACCTTCGAGGTGCGAGCGGTCGTCGGCGGCACCGAGGACGAGTCCCCGGCGTCCTACAAGTGGAAGGTCAAGCCGAAGAAGTAGCGCGGGGCGTCCCGAGCCGATATCTCGGCTTCAGGTTCCCCACTCGAACTCTGGCCGCGACCGGCCCGCGGATTAGCCGGTCAGCGGGTGTCTCGTGCAAGGACCAAGCATCCTGGCCTCAGGCTCCCCGCTGGCCGAGGCCGAGCCGCGCAGCGTCCCGGGCGCGCCCGCTAGACGCGGCGGCGGGGGTCGATGTAGACGTCATCGATCTGGAAGTTCCCGTCTCCACCCTGGACGGTGAAGCGGAGCGAGACCTGACGGCCGCCGGGGAGTGACCCCCGCGCTCGGGCTCGAGATCGAGGAAGTCGCTGACGATCCAGCCGCCCCCGTCGGGCCTGATCGTGTCGACCTTGCGCCACTGCGGGTGGTCGGAGTTCGGGTACATCGTCTCGACCTTCAGCCTGCCCTTGTACTTGCCCTTCTCGTTGGGGAGCTGGTTGACGGCGAGGCGGAAGTGCGGGTAGTTGAGGTCGACGCACGTCGGGGCGCTGACGGCGCTCGAGCCGCTCGGCAGCGCGAGGACGTTCGCGTCGGTCCCGGAGCTGTGAAGCGGGAAGGGGTCGTTGCCCGGAACGGGCGCGCGCCGCCGTCGAGAAGCCAGCCGTCGCCCTCGGTGCCCTCGAAGCTCCCGTCGGGAGCCAGCACGTAGTCGAGGGTGTCGCCGAGGTACGCGAACGGGTTCTCGATCAGCGGGTGCGTGCAGCTCTCGGCCGTCGCGTCCGGAAGCAGGCTGCTGACCAGCCTGGGCGATCGAGCCTGCATCGTCGACGTCCGGTTCGCTCGACTGGCGCGCGGACGCAGGCGTGGCTGAAACCACGAAAGCCGCGCAGAGCGCGGACACGACGACGATCTTCCTCAAGTTCTTCCTCCCTAGTCGGTTTTCCGATGTTCCCATCGGCCGCCGAATAGGGCAACTTGAGCGCCTACGAGATCTGTCCAGTTCAGTAGCGGAGGATGCCGACGAGGGCATCGACCACCTCGGGATCGAACTGCGTTCCCGCGTTGTCCTGGAGCTCGGCGATCGCCGCTTCGTCGCTCATGGCCTTGCGATACGGGCGATCGGTGGTCATCGCGCTGAACGCGTCGCAGCAGAAGACGATCCGGGCCTCGATCGGGATCTCGCCCCGGCGATCCCGTCCGGGTAGCCGCCGCCGTCGTAGCGCTCGTGAGACCAGCGCACGACGCGCCCGATCTCGCTCATCAGGCCACCGACCTGATCGAGCATCCGCTGTCCCTCGATCGTGTGGGTCCGCATGAGCGCCCACTCGTCGTCCGACAGCGAGCGTCGGCTTGTTGATGATCGTCTTCGAGATCGCGATCTTGCCGACGTCGTGGAGCATCGCGCCGAACTCGACCTTGCGGCGCTGCGTCGGGGTCAGCCCGAGGGCGTCGGCGACCTGCGCGGCGAGATCGGTGACGCCGCGCGTGTGGGAGCCGGTGTAGGCGTCGTCGTAGCCGATCACGCTGCTGAGCAGGCGGGCGGTCCCGCGGTAGGCATCGCTGAGCTCGAGCACCGAGTTGAGCCGGCGACGCCGGTCCTGCGCCAGGAAGGCGAGGACGCCGAAGAGCGGCAGCACGAGCAGGACGGCCGCGGCGTGCTCGCTCGGCGGCGAGGGCGAGGGCGAATCCGACGCAGCGAGAGCGAGCGTCGACCGAGTAGATCCAGACGCTCTCGATGCATCTGCTCGCGGAGCGTGGCCCCTCCGTGGAGCCCCTCGCGAACACGGGAGGAGATGCTCTCGCCGACGAACTGGGCGAGCAGGGCGAGCAGCAGCGTCGCGGCGGCGACGTGGATCGCGGACGGTGAGCCCGCGGCGAGCAGCACGAGCGCCGGCCCGACCGCGAACCAGGAGTCGCCGAGCGCCATCAAGGCCCGGCCCGGGGATTGACCGCGACGGGTCTCGCAGGAGCTTGCAGGCGATCGTCGCCGCAGCAACGACGAGCGGCACGTACTGAGGCGGCAGCAGGAAGAGGGCCGGGACGAAGGCGACCTGAGCCGGCCAGGTGCTGACGGACCCCACCTCGAAGGAGACGAGCGAGCCGGCGACAAGCGTCACGAAGACGAGCAGGGCCTGCACGAGGTCGAAGCTGCGGCTCGAGTCGAAGAGGACCGCCGATCGCGACGGCGGCGACCAGGAAGGCGCCGCCGACGATCATCTCGGCACGCATCTCGCGGCTGCTCACGGAGAGCTGCTCGCGGTCGCGAGCGTTGACCAGCAGCGCCTGGACGCCGGGCGACGATTCAGGCGTGAGCTCGATCATCGGGTCGTTCGCTGCATGTCGGGGAACTCTGCCACCGGGCGCCGCAATGGGAAGCCGGTCGACGGCGGGCTGGGTCGGAGTTTTGCATCGCCCCAGCCATGATCGGCCGTTTGGCGGTCGAGCCGGGGCGCGGAGGCCGCGGCTGGACGGATGATCGGTCAGCCGCCGTACAGAGCCTCGATCTCCCCTTCGTACTTGTCGCCGATCGGGCGCCGCTTGAGCTTCATCGTCGGCGTGAGCTCGTCGCCTCCGGGCAGCCACTCGTCACCGAGCAGCTTGAACTTCTTGATCTGCTCGACCCGCGACATCTTGGCGTTGGCCGTGTCCACGGCATCCTGAACCGCGGCGAGGACCTGCTCGTCCTTGGCGAGGGAGGCGACATCGGAGGCGTCGATGCCGTTCTTCTCCGCCCACGAGGGCACGAACTCGGAGTCGAGGACGATCAGCGCGACGTTGTAGGGACGGGCGTCGCCGATCGCAACCGCCTGGCCGATCAGCGGGCTGGAGGCCTTGAGATGGGACTCGATCCCCGCCGGCGACATGTTCTTGCCGGCGGCGTTGATGATCAGCTCCTTCTTGCGATCGACGATCTTCAGGTAGCCGTCCTCGTCGAGCTCGCCGATGTCGCCGGTGAGGAGCCAGCCCTCCTCGTTGATCGTCTCCGCGGTCTTGTCCGGCATGTTGCGGTAGCCGCGCATGATGATGTCGCCCTTGACCATGACCTCGCCGTCCTCGGCGAGCTTGATCTCAACGCCGGGAAGCGGCGGGCCGACCGTGCCGATCTTCACCTTGTCAGGCGGGTTGACGGTCGCGCCGCCGCAGGTCTCCGACATCCCCCAGAGCTCGCTGACCGGGATCCCGATCGCGTGGAAGAACTCGAGGACCTCGACGGGGGTCGGGGCGGCGCCGACGTTGACCGCGATCAGCTGATCGAGACCGAGGTGGGTGCGAAGCCCGGCGAACATCTTCTCCTCGCCGGCCGCGGCTGCCGCCGCGATCTCAGCCGGGACCTCCTCCCCGCGCTGCTCGTATCGGACCTTCTCGATGGCCGCCTCGATGCCCTGCTGGGCGGGCACGCGCTGCTCGTCGGGCAGCGCGGCCAGCATCGCCTCGAGCCCGGACTTGAGCTTCTCCCAGACGCGCGGGACGGCGAAGAACCATGTCGGCCGCACGGTCGGGAGGAAGTCGATGATCGTGCGCGGGTCGGGGCAGACCGCGACCTGGACGCCCTTGGTCATCGGCAGGTAGTAGTGCGCGCCGCGCTCGGCGATGTGCGCGGCGGGCAGCCACGAGATCACCTTCGCGCCCTGCTCCGGGAACGAGATCAGGTGGTCGATGCTCGCCACGAGGCTGAGCAGGTTCCGGTGGGTCAGCTCGACGCCCTTCGGCGGCCCCGTGGTTCCGGACGTGTAGATCAGGGTCAGCGTGTCGTCGAGGCTGACGTCCTCGGCCGCCGCGGCGTCGTCGAAGTCCGGATCGGAGGCGAGCAGGTCCTCGAAGGTCATCGTGCCGCCGTCATTCGAATCCGCATCCATCACGATCAGGTGCTCGAGCGCCGGGATGTCGGCCTTCTGGAACACCTCGAGGAACGACTTCTCGACGATCGCGACCTTGACGCCCGCGTCGCCGCAGACGTAGGAGATCTGCTCGGGCGATGCCGTCTGGTAGATCGAGAACGGCACCCCTCCCAGGGTCGAGACCCCGAGGTCGCAGGGGAAGAACTCGATGCGGTTGTTGAGCATGAAGACGACCGTGTCGCCATGGGAGACGCCGAGCTTGGCGAGTCCGCCCGCGACGGCGGCGGCCTGAGCGCGAAGCTCGTTCCAGGTCACCTCACGGTCTGCGTCGCGCAGGGCGATGTCGTCGCCGAGCCGCTCAACCGTTGCCTGGAAGGCCTTGGCGAGGTTGGCTGCCTCGGGCTCTCCACCGGGGCCTCCGCTCGCATGCCGCGCAGACGTCGTCGCTTCCATCCTCGTCGCCCTCCTCCAGGGTTCGTCAGGTCGAGGTGAAAGCTACCGCAGGGACGATCGGTTCAACGTGTGTCGAACCCGTCGCCCGTGAGCCGGTCGATGTCGTTCTGCAGTCCGATCAGGAACAGGATGAGCACCAGGGCGAAGCCGATCAGCCCCGATCGCTCCATCACGACAAGGGAAACGGGCTTGCCGCGGATCTTCTCGACGACCGCCCAGAAGATGTGGCCGCCGTCGAGCGGCAGGAACGGCAGCAGGTTGATGATGCCCAGCGAGAGGCTGATCACGGCCAGCACCAGGAACGCCTGCCGGAGGTCGGTGTCGAAGCTCTCCTCGGTCACCTTCGTGTTCCCGACGACCCCGCTGATCTGCTCGCGCTGCTCCGCCTCGAAGATGTGGGAGAGAACGTCGGCGGTCGTCGAGGTGATGAACCAGGCGCGATCGAAGGCGAAGGTGACCCCCTCCCCCGCTGATGGCGCTCGCGCTCGGCCTCGTAGCCGAAGCCGATCACCATGCGCGCCTGCGTCACCGACTCGTCCTCGTCGGTGCCCGGGACGTCCGCGGGGACCTCCCAGACCGGCGTGACCTCGACCTTCTGGACCTCACCGTCGCGGCGGACCTCGAGCTCAGCGGGCGTCGTCGCCTCGCAGCCATCGGTCGGCTCGCCCTCGCAGGTGTGCGTCGCGACCTCTCCTCGCACCGTGTCGAACGAGCTCCTCGTTCGTCAGCCCGGCGACGCGGACGCCGTCGATCGAGATCAGCTCGTCGCCCTCCTGGAGCTGGCCCGCGGCCGGAAGGTCCTCGCTGACGCTTCCGACCTTGTTGGTCGCGTCGCCGTCGAGGCCGAAGCCGACGGCGAGGAACCAGAACATCACCAGCGCGAGGACGATGTTCACGGCGGGGCCGGCGGCGATCACGAAGATCCGCTTCCAGACCGGCATCCGGTAGTAGGCGCGCTCCTCGACCTCCGGAGGGAGCTCCTCCTCCGGGTTCATGCCGGTGATCTTCACGTAGCCGCCGAGCGGGATGGCGCCGATGCCGTACTCGGTCTCGCCGCGGGTGATCGAGGCGACCTTCGGCGGGAAGAACAGGAAGAACTTCTCAACCCGCATGCCGACGAGCTTGGCGGCGGTGAAGTGCCCGAGCTCGTGGAGGACGACGAGCAGGCAGAAGCCCGCGATCGCGAGGAACCAGCTCAAGCGACGGCGCTCCCGTTGCCGGAGGGCGCGCGAGCGGCGACCGCAGCGACCTCGTCGGCGGCGCGAACGCGTGCCTCCTCGTCGCAGGCGAAGAGGTCCCGGAAGTGGGTCGGCGTCTGCGCCGGCACCGAGTCGAGCACCCGCTCGACGACCTCGGCGATGCCGGTGAACGGCAGCCCGCCCGCGAGGAACGCGCCGACCGCGACCTCGTTGGCGGCGTTGAGGATGCACGGCGCGGTGCCTCCCGCCTCCCCCGCTTCGCGGGCCAGCCGGAGGCACGCGAACGTCTCCGTGTCGGGCTCCTCGAAGGTCAGCGAGCCGATCGCGGCGAGGTCGAGGTGCTCGACGGGGAGCTCGAGGCGCTCCGGGCCGACGAGGGCGTAGGCGATCGGCACCCGCATGTCCGGGTGGCCGAGGTGGGCGAGCGTCGAGCCATCAGCGAGGTGGATGAGGGAGTGGATCAGGGACTGCGGGTGGACGACGACGTCGATCTCGTCGTAGCCGACCCCGAAGAGGTGATGGGCCTCGATCAGCTCGAGCCCCTTGTTCATCAGGGTCGCCGAGTCGATCGAGATCTTCCCGCCCATGTCCCAGGTCGGGTGTGCGAGCGCCTCCTCCCGCGTGATCCCCGTGAGGTCGGCGCGGCCGCGGAACGGGCCTCCCGACGCGGTGAGGACGAGCCGGTCGACCGAGCCGACCGGCTCCCCGCGGATCAGCTGGTGGAGCGCCGAGTGCTCGCTGTCGACCGGGAGGATGCGCGCCTCAGCCGCCTCCGAGAGCGTCATCACGAGCTCGCCGCCGACGACGAGGCTCTCCTTGTTGGCGAGCGCGAGCTCGATCCCGTTGCTGAGCGCGGCGATCGTCGGGCCGAGGCCGGCGGAGCCGACGATGGCGTTGAGGACGACGTCGGCCTCGCTGCGCTCGATCAGCTCGAGGATCCCCGCCTCGCCGGCCAGGACCTCGCCCTTCCAGCCCGAGCCGCGGGCGGCGAGGGCGGCCTCGGGTTCGGCCAGCGCGACCAGGCCGACCCCGGTTGCGGTGGCCTGCTCGATGAGCCGCTCCCAGCCCGTCGATGCGCTCAGCCCGGCGACCTCGAGCTCCTCCGAGCGCGAGATCACGTCGAGGGCTTGCTCGCCGATCGAGCCGGTCGAGCCGAGGATCAGGACCCGTTTCACGGGCGGGAGTGTAGGTACGCGGGTAGGCGGCACCTCAAGGCGGACGGCCCGCCTCGTCTGATGCCCTCAGTAGCGCGGGGGCGGCGGGACGTCGCGCTCGTCGTAGACGTCCACTCGGCGGCGACGGCCGGTGAACTCGACGAAGAGGGTGATCACGAGGCCGACGATTCCGGCGATCATCAGGATCAGGCCGACCGTCTGCAGGTCGACTCCCTGGATGTCGTCGTTGACCGCGTACCGGAGGATCGCCCCGACGGCGGTGATGAAGACTGCGGCTGCGATGGACAAGGGTTTCCTCCCTGGTGAGAACGGTGTGCGGACAGTTTGCTAGAGGACGATCGCCAGCGCCAGGTAGTAGCCGGCGACGACCGTGAAGAGGACCGCGTCGAGGCGGTCGAGGAGGCCGCCGTGGGGGCCGAGCATGCGGCCGGTGTCCTTGACGTCGAGGTCGCGCTTGATCGCCGACTCGAAGAGGTCGCCCATCGGCGCCAGGAGGGCGATGCAGAGGCCCATCAGGAGCGCCTCCGGCCCGGAGAGCCAGTCCTGGTAGAGGCCGGCGAGCCAGAAGCCGAGGACGCCGCCCGCGATCCCGATCGCGAGGCCTTCGATGGTCTTGTTCGGCGAGACCGTCGGTGCCAGCGGGTGCTGGCCGAACATGCGCCCGCCGATGTAGGCGAACGTGTCGGTGAAGAAGGTGCAGACGAGGACGTCGACGAGCAGCGCGCCGCCGTGCTGGGGGATGTCGCGCAGCATGACCGCATGGGCGAGCGGGATGCCGATCCAGATGACGCCGAAGACCGTCACCGCCATCGCCCAGGTGACGTTCTGCAGGGATGGCCGGGCGATCGCGAAGCCGAGCATCACCGGGAAGAACGCGACCCCGACGAGCAGGATCTGGAAGCTGTCGCCGAGGTGGGCGGCGATGATCATCGCCGCGACGGTGCCGAAGGCCACGAGCTGGAACGGCCGCGCCCGAGCGGTCATCCGGTGGTACTCGACCAGAAGGCCCCAGGCGACGGCCACCATCGCGACGGCGAAGACCGGCCCGCCGACGCCGATGACGACGATCGCGAAGATCATCCAGGGGATCGCCCACAGGAACCTGGCCGTGGTCTCCGACCCGATCCGGCGGCGGACCCGCTGCTCGCGGGGTGCAAGCTCCTCGGAGGGATCGCGCTCGGGTGCGGTGCTCCGGCGCGGCCGGAAGCGGCTCTTCCGCGGTGCCTCCTCGACGAGCGGATCGTCGGCTGCGACCGCGTCGGACTCGCCGGTCTCAGCCCGCGAGCGCGGCTCGTCCATCGACATCTCCCCCGTCCAGTCGAACGCTCCCGTGTCCGCCTCCGGGTTGTCGGCGGGGTCGTCCCTCGGTGGCTTCCGACGCTCCGCCCGACGCGGATTCGACGAGCTGGGTCGCTCCGGGAAGTCCATCGGGGCGAGCCTACTCGCGGGCGCCGAAGCGGCGGCGGCGCGAGGCGTAGTCCTGCAGCGCGGCCTCCAGCGTCGAGCGGTCGAAGTCCGGCCAGAGGACATCGGTGAAGAACAGCTCGGAGTACGCCGACTGCCAGAGCAGGAAGTTCGAGAGGCGCTCCTCGCCGCTCGTGCGGATGATGAGCTCGGGGTCTCGCATCTCCGGGTCGTAGACGAGCTTGGAGAAGGCCTCCTCGCCCCCGCCCTCGTAGCGCTCGGCGGCATCGAGGATCTCGGCGCGGCCGCCGTAGTTGAAGGCGACGAAGAGCGTCAGGCGGTCGTTCTGCGGCCGTCTCCTGCTCGGCCCAGGCCATCTGCTCTCGCATGCGCTCGGAAACGCCGGCGCGCCGGCCGACGAAGCGCATCCGCACCCCCTCCTCGTGCAGCTCGGGCGTCTCGGAGACGATCAACTCGCCGAACATCTCCATCAGGCCCGCGACCTCGTCCTGGGGTCGCGCCCAGTTCTCGGTCGAGAAGGCGTAGACCGTCAGCTGCTCGATTCCCAGCCCATGAGCGTCCTTGACCGTCTGCTTCAGGGTCTTCGCACCGCGGCGGTGACCCTCGAGCACCGGCAGGCCCCGATCGGCGGCCCAGCGGCCGTTGCCGTCCATGATGATCGCCACGCAGGTCGCGGTGGCGCTCTCGGCTGGGTCCGTCGCCATCGGCATCGAGATCCTGGCCCGGCGGCGGGTGGCCGCAGCCAGGCCGCCGTCAGACGGTGAGGATCTCCTCTTCCTTGCCCTTGACGAGGGCATCGATGTCGGCGATCGCCTTGTCCGTGCGCTCCTGCAGAGCGGTCTCGCCGCGGCGCTCGTCGTCCTCGCCGACCTCGCCGTCCTTCTTCAGGTCGCGGAGGTCGCCGAGCACGTCGCGGCGGATGTTGCGGACGGCGACCTTGCCCTCCTCGGCGACGCCGTGGACCATCTTCACCATGTCCTTGCGCCGATCCTCGGTCAGCTCCGGGACCTGGAGGCGGATGACGTTGCCGTCGTTGTTCGGGCGTGAGGCCGAGGTCGGACTCCTGGATCGCCTTCTCGATGGCGCCGATCGAGCCCTTGTCGTACGGGGTGATCGTCAGGAGCCGCGCGTCGGTCGTGGCGACGTTCGAAAGCTGGTTGAGCGCGGTCGCGGTGCCGTAGTAGTCGACCACGATGCGGTCGAGGAGGTGCGGCGAGGCGCGACCGGTGCGGACGCTGGCGAGCTCGGTGCGCGTGGACTCGACGGACTTGGCCATCCGGTCGGTGGCGTCGTCCAGCAATTCATCGATGAACTCGCTCAAGATGACACCAAGGTTCCGACCTGCTCTCCGCCGACGATCCTATCTATGTTCGACTCGTCCGCCATGTTGAAGACGTGGATGGGCAGATCGTTGTCCATGCAGAGCGACAGCGCGGTCGAATCCATGACCTTGAGGCCTCGCTCGATGGCCTCGAGGTGGGTGAGCCGGGGAATGAACTTGGCGTCCGCCACCTCGGCGGGATCGGCGTCGTAGACGCCCTCGATCCCGTGCTTCGCCATCAGGATCACCTCGGCGTGGATCTCCAGCGCCCGCAGCGAGGCGGCGGTGTCGGTGGTGAAGAACGGGTTGCCGGTGCCGGCGGCGAAGATGACGATCCGGCTCTTCTCGAGGTGCCGGACGGCGCGGCGCCGGATGTAGGGCTCGGCGACCTCGGTGACCGAGATCGCCGACATCACCCGCGTGTGGGAGCCCTGGCGCTCGAGCGCGTCCTGCAGCGTCAGCGCGTTCAGGACGGTCGCGAGCATCCCCATGTAGTCGGCGGTCGCCCGGTCCATTCCCGCGGCCGCCCCCTGCAGGCCGCGGTAGATGTTCCCGGCGCCGACCACGATGGCGATCTCGAGCCCGGTCTCGTGCGTGCGCGCGATCTGGGCGGCCATCCGGTCGACCCGCTCGGGGTCGGTCCCGTACTCGAGCTCGCCCATCAGGGCCTCGCCCGAGAGCTTGAGCAGCACTCGGTCGAAGGCCCTTCCGTTGACGCCGCTCGCGCTCGTCACCTCCACGGTGGGGACTACTCGTCCCCTTCGCCGAGGGCGATGCGGGCGAACCTGACGATGCGGATGTTCTCGCCGAGACGGCCGGCGGCCTCCTCGCGGAGCTCCTCGATCGTCTTGCCCTCGTGCTTGTCGGCGTTCACGTGCACCTGCTCGGAGAGCGTGATCTCCTTCTGCCACTTGGCGACCTGGCCCTCGACGATCCGCTCGCGGACGTTCTCCGGCTTGCCGTCCTCGGCCGCCTTCTGCTCGAAGACGCTGCGTTCGGCGGCAACCTCCTCGGCGGGGAGCTCGTCGGAGTTGACGACGCGCGGGTTGGCCGCCGCGATGTGCAGCGCGAGATCGTTGACGAACTCGACGAAGATGTCGTTGCGAGCGACGAAGTCGGTCTCGCACTGAACCTCGACGACGACGCCGATCTTCCCGGCGTGGGTGTAGGTGCCGACCATCCCCTCACCGGTCGAGCGGCCGCTGCGCTTGGCAACGGAGGCCTGCCCCTTGACCCGCAGGAGCTCGACGGCCTTCTCGACGTCGCCTCCGGTCTCCTCCAGCGCCTTCTTGCAGTCCATCATCGCCGCGCCGGTGCGCTCACGGAGCGCCTTGACGTCGGCTGCTGTGATCTTGGTCTCCGTCACTTCGAACCTCCTTCGGGGGTGGCGGTCTCGACGGCGGCCGGCCTCGGCGGCCGTCCGGCCTTGGCGGGCTTGGCGTCGCCGGCGGGCTTCTCCTCAGCCTGCGCGGGCGCCGCAGCGGCCTTCGCCTCCGCTTCGGCCTTCCTGGCGGCCTCCGCCTCGGCGACCCGCTTGGCCTGCTCGAGCTTCTTGGCCTCCTCGGCTTCGCGCTGCTTGCGCTGCTCCTCCTCGCGGCGCTTGCGCTCCTCCTCCTCACGCGCCCTGCGGGCCTCCTCGGCCACCTGGAACGCGGTTGCGGACTCGAGGATCGCCTCGCCGAGGGTGCGGACGATCAGATCGCATGAGCGGATCGCGTCGTCGTTGCCCGGGATCACGTACTCGACCGGCCGCGGGTTGCAGTTCGTGTCGACGAGGGCGACGATCGGGATCCCGAGGCGGCGAGCCTCGTTGACCGCGATCTCCTCGGCGTTCAGGTCGATCACGAACACGGCGTCCGGCGGACGCTGCATGTCGCGGACGCCGCCGAGGTTGAACTCGAGCTTGCGCAGCTCGGCCTCGCGCGCCATCCGCTCCTTCGTCGGGAGCAGCTCGAGCTGGCCGTTCTTCTCGAGCTCGTCGAGCTCGTGAAGCCGCTTGATCCGCTTGTTGATGGTCTGGAAGTTGGTCAGCAGCCCGCCGAGCCAGCGCCTGCTGACGTAGGGCATGCCGGTCTCCTCGGCCCACTTCTCGATCGAGTCCCGCGCCTGCTTCTTCGTGCCGACGAACAGGACCTTGCCGCCACGACCCGCGATCTCGGAGCAGAACTCCCGCGCGTCGGTGAGCAGCTTCTCGGTCTGCAGCAGGTCGATGACGTGGATGCCGTCGCGCTCGCCGTGGATGTAGCGGCGCATGGACGGGTCCCACCGTCTCGTCTGATGCCCGAAGTGGACTCCCGCTTCGAGCAGGTCTTTGATGCTGGCTTCAGCCATTGGATTTTCCCTTGCTCAGTTGGATCTAGATTCGGTCCGAGACGCGTTCCGGCGGGGACCCGGGGTTGCCGGGCAGGGCCCGCGGACCCGCATCGGGACCGCTTGAATGAGTGGGGAAGTCTAGAGCCTGCGTGAAGGCGTGCCTCAGCCCCTGGCCTCGACGGCGCGGGCGGCCTCCAGCGCCGCCGCCAGATCATCCGGAAGCTCGCTCTCCCGCTCGATCCGCTCACCCGTCACCGGGTGATCGAGGCCGATGCGGCGCGAGTGCAGGAACTGCCGCTCGAGGCCGTGCCGGCCGTGGTTGCCGTACTGGGGGTCTCCGACCACCGGGTGGCCGATCGCCTGCATGTGGACCCGGATCTGATGGGTCCGCCCGGTCTCCAGACGGACGTCGACGAGGGCATCGCGCGCCAGCGCCTCGCGGACCTCGAAGTGGGTGACGGCGGCGCGCGGGCGCCGACCGCCGACGATCACGCGCTCGGGGGAGCGGTGATCGCGGCCGAGCGCGGCGTCGATCGTCCCGGTGCGCGACGGCGGGCAGCCCTCGACCAGGGCGAGGTACTCGCGGGAGACGTCCCTCGCGGCGATCATCGCGCTCAGCGCCGTGTGGGCCTCCGGGGTGCGAGCGACGACGAGCAGGCCGGAGGTGTCGCGGTCGAGCCGGTGGACGATTCCCGGGCCGCTCCGGGTCCTCGCCGCCGGCGAGGAGATCGCCGAGGACGTCGACCAGCGTCGGGCCGCTCGAACCGGGGGCCGGGTGGACGATCAGCCCGGCGGGCTTGTCGACGATCGCGAGGTGGTCGTCGGAGAAGACGATCTCGGGCGCGGCCTCAGCCATCAGCCATCAGCCATCTTCTGGCGCAGCTCGCACCGGTTCCTCCGCGCCGAACGCGTAGATCCCGACGAGCAGGATCACCCCGATCGTGATCTCGACGTCGGCGAGGTTGAAGGCCGGCCAGCTCGGCGGATCGAGGAAGTCGGTCACGAAGCCCTCTCGCATCCGGTCGATCAGGTTCCCGAGCGCGCCGCCCGCGAGCAGCCCGATCGGCAGCCACAGCCCCGGCCGCTCCGCGCTCGCGAGGAACAGCCCGAGCAGGGCCGCGAAGGCGAGCGCGGCGACCACGATCACGATCGAGCCGGCGTCGTCAAGAAGCCCGAATGCGATGCCGCTGTTGTGAACGCGGACGATCTCGATGCCGGCGAAGCCGTCCACCTGCTCGCCGAGCATGACGGAGCCGCGGACGAGCCCCTTCGTCACCTGGTCGAGCGCGATCGCGATCGCAGCGACGAGCGCCGCCTTGCCGAGGCCGGCTCCGCTCTTAACGGCCATCTGCGGTCACCCGGAGATCAGCCCGACGGTGATCGCGCGGAGCACGAACAGGAAGATCAGCCCGACCATCGGTCCCAGGTCCAGGCCCATGCCGCCGACGCCGACCGTCGGAACCACCCGCCGGAACAGGTTGAGGTAGGGCTCGACGCACTCCTCGATGAACCCCGTGACCGCGCGCAGCGGCCGGTTGTAGGGAAGCGAGCCGCGGAACATGACCACCCAGGAGATCGCGATCCAGGCGAAGATCATGATGATGAAGACGAGGAACAGCGAGTCGACGTAGAGCGCGACGTCATCGCGGTCGATCGCAGCCGTCAGGAAGGTCATCCGACCCCTCCCATCCGCCGCAGGGACGCCTCGACGGCGGCGGCGAAGGCCTCCTCGACATGCCGGTCGGCGAGAACTTCGAGGCCCGCCTCGGTGCTGCCGCCCGGCGAGGCGATCGCCGTCTGCATCGGCCCGGGGTCGCGATCGGCGAGGTGGCGGCCGACGCCCTCGATCGACTCGCGGACGAGCCGAGCGCTGAGCTCGGGCTCGAGGCCGGCCTCCGTGCCGGCGTCAGCCAGCGCTCCGGCCGTGAGCGCGACGTAGGCGGGCGCGCAGCCCATCACGGCGGTGGCAGCGTCGAGGTGCTCCTCCTCGACCTCGATCACGCTGCCGAGCCCGGCGAGCAGCTCGAGGGCGGAGGCGATCTGGGCCGAGTCGGGCGCGGGCGCATGGCAGATGACGCCGGAGCCGATCTCAACGGCGAGGTTGGGCATGACCCGAAGGACGGGAGTCGCCCCAAAGGCGGCCTCGAGCTTGGCAACGGGGGTGGCTCCGAGAACGGAGACGATGGCGGAGGCCGCCGGCGAGCCGGGGAGCGACGGCACTGAGCCCAGCGGGCTTGACGGCAAGGACGACGACATCGGCCCGCTCGGCAAGCTCCTCGAGCGAGTCAACCCGTTCCCCCCAAGCTCATCAGCAAGCGCTTGAGCCCGCCCCGAGCCGGAGTCGGAGAAGAGCATGGGTACAGGAGCAGGCGAGCAACGAGAAAGCCCGCGAGCCAGCGCGCCCGCCATGTTCCCCGCACCTGCAAAGCCAACAACCATTGGCCGCGGAGATTAGTCAGCGTGCGGCTGCACCCGGCAAGGGGCCCGGATCAGGGGTGCCACGATCGGCACCCGGCTTCGCCGGGTTGCTCTGGGATGTGCCGCTCGCGACACCCCTGACCCAGGCCCCTATGGGTCCGAAAGGGGCCGGGTCGGGGGTACCGCCGACGGCACCTCCACCCGAACCCGGCGAAGCCGGGTGCCGCCGGGGGTACCCCCGAGCCGGCCCCCGACAGCCCTAAGACTGGTTGAAGAAGCCCTTCTCGACGAGGCGAGCCTTCTCCTCAGCCGAAACCTCGACATTGGCCGGCGTGAGCATGAAGGTCTTGTCCGCGATCTTCTGCATGCCGCCGTCCATCGCGTAGGTGAGGCCCGAGCTGAAGTCGATCAGGCGCTTCGAGAGGTCGGCGCTCGTGGACTGCAGGTTGAGGATCACCGGCACGTTGCGCTTGAAGCGGTCGGCCACCTCCTGCGCGTCGTTGAAGTTGCGCGGGGTGACGAAGTGGACCTGGACGTCGGCGCCCGCGGACCCGGCGTCGGCCACCGGCCTGATGTTGGCGCGGCGGCGGCGCGGGGCGGCGTCGTCGGCGAAGATCTCGTCGATGTCGTCGGCGGGCGGCTCCTCGCGGCGGAGTCGGCGAACGTTCGACTGAGCCGCGGGCCGCTCGCGCTGACGGCGCGGGGACTGAGCCACCGCATCGTCGGAGAGCGTGTCCGGCTCGTAGTCGTCGTAGTCGTCGTCGTAGCGGTACTCCGGGTCCTCAGCCAACCCGAAGTAGACCAGCGCCCTGTTCCATGTATCGCGTACGGCCATCCTGCGCGCCTTTCTTCGCCCCCACGGGCAGATCTCCTTCGGCGATTATGACGTTGCGGGTCCTCGATGCTCAGCGGAGAAGGGCGCTGCCGAGGCGGATCGTGGTCGCGCCCTCCTCGATCGCGACCCGCCAATCCTGGCTCGTGCCCATCGAAAGCCGCTCGAGCCCATGCGCTGAGGCGAGCTCGGCGAGCCGCGCGAAGTGGGGCCGCGACTCCTCCGGATCGGCTGCGAACGGCGGCATGGTCGACAGGCCGGCGACCCGCACGGGCAGCTCGGCGATGAACTCGCCGAGGCGGTCGGGCTCCACCCCGCCCTTCCCCTCCTCACCGGCGACGTTGACCTGGACGAGCACCTCGGTGTCCCCGTCGGCGTACTGATCGAGCTTGCGGGCGACGCTCTCGGAGCCGACCGAGTGGATGAGCCGGACCAGCGGCACGACGTCGCGCACCTTGCGGCTCTGCAGGTTGCCGATGAAGTCCCAGGTGAAGAGGTCGCCCCAGCGCTCCACCTTCGCCTCGAGATCGGGCAGGCGGTTCTCGCCGATCAGCGTCACCCCCGCCTCGGCGAGCTCGCCCATCAGCTCGACCGGGACGTACTTGCCGGCGACGAGCACCTCGACGTCCGGTCCGGCCACCCCCCGGACCTCCTCGAGCCCGGCGCGGATGCGCGCGACGTCGACCGTGTCGATCATCTCGACCACCGGCTCAGCTCCCCTCGGTCATGCGGACGACGCCGGCCTGCCTGCCGGTGGCCGGGCCGCCGCCGCGGTGGGAGAAGAACAGGTCCTGGTTGCACTTCGTGCAGATGCCGGCGTCCTCGATCTCGGTCACGCCGGCGCGCTCGAGCAGCCGCCGCGCCACCTCCTTCAGGTCCAGCATCCGGCCCTCGGCGAGCCCCGGTCCCAGGGGTGCGAACGCCGCGAGGACCTCCTCGCCGACCTCGAAGCAGCACGGTCCGATCCCGGGGCCGATCGCCGCGGCGGTGGCCCCGGTGGCCTCCACCCCGTACCCGACGATCCCGGCCGCAAGGCCGCGCCAGCCCCCGTGGACCATCGCAACGCCACCGGGACCGGAGAGCGCGATCGGCAGGCAGTCGGCGACGAAGACGAGGGGCGCGAGGCCCGGGACGGCGGTGGCGTGACCGTCGACCTCGGGCGGGTCGGGAGTCGGCGCCTCCCACGGAGCGGGCGTCTGGCGGGTCTCGTGGATCAGGACGTCGCCGCCGTGGACCTGACGGCCGATCAGCACCTCGCCCGGCTCGACTCCCAGCGCCGCGTCGAGCAGCCGGCGGTTGCGAAGGACGAGCTCTGGTGTCGTCGTCGGTCAGGACCCCGAGGTTGAGCGACTCGTAGGGACCGGAGCTCTCGCCGCCCAGCCGCGTGGAGAACGCCGCCCGAGCTCCGGGGAGCTCAGCCTCGAGCCAGCGAAGGCCTTCGTGGTCGCGCCACTGCATCCCTCGAAGATCTCAGATCGACCTGCGCGCAAGCTCGACCGCAAGCTCGAGCTCGGCTTCGCGGCCGCCCGTGAGGCCGCCGTCGAGCTTGCGCTCGAGCGCTCCCCTCAGGCCCGCGCCCACCGCGGGTCCCCGCGGGATGCCGGCGGCGAGCAGGTCATCGCCGTCGATCTCGAGCCGGACGCCGCGCCAGCGCTCCACGAAGTCGTCGAGCCACTCGCCCCCCGCGGCGGCCGCCACGAGGATCTCCGCCGGCGAATGGCCGGCGCAGAGCCGCACGCCCTCCGACGGCCGCTCCGGCTCGGCCGCTCCCAGGGTGAGAGCCGCGTCGAGCCGGGGACCGTCGCCCGCGACGAGCAGGATCGCCGGCGTCCCGCAGCGTCGGGTCGGAGCTCCATGGCGCCTGCGCGGCCGTCGCGTCGACCGCGGCGATCAGATCCAGCGCGTCCGCGTCGAGCCCGACGACGCCCCACTCGGCCAGGAGCCGGAAGCCGGCGGGCGCCTTCGGCTCCGCTGCCAGCCGAGCGAGCTCCGCGGAGCGACGGTCGGCCGAGACCGTGGACAGGTCGGTCGCCTCGAGCAGCCCGAGCGTGCGCGGATCCGGCTCGAGCCCGAGGCGCGAGGCGTAGCGGGCGGCTCGGATCGCCCGCGTCGGATCGTCGGCGAAGGATGCGTCGTGGAGCACCCGGAGGACACCGTGGCTGAGATCGGCCTCGCCGCCGGTCGGATCCACCAGCCCGCCCGGGCCGGTCAGGGGGATCGCCATCGCGTTCACCGTGAAGTCGCGACGGCGGAGATCGTCGTCGATCCCGGCGGGCTCGACCTCCGGGAGCGAACCGGGGAAGGGGTAGGTCTCGCGGCGGGTGCGGGAGAGGTCGATCCTGAGCCCGCCGGACAGCGCCGTCGCGGTCCCGAACCGCGAGTGGGTCGCCTCGAGCGATACCCCGGCGCCTTGAAGGCGCTCCAGCACCGGCTCGATCTCGCCCTCGATGGCGACGTCCACGTCGGTCGGCGCCGCGACTCCCCGCAGGAGGTCGCGCACGACCCCGCCGACGACCCAGGCCGGGGCCTCCGTGGTGGCGTCACGCACGGCGTCGAGCGGGAGCCGGTCGACGGCCGCGCGGATGTCGTCGCGCTCATCCATCCCCCGTAGCATGCCCCGTCCCCCAGATGAAGAGCCCAATTCACATCTGGCGCCTGATGACGGGTGCGGAGCGGGTCGTCGTGCTGGCGGCGGGCCTGGCGCTCGTCGCGGCGGTGGCCCTCGGGGCCGTCGGCCTGTTCAAGCGCGAGGGCGACATCTACAACCCCGATGCCGCCTTCGAGCCTGAGAAGGGCGCGGGGAAGTCGAACGAGCCGCCGACTCCGAAGGACCGGACGATCGACTGGCCGCGGTTCGGCTACGACGTCGGGCGCTCGAAGTTCCTCGACGCGCAGTCGGTCAAGCCCCCCTTCCGGAAGGTCTGGAAGTACACGGGTGACGAGCTGATCGAGTTCCCGCCGATCGTGGTGGACGATCGCCTCTACTTCATCGACAACGACGGCCTCTACGTCGCGCTGGACGCGGAGACGGGCAAGGTCATCTGGCGGGAGCGCCTGACGGAGCTCAACGCCTCCTCCCCCGCCTACGAGGACGGCGTCCTCTACAGCGTCGCGCTCGAGCCCGGCCAGGCGCTCGCCGTGCGCGCCAGGGACGGCAAGGTCCTGTGGCGCCAGGACCTCGGCGTCCGGGCCGAGTCCTCGCCGCTCGTCAAGAACGGCCGGATGTACTTCGGGGACGAGGGCGGGACGCTCCACGCGCTCAGCACGAAGGACGGCTCATCGATCTGGGAGGCGCAGCTCGGCGGCTCGGTGAAGGCCGCCCCCGCGCTCAGCGACGGGGTCCTGTTCGTCGGCGACTACGGCGGCAACATGAACGCCGTCGAGGCCGGCGACGGCGCCATCAAGTGGCAGACCGAGGATCAGGGATCGGGCCTCGGCGGCAGCGGCCGGATCTACTCGACCGCGGCGGTCGCCTTCGGGCGCGTCTACGTCGGCGACGTCGACACCCGCGTCTACTCCTTCGAGGAGGAGAGCGGCGAGATCGCCTGGTCGTTCTCCGCCGGCGCCTACGTCTACTCGGGCATCGCGGCCGCCGACACCGGCAGCACCGATCCGGCCGTCTACTTCGGCTCTCACGACCGCTACGCCTACGCGCTCGACGCCAAGACCGGTCAGGAGATCTGGAAGGCGTCGGCGGGCGGGCAGATCAGCGGCCCCGCGACCGTCGTCGGCGACGTCATGTACCTCTCGACCTTCAGCGGCAACGCAACGATCGGCTTCGACCTCGAGACCGGCAGGCGGGTCTTCGCCTACGACGACGGCGAGTACGGCCCGGTCGTCTCCGACGGGCAGATGATCTACCTCACCGGCGGCGTCACGGTGACCGCCTTCGACCCGATCGACCTCGGCGGCTACAAGTACAAGACGAAGAAGGGCCAGAAGGGGATCGTCCCGCCGGCCGAGCGCCGCAAGGCGCTGGCGGCGATGGCGGACAAGGGCGAGGGTGGTGCGCAGGAGCCCGAGGGCGGCGGCGGATCAGCCCGAGCCGCAGGGCGGCGGCGGTCCCCAGTCCGAAGGCGGCAAGGGCGAGGAAGGCGGCGAAGGCGGCGGCTGAGTCAGCCCGCCGGCCGCACCGGGACCCCGGCGTCGGCCATCGCCCGCTTCGCCTCGGCGATCGTGTGCTCTCCGTAGTGGAGGATCGAGGCGACGAGGACCGCGTCGGCCCCGCCCTCGTTGATCCCCTCGGCGAGATGGGAGAGCTCGCCGACTCCGCCTGACGCGATCACGGGAACCGGAACGCGATCGGAGACCGCGCGCGTCAGCGGCAGGTCGTAGCCGTCCTTGGTGCCGTCGCGATCCATGCTCGTGAGCAGGATCTCCCCCGCTCCGCGCTCGGCGGCCTCGGCGGCCCACTCGACGGCGTCGGCGCCCTCGACCCGCTTGCGGCCACCCTGGACGTAGACGTCCCAGCCGGTCCCGTCGGCCCCCCGGGACCGGGCGTCGATCGCGACGACCACGCATTGCGCCCCGAAGACGGCGGCGAGCTCGCCGATCAGCTCAGGGCGCGCAAGCGCGGCCGAGTTGATCGCGACCTTGTCGGCGCCGGCGTCGAGTACCGCCTGCGCGTCGGCCACCGAGCGGATCCCGCCACCGATCGTGAACGGGACGAAGACGTCGGCGGCGGTGCGCCGGGCGAGGTCGACGATCGTCTCGCGACCCTCGTGGGAGGCGGTGATGTCGAGGAAGACGATCTCGTCGGCCCCCTCGCGGTCGTAGCGGACCGCCAGCTCGACGGGGTCGCCCGCGTCGCGGATGTCGACGAAGTTGGTGCCCTTGACGACGCGACCCTGGTCGACGTCCAGGCAGGGGATCAGGCGATTGAGGGGCACGTGCTCAGCGGCGGCGCAGCGGCACCGCGCGGGTGGCGGCCGTGCGCGCGAAGGCGGCCGGCTCGAGCTTGCGCACGAGCGCGTAGACGCGAGAGCGCTCGGTCCGCGTCAGGTTGCCGGGCCGTCCCTTGGACTTCGTGATCAGCCCTCCGAGCTCGGATACCTCGCCGGGGTCGAGGCGGTCGAGGTGCTGCTTGACGACGAACGCGATCTCGGCGACGGCGATCGCCCGCGCCCAGGGGCTCAGCTTCCCGGCGGTGCGACCGGCGGTGCCGAGCAGGCTCATGCGGACTCCCCCGCGAGCGCGGCGACGGCCTCGGCGACGCTGAAGCGCCGCTCGTAGAGGGCCCGGCCGACGATCACGCCCTCGAGCGCCGGCGCGCGCAGGTCCCGCAGCGTGACGAGGTCCTCGAGCTCCCCGACCCCGCCCGAGTAGATCAGCCGCGAGCCCGTCGACTCGCACGCCTCGAGGATCGCCTCGAGGCCATCGAGCCCCGGGCCCTCAAGGGTCCCGTCGACCTCGACCGGCGTGTAGACGAAGCGGCTGACCCCGAGGCCGCCGAGAAGCTCGATCGCGTCGGGGACGGTGGTGGAGGTGGCCTCCTCCCAGCCCTCGACGGCGACCCCGCCGCCGCGGGCGTCGACGGAGGCGACGATCCGGTCGCCGTGTGCGGAGGCGAGCTCGCCGAGCAGGTCCGGGTTGCGCTGAGCGCTGGTGCCGAGCACGGCGCGGCCCGCGCCGGCCTCGAAGGCCGCCTCGACCGCCTCGCGGTTCCGGAGGCCACCGCCGAGCTGGACCGGCACTTCGACCGAGCCCACCAGGGCGCGCACGATCTCGAGGTTCTGCGGGCTCCCGGCGCGGGCGCCGTCGAGGTCGACGACGTGGATGATCGCCGCGCCGCCCTCGGCCCAGCGGCGCGCCGCGTCGGCGGGGTCGGCGTCGTATTGCGTCTCACGGTCGTAATCGCCCTGCGTCAGGCGCACGGCGCTGCCGCCGCGGATGTCGATCGCGGGCAGCAGGATGGGCCCCTCAACGGCAGTTGTGTTCATCTATGCGACCCCCGCCGGCGTGGCGATCGCGACGAACTCGGAGAGCATCCGCAGGCCCGCCGCGCTCGACTTCTCCGGGTGGAACTGGGTGCCGAAGACGTTGTCGTGGCCGACCACCGCGGCGAACTCCTCGCCGTGGCGGCTCGTCGCGAGCAGGTGCGCGGGATCGGGCCGGGCGACGAACGAGTGGACGAAGTAGAACGGCTCGCCCTCGGGTGCGAGGCCCGCCGTGAGCGGAGCTCGGCGCCGCGGCTCGATCGCGGACCAGCCGATGTGGGGAAGCTTGAGGCCGTCGGCCCGGAGCGCATCGACGCGGCCGGGGAGCAGGCCGAGGCCCTCCGCCCCAGCCGTGCTCGTCGGAGAAGTCGAAGAGGAGCTGCATTCCCAGGCAGATGCCGAGCAGCGGCGTGCCCGCCGCGACCCGTTCGCGGATCGGCTGGGCCAGCCGGCGTTCGCCGATCTGGCGCATCGCCTCGGGGAAGGCGCCGACGCCGGGCAGGATCAGAGCGTCGGCGGCCTCGATCACGTCGCGCTCGGAGGTGACCGTGACGGCCGCTCCGACGTGCTCGAGGGCCTTCGCCGCCGAGCGCAGGTTGCCCATGCCGTAGTCGACGATGGCGATCTGCGCGCGCGGCTCGCTCATCGGGGCCATGTTAGGACCTCCCCGCCGGGGGCCGGAGAGCGCCGAACGTCAGGTGCCTAGGTCGAGGCCTTGATGACGTCCCGGACGGCCTTCAGGGCCGGCTTCGCGGTGCCGTCCTCCTCGTAGAGCCCGGCGTAGGGGCACCAGAGGCACGAGGTCAGGTCGGGGCTGAAATCGCGCCAGACGTAGATGTAGGCGCCGGTGATGTTCCACGAGCGCTGCTTCTTCACGAGGAGCTCTGAGCCCGTCGCGCATGCGCTTGGCCTGGCCCTTCGCACCGACGACCTCCTCGCTCCTCGAGGGACCGGCGGAGGCCCAGCCCAGCTCGCCGACGAGCGTGCCGACGTTCCTGTCTCCGGCCTTGACGGCGACGGAGCGCAGCTGCCGGATCTGCTTCTTGCACCGTGGCGACCCCGGAGCCGTACGGATGCACGTTGATCGTGTCGAAGTGCCGCTCGATCCCCTTCACCTTGTAGAAGGAGCGGAGGAAGTTGGTGGCGGAGTAGGAGCGATCGTCGTTGGGGCAGCAGTACATCCCGCCGAGGACGATCTCGGCGTTCGCATCGACCTCGGAGATCGCCTTGTCGGAGGCCTTCACCAGGGTCGCGTAGTCCTTCGGGTTCGGCTTCGAGCGCCAGAAGTTGCGCGCGTTCTGCTCGTTCCAGATGATCCATTGGTGCACGGGCGTCTGCGGGAAGATCCGGGTAGGCCTGCCAGAAGATGCCGCCGGGTCCGTAGCGCTTGACGGCCGCGTGGAGGAAGTCCTGCCACTCGTCGAGGTTCTCCTTCGAGCCCGTCGGCGGGAACAGGCCGTCCTGGGACTTGCGTACGAATCGCGGCGTCCCGAAGACCAGCAGCGAGGGCTCGAGGCCCGCCTTCGCGCTCTGGATCATCCGCGCGTCGACGTAGCCCCAGTCGTAGCCGCTCTTGCGGGTCTTCTGGATCACCCGCCAGCTGAGCTCGAAGCGACTGACGCCGAAGCCGGCCTTGTCCATCCGCGAGTAGTCCTTGTCGGTCGGGCTGACCGCGGTCGTGCCGAAGAAGTCCTTCGAGACCTTCGCCGAGGCCGTCGCCGGAAGGGCGAGCAGGAGGAGCAGGAGACCGAGGATGAGAGATGAGCGCTTCATGAGTAGAAGGTTAAGCACACCCCGAGCCACGAAGTTGCGGCCGCGGTGACCCCGGCTCAGCTGCTCAGGGTGCCCTTGGTCGATGGCACGCCGGTCTCCCGGGGATCGATCGCAACCGCGTCGCGCAAAGCCCGGGCGAAGGCCTTGAAGCAGGCCTCGATCATGTGGTGGGCGTTCGAGCCGTAGGGGTTCGAGATGTGGAGCGTCAGCTTCGCGTTCGTCGCGACCGCCCGGAAGAACTCCTCGGTCAGCTCCGCCTCGAACCCGGCGATCGTGACCGGCGGCAGGTCGGATACGAACCGGCAGTAGGGACGCCCCGAGACGTCGATCGAGCAGCGGCCGAGCGCCTCGTCCATCGGGATCTCGACGTGTGCGTAGCGGCTGATCCCGGCGCGATCACCGAGCGCGATGTCGATCGCCTGCCCGAGCGCGATCCCGACGTCCTCGACGGTGTGGTGGGAGCCGGTCTCGAGATCGCCGGTGGCGTCCACGCGCAGGCCGAGGCGGCCGTGGCGGGCGAGCAGGTCGAGCATGTGGTCGAGGAACCCGACCCCGGTGTCGGCGTGGGACTCTCCCCCGTCGAGGTCGAGCCCGACGGAGATCTTCGTCTCCTTCGTCTCGCGATCGATCTGGGCGGTGCGCGGGTTCGGCGTCATGACGATCAGGATGCCTGCTCGGGCGGACCGGACGCCTTGCGGTCGGCGCGCGCGAGAGCGGATTCCCCGTGCACCGGGAAGCCCTCGGAGCGGGCGATCTCGTCGACGAGCGGCGCCAGCGCGGTCGCCGCGTCGTCTCCGATCTCCACCCGGCTGATCCGGCGCCGGAACGTCCCGGGGCCGAGCGGACCCGTGAACCGACCCGCGCCGCCGGTCGGAAGCACGTGGTTGGAGCCGGCGGAGTAGTCGCCGAAGGCCGCGCCGCCGTTGCGGCCGGTGAACACGCAGCCCGCAGTGGTCACGGTCCGCGCCAGCGCCTGAGCGTCCGCGCAGGCGAGCTCGAGGTGCTCGGGAGCGAGCTCCTCCGAGAGCGTGAGCCCGGCGTCGATGTCATCGACCTGGACGACGCCGAGCGGCGGCGAGCCGACGCTGGGACGCTCGGCGGCGAGCCGGTCCACCTCCGCGACGACGGCGCTGAGGATGGCGGCGTCCGGCGAGGCGATCGCAACGAGTCCGTCGTCGCCGTGCTCGCCCTGGGCGCACAGGTCGAGGGCGATCAGGTGCGGGTCCGCGTCGCCGTCGCAGACGACGAGGAGCTCGGAGGGTCCCTTGTAGCCGTCGGAGCCGGTGACCCGCGAGCACTGCAGCTTCGCCTCCTGGACCCACGGGCTGCCCGGACCGGCGATCACGTCGACCCGGGCGACGGACTCGGTCCCGTAGGCGAGCGCGGCGATCGCCTGGGCGCCGCCGATGGCGTAGACCTCGCTCGCCCCGGCGATCCGGGCGGCGGCGAGAACCGCCGCGTTGGGGAGCCCACCTGCGTCGGGCGGGGAGGCGACGACGACCCGCGCGACACCTGCCGCGACCGCGGGGACGACGCCCATCAGCACGCTCGACGGATAGGGGGAGCGGCCGCCGGGCGCGTAGATCCCCGCCGCGGCGACCGGGACCTCGTCGATCTCGATGAGCTGCCCGTCCTCGAGGGCGGGCACGCGGGCGGCTCCCACCTGCGCTTCGGCGACGGCGCGGATGTTCGCCGCGCTGCGCTCGAGCGCCGACCGAAGCTCGGGGTCGAGAGCCGCCTCGGCGGCTGCGAGCTCGGCATCGGGGACGCGAAGCGCTTGCGACCCGGACGCCGTCGAAGCGCTCGCCGAGCTCGATCACCGCCGCGTCGCCGCCCTCGCGCACCGCCGTGATCGTGTCGGCAACCGCTCGCGCGACCCCGGCCTGCTCGGCGGCGCCGCTCGCCCGCAGCGCGGAGGCGATCGCGGCGAGGTCAGCGCCGCGGCCGTCGATCCGCTCGGCGCGCACGGTCAGCCCGCCGCTGCGGTGCGCAGCCGCTCGACCATCTCATCGATCTCGTCGACGCGCAGCTTGTGGGCGACCCGGTTGGCGATCAGCCGCGCGGTGCAGACCGAGATCTCCTCGACGACCTCGAGATCGTTGTCGGCGAGGGTCCGGCCCGTGTCGACGAGATCCACGATCCCGTCGGCGAGGTCGACCAGCGGCGCGAGCTCGACCGACCCCTTGACCTCGATCAGGTCGGCCTGACGCCCGGTCCGCTCGAAGAACTCCTCGGCCGTGTGCGGGTACTTGGTTGCGATCCGCATGCGCCCGAGCCGGCGTTCGGCGTCGGCGAGCTGGTCGGAGCCCACCCGGCTCGCCAGAACCATGCGGCAGCGCCCGAAGCCGAGGTCCGCGAGCTCGTAGACGGCGCGGTCGGACTGCTCGGCGAGCACGTCCTTCCCGGTGATCCCGAGCCCGGCGGCGCCCGCCTCGACGTAGGTCGGGACGTCGGAGGGCCGGACGGTGACGATCGTCAGCCCGTTCAGGTCGAAGATCAGGGAGCGGGAGCCGCTGCGCGGCTCGGAGGTGTCGAAGCCGGCGCGGTCGAGCATGTCGAGGCAGGGCTCGAAGAGCGCACCGCGCGGCATCGCGAGCCGGAGCTGGTCCCCGGAGATCCCCTCGGCGGCCGGGTTCACGCGTCCATCCCCTCGCTGCGCGGCCTGCGCCAGGTGCAGCCGGTCGAGGTAGAGGCCGAAGCCGGCGGCCGGCATCGGGCGCCCGAAGGCCGCGAGCAGACCGTCGTAGCGGCCGCCACCTCCGAGCACGTCACCGTGTGCGGGGTCGTAGACCTCGATGATCGCCCCGGTGTAGTAGCCGAGGTCGCGCAGCAGGCCGAGGTCGAGCTGGACCCGGTCGGCGATGCCGGCTGCCTCCAGTCCCTCGTAGATCTCCGCGAGCGTGCTCGTCGCCCGCTCCACGGCGCGGCCGCCGATGGCGCGGGCGCGCTCGAGGATCTCGGCGCCGCCGCGAAGGTTGGAGAGCGTGACGATCGTCCGGCGGTCGTCCTCGCTGATCCCCGCGAGATCGCCGGCCTCGGCCTCGATCGCGACGAGGTCGTGGGCCTCGAGGCAGCCGAGGATCCGGTCGCGGGCGGCTCCCTCGACCTCGAGCTCGTCGAGGAGCTGCTTGAAGAGGTCGGCGTCGCCGAGCCCGACGACCGCGCGCTCGAGCCCGATCGCGTCGAGGGCCCCGACGAGGAGCCCGATCACCTCGATCGTGCTCGCCGGGGCGTCGGCGCCGATCAGCTCGACGCCGATCTGGTGCAGCTCGCGCATCTCCCCGCGCTGCGGGGTCACCGATCGGTAGATCCGGCCGGAGTAGCGGAGTCGAGCGGGCAGGTCCTCGTCGCGGAAGCGGTTCGCGACGAGGCGAGCGATCGGCACCGTCATGTCGCTGCGGAGCGCGAGCGACTCGCCCGTCTCGTCGAAGAAGCGGTAGCCCGAGGGCACCGAGCGGCCGGCGAGCTGCTCCTGGTACTCGAGCACGGGCGTCTGCACCTCGCCGTAGCCCTCCCGCTCGAAGAGGTCGAAGAGGCGGGACTCGATCGAGCGCAGCTCGCGCATCTCCTCGGGGAGGACGTCGCGGGTACCGGTGGGGATCGACTTGCTCATCGGAGAATCACGTGGCTGGGCTCGGGTCGGGCGCTGACGCGGGGAGCTCAGGCAGCTGCGGGCACCGGCTCGACCGCCACGCGTTCGATCCGTGCGCCGAGCTCCTGCAGGCGCTCGTCGATCCGCTCGTAGCCGCGGTCGATCTGGGCGATGTTGCCGATCTCCGACGTGCCGCGAGCCGCGAGCGCCGCGATGAGCATCGCCATGCCGGCCCGGATGTCGGGGCTCTCGAGGCGCTCCCCGTGAAGCCGGCTCGGTCCGCTGACGATCGCCCTGTGGGGATCGCAGAGCGTGATCCGAGCGCCCATGGAAACGAGCTTGTCCGTGAAGAACAAGCGGTTCTCGAACATCTTCTCGAAGATCAGGATCGTCCCGTCCGCCTGCGTGGCCAGCGCGAGGGCGATCGACGTGAGGTCCGCCGGGAAGGCGGGCCAGGGGCCATCGTCGATCTTGGCGATCGCGTCGCCGACGTCGTCCTGAACCGCCAGCTTCTGGTTCGGGGGGACGAGGAGGTCGCGTCCGTCGATCGAGCTCTTGAGGCCGAGCCGCGCGAACTGGCGGCGGATCATCACGAGATCGCTCGGCTCGACGTCGCGGATCCGGAGCTCGCCGCCGGTTGCGGCCGCGAGCGCCATGAAGCTGCCGATCTCGATGTGGTCGGGGGTGATGACGTGCTCGGCTCCGCCGAGCCGCTCCTGCCCGTGGACGGTCATGACGTTGGAGCCGATCCCCTCGACGAGGGCGCCCATCTTCGTCAGGAGGCGGGCGAGGTCCTGGACGTGCGGCTCGCAGGCCGCGTTGCCGATCACGGTCTTGCCGGGCGCCAGGGCCGCCGCGAGGAGGGCGTTCTCGGTTCCCATCACCGACGGCTCGTCCATGAAGATCTCGCAGGCCTTGAGCCCGCCGGGAGCCGTGAGCTCGATCGAGCGGTCGGCCGTCGACGTTCGCGCCGAGGTCGCGGAAGGCGTCGAGGTGCGGGTCGAGCCGGCGGCGGCCGATGGTGTCGCCACCGGGCGGCGGCATCGTGACCTGGCCGAAGCGGGCGAGGAGCGGGCCGGCGAGCAGGAACGAGGCGCGGATCTTCGCCGCGAGGTCCTCGTCGACCTGCGGTCGTGCCGACGTCGTTCGGCGCGGAAGCGGAGCGAGTTCTCGCCGAGCCGCTCCACCTCGACCCCGAGGTTGGCGAGCAGGCTGATCTGCGCCTCCGTGTCGCGGATCCTGGGCACGTTGTGGAGGACGACGTCCTCCTCCGTGAGCAGGCAGGCGGCGAGGATCGGCAGGGCCGCGTTCTTGTTGCCGGCGGCGGTGATCTCCCCGCTCAGGGGGACGCCGCCTTGAATGACGAACTTCTCCATCTAAATCGGGGGCTAGGGTAGCGGCCGTGAGTGAACCGACCCGTGCGGACGCCTGGGCGCTCCTGTGTGAGTGGACCGAGTCCGATTCCCTGCGCAAGCACGCCATGGCCGTGGAGGCCTCGATGCGGCTCTACGCCGGGGTTTGGGGCGAGGACGAGGAGCGTTACGGGATCACAGGACTCGTGCACGATCTCGACTACGAGCGCTACCCCGATCTCGAGACGGGTCACCCCCGGATGGGCATGGCCGAGCTCGAGCGGCTCGGCTACCCCCGGGATGTGATCGACGCGGTCGCGGGCCACGCCGAGTATCTGGGGGTCCCCCGCGAGACCCGGATGGCGAAGACGCTGTACGCCGTCGACGAGCTCTCGGGCTTCGTCACCGCCTGCGCGCTGGTCCGGCCGACCGGGATCGAGGGCATGAAGGTGAAGTCGGTCCGCAAGAAGCTGAAGACGGTCGCGTTCGCGGCGAAGGTCGACCGGGGACAGATCGAGCGCGGGATCGCCGAGCTCGAGGTGGACGAGACCGAGCACATCCAGCGGGTCATCGATGCGCTCGCCGGCGCGCGCGGAGGAGCTCGGGATCAGCGCCGAGCAGGTCGGCGGGAACTAGAAGATGCGGCGAGCGCTCAAGATCGCCGCCGGGCTGCCTCGTCCTGCTGCATCGTCCTGCTCGCGGGTGAACGCCTACATCCTCGGTCAGGAGACGAAATCCGCCGAGGTGAACGCCCCCGACGGGCAGCTGACCTCCGACCTCCCGGAGGACGTGGCGCTCGACCTCCAGTACACCGACAGCCCGGCGACGGGCTCGGGGCCGGAGGGGGCGCCGATCGTGCTCCTGCACTGCTACACGTGCTCGCTTCGCTGGTGGGACCCGATCGTGCCGCTGCTGAACGAGGAGCACCGGGTGATCACGTTCGATCTGCTCGGCCACGGCGGCTCGGAGAAGCCGAAGAGCGGTTACGAGATCGAGAACCAGGCCGCGGCGATCGCCGATGCCCTGAACCAGCTCGGGGTCATCGACGCGACGGTCGTCGGCCATTCGATGGGCGGCGTCGTCGCGACCTCGCTGCAGGAGCAGGCGAGCGATCTCGTCGGGCAGGTGGTGCTGATCGACGCACCCGCGGAATCGGGCGACGGCGACCTGCCCACCACCGCCGACCTCGGCACCTGGCCCATCGTCGGCGAGGCGATGTGGCGGGTGAAGCTCGACTCCATGGTGAAGTCGGCCGCCGAGAGCTCCTTCGCGCCGGGCACCGATGTGAGCGAGGTCTTCCCGGACGATCCGGACCGGGTCGTCGACGACCTCGACGCGATGACCTTCAACTCGTTCGAGGACTCCAGGAACGCGGTGCGACGACTTCCTCGACCGCGGTGGTCTCCCCTCCCGGCTGCGCGCCGCCGGCGCGACGGTGATGGTGATCATGGGCAGCGAGGATCAGATCCTCGACGCGGACGACACGCTCGAGAAGTTCGCGGTGATCCCCGGCGTCCGTGCCGTCCCGATCGACGGGGGCGGGCCACTCCCCGAACGTCGAGGATCCCGAGGCGGTCGCCGAGGAGATCCTCTCGTTCGTCGGCAACGCACCGGCGGCGACGCCGCCCGAGCCGCCGAGCCCCCGGCTGCGGATGAGGGCGACGAGCCTCGGAGCGGCGGCGGCGGGGGCAAGGGCGACGAGCCTCGGAACGGCGGCGGGGGCAAGGGCAAGGGCGGCGAAGCGAGGGCAAGGGCGACAAGAGGGATGAGGCGTCTCGCCCTGTCCCTCGCCGCGCTCGCGGCGCTCGCGCTCGCCGTCCGCTTCGGCCGCGGCGAGCGGCGACCTCGAGCTGGTCTCGCGGACGAAGGTCGATCCGCGGCTGATCGAGCTGAGGTTCGAGACGCCGGCGATGCCGGACGGGGCGGCGAACGCCCGCGTCCTTCTCCCTCCCGGCTACGGGAAGGGCAGGCGGGACTACCCGGTGCTCTGGCTCCTCCACGGCGCGGGCTACGACCAGAGCGGCTGGACGACCGAGGGTGACGCGGAGGGGATCGTCGGCTCCCGGAAGCTGATCGTCGTGATGCCCAACGGCGGCGACAACGGCTACTACACCGACTGGTACAACGACGGCGCCTTCGGCCCGCCCGCCTACGAGACCTTCCACCTCGGCCAGCTCCTGCCGTGGATCGACGGGCACTTCCGGACGAAGGCGAGCCGCGGCGGCCGGGCGATCGCCGGCTTCTCCATGGGCGGCTTCGGCGCGATGAGCTACGCGGCCCGCCACCCGGACCTGTTCTCCGGCGCCTACAGCTTCTCCGGCGCGATCGACACCAACTTCCCGCTGTTCCAGCCCGTCGGGGAGGCCTCCTCCACCCTGGACGGCGGCGTCTACGGCGCCTACTGGGGCCAGCGAGCGCCGCAGGAGGTGCGCTGGCGCGCCAAGAACCCCTGGGACCTGGCGACGAACCTCGAGGGGATGACCCTGCAGATCCGGACCGGCAACGGCCAGGGCGGCGGCCCGTTCGGAGGCCCGCCCCTCGACATCGTCGAGCTCGGGGTCAACCAGATGGCGCACTCGATGGACGCGCGGCTGAGCGAGCTCGGCTTCGACCACCTCTTCGAGGACTACGGACCGGGCGCGCACGAGTTCCCCTACTACGAGCGCGATCTGACGCAGGCGCTTCCGGCGATGATGAAGGCCTTCCGCAAGCCGCCCGCGGCCCCGCGGCGGTTCGAGTTCCGCGCGGTCGAGCCCGAGTACTCCGTCTACGGCTACGACGTCGCGATCGACCGGGACGCCCTCGAGTTCAGCCAGCTGGACGGCTCCCGCAACGGCAAGCGGTTCTCCCTGCGCGGGAGCGGCAGCGCCGAGGTGACGCCGCCGGCGCTGAAGCCGAGGACCCGCTACGTCGTCCAGGTCAGCGGTCAGGCCGGGCAGTCGAAGCGGGTGCTGCGGACCGATCGCAGCGGCCGGCTCACGGTCACCGTTCCGCTCGGGCTCCCCAACCCGGAGCAGCAGTACACCCCGGAGGCCGCCGCGGCCGGCGGGACGAAGGTGCGCGCGGCGAGCGTGCGGCTGAAGCTGAAGCGGTAGGGCCGTGCGAGCTCGCTGCGGCGTCGGCACGACTCGCACCGAGTGGCAGATATCGGCACTCCTGGTTCCGATTCCTGCCACTCGGCGGAATCGCTACCGCATACGGGAGCTATTCCACCGACTGGCAGCGCCGGAGCGCCCCTCCCCCTCGCCGCCCTGCGCCCACCCCTACTTCGCCGGCAGGCTCCCCGCGTAGGCCACGCCCCGCTCCACCCACCGCGCCAGCGCGTCCTCGGAGTCGACCGCGTCCGCGTCAACCCGCAGCCAGCCGTCGAGGGCCTTCCCGCGCATCTCGAAGGGACCGGCGCCCGGCTCCCGCCATCAGCGCCTCGGTCTCCTCCGGCGGGACCCGCACCATCAGCCCGCCCTTGCTGCTCGCGGCGACCGCCAGCTTCCCGTCGACGAGGAACGCGAGCCCGCCGAACATGCGCTTCTCGGTGACCCCCTCGATCGTGTCGAGGCGAGCGCGGATCCGGTCGGCGAGCTGCTCGTCGAGGCTCATGGCCTGACCGTACCCGCCGCGCTAGCCTCGCGGCATGGCAGAGGCGATTCGCATCGTCGTCCTCGATGGCGACCAGACGGGCCAGGAGCTGCTCGACGCCGCGCTGAGCGTGATCGAGCCGGACGTCATCGGCCTCGAGGTCGAGCTGGAGCGCTTCGACCTCTCGCTCGAGAACCGGCGCGCCACCGACAACGAGGTGTGCACCGAGGCCGCGCTGGCGATGAAGGCCGCCGGGCTCGGCCTGAAGGCCGCGACGATCACGCCCGAGGGCGCCGATGACGTCGGCAGCCCGAACCGGCTGATCCGGGAGGGCATCGACGGCACGGTCATCGTCCGCACCGGCCGGCGGATCCCCGGGGTCTCCCCCTTCCCCGGGATCCATCATCCGATCTCGGTCTGCCGGATGGCCGTCGGCGACGCCTACGGCGCCGAGCAGTGGCGCGAGGGGCCGGAGGGCTCCGAGGAGGAGGTCGCGCTGCGGACCGAGCGCATCAGCCGCGGCGTCTGCCGCGCCGTCTCCGAGCACGCCTTCCGCACCGCCGTGCAGCTCGAGGGGAAGGTCTACGGCGGGCCGAAGTGGACCGTCAGCCCCGTCTACGAGGGGATGCTGAAGGAGGAGATGGACGCGGCCGCCGAGCGCCATCCCGAGGTGACCTACGAGCCGGTCCTGATCGACGCGACCTACGCCGGCCTGATCAGCGGCGCCGCCGACCGGCCGCTCGTCATCCCGACCCTGAACCGCGACGGCGACCTGCTCAGCGACCTGGTGATGCCGATGTTCGGCTCGATCGCCGGCGCCGAGTCCGTGCTGCTCAGCCTCGACTCCGAGCTCCGCCCGGCGGTCGCGATGGCCGAGGCGCCGCACGGAACCGCGCCGGCACTCGAGGGCAAGGACGTCGCGAACCCGCTGGCGATGATCCTGGCCTGCGCCGCGGTCCTCCACTACGCCGGGCGAGCGGGGCGCCGAGGGCGCCGATCGGGCTTCCCGAGCGGTCTACGAGGCAGCTCTGGAGGCCGCGGGCGACGGCATTCGCACGCCCGATCTCGGCGGCTCCGCCGGGACGACGAAGGTGTGCGAGGAAGTCGCTCGCCGCGTCGCCGCGAAACTCGCCTGACCGCCGCTTGCAGGGAGTCCCGGGCGGTCTGGTTTCGTGCGTCCCGGTAAGTGCATAGGATGCGCCAATGGAGGCAACCGCCGAGCGTCAAGGGGCGCAGCCGCTGGCGTTTCTTGGTGACGGCCAACGTCGCGCCAAGCTGCTCACGGTCGGCGCCTTCCTGCTCACGATCCTCGTCTTCGTCGCCCTCAAAGGCCTCCACGACGTCGCCCAGGCCGGCCTCAACGGCCTCTCGCTCGGAGCGATCTACGCGCTCGGCGCCATCGGCCTGACGCTCGTCTACGGGATCCTCAAGCTCGTCAACTTCGCCCACGGCGACATGCTCGCCTTCGGCGGGTACATGGCCTACCTGGCCAACGTCACCTGGGGCCTCCCCCTCGCCGCGGCAGTGGTGTTCGCGATGGTCACGACGGCGATCCTGGGAATGGCGTTCGAGCGCGGCCTCTGGGGCCCGATGCGCGAGCGCGGAGCCGGGCGTCCTGCAGCTCCTGCTGATCTCGATCGGCATCGCCTTCATCATCCGCGCCTTCATCACCTTCGTCTGGTCCACCGACTTCAAGCAGCTCGACGTCGACCGCACCGGCACGCAGCACTTCCTCGGGCTCACGATCGGCAACACCCAGCTGATGGTGATCATCGTCGGCATCTCGGTCCTCGTCGCCGTCGGGGCGCTGCTGCGCTACACGCTGCTCGGCAAGCGGATGCGTGCGCTCTCGGACAACCTCGATCTCGCCGAGACGTCAGGCATCAACACCCGCAGGGTCATCCTCATCACCTGGCTCTTCGCCGCCGGGCTCGCCGGGCTCGCAGGGGTGATGGCCGGCGCGATCACCGATCTCAAGCCCGAGTACGGCTTCGCGCTCCTCCTGCCGATCTTCGCCGCCGTCGTTCTCGGCGGCATCGGTGACGCGTTCGGAGCCCTCTTCGGCGGCCTGCTGCTGGGCGTCGTCATCGAGATGTCGACCCTCTTCATCCCGGACAAGTGGAAGGTCACCATCGGCTTCGCGGTCCTGATCCTCGTCCTGATCATCAGGCCTCAGGGACTGCTCGGGAAAGCAAGGACCGTCTGATGCAGGACACGCTCCTGCTGGGCGTCTCGACCGGCGGCTTCAACAGCACCTTCTGGATCGGAGTCGGCATCCTCGCCGGCATCTACACGGTCGTCGCCCTCGGCCTGCAGCTGAACGTCGGCTTCACCGGGATGGACAACTTCGGCATGGCGGGCTTCATGGCGGTCGGCGCCTACGCGATGGCGATCCTCACGGTCGATCACGGCTTCTCGTTCTGGCTGTCGCTGCCGGTCTCGATGGCCATCACGATGGCCTTCGGTCTGCTCGTCGGCCTTCCGTCCCTCCGGCTCAGATCCGACTACTTCGCCATCGCGACGATCGCGAGCGCGGAGCTGATCCGCCTCGTCGCCCAGAACAGCACGAAGCTGACCGGCGGCAACCAGGGGCTGTTCTGCTCCGACGACTTCGCCACTTGCTACGACGACACCTGGGTCGAGGTCTCCGACAAGATCAACGGCTGGTTCATCGACCTCGGCATGACCGATCCACCATCGGCCCTGCCGTTGCTCGTCGTGGCCTGGGCCGTTGCCCTGATCCTCACCGTCGTCCTCGCCCGCGTGCAGAACACCCCCTGGGGAAGGGTCCTGAGGGCGGTCCGTGAGGACGAGGACGCCGCTCGGGCGCTGGGGAAGAACACGATCGGCTACAAGCTCCAGTCGCTCGTGATCGCCTCGGCCATCGCCGCGATCGCAGGCTGGCTCCTGGCGCTCAACCTGGCGACGATCCACCCCACCGACTACGAGCCGATCGTCACCTTCTTCGCCTACAGCGTGCTCGTCCTCGGAGGCCTCGCCAACTACTGGGGCGTGGCGTTCGGTTCGATCTTCTTCTGGACCCTCGTTGAGGGCACCCGAACGCTCGAGCTCTTCGACAGCGAGTCCCAGCAGGTCGCCCTGCGTCTCTTCGTCGCGGGGATCGTGCTGATCGGCGTGATGGTGTTCCGCCCGCAGGGCGCATTCGGCAAGCGCGACGAGATGGTCCTCGGTGACTGAGCCCGCCGTCGCCGAGCAACCTGCGCAGCCCGCGCCCGCGAGCGGCAACGTCTTCGAGGCGCGCGACGTCTACCGCTCCTTCGGCGGGATCAACGCCGTTCAGGGAGCGACGATGTCGGTCCGGCGCGGCTCCATCACGGCTCTGATCGGCCCCAACGGCGCCGGCAAGACGACGTTCTTCAACCTGATCACGGGCTTCTACAAGCTCGACTCCGGCGAGGTCACCTTCGAGGGCAAGGACATCGCCGGCCTCCCCTCCTACAAGATCGCCCGCCTCGGGATGGTCCGCACCTTCCAGATCACGAAGGCGCTCTCGCGGATGCCGGTGATCGACAACATGCTGCTCGCGGCGCCGAACCAGCCGGGCGAGAGCCTCGCCGGCGCCGTCTTCCGCCCGCTCGCGACCCGCAACCGCGAGCGCGAGATCACCGAGCAGGCTCAGGAGCTGCTCGAGTCGTTCAACCTCGACAAGAAGGCGAACGACTACGCGGGCACGCTGTCAGGCGGACAGCGGAAGCTGCTCGAGCTCGCTCGCGCGCTGATGACCGAGCCCCGCTTCCTCCTGCTCGACGAGCCGATGGCCGGGATCAACCCGACCCTCGGCGCGCGCCTGCTCGAGCACATGGAGCGTCTGCGCAGCGAGGAGGGCGTCACCTTCCTGTTCGTCGAGCACGACATGGACGTGGTCATGAACCACTCCGACCACGTGGTCGTGATGGCGGAGGGCCGGGTGATCTCCGAGGGAACGCCGCAGGAGGTGCGCTCCGACCGCAAGGTCGTCGACGCCTATCTCGGTGGCGACATCAGCGAGGAGAAGCAGTGAGCGCCGCCGCGGAGCCCGCCGCGGAGCCGCGCGAAGACGGCGGAACGGGCTGACGACCTGCTCGTCACCGACGGCGTCGTCGCCGGCTACCTCCCCGAGGTCGACATCCTCAACGGCGCTTCGATCCGCGCCGCCAAGGGCGAGGTCGTGACGATCGTCGGTCCCAACGGCGCCGGCAAGTCCACGTTGATCAAGGCGATCTTCGGTCTCCTGAAGCCGCGATCGGGGTCGATCAGGTACCTCGGGCAGGACATCGCCGGGTTGCGTCCCCACGACATCACGCGCAAGGGCCTCAGCTACGTGCCCCAGCTCGACAACGTCTTCCCCTCCCTCACCGTCGAGGAGAACCTCGAGCTCGGCGCGCTCGCGAAGGGAAGCCCGAAGGAGCAGATCGAGCGCATGTACGGCCTCTTTCCGCGCCTCGGCGAACGCCGCAAGCAGGACGCCGGAACGATGAGCGGCGGCGAGCGGCAGATGGTCGCCATGGCCAGGGCGCTGATGCCCGATCCGGACCTACTGCTGCTCGACGAGCCCTCCGCCGGCCTCGCTCCCGCCTTCGTCGACGCCATCTTCGAGAAGGTCAAGGAGGTCAACGAGGCGGGCGTGACCATCGTGATGGTCGAGCAGAACGCCGTCCGCGCGCTCGCCATGTCCGACCGCGGCTACGTCCTCGATCTCGGGAAGTCGCGTTACGAGGGAGCCGGCCAGGAGCTGATCAACGACCCCAAGGTCGCCGAGCTCTACCTGGGTGGCGGCGGCGGCCGGGTCAGCGCCGAGGCCGAGACGCAGGCTGCCGAGGGTGGCACTCCGCCCAGCACCTCCAGCGATCCCGCTTAGCTGAGACGCGCCGTCACGGGGCGTGGACCTCGCCGTCGGCGATCAGGGTTCCAAGCGTGCCGCTCGAGATCGCCTCGAAGCCATAGCCGCGGCTGGGAGCCGGGGCCGGATCGATGGCAACCCGGACCGTCTCGACCCCGTCGTATGAGCCGGTGGTGACGTCCACGGCGGCGATCCGCTTCACCAACGGCTGATCGGTCCGGGGATCGGTCCGCCGTGGGATCGAGGCCGGCGCGGAGCGCGTCTGCGACCTCCGCCGCCCGCTCCTTCTCGCCTCCGAGCACGCAGATCACCTCGCCCTCCTCTCCCACTCCCACCGCCACCAGGTCGACGCCGAGCTCGATCGAGAGCAGCAGCTTGTCGGGCACCATCCGCACGGCTGCGACGTCGCCGAGGCAGTCGGCCGCCGCGGCGTATGTCGGTTCGTCGAGCAGCGACGAGGCACCGGCCCCGCCGCCGAGGAGCGAGTCCCGGGCCGTCTCGGACATCGCCAGAACGGAGAGGTCGGGACCGAGCGCGTCGAAGGCGCCGAGCCCGTTCACGCCGGCCCCAGCAGTGGCTCCGGCACGGCGGCGTAGGGTCCCGCCGCGATCAGCTCCAGGTCGCCCTCGCGGCGTGAGCGGGCACCATCGCGATCCAGCACCCGGGCCAGCTCGCGCCCGTCGACGCCGTCGAGACGCAGACCGAACGCGTAGGAGCCCCCGACGGAGACGAGCCGCTCGGCGGTGTTGGGGTCGAAGCCGAGCCGACGCAGGGCCGCAGCCTCCTGAACCACTGTCTCGGCGTTCGGACCGAGAGCGCCCTCGATCAGGTGGGATCCGCCCGGCAGATCGCCCGCAAGCGCCGGATCGGCCCAGCCGAAGCCGAGGGAGCCGGGACCGGTGCCGCCGGAAACGGTGGCGAGGGCCTCGGCCAGAGGCCCGGAGGGAGCGGGCGGCTCGGGATCTTCCCCGGATCCGCAAGCCGAGAGCGCCGGGACCGAGGCGACCAGCCCGACCAGAGCGGCGAGCGCGAGCTTCGGAAGCCTTCATCGGGCGCAGTATGGCCCCGGAACGACCGAGGGCCCCGGCGAACCGGGGCCCTCGCGTCGAGTTACTTCTCGTACCGGTTATTCGCCGGTAGCGATCGGCACCTCGCCGATGATCTCGAGTCCACCACCCTTGAACTCGTAGACGTCGTAGACACCCGAGGTGGCATCGCCGTTCTCGTCGATGTCAACTCCACCGGAGGCACCGATGTAGTCGATGTCCTCACCGTTCTGGAGTGCATCGATGGCTTCCGGGAGCTGGTCCCAGGCGTACTTGGTGCCCGGGGGTGAGCTCACGGTCGAGATCTGCTCGGCCATGTCAGCGCCTTCGGTCGACCCCGCCGCAACGGCGGACAGGTAGCACAGGATCGTCGCGTCGAAGTTCTGCGCGTCGAACGTGTTGCGGTCAACATCGGCGGGCTCAGACGAGGTGAAGAGCTCGTCGAACGCCGTCGACGCCTCATCCTTGTCGGGCGAGCCCGGAGCGGTTCCGCGGAACCCCTCGTAGTCGCTGCCCTCGGCAGCGATGTCGCCGGAGGCGAGACCGTCGGTGCCCCATGTCGTCGTCGGGTCGAAATCGCCCGTGCGCACCAGCGCCGGACCGACCTTCGCGAACGTCTCGGGGAAATCGATGATCACCGTTGCATCCGGGCCACCGGAGACGATCTGAGCCGCCTCCGAGTCGTAGCTCGGCTGCTCGGGGTCATAGATGACCTCCTCGCCGATCGTGCCTCCCAGCGCCTCCCATGCATCGGAGAACGTGCCGGCGAGGCCCGTCCCGTAGGAGTCGTTGCGGGCGCCGATGTTGACGACCTTGCCCTCAGCACCGCCGAGATCCTCGTCGATCGCGTTGGCGAGCGTCGGACCCTGGAGGGCGTCCGGCGGAGCCGTGCGGGTCAGCAGGCCGTCGTCCTCCAGACCGGTGATCTCGTCACTGGTCGAAGCGGGTGAGATCTGCAGGACACCTTCTCGGATCGATACGGATCGTGCGATCGGGATCGTCACCGATGAGGCGTAGGCGCCGGTGATGCAGGTCGCACCCTCGCCGACGACCTTCCGTGCTGCCGAGACGCCGGCCGAATCAGTGGTCTGATCGTCCTCGGTGGACGCGGTGACCGTGTGATCGGCGCCGACTTCCTCGATCGCATCGTTGATCGTGGTGACGGCGATGTCCGAAGCCTTCTCGCCGGACGGACCGTAGTCGGCCAGATCGCCGGAGAGCGAGAGAACGTTGCCGATCTGCAGATCGAGCGTTTCCTCGCCGCCTGTGACCTCGGTTCCACCGCTCGTGCTATCGCTGCTGGTGCTGTCGTCGTCGCTGCCGCAGGCTGCGACGCCCACGGACATTGCCGTAATCGCCCCGGCTACGGCAAGAAGCTTTCTGCCCCTCAATTGTTCCTCCTCTGGTGGTTTACCCGGCGAGCAGCACTGCTCGCAGGCGAATCCCCCGGAACCTATCCGAATTCGCCGCGGACGGCGACCATTCGTCCAGCCGGGCTCAGACGGGCGCGCCGGGACCCGGGCCGGCCGGATCGATGTCCTCGCCGCCGGGGACCGCGACGCGACGCCATTCGACGATCTCGCCGTCCTCGATCCTGAAAGCCGTGGCCGCTTCGCCGCCCGTCCCGGAGCCGCAGTCGCCGCCCGGGCGGTCGGAGAGCTCGAAGATCGCCGTGGTGACGTCGCCGTCGGTCTCGGCCGTCAGGAGCTCGGCGCCGCAGGGCAGCGTCTCGTTGAAGGCGACGGCCTCCTCGGCCGACTGGATCTCGACCCGGAAGCTGCCGTTCTCGGCGGTGCTCGGGGTCGCGAAGAGCTCGGCGGCGCCCTCGACGTCGCCCTCGCTCAGGGTCTCCGACCACTCCTCGATCACCGCGACGTCGGCGGCGTCGGCGGCGGTCGTCGCGTCGGTGCCGGTCACCGTCACCGCCGGAGTCGCCCGAGTCGCCGCAGCCGGCGAGGATCAGCGCGAACGCGAAGACGACCAGAGCAATCACGGCTGCTGAAGCCGGTCCCCGGGGTCCCTTGAACCGTTCGATACGGTAGGCGAACATGTGTTCGTCTCCCCTGTTCGTCGGCGCGGTGCTCATCCCTCGGTTCTCGCTCCTTGCTGCCATCGGTGATCGACGGGAGATGCTGACAGAGCCCGTTGCCCTGGCCCCGCAGCCCGGCCGCGAGCAGTCCGTCGGCGAGGTCGGGGGAGCGGCCGAGGCGTTCGGCATCCGCCCCGGGATGCCGGTCTCCGAGGCGCTCGGGCGCTGCCCGCGGCTCGCCCTCGTGCCGCCCGACCCCGGCGCCGCCGCCGCCGACTGGGAGCAGGTGCTGCGCGGGCTGGAGGGGGTCGGAGCCGAGGTCGAGAGCGACCGGCCGGGCGAGGCCTTCTTCGCGCTCGACGGGCTGCGCTCGCTCTGGGGACCGCGCCGGGAGGACGTCCTGATCCGCGCCGGGAGCGCGATCTCCCGCCCCGCACGCCTCGCCGGCGCCGCGACGCGCTTCTGCGCCTTCGCCGCCGCAAGCACCTCCCCCGCCCGCCGCCGCCGCGTCCCCCGGGTCGTCTCCCCGGGGAGCGAGGGCGCCTTCCTGGCGCCGCTGCCGGTCGCGCTCCTCGACGGGCGCCTGCGCTCGGAGGGAGGCGACCCCGGCGGCCGGCTCGTCGGCACGCTCGAGCGACTCGGGGTCCGCACCCTCGGCGACCTCGCCGCGCTCCCGCGCGTCGCCGTCGCCGACCGCTTCGGCGCCCTCGGCCTGCGCGCCCGCGACCTCGCCTCAGGCGGGGACTCGCCGCTGCGGCCGCGTCGCCCGCACGAGGAGCTCATCCAGGTGATCGGCCTCCCCGAGGCCGCCTACGGGACCCAGCTCGACCGCGCCCTCGACATGCTGATCGAGCGGCTGCTCGCCGACCCGCGCCGGGACGGCCGGGCGATCCGCTCCCTGCGGCTGGAGGCCCGCCTCGTCGGCGGTGGGAGCTGGACGGCGCGCGCCGCCATGCGCAGCGCCTCCTCCTCGGCGGAGCGGCTCGGGCTGGCGCTGCGGCCGCGGCTCGCGGACCTGAACGCGCCCGCGGTCACGCTCGCCCTGCGTGCGCTCGAGCTCGCTCCCGGCGGCGGCGAGCAGGGATCGCTGACCAGGGATCCCGCCGAGCGCAGGCGCGAGCGACTCGCGGAGGCGGTGCGGCAGGTCCGCGCGAGCGCCGGACGGGACGCGGTCCTGCGGGTGCTCGAGGTCGATCCGGGCTCGCGGGTTCCCGAACGGTGGGCGGCGCTCGCGCCGTACAACGAATGACCGCCGGGCAGCGGAGACGGCTGGGGAAAGGGAAGGGAGGCCTGTACGCGCCGCGCGCCACCCACGTGCGGATGGAGGGAACGCGCCCCGCCTCCGTCGCCGGCCGCAGGGTGGAGTCGATCCGCGAGGAGTGGCTCGTCGAGGATCGCTGGTGGACGAGCGACCCGCTGCGCCGGCACTACCTCGAGCTCGTCCTCGAGGACGGCCGTTGCACCGTCGTCTTCCACGACCTCGCCGCGGGCGGGTGGTTCGAGCAGAGATGACCGCGGGACGCCCACCGACCCGGTACGTGGAGCTCCACGCCCACTCGGCCTTCTCGTTCCTCGACGGCGCCTCGAGCCCGGACGAGCTGGCGATCCGAGCGGCCGAGCTCGGCTGCGAGGCGATGGCGCTGACCGACCACGACGGCATCTGGGGGTCGATGGAGTTCGCGAAGGCCTGCGAGAGCCAGGGCGTACGGCCGATCACCGGCGCCGAGCTGACCGTGCTCGAGCCGGGCGCCCCTCCCCCGGTCCACTCGCCCGCGCGCCGCGAGAGCTGCCCGCCCGGCGGCTTCCACGTGACGCTGCTGGTCGAGGACGCCTCGGGCTACGCGAACCTCTGCCGGCTGCTCACGGCCGCGCACGCCGGGACCCGGGAGCGGCCGCAGGAGCCGGTCCCGCCGACGGTCACGCTCGGGGAGCTCATCCGCCACTCCGAGGGGCTCGTCTGCCTCTCCGGCTGCGCTCGCGACGGCGCCCTCGCCGGCCGGATCGCGCGCGGGGAGAACGGCAGGGCCGAGCGGCTCGGCCGGCGGCTCGCGGGCGCGTTCGGCCCCGACCACTTCCGGGTGGAGCTGCAGCGCCCCTTCTGGCGCGGGGACCGGGCCCGCAACCGCCGGCTCGCCGAGCTGGCGGAGCTGCTGGGGGTCCCCTGCGTCGCCACCGGCAACGTCCACGCCCACGATCGGCGCCGGGCGGCGCTCCAGGACGCGCTGGTCGCGGTCCGGCTCGGCGGCACGCTCGAGTCGACCGAGCCCGACCGCCGCGGGAACGGCTCGGCGGCGATGGTCGAGCCCGGCCGCCAGGCGGCGCGCTTCGCCGAGCACCCCGACGCCGTCGCCGAGACCGCGCGGCTGGCCGAGCGGCTCCGCTTCGACCTCAACCGCGACCTCGGCTACGCCTACCCGGGCTCGGAGGACGGCACCGCCGACCGCCGGCTCGCCGAAGCCTGCCGGGCGCGATTCGGGGAGCGCTTCGACCGCAGCCCGCACCGCGCCGAGGCCGACCGCCGGCTCGCCGAGGAGCTGCGGGTGATCGCGAAGCTCCGGCTCTCGGGCTTCTTCCTCCTCCACCGCGATCTGCTCGAGCTCGCCCGCGACGTCGCCGTCGAGGTCCGCGGACCCGACAGCGCCAGGTCGCTCCTGCCGCCGGGCCGGGGCAGGGGCTCGAGCGTCTCCTCGGTCGTCTGCTACCTGACCGGCCTCTCGCACGTCGACCCGATCGAGGCGGGCCTCTTCCTCGGCCGCTTCCTCAACGACGAGATCACCGACGCTCCCGACATCGACCTCGACTTCCCCCGCGACATCCGCGAGCGGCTGATCCCGCGGATCCACGAGCGCTACGGGACCGACCGCTCCGCGCTCGTCGCCGCCTTTCCCACCTATCGCGCCAAGGGCGCGGTCCGCGACTTCGGCAAGGCGCTCGGGCTCCCGCCCGGGGAGATCGAGCGCGTCGCCCGCGCGATCAGCCCCTTCGCCTCCTACGAGCCGCCGGAGCCGCGCCGGAGTCCCATCGGTTCCAGATCGCGACGGCAGCGCGGACATCATCGACCCCGAGCGCGGCATTCAACTCCGGAGATCGCCGAGGCGATCGGCGCCCAGCGCGCCTCCTCCGAGCGCTGGGTGGTGCTCGCGCGGCTGATGGAGGAGGCCTACGGGCTGCCCCGCCACCCCTCCCAGCACCCCGGCGGGATGGTGCTCTCCACGCGGACGCTGAACGAGCTCTGCCCGGTCGTGCCGGCCGCGATGGAGGGCCGGCAGATCGCCCAGTGGGACAAGGACTCCTGCGCGGACGCGGGCTTCCTGAAGATCGACCTGCTGGGACTGGGGATGCTCTCGGCGGTCGAACGCGCGGTGACCGAGATCGGCCGGGTCCGGAACGAGCGGATCGACCTCTCGCGGATCCCGCTCGACGACGAGGAGGTCTACCGGAAGATCCGGGCCGCGGAGACCACCGGGGTCTTCCAGATCGAGAGCCGCGCGCAGATGCAGATGCTCCCGCGCTCGCGGCCGGAGAACATCGAGGATCTGACCGTGCAGGTGGCGCTCGTGCGGCCGGGGCCGATCCAGGGCGGCGCCGTCCACCCCTACCTCGAGCGCAAGAAGGCGCTGCGCGAGGACCCCGATTACGCGGTGCCCTACGAGCACCCCTCGCTCGAGCCGATCCTCTCCGACACGCTCGGGGCGATCGTCTTCCAGGACCAGGTGATCCAGGTCGCGATGGCGCTCTCGGGCTTCAGCGCCGGCGAGGCCGAGGGGTTGCGGCGGGCGATGAGCCGCAAGCGCTCCGACGCCGCGCTGCGCGGCTACCGCGGGCGCTTCGTCGAGGGAGCGGTCGGCCAAGGGGGTCGACCTCGAGGTGGCCGAGCGGGTCTTCGACCAGATCAAGGGCTTCTCCGGCTTCGGCTTCCCGAAGTCGCACGCGGCGGCGTTCGGCCTGCTCGCCTACCAATCGACCTGGCTGCGGGTCCACTACGGCCCCGAGTTCCTCTGCGCGCTGCTGAACGAGCAGCCCATGGGCTTCTACCCGCCCGACGCGCTCGTCCACGAGGCGCAGCGGCGCGGGATCGAGGTGCTGGGGGTCGTGGATGTCAACGCTGAGCGGGGTCGCAGTGCGCGGTCGAGATCGGCGGGTACCGAGCGAGCGGGAGACCTGCGCCGTCCGCATCGGCCTCGGCTACATCAAGGGGCTGAGCGCCGACGACGCCGCCGCCGTCGTCGGCGAGCGTGAGCGCGGCGGCCCCTACGAGGACCTGGCCGGACTCGCCTCGCGCTCGGGCGCCTCGCGCGACGGGCTCGAGCGGCTCGCCTGGGCCGGGGCCTGCGCGGCGATCGGCGCCGAGGATGGGATGGACTGAACGAGCCGGTCGACCCGCGACGCAGCCCGCTCTGGCGGCTCGGGGTGGCGCGGGGGGCGGAGCGACGCCGGGACGGCTCGGGCGAGCAGCTCGCGCTGTCGCTGCCGCTCCCGGCGGCGCCGGCCCTCCCCGAGCAGACGCCCTGGGAGCGGGTGATGGCCGAGTACGGCTCGAGCGGCATCTCGCTCGGCGAGCACCCGCTGAGCCTGCTGCGGCCGGATCTGCGCGAGGGGACGGTCACCTGCGCCGACCTCGAGCGGATCCCCGACGGCAGCTCCCTCCACGTGGCCGGGCTGCTGGTCGCCCGTCAGCGCCCGGCGACGGCCAAGGGGGTGATGTTCCTGCTGATCGAGGACGAGAGCGGGGTCGCCAACGTGATCGTGCTGCCGCCCGTCTACGAGCGGGACCGGCTCACGGTCCGCACCGCATCGCTCGTCACGGTCGCCGGCAGGCTCGAGCGGCGCGAGGGCGTCATCAACGTCGTCGCGACCGGGGTCGAGCGGCTCGAACGACCCGACCTGCCGCTGGCCGAGGTCCGCAGCATCGAGCCGGCGCCCGATCGCGAGACCGGCAAGACGCTTGCAGATCTCGACGCGGTTCTGCCCGCGGCTCACTCATTCGGGCGCCGCGGCCGATGAAAGCCCTGCCGAACACGCGTTTCGGGGGCCTTCTTGCAAGATCCCTTGCACGAACGTGTGTACGTCCGGCACCATGCATACCTTGGGAACCGTGAACAGCGCAAGAAACAACAGCAAGGCCCGGGCCACCACGGTGCTCAATCGCATCGCCGATCGGGTGGACCTGGCCATCGACGTCCTGACCCTCGGCCAGTACGGCCTCGAGGAAGGACCCGGCGGGGCCTCGCCGGCTCGCGAGGAGACCGGCCACAAGCTCTCGGTCCACCGGGAGCGCCGGGAGTCCCGCCGCCAGTCCGCGCGTCGCCGCGGCGACTGCGAGCCCGCTCAGCCGATGAGCTGGGACTGGCCGCGCGAGCGCCGCGACGCGATCTCGCCCCGCTGAGCACCGCTCCCGCTAGGCGCTCTCCTCCGGGGAAGCGATCCTGGTCGCCCGCGAGCGGCCGCGAAGCTCCACCTCCTCCCCCTCCCTCCAGCGCTTCGACTCCTCCTCGCCGGCCGCCTCGACGGCGGCACCCGACGCAAGGAGCGCGACCCCCTTCTCCTTGGCGAGGTCGCAGAGCCGCGACGCCTCGTTGACCGCATCGCCGATCACGGTGTACTCGAAGCGCTTGGCGCCGCCGATGTTCCCCGCGACGACCTCGCCGTAGGAGACCCCGATCCCGGCCTCGACGTCCGTCACCTCAGCCGCAAGCCTGCTCGGCCATCTCGCGACCGGCCGCAAGCGCGGCCCCGCCGGGTCGTCCAGCTCGGCGGGAGCCCCGAAGACGGCGAGCGCGGCGTCCCCCTCGAACTTGTTGATCCAACCACCATGGGAGTCCACCGCTTCGACCACGACCCCGAAGAACTCGTTCAGCAGGTCGACGACCTCGGTCGGCTCGTGGGTGGCGGCGAGCTCGGTGGAGCCGGTCATGTCGACGAAGATCACCGCGACTTCGAGCGTCTCGCCGGCGAACTCCCCGTCCTGCTCCAGCGCCTCCCGCGCGACGTCCTCGCCGACGTGCCGCCCGAAGATGTCGCGGATCCGCTCGCGCTCGCGCAGCCCGCTGACCATCTGGTTGAAGCCGCTCTGGAGCATGCCGAGCTCGCTGCCGTCGTAGACGGGGACCTCGACGTCGAGGTCGCCGCCCGCGACCTCGGCAACCGCATGCCTGACCGAGACGATCGGGTCCGCCGTGACCCGCGCGGCGATGAAGGTGGCGAGGAAGCCGACGAAGAGCGCGGTTCCGGTCAGCGCCAGGACGGCGACCGCGAGCTGCTCGGAGGTGAGGTCCTGGCCCATCAGGACCGACACGCCGAGGATCACGAGGCCGAGCATCGGAACCCCGGACGCGAGACCCCAGGTGAACATCGTCCGCGCCGCCACCCCCGGCAGCGCCGGATCCTCGAGCGGCCGCTCCGCCAGCGCTCGAGCGGAGACCGGCCGGAGCAGCCACTCCGTCAGCAGGTAGGCGATCTGCCCGGTCGCCAGGCCCGCCAGCAGGACGGTGACGAACACCCGAGCGCCGAGCTCGAGCGAGGCGAACGAGTTGTACCCGCCGAAGAGGAACGCCGCCAGGAACCACCCGAACGCGACCCCGAAGGAGACGCTGAGCGGCGCCCGCAGGATCGAGAGCTGCTCCTCCTCGGTCGGCGGGCGATGGCGCTCGTTCTCGACCCACCGGCGACCGGGGCCGACCCGGCGCATGGCCCAGACGATCCCCAACGTGGCAGCGAGGCCGACGTAGGAGGCCGCGAGGATCAGGTTCACGATCGTGTCGGCGTCGTCGGTGCCCGATGGGATCACCCAGACGAGCAGGGTGAAGACGATCGCGGTGCCGACGACGTTCGCGACGACGATCGCCAGCGCCGTGAGCCAGCGAAAGGCCCGGAGGACCGTGCGCTCGCTCGGGGACGCGAGCCTGCGGAGTCGGCGCAGGCGCCGCCTCACGCCCGTTCCGTGCGCTCACCGGGCCCCCCCGTCGGCGACCCCCGAGTCGACGGCGGAGACGATGCCGCGGGCGGCCGCGAGGGTCCTGCCGACGCTCTCGATCTCGAGGTTCGCCGTGGTGTCGCTCGGGAGATGGAGGTTGGGGATGAAGCCGTCCTGGACGCTGAGGGTGAGCGCGCGGCCGCCGCGGGCGTGGACCGGGCTCGAGTCGTAGGTGAGGCCCGGCCGGGGCGTCCTCGGCGGCCATTCGCAGACCGGGATCCGAGCGAGCGACCGCTTGGGCGGCCCGGATCAGCCCGGCGTCGGCGTCCCAGCGGGTGATCACTCCCTCGCGACGCAGGTAGCGGACCGAGCCCCCGCCGCCGACGTTGTCGACGTTCAGGAACATCCAGCCGTCGGTGTCATGACGGTCGAGGAACGCCTGGGAGCCGAGCGTTCCCGCCTCCTCGCAGCCGGTCAGGCAGATGACCACGCGGGTGGTTCGGGGCGGGCTCGCGGCGAGCTCGGATGCGAGCGCCGCGACGACCGCGACGCCTGAGGCGTTGTCGTTGGCTCCCGGCACGTCGACGCCGCGAAGCTCGCGCTCGGCGAGGATCCCGAGGCCGGCGCCGAGAACGGCGCGCCCGGCTCGCAGCGCCCGGCGGATCCTGCGGCTGCGCGGCGCGAGCGGCTCGCCGAGCGCCCCGGCGATCACGAGGGCGCTGTTGAGGCCGATCCAGCGGTTCATCCAGCCCACCACCCGCGGGTGGAACATCAGGCCGCTGCGTGAGGTGTCGTAGTGGGCCATCAGGCACAGCGTCCGCTCGGCGCTCAGCCTGCGGCTCGATCGTCGCGACGACGTTGCCGCTCGGCCGGCGCGAGAGGAGGTCGCTCAGCGGGGTCCGCCGGAGCGAGCCCTCGGTCGCCAGGGCGAGGAGGGCGAGGCGCGGCGAGCACTGAGCGCGCGAGGACGCGATCGCGGGGCAGCAGCTCCGGTGCGATCGCCGCCCCCATCGTCACGCGCGAACGGGCAGCGCGAACGTCGGGTAGCCGCGGAACGGCTCGATCTCCGCATCGAGTCCGGCAGCCCGCAGGCGGGCCCGCAGCAGCTCCGCAGCCCGCCGTTCGCCCGTCGCCGGTCGGGCGCCGGGGTCCCACCTCCTCGGCGAGCAGACGGACGATCTCCTCGAGCGGGACTCGCTCGGAGTCGAGAGGGCGTGGCGCTTGCGTGGCCATGATTGACGATGCTATGTCCGGTGAAGGCGGCCGGACCGGAGAAGAGCAGGAGCGGATTCGCCGCGTCGTTCGCCCGTGTCGTCGTGCGCGGCCGCATTCTCGTCGTGATCGCGCTGGCTGGTGGCCACGGTCCTCGCGGTCACGCTGCTGCCCGACATCAAGTCCGCGCAGACGGGATCGCTCGGAGATCTGGTCGCCAACGACGCCGGTGCCATCGACACGGAGGAGCGATCGATCGAGCTGTTCGAGTTCCCGGTGCTGAGCCGCACCGTGATCGTCCAGCGCAACGCGCGCGGATTCTCGCGCGCAGGCCGAATCGCGGATCTACGACCGCGCGGTCCGAATCACTCGAGGCCTCATCCCCGGCGCCGAGGACATCCGCTTCGCCCTTCCGGTGACCGACGTCAGCGGCGGGAGGCTCTCGCTCGCCGGAGGCATCGGCCGGCCGACGACGGCGCTCACCTACCTCTTCTTCCCCGTCGACGTCGGACCCGAGGAGCAGACGGAGACGGCCCAGGACGCTGATCGACGGAGCAGATCAACCGCGGCTCGGACGGGAAGGTCGGGCTGACCGGAGCGGTGCCGGCCAGAGCCGAGCAGGTCGAACGCCATCTCCGATGCGCTCCCGCTGGTCGAGCTCGCGACGGTGCTGCTGATCACCCTCGCGGTCGGGCTCCACTACCGGGCCGTCGGGGCCCCGATCGCGAACCTCGCGACCGTCGCGATCACCTACCTCGTCGCGATCCATGCGATCGGTGGCGTCGGCCAGCTGGTCGGGATCTCGGTCCCCGAGGAGGTCGAACCGGTGATGGTCGCCCTGCTCTTCGGGATCGTCACCGACTACACGATCTTCTTCATCTCGAGGTTCCGCGGCTACATCCAGGATGGGACCGAGGCCGCCGAGGCCGCCGAGCGGACGACGGCGGACCTGCTTCCCACCGTCTTCACGGCGGCGATATCCGTCGCTGCCGCCTCCGCCGTGCTGGTGGTCGCCCAGCTCGGCTTCTTCCGCGCGTTCGGCCCGGGCACCGCGCTCGCCGTGCTGGTGGCGCTCGCCGTCGTCACGACGTTCGTCCCTGCGGTGCTCGCTCTCGCGGGCGAACGGATTCTCTGGCCGGGACGCTCCGGGCGGGCTGCGAGAAGAAGGCCCAGATGGCTGCTGACGGATGGGCGCATTGCGCACGTCGCTCCTTCGGCTGCCCACCGCGCGTCCCGCGTTGACGGCGACGCTCACCGCGATGCCGCTGATCGCGCTGAGCCTGCTGGTGGGGAAGATGGAGCTTGCGAACACGCTGATCAGCGGGCTGCCTTCGGATTCTCCGACCCGAGGAGCGCTCGGCGGAGGCCCGGAAGGGCTTCGAGCCCGGCGCAGTCTCGCCGACCATGGTTCTCGTCGAGGGCGAGGGGATCACCGAGCGGCAGACAGGAGCTCAACGCGCTCCAGAGTCGCCTCGCCAGTCGAAGCAACGTGGCCGCGGTGATCGGACCCGGGACGCTCCCGGGTCCTGATCGTGGATCTCGGCGCGGTGGCGTCTCCGACCGGTGATGCCGTTCGCTACCTGCTGGTCCTCGACGTCAACCCGCTCGGCGGCCGCGCCGTCAACACCGCCACGTTGCTGCAGGACGATCTCGACCGGATCGTCTCCTCCTCGGGGCTGCCGGATGCGAAGGCCAGCCTCGCCGGGGACACCGCGCTCGCGGCCGAGACCGTGGTCGAGACCGAATCCGACCTGGCCCGCATCCTCCCGCTGGCCGCCCTCGCGGTCTTCGTCGTGCTTGCGGTGTTCCTCCGCGCGCTGGTCGCGCCGCTCTATCTCGTGGCGACGAGCGTGCTCGCGCTCGGCGCGAGCCTCGGCCTCACGGTGCTGGTCTTCCAGGACCTACTCGACTACGGCGAGCTGACCTTCTTCGTTCCCTTCGCGGGGATCGTCCTGCTGATCGCGCTCGGCTCCGACTACAACGTCTACCTCGTCGGCCGCGTCTGGGCCGAGGCGCGTGAGCTCCCGCTGCGGCGGGCGGTCGCGGTCGCCGGGGCAAGGGCGAGCTCGGCGATCACCATCGCCGGCCTGATCCTCGCCCTCAGCTTCTCGCTGCTTGCGATCGTCCCGCTTCGGCCGTTCCACGAGCTGGCGTTCATGCTGGCGACCGGCCTTCTCATCGATTCTCTCGTCGTACGCAGCCTCCTCGCGCCGGCTCTGATCTCCCTCGTCGGCGATCTCAGTGCCTGGCCGGGGAAGGGGTTCGGCTCGGCCGAGACCGTCGAGGACGATCGCGCCTCCGCGAACCCTGAGAAGCTTCCCGGGTGAGGGAGGACATGAGATCGGACTTCGCCTCGACCGGCTCCCGGGCACGAACGGTCGCGCTCGCCACATCCGTGGGCGTCGTCCTCGCAGATTCGTCGATCGTCACCCTGGGACTTCCGGACATCCTGCAGGAGTTCGACGGCACGGTCTTCGGCGTCTCCTGGGTGCTGACTGCCTTCAACCTGGCGCTGGCCATCGCGATCGTCCCCTCGGTGAAGCTGGCCAGGAGCAGTTCGCCGCAGCGGGGCTGGGGAATCGGTCTCGTTGATCTTCTGCGCCGCTTCACTGGCCTGCGCCTCGGCGGCCTCGGAGTCGTCGCTGATCGTGATGCGCGTCATCCAGGCGCTCGGTGGCTCGCTCGCGATCGCCTGCGCCATCGAGGAGCTGGCTCGAATCAAGGGCAGCCACCAACGCGCCGTCCCCGTCTGGGCCGGCGCGGCGACGATCGGCGTTGCGGTGGGCCCGGCGGCGGGAGGCATCCTCACGGAGATCCTCTCGTGGCAGGCGATCTTCTACCTGCAGATCCCACTCGTCCTCCTCCTCCCGTTCGCGTTCGTTGCGAGCTCGGGTCCCCCTGAGCCGGGGCCTCGCGGTGCAGAGGATCTGAGACCGGAGGTCGCTCTCGCGCTCCTCTCAGCCGGGTTGACGGCGGCGCTGTTCCTGCTCGTGATCCTCCTGACCGAGGGGCTCGCGCTGTCCCCACTCGCAGCGGCCGCGACCATCTCGGTCATCCCCGCCGCGGCATTCGCGGCACGCTGGTTGATCGACCGCGCCGGCCCTCCCCTCTCGGCGGCGCTGGCGGGCGGGATCGCCATCGCGGGCGGGCTTGCCGCTCTCGGCGTCCTTCCCGGAGCGAGCTGGGCGCTGACGCTGCAGCCGCAGGTCCTGATCGGAGTGGGCCTTGCGCTCGCCCTGCCCGTCCTCACCCTCGCCGCCGTCGGCGGCAATGATCCACGCGGTTCCCGAGCAGCCGCGACGATCGCGGCACGGCACGCGGGCATCGTGGTCGGGATCCTTCTCCTGGCGCCGCTGCTCTCCTGGCAGCTCGAGACTCAGCGCTCTCACGCGGAGCAGTCCAGCGCATCGCTGCTGCTGGACTCGTCGCTCTCCACCGAGACGAAGGTCGCGCTCGCCCAGAACATCTCGACTGAGATCGAAGCAGCGGACGGCCGCCTGCCAAGGGTCGGACCGGCGTTCGACGAGGTCGGCACCGACGATGAGACGGAAGAGCTCGATCGGCTCGAGGGCGAAATCCAGGACCAGATCGAACGTGGCGCTGTCAACGCCTTCAGCCTTCCCTTCCTCGGAGCGGCCGCATTCGCCCTTCTGGCCCTGATCCCGATCGCCCGGCTCCGCGCAACCGACCCCGAGGCCGCCTGAGTGAGCCCTCATCTCAAAGCACCGTTGATCGCCCTCGCCGCGTCGATCGGCCTGATCGGGGTCTACCTGGCCTTCGGCGGGGCGACGTACGACCCGACCGGCGTGGCAGATCCCTGCGAGCAGAGGGAGTCCGCCACAGACTCCAGCCGGCCCCTGTTCGAAGCCATCGCCCTCTCGTCCCTGGATGGCGCCGCGTGCGAGCTCGGAGTGGACCGGGAGGAGCTGGCGCTTGTACTCGCCGACGAGGAGGCCACGCAGCAGTTCGCTGAACGCAACGAGATCAGCGATGACGACATCAACGACGCTGTGCGGGCAGGACTCGTTCGAGCGGTCGACGATGCCGCCGCCGCGGGTCGGATCGATGGCATCGACGAGGAGATCCTTCGTTATCTCGCCGAGCACGCTCCGGTCGGGACGCTGATCACCGCGCTGCAGGCGCTGCCTGGCGACGACAGCGTCCAAGGGCTCCTGGAGCAGCTCGGGTCGATCCCGAACATCGACCTGCCCGACGTCCCCACGCCGAGCGACATCCCCGGGCTGGACCAGCTTCAGGACCTACTTCCGATCACTGGCGCCCCAGAACGACGACGAGCCGCATGGCGCAGGGCACATACGGCTCGGAATCGGTCATATAAGACTGGCGGCGACCTACTCTCCCAGGCGGTTTCCCACCAAGTACCATCGGCGCTGAGGGGCTTAACGTCTCTGTTCGGAATGGGAAGAGGTGTATCTCCCTCGCTATTGCCACCAAATTAACCGGGTCCGCGAGGGCGCTGCCGGCGAACCGACCGCGCCCCGCCGTCCGGCGAGGCTTGAAAACTGCACGCAGGCCATTCGTCCGGTGATCGAACCCGAAGGATCGATCGATTGGACAGGTAAAGAAAAACGTCAAGACCTCGACCCATTAGTACCGATCTGCTGAGTGCATCACTGCACGTACACAGTCGGCCTATCAACCTGATGGTCTATCAGGGGTCTTACTTCCTCGAAGGAATGGCAGAATTCATCTTGAGGTCGGCTTCCCGCTTAGATGCCTTCAGCGGTTATCCGATCCGGGCGTAGCTAATCTGCGATGCCCTTGGCAGGACAACAGATACACCAGCGGCCCGTTCATCCCGGTCCTCTCGTACTAAGGATGACTCCTCTCAATTCTCCAGCGCCCATGGCAGATAGGGACCGAACTGTCTCACGACGTTCTGAACCCAGCTCGCGTACCGCTTTAATGGGCGAACAGCCCAACCCTTGGGACCTACTCCAGCCCCAGGATGCGACGAGCCGACATCGAGGTGCCAAACCGAGCCGTCGATGTGGACTCTTGGGCTCGATAAGCCTGTTATCCCCGGAGTACCTTTTATCCGTTGAGCGACAGCACTTCCACTTGCTACTGCCGGATCACTAACCCCTACTTTCGTACCTGCTCGACCCGTCGGTCTCGCAGTCAAGCTCCCTTGATGCGTTTACACTCTTCGCACGATTTCCGACCGTGCTGAGGGAACCTTTGGGCGCCTCCGTTACTCTTTAGGAGGCGACCGCCCCAGTCAAACTGCCCACCTGACACTGTTCACATCCCGGATTACGGCGATGTGTTAGAAGCCCAGAACACCAAGGGTGGTATCTCAAGGTTGGCTCACCAGCGACCGAAGTCACTGGGTCGAAGCCTCCCACCTATCCTGAGCGAGAAGCCCCAGACTCCAATATCAAGTTGCAGTAAAGGTTCACGGGGTCTTTCCGTCTAGCCACGGGTACTCGGTATCTTCACCGAGACTCTAATTTCACCGAGCCCCACGTTGAGACAGCTTCCAACTCGTTGCGCCATTCGTGCAGGTCGGAACTTACCCGACAAGGAATTTCGCTACCTTAGGACCGTTATAGTTACGGCCGCCGTTTACCGGGGCTTAGCTTCACAGCTTCGCGCTCAAGGCGCTAACCGCTCCGCGTAACCTTCCGGCACCGGGCAGGCGTCAGCCCCTATACATCGTCTTGCGACTTAGCAGAGGCCTGTGTTTTTGGTAAACAGTCGGTTGGAACTAGTCACTGCGGCCTCTTCGGGCTTCACCAGCTAGTGGCTTCACCCTATTGAGGCGTCCCTTCTCGCGAACTTACGGGACGATTTTGCCGAGTTCCTTAACGTGGGTTATCTCGCTCACCTTACTATTCTCTAGTAGTCCACCTGTGTCGGTTCTCGGTACGGGCGCGAGCAACCTGCCTAGAGGGTTTTCTAGGGGGCATGGCTTCAGGGACTCGCCGGCGGTCAAGCCAGCTGGTATCGCATCTCGTGTGAACGCCGCGACGGATTTGCCTATCGCGACTGACTACATGCTTACCCCAGGACAACCATCGCCTGGGTTCCCTTAGCCTTCCCCGTCACCCCATTGGTCATAGCGGTTGCGACGCGGTACGGGAATATCAACCCGTTGGCCATCGACTACGCCTTTCGGCCTCGCCTTAGGTCCCGACTAACCCTGAGCAGACGAACTTTACTCAGGAAACCTTGGACTATCGGTGGAGAGGATTCTCACCTCTCTTGCGCTACTCATGCCGGCATTCTCACTTCCCAGACCTCCACGGGATCGCTTCCGCGCCCGCTTCACTGCTCTGGGAACGCTCTCCTACCACTCGAACCACCCGCAGGCGGTTCAAGTTCACAGCTTCGGAGACTGGCTTGAGCCCCGTTACATTCTCCGCGCCCGAACACTTGACCAGTGAGCTATTACGCACTCTTTCAAGGATGGCTGCTTCTAAGCCAACCTCTTGGTTGTCTATGCATTCGGACATCGTTGTCCACTTAGCCAGTACTTTGGGTCCTTAGCTGGTGATCTGGGCTGTTTCCCTCTCGCGTATGGAGTTTATCCCCCACACACTGACTCCCCAGATGAAACGAAACGGTCTTCGGAGTTTGCCTGACGTCGGTAACCTGGTAGGGCCCCTAAGCCAAACAGTGCTCTACGGCCGAAACGCACATATTCTGGAGGCTATACCTAAATATATTTCGGAGAGAACCAGATATCTCCGAGCTTGTTTAGCCTTTCACTCCTATCCACAGGTCATCCGCCCACTTTTCAACGTAGGTCGGTTCGGCCCTTCACGAGGTCTTACCCTCGCTTCAGCCTGCCCATG
>CAVUFM010000018.1:145000-494562 GCA_963740845.1 uncultured Solirubrobacterales bacterium
TACTCACCCGTTCGCGGCTCTGCCCCAGAGCAAGCTCTGGTTCGTCGCTCCACTTGCATGTGTTAAGCACACCGCCAGCGTTCGTCCTGAGCCAGGATCAAACTCTCCGTAAAAAATGACTCGAGGGGTTTCAATCCCCGCAACGGGTCAATGTTGCGAGGCTCCTCTGTCTTACTGAGAGTTGTCATGTCTTGGCTTGACTGGCCGGCGACCTACACAGGTAACCGGCCACATGACAGGTTTCATTTATATGGCCCGATCTCGCCACTGGCGACGAAACCGGGTCGGACTCGATGCATCTGAGAGACGAATCTCTCTGATACATGCGCTGTTCAGTTTTCAAAGACCGTCGCGATTCCGGCCGGGGGATTCCCGGGCGGGATCGGCTGCCCCGGAGGGCGGCGGAGGACTATAGCGATCTGCCCGCAACTTGTCGAGGGCCTCTCGCCGGCGGCTCCGCAGCCACTGGGGACGGATCAGGATAGCCGAGCGAAGCGCCGCTTGCCGACTCGCATCACGCGCCCCGTCAGCTCCTCGCGGGGGACGTCGAGGCGGTCGGCGGCAACGCGGTCGTCATCGATGCGGACGGCGCCATCGGCGATCAGGCGCCGTGCCTGGCCGGCGCTCATGTCGAAGCCGTCGCGGATCAGCGCGGGCAGGTGAACGGGGTCCCCCTCGCCGATCGAGAGCTCGGGGATGTCGTCGGGGACGGAGTGCTCGCGATGGACCCGGTTGAAGTGAGCCTGGCCCTCCTCCCCGCCTCCCGGGCCCGCGAAGCGATCGCAGAGCCGCCGCGCGAGCTCCTCCTTCGCGTCCATCGGCTTGCGCTCGGGATCGAGCTCCTCGCCGAGCAGCAGCTTCCAGTAGCTCCCGAGGGCGGCGTCGGGGACGCTCATGACCTTGCCGAAGATCTCGGCTGCGGGCTCGGTGACGCCGATGTGGTTGCCGTAGGACTTGCTCATCTTCCGCACCCCGTCGGTGCCGGGCAGGATCGGCATCGTCATCACGAGCTGCGGGCGCATCCCGAACGAGCCCTGGACGTCGCGGCCGAACAGGAGGTTGAACTTCTGATCGGTCCCGCCGAGCTCGATGTCGGATTCGACGGCGACGGAGTCGTAGCCCTGGAGCACCGGGTAGAGGAGCTCGAGCAGCGAGATCGGCTCGGCGGCCGCCATGCGCTTCGTGAAGTCGTCGCGCTCGAGCAGGCGGGCGACCGTGAACCGCCGGGCGAGGGCGAACAGCTCCGCGCTCGGCATGTCGAGCCACTCCGAGTTGAACCTGACCTCGGTCAGCTCCGGGTCGAGGACCTTGAAGGCCTGGGACTGGAAGGTCGCCGCGTTCGCGGCGATCTCCTCGTCGCTCAGGACGGGCCGCAGGGACGAGCGCCCGCTCGGATCGCCGACCCGGGCCGTGTAGTCGCCGATGATCAGGACGACCGTGTGGCCGGCCGCCTGGAACTGACGGAGCTTCTCGAGCACCACGACGTGACCGAGGTGGATGTCGGGCGCGGTCGGGTCGATCCCGAGCTTCACGCGCAGCGGCCGACCCTCCTCGAGGCGCTCCTCGAGGCCCCCGGCGGGCAGGACGTCGACGGCGCCGATGGTCAGTCCACCTGGCTCGACGAGGCTCCGAGAGGCGGAATCCGGCATCGGGGCAATGCTAGACTCACGCACCGCCCGGAGGCGCATAGAGGCGTCGGGGCTGACCAAGGCCGCTCCACCATCTCAGGGAGCGAGGACGACCAGGACGGTCCGCACGAGGTCACCCGCGACAGGCCCCGCCCCCACCCCTGCAGCACCCATGTCCAAACGCGGCACTGACAACACGGGATCCGACGACGAGCCTGTCGATGGCGTCGGCGATCCCGCCCGCGACGACGATCCCGACGTCGCACATCGTCACCTCGCGCCTCGGCAGGCCCGCTGCGGATCCCGAGGCGAGCGACGGGCCGGCCGACGCCGCAGAGCCGACCGAGCCCGAGGAGCCGATCGAGATCGCCGACGCCGGACGCCGGCGACGCCGGCGACGACGACGCGCCCGATCTCGACAGCCTGAGCGGCCCCGAGCTCGCCAAGGAGCAGGCGCGGCTGCGCGGCCTCGAGCGCAAGGCGAAGCGGGCCGAGAAGCGTCAGGCCCGAAGGCACGCGCTCAAGGCCCGGATCAACCGCGCCACCGGCAGGACCTCCGCCGGCGGAGGAGCTCCGCTCGGCTCCGCCGGGGCCACCGAAGCCGAAGCTGAAGAAGATCCGGATCGCGCTGGTCATGCTCGGCCTCGCGTTCCTCGCTCTCGTCTCCTGGGTCTTCGGCGTGATGATGGCCGTCGCGCAGGACCTGCCCAGCTTCGAATCCAGGGCGCAGTTCGAGCGGGCCCAGAACTCGATCGTCTACGCGGCCGACGGCAAGACCGTGCTGACGACCCTGACCGGCAACGAGAAGCGGGTCCTCGTCGAGTCCGACGAGATCTCCCCGCTCATCAAGCAGGCCGTGGTGGCGGTCGAGGACGAGCGCTTCTACGAGCACCGCGGGATCGACTTCCTCGGCATCGCCCGCGCCCTGCAGCAGGACATCGTCGCCGGCGGCGCGGTCCAGGGCGCCTCGACGATCACCCAGCAGTTCGTCAAGAACGCGCTCGAGGCGCAGGGCGACCGCACCGTGCTGCAGAAGCTCCGCGAGGCGGCGCTCGCCTACCAGATCGAACGCCAGTGGTCGAAGGACAAGATCCTCACCAACTACCTCAACAACATCTACTTCGGCCACGGCGCCTACGGGGTCGAGGCCGCCGCGAAGACCTACTTCGGCGCCGAGCACGAGGGTTGCGGCAACCCCGGCAACCGCTGCGCCTCGGTGCTGGCACCGGAGGAGGCCGCCCTGCTGGCGGCGCTGATCTCCTCGCCGTCCGCCTACGACCCGGTCACGAACCCCGATGCGGCGCAGTCGCAGCGCAACGTCGTGCTCGCGAAGATGCGCGAGCAGGACACGCTCGAGGTCAGCGACGAGCAGTACCAGACGATGCTCGACAGCGAGGTCCCCGTGCTCTCCCGGATCGAGACCCCGACCGAGGACTCGAAGGCTCCCTACTTCACCGACTGGCTGCGCCAGCAGGTCGTCGACCGCTACGGCGCCGGCCGGGCGTTCGGAGGCGGGCTGAAGATCACCTCCACCCTCGACCTCGACCTGCAGGACGCCGCCGAGCAGGCCGTCGACAGCCATCTCGCCGGCCTCGGCCCGACCTCCGCCGTCGTCGCGATCGACAACGGCAGCGGCGAGGTGATGGCGATGGTCGGCGGCCAGGACTTCGACAAGGCCCCCTTCAACCTGGCCACGAACGGCCAGCGGCAGCCGGGCTCCTCGTTCAAGCCGTTCACGCTGCTCACCGCGCTGAAGGAGGGGATCTCCCCGGACACGGTGTACGCCTCCCAGCCCGTCGCGATCCCCTTCACGGCAACCGTCAGGGGCAAGAACGGCCAGAAGAAGAAGATCGAGGACAAGTTCCGCGTCAACAACTACGACGACAACTACCTCGGCAGCGCCTCGATCGCGACCGCGACCACGTACTCGGACAACTCCGTCTACGCGCAGCTGGGAACCGACGTCGGCATCAACGACATCGTCGACACCGCGCACGACCTCGGGATCTCATCCCGCCTCGACGACAACCCGGCGCTGATCCTCGGCGGCCTCGAGCACGGCGTGACCCCGCTGGAGATGGCCTACGCCTACAACACCGTCGCCAACGACGGGACGCTGATCAGCGGCACCGAGGCGAGCCGCGGCAACGGGCTCGGCCCGGTCGCGATCAAGTCGGTCACGGCCGAGGACGACGGCGGCGATCAGGAGCCGGTTCCCGACTCCGAGGGCGCCTCCGGCGAGAACGAGAAGGTCGAGGAGCAGGCCATCGACCCGGATGTCGCCGGCTCCGCCCGCGACATCCTTCGCACCGTCGTCACCAGCGGCACCGGCAAGAACGCTCAGGTCGGAGACGACTTCATCTGGGGCAAGACCGGCACCACCGACAACAACGCCGACGCCTGGTTCGTCGGCGCCAACGAGGACATCACCGTCGCCGTCTGGGTCGGATACCCCGACGGAGCCACGCCGATGTTGACCGAGTTCGCCGGCTCGCCCGTCGACGGCGGCACGATCCCGGCGCTCATCTGGCACGACATCGTCACCTCCTGGGACGGCATCAAGGCCACCCGCGAGGCAGGGAAGGAGGTCGACGACGCCGGCGCGACCGGCACCGTCGCTCCCCCGGTCGTCGACCCGAGCGGCACGACCGCGGTGCCGCCCGTCGAGGAGGTTCCGACCGAGCCCGTCCCCGAGGAGCCCGTGGTCCCGGAGACCCCGGCCCCTGAGGACCCCGTCACCCCCACCCCGGATCCGGGCACCGGTGGTGGCACCGATCCCGGGACCGGCGGCGCCGTCCCCACGGGCCGGCGCCACCCCCACCTGCTTCAGCCCGCCGGCTGAGACAGGTACCGGCTCCCCGCGAGGCAGTAGCGCCAGGGGAGCTCAGCTCCCTTCGTGATCCCGATCCGGGGGCCCGTGACGATCTCGGGCTCCTCCTCCCCGGGCACGCGGCCCGCCATCGCGAACGGCGCCTCCCAGGCCGGGGAACGCGTCTGGTGAAGGTCGATTCCGAGCGCCTCGCAGAGCTTCCCGGGACCTGAGCAGAGGTCCCGCGGCGCCTTCCCTCCCCCGCGGCGACGCTCCATCGCCTCGAGCCCGCGCTCGGGCACGAGCGCGCGGACCAGCACCGCGGCCGCCACCCCGTCGCGATCGGTGACGACGTTGAACATGCGGTGGATCCCGTAGCAGAGGTAGACGTAGGCGAGGCCGGGCGGGCCGAAGAGGACGTCGGTGCGGCCGGTGCGGCCGATGAACGCGTGGCAGGCGGGATCGTCCTGCTCGTAGGCCTCGGTCTCGACGATCGTGCCGCCGACGCCGTCGTGCAGGAGCTCGCAGCCGATCAGGTCGCGGGCGACCTCTCGCGGCGGCCGGTCGAAGAAGTCCTGCGTCAGCGCGGCACGGGGCGCCCTGGTGGAACTGGGCGCGACGGTCACCGCGCCAGGGAGTCGAGGCTCTCGCGAGCGAGCTCGAGCTGCGCGGCGACGGCCTCCGAGGAGGTGCCGCCGCGCGAGAGCTTCGAGTCGAGCCACGACCCCTCGGCGAGCACCTCGTAGTACTCGTCGTCGAGGAGATCCGAGAACTCCGCGAGCCGCTCGCGATCGATGTCGGAGAGGGTGATGCCCTCGGCCAGGGCGTGGCGGACGAGCCCGCCGACGACGCCGTGCGCCTCCCGGAAGGGCATCCCGCGCCGCACCAGCAGGTCGGCGATGTCGGTTGCGGCGGCCATCTCGTCGCCCGCGGCCTCCTCCATCCGCTCGCGGTCGAAGCGGATCCCGGGGAGCATCCCGGTCAGCGCGCGCAGGCTGAGCTCGATCGTGTCGACCGCGTCGAAGAGCGGCTCCTTGTCCTCCTGGAGGTCCTTCGAGTAGGCGAGCGGCAGGCCGTGCATGACGCCGATCAGGTTGGCGTAGTCCGAGGTCACCCGCGGCGCCTTCGCCCGCAGCAGCTCCGCGGCGTCGGGGTTCATCTTCTGGGGCATGATCGAGGAGCCCGACGAGTAGTCCTCAGCCGGCCGGCAGAAGCCGAACTCGCTCGTGGACCAGAGCACGATCTCGGCGCCCATCCGCGAGAGGTGGGTCGAGCAGACGCTCGCCGCATGGAGGTAGTCGAGCGCGAAGTCGCGGTTGGAGACGGCGTCGACCGAGTTCTCGGCGAGGCGGTCGAAACCGAGCTCCTGCGCCGTCGCCTCGCGGTCGAGGTCCCAGTTGAGGCCCGCCAGGGCCCCGGTGCCGAGCGGCATCGCCCCCGCGGCCTGAGCGGCGGCCGCGAAGCGGTCCGAATCGCGGCGCAGCATCCAGAACCACGCCAGCAGGTGATGGCCGAGCGAGATCGGCTGGGCACGCTGCAGGTGCGTGTAGCCGGGCAGGCGCCAGTCCCGGTGCTCGCCGGCGAGGCGGAGGAGCTCCTCCATGGCCGCCGTCAGCAGGGCCACGGCCCGCTCGGAGCGGTCGGCGACGAACAGCGCCAGGTCGGTCGCGACCTGGTCGTTGCGCGAGCGGCCCGTGTGGAGCTTGCCGCCGACGGGCCCGGCGATCTCGGTCAGCCGCCGCTCGACCGCCATGTGGATGTCCTCGTCGCTCGGCTCGAAGGGGAACTCCCCGCGCTCGAGCTCCGCTGCGACGTCGTCGAGCCCGGCGAGGATCTGCTCGAGCTCGGCCTCGGTGAGAACGCCCGCTCCGAGCAGCGCGCGAGCGTGCGCCCGCGAGCCCTGCACGTCGTAAGGGGCGAGGCGGCGGTCGAACGCGAGTGAAGCGTTCAGCTCCCAGAAGGTCGGGTCGGGTGCTTGTTCGAACCTGGGCACAGCGGCGGAGTGTATGAAGGAGGCCGTTGGCGCGTTCGCGGCAGCGCGCGAGGCGAAGCCTCGCGCCATTTATCTATCTAGGCTCCCCGCAATGCGCGTCCTCGTCACCGGTGCCACCGGCAAGATCGGCAACTCCCTGACCCGGAAGCTCGTCGAGCGCGGCGACCACGTGGTGGCGCTCGTTCGCGACTCGGGCCGCGCCACATCCCTGCTCAGCCCGGAGGTCGAGATGGCCGAGGGCGACGTCACCGATCCGGAGTCGCTTCGCTTCGCCGCCGCCGGATGCGAGGCCGTCTTCAACTGCATGGGGATCTTCGAGCAGTGGACGCCGGAGGTCGACGTCTTCAACCGGGTCAACGCCGAGGGCGCGCGGAACGTCGCCGTCGCCGCTCGCGAGGCCGGAGCGAGGCGGATGGTCCACACCTCGACCTTCGACGTCTTCCACGCGCCCCGCGGCGGCACCGTCAGCGAGGCGGAGGTCGCCGACTACGAGAAGGGCACCGCCGTACGAGCGCTCCAAGCAGCTGGCCGAGCGACTCGTCCTCGCGGAGGCGCCGGCGCTCGAGGTGGTCCTCGTCAACCCGGCCGGGATCATCGGCCCCGGCCCCTGGGCGCAGAACGGGTTCGACGGCACCCTCGCCGACCTGCTGCGGAAGCGCCTGCCGGCCGTGCCGCCCGGAGGCATGAGCCTGACCTGGGTCGACGACGCCGCCGACGCCCACCTCGCCGCACTCGAGCACGGGCTGCCGGGCGAGCGCTACCTCATCGCGGGCGGCTACGCCTCGATTCGGGACATCTGCGCGGTCGCCGTCGAGGAGGCGGGCCGAGGCCGCGTGCCCCGGGCGATTCCCGAGCGGGTCGCGCGCGGGCTCTCACGCGCCGGCGAGGCCATCGCCCAGCGCACCGGCAAGCCCCCGCTGCTGCCGGCGGGGCAGCTCGAGTTCCTCCTCTGGGAAGCCCGCGCGGACGCGGGCCGAGCGCGACGGGACCTCGGGATCGAGCCGCTCGACTGGCGGGAGGCCGTGCGGCGGACGACGCGCTGGGTGCTCGAGTCCGGCCGCCTCTGAGGGTCTGACCCCTCAGCGACCGAGGATGTCGGTCACCTCGCGCACGACCCGCTCCCGCCACTCCTCCGGAAGCCCCGGGTAGAACGGCAGCGCCAGCGAGCGCCGCGAGAAGTCCTCGGCGACGGGGAACTGCCCCTCGCGCCAGCCGCGCTTGCGGTAGACGTCGAGGAGGTGGATGCAGGGGAGGTAGGGCCGGGCGTCGATGCCGCGGCGGTCGAGCTCGGCGATGACGCCGTCGCGGTCGACCGACTTCGGCAGGCGAAGGACGTAGACGAACCAGCTCCGGCGCTCCTCGCCGCGATCGGCGAGGGGCAGCACGAGGTCGTCGGGATCACCCGCGCCGGGGTCCGCACCACCGATCGCCGCGAAGTCGCGCGAGTAGGAGGCGGCGATCTCGGCGCGGGCCGCGAGCATGTCGTTCAGCCGCTCGAGCTGGGCGATCCCGAGGGCGGCCTGGACGTCGGTGAGCCGGTAGTTGAACCCGAGCCGCTCGTGGTCCATGAACTTCATCCCCGGCGCCCGGCCCTGGTTGCGCTCGCTCGTGGCCACGTCGGCGGCGGCGCTCGAGCCCGAGATGAGCATCCCGCCCTCGCCGGTGGTCATCTGCTTGTTGGCGTAGAAGGCGAACGCGCTCGGGTTGCCGCGCGAGCCGGCCTCGCGGCCCTCGGCGTCGATCGTGCCGAGCGCCTGCGCGCAGTCCTCGATCAGCCCGAGTCCGCGCTTCGAGGCGAGCTTCTCGAGCTCGGCGATCGCGGCGGGGAAGCCGAAGATGTGGACCGGGAGCAGGCCGCTCGTGCCGCCGTCGGCGACCTCGGCCGCCGCCTCGGGGTCGATCGTGAGGGTCGCCGGGTCGACGTCGCAGAAGACCGGCTCCGCGCCCTCGAAGAGCAGGCAGTTGGAGGAGGCGACGAAGCTGAGCGGCGTCGTCACGACGCGGTCGCCCGCGGACCAGCCGAGCTCGCGGACGGCCAGGTGCAGCGCGGCCGTGCCGCTCGACACCGCGGAGACCAGGTCCCGGTTCACGCCGATCCGACCGGCGAAGGCCTCCTCGAACTGCCCGAGCTTCGGGCCGAGCGAGAGCATCCCGGAGCGGATCACCTCGAGGACGAGCTCCTCCTCGCGCTGCCCGAGGACGGGACGGGCGAGCGGGATCCGCTCGTCGCTCACTGGGTTCCCGCCGCCGCAGCCCGGGGCTGGAACGCGTACTCGATCGAGTCGACCAGGGCCTCCCAGCTGGCCTCGATCACGTTCGCCGAGACGCCGATGGCGCCCCAGGACTCATGGCCGTCGGAGGCGTCGAGCAGCACCCGGGTGACGGCGCCCGTGCCGTGGTTCTCGTCGAGGATCCGGACCTTGAAGTTGGTCAGCTCGACCTCGGCCAGGTCAGGGTGCTGCTCGCTGATCGCGCTGCGGAGCGCGCGATCGAGCGCGTGCACCGGGCCGTCTCCCTCGGCGGTGGTGACGTAGCGCTGGTCGCCGACGAAGAGCTTGATCGTGGCCTCGGTCTCCACCCGGCCGTCGGCGCTCTTCTCCGTGATCACGCGGAAGCTCTCGAGCCGGAAGAGCGGCTCGTAGCTGCCCGCCTCGCGGCGCAGGAGCAGCTCGAAGGACGCGTCGGCGGCCTCGTACTGGTAGCCGGCGTGCTCACGATCCTTGATCCGCTCGATCGCGTTGCGGGCGCCCGCGTCGTCGAGCTCGATCCCGGCCTCGGCGGCGCGGTTGACGACGGTGCCCTTCCCCCCGAGCTCGGAGATGAGGATCTCGCGGCTGTTGCCGACCGCCTCGGGCTCCATGTGCTCGAAGGTCCGCGCGTCGGTGTGGACCGCGGCGACGTGAAGCCCGCCCTTGTGGGCGAAGGCGTTCCGGCCGACGAACGGCTGGTCCGGATCGGGGACGAGGTTGCAGATCTCGTCGATCAGGTGCGCCGTCTCGGTCAGGCGCTGCAGGCGGTCGGGCTCGACGACCTCGTATCCCAGCTTGAGCTGGAGCGCGGGCAGGATCGAGATCAGGTTGCAGTTGCCGGTCCGCTCGCCGTAGCCGTTCACGGTCCCCTGCACGACCGTCGCCCCGGCGCGGACCGCGGCCAGGGCGTTGGCGACGGCGCATTCGGCGTCGTTATGGGTGTGGATCGCGACGCTCGCGCCCTCCACCCCGGCCACGACGGCCGTCGGTCGCCTCCGCGATCTCGTGCGGGAGGCTCGAGCCGTTCGTGTCGCAGAGGGCGACGTTCTCAGCGCCGGCGGCGACGGCGGCCCGGAGGCATTCGAGCGCGTAGCCCGGATCGTCGCGCCAGGCGTCGAAGAAGTGCTCGGCGTCGTAGACGACGCGCTTGCCCGCGGCTGCGCAGAACGCCACGGACTCGGAGATCATCGCCAGGTTCTCCTCGCGGGAGACCTTGGTGACCTTCTCCAGATGCAGCCCCCAGGTCTTGCCGACGATGGTCACCGCCGGCGCGAAGCAGCCGACGAGAGCCGCCAGGCCCGCGTCCTCGGCGGCCTCGACGCCGCGGCGCCGGGTGGTCCCGAACGCGGCGATCGTCGCGCACTCGAGCTCCTCCTCGGCCAGCAGCTCGAAGAGCTCGAGCTCCTTCGGGTTCGAGCTGGGGAAGCCCGCCTCGATCATGTCGACGCCGAGCCGGTCGAGCGCGTGGACCACGCGGACCTTCTCGGCTGCCGACAGCGACATGCCCTGACCCTGCATGCCGTCGCGTAGCGTCGTGTCGTAGAGCTTGACCTCGTTCATGTACTGAGTACTCGCAATCTCGTCTCACCGGTGGCTGGAGCCACTCAGGCTCCGGGTTCACTCGCGCGCGCCCTCGTTCTTGTGGGCGCAGGCGCGGTCCGCGTGCCGCTAAGCGGCAGCGGAGCCGGTAATTCGACCCGCGAGGAGGCTCGGTGCGGAGGCGCGCATCAGGAAACGACCTTACTCGGTTCGTCCACCGGGTCCAGCCATTCTGCGTACTCGGGGGCCCGCCCGTGCAGGGCGTCCTCGTACTTGGCCTGGACCGCCTGGGTGATCTCGCCGGGGCAGGTGATCTCGTGGTCGTCGATCTCGCGGACCGGGACCAGCTCGGCGGCGGTACCGGTGAGGAAGATCTCCTCCGCGAGGTAGAGCTCCGAGCGGCTGATGTCGCGCTCGACCACGGTGAAACCGAGGTCCTGGGCCACCTGCATGACCGACTTGCGGCTGATCCCGTCGAGGATCGAGGCGGTGTGCGGCGGCGTGATGATCTTCCCCTCGCGGACGACGAAGATGTTCTCGCCCGAGCCCTCGCAGACCATGCCGCGGTCGTCGAGCAGGATCGCCTCGTCGTAGCCGGCGTTGTGGCTCTCGGTCTTCGCGAGGATCGAGTTGAGGTACTGACCCGATGCCTTGGCGTGCGGAATCAGCCCGCTCGGTGAGATCCGGCGCCAGGACGAGACCTTCGCGCGGATGCCCTTGAGCTTGCTCTCCTCGCCGAGGTAGGCGCCCCAGGGCCAGGTGGCGATGATCACGTCGATCGGGGAGCTCTTGGCGAAGAGCCCCATCTCGCCGTAGCCGCGGAACGCGAGCGGGCGGATGTAGCAGGACGCCAGCCCGTTGCGGCGGATCAGCTCGTTCGTGGCCTCGCGGAGCTCCTCCACCGAGTAGGGAAGCGGCAGGTAGTAGAGGTCGGCCGACTGATGCAGGCGCCGAAGGTGCTCGCGGTGGCGGAAGACCGCCGTCCCGCGATCGGTCTCGTAGGCGCGAATGCCCTCGAAGACTCCGGTTCCGTAGTGGAGGCCGTGGCTGAGAACGTGGACGTTGGCGTCATCCCACGCAACGAACTCGCCGTTCATCCAGATCGTCTCGGCCTTCTCCACTTCGACTCCTCGCTTGGGTTGGGAGGGGTCCAGTATTGCGGATGAGGCGCGGGCTGACGAGGGTCCGCGCAGGCCTGCGAGGCCGCTAGAGGGCGCCGAGAACCGCCTCGGTCATCTCCTCGGTGCCGACCTCGGTCTCGCCGTCGGCTCCCGTGTGCAGGTCGGCCGTCCGCAGGCCGCTCCCGAGCGCGTCCTCGACCGCCCGCTCGATCCGCTCGGCTCCCTCGCCGTCGGCGAGGCCGTGGCGAAGCATCATCGCGGCCGAGAGGAAGGTCGCGAGCGGGTTGGCGGCGCCGGTTCCGGCGATGTCGGGCGCGGAGCCGTGAACCGGCTCGAAGACGCCGGGGCCGCCGTCGCCGAGGCTGGCGGAGGGAAGCATCCCGAGGGAGCCGGTGAGCATGGCCGCCTCGTCGCTGAGGATGTCGCCGAACATGTTCTCGGTGACGATCACGTCGAAGCGCGACGGGTCGGAGACGAGCTGCATCGCGCAGCTGTCGACGAGCTGGTGGTCGAGCTCGATGTCGTCGCCCGGGCCACCTTCGGCGGCAAGGCCGCTCACGACCTCGCGCCAGAGCCGCGAGGTCTCGAGGACGTTCGCCTTGTCGACCGACGTCACCCGAGGCGTTCCGCCCTCGCCCGCGCGGCGGCGGGCGGCATCGAAGGCCGCGAGCGCGATCCGCTCGACCTCCTCGCGGGTGTAGACGCACTCGTCGAGCGCCGAGTCCGGCTCGCGGTGCTTGCGACCGAAGTAGATCCCGCCGGTGAGCTCGCGGACCACGAGCAGATCGGTTCCCTCGATCCGGTCCCGGCGCAGCGGGCTGGAGTCGAGGAGCGCCTCGATCGGCTTGACCGGGCGCAGGTTGGCGTAGAGGCCGAGCCCCTTGCGGAGGCCGAGGAGCCCCTGCTCGGGCCGGGGTGCGTCGGGGTCGGTGGTGTCCCACTTCGGCCCGCCGACCGCGCCGAGCAGGACGGCGTCGGCCGACCGGCAGGCATCGAGCGTGTCGTCGGGGAGCGCGGTGCCGCTCTCGTCGATGGCGATGCCGCCGATCGGATGCTCCTCGTAGGCGTAGTCCCCGATCGCATCGAGGACGCGCTGGGTGGCTTGGACGATCTCTGGGCCGATGCCGTCTCCCGGAAGGACGGCGATGCGGCAGGGGGGCTGGGATTCGGTCATGCGGCGGGGGAAAGTACCCGACCACGGCGGCAGGCCCCGGGGCCGCCGATCTGAGGATCAGGGGATTCCCTGAATCGGGATTCCGGGGACAGCGGATATATAAGTACCCGCTGCCTGCGATCCACCGGTCGCGGCAAACACCAAATCAGGAGGAACTCAATGCGTAAGACGAACTTGCTTCTGCTCCTCGTCGGCGCTGCTGGCCTGCGGCCTGCTCGCCGCCGGCTGTGGAGACGACGACAGCGACAGCACCGATGACGCCGCGACGGTCGAGTCGACCGCGACGGACGAGGCGACCAGCTCGACCGAGGACAGCACGTCGGACACCACTGCTGATGACACGACCGAGGAGACCACCTCCGACGACAGCGACAGCGGCGAGGTCGACACGGACGAGTTCCTCTCCGAGTGCGAGAAGTCATTCGAGGGCACGCCGGGCGAGTCGGCCGCCAACGATGCCTGCCAGCAGGCGGCTGACGCGCTCGAGGAGTGCGCCGGTACGGCCAACGACGACGCCACCATCCAGGCGTGCCAGGACAGCGCCGACGCGATCGTCGAGCAGCTGCAGGCGGTCGGTTAGCCCCAGCCCCCGCCGCGGTCACGCCGCGGCAGCATCAGGAACGACGCGACGCCGGCCACCGTGCCGGCGTCGCTCGTTCTGCGGGCCAGATCCGTTCAGCCAGGCTTGCGAGCCGAGATGTTGAGCCGCACGTAGTCGAGCTCCGGCTCGGGGCCCAGCCGCTCGAGGACCGCGTCGACGAGCTCGTCGCGGAGCTCCGCGGGCAGCAGCTCGGCGTGAGCGACCAGGCAGACCGTGCGAATGAACTCCCGCGGCTCCGGCGGCCTGACGGGACGCGGCTCGAGGTTGCAGGCGACGTCCTCGAAGCCGAGCTCGCTCAGGATCCGCTCGGTCTCCGCGGGTGAGGCGAAGCGATGCGGCTCGAAGTCGCCGAGGTGCTCCGCGAGGTCGGGCCGCTCGGCCACGACCTCGGCGACCACGGCGTAGAAGCGCGCCACGTTGCCCTCACCGCCGCACTGCGCCTCGATCCGGCCGCCGGGCCGCAACGCGGCGCGCAGCCGCTCGAAGAGCCGCTCGTGGTCGGTGATCCAGTGGAACACGGCATTCGAGAAGACGGCGTCGACCTCCTCGTCGAGATCGAGCGCGAGCAGGTCGGAGTGGATGTAGCGGATGCGATCGGTGCCGAGGAGCGCCTTCGCCTCCTCGACCATCGCCGCGGATCCGTCGACGGCGATGACCTCACCGTCGGGAAGCGCCTCGAGCAGGACCTGGGTGACCCGGCCGCTGCCGCAGCCGGCGTCCAGCACCGTCTCGTCGCCCTCGAGGCGCAGCCGATCGACGACCGGCTGCGCCCAGCTCTGCTGCGGGGTCGAGACGCGGTCGTAGGTCCCCGCGTCCCATTCCCTCGTTCCCGAAGTCATCTCGTTCATCGGTTGCTCAGATCGTCGTGGTGGGCTGTCCCAGCATCGGGTGATCGCGCTCGTAGGCGTCGATCGCCGCGTCGTTCTGCAGGGTGATCGAGATCTCGTCGTGGCCGCCGAGCAGGCGATGGCGCACGTCCTCCTCGATGTCGAAGCGGATCACGCCGCCGGCGTAGTCGACGGTCTGATCGTCGAGGTCGATCCGCGCCTGACCGGCCTCGGCGATGCCGCGGCAGTGCTCGGCCGGGAGGATCACCAGGAGCAGTCCGTTCTTCGACGCGTTGGCGTAGAAGATGTCCGAGAAGGACGGCGCGATCACGGCCTTGAAGCCGAAGTCGGCGATCGCCCAGACGGCGTGCTCCCGCGAGGATCCGGAGCCGAAGTTGGCGCCGGCGACGAGCATCGGGTTCGGCTCGAGCTCGATCTCACCGTCCCTGATCCAGTCGTAGAACAGGAACTCGCCGAAGCCGGTCCGCTCGATCCGCTTCAGGAACTGCTTGGGGATGATCTGGTCGGTGTCGACGTCGGCTCGGTCGAGAACCGAGACCTTGCCCTCGATGACCTGAACTGGCTCCATTACTTGGCCTCCTTCCAGCCGCGGATGTCGACGAAATGGCCCTCGACGGCTGCCGCGGCGGCCATCTGGGGGCTGACGAGATGGGTGCGCCCGCCCTTGCCCTGGCGACCCTCGAAGTTCCGGTTCGAGGTCGAAGCGCAGCGCTCGCCCTCGATCAGGATGTCGGGGTTCATCCCCAGGCACATCGAGCATCCGGAGGCGCGCCACTCGAAGCCCGCGTCGCGGAAGACCGCGTCGAGGCCCTCCTCCTCGGCCTGGCGGCGAACCTGCTCGGAGCCCGGCACGACCATCGCCCGGACCGTGTCGGCGACCTTGCGGCCCGCGACGAAGTCGGCGGCGGCGCGCAGGTCCTCGATCCGCGAGTTCGTGCAGGAGCCGATGAACACGCGGTCGAGCGCGATCTCGGTCATCGGCGTGCCGGCTTCGAGCGCCATGTAGGTGAGCGCCCGCCGGGCGGTCTCGGCGTCGACCGGACCGTCCGAGTCGGGATCCGGCACGACCGAGGCGACCTCGGTGACCATCCCCGGGGTGGTTCCCCAGGTGATCATCGGCGAGAGCGACGAGGCGTCGATCTCGACCTCCTGATCGAACGTTGCGCCCTCGTCGGTGTGGAGCTCGCTCCACGAGGCGACGGCGGCATCCCAGTCGTCGGGCGCGCCGGGCTTGCCCTTCACGTAGTCGAAGGTCGTCTCGTCGGGGGCGATCATGCCGGCGCGGCCGCCGCCCTCGATGGTCATGTTGCACATGGTCATCCGGCCCTCCATCGAGAGCCCGCGGACGGCCTCGCCCGCGTACTCGACGACGTATCCGGTCATGCCGCCGGTGCCGAGGCGGCCGATCGTGGCCAGGATCATGTCCTTGGCGCCGACGCCCTCGGGGAGCTGGCCCGTGTAGTTGATCCGCATCGTCTTCGCGCGCTTCTGGACGAGCGTCTGGGTCGCCAGGACGTGCTCGACCTCGGAGGTGCCGATGCCGAAGGCGAGCGAGCCGAAGGCCCCGTGCGTGGACGTGTGGGAGTCGCCGCAGACGATCGTCATCCCCGGCTGGGTGACTCCCAGCTCCGGGCCGATGACGTGGACGATCCCGCGGCGCTCGGAGCCCAGCGAGTAGAGCGGCACGCCGAACTCCTCGCAGTTGGACTCGAGCTTCTCGACCTGCTTGCGGGAGAGCTCGTCGCGGATCATCCGCGCGACCGGCGTGTCGTCGGTCGGGACGTTGTGATCGGCGGTGGCCAGCGTGCGGTCGGGGCGGCGGACCTTGCGGCCGGCCAGCCGGAGCCCGTCGAAGGCCTGCGGGGAGGTCACCTCGTGCACGAGGTGGAGGTCGATGTAGATCAGCCCGTCGGAGACCTCGTGCCTCTCCCAGATCTTGTCGAACAGCGTCTTCGGTGTCATTGGTCTTCCTCTTCTCTGGTGGATCTGGGAACCGGACGCGAAGCGGAGATTCCCAGCAGTTTCTAAGCTGCGTCGTAAGCCGGCGGCGATGACTGCGAGGAGCCGCGCGCTCTCGCCGCCGGGGTTGCTCAGGTGATGGGGAAGGTCTGCGTCGAAGGTGGCGGAGTCGCCGGGGGCCAGGGAGTGGGTCTCGCCGTCGACGACGAGCTCGACCTCGCCCTCGAGCACGACGACGGTCTCACGGCTGCCGGGCTCGTGGATCGGCGGATCCGACTCGCCGCCCGTTGCCGTTCCCGGCTCGAGGCGATGCACGGAGACGTCGGCGCGAAGGCCGGGCAGCGGCGGGGTCAGCTCCTCGATCTCGTGGCCACCGCGGGAGCTGCGGCGCCCGGCGCCGTGACGGACGATGACGACGTGGCGTGTCTCGTCGAGGCGCAGCAGCTGGGAGAGGCTGAGCTCGAGCCCCTCGGCGATGCGCGCGGCGACCGCGAGCGAGGGGCTGCTCTCGCCGCGCTCGACCTGGGAGAGGGTCGCGGCGCCGACGCCGGAGCGGAGCGCCAGCTCCCGCAGCGAGAGGCCCATCCCCTCGCGCAGGGCGCGGACTCGCTGGCCGACCGCGGTGGGGTCGGCCGGATCGGTGTGGGTCTGGGAGGTGGTGTCGGTCGCGGCCATGATCTGAGCGGTCGCCGGAGTGTAGGTCCCGGCGCGCCGCCGTACGGTATCACAGTCAATCGTTCATGATTCGGTGCGCCGCGGTTGCGGTCGGGCGGCTGGGTAGCCTGCGCCGGGTGCCGTCTCGCATCAGCCCGGGAACAATGCTCGCGCTGCTGCTGGTGGTGGCGCTGTCCGCGGGCGCGGGAGTCCTGCTGGTCAGCACGGTGATGGGCGATGACGCGGACCACGACCTGCCCGACGGGTGGCAGCGCGGGGTCAACCTGACCGCGTTCCTCCCCGATGCCTACGGGAGCGAGACGTCGCAGCGAGCGATGCTGACGGCGCGCTCGACCGGGACCGGGATCGTCGCGCTCACCCCGACCTCCTACATGCAGAGCGCCGCCTCGGACGAGGTCTTCGCCGACCCCGAGAAGACCCCGACGGACGCGAGCCTCGTGGCCGCCGCCGATCGGGCGCGTGCGCTCGGCCTCGACGTCGCGATCAAGCCCCACGTCGACGTGCAGGACGGGACCTTCCGCGGCGAGATCTCCCCCGCCGATCGAGGAGCCTGGTTCGAGAGCTACGGCGAGTTCGTCGACCACTACGCCGAGCTCGCGGCGCGAGTCGACGCCGACGCGTTCGTGATCGGGACCGAGCTCACGTCGATGACCCCGACGAGGTGGCCTGGCGCGCCCTGATCCAGCGTGCGCGCGACCGCTACGACGGCCCGATCCTGTTCGCCGCCAACTGGGTGGACGGCGCCGAGCAGATCAACTTCTGGGATGCGCTCGACGCGATCGGGATCGATGGGTACATGCCGCTCGGCGACGACCCCGAGCCGAGCGTCGAGGCGCTCGTCGAGCAATGGGGGCCCTACGCCTCCCGCATGACCTCGCTCCACGAGCGCTGGGAGCTTCCGGTCCTGTTCACCGAGCTCGGCTACGAGAGCCGGGTCGGTACCGCCGCCCGCATCGATCCGGGTACGGCGCCGGTCAGCGAGAGCGCCCAGGCCGACGCCTACGAGGCCGCGTTCGAAGCGCTCTCTCCCCTCCCCTACTTCCGGGGCATCTGGTGGTGGGAGTGGTCGGCGGAGGGTCTGGGGATCGGCGCCGACGACGGCGGCTTCAGCCCCGAGGGCAAGGCGGCCGGGGACGTGCTGGAGGACTGGCAGACGGGATAGGCCGCGCCGGGCGGTCAGCGCGACGAGTTCGTCGGGCGGATCAGCATCTCGTTGATGCTGACGTGCGGGGGCTGGCTCAGCGCGAAGGCGATCGCCCTGGCGATGTCCTCCGGCTCGAGGATCTTGTCGATCGCGTCGATCATCGAGTTCATCCGCTCGACGACGAGCGGGTTCTCGTTGTGGCCCTGCAGCTCGGTCTCCACCCAGCCCGGCTCGATCGCCGTGACGCGGACGTTGGCCAGCGCGCATTCCTGGCGCAGCGCCTCGGAGAAGCCCACCACTCCCCACTTGGTCATGTTGTAGACGCCGCTGCCCATCGAGGCGATGCGGCCGGCGACCGAGGCGACGTTGACGATGTCGCCGCTCCCCTGCGAGCCCATGATCGGCAGGGCCGCGTGGGTGCAGTAGAGGAGGCCGAGGAGGTTGACCTCGACCATCTGCCGCCACTGCTCGGTCGGGGCTCCCGCGACGGGGCCCAGGAGCATGACCCCGGCGTTGTTGATCAGGGCGTCGAGGCCGCCGAGCTCCTCGTGGGTGCGCGCGACGAAGGCGTTGGCCTGCGCCTCGTCGGTGATGTCGGTCTCGATCGCGAGGGCCCGGCCGCCGTCGGCGTTGATCCGCTCGGCGAGCGCCTCGATCCGGTCGGTCCGGCGCGCGGCGAGCGACACGGCGACGCCCTCTCCGGCGAGCATGAGCGCCGTCGCCTCACCGATGCCGGAAGAGGCACCGGTGATGGCGGCTACGCGACCTTCGAGCGAGGGCATGACGCGACCCTACCTAAAGGGTCTGACCCCTCAGGTCCGCTGTCGGCTGCCTCCCTACGGACCCGGTGGAAACGGGCTTGCGCTCGCGGCGTCGGCCGTGGCCGACTCCGCCTCGCGGATCGCCGCTCCCTCGAGCGCGTTGCTCAGCGCGCGGACGTAGGCCCGGGCGCTCGCCTCGATGATGTCGGTGGAGACGCCCTGCCCCGTCGCCAGGCGACCGTGGGAGCGGAGCATCACCGTCACCTCGCCGAGGGCGTCATCGCCCTCGCCGATCGCGGTCACCTCGAACCGGCTGAGCTCGCACTCGGTGTCGACGGCGGCCTGGATCGCGCCGAAGGCGGCGTCGATCGGCCCGTCCCCTCCGGACTCGCCCACCGCCTCGCCGCCGTCCGGCGTCGTGATGCCGACTCGGGCGAGGGGAGCGCGGGTCGTCCCCGCCTCGACCTCGAACCAGGCCAGCTCGTACTTCTTGGACGCCTCGCGCATCTCGTCGGAGACGATCGCCTCCAGGTCGAGCGAGGTGACGTTCTTCTTCTTGTCAGCGAGCGCCTTGAAGCTCTTGAACGCCTGGTTGAGCGCCTGGCCCTCGACGACGAAGCCGAGCTGCTCCAGCGCGTCCTTGAGCGCGTGGCGGCCGGAGTGCTTGCCGAGCACGATCTGGTTCGAGTCCAGCCCGACGTCGCGGGCGTCCATGATCTCGAACGTCGTCCGCTCCTTCAGGACGCCGTCCTGGTGGATGCCGGACTCGTGCGCGAACGCGTTGCGGCCGACGATCGCCTTGTTCGGCTGCACGGCGTAGCCCGTGAAGCGCGAGACCATGCGGCTCGTCCGCGCCAGCTCGGTGGTGGTGAGCTCGGTGTCGTAGCCGTGATCGGACCGACGGGTGCGCAGGAGCATCACGATCTCCTCCAGCGAGCAGTTGCCGGCGCGCTCGCCGATCCCGTTGATCGCGCACTCGACCTGCCGCGCGCCCGCCAGCACGCCGGCGTAGGAGTTCGCCACCGCCAGCCCGAGGTCGTCGTGGCAATGGACCGACAGGCGGACCGTCGCGAGCTCCGGGATCAGCTCGTAGAGCTTCCCCAGGAACGCCGTGTACTCAGCCGGGGTCGTGTAGCCCACGGTGTCGGGGATGTTGATCACCCCGGCGCCCTCGGCGATCGCGATGGCGCACACCTCGGCCGTGAACTCGATGTCGGCGCGGGTGGCGTCCATCGGCGAGAACTCGACGTTCTCGCAGAGCTCGCGAGCATGGGCGACGGCGGCTCGGGCCTGACCCTTGACGTCTTCGCGGTCGGTCCGGAGCTGGTGCTCGATGTGGATGTCCGAGGTCGAGATGAACGTGTGGATCCGCGGCCGATCGGCGTCCTTGACGGCTCCCCAGGCGGCGTCGATGTCGCCCTTCTGGGTCCGCGCCAGGCCACAGATGACCGGGCCCTGGACTCCGCGGGCGATCGCCTCGACCGCCTCGAAGTCACCGGGCGAGGTGATCGGGAAGCCGGCCTCGATCACGTCGACTCCCAGCCGCGCGAGCTGCGTGGCGATCTCGACCTTCTCCTGGGTGTTCAGCGAGATCCCGGGTGACTGCTCGCCGTCGCGGAGCGTCGTGTCGAAGATCTCGACCCGGTCGTGGCCCCCGTCGGTCTTTACCTCTGAAGCGCTCACAGCGCTCCCTCTCCTTCTCTCGTCAAGTGTTCGATGTTCCGTTTTCTCTTGCGGCTAACGCGCCGCCCAGCGCTATTCCCCCCGAGGGGGGAGGAGAAGAAGAAGCGCGAGGCTGGAGGCCGGGCGGGACATCGGGCAGGGACATTAGCGAACGCGGTGAAATCCCAAGGAGCCACCTGTGGCACTGGCCGATGACCACCATCCAGATCGAGTCCCGGACGATCCTCAGGGTCGTTGTGATCGCGGTCCTCGCGGTCGCCGCCCTCGCGCTCGCGCGCGAGGTGATCAGCGACGTCCGCGACACCCTCCGCTGGCTCACCGCCGCGATCTTCGTCTCGCTCGCGCTTGCGCCCGTCGTGGCGCTCGTGCAGCGGATCAGGCTCCGCGGCCACCACCCTCCCCGCTGGCTGGCGATCCTCACGGTCTTCGTCGGCACGTTCTTCGCGCTCGTCTTCCTGATCCTGGCGGTGATCCCGCCGATGGTCGGCGAGGTCGAGGAGGTCGGCAAGCAGGGGCCGACCTACGTCAAGGACTTCGAGGGCTGGGCCGAGAACAACGACCAGTTCAACGACCTCAACGAGAAGTACCACCTGACCCGAACGCTCAGCGAGCAGACGTCGAAGCTCCCGTCCGTCCTCGGGGACGCCGCCGGCGAGCTCGAGACGATCACGCTGAAGATCCTCACAAACGCGATCTCAGCGCTCACGATCGCGGTCATCGCGTTCTTCCTGCTCCTCGAGGGCCCGGGGATGATCGACCGCTTCCTCCGCTCGCTCGGCGGCGAGCGGGAGCGCCGGGGCCGCCGGATCTGCGACGGCGTCTACGCGGTCGTCAAGGGCTACGTCACCGTCAACCTCTCGCTTGCGATCGTCGCGGGCCTCTTCACCTGGGGCATGCTCGAGATCCTCGGGGTCGACCTGGCCGTGCCGTTGGCGATCCTCATGGTCTTCTTCGACCTGATCCCCCTCGTCGGCCTGACGATCGGCGGCCTCGTGATCGCGCTCGTCGCCGCGATCCACGACTTCCCGACCGCCCTGATCGTCTGGGTGATCGCCTTCCTCATCTACCAGCAGCTGCAGGACCGGGTGGTGCAGCCGATGCTCTACGGGCGGGCGGTGCAGATCAACCCGCTCGTCGCGATCCTCGTCCTGCTGGCGGGCGCGCAGATCCTCGGGATCCTCGGAGCCCTGCTGGCGATCCCGGTGGCCGCCTCCATCGGCGTCGTCTTCACGATCCTCCGCGGGGAGCCGGCGCCGGCGGAGCGGACCGAGGCGGCCGCGGGCGTGACGGCGGCTCAGCCCTCCCCAGGGACCTGAACCGACCCCCGCCCGTCACGAGCCTCCCGAGCCTCAGGGAATGCTGGTCTCGCGCTCGCAGCGCTTGGCGCTGTCCTTGCCCCCGCCGCCCGAGCACTTGTCGCGGGAGGAGCCGCCATCGAGGACGTCCTTGCCGCTGCCACCGGAGAGCTTGTCCTTGCCGCCCTCGCCGCAGATGCGGTCGTTCCCCGCCTTGCCCTTGACCTTGTCCTTGCCCCCGCCCGCGGCGATCACGTCGTTGCCGCGGGTGCCGCGAAGCTTGTCCTTGCCGTCGGTGCCGACGATCGTCGCGGTCCGGCCGCCGCATGTGACCTCCCCGGGGGAGTCCGGGACCTTGACCTGAAGGGTGATCTTGCCCTCGTCGGAGCCGAACCCGAGCTCGTCGAAGCTGCTGACCTGGAACGAGGTCGTGCCGGTGAAGTCCGGCGGCGGCGTGTAGGTGAACGGGTCGCCGGCGAACTCCTGCTCGAGCGTGCCGATCGTGGGGTCGCCCTCGGAGAACTCGCGCACGTTCGACCGCTCGTACTCGGGGCCGGTGTCGAGGCACTCGATGGTGAACGTCACCGGGGTGTTGGGCGGAGTCGTGATCGTCCGGTCGTCGCACAGCGGCCGCCCGTCGGGCGCCCACTCCGGGTTGCCGTCGAACTCGTTGCCTCCCGGGTCCTGGTAGAGCTCCTCCGCGAAGACGCTCGAGCCGTCGGAGCGAACCATGACCAGCTGCCCGGTGCCGAACGTGCCGTTCACGTAGGCGATGAACTGGCCATCCGGCGACCAGGTGCAGTTGTAGTCCCCGATCGCGGCGTCCTTCGAGACGACGGTGCCGCCGCTCGGCGGGGTGGTCAACGGCGCGATCAGAACGTCAGCGGTGTTGTTGAAGCCCGCGGTCGACTTCGTGAAGCACATCTTGGTCCCGTCGGGAGAGATCGAGGGCTGGAACTCGCTGACGGTCGAGTCGGCGACCGCGAGCGTCGCCGCGCCACCCGTCGCGGGCCGCTTGACGATGTCGGCGTTGCCGGCTCCGTTGGGGTTCCCGAGCTGGTGGTAGATCGTGGCCGAGTCCGGCGACCAGACCGGCTTGCCCTCGAACTGCCCGGCCGCAGCCGTGTTGGTCAGGTTCGTGGCCGCACCACCGCCGGACGGGCGGATCAGGACGTCGGTCTGCCCGCTCCCGTCGACCACCTCGCTCTCGTAGGCGATGCGGGTCCCGTCGGGCGACCAGGACGGGCGGTCATCGAGGACGAGGTTCGAGTTCGTGATGTTCACCGGAGTCGACCCCGGGTTCGTCAGGTCCTGGACGTAGATGTCGAAGTTGCCGGTGGCGAGGTCACCGCGTGCGTAGGCGATCTTCGTCCGGTCCGGCGACCAGGTCGGATGCCGGTGCTGGGTGCCGACGATGCTGGCGATCGGGGGGCTCAGGGTGCCGCCGCCGATGCTGCTCGGAACGGGCAGCAGGAAGATCTCCGCGCCGACGTCACCGTTCGTCCTGCCGCTGACCATCACGATCCTGCCGTTCTCGCCGGGCATCACCGCTTGGGCGACGGGTGCGAGGAGTGCGAGGAGAAGCAGCAGCGCCGCACCTCCGAGGCCGATGCGTGCGAACGAGCTTCTCTCTGTCATGCATCCGCCACGCTAGTGGCAGACGCAACTAACGTCAACTCGGCTTCGTGCTCTCGCTTTCGGCTGCGACGTTTCCCTTGTCTGCGTGCGAGGCGCGGTGCGGCAGACCCGGTCGGATGCGGTCGCCGAAGCGCTCGTGAGCGCGCCGGCGCTTCTCGTCGCCGTAGAACTTCCGCGCCCAGGGGGAGTTGGGACGCCCGAGTCGGACCGCCCCGACCAGCGCGACCGGCCAGAGGAGGAACCCCATCACGCCCATCACGAACTTCTCCTTGAGGAAGTTGGCCGTGGCGAGGATCAGGCCGAGCAGGCCCCAGAACCCGACGGTCGCGTGGACGGCGTCCTTGACGTCATCGGCCGCGTCGATCCAGATCGAGAGGCCGAGCACGCCGAAGCCGGCGAGGATCCCCGCGACGATGACGGCGTCGATGGACTTCCGCCCCTCCTCCTCCCAGTAGACGTCCTTGAGCTCGAGCCAGAGGGCGAACTCGTCGAGCGTCAGCCCCGTGCCGATGCCGAAGGCGACCGCGGCGAGCTCACGGCCCGGCGACCCCGGATCGACCGCGATCGCGATCCAGCCCGAGATCATCAGGACGATGATTCCCCAGACGAGGTGATGGATGTGGGTCCCGCCGACCTCGACGTTGCCCGGCCACCAGCTCACCTCGGCGCGGATCATGTGGGCGCTCGTCCGGATGAAGGCGAACATCCCGAGGAACGAGATCAGGAAGACGAACGCGGGCAATTTGCCGGCATCGACGATGTACTCGTCGAATGCGCTCCCGAAGCTCGCGACGGTCGGAGCCGCCGCGGTCACGGGGTGAGGACCACCTTGCCCACGTTCTTGCGCTCGTGGATGAAGCGGTGGGCATCGGCGGCCTGGTCGAAGGGGAAGGCCTCAGCAACCACGGGGACGAGGGCGCCGGATTCGAAGTCCTTCACGAGCGGCTCGATGGCGCGGCTCAGCGTTCCCTCCCGCTCCCACCAGCTGAGCATGTTGAGCCCGAAGACGCCCTTGTTCTCGTTCATGATCGCCATGCTCTTCCACCACGGCATCGTCGCCGTCAGCATCCCCGTGAGCCCGCGGATCGCACCCGGGATGTTCCGCTTCTCGCCGGTGGAGACCTCGCTCAGGCCGAAGCAGATGAGACGGCCGCCGGAGCGCAGCAGCCGGTAGTCCTTGCGGAAGCTGGTCGGCCCGATCGCGTCCATCGCGATGTCGATGCCCTCGCCGCCGGTGATCCGCATCACCTCGGCCTCGAAGTCGTCGTTGCGGTAGTCGATCGGGTGGTCGACGCCCTGGGCCCGGATCGCGTCGTGCTTGGAGGCCGAGGCGGTCCCGAAGATCTCGGCGCCGCGGGCCTTGGCGATCTGGGTCGCGGAGATGCCGACGCCGCCGGCGGCGGCATGGATCAGGAGCCGGTCGCCCTCGCGCAACCCGCCCATGAGGACGATCCCCGCGTAGGCGGTCGCGTAGTTCACCGGGATGGCGGCTCCCTGCTCGTAGCTGAGCGACTCGGGGAGCGGGAAGACGTCGCCGGCGGTGGCCGTGACCAGCTCGGCGTAGCCGCCGAACTTCCGGCCGGCCATGACGCGGTCGCCGACCGCGATCCCCTCCACCCCGTCGCCGACGGACTCGACGTCGCCTGCGACCTCGTAGCCGACCACGGTCGGGAGCTTCGGCGCGTCGGGGTACATGCCGGTCCGCGCGAGCAGATCGGCGAAGTTGATCCCGGCCGCCTTGACCGCGATCCGGACCTCGCCCGGGCCGACGGATGGGTCGGGCTGCTCCTGGACCTGGAGGACCTCGGGCCCTCCGACCTTCGTGATCACCACCGCGCGCATCGGGGCGAGCCTATCGCCGCGGCCGCGGCGAGCGGTCAGAGCTCGACGGAACGGCCGGCTGAGAACTCGTCGCGCGCGGTGATCGAGGCGACGACCTCGTCCGGGACGGCGGCATCGGTGGTCAGCGTCATCACGGCCTCGGCACCCTCGGCCTGGGCGCCGACGGCGGCGGAGACGATGTTGACGCCGCTCTCGCCGAAGACGGATCCGACGAGCCCGATCATGCCCGGCTTGTCCGCGTAGCGGAAGATCGCGAGGTGCTCGGCGAGGGGCAGGTAGAAGCTCTGACCCCAGACGCCGACCAGGTACGGATCGTTGCGCGGGCCGACGCCGGTCCCGGAGACCTCGACGGTCTCGCCGCCGCTCTCGATCCTGACCGTGATCAGCTCGGTGAACTCCTGGGACGAGCTCGCGGCCGTCTCGACGAGGTCGATCCCGCGCTCCTCGGCGACGTTGAGCGCGTTGACCAGGTTGACCGGCTCCTCCGTGTGGCCCGAGAGGATGCCGACGAGCGTCGAGATCCCCAGCAGGCGCGTGTCGTGATCGGCGAGCGGCCCGCGGACCTCGACCTCGACGCGACCGACGCTGCCGTCGCCGAGCGCGGCGGCAAGGCGGCCGAGCTTCTCGCAGAGCGGGACGAACGGCGCGAGCGCCTCCATCGTCTGCGGGCTGACGGCCGGGATGTTGACCGCGTTGGTCACCACGCCTCCCGTGAGGGCGGCGACGACCTGCTCGGCGGTGTCGGTCCCGGCGCGGTCCTGGGCCTCCGCGGTCGAGGCGCCGAGGTGAGGGGTGACGACGACGTCGTCGCGGCCGAAGAGCGGGTGCTCGGTCATCGGCTCGGCCGGGAAGACGTCGAGCGCGGCACCGCCGACCTTGCCGGAGTCGAGCGCGACCTCGAGTGCCTCGAGGTCGATCAGCTCGCCGCGGGCGCAGTTGACGATGCGGACGCCGTCCTTCATCGCCGCGAAGGCCTCGGCGTCGAGCCAGTTGATGGTCTCGGGCGTCTTCGGCAGGTGGATCGTGATCAGGTCGGCGCGCGCGTACAGCTCCTCGCTGGTCTCGACCCCCTCGACGCCGAGCTCCTTGAAGCGCTCCGGCGTGACGAACTTGTCGAAGGCGACGACCTCCATGTCGAAGGCGGCCGCGCGGCGCGCGACGAGCTGGCCGATCCGGCCGAAGCCGATCACGCCGAGCGTCTTCTTGTAGAGCTCGTTGCCGCCGAAGCGGGAGCGCGCCCACTCGCCCGCGACGAGCGTCGCGTGCGCCTGGGGGACGTTGCGGAAGAGCGCCAGCGCCAGGGCCAGCGTGTGCTCCGCGGCGGCCACGGAGTTCGACTCGGGCGCGTTCGCGACGACGATCCCGCGCTTGGTCGCGGCCTCGATGTCGACGTTGTCGACGCCGGTGCCCGCGCGACCGATGACGCGAAGGTTGTCGCCCCTCGCGATCAGATCTGCGGTCAGCTTGGTCGCCGAGCGGATGACGATGGCGTCGAACTCGCCGAGGCGGGTCTCGAGCTCACCGTCGGCCCAGTCGGTGCCGACCTCGACGTCGAAGTGCTCGCGGAGGAGGTCGACGCCGGCGTCGGCGATCTTCTCCTTGACCAGGACCTTCGGCTTGTCGCTCATGCGCGTGTCCCCTCGTCGTTCTCGATGAGCCAGTCGATCGATGCGGTCAGTCCCTGCAGGTCGGAGGTCTCGATCCCCGGGAACATCCCGATCCGCAGCTGGTTGCGACCGAGCTTGCGGTACGGCTCGGTGTCGACGATCCCGTTGGCGCGCAGACCCGCGGCGATCGCGGCTGCGTCGATGGACTCGTCGAAGTCGATCGTGGCCACGACGGCGGAGCGCTTCGCCGGGTCGGCGACGAAGGGCGTCGCGACATCGGAGCCGTCGGCCCACCCGTACACGTGGTCGGCGTTGGCCTGCGAGCGGCCCGACGGCGAAATCGAGGCCGCCGTTGCCGTTCATCCAGTCGAGCTGGGAGGCGAGCAGGATCAGCGTCGCGAGCGCCGGCGTGTTGTAGGTCTGGTCCTTGCGCGAGTTGTCGAGCGCGGTCGACAGCGAGAGGAACTCGGGCTGCCAGCGGCCCCCGGCGTCCGAGCCGTCGAGCTCGCCGATGCGCTCGATGGCGGCCGGGCTCATCAGGGCGAGCCAGAGGCCGCCCTCGGAGCCGAAGCCCTTCTGCGGGGCGAAGTAGTAGGCGTCGGCGTCGGCGACGTTCACCGGCAGGCCTCCGGCGCCCGAGGTGGCGTCGATCAGGACGAGCGCGTCGCCGGACCCCTCGGGTCGGCTGACCGGCACCGCGACGCCGGTGGAGGTCTCGTTGTGCGCCCAGCGCGATGACGTCGGCAGCCGGATCGGAGGTCGGCTCGGGCGCGTCGCCGGGGTCGGCCGAGACGACGATCGGGTCCGCGAGGAAGGGCGCGCCGGCGGTGACCTTCGAGAACTTCGAGGAGAACTCTCCGTAGGTGAGGTGAAGGGAGCGCTCGCGGATCAGGCAGGTCGCGGCTGCGTCCCAGAAGGCGGTGGTGCCGCCGTTGCCGAGCAGGACCTCGTAGCCGTCCGGAGCGCTGAAGAGATCGGCGATTCCGGTCCGGACCCGGCCGACGAGCTCACGGACGGGGGCCTGGCGATGGGAGGTGCCCATGAGCGCGCCCGCCTCCGCAACGGCGGCGAGCGCCTCGGGACGGACCTTCGACGGCCCGCAGCCGAAACGGCCGTCGGCGGGCTTCAGGTCGTCCGGGATTCGGACCTGGGTGGTTTCGGGGCTGCTCATGAGCGGCGACAGGTTACGGGGTGGGCCGCGGCGCATCCGTCCGGCCGCGGGAAGTAGGCTGCGCTCGCTTCATTCACCCAGCGGGAGGTACCCATGTATCCCATTGCCTACTCGGCCCAATTCGAAGGCGAAGGCCGTAACCGCCTGACGACCTTCTTCCGGTACTTCATGCTGATCCCGCAGATGATCGTGGGGTTCTTCTACGCGATCGGTGCCTACGTCTGCGCGATCATCGCCTGGTTCGCGATCGTCTTCACGGGCCAGTACCCCGCCGGGCTCTACAACTTCAATGCCGGGTTCCTCCGGTGGGCGGCGCGGGTGAACGGCTACGGCTCCCTGCTCACGGACGAGTACCCGTCCTTCGGCACCGACGAGGATCCGAACTACCCCGTCCGGACGCTCGTCGAGCCGCCGAAGGCCGAGTACGACCGGATGAAGACGCTCTTCCGGTTCATCCTGCTGATCCCCGTCGCGCTCATCGGCTACCTGATGGGCGCCATCCTGGGCATCGCCACGTTCATCGCCTGGTTCGCGATCCTGTTCACGGGATCGCTGCCCGAGGGCCTGTACAAGCCGATGCGAGCGGTGTCCTCCTGGCACATCAAGGCCGCCGCCTACTTCCTGCTGGTCACCGAGGACTTCCCTCCGTTCTGGGTCGAGGAGGAGGAAGAGGCTCCCCGCTTCGGTGGCTCGCTCGGAGCCGGGAACGATCCGTACGCCGCACAGGTCGCCGCACCCGACCCCTACGCCCAGCAGCAGCCGCCGCCTCCCCCGCCCCCGCCGGTCCAGTGAACAACGCGCCGCTCAGGCGCCGCTGAAGGAGAAGAGGATCGAATGCACCCAGTCAGCTACGAGCAGGACTACGCGATCGAGCGGAATCGTCTGACGACGTTCTTCCGGCTGATCGTCGCGATCCCATGGATCATCGTCGCCTACGTCTACCAGTTCATCGCCGCTCCTGGCGACGGTCGCAGCCTGGTTCGCGCTGCTCTTCACGGGCCGCTATCCGGAGTCGCTCTACAACTTCAACGCCGGCTACATCCGCTTCCAGACGCGCGTCGCCGGCTTCGTCAGCCTCGCGACGGACGAGTTCCCGCCGTTCTGGGGGAACCCCGACCCGAACTACCCGATCCACATCGAGATCGGCCCGCCCCAGGCGGAGTACAGCCGGGCCAAGACGTTCTTCAAGCTGATCCTCGCCTTCCCGCAGATCGTCATCCAGTACGGACTGCAGATCATCATCGGCGGCGCGGCGTTGATCAGCTGGTTCCGGATCGTGTTCACCGGCAAGCAGTCGGCGACGATGCATGACGCTCTGCGCGTCGGCCACGCCTACTACGCCCGCTCGACCGCCTTCCTGGCATGCATGACGGAGGTTCACCCGCGGCTGCTCGACCTGCCGCCGCAGGAGCTCCCCGCCGACGCGCCCGCGATGCCGCCGATCGGAGCGGGCGCCGGTGGCTACGGCCAGCTGGCGCCGGCCCAGCCGGATCCCTACGCGGCCCCGCCGCAGGACCCCGGCCTGCAGCCGCCTCCCCCGCCCCCGCCCCCCTCCTGAGCCCAGGAGGGGTTCGGGTGTCCGACGGAACGACCCAGGGCGAGGGCTACGCCGTGGCGGCGAGCCTCGATGCCCTGGGTGAGGGTCCCGGCGTACGGAAGGTGCGCCGGGCGCTGGGGGTCACCGCGTTCGGGGTCAACGTCATGGTGCTGCCCGAGGGCTACGACACCGGCGTCCACTTCCACGACGAGCAGGAGGAGCTGTACTTCGTCCACTCGGGCGAGATCGAGATCCGCTTCGGCGACGGCACCGCGCACCGGCTCGGACCCGGTGGCCTCGCGAGGGTCGACGCAGCAACCGTCCGCGGCCTGCGAAACGTCGGCGAGGGCGAGGCCACCTACCTCTGCGCCGGCGGCAAGGACGGCTACATCGGGCGCGATGGGCGCGTCCCCGAAGGCGAGGACGGCCCCACTCACTGAGGGCAGCGGGGGCGGCGGTCGCCCCGGACTTCCCGGGGCGCCCCCTGCCGGGCTGAGCCCGGCCTCAGCTCAGTCTTCGATCCAGGCCATCATCGGGCGCAGCTCGCCCCCGACCTGCTCGATCTTCGAGTCCTTGCCCTCCTGGCGCATCCGGTCGAAGTTCTCGCCACCGGCGCGGTTCTCGGCGATCCACTCCTTGGCGAACTCGCCCGACTGGATCTCGCCGAGGATCTTCTTCATCTCCGCGCGGGTCTCGTCGGTGATCACGCGGGGGCCGCGCGTCATGTCGCCGTACTCCGCCGTGTTCGAGATCGAGTCGCGCATCCCCTGGATGCCCTTCTCGTACATGAGGTCGACGATGAGCTTGAGCTCGTGCAGGCACTCGAAGTAGGCCAGGCGCGGGTCGTAGCCGGCATCGACCAGCGTCTCGAAGCCGGCGCGGACGAGCTCGGTGGCGCCGCCGCAGAGGACGGCCTGCTCGCCGAAGAGGTCGGTCTCGACCTCGTCCTTGAACGTCGTCTCGATGACGCCGGCGCGCGTGCCGCCGATGCCCTTCGCGTAGGCGAGGACGAGATCGCGGGCGTTGCCCGTCTCGTCGACGTGGACGGCCATCAGGCAGGGAACGCCGCGCCCCTCCTCGTACTGACGACGGACGAGATGGCCGGGGCCCTTCGGGGCCACGAGCGCCACATCGACGCCCGGAGGCGGCTCGATCTGATCGAAGTTGACCGCGAAGCCGTGGGCGAACATCAGGAGGTTGCCCTCGGAGATGCCGTCGGCGATCTCCTCGTTCCAGATGTCGGCCTGGCGCTCGTCGGGGAGCAGGATCATCACGACGTCGCCGCGGCTCGCCGCATCGGCGACCGAGAGGACCTCGAGGCCCTGGCCCTCGGCCTCGGCGACGCTGGCCGAGTCGGGGCGAAGGCCGACGACGACGTCGACGCCGGAGTCCTTCAGGTTGAGCGCGTGGGCATGGCCCTGGGAGCCGTAGCCGAGGATCGCGACCGTCTTGCCCTCGAGGGGGCCGAGGTCCGCGTCGTCCTCGTAGAACATCGTGCTCAGCTCGTCGGTCATTCGTCTCCTTCGGTGGTGCGTGCAGTCCGCAGTTTGCGGCTTGGCAGGGTACAGGCGGCGCGGCCGTCCTACCGGTCGCCAGTCAGAGCAGGCGGCGCTGGAGCTTGCCCGCTGGCGGTCCGGGGCAGCTCGTCGGTGAACTCGATGGCCTTCGGCACCTCGTGGCGCGGCAACCCTCCCCGCGCGTGGTCGATCAGCTCCTCGGCCGTGGTTGCGGCCCCGGCTCTCAGGACCACGTGGGCCTCCACCCGCTGCCCCCACTCGCGGTCCTCGCGGCCGACGACGCCGACGTCCGCCACCGCCGGGTGGCTCCGCAGGGCGTCCTCCACCCGCTCCGGCCGCACGTTCTCGCCCCCGGTGACGATGAGGTCGTCGCGGCGGCCCTCGAGGAACAGGAACCCCTCCTCGTCGATCCTGCCCAGGTCGCCGGTGTGCAGCCAGCCGTCGGCCGCCTTGGCTCCCGGCGCCACGTTCGGGCCGCGCACGAGGATCTGATCCTGCTCGATCCGGACCTCGACCCCGAGCAGCGGCCGGCCGGCCGAACCGGGATGGGCGCTCGCCTCGCTCGGCGCCAGCGTGCAGACCTGGGAGCAGGCTTCCGTCAGGCCGTAGGTCTGGACGACGGTCGCCCCTCTGCCCTGCGCCTCCTCGAGGACGTCCAGCGGCAGCGGCCCGCCTCCGACCAGCAGCAGCCGCGGCTTCTCCACCGCCGCTCCGGCCTCGAGCAGGCGGACGAGCTGGGTCGGGACGAGCGAGGCGACCGTGATCCGGCCGGAGCCGAGCGCGGCGGCCACCTCGTCGGGGTCGAACCGCGCGTGGATCTCCGCCGCCGTCCCGTAGATCGCGGAGCGGAGCAGGATCGTCAGGCCGCCGACGTGGTTGAGCGGCAGGCAGAGGAGCCAGCGATCGTCCGGCTCCACCCCGAGCTTCAGCGCGCGAGGCGAGCGCGCTCCAGAGGTGGTTGGCATGGGTGAGCTCCACCGGCTTCGGCCGTCCGGAGGTCCCGCTGCTCAGCACCCGGGTGAGGGGCTCTCGCGGGGGGCGGCGGATCGTCGGCCAGCTCGCGCCCCGTTCGATGGCGCGCGCCACGGCAGCCCCGTCCACGTACCGAGCGCCCGGCGCGACGTCCACCCCCTCGCGACCGGTCGGCGGCAGCGACTGGGCGACTGCGCCGGCGAGGATCGCGCCGTGAAGGGCCACCGCGTGCGGGATGCCCGCCCCGAGGTCGATCGCGACGGGGTCGCCCGGGCCCGTTCCCTCGTCCGCGAGCTCGGCGGCCATCGCCCGGGCCCGCCGGCGCAGCTCCTCGTAGGTGACCTCCTCGTCGCGCGTCGGCCAGCGCGACGCGCCGCGGGTGGACGCGAGCGCTGTGGTCGAGCCAATCGGTGGGGATCTCCGACATCACGGCTGATCTTGGCAGGAGCCCGGCATCCCTCAGCGGGCGGCGGAGGGGAGCGGGCGGCTAACGTCCAAGCAATGCCAGAGCGTCACAAGTCCGCACCGCCGGAGTCCGACCTCTACGCGCCGATCGAGTGGGAGACCGCGGGCGAGTACGAGGACATCCTTTACGAGATCGGCGACGGGATCGCCAAGATCACGATCAACCGGCCGGAGCGCCGCAACGCGTTCCGCCCGCCGACCCTCGCCGAGCTGCGCGACGCCTTCACCAGGGCGCGCGACGAGCTCGACGTCGGCTCGATCATCCTCACCGGAGCCGGCGATCAGGCCTTCTGCTCCGGCGGCGATCAGAAGATCCGCGGCGACGACGGCTACATCGGTGACGACGACGTCGCCCAGAAGGGGGTCGGCCGGCTCGACGTCGGCGACCTCCACGTCCAGATCCGCCGCACCCCGAAGCCGGTGGTCGCGGCGATCGCCGGCTACGCCGTCGGCGGCGGCCACATCCTCCACCTCGTCTGCGACCTCTCCATCGCCGCCGAGAACGCCAAGTTCGGTCAGACGGGCCCCCGCGTCGGCAGCTTCGACGGCGGCTTCGGCGCCGGCCTCCTGGCGCGCCAGATCGGCGCGAAGCGGGCGAAGGAGATCTGGTTCCTCTGCCGCCTCTACGACGCCGACGAAGCGCTGCAGATGGGCCTCGTCAACACGGTCGTCCCGACGGCCGACCTCGAGAAGGAGACCGTCGCCTGGTGCCGTGAGATGAGCTACCTCTCGCCGCTCTCGCTCCGGCTCCTGAAGTCCAGCTTCAACGCGTTCGAGGACGGGATCACCGGGGTCCAGCAGCTCTCCCACGACGCGACCCTCCTCTACTACATGTCCGAGGAGGGCCAGGAGGGCCGGAACGCCTTCCAGGAGGGCCGCGCCCCCGACTTCTCGAAGTTCCCGAACCGGCCGTAGGCCCAAGCGATGGGTGCGCCGAGGATCTGGATCATGGCCGCGCGGCCGCGGACCCTGCCCGCGGCGATCGCGCCCGGTGCTCGTCGGCAGCGGCGCCGCCTGGGTCGCGCTCGGGGACGGGAGCGACTTCGACTGGCTGCGATTCGCCGCGGCGCTGATCGCTTCGATCTTCATCCAGGTCGGGACGAACCTCGCCAACGACTACTCCGACGCGAAGCGCGGCGCCGACACGGTCGACCGCCTCGGTCCGGTCCGGGTCACCGCGAGCGGCCTCGCCGCCCCGCGACGGGTCCTCCACGCCACCTGGGCGGCGTTCGCCATCGCCGTCCTCGTCGGCCTCTACCTCGTGGTCGAGGTCGGCCCCGAGATCCTGGCGGTCGGCATCCTCTCGATCATCGCCGGGATCCTCTACACGGGCGGACCGAAGCCCTACGGCTACGAGGGCCTCGGCGAGGTCTTCGTCTTCGTCTTCTTCGGGCTCGTCGCGGTCAACGGCTCCTTCTACATCCAGCTCGAGGACCTCGAGCTGCTGCCGCTCCTGCTCTCGCTGCCGGTCGGGCTGCTCTCCTCGGCGATCCTCGTGGTCAACAACGTCCGCGACATCGACACCGACCGCCGCGCGGGCAAGCGCACCCTGGCCGTGCGGATGGGCAGGGAGCGAACGCGAACGCTCTACACCGGGATGCTCGCCGCCGCCTACGTGCTGCTCCCGGTCGCGCTGCTGCTCGGCGACGGGCCGGCGCTCGGCCTGCTCGGCTTCCTCAGCCTCCCGATGGCGCTGGGCCCGCTGCGCGCCGTCAGGGAGCAGACCGACGGCCCGGCGCTCAACGGCGCCCTCGCCGGGACCGGCGCGCTGCTGGCCGTCTTCTCGCTGCTGGTGACGGTCGGCCTGGTCGTCTAGCTAGGGCCGCATGCGGATCACCACAGCCGAGACCTTCCCGGTGGCCCTTCCCTTCCGCGAGCCCTACATCACGTCGAGGGGGACCATCGACCACCGCGTGATGGTGATCTTCCGGGTCGAGGGCGATCAGGGGGTCTCCGGCTACGGGCGATGCCGTCCCGATGACGCCTGCGAGGCGGGCCCGGCCTCGACCGGGTGCTCCTCGATCTCGACCGCGAGTGCGCCGGGGCGATCGCGGGCCGTGAGGTCAACGACATCGACGACGTTCGGGCGCTCGTCGCATCCTGCGCGGAGGCGGGCGTCGACCGCGAGCGCGCTCGCCGCGGTCGACATGGCGCTGATCGACCTGCTCGGCCGCGCAACCGAGACGCCGGCTTGGCGACTGCTGGGAGCCGGCGCGTCGGGACCCGTCCCCTGCAACGGGACCCTGGGCGGCGGGGAGCCCGCCGCGGTCGCCGCAGCCGCCGCGGAGCTGACCGAGCGCGGATTCGGGACGCTCAAGGTGAAGGTCGGGACCGGATCGGACCGGGAGCGGATGGAGGCCGTCCGGGAGGCGAGCGGCCCCGATGTGGCGCTGCGGATCGACGCGAACGGGTCCTGGTGCCTCTCGCGCGCACAGCGGGAGCTGCGGGAGATCGAGGCGGCCGTCGGGCTCGAGCTCGCCGAGCAGCCCTGCGAGAGCCTCGAGGAGCTGAGCGGCCTGCGCGCCTCGGTCCCGGTGCCGATCGTCGCCGACGAGAGCGTCGCCACGATCGCGGACGCGGAGCGGGCGAAGGCGCTCGGCTCCTGCGATGCCGTGACGCTGAAGCTCGCGAAGGTCGGTGGCCCCCACGCCGCGCTCGACGTCGCCGCGGACCGCCCCCGCCTACCTCTCGAGCGCGCTGGACAGCGCGATCGGCATCGCGGCGGGCCTCCACACGGCGCTGGCCCTCCCCCAGGAGGGCTTCGCCGCCGGCCTGGCCCACGGCCTCGCCACCTCCAACCTGTTCTCCGACGACGTCGTCGCCGGCCATGGCTTCGGCGGGCCGGCGCCCGATCCGGGATCCTCCCCAGGGCTCGGGGTCGAGGTCGACCCGACCGCCCTCGAGCGACTGGAGATCCGATGATCGACGCGACGAACCGCAACACCGCCCTCGCCTCCGCGCTGGTCGACGAGCTGGCCCGAAGCGGCGTCCGCCGGGCGATCCTCTCCCCCGGCTCGCGCTCGAGCCCGATCGCGCTCGCGCTCGACCGCGAACCCCGCCATCGAGCTCACGGTTGTCCTCGACGAGCGCTCGGCGGGCTTCCTCGCCCTCGGGGTCGCCCTCGGCGGCGGCGCTCCGGCGATCGTCGCCTGCACGAGCGGCTCGGCCGCGGCGAACCTGCATCCGGCGGTGGTCGAAGCGGACGAGGCGGGCGTCCCGCTGATCGTCCTCACCTCGGACCGGCCGCCTGAGCTCCGCGGGATCGGCGCCGGTCAGACGATCGATCAGATCGGCCTCTACGGGGGAGCCGTCCGCTGGTTCACCGAGGCGGGAACCCACGAGGCCGACGACACCGGCCTGCTGCACATGCGCTCGCTCGGCTGCCGGGCCTGGGCCGAGTCCACCGCCGGGCGCGGGCCGGTCCACCTCAACCTCTCCTGGCGCGACCCCCTCGGCCCCGACCCGCGCGAGGGCGACGTGACCGCGGAGCGCGACGCTCGCCCGCGAGGGGCGGACGGGCGGGCGGCCGCTGACCGTGCCGATCTCAGGCGCGGCTTCCCGGCGAGGAGGTCGTCGGGGCGCTCGCCGAGGCCCTCGGACGGGCCCAGCGCGGGGTCATCGTCGCCGGGCGCAGCCTCGACGACGAGCTGCCCGCGGCCGTCGCCGCCCTGGCCGCCGCCGCGGGGGTCCCCGTGCTCGCCGACCCGACCTCGGGGCTGCGCCTCGGGCCGGCCGGCGAAGCGGTCGTCGTCGGCGCCTACGACCTCATCGCCCGCTCCCAGCCGGATTCGCTGGCCCCCGACCTCGTGCTCCGCTTCGGCGACATGCCGACGAGCAAGCCGCTGCGGGCATGGCTGACGGCGATCGGAGGCGGATCAGATCGTGATCGACCCACCGGGGCGCTGGAACGAGCCCTCCCGCACCGCGGGTGCGCTCGTCCGCGCCGATGCCGTGGCGGTGGCCCGTTCCCTCGCAGCGGCCGTCCCGGCGCCCTCGGACGACGAATGGACCGAGCGGTGGCGCGAGTGCCGAGGACGCGGCCCAGAGCGCCATCGCAGCGGTCCTCGACGCCGAGCCGGAACCGACCGAGCCGGGGATCGCGCGCGCATTCGGCGCCGCCCTCGCCGCCGGCGACGCGGCGCTCATCGCCTCGAGCATGCCGATCCGCGATGCCGAGTCCTTCTTCCGACCGGCGGAGGGCGCCGTCGCCGTCCGCTCCAATCGCGGCGCCAACGGCATCGACGGGCTCATCTCCACCGCCTGCGGCATCGCACTCGGCTCCGGGCGACCGACGTGGCTCCACCTCGGCGACCTCGCGTTCGCCCACGACCTCGGCGGCCTCGCCTCGGCCGCGGCGCTCGGGACGCCGCTGCGGATCCTCGTCGTCGACAACGGCGGTGGCGGCATCTTCGACTTCCTGCCGCAGGCGGGTCAGGTCGAGGCCGAATCCTTCGGGCGCCTGTTCTCCACCCCGTCCCCCGTCGACTTCGAGGCGGCGGCAGCGACCTTCGACATCGAGTACCGCCGGCTCGACTCCGAGGACGAGATCGAGTCGCTTCAGGACTCGGGAACGGTGATCGCGCACCTCCCGGTCGAGCGTGGCGGGAACGTCGATCTGCACCGGCGCATCGCCGAAGCCGTCGCTCAGTCCCTGCCCGCCCAGCGCGTAGGGCCTGGAGCGCCGCTCAGCCGGCGAGGAGCGGGAGCAGCGCGTCGAGCTTGATCTCGGTCTCGGCGAGCTCGGACGCGGGGTCCGATCCGGCGACGATGCCGGCGCCGGCGTAGAGATGCGCGACCCGGTCGCGCAGGAGCGCCGAGCGCAGGGCGACGCAGAACTCACCGTCGCCGGCCGGATCCATCCACCCGACCGGGCCGGCGTACCAGCCGCGCTCGAGCCCCTCGAGCTCGCGGATGGCGGCCTCGCCGGCGGCGCCGCGCGGCTCCGGCCCGACCGCCGGGGTCGGGTGCAGCAGCCCGGCGAGCTCGAGCGCCGAGCGCGACTCGGCGAGCTGCGCGTGGATCGGCGTGGCCAGGTGCTGGATGTTCGCGACCTTGATCACCATCGGCTCCGGCGCGGCTTCGACCCAGACCGACAGGGGCGCGAGCCGGCGTGAGATCCGCTTGACGACGATCCCGTGCTCGCTCCGGTCCTTGTCGCTGTGGAGGAGCTGCTCGCCGAGGTGGTCGTCGACCGCGGGATCGGCGCTCCGGCGGGCGGAGCCGGCGAGCGCCACCGTGGCGGCGACGCCGCCGCTCCGGCGCACGAGCAGCTCCGGGCTGGCGCCGACGAACGCGCCCTCGGGGGTCCCGACGCAGAAGCAGAAGCACGATCCGAACGCCTCGCGCAGGGCGCCGAAGAGCGCCGCCGGGGAGTGCGCCGACGCCCGTCGCACCTCGACCTCGCGAGCGAGAACCAGCTTGTCGAACTCGCCGCGGCGAATGCGCTCGACGGCGCCTCCAACCGCCTCCTCGTAGGCGGCGGGCGGGCGGGCCGAGGAGACCTCGGCGCGGGCGGATGGGTGGGGGTCCAGCGGCGGCAGCGGCTCCTCGCGCAGGGAGGCAAGCCGCGCCTCGAGCCGGCGGCGGAGCGCGGCCGGCTCGACGGTTCCGCCGGCGAAGCCGCAGAGCGTCAGGTGGTGGCGGCTCCTCCGAGCGCGCGAGCATCAGCTCCGGCAGCACCAGCAGCGCCGGGGGAAGCGACGACCAGGTCCCACCCTCGGCGGCGTCCTCGGAGAAGGCCATGCCGCCGACCCAGAGCGGGCCCGCGCCCACGGGGAGGTCGTCGGGCTCATCCGCCAGGCGGCTGCGCATGATCGCCGTGGTGTCGGCGATCAGGTCCGCGGTCCGGGATGAGCCGCGGGAGACGACCTCGTGGGCGCTCCCAACCCCGGCGATCGCGAGCCCGTCGCGGTCGGGCTCCTCCCAGCAGAACCAGCGGTCGTCGGCCCGCCGCGAGGCGAACGCGGCAGCGCAGGGATCGATGGCATCAACCGCGGCGGTGACGGTGACGAGCCGCCGAGGCCCACCGGAGGCGCGCTCAGCAAGGCGCTCGATCGAGTCGAAGAGGCTGTTCGTTGCCGCTGTGACCATCGAGTTATCGGTCACCAGGGCGGCGGAACCGGACGCGGAGCGGAGGATTCCGCCGCTTACTGTACCTAGCTCTCCGGGCGGGCGCGGGCGATCGCCACCTCGCCCGTGCGCGCCATCTCGATCAGCCCGTGCGGCCTGACCATGCGCTCGAACGAGTCGATCTTCTCGGTCGTGCCGGTCACCTCGACGGTGATCGAGCGGCGGGAGACGTCGACGATGTGCGCCCGGAAGATGTTGGAGAACTCCATGATCTCGGCGCGGGTGTCCGCCGCCGCGTTGATCCGGAACAGGGCCATCTCCCGCGCGACGGCGGTCTCCGGCTCCATGTCGCGGATCTTGATCACGTTGACCAGCTTGTGGAGCTGCTTCGTGACCTGATCGATCGGGTGGACCGCGCCGTCGACCGTCAGCGTGACCCGCGAGATGTCGGGGTCCTCGGTGGGCCCGACCGCGAGGGTGTCGATGTTGAAGCCGCGACGGCTGAACAGGCCGGCGATGCGGGCGAGGACGCCCGGACGGTTCTCGACCATCAGCGAGAGCAGGTGCCGTCGGCCCGTCAGACCACTCGAGGTCCGCAGGTCGTCGAGGTCGAGCAGCTCAGCCTTGGTTCCCGGATCACCCATCACGCTCACCTAACCCACCATGTCCCGGGCGGCGGCGCCGGCCGGGATCATGGGATAGACGTTCTCGTTGGCAGTCACGCGCACGTCGAGCAGGTAGGGGCCCGGCGTGTCGAGCGCGGTTCGCATCGCGCCGGCGAGGTCGCCCTTGTCGTCGCAGAGGGCGGCGCTCCACCCGAAGGCCTCGGCGAGCTTGACCCAGTCGGGGCTCGCTCCCATCTCGACCGACTTGTAGCGCTCCTCCCAGAACAGCTCCTGCCACTGCCGGACCATGCCGAAGTGGCCGTTGTTCATCAGGAAGACCTTGACGTCGAGGTTGTGCGCGGCGGCGGTCGCCATCTCCTGGCAGACCATGACCAGGCTGCCGTCGCCGGCGAGGCAGATCACGGTCTCCTCGGGCAGCGCCACCTTCGCGCCGATCGCGGAGGGAAGGCCGAAGCCCATCGTGCCCGAGGCCGCCGGAGTTGAGCCACTTGCGCGGCTCGGAGAAGTGGAAGTACTGCGCCGCCCACATCTGGTGCTGGCCGACGTCGGAGGTGATGATCGCGTCGGGCGCGGCCTCGTACATCTGCTCGACCATGAACTGGGGCTTGATCTCGCTGTCGTCGCTGTCCTCGTAGCCGAGCGGGAACTCCTCCCGCCACGCGTGGATCCGCGTCCACCAGTCGGCCAGGCGAGCCGTGTCGGCGCCGAGCGCCCGGTACTCGTTGGTCAGCTTCGGCAGCACGTCCTTGGCGTCGCCGACGATCGGGATGTGCGCGGCGACGTTCTTCGAGATCTCCGCCGGGTCGACGTCGATGTGGACGAACTTGGCGCGCGGCGCGAACTCGTCGAGCTTGCCGGTGATCCGGTCGTCGAAGCGGGCGCCGATCGCGACGATCAGGTCGGCCTCGTCCATCGCGTAGTTGGCGGCGCGGGTGCCGTGCATGCCGAGCATCCCGAGCCAGCGCTCGTGCGGGGCCGGGAACGCTCCCAGGCCCATCAGCGTGCAGGTGACGGGGAGCTCGTCGGAGGCGGCGAACTCGCGCAGCTCCTCGGAGGCGTCGGCGTTGATGACGCCGCCACCGACGTAGAGGACCGGCCGGCGCGAGTTGGCGAGCGCCTTCGCCGCGATCCGGATCTGCTTGATGTTGCCCTCGGTGGTCGGCTGGTAGCCGGGAAGCTTGGGCGTGCCGGTGATCGGCTCGTAGTCGATCTCCGCGCGGGAGAGGTCCTGCGGGATGTCGACGAGCACCGGGCCGGGACGACCGGTCTTCGCGATGTGGAAGGCCTTGTGGATGTAGTCGGGGATCTGGACCGGGTCGGTGACCAGGAACGAATGCTTGACGACCGGCAGGGTCATGCCGGTGACGTCGGCCTCCTGGAAGCCGTCGGTGCCGATCAGGTCGGTTCGCACCTGGCCGGTGATGAAGACGGTCGGGACCGAGTCCATGTGAGCGTCGGCGATCGCGGTGATCAGGTTCGTCGCGCCCGGGCCGGAGGTCGCGAAGGCGACGCCGACGCGGCCGGATGCCTTCGCGTAGCCCTCGGCGGCGTGGCCGGCGCACTGCTCGTGGCGGACCTGCACGTGCTCGAAGTCGGCGTCGTAGAGCGCGTCGTAGAGCGGCAGGCTGGCCCCGCCGGGGATCCCGAATACGTGCTTCACACCCTCGGCCTTGAGGGCCTCGCAAAGGGCATCAGCGGCACGCATCAGATCTACCTCCAGGGACTTGGCGGGGCGGGAAAGTTCGAATGCCACGCCCGGCCCTCGCCGCCGGGTCGCGGCTGGAGCCGAGTCTAACAGCCGGGTTGTGCCCGCTCGGGACGGTAAACGGCGTGGTCAGCGGGCTTGCGGAAGCTCCGAAACGGGAATCGGGCAGGGGAATGGACGCCGCCTCCGCCAAGCCGGAAGACCTCGACGAGCTGCCGCTCGACCGCCTCCGGGACCTCGACATCGAAACGGACCTGGAGGGCGCGGCGCCCTACGTCGCCTCCGCATCGGGCATCGCCCGGCGGGGCCGCCACGTCTACGTCATCGGCGACGAGTCGAACCACCTCGCCTGCTTCGACCTGACCGACGGCGCTCCCGGCCGCCTCGAGAGGGTGCTGGAGGGTGACGTCCCGACCGATCCCGCCGAGCGGGCCAAACGCAAGTCCGACCTCGAGGCGCTCACGGTCCTGCCGCCCGGCGACGGCAGCCCCTACGGGATCCTCTTCGGCGTCGGCTCGGGCTCCGGGGACGGGCGCAGTCGCGGCTTCGCATGGGATCTCGAGGCCGATGGCGATCTCGTCGGAGCTCCTCGCGAGATCGATCTCTCCCCCGCGTTCGATCTGCTTCGGGACGAGCTCGGTGGACTGAACATCGAAGGTGCCGCGGTCCTCGGATCCGAGCTCCTGCTGATCCACCGCGGAAACGCCGAGGGCGACGAGAACGCCGTCGCCAGGTTCCCGCTCGAACGCGCCCTCGACTCCCTGCGCGGCGACCAGCGGATCGACGTCGACGAGGTCTCCGCCCTGCGTCGCTACGACCTCGGCGAGCTCGAGGGCGTCCGGCTCTGCTTCAGCGACGCGACGCCGCTCGGCGACGAGCTGGTGGTCTTCACCGCATCGGCCGAGGACGAGGACGGATCGATCCGCGGCTCGGTGATCGGGCTCCTCGATCCGAGCGGCGAGATCCGCAGGATGCGCCGGATCGACCGGCGCTGGAAGGTGGAGGGCGTCCATGCGACCGTCGACACCGGCGTCGTGGACCTGCTCTTCGTCTGCGATCAGGACGACCCGGACACGGCCTCGCCCCTGCTCGCCGCCTCGATGCCGATCGAGCGAGGCCTCGAGTAGCGGCTCAGTGGACTCGGGGCGCCCGCAGGTCGGGACCCTGGCGCACCTCCGAGGGGTCCGGCAGATAGAGGTCGGCGCCACAGCGCGTGCACACCTGGACGTAGAGCTTCAGCACCCGGCCGCAGTTCGGGCATTGGCGCTCGGGCTCGGCCTGCTCACGGCGCGAGAGGACGATCGCGATCAGCCCCAGCCCCGGAACGCATCCTCCGATCACGAACCAGAGCAGGAAGCTCTGATCCTTGCCGCGCGCGACGAACCCCGTCGCCAGCGCGAAGCAGAGGACGATGATCAGGAAGGCCATGGTCTCGATTGTGGCGCCTCGGGGAGGCGCGCGCCGGAACTCAGCCCCGCGGCGCGGATCGTCCCGCGCCGCGGATCACGCGGTGGGTCTAGGTCCCCGCGCCCTCCTGGGTGACGCCACACGCGGGGCAGAACTTGTGCGAGGTGCGGATCTTCGCGCCGCAGCTGTCGCAGGTGGTCGGTTCACCGTCGGTCCCGTAGTCGACCGAGAGATCGGGACCGTCGCTGACGGGTTCCGCTGCCGGCTCAGGCGCAGCTGCCGGCTCCGGGGTCGCCGCAGCCGGGGTCGGCGAGGCCGCGGGCTCGGGCGCGGCAGCGGGCGTCTCGTCGGCGCGGCCACCCTGGTAGCCGCGGACGTCGAGCTGGGTCTCGTCGAGGCTGCTGCTCTTCGCGGGCGATGCCGCGGGAGCCGGCTGCGCCTCAGCGGGCTTGAAGGCCGAAGCGGCCGGCGTGGCTGCAGCCGCCGCCTGCTGGCCGGTCGAGGCCTCGCGGGGCGGGTGGTAGTGATCGGTCCACTGGTTGCCGTCCCAGTAGCGCATGCCCGGTCCGCCCTCGGGGTCGTCCTTCCATCCGGCGGGAGGAAGCTGCTGGGCGGGAGCCTGCTGCTGGACGACCGGCTGCGGCGCCGGCGTGACCGGCGCAGCCTGGGCGGCGGGAGCGGGGTGCTCGTAGTGCTCGGTCCACTGTCCCCCGTCCCAGTAGCGGCGACCTCTGCCGTGACGCTCCGGATCCTCGTACCACCCTGCTTCGGTCATCGTGCCCCTTCTCGCGGTCGTAAGAACGACGGGATCATTCCACACGAGACGCCACCGGCGACGTTCCGAAGGGGGTCCGTCAGCCCGGGTCGTCCTCGGAGGCCGTGCCGATCGGCCGATGGCTGCCGCCGCGGGCGTAGACCTCGGTGCTGAGCGGCGCCGGATGCCCGATCGAGCCGACCTCGGCCGTGTCCCTGCGGAACGGAAGGCCGACGGTCCAATCGGCGACGGCGCGCAGCTTCCGGGTGGCGCCCGGGATCTGGCTCACGTGGTAGGTCCGGGCGGCCCACCAGGCGGGGAAGCCGGAGAGCGTCTTGCCTCCCAGCGCCTTGCCCATCATCGCCACGGCCTTGTACTGGCCGAGGTTCACGAAGGCGCCGCGGCTGCGGTAGGTGAATGCCTGCGGGCGAGCCGACGCCGACGTTGGCGGCCATGTTGCGCGCGGCCACCCGTGCCTGGCGGATGGCGTGCTGGGCGGTCGGTGGGCAGAGCCCGCCCTCGGGGTTCGGGACGGCGGCGCAGTCGCCCGCGGCGAACACGCCGTCCATGCCGGGCACCGCCATGTGGTCGTCGACGGCGACGCGACCGCGCTCGTCGAGCTCGAAGCCCATCGCCTTCATGCTCGGATGCGCGACGACCCCCGCGGTCCAGACGACCGTGCGGGTCGGGATCCGCTCGCCGGTCGAGAGGGCGATGTGGTGCGGGCCGACCTCCTCGAGCTGGGTGCTCAGGCGGATGTCGGTGCCGCGGCCTCGCAGCTCCTGGAGGGCGTAGTCGGCGAGCGACTGATCGATCTCCGGGCAGGACGCGATCGGCGGCCTCGACGAGGATCCAGCGCATTCCCTGCAGCCGCGCGCGCGGGTAGTTCTCCATCGCGTCGGCGGCGAAGTCCTGAAGCTCGGCGAGCGCCTCGAGGCCGGCGTAGCCGCCGCCGACGAAGACGTAGGTGAGGAGCTCGGCGCGGTGCTGGGGATCCTCGCTCGCGTTCGCCTCCTCGAGCGTCTCGACCATGTGGTTTCGCAGCCAGATCGCGTCGGCCAGGCTCTTGAAGCCGATCGCGTGCTTGTCGAGGCCGGGAATCGGAAGCGAACGGCTGACCGACCCGAGCGCGACGAGCAGCTGGTCGTAGTGGAGCTCCTCGGTCTCGCCCTCGTGCGTGGTCAGCTCCACCACGTGGCGGTCGGGATCGTGACCGGTGACCGCGCCGAGCCGCAGGTAGGTGCGCTTGAGGATGTCGCGCAGCGGCGTGACGACGTGCCGGGGCTCGAGCGTGCCGGCCGCCGCCTCCGGCAGAAGCGGCGTGTAGAGCAGGAAGTTGACGTCGTTGACGAGGATGAGCCTGGTCGACTGCCGCGGCAGGACCTTCTCGAGCTCGCGAGCGGCATTCGCCCCGGCGAAGCCCCCTCCAGCGATGACGATGTCGTGAGCCATGGTTCGAGCTTATCCGTCCTTGTAACGAATTGCTACAAAGTTGCGTTGAGCACTAGGTGATCGCAACCGCTTCCGTGCCGTCTGCACCGGCACGACGGCTCACAAACCGAGTTGCTCGCGAATCAGGCGGGTCGCCTCGCCACCGTCGGCGCGGCCCTTCGTCTCGCGCATGACGATGCCGATGATCGCGCCGATCGCCTTGCCCTCCCCCGCCTTCACCTTGGCGGCGGCATCGGGCTGCGCCTCGATGGCCGCCGCGACGATCGCCGGCCAGCTCGTCGCCGTCGCCGCCGGCGAGGCCGAGCCGTTCGCTGATCTCAGCGGGGTCGCCACCGTTCGCGACCAGCTCCGCGAGGAGCTCGCGGCCGGAGCCGCGGCTGATCTCCTTCGCGGAGACCATCGCCACCACCTTCGCGACCGCGGCGGGTTCGGCCTGCGACCGCGCCGGGTGCTCGACCCCGGCCTCGCGGGTTGCGGCGACGAGCTCGCCCGTGACCCAGTTGGCCACGACGGTCGGCTCGGCGCCGGCCTCGGCGGCGACCGCGGCCTCGTAGAAGTCGGCGAGGTCGGCGTCGAAGGCGAGCAGCCTCGCCGCGTCCGGGCTCAAGCCGAGCTCGTTCTCGAAGCGAGCCTGGCGCTGCTCGGGAAGCTCGGGGAGCGAGGCGCGGATCTCCTCGATGTGCTCGGCGGAGGGCGCCAGCGGCAGCAGGTCGGGCTCGGGGAAGTAGCGGTAGTCGTGGGCCTCCTCCTTCGAGCGGAGCGAGGTGAGCGAGCCCGAGGAGGGGTCGAAGTGCAGCGTCTCCTGCTCGACCGTGCCGCCGGCCTCGACGATGCCCTTCTGGCGCTCGATCTCGGCCGCGATGCCGCGCTCGAGGAACCGGAAGCTGTTCATGTTCTTGAGCTCGGTCTTGGTCCCGAGCTCGGTGCTGCCGGCCGGGCGGATCGAGACGTTGCCGTCGGCGCGGAGGCTCCCCTCCTCCATGTTCACGTCGGAGACGCCGAGCTGGCGGATCGTCTCGCGCAGGAGCATCAGCCACTCGCGCGCCTCGGCGGGGTCGTGGATGTCGGGCTCGGTGACGATCTCGACGAGCGGGGTCCCGCCGCGGTTGAAGTCGACGAGCGAGGCGTCGGAGCCGTGGATCCGGCCGGACTCGCCGACGTGCGTGAGCTTCGCTGCGTCCTCCTCGAGGTGCGCGCGATGGATGCGCACGTCCCCGAGCCTGCCGCCGGAGCAGATCGGGATGTCGTACTGGCTGATCTGGTACGCCTTCGCGTTGTCGGGATAGAAGTAGTTCTTGCGGTGGAAGATCGACCGCGGCGCGATCTCGCAGCCCAGCGCGAGGCCGATGCGGATCGCGAACTCGACGGCCTGCGCGTTCGTCATCGGCAGCGCCCCCGGGTGGCCGAGGCAGACCGGGCAGGTGTGCGTGTTCGGCTCGGCGCCGAACTCGAGCTTGCAGCCGCAGAACATCTTCGTCTCGGTCTGCAGCTGGATGTGGATCTCGAGGCCGATCACCGGTTCGTACTCAGGCATTCGCTCCTCCCCTCCAGGCGGCGTTCGCGTCGAAGCCGATCGCGCCCTCGAGCGCGTGCGCGGCGGCGAGCAGCGCCGTCTCGCCGAACGCGGGTGCGACCAGCTGGATCCCGACCGGCAGCTCCGGCCCGCCATCGGGTGCCGCCGCGAGGCCACCGGGAATCGAGATCGCCGGCACCCCGGCGAGGGACATGGGGACCGTGCAGTAGTCGGCCATGTACATCGCGAGCGGGTCGTCGGTCCGGGCTCCCAGCGGGAAGGCGACGGTCGGCGAGGTCGGCGTGAGCAGGACGTCGTGGTCGGCGAAGGCGCGGTCGAAGTCGCGGGCGATGAGCGTCCGGACTCGCTGCGCGCGGCCGTAGTAGGCGTCGTAGTAGCCGGAGGAGAGCGCGTAGGTGCCGAGCATGATGCGCCGCTTCACCTCGGCGCCGAAGCCCTCCGAGCGGGTGAGCTCGTACATGTCGCCGAGGTTGTCGGCGGGGGTGCGCTCCCCGAAGCGGACGCCGTCGTAGCGGGCGAGGTTCGCCGACGCCTCCGCCGGAGCGATCACGTAGTAGGCGGAGATGCCGTAGCGCGCGTTCGGGAGGCTCGCCTCCTCGACGGTCGCGCCGAGTGCCTCGCAGTGCGCGATCGCCTGCTCGAACACCTCGCGGACGCCGTCCTCGATGCCCTCGGCCTCGCTCGCGAGCTCGCGGGGGACGCCGACGCGGACGCCATCGAGATCCTCGCGGGTCGGCACCTCGACGCCGGCGGCGATCCCGGTCGAGGTCGTGTCCCGCGGGTCGGCTCCCTGCATCGCGGCGAGCAGCACCGCGGCGTCGGCGACCGTGCGCGTGAACGGGCCGCACTGATCGAGCGAGGAGGCGAAGGCGATCATCCCCGAGCGCGAGATCGAGCCGTAGGTCGGCTTGAGCCCGACGATGCCGCAGAACGCGGCGGGCTGGCGGATCGAGCCGCCGGTGTCGGTGCCGATCGCGCAGGGAGCGAGCCCGCCGGCGACCGCTGCGGCGCTGCCGCCGGAGGAGCCGCCCGGGACGCGCTCGGTGTCCCAGGGGTTGCGGACCGGACCGTAGGCGGAGTTCTCGTTGGAGGAGCCCATCGCGAACTCGTCCATGTTGGTCTTGCCGAGCACGCTCGCGCCGGCGCCGAGCAGACGCTCGACCGCGGTGGCGGTGTAGGGCGGCACGTAGCTCTCGAGGATCCGGGAGCCGGCGGTGGTCGGGACCCCCTCGATGCAGAAGATGTCCTTGACGGCGACCGGCACGCCGCTCAGCTCGCCTCCGCGCTCGGTCGTCTCGACCTCGTCGGGCCGCCACAGGTAGGCACCGAGCTCGTCGGATTGCGACGCGTAGGCGCCCGCCCACTCCGCGGCCGACAGCTCGCCGGCCTCGACTGCGGCGAGACCGTCGACGACGCTCAGGTCGCGGACGTCGCTCACGCCTGCGGCGAGGGAACCCGGAAGGACCCGGCGGCCGGGTCGGGGGCGTTCGCCAGGGCGGCGTCACGGTCGAGGCTCGGAGCCTCGCTGTCGGCGCGGAGCACGTTCTCGGCGTCGACGACCCTGGAGGTCGGCTCGACGCCCTCGACGTCGAGCTCCGACATCGTCTCGACGTGGCCGAGGATCGTCGAGAGCTCCGCGCTCATCCGGGAGACCTCGTCGTCGTCGAGGCGCAGCCGGGAGAGCTTGGCGACGTGGAGTACCTGCTCGCGGTCGATCATCGAGGGGATTCTAGGAGCCCGGCGCCGAGACGCCGGGCTCCCAGTCCCTGGACGCGTTCCCTAGGCGGAGGGAGGCGGCGGCGGAGGCGGAGGCGGCGTGCCTCCACGGTTGCCCTGGACCCGGTCGGCCTCTCCCTGGAAGGAGACGCCTTCCTCTTGCATCGCCATCCATCCGCCTGCGGCAATGCCTCCGGCGAGGATCAACCCGACGAACGCGAAGATCTCACGATCGAGGTCGTACGGGGTGACGATCAGGCGGAACAGCACCAGAATCACGGCGAGGATGCCCACGCCCGCGGTTACCGCGCTGGCGGCGACCGGCAGGTTCGGCGAGTTCGACGTCGCGGCCATCACCGCGAGCCCGAGGGCGACGACGATCGCAAGGAAGAGAACGATGTCGATGAAGCTGAACGACTCCCAGGCGTTGAAGGCGATCTTGTCGCCGCTGAAGTCGGACGGGACCTTCGAGATCAGGTCCTCGATGTTGTCGTCGCTCAGGTCTTGAGCGCCATCTTCATCGATGCCGAACCAATTCAGGAACATCACGATGAACAGGAGGACCGCGGAGGCCGCAGCCACGATCTCCCCTGTCTTCAACCTACTTACGTCCATTGGACCTCTCCCATCTGAGGGGCTTTCACAGCCCGCAACAATCTGTACGGCCGGGGACCCTACCCCCGCGATCAGCCGGAAGGCGCAGCCACTGAGGTCCGGACCGTGTTCGCAAGCAACATCGCGATCGTCATCGGACCGACGCCGCCGGGAACCGGGGTGATCGCACCGGCGACTTCGGCGGCCGCCGCGTAGTCGACATCGCCGACGAGCCCTTCCTCGGTGCGGTTCATCCCGACGTCGATCACGGTCGCGCCCGGTTTGACCCATGCGCCCTGCACGAGCTTCGGCACCCCCACCGCGGCGATCAGGATGTCCGCGCGGCGGCAGACCTCGGCGAGGTCCCGCGTACGGCTGTGGCAGATGGTCACGGTGGCGTTCGCCCCCAGGAGCAGGCTTGCGAGGGGCCGACCGACGAGGTTCGAGCGGCCGACGATGACCGCCTCGGCCCCCTCGAGCTCGGCTCCGGCCCGGCTCAGCAGCTCGACGCAGCCGGCCGGCGTGCATGGGATCAGGCCGAGCGGGGGCTCCGCCGGCTCCAGCTCGAGGGCCTCGGCGAGCCCGATCCGGCCCTGGGCGAGCAGACCCGCGTTCGCCGCGGTCAGCCCGTCGACGTCCTTGCTCGGGGAGATCTCGGCGAGGACCGGGTCGCGCCGGAGCTCGCCCGGCAGCGGGAGCTGGACGAGGATCCCGTCGACCTCGGGGTCGGCGTTCAGGTCCCGGACGAGCGCGTTCAGCTCCTCCTGCGGGACCGAAGCCGGCACCTCGTGGTGGATCGAGCGGATGCCGGCCTCCGCGCATGCCTTGCGCTTGCTGGCGACGTAGACGTGCGAGGCCGGATCCTCCCCGACGAGCACCGTCGCCAGCCCCGGCTTGCGATCGCGCTTGGCGACGACCTCGGCGATGCGCGCGCGGACGTCGGCGGCAACGGCCTTGCCATCGATCACCTCGGCGGCCATCTCAGGAAGCTTTCTGGATGGGGGCGTAGTCGGCCATCAGCTTCCGGTCCGCGCCGCCGCTGGCGAAGCGGATCACGACGACGTTCCCCGGCTCGACGGCGGTGACGACCCCCTCGCCGAAGGAGGCATGGACGATGTCGTCGCCGACGGTCAGCTGCAGCGCCGGATGCGGATCGGGCGCGGCACGGAAGCCGCCAGTGCCTGCGCCGAGGGGGCCACGCGGCCCGCCCGAGCTCGACCCGGAGGAGCCCCACCCCATCGACGGAGCGGTCGAGTGCCGCTCGACGAGGTCGGTGGGGATCTCGCCGAGGAAGCGGGACGGGATCCCGGTTCCACCCTGGCCGAAGAGCATCCGGCGGCGGGCATAGGACAGCGTCAGCAGCTTGCGCGCCCGGGTGAGGCCGACGTAGCAGAGGCGTCGCTCCTCCTCGAGGTTCCCCTCGTCGACGGAGCGCGAGTGCGGGAAGACCCCGTCCTCGAGGCCGATCATGAAGACGGCGTCGTACTCGAGCCCCTTGGCGTTGTGGAGCGTCATCAGCGTCACCTTGGAGCTGTCGTCCTCGAGCTTGTCCTGCTCGTTGATGAGCGAGATCTGCTCGAGGAACTCCTCGAGCGGCGCGAGCTCGCTCTCGCCCTCGAGCTCGCGGTTGGCGTCGAACTCCCCCGCCATCCCGACCAGCTCCTGGAGGTTCTCGATCCTGCCCTCGGCCTCGACCGTGCGCTCCGCCTCGAGCGCCTCGATGAACCCCGACTCCGAGAGGACGGACTCGAGCAGCTCGGCGACCGGCCCGCGACGCTCCGCGCGCTCGGTCAGGCTCGCGATCAGCTCGCCGAAGCGGCCGATGGCCTTGACCGCGGCCGCTCCCATGGCGGGGATCCGGTCGACCTGCTCGACGGCCTCCATCGCCGTGATGCCGTTGGTGTTGGCGAACGCGAGCAGCCGGCCCTCCGACGTCTGGCCGATCCCGCGCCGGGGCGAGTTGATGACCCGCCCGAGCGCGACGCCGTCGGCGGGGTTCGCCAGCAGGTTGAGGTAGGCGATCGCGTCCTTGATCTCGGCGCGGTCGTAGAACTTCGTGCCGCCGATCACCTGGTAGGGAACGTCGAAGCGGACCAGCGTGTCCTCGAGGACCCGGCTCTGCGCGTTCGTCCGGTAGAAGACCGCGACGTCGTCGCGGCTGTAGCCCTGCTCGGCCACCAGCCGGTCGATCTCGCCGGCGACCCAGCGCGCCTCCTCGTGCTCGTCGTTGAGCTCGGCGATCGTCACCGGGTCGCCCCGATCGGAGTCGGTCCAGAGGTTCTTGTCGAGCCGCTCGCGGTTGTGGGAGATGAGGCCGTTGGCGGCGTCGAGGATCGTCCCGGTCGAGCGGTAGTTCTGCTCGAGCTTCACCACCAGCGCCTCGGGGAAGTCGCGCTCGAAGTCGAGGATGTTGCGGACCTCCGCGGCGCGGAAGCCGTAGATCGACTGCGAGTCGTCGCCGACGACGAACAGGTTCCCGTGCTCGCCGGTGAGCAGCTGCAGCAGCCGGTACTGGACCCGGTTCGTGTCCTGGTACTCGTCGACGAGCACGTGGCGGAAGGACCGCTGGTAGCGCTCGCGGAGGTCCTTGAAGAGCTCGAAGAGGTTCACCGTGCGCAGCAGCAGGTCGTCGAAGTCCATCGCGTTGGCCTCGTGCATCCGCTTCTCGTAGAGCGCGTAGACGTCGGCGACCGTCGCCTCGAAGTAGGAGCCCTGCTCCTCGCGCAGCGTCTCCGCGTCCCGGAGCCGGTTCTTGGCGCCGGAGATCTGGCCCTTGATCGAACGCGGCGGGAACCGCTTCGGGTCGATGTCGAGCTCGTCCATGCAGCGCTTGACCATGCGCCGGGAGTCGGCCTCGTCGTAGATCGTGAAGCCGCGCTTGTAGGCGAGCCGGTCGGCGTGCTGGCGCAGGATGCGAGCGCACGCCGAGTGGAACGTCATCACCCACATCATTCGCGAGGCCGGGCCGACCAGCGAGGCCACCCGCTCCTTCATCTCGCCCGCCGCCTTGTTGGTGAACGTGATCGCCATGATCTCGCCGGGGCGAGCCATCCCCGTGGCCAGCAGGTAGGCGACGCGGTGAGTGAGGACGCGCGTCTTCCCCGAGCCGGCTCCGGCGAGGATCAGGAGCGGCCCCTCCCCCGCTTCGACCGCCTCCTGCTGAGCCGGGTTCAGGCCCTGCAGCAGGCTCTCGACGGCGGTCGCGCCGGGACTGATCGAGGCGCCGCCGTAGCCCATGTCCTCGGCTTCGTCGTAGCCGTCGGAGTAGTCCTCCTCAGCCTCCTGGTATCCCGCTCGGGCCTCGCTTTCCATGACTCACCGAGGATAGACCGGAGGACGGCGTGCCCTGCGATCAGAAGGGGGTGGCCGGGGAGGCTCCCGGGGCCCTCCACCCGACCCCGCGCGAAGCGCGGGCCCCGGGAGCCTCCCCGGTCGCCCCCGTCGGCCTCAGCCCCCGGCAGGACTCGGGCCGCGCTTGGGCCGCAGCTCGCGGACCTCGGCCTCGGCCGACTCGCCATCGATGGATTCGAGCCGGCGCTCGATCTCCGTCAGTCGCTCGGAGAGCTGCTTGATCGCGTCCTGGACGGGGTCGGGAAGGTGGATCCAGTCCGTGTCGGGTCCGTTGGGCTTGCGGCCCTCGACGCGGACGATGTGGCCGGGGTTGCCGACGACCGTCGCATACGGCGGAACGTCCTCGACGACGACGGTGTTGGCGCCGACCTTGGCGCCGTCGCCGACGAGCACCGGGCCGAGGAGCTTGGCGCCGGAGCCGATCGTGACGAAGTCGCCGACGGTCGGATGGCGCTTCCCGCGCTGGTCGCCGGTACCGCCGAGCGTCACGCCCTGGTAGATCGTCACCCCGTCGCCGATCTCGGCCGTCTCGCCGATCACGACGCCCGATCCGTGGTCGATGAAGAACGCGCTGCCGATCGTCGCACCCGGGATGGACCTCGATGCCGGTCAGGGCACGGGTCGCGTAGACGATCACGCGCGGAACCAGCCGCGCTCCCCGGCGGTGGAAGCGGTGCGCGATCCGGTGCGCCAGCAATGCCTGCACGCCGCCCCAGGAGGAGAGGATCCCGAGGAAGCTGACGTCACGGGCCGCCGGGTCGCGCGTACGCGCCGTCTCGACGTCGGCGCGAACCTCCTTCAGGACTCGAGTGAGCGCGCCGGCCATCGCGCTGAAGCGTAAGCGGTCGAACGGGCCGCCCCGGCCCGAGCCGGTGGCTAGGGAGCGAAGAAGGGCAGCGACATGTAGCGCTCGCCCGCGTCGGCGAAGATCACGACGATCCGCTTGCCCTTCATCTCGGGCCGGCTCGCCAGCTCGATCGCCCCGTGGAGCGCGGCTCCCGCCGAGATCCCGATCAGGAGCCCCTCGCGAGTCGCGGCGAGGGATGCCGTCGCCAGCGCGGACTCGTCCTCGACGGGGATGATCTCGTCGATCACCGAGCGGTCGAGGACCCCCGGGACGAACCCGGGCCCGATCCCCTGGATCTTGTGCGGCCCGGGCTTGCCTCCGGAGAGGACGGGCGAGGAGGCGGGCTCCACCCCGAGCATGTAGATGTCGGGGCGGCGCTCCTTGAGCGCGGTGCCGACGCCCGTGATCGTGCCGCCGGTGCCGACGCCGCAGACGATCGCGTCGACCTCGCCGCCGGTGTCGCGCCAGATCTCCTCGGCGGTCGTCCGGCGGTGGACCTCAGGGTTGGCCTGGTTGTCGAACTGCATGGGCATGTAGGCGTCCTCGTGCTCGGCGGCGAGGCTCCGCGCGAGCGCGACCGACTCGTCCATCCCTCCCATCGAGGGCGTCTCCCGCACGACGGCCCCGTAGGCGCGCAGGATCGCGGAGCGCTCGCGGCTCATCCCCTCGGGGAGGGTGAGGATGCAGTGGTAGCCGCGAGCGGCGCAGACCATCGCGAGCGCGATCCCGGTGTTGCCGGACGTCGGCTCGACGATCACGGTCTTGCCGGGCTGGATCCGGCCCTCGGCCTCGGCCGCGTCGATCATCGCGACGCCGATCCGGTCCTTGATCGAGCCGCCCGGGTTGAACCACTCGAGCTTCGCGACGATCTCGGCGCCGAGCCCCGCCCCGATGCGCGCCAGGCCGACCATCGGCGTGTCGCCGACCACGCCGGACGCCTGCGCGGCGATCCGCAGGGTCGGCTGTGGGAGGGGCGGGCTCACGCCACGGAAGGTACCGCGAACGTCGCTTTCCCGACCAGTCTGGTCGGGAAGGTGGGTGACGGGCCTAACCCAGAACGTCGATCGAGGCGCCGTCCGGGAGCGTCTCGCTCAGCTTGCGCTTCGCGTCCTCGGGATCGCTGGCGTGAACCGTGACCGAAACGCTCTGAAGGTTCGGATCCTCGCTGGGAGTTCCCGACGCCTGCGCGGCGTTGTCGACGTCGCTCGACGTCACCGCACCGATCTTCGCCTCACGCATCGCAGCGTCGACGTCCTCCATGGACAGGCCCTCGATCTTCGCTCGGAAATGCGGCATTCCCACTCCCTACCCCGGACGAGCCGTCCCGACGCGGGTCGCGCGGTTATCTTTCGGGCGCATGGTCTCCGCCGCCATCCTCTGCCTCGTTGTCCTCCTCATCTACTTCGCCTCGCAGGCGATCAAGGAGCGTCGCAAGTGACCCCCGATCAGCAGCCGCCCCCACCCCCGCCGCCACCGCCGCCCTCCTCGGGCGGCAGCGGCCCCGGACAGCCTCCTCCCGGCCCGCCGCCGCCTCCGCTCCCGCTCCCACCCCCGCACCGACCGAGCCGGGCGCGCGGCGAAGGGGAAGCCGCCGTGGCTGCCGATCGTCGGTGGCCTGGTCGGGCTTGCGGTCCTCGCCGCGGTTCTCTTCCTGCTTCTGAGCGGTGGCGACGACGACTCCGGATCGACGACGTCGACCGGGACCGACACCACGTCGACGGACAGACCGAACCACCGACACCACCGCGATCACGACGACCACCGAGACCGGTGATCCCACGATCGGCGCGGAGGTCTCGCTCGAGAGCTTCGACACGACCCTCGCCGTCACGGTCACCGACTACCACCCGGTCGAGGTCGGCCGCTACGACAACGTGCCCGACGGCGCGACCCTCGTCGGCGTCGAGATGAACATCGAGAACGTCGGTTCGGTCAAGTTCGGCGACTCCCCCGGCAACGGCGCGAAGCTGCTGACGACGGCCGGCGTGCCGCTCAACCCCGACTTCCCGCTCGAGGGCGACTGCCCGGCCGACTTCTCCACCTCGGTTGACCTCAAGCCCGGCGAATCCGCGAGCGGCTGCATCGCCTTCCAGCTTCGCACCGGCCAGGAGGGCGGCGAGTTCGAATGGACGCCGGACTCCGGCTACGCCGAGGACTCAGCCCGCTGGGCGCTGCCGGCGCCGTAGCGGCGGCGGGCACTCGCCAAGGGGCGGCGCCGAACCGATCGAGTCGCGTCAAACGGCCGCATACGGCCCGTCAGGTGCGACTCGATGAAGGGGCCTGACCCGGCACGGGCGATCCGTAGCGGACGTGGCGTGCTGGAACGCGGAGGAGCAGCGTTTCCGACGCCAGGTCCGCCGACTGAGGCCACCCGGGCGATCTAGATGTAGTACATCCCCGCGCCGCGCTCGCTGTCCTCGCGGCGGGCCACGTCGGCGATCGTCGCGCGGTTGAAGACGTTGCGCAGGGACTCGACCCCGTCGGACCAGATGCCGCCGGCCTCCTTGCCCTCCTCGCCGAGGCGGCCGTCGAGGGCCTGGACGACCTCGAGGACCGTGATCTCCTCCGGGTCGCGGGCCAGGCGGTAGCCGCCCTTGACTCCGCGCTGGGAGATGAGCAGGCCGGAGCGGCGCAGGGTCGAGAAGAGCTGCTCGAGGAACTGGACGGGGATGCCGCGACGCTCGGCCACGGTGGCGATCGGGACCGGCGTGTCGCCGCTGCGGGCGAGCTCGGCCATGCCGACGACTGCGTACCGGGATTTCGCGGTGACCGAGATCATCGCCGTCGGTTCTAGCGGATCGGTCGGCGTGGCCTCTGGTACGGTCGGCCGCCGACCGACCTCACGCCATCCGAGGGGGTTGACTGGAGAGGATGAGCGCCGAAAGCTGCTGCATGATCATCGACGCCCAGCCCGCTGTGCGGCTGGGCATCCGTCAGGCGCTCGCCACCGACTGGACCTTCGAGGAGCTGCCCCACGGCGCGCGACGCCGTCGATGTCCTCCGAAGCGTCGGCTTCGACGTGGCGATCGTCGAGATGCGCCCGGCCGAGAACGGCGCTCCCTCGGGCACCGCCACGATCCGCGAGCTCCTCAAGCAGCAGCCCGGCGTGGGGGCCATCGGCTACGGGGGCGGGATCGAGCGGCACGCGCTCGTCGAGGCCCTCGACGCCGGCGCCTCCGCCTACGTCAGCAAGCGCTCCGACCTCGATGTCCTCCGCCAGGCCGTGGCCGCCGTCGCGGACTTCGAGTCGTTCATCGACCCCTCGGTGGCCCGGCGCGGCGACGGGAAGCCCCCGATCACCCGGCGGCAGCGGCAGATCCTGCAGATGCTCGCCGACGGCATGACGACCGAGAAGGCGGCGAAGAAGCTCGGCCTGAGCAGCGAGACCGTCCGCACCCACGCGAAGGCCGCCCTCCCCCGCCTCGGCGCAACCGACCGCGCGCACGCGGTCGCGATCGCCCTCCGGGGCGGCCTGATCGACTAAGCCTGCCGCGACCTGACGAGGCCGGCGGCCGTCAGATCAAGGACGCAGGAGGCGACGCGGCCTCCAGGCCGCGAGCCGACGAGGACGCCGAGCTGACGCCCGCTGGGCCGTCAGGTTAGATCCAGCCGCGTTCGCGGGCGACCAGGACCGCTTGGGCTCGATCGGCGGCGCCGATCTTGCGGTACACGTTGTGGAGGTGCGTGCGCACCGTGCTCGCCGAGAGTCCCATCTCCACGGCGATCTCCTTGTAGACCTTGCCCTCGGCAAGTCCGCGGAGCGCGTCGACCTCTCGGCGCGACAGCGGGCAGGGCTCACCGCGGCGCGGCCTCGGCGCACGGGCGAGCGGGAACTCGTAGACGAGCTTGTGAAGGCGTGCCTGGCTGATCCCGACGGCTTCCGCCGAGTCGGCCATCGCCTCGCCGGAGACCATGTCGCCGGCGGAGTGGTGGGCGATCAGGTCCGCGAGCCGGACGGCGGCGGCAAGTCCCTTGGCCCCATCGGAGTGATGGCGCTCGATGGCGCTCGCGATGACGCTGGGAAGGCCCCAGCGGCGGGCGAGCACGCCACCGACGAGCGTGTGGTCGATGCCGAGCTCACGGCGCTCCTCGCGGACGCGCTGCTCGGGCGTCGCGCGGCGATCGCCGAGGATCTTCTCGTAGCCCGGGTAGAGCCGCATGAGGACGAGCTGGCCGATGTCGTGGAGCAGGGCCGCCGTCGCGAGCTCGTCGCGGCCGGGGACCTCGGTGACGTCGGCGATGCACTCGGCCGCGTGGCGGGTCGTGATCGCGTGGCGCCGGAACCGCTCGGGAAGCAGGGCCCAGCTCGAGGTCGGCTGGAAGAGGTCGTAGGTCTGCAGGGAGCTGACCACCTTGCGCACGCCGCCGGGCGTCAGCGCCTCGACCGCGTCCGGGAACGTTGGAGATCCGGCCGCGGGGTCCGCCGCCGTTGTTGGCCGCCTTCATGACCGCGATGGCGACCGCGGTGTCGGATTCGACGAGCTCGGTCACCTCGGTGAGCGAGGTCGCCTCACCCTCGGTCAGCTTGGCGACGCGGGTGGTCGTCTCGAACAGGGCCGGCAGCGAGTTGACGGCCTCGAAAGCGGCTGCCAGGCGCTGTCCGCCCTTGCCCTGCGCCGAGGGCGCGGAAGTTGCCTTTGTCTTGCTCTGCTGTAGCCATGTGAAGGGGTGAGCCCAGCGACCTTCAGCGGTCCTCCCTGGACTGTCTCGCCCCTCCTGTCGGCAGATGTGCGCCGCAGCCTTAGCCCTGATCGCCGGAAACCGCTTCGGGCTCCTCGGCGAGGCGGGCCAACGCGCGATCGATCCGCTCCAGGACGCGGTCCCTTCCCAGCGCAACGATCGATTCGAAGATGCCCGGGGAGATCGTCGTGCCGGTGATCGCCACGCGAATCGGCTGCAAGCCCTTGCCCGCCCCGAGGCCCTCGGCCTCGATCACGGCGCGCAGCTCGGTCTCGAGCGTGGCGGCGTCGAATGGCTCGACGGACGCGATCGTCTCGCGCTCCTTCGCCAGCACCGGAGCGACCTCCGGCTTCATCACCTTCCGCCAGGCCTTCTCGTCGTCGTCGGGCTCGGTGAACAGGAACGCGATCAGCGGCCAGACCTCGACCACCGTCTGCGCCTTCTCCCGGACGATCGAGCAGGCCTCGGCCCGAGCCTCGGGCGTCGCCGCCGCGAAGGCCTCGGCGGCCGCGGGGTCGTTGCGGCCGAGGTGATCGGCGAGAACCTGCCTCGTAGCGCTCGAACGGCAGCTCCCGCATGTAGCGGCCGTTGAGCCAGCGGAGCTTCTGCGCGTCGAAGATCGCCGCCGCCCGGCCGACGCGATCGATCGAGAAGCGCTCGACGAGCTCCGGGGTGCTGAGGATCGTCTCGTCGTCCCCGCTCCCCCAGCCGAGCAGCGCCAGGTAGTTCCGCACCGCCTCGGGCAGGAACCCCTCCTCGCGCAGCTCCTGCACGGAGGCGGCGCCGTGCCGCTTGGAGAGCTTCTTGCCGTCCGGGCCGTGGAGGAGCGGCAGGTGGGCGTAGCGCGGGATCTCCTCGCCGAGCGCCTGCAGGACGAGGATCTGCTTCGGGGTGTTGGAGAGGTGGTCGTCGCCGCGGATCACGTCGGTGATCCCCATGTCGGCGTCGTCGACGGCGACCGCGAAGTTGTAGAGGACGGAACCGTTCGCGCGGGCGATCACGGGGTCGTCCTGGAGTCGGTTCTGGAAGCGGATCTCGCCGCGGATCGCGTCGGGGACGACGGTCTCCCCCTCGTTCGGGACGCGCAGGCGGATCGCGGCGTCCGGGGCGTCGGAGGGCTCTCCCCGGTAGCCCTGATCGGGGCTCGTCTTGCGGAAGGCCTGGACGTCAGCGCCCGTTGCGGTGTCGCGGTAGGCGTCGCCCGACTCGAGCAGCTCCGCCAGCCGTTCGGTGTGGCGCTCGGCCCGCTCGTACTGGCTGATCGGGCCCTCGTCCCAGTCGAGCTCGAGCCAGCTCAGCGCGTCGAGGATCTGGGCGACGTTCTCGTCGGTGGACCGCTCGCGGTCGGTGTCCTCGATCCGCAGGACGAGCTTCCCGCCCGTGCCCCGGGCCGCGAGCCAGTTGTAGAGCGCCGTCCGCGCGCCGCCGATGTGCAGCGCGCCTGTCGGCGAGGGGGCGAATCGAACTCGAACGGGGGAAGCCAAGGTGCGGATCGCGGCGGATGTTTCCACAGCGGGCCCGCCCGGCCTGATTTCGGCCTCGATCCGTTGGCACAGCGCGACCGTCCCCGCTGACCAGCAAATGGGCATCCGTAACCGAGCCGGCTTGCCCATATCGCGAATGGGGCCTTAGTGAGCTTGCTCAAGAGCGGGCCGTCCTCATAGGCGGCCCGCTTCAGTTCAGGAGGGTGGCGAGTCCTGATCCGGAGGGAGCGAAGACGAACGTGAAGGCGCTCATGTCGTCCTCGGGAGCGGAGGCGTACAGAGCAGCCTCGACGGTTCGGCCCGATTCGCGCTCGACCGCTGCGATCAGCTTGTCCCGGTTGGCTTCGAAGACCTCGCGGCGGATGCTGGCGATGGTCGCCGCCTGGCCTCGCTGGACCGCTGTCTTCTCGAGCTGGGTCAGGTTGCCGCGGAAGATCAGCGAGATCCCGACATCGCTGGCGAACGCCTGGGCGGTCTCGGCCCCCCGCCCGATGGAGTCCTTCCAGATCCCCACCGCGGCGCGGGCGATGCCGCGGCAGGCCTCGGGCGCAGTGAGCTGGGTTTCGGGGTTCACCTGTCGAAGGTTAGTTGGTCCGAGAGCCCTGATCGCTGATTGGAGGGCGCACTCGGTAAGGTCCCGAAAATGGCTGTCACATGCGGAAAAAGGTCCATTTCATGCTGATCGGCGCGCATGTTTCCACTGCGGGCGCCCTGCCCAAGGCCGTCGAGCGCGGAGTCGAGCTCGAGTGCGACTCGATCCAGATCTTCCACCAGAGCCCGCGGGCCTGGAAGCCGACGAACTACACGCAGGATGACTTCGACGCCTTCAACGAGGCGATGGCCGACTCCCGCATCGGCTCGGTGATCATCCACGCCGTCTACCTGATCAACACCGCCACCCCCGACAAGGAGATCCGCGAGAAGTCGCTCGCCTCCCTGCTGCACGCGACCAGGATCGGGGACGCCATCGGAGCCGACGGGATCGTCCTCCACGCCGGCTCCCGCAAGAAGGATCCGCTCGACGAGGCGGTCGTCCGCTCCGGCGAGGTCGTCAAGGAGGTCCTGGCGGAGACCGACAAGTGCCCGATCCTGTTCGAGAACACCGCCGGGACCCAGGGCCCCCTCGGGCCGGGACTTCGACGAGCTCGCGATGCTGGTCGACTCGGCCGGCGCCGGGAAGCGGATCGGCGCCTGCATCGACTGCTGCCACCTCTTCGCCTCGGGCTTCGACATCCTCGAGCCGGACGCTCTCGGCGTCGTCGTCGACGACTTCGACCGCCTCGTGGGCCTCGACCGTCTCCGCGCGCTCCACATCAACGACAGCGCCGTGCCGCAGGGAGCCAACCGCGACAAGCACGCGAGCGTCGGCAAGGGCGAGATGGGCCGCAAGGGCATCGCCACCTTCCTCTCGGAGCCGCGGTTCGAGGATCTGCCGGCGACCCTGGAGACCCCGGGACCCGAGAAGCAGGGCCCGGACCGCAAGGAGATCCGGCTGACGAAGAAGCTGCGCGAGCAGGGCCTCGAGGCGCGGAAGTAGGTCCGCGCGCCAGCAGGGAAACCCGGGACAGCATGCTGTCCTCAGATTCCCCGCTGAGCCGCGCCTCAGGCCTTCTTGCGTCAGCTCCGAGTGGGACTTGAGGGCGCGGCCGCCGTCCTCCTGCTCGACCATGTAGGCGGGGTTCTCGTCGTCGGCGTCGCGCGTGACCTCGTTGCCCTCGATCGTGCGCTCAACCCGGTCGGTGAAGCTCTCGGTGACCTTGCCGTGGGCGGTGTTGGCGCCCCACTTCCAGGTGACCTCGGTTCCCTTGCGGTACTTCTCGGGCTTGCTCATGCCCGCCCGTTACCCGGCAGGGTCTCCGGCCAAGCAGAGCGTCAGTCTAGCTGGCGAGCGGGAGGCCTTCGCGCAGATCGAAGTTGTCGGGGTCCTCGGCGTCGAAGAACCCGGGGTTGAGGCAGATGTGAGCCGGGCCGTCGCCCTCGTAGGCGGGCTCCACGCGGGTCGGGCAATGCGCGAGCGGCTCGCCGGTCATCTTGATCCCGCCGAAGCCGCCGTTGCGCTCGGCTTCCTCGAAGCCGGCGATGTCGATCTCGCCGCGGAAGACGCGCCGGACGCAACCCATGAAGCGGCGGCCGCTCGGGCCCTCGACGTAGCTCCAGAGATAGGGGCAGCGCATCCGCAGGCACTCCCGCGGCTCGATGAGCTTGTCGCAGAAGGTTCGGCAGCTCCGGCACTCCCCGGCGGGAGGTCGCAGCTGCTGAACGTTGGTTGCCGGCATCGACTGGATTCTAGATAGCTAGGGTCATCGCGATGCGGGTCCTCGCCATCGCCGCCGCCACCGTCCTCCTGCTCGCGCTCTCCGCCTGCGGGGAGGACGAGAACCGCGGCGCGACCAACTTCGTTCCGGCCGCCGGTGACGCCACCCCGCCGGACACCACGCCCGGCGTCCCGGAGGGTGCGAGCTACGACCTCAACGGCAACGAGTGGCTGAAGCTGAGCGGCGACGAGCGCCTGGCGGCGGCCGCGGACTACGTCGCCGATCACCCCGACGAATGCACGACCGGCGACGACCGCTCAGCCGCAGCGGACCCCGTCCGCCGCTGGGCCGACGGGTCGGTCGGCACCGACTTCCCGCTCAACGTCCCGATCGCGGAGCTCCTGGCGGAGGGTTGCGCGGCGGCGCTGCAGAGCGGCGAGCAGGGGCTCGCCCCCGAGAGCCCCTGAAACGTTCCTGACGAGGTCGGCGGCCGGCAGATCAAGGACGCAGGAGGCGACGCGGCCACCGGGCCGCGAGCCGACGAGGACGCCGAGCTCGACGCCCGCCGGCCCGTCAGGTCAGGCGGCTAGGGGCTGGCCGAGCAGCTCGTCGACCTCGGCCCTGAGGCCAACCGACGGGGCCACCCGGTAGTCGCGGCCGAAGCGCAGCGTGCGCTTGCCGTCGCGGGTGTCCATGACGAGATGGACCTCGGCCTCGCCGGGGAAGTTGGCCAGGAGCGACTTGAGCTCCTCGATCAGGTCGACGCCGAAGCGCGCGGCGTCGAGGGTGATCGGGAAGACGTCCGGCTCGGCCTCCTTGCGGAGCTGCTCCTTGGCGTCGGCCACATCGGCCTCGCTCGGGCTGAACTCCTCCGCGTCCTGGACGACCAGCTTGATCTCGTTGCGGTCCTTGCGGTCGACCCGGCCGCGGACGAGCAGCACGGCGTCGGTGTCGATCAGGCCGTCGTTGGCCTCGAGCGTCTTGGCGAAGATGATCATCTCGACCCGTCCCTCGAGGTCGTCGAGCGTCGCGAACATCATCGTCGTCCCGCTGCGGGTGCGGATCTTCTTCGCCTCCGCGACGATGCCGCCGACCGTGACCCAGTCGTTGTCCTTCTTCTTGTCGAGGTCGGCGAGGGTGCAGTCGGTGCGGACGCGGAGCGCCTCGCGGACCTGGGAGAGCGGGTGGTCGGAGAGGAAGGTTCCCAGCGTCTCCTTCTCCATCGCCAGCAGCTCCCGCTGCTCGAACTCCTCGCCGAGGATCGGCGCGTGCTGGGTGCGGAAGCCGCCGTTCCCCGCCCCGCCGTCGTCCATCGCGAAGATCGAGCCCTGCCCGCGGATCGCGTCCTCCTGCGCCTTCTGGCCGGCCGCCTGGGCCTGCGGGAGGACTCCCAGCATCGCCTTGCGCGTCGCGCCCGTCGAGTCGAGGGCGCCGCACTTGATCAGGCCCTCGATCGCGCGCTTGTTGACCGCGCGGCAGTCGACGCGCTCGCAGAAGTCCCAGAGCGAGTCGTAGGGACGTTCCTCGCGCTCGGAGATCATCGCCTCGACGGCCGCGTGGCCGACGTTCTTGACGGCGTCGAGGCCGAAGCGGATGTTGCCCTCGCTGACGATGAAGCTGTGGTCGGAGGAGTTGACGTCGGGCGGCAGGACCTCGATCCCCATCTCCTCGCAGCGGTTGACGAAGAAGGGGACCTTGTCCTTCGTCGACATCACCGAGGAGATCACGGCCGCCATGTACTCGGCGGGGAAGTTCGCCTTCAGGTAGGCGGTCCGGTAGGCGATCAGGCCGTAGCAGGCGGCGTGCGACTTGTTGAAGGAGTAGTCGGCCGCCGCCGTCATCATCGCCCAGAGCCGCTTGGCGACGATCGGCTCGGTCCCGGAGGCGGTGCTGCCCTCCATGAAGTGCTGCTCCATGGTCGCCATCAGGTCGCGCTTCTTCTTGCCGATGGCCTTCCGCAGGTCATCCGCCTCCGCGCCGCTGAACCCGGCGATCTGCTTGGAGATCTCCATCAGCTGCTCCTGGTAGATGCAGCAGCCGTAGGTGGCCTCGGTGATCGGGCGCAGGCGCTCGTCGTCGTAGCGGACCGAGGAGGGGTCGGCCTTGCCGAGCGCGTAGGCCGGGATCTGGTCCATCGCGCCGGGGCGGTAGAGGGAGACGAGCGCGACGATGTCCCCGAACTCGGTCGGCTTCACCTTCCGCATGGCCTCGCGCATGCCCTCGGACTCGAGCTGGAAGACGCCGACGGAGTCGCCGACGGTGAGCATCTCGTAGGTCTTCGCGTCGTCGAGCGGCAGCTTCTCGACGTCGACGGTGACTCCGCGGGAGCGCTCGATGATCGCGACCGCATCCTCGATCACGTCGAGGTTCCGGAGGCCGAGGAAGTCCATCTTCAGCAGGCCGATCTCCTCGACCGGGCCCATCGAGTACTGGGTCACGATCTTGTAGGAGCGCTCCCCGTCCTTGACGGCGCCGCGGTCCTCCGCGAGCTGCAGCGGCACGACCTCCTGCAGCGGCCGGTCGGCGATCACGACCGCGGCGGCGTGGATCGAGTTGTTGCGGACGATCCCCTCGAGGCCCCGTGCGGTCTCGACGATCTGGCGAACGTCGCCCTCGGCGTCGTAGGACTTGCGGAGGTCCTGCCCCTCCTTGAGGCACTCGTCGAAGCTCGGGCTCCGGCCCATGATCGGCTCGGGGATGAGCTTCGCGACCCGGTCGCCCGTGCCGTAGTCGAAGCCGAGCACGCGGGCGGCGTCGCGGGTGGCGGCGCGCGGCGCCATCTTGCCGAAGGTGATGATCTGCGCGACCGACTCGCGTCCGTACTTCTCCTGGACGTAGCGGATCACGCGCTCGCGGCCGCGGACCGAGAAATCGATGTCGATGTCCGGCATCGAGCGGCGCGCCGGGTTGAGGAAGCGCTCGAAGAGGAGGTCGTTCTCGAGCGGGTCGAGATCGGTGATCCCGAGGCTGTAGGCGACGATCGAGCCGGCGGCCGAACCGCGACCCGGGCCGACGGCGACGCCGTTGTCCTTGGCGTAGCGGACGAAGTCCCAGACGATCAGGAAGTAGGACGGGAAGCCCATGTCGTAGATGACGCCGAGCTCCATCTCGAGCCGCTCGATGGCGGCGGCGGGAACCGGGTCGCCGTAACGGGTCCGGAGGCCCTCCTCGGCGAGCCGGCGCAGCATGTCCTCGGGATCGGAGCCGTCGGGCGTCGGGAACTTCGGCAGCAGCAGCTCCCCGAGCTGGATCTCGACGTCGCAGCGGCTGGCGATCTCGAGCGTGTTCGGAACCGCCTCGGGCCACGGGGCGAACGCCTCGTGCATCTCCGCGGCGGTCTTCAAATAGAACTCGTTCGTGTCGAAGCGGAGCTTGGGCTGCTCCAGCGTCGACTTCGTCTGCACGCACAGGAGCGCCGCGTGGTTCGTGTAGTCCTCGCGCCGCAGGTAGTGGACGTCAGCGGTGCCGACCAGCGGGCTGCCGAGCTCGCGCGCAACCCGCTCGATCCCCTCGTTGGCCTTGTCCTGATCGGCGATGCCGTTGACCTGCAGCTCGAAGTAGACGTTCTCGCGGCCGAAGATCTGCAGCAGGTCGTCGGCGTGCTCGCGCGCCTCGGTCGGGCGGTCCTCGACGACCCGGCGGCAGAACCGCGACTGCAGGCAGCCCGTCAGCGCGATCACGCCCTCCGAGTAGCGCTCGAGCAGCTTCGGGTCGACGTTGGCCTTGCCGCGGGCGAACCCCTCGAGGAATCCGGCCGAGCTGAGCTTCACGAGGTTCTGGTAGCCGGTGTTGTTCTCCGCCAGGAGCGTCAGGTGGTTGCGCTCCCACTTCGTCTTCTGCTTGATCAGCGTCGATGTCGTCGACGAGGTAGGCCTCGAGCCCGACGATCGGCTTGACGTCGTGCTTGCGGCAGGCCTTGAACAGCTCGACGGCGCCGTTCATGACGCCGTGGTCGGTGAGGCCGAGCGCGGGCATGTCGAGCTCGGCGGCCCGCGCCGCCATCGCCTCGATCTTGTTCGCTCCGTCCAGCAGCGAGTACTCGCTGTGGACGTGCAAATGCGCGATTTCGCCTCTTGGCCCGCCTGGCTGGCTCACCGGGCGATCATTGCAAGGGCGGCAGATGCCACCCGGGCCTTCGAGGGCCCCGTCAGAACCTGATGCCGCGTTTTGCGGGGAGCGCCGTGGGGCTGAACTACCCGAGCGGCCCCGCGCCGGACTCGATGCGGCCCATCGTCTCGGCGAGACGCTGCTCGGCTTCGCGGATCCGCCGCTGGGACTCCTCCTCGGCGGCCGCGGTTCGAGCGCGGACCTCCTCCTCGCGCTGCTGCGCGCGCTCCGCCGCGGCGAGGCGCCGCTCGGCCGCTGCGGTGAAGTCCATGAGGCGCTGCTCGGCCTGCGAGTGGGCTTCGCCGACGAGCTGCTGGACGCGTGCCTCCAGGCCCGACATCCGCGCTTCGAAACCCTGGGAGAGCTCCGCGTCCGCGCGCTCGCTGACCGAGCCCTCGGTCTGGTCGCGGATGGTCGCGGCGGCCCGTTCGAGCTCGGCGCGGCTGTCGGCGACGCGGGCGGCGAGCTCGTCGGCGCTCTTCCGCACGGTCGCCTCCGAGGACTGGCGCAGGCCGTCGTTGAGCCTGCCGGCCTCGTCGCGCAGCGACTTCAGCAAGTCGTCCTTCTGCGCGGTGAGCTCGGCTGAGATCCGCTCGCGCTCGCTGCGGATGCTGCGCTTGTCGAGCTCCTCCCGCATCGCCTCGACCTCGGCGCGGAGCTTGGCGGCATCGGCCTCGAGCTCGGCGCGAACCGCCCGCGAGCTCTCCTCGGCTCCCTGCCTGACGCTCTCCTGCAGCGATGCCGCAAGCTCGGTTCGCACCCGCTCGCGCGCTTCCTCGATCGCGGCCGAGGCGGCCTGAGTTGCGTCGGCGGCTGCCTGGCCGCGCGCCTCGAGGACCGCGGCGTCGGCGGCGAACCTGACGCGATCCTCGAGCTTCAGGGAGCTCTCGGAGACCAGCGCCTCCATGCGCGCGTCGAGCGCGGCGATCCGCTGCTCGGCCTGGGCGTCGATGGCGGCGACCCGTTCCTGGGTCTGGGCGTCGAGCGCGGCGATCCGCTGCTCGGCGTGGGAGTCGTTCTCGCGCACCAGCTGCCGCTCGACGGCGGCGATCCGGTCGGCGACGCGGCCCTCGTAGGCGCCGACGGCCTCCGCGGCCACGCGCTCGGCCCGCTCACGAAGCTCGCCGGTGAGGTGCTCGACCTGCGCGGCGACGCTCTTGGAGCGCGCCTCCTGCTCGACGACGAAGCGCTGGTCGAGCCGGGCCTCAGCCGCTCCGAGCGCCGCCTCGGCCTCGGCGGTGGCGGTCTGACGCGCGAGGTGCTCGAGCGAGCGCCTGGCCTCGGCCAGCCCCTCCGCCCCGGTCCGGCTCAGCTCGTCGCGGGCGGCATCGAGGCCGGCGAGGATCTGCCGCTCGACGTCCTGGCCGAGCTGGCGGCGGGCGCTCTCGAGCCCGGCCTCGACGGCCTGATGGCTGGCGACGTCGAGGGTCTGGCGGGCCTCGCCGACGCGGCGATCGACCTCGTTGAGCGCGCGGGTGATCTCGCCGAGCAGGGCCGCGCGGGCCTCCTTCTCTCGCTCCTCCTGGGCGCCGCGGGCCTCCTTCAGCCGCGCCTCGGTGGCGCGCCCGACGCGCTCCTGGGTCTCGTCGGCGATCTGCGCCTTGGCGCTCTCGACCGTGTTGGCGATGGCCGCGCGGCCGTCGGCGACGAGAAGCTCGATGCGCTGGGTCTCGGCGGCGAGGCGGGCCTCGGCCTTCGCGGCCTCGCGGGAGACGATGCTCTCGAGGCGCTCGCCTGCCTCGGTCCGCTGCCGGGCCGCCGCAAGCTGGTTCGTGTTCTCGAGCCGCGACGTGGCGGCTTCGGTCGCGCGGGCGATCTCGCGCTCGATCGTCGGCGGAATCCCCGAATCGAGCTCGGCGATCCTGGCCTCGGCCTGGCGTCGCGACTCCTCGAGGTCCTGCCGCATCCGCTCGAGCGCTTCGCGGTGGGCGGCGGCTTCGCTCTCGAGGCGCTTGCCGTGCTCGGCCGCGGCCGCGGCGAGGGCGCCGTCGACCCGCTCGCGGGAGCCGGTCTCGATGTCGGTGATCCGCGACTCGATCGCCGCGCGCTCGCTCTCGGCGCGGCGCCCGAGCGCCTCCTCGGCCGCGGCCATGCGCGTCTCGATCAGCTCCTCGGCGGCGGTGCGCGCCGTCTCGGCGGCTCCGGCGGCGGCGCGGTCGCTCGCGGTGCGGAGCCGTTCGAGCGCCCGCTCGAGGCTGCTCTCGACCCGCTCGAGCCCGACCCGCTCGACCTCGGTGACCCGGCGGCCGAGCTCGCTCGCGCGCTCCGCCCCGACCTCCTCGACCGTCTCGCGGAGGCGCGCCTCGGCGTTCCCGAACTCGCGTGAGAGCAGCTCGCGCGCCTCCCGCATCGCAAGCTCGACCTCGCCGCGGACCCGGGTGGTCGCTTCGCCGACCGCGCGTTCGATGTTCTCCTTGTTCTCCCCGATGACCGTCTCGTGCAGCTCCTCCTGGACGGCGGAGCCGAGGCCGCGGACCCGAGCTTCGCTCTGGGTGAGCGCCGCCTCGGCGAACTCGCGGGCGGAGGTGCTGAGCTCGGACTTCGCGCTCTCGACGGACTCGCCGACGGCCCGGAGGGCGATCTCGGTCGCGTTCAACAGTGCTTCGCGGGCCCGCTCGACCTGCTCGCCGGCGCGGCGGGCGTTGACGGCCTCCTCGCCGAGCGCCGCCTCGAGCGCCTTCGACTGCAGCTCGAGCCTGCGTTCGGCGGCCTCGACGCGCGCGTTCACCAGGGCTCCCAGCCGCTCCTCGGCACCGGGCGTCCGCGACCGCCGGTTCAACGACGCGGGCGATGGGCGATGGGGCGAAGGGCTCGGTCGTCCTCGTCGACCCGGCGCGTGGGCGGCCGGGGGATCGGCGAGGTCGTCGTCCTCATCCGGCTCGAGCACGTCGGCGGGCGGGCCCTCCGGAGGCGTGCTGCCGACCCGCGAGATCAACTCGTCGAAGCTGCGGCCGATGCTTTGGCGCGCCTTGACGAGACGCCGCTCCGCGGCGCTCTCGGCGTCCTCTCGCTCATCCCGATCCACCACGACACTCTCGATATACAGGGAATGCGGGCCCCCCGCCAACCCGATCGGGGCGGGTGGTCAGCGGGTTGCCGCCGCTTGGGGCACCTACGATGGTGCCGTGATGGGTGCGCTCACAGGGGAGATCCGCGATTCGCTCGCGGCCAGCCGCGCGCAGGCCGATCGCATCCTCTCCGTCGCCGAGAGCCACGCCGAGGCGCTGACCGAGATGGCCGCCGAGGCCGATCAGGCCCTGATCGACGCCCGCATGCGCCGGCTCACGGCACTCCGGTCGGAGATCGTGGAGCACCAGCAGCGGATCGAGGCCGCCTACGTCGCCATGGCCGAGGCGATGGCCAAGGCGGCCGTCCGGCTCAGCGAGGCCGCCCGCGACGCCGACTTCAGCAGCCCACCCTGGCCCGGCGGCATCCGCACCGCATTCGAGCTCAAGCTCTCGGAGACGCGGGAGATGACGATCAGGATCGAGCGCGAGGCGCCGCTGCCCGGGGACCGAGGTTCTAGACTCGCCGCCATCGAGGAGCAACAGGAGATCGTTGAGTGAGATGAGCGACATGACCGACTACACACCCGAGCCGAGCGCGTCCGCCTCGTCCTGGGGACAGGCCCAGGGCCACATCCCCTCGCCGAACGTGCAGGCGACGATGACCCAGATGACCACCCAGCTGCAGACCGTCATCGACGCCGCCGAGCGCGCCGCCGAGGCGATCCGCTTCGACGCCGAGGAGCAGGCCCGCCACCACCTCGCCGAGGCGCAGCGCAAGGCCGATCGCCTGACCGCCGAGCGCGTCGGCCTGATCTCCGACCTCACCGACGACCTGATCCGTCACGCCAGCACGGTGCGCGACCACTCCGAGCAGATGATCCGCGCCCTCGAGGACGCGATCTCCTCCGTCACGACGAAGCTCGAGCAGCCCGCGCTGACCGAATCGCTCTCCCCCGCCCCGACTCCCTACGTTCCCAGCCGCTCATCGCTCAGCGGCGGCAGCACTCCGCGGCCCTCCTACACGCCCCCGGCCGTTTCCGAGCCGCGGCCGTTCGGTTCGACGCCGACCGCCGCGCCGACGCCGTCGTACTCGACCCCGGCCGCGGAGCCTGCTCCCGCCGCCGGCCGCCACTCCCTCTCCCGCCCCGGCCGCTCAGCCCGCCGCTGCGAGCTCCCAGGTCTCCGAGGAAGCCCTCCTTCACGCCACCCGCCTTGCGGTGGCCGGCAACGATCGCGCGACGATCGCCGCCTCCCTGCGCGACAGCTTCGGCGTCGCCGACCCGGAGCCGCTGGTGGCCCGGGTCCTCGGCGAAGCCTGACCCGGCGGACCGGCAGGGCGCGCCGCCCCGGTCGCGGCTGATGGGACAACCTGTCCCTCGGAGCGCGGCTCGTTGAGCTAGCTGCCCGTCGAGCCTGCGAACCGCACGTCCAGCGGCGACTCCGCGGCTCCCTCGGCCTTCCCGCCGTCCGGTCCGGTCGAGAACAGGAAGCCGGGCTGCGGCGCCTGCATCGGCCGGTGGGAGTCGCGCGCGGCGATCACCAGCGTCTCGAGCATGATCAGGAAGTCGACGAGCATCGAGCGGTGCTTGAGGTAGAAGAGGTCGTGGCAGAGCTTCCACGCGGTGCCGAGCTCCGACCCGGCGTAACCGCAGCGAACCTGCGCCCAGCCGGTGACCCCGGGCTTGACCAGCAGCCGCCGGGAGTAGTGCGGGAAGACGCGCTCGAGCTGCGCGGTGATCTGCGGCTGCTCCGGCCGGGGGCCGACGAGCGTCATGTCGCCGCGCAGGACGTTGAAGATCTGCGGCAGCTCGTCGATGTGGAGGCGCCGCAGCACCCGCCCGACGCCGGTGACGCGGTCGTCGTCGGCTCCCGACCAGACCTGGCCCTGACCCGGGCCATCCGAGCCGGCGCGCATCGTCCGCAGCTTGACGATCTCGAACTCCTTGCCCCGCTCGCCGACGCGGCGCTGGCGGTAGGTGATCGGCCGTCCGTCGCTGATCAGGATCGCGAGGGCGCCGATGAGCACCAGCGGCAGCGCGACGAGCGCGGCGAGCGCGCCGACGAGGAGATCGACGATCCGCTTCGTCAGCTTCGAGCTGGCGCGGAAGCTCGGGTGCATCAGGAACAGGAACCAGGCCGAGTCGATGGTCCCGATCGGCACGTGGCCGAAGACGCGCTCGTAGAGCTGGTTGCCGTCGATCATCCGGACCGGCAGGTCGAGGCAGCCGGCGGCGATCGCGTCATAGGCGTCACGGCCCTGCCGCGACGACGCCGGGCCGCCGGGGCCGCGGACGAGCAGGTCGATCTCGTGCTCGGTGATCGCGGCGCGCACCCGACCGAGGGTTCGCGCGTCCGCGCGCTGCCCGGAGGGCGAGAGGCTGCCGCCGAGGTTGAGCCAGCCGATGACCTCGATCTCGCGGCTACCCCCGACCGCGTCGATCTCCCGGCGGATGGCGGGGACGAAGTCGGCGGCGCCGAGCACCGCGATCCGCAGCGGCCGGTGCGAGAGCATCCGGCCACCGACGAGCTCGACGACGAGCGCGACGACCCCCGCCGCTGCCAGGCCCGGCAGGGAATCAGCGGCGCCGAGGACGTCGTCCTCGGCGAGCCCGAGGAGCGCGACCGCGAGGGCGCCGCTGAGCGCGGGAAGCAGGGCGAGGGCGTAGCGCGACGCCGGGACGAGGTGCAGCGGATAGGGGAAGTTGCCGAGCAGCCTCGCGACGGCGACCATGGCGATCCCGAAGGTGGCGGCGCGGACCACGCCCTCTCCGTCCGTGCCGAGGACCGCGAGCGTGGCGAGGACCGCAGCGAGGGCCGGCAGCCAGATCCGCGCTCCCTGCAGCTGATGGCGCAGCCGGATGCCACGAGGCAGCGGCGCACCGCCGGGCTCGACGCCCTCGGGGATGCGCAGATGAAGTTCGCCGGGACTCCGCCCACGGCGCGCAACGCCGTGGTCTGAGCGGTCCCGCTTTCGCGTTCGAGACAACAGGTCTCCTGGCGGCCCGGGCCAAATATGCAACCCATCCGAAAACTCCCCGCCGCCTGGGGCCGATAACGGCTGAACGGGGGCCCGGGGAACGGCTCCGGGACCGGGAGAACCCTGTCAGAGCGCGATCGGGATGTCAACTAGCAAGCGGTTCGGACGGAACCGCTTGCAACGGTCTGGTCAGCCCTCTTCGACGTCCTTGGAGGCGAGGAAGTAGGCGCCGATCACGGCTGCCGCCAGAGCGACTCCACCGGCGACCTGCAGCTGGCGTCCGAACTTCCTGCGGACGACGAAGACGACCAGACGACCGATTGATTCGTAGATCAAGCTCATGCGGCCACCCTACCCCGACTCACGCGAACGAACCCTGTGCGCCATCCGGCTCTGCAGCGTGAACAGCTCGATGAACCCTGGGCTCGCGGCCTGGCTGAACGTCCCGCCCGACTCGCTGAAGCCGGCGAGCCCGGAGTCGTAGAGCGCCCACGGGGATTTCCGCGCGACGACGCGGGCCAGCCCCTTGTAGAGCTTCACCGTGACCTCGCCGGTCACCCACTCGTTGGCGGAGTCCATGAAGGCGTCGAGATCGCGCTTGAGCGGCTCGTTCCAGAGGCCGGCGTAGCAGAGGTAGGCCCAGTGGGAATCGAGCGAGCTCTTGAAGTTGTTCTGGTGGATCGTCGAGACGAGCTTCTCGAGATCTGCGTGCGCGGGCAGGATGATCGCCGCCGCGGGAACCTCGTAGAGATCGCGGACCTTGAGGCCGACGATCCGGTCCTCGAGGTGATCGACGATCCCGACGCCATGCTTGCGGCCGAGGTCGGAGAGGCGATCGATCAGATCGACCAGCGGCAGCTCCTCGTCGTCGACTGAGACCGGCACGCCGGCCTCGAAGCCGATCCGGACCAGCTCGGGCTCGTCCGGGGCCTCCTCGGGCCGGGTGACGAGCTGGAAGACGTCCTCGGGAGCGGGCTCCTCGATGTTCTCGATCGACCCGCCCTCCGACGAGCGGCCCCAGAGGTTGTCGTCGATGGAGTAGGGCGGCTTCTCGGTGCCGCCGGAGATCGGGATCGCGTGCTCGCGGGCGTAGGCGATCTCCTCCTCACGGCCCATGCTCCACTCGCGCACCGGGGCGAGCACGCCGATCTCAGGCGCGAGCGCCGCGATCGTGCCGTCGATCCGGACCTGGTCGTTGCCCTTGCCCGTGCAGCCGTGGGCGATCGTGTCGCAGCCGTGCTCGCGGGCGACCTCGACGGCGAGCTTCGCGATCAGCGGCCGCGCGAGGGCGGTGAAGAGCGGGTAGCCGCCGCCGTAGAGGGCGTTGGCCTTGATCGCGGGCGCGACGTAGTCGCGGGCGAACTCCTCGCGGGCGTCGATGACGACGGTCTCGACCGCCCCCATGTCCTTCGCCTTGTTCGTGATCGCGTCCCAGTCCTCGTCGGGCTGCCCGAGCTCGACGGTCAGGGTGACGATCTCAGCCCCGTAGCGAGCCTGGATCCAGTGGAGCATCACGCTCGTGTCGAGCCCGCCCGAGTAGAGCAGGCAGACGCGACCGACCTTCTCGGGGTCTGCCTGGTAGCCGGCGATGCGGGGGCTGTCTGTCTGGGCGTCCATTTGGGTGCGGCAGTGTTGCATCCCCGCACCCGCCATGATCTCGCCATGCGCCGGGCCCTGCGGATCTTCTCGGTGAGCCTGATCACGGCGGGCGTCGTGATCCTGCTCGACGCCGGTCTCACCGTGGCCTGGCAGGAGCCGCTCTCCGCGCTCTACGGCAAGATCCGCCAGGGCCAGGCGGAGTCGCAGCTCGCCGACCTCAAGGAGGACTTCCTCGACGAGCCCGCCGTCGTCGACCTCCCGCCGAGCGGCAACATCGACAAGCGCGCCGAGGAGCTCGCCGACATCTACGAGGGCAAGCTCCAGAACGGGAAGCCCTTCGGCCGGATCGAGGTCCCGGCCATGGACGCCGACTACGTCGTCATCCAGGGAACCGACGAGGGCGACCTGCAGAAGGGCCCGGGCCACTACCCGACGACCGCCCTGCCCGGGCAGGGCAAGACCGTCGCGATCGCCGGCCACCGGACGACCTACGGCGCGCCGTTCAACAAGATCGACCAGGTCGACGTCGGCGACCAGATCACGCTCGAGATGCCGTACGCGACCTTCGTCTACGAGGTGACCGAGACCGACATCGTCGATCCGAGCGACGTCGAGATCGTCGACGACGTCGGCCGGGAGCGCCTCGTCCTCACCGCGTGTCACCCGCTCTACAGCGCCGCCGAGCGCTACGTCCTCTTCGCCGACCTCGAGACCGTGACGCTGTTCCCGGCGGGCGCCGGAGAGTTCCCGGCTCCTTAGACCGCCCCAGGGCGCCCAGGGACAGGCGGACTAGACGCCGAGTCGCTCCGCGCGCACGTGCTCGAACGTGGCCGCGAGTCCGTCGGCGAGCGGCATCTGCGCCCTCCAGCCCAGCTCCCGCTCCGCGGCCGACGGATCGATGACGACCCGCAGCAGCTCCTCGGGCCGCGCCGGGGCGAGGTGGTGATCGATGTCGACGCCGCTTCCCTCACGCAACGCCGCGAGGAGCTCGATGACCGACGTCTCGATCCCCGTGCCGACGTTGAGCGGACCGTTCGGCCGCTCCCCGGCGTGCAGGGCATCGGCGGCCGCGAGGCAGGCTGCGACCGTGTCGCCGACGTAGACGTAGTCGCGCGTCTGGCCGCCATCGCCGAAGACGGTGGGCTCGGCCTCGTCGAGCAGGCGGCCGCAGAAGATCGCGACCACGCCGGCCTCGCCGTGAGGATCCTGCCGCGGCCCGTAGACGTTCCCGAAGCGGAGCGCGACCCCGGGGACGCCATGGAGCCGCCCGTACGTGGCGATGTAGATCTCGCCCGCGAGCTTGCTCGCTCCGTAGGGGGTCAGCGGCTCGGGCGTGCGCGATTCCACGAACGGGAGCGAGTCGTCGTCACCCTCGCCGTAGACCGCCCCGCCCGTGGCGGCGTAGACGATCCCGCAACCCGGAACGGCGCGAGCCGCCTCCAGTGCGTTGATCGTCCCGAGCACGTTCACCCGCGCGTCGAAGACCGGGTCGGCCGCGGAGCGGCGCACATCGGCCTGCGCGGCGAGGTGGAAGATCATCTGCGGCTCGAAGGCCTCGACGACGGAGAGGAGATGAGGACCGTCGGTGACGTCCCCGACGACGAGCTCCGCTCCCGCGTCGCGGGCGCCCCGCAGGTTCTGCTCGCGGCCGGTCGAGAGGTCGTCGAAGACCAGAACCTCGTCGCCGCGGGCGATCAGGGCGTCCGTCAGCCCGGAGCCGATGAACCCGGCCCCGCCGGTGACAACGCATCTCACCGTGGGCCTCTCGGGGTCCCGCGGCCGGTTGAACGGGCTGGTGCGCGCATGGGCGCTGACACTAGCGCCGGGGATGCGGGCGAGCGCCACACGGCGGTGCCGCGCGATGCCGCCCATCGCTCGTTCATGATTGCCGCGTGACGCCGCCCCCCAACGCGGAGACTTCGAGCTGGCAGAGCCGGCGGCTGCTGCGCACACCGCGCGACAACGTCCTCGCGGCCTGGGTTTTCGGCGTCACCCTGCTCGGCATGTGGATCTGGTGGGCGCTCGCGCAGGGCGCCTTCTTCGGGACCGTGCTCTTCCCCGGCGCGGTGGTCCTCTACCTCGTGCTCGCGGTGATGGTCGCGATGGCGCGGTTCCCGATCAACATGAGCGGCCCTCACGCGGTTGCTCTCATCTGCTTCGTCGGTCTCGGCTTCTGGACCGCGCTCTCGATCCTCTGGTCTCCGGCGCAGGATCTGGCGGTCGACTATGCGCAGCGGGCGTTCGTCTACGCGGCCGCGTTCGCGATCGGGCTGCTGTTCGCCGCCGCCCTGCGACAACGAATGACCCTGGCGGCGGTGCCGATGCTCGCCGCGGGTGGGGTCGTGGCCATGGTGGTCCTGATCCGGATCTGGACCGCCGGCGACATCGGCGGGCTGATCGACGATGACTTCACGCTGGACATCCCCTTCGGCTACCGGAACGCAACCGCGGGCTTCTTCGTGACCATCGCCTTGGCGGCGGTGGCGTTCGGCGCCCGTCCCGCCACCTCGCCGAAGGTCCGGGTGCCGCTGGCGGCCCTCTCGGCGACGGCTCTGGGGCTGTGCGCCATCAGCCAGTCGCGCGGGTCGCTGGTCGCCCTGGCGGTCGGCGTCGTCGTCCTGCTGGCGGTCGCCCCCTACCGGGGCCGGGCCCTCCTCGGGCTTGTCGTCGCCGTGGTCCCGGTCGCCCTGCTCTTCAACGAGCTCCTCGACCCCTATGACGCGGCGCGCCTGGACATGCCGTCTGCCCTCAGCGAGCTGCAGGTGGCCGCAGCGGCCGCCGCCTTCGCCGGGATCGTCGCGGCGCTGCTCACGGCGGCCCTGTCCGTCGTCGAGGACAAGGGGGCCGCTCAGATGCTTCCCGTCCTCACGCGACGCGGGAAGGTCGCCGTCTGGAGCGCGGTCGCGCTCGTCGGAGCAGGCGTCGTGTTCGCGGTCGCCAGCGGGCCCATCGCCGACGGCATCGACGCGATCTCGACCGGCGACACCGGCTACAGCGAGGTCGAGGGCAACCGCTTCTCCTACGGCGGTGGGCTCGATCGGACCGACTACTGGCGGGTCTCCCTCCAGCAGGTGGGCGACAACCCCGTGCTGGGAGGGGGCGCCGGCTCCTTCCGCTCCGACTACCTCCTCGATCGCGAGGCCGAGCAGGCTCCCAGGAACGCGCACAACGTCTGGCTCGAGCAACTCGGGGAGCTCGGGATCCCCGGACTGGGGCTTCTCCTCGGCGGTTTCGTCTTCGCGATCGGCGCCGGCCTGCGCTCGCGGCGCCTGGGACCGGAGAGCGCGGCGCTGACCACCGTCGCCCTGACCGCGTTCGCCGCCTGGGCGGCACAGGCGACCATCGACTGGTCCTGGTACTTCGGCGGGTTGACCGCTCCGATGATCGCCCTGCTGGGCTCCGCGGCGGCACCGGCGGCGCTGTCCTTCGAGGTCCTGCCGATCCGCGTCAGAGCCGCGATGGGGGTAGCCGCGGTCTCGCTGACGCTGATCGCCGTGCCGACGTTCATCTCCGAGCGCCTGACGCTGAACGCAGCGAGCGACTGGCCCGATGACGTCGAGGGGGCGTACGAGGCCCTCGACACCGCGCAGAGCCTGAACATGTTCGCCACCACCCCGCTGCTGGTCGAGGCGACCATCGCGCACGAGACCGGCGACGAACAGCGCGCGCTCGACGCGATCGCCGAAGCGCAGCAGCGGGAACCCGACGATTGGCGCAGCTACTACCTCGCCGCGCAGGTCCTCGGGACCGCACCCGAGGCACGGGTGCAGCTCGACCGAGCGCTGGCGCTCAACCCCGAGGGGCCAGAGCTGAAGTCACTCGAACGGAAGCTCGACGACGCCCCGGATCAGCAAGTGCCGAGCCGGGGCGAGGGCGAAGGCTGAAGCCCGAAGCGGTCCCTAGACGGATTCGCTCGTGGACGCCGCACGGCGAACCACGAAACCGGCACCGACCAGACCGAGGCCGATCGCGGCGATTGCAGCCACGTCGAGACCGGTGAACGGGAGCGAGCTGATGCCGCCCACCTGATGAGGTGCTGCCGCCGGGCGAACCGCCGGCTGAGAAGCCCTCGGTGCCGCTGTCGTCGCCACCAGCTGCGATTCCCAGAACCCCGTTGCCGTATTGCTCATCGGGAGGGTTGATGGTCACTGCCATAGACACGGCGGGAGCCGCAAGTGCAATGCCGAGCATGGCGACCATCAGGACGCAGAGTCGGCGGACTGAACGATTAGAACGGATCATCGTAGTTGTAGTCCCCTTTCGAACCGGGACTCCAGGCTCCCGGCAACTTCCACTCGGAAATCATTTCCCCAGCGGGCCGCGGGCAGTATAGGCGCTGCCAACCACCCTGACAAGCGGGGATTTCCCACTTGCACCCGGGGGTTGCAACTCAGTCAGTTGCTGGTGCCGAAGAGCTGGGCGATCAGGCGGTCCGCATCCTGGACCCCGAAATCGTTGTGGAGCCGCCTGGCGATGTCCGCTGAGCTGGCGCCGGCGACCGACATCTGGGTGGCCAGGAGCCGCACTCCCTCCGAGACGTGGATGGGCTCGTCGGGATCATCCGGCGGCAGGATCTCGGCGGGCACAGCCTCAGGCGTGGCGTTGGGAGCACCGGACATGGGAGCTCCGCTCGGAGGCGGCATGTCGAGCTCGTCGGTGTCCCCTCCCGTCCAGGGCGCGCCGGTCGGGGGGGCGCCGATCACCGGGGGCTCGGGGGACGGGGCAACTACCGCGGGCGCCGGCGTCGAGGCGGCTCCCGGATAGCTCGAGACGCCGGGAACCTCCGGGCTCGGTGTCGGCTCCGGGGAGGGGGTCGGTTCAGGCGTGACCACGGGCTCAGGCGTCGCAACGGGTTCAGGCGTGACCACGGGCTCAGGCGTCGCAACCGGCTCAGGCGTCGCAACGGGCTCGGGCGTGACGACGGGTTCGGGGGTCGCTACCGGCTCAGGCGTGAAGACGGGCTCCGGCGTGGAGACGGGTTCAGGCGCTGCAACCGGCTCCGGCGTCACGACGGGTTCCGGGGTCGCTACGGGCTCAGGCGTGAAGACGGGTGTCACTGCCGCGGGCTGAGCCGCCTCCGGGGCGGAGCTCACGGGCTCTGCCGCCGGCACGACTTGCTCGGCCGCCGAGACCGCCGGCGCCGTTGCGGCTCGGAAGCCGTCGAGGATCCCCATCAGGCGACGGCAATCGGCCTCGAGCTCATCCACCCGCCCGACCACGGTGTCGATCAGGGCATTCGCCTCACCGGCCCCGCCGACGCGGCTGCGGTCGGCCGCGATGCCTCGCTTCGCCTGTGAGGCGGCCTCGGCGAACGGCGCGATGCGGGCGACGAGCGCCTCGGCGAGGCGCGCGGCCTCGTTCTCGGATGGGTTCTCTGGGGTGCTCATGGTGCTGGCTTCACAGGTTAGGTACCTGGGGTTGCCTTGTCGTATAGGCGACGGAGACCTGAAATCCTGCAAGCAAGCCCCCGTGCGTCCCAGGATGAATGGTGGGAGGGGTATTCGCGGACTGAGAGAATCTCCTCCATGGTGGCGGCCAGCAACAACGGGGTTCCCCCCTCGACGGATTGGGTCGTCCCCCCGGACGAGCAGCAGGGCCTGCGCCGATACGTCGCAACTCTGCGCGAGCGCTGGAAGCTCATCGTCGCCGTCATGGCGCTGACGACCGCCGCTGCGGTCGCCTACGTGCTCCTGGTCTCCAAGACCTACGAGGGGGAAGCGACGCTCTACGTCTCCCCCATCTCGAGCAGCAACACCGATCTCGAGGGCCTCGGGCTGCTCGTGCAGTCCTCCGACCCGACCCGCGACGCCCAGACGGCAGCGGAGTTCGTCACGACCGTCGACGTCGCCGAGCGCGTCAAGGAGGACATCGGCTACGCCGGCACCGCCGAGTCGCTGCTCGGCACGGTCGTCGCCGAGCCGATCGCCCAGACCTACATCGTCGCGGTCACCGCTTCGGCCAGTGATCCCAACGACGCGGCCGCGGTCGCGACCAGCTTCGCCGAGCAGACCGTCGCCAACAAGACGGCGCAGCTGCGGATCCAGATCGATCGCACCCTCGACGGGCTCCAGTCAGGGGAGCAGACTGCCCAGGACCGCGAGCAGATCGCCAAGCTCGAGCGGCTCGCCGAGGGCCCCGACCCGACCCTCAGGGTCGAGACGGAGGCGACGCCCAACGCCAGCCCGGTCGCCCCGAAGCCGCTGCTCAGCATCATCGCCGGCCTGTTCGGCGGTCTCGTCCTCGGCGTCGCGGCTGCCTTCGCCACCCAGATCCTCGACCCGAAGCTGCGGCGCGAGGAGCAGCTCCGCACCCTCTACCGCATCCCGGTGATCGGCCGGATCCCCCGGGAGCCGAAGGAGTCGGCCGAGGCGCCGCTCGGCCCGCGCCTGATCTCACCCGCCATCGCCGAGGCGTATCGAACCCTTCGCGGCACGGTCACCGCGAGCACCCGGGGCACCGGGGCGCGCGTCCTGCTCGTCACCGGTTCCTCGCCGTCGGAGGGCAAGACGACCACGGCCATCAACCTTGCAGCCTCCCTCTCCTCCACCGGCCGCCGGGTGATCCTGATCGAGGCCGACCTCCGCAGGCCGGCGATCAGCCGTGCCCTCGCCGTGGAGCCTCGCCGTGGAGTCGTCGGCGTCCTGATCGAGAGCGTCTCGCTCGAGGACGCGCTCATCGACGGCGAAGCCCTCGGGCTGCCCAACCTCAAGCTCCTCCTCGCGGAGAACGCCGGCGGCTGGATCAGCGAGCTGTTCTCCCTCCCGACCGCGGTGGATCTCCTCAAGGAGGCGAAGGAGCTCGCTGAGTACGTGATCATCGACAGCCCGCCGCTGACCGATGTCGTCGACGCCCTTCCCCTCGCCCGGAACGTCGACGACGTCCTGCTCGTCGTCCGGCCGGGGACCACCCGGATCTCCAAGCTCGTCCAGCTCGGTGAGCTCCTCGCCGAGAACGGCATCCGGCCCATGGGCTTCGCGGTCGTCGGGACCCCGCCCCCCAGTCGCGGCGACTCGACCTACTACTTCGACCACCGCCAGAGCTTCGAGGAGCAGATGCCGGAGCCATCACGCGGGGTCGGCGACTCGGCGTGAACGCCGCCGCCGCTCGCCTGCCGGAACCCGGGCAGGTCGCCGGCGCACTCGTCCTGGTTCTCGCCGTCGCGATCGGCGCGCTCGCCGGTCTCGATCCGAAGTTCGCTTTGGCCGCGGCCTTCGGCCTGGCCTTCGTGGTCGTCGCGATCGCAAACCTTGCCGTCGGGGTCGCGGTGTTCGGGTTGCTCGCCTTTCTCGAGCTTGCCCCGGCCGTCGGTGGGCCCGCCCTCAGCTTCGCGAAGCTCGCCGGCCTGACGCTGATGATCTCCTGGCTTGCCGCGATCGCAAGCGACCAGGGCCGCGATCGCCTCGTGTTCTCCAAGCATCCGGCCCTGATGGCCATCGTCTTCGGGTTCGTTGCCTGGGCCGCCCTCAGCTACGTCTGGGCCGAGTCGACGAGCGAGGCGACGACCTCGATCCAGCGCTTCGCGCTCAACATCGTGCTCTTCCCGATCGTCTACACGGCGATCCGCGAGCCCAAGCACATCCGCTGGCTGGCGGCATCGATCGTGATCGGCGCATCGGCCGCGGCGGTCTACGGGCTGATCACGATCCCGTCCGCCTCCCAGGCGGCCGACAGCGTCACCGCGGCGAGCGATCTCGACCGCATCACCGGCACCGTGGGAGACCCGAACCTCTTGGCGTCCGTCCTGGTCGTCGGGATGATCTTCTCGATCGCTCTGACCCTCGACCGGGCGCGTTCGGCCCCCGCCCGGATCACGTGCTCGTTCGTTGGGCTGCTCTGCTTCCTCGCCGTCGTCGCGACGGTGTCCCGCGGCGGCGTGATCGCGATGGCCGCCGCTCTGATCGCCGCCGTGGCCTTCTCCGGGGCACGCTGGCCGCGTGCCCTGGCCGGGGTTCTGATCTTCGCCACGCTCGCCATCGGCTACTTCACGACCTTCGCGACCGAAGGCCAGATCCAACGCCTGACCAACGCGGATGGCGGCGCCGGCAGAACCGACATCTGGAAGGTCGGCTGGCGGATGGTCGAGGCCAACCCCGGCCACGGGGTCGGCGCCGGGAACTTCGAGGTCGCCTCGGTCCACTACCTGCTCGTGGAGCCGGGCGTGGTGGCCCGAAGCGGGTTCATCGTCGACACGCCGACGGTCGCTCACAACGTCTATCTCGAGATCCTCTCCGAGCTCGGCATTCCCGGGCTGACGATGTTCCTGCTGATCCTGATCCTCTGCATCACTGCCGCGGTTCGCGCGTCGCGGGCCTTCGACCGGGCCGGTCAGGACGGGCTGGCGCTCATCGCGCGAGCCACCGCCGTCTCGCTCTGCTCGATCATGGCCGCCGACTTCTTCCTCGCGGCCGAGTTCAGCAAGCTGCTCTGGCTCCTGCTCGCGTTCGGGCCGGCGCTACTGGCCGTCGCCAGCCGGATGGAGGCGGAAGCCGACGCCGCCGGCGACCAGCCGCCGGAGCTAGCGCTTGATCCGCAGGTTCAGCGCGCGTGAGTCGCGCAGGCCGCCGGCCTCGGCCTTGACGATCCGGCGACCGGGGTGCGGCAGCCGCACGCGCAGGGTGTAGGAGTCGGAGCGGCGGGTCCTCGCGACGCCGAGCTTCTTCCAAGCTCCGTTCTTGCGGACGACGACCACGACGGAGGTGGCGCCGGGAGCCGACCCGGTCAGCCGGATCGGGGTCATCCGCGGGACCTTGCGACGGTCCGCGTCGAGGGTGACCTCGGACTCGGCCGAGTCGGCGGCTCCCGCGGTCGAGCGCACTCCGCCGAGCAGGCCCGCGCAGGGGTCGGAGGACGGGATCGAGAAGTCGCCCGCGGCCGCGTTGGCGAAAGCCGGAACGCGGACCGTGTTGCCGATGGCCTTGAACCCGAGCTCGTCGGCCGGGCCGGCGAGCACTCCGCCATCGCCCTCGTCGTACTTGCCGCCGCCGACGCAGTTGTTGCGGGCGATGTTGCCCTTGCCGATCGGCCCGCCCCAGGAGGACTCGACGTTGTCGCGGATCTTGGAGTTCGTGATCACGTTGTTCTCGACGATGTTGTTGCTCGAGGCCGACTCCTCGCTGCCGCCGAAGATCACGCCCTGCCCGTTGCCGTCGATCACGTTGCCGGTGACCAGCGTGCCCTGGGCATCCGGGTAGAGCTGGATGCCGCGGTCGGCGTTGTCGTAGATCCAGTTGTCGCGGATGATCGCGTCATCGGAGGAGTTGACGTAGATGCCGTGGTCGGAGTTCTGCGCGGGGAGGGCGCCGCAGTCATGGATGGCGTTGCCTTCGACGAGCGTCCGGTGCGCCCGTCCCCAGGTGTGCGCGCTTCCGAGGGACACGCAGATGGCCGTGTGATCGTTGGTGATGTCGTTGTCGCGGAGGACCACGTCATCGGCGTTGATGGTCGGGCTGGGAAGGAGCGTCGGGTTGCGGCCGTTCAGGTTGAGGTCGGAGATCGTGACCCCGTCGCCGGTCTGCTCGACCCAGAGGCGGGTCTTCACGGTCGCCCGCTCACCGGGGTAGCTCGTCAGCGTGACGCCGGGCTCGCCGAGGTTGACCTCGTCATCGCTCGGGTCGGAGTAGTTGCCGGTGCGGAGGCATCCGGTCTGCCCCGGGGCAAGCGCGTCGGCCAGGCGCTGAACCGAGCGCAGCGGCTGCGTCACCGTTCCGGGGGCCGAGTCGGAGCCGTTCGGTGCGGCAACCAGGTCGCAGGTGACGGTCGCGGAGGCGTTGCCGGCCATCGCCAGGCCGAGCAGGCTCAGAAGGAGGGTCGCGATGGAGAGTGCGAGGAGCCGGGTGTGAGCTGCAACATTCACACCGCCCGTATCGAACGGATCAGCGCTCAGCCCACTCCGGGACCCCAAAACTGGACGATTGTCGAGCCGCCACAGGCGTGAATGGGCCCTTCAGGGTGCGGAAAGGCTCAGGTCGGCTTGCGCGCCACCAGCATGAATCCTGAGTTCGCAAGCTCGGAAGCGTCCAGCTCCCGGTAGCGCGGAAGCAGCTTCGGCCGGATCTCGTCGACGATCCGCTTCGACTCCGGGTCCAACCGGAGCTCCGCCAGCGGCACGAACGGGTCCAGCTCCCCCACCGACCCGACCAGGTTCGTGACGAGGATGCGCGAGTCGTACCCGCGCCGCTCGGCCTCCCGCTCGAACCAGCCGACGAGCACCCGGTTCGGCAGCCCGGCGCTGTCCTCGCCCATCCAGCCGTAGGTGCGGTCGGAGACCGTCAGGAACGTCAATGGGTTGAGGCCGCCCTCGCTGAAGAGCCCGTGGTCCTCCAGGTCGACCTTGTGGATCATCGTGCCGCCCGGGGCCAGGAGCTGGTCCATCGCGTCGAAGGCGCCCGCGAGATCCCCGACGTGCTCGAGCACGGCGCGCGAGACGATCAGGTCGAAGCTGCGGCTCCCGAGCGCCGTCACCGCCTCCTCGATCGGCGTCTCCTCGAGCGTCCGGAGGCCGACCGCCTCGAGGTCCGGCTCCCCGCCCGGTCCATCGAGGATCGCTGCGACCCGCGCCCGCTCCTCCGGTCCCAGGCGGCCGATCAGGCCTTCGTAGATCAGCCGCTGGCGTTCCGGGTCCCGGTAGGGGATGAAGCGGTCGGTGGCGACCATGTCGCTCGCGCCGGCGGCGATGAAGCGCAGCGCGACGCCGAAGTTGTCTCCAGGGCCGAGCTCGAGCACCCGCTTGCCCTCCACCGAGCCACCCTCGATCTGATCCAGGTAGTCGGAGAAGACGCCGTCGATGTAGTCGAGGCTGCGCTCGAGCGGCAGGTCCCAGTGGGTCGCGCCCATCGGGTTGTCGCGCCGGCCCATCAGGCGCCGGAGATCGCGGCTCCGCTCGGCCGCGATGCGACCGGCGATCGCAAGGGTCCGGGACCGTTTGGCGGAGCGCTTCAGCCCCGAAAGCGTTGCGCCACTCACCCCGTGGACGTTATGCGATCCCCGAGCAGGGACGAGTAGAGCGCCTCCAGCCGGCCCACCCAGGCATCGATCCCGTAGACCGAGCGCTGGAGCTCCCGGCCGGCGTCGCCGAGCCGCCGGCGCTCAGCGCGATCGTCGAGCAGCCCAGCAAGCGCGTCCGCCAGCGCCCGCGGGTCGCGAGGCGGCACCAGCAGGCCCGTCTCGCCCGCCCGCACGAGCTCAGGGAGCCCACCGACGTCGGAGGCGACCACCGGCAGGCCGGCCGCCATGTACTCCATCACCGAGAGCGGGCCGCCCTCGAAGTCCGAGCAGCAGACCGCGACGTCGAGCGCGGCGAGGACGTCGGGGACGTCGTCGCGCGCCCCGAGGAGATGGACCGAGCCGTCGAGGCCCAGGCGGCGGCGCTGCTCCTCGAGCATCCCCCGCTCCGGCCCCTCCCCGGCGATCAGGGCCTGCACCCCGGGGTGGCGCTCCCCGAGCAGGGAGACGGCCTCGATCAGGACCTCGTAGGCCTTCTCCGCCCGCAGATGACCGACGCTGCCGATCACCATGGCGTCCGCGCCGATCCCGGACTCGGCCCGGATCCGGGCGCCGTCGCCGGGCTCCCGCTCGGGGACGCCGTTGGGCATCAGCACGACCTTGTCCTCCGGGATGCGCTCGAGCTCGAGCATCTGGCGCCTGCCCTCCCCCGAGACCGCGATGAAGGCGTCGGCGAGGCGGCCGATGAGGTTGCGGTCGATGAACGGCCTCGCGCCCCCATCCGAGTAGGCCCACATGTGCTCGTGGGCGACGATCGCCGGGGTGCGGGTCAGCGTCCCGATCACCGAGGCCCAGACGTTCGATCCGAAGAGGTGGCCGTGCACCACCTGCACGCGCCCGCTCCTCAGGACCCGGATGAGCGGCCTCCACGCGAACGGTGAGAAGCGGCGGGTGCGCCGCACCCGGATGATCCGGACCCCGGCCTCCTCGGCGCGGGCGAGCAGGCCGGCCGCCGGCTCGACCCGCTCGAAGTCGTCGCTCCACCGGGTGATGCAGAGCCAGCGCTCGTAGCGCTCCGGGTCGAGCCGGATCGCACCCTCAACGGCGAGGCGCTCGCCGCCCCCCGGGTTCTCGAGGCTGTCGATCATCACGACGACCCCGATCGGGGTGCGGCCACGGGGATCGGCTGAAAGCGCGGTGGCATCCCCCTCGGAGTTCAGGCTGGAGCGCATGGATATGGGAGAACCTACTCAGGCATGAACACGACTCCGCCTCCGGAAGGGGACATCGACGCCCCCTCGGGACTCGCGAGCACCGTTCTGCGGGGCGCCGGCCTCGCCGCCGGCGGCTTCGCGCTCGCCCAGGCGCTCAACCTCGGCTTCTACATCGCGCTGGCCCGGCTGCTCGATCCATCCGAGTTCGGGACCTACGCCGCCGCGACCGTGCTGCTCGGCTTCACGCTGCTCGTGGCCGAGGGCGGGATGGTCTCGGCGATCGTCCAGCGCCGCGATCGCGTCGAGGAGGCGCAGAGCACCGCCGTCGTCGCGACGATCACCGCGGGCGCCGTCTTCACGATCCTGGCCGCGGCGGTCTCGCCGCTGATCGGCCTGCTCTTCGACAGCAGCGAGGTGACGGCGCTGGCCGCGGCGATGTCGGGGACGATCCTCCTCACCGCGATCGGCGCGGTTCCGGAGGCGATCCTCCAGCGCCAGTTCTCGTTCCTGCGAAGGCTGGTGATCGAGCCGGTGCAGGTGATCGTCTTCGGCACCGTCGCCGTCGTCTGCGCCGCGCAGGGCCTCGGCCCGTGGTCGCTCGTGATCGGCAACTACGCGGGCTTCGCAGTCAGCTCGACGCTCGCCTGGGCGCTGATCCGGTGGCGCCCGAAGCGGAGCCAGATCTCCTTCGCGATGTGGAGGGAGCTCGTCTCCTACGGGCGGCACATCTTCGCCTCGACGGCGATCCTCCAACTCGGGGAGCAGGTCGCCGACACGGCGATCGTCGGTCGCGGGCTCGGGACCGCTGCGCTCGGTCAGTACCGCTACGCCTTCCGGATCGCCGCGACGCCGTTCCAGCTGCTGCTTGCGGGCGCGTCCTACGTGGTGTTCCCCGCCTTCGCCCGGATCGCCGCCGACCGGGAGCGGCTGCAGGCGGCGTTCCTGCGCTCGCTGAGATGGATGTGCATCTTCGGCTTCCCCTCGGGTCTGATCCTGATCCCGCTCGGCCCGGCCCTCGCCGTCCTCGTCTTCGGCGAGGTTTGGCTGCCCGCCGGCCAGGCCGCGGTCGCGATGTGCCTCTACACGGGTGCGGGGGCGATCTCCTCCATCGCCTCGGAGGGCCTCAAGGCCGAGGGTCGCCCCGACGCTCTGGTCCGCATGCACACGGTCACCGCCGCGGTCACGGCGACCTTCATGCTCGCCCTGCTCCCGCTCGGCCTCTCCGCGGTCGCGGCGGGCATGTCGATCGGCGCCACCGCGGGAGCCCTCTACGCCCTTCGCGCCACCCGCCGCATCCTCGGCATCCCGTTCCGCTCCCTGATCCACGAGATCTGGCCCCCAGCGCTTGCCGGGACGCTGATGGCCCTGATCCTGCTCCCGATCGACCGGCTCCTGCTCGATCCCACGAGCCATGGGACGTTCGTCGGCTTGTGCCTGACCGCCGCCGAGGGACTCGCCGGGATCGTCATCTTCACGGGGTTCATGCACCTCTTCGCTCCGCACGCCGTCAGCGAGCTCGTGACGACCGTCCGCGAGCGCATCGCCGCTCGAAGGGCCGGGAACGGCGAAGGTAAGGTCGAGGGGTGAGCCGGAGCAGGATCGCCTACGCCGTCTCCAGGTTCCCGACGGACTCCGAGACGTTCGTCGTCCGCGAGATGAACGCGCTGGCCGACCGGCACGAGGACGTCGAGCTCGGACTGATGTCGCTCTTCCCCTCCCCCGCCGCCTTCCTGCATCCGAGCGCCGAGCGGTGGATGCCTGAGCTGCATCGCCCGACCGCCGGCGAGGCGGTGCGGGCGAGCCTCGGGTGGATCGTTCGCCGTCCGATCGCCTGCGTGCGCGCCGTCGGGGCCGTCGTCGCCGGGGCATGGCGTTCCCCACGTCTCCTCGGGCGCTCGCTGGCGACGCTTCCCATCGCGGCCGCCCACGCCCGCCGCATCGCTCAGCGCGGGGACGTCGACCACGTCCACGCCCACTTCGCCGCGTATCCGACCCTCGCGGCGTGGGCGATCCGCCGCCTGACCGGCACCCCCTACAGCTTCACCGCGCACGCCTACGACCTCTTCCTCGACCAGAGCCTGCTCCGGATGAAGCTCGCCGAGGCGGACTTCGCGGTCGCCATCTCGGAGTTCAACCGGCGCTTCCTGGCCGACTACGCATCGACGCCGGCCACCCCGGTCCACGTCATCCACTGCGGGGTCGACCCCGACCAATACGAGTTCGCCCCGCGGCCGATCCCGAGCGCGGGCGAGATCACCGCGGCCTGCGTCGCAACGTTCGAGGAGAAGAAGGGCCATGCGGTCCTGCTGGAAGCGCTCGCCACCTCCCCTGACCTCGGGCGCCTGCGGCTGGAGCTGGTCGGCGACGGTCCGCTGCGGGGCGAGCTCGAACGCCTCACGGAAGAGCTGGGCCTCAGCTCGCGGGTGACCTTCCACGGCTCGCTGACCGAAGCGGAGGTCGCCGCCGTCCTCGGCCGCGCCGACATCTTCGTCCTCCCCAGCATCATCGCCCCCGACGGCCAGATGGAGGGGCTGCCGGTGGCGCTCATGGAGGCCCTCGCCGCGGGGCTGATCACGGTCTCCACCCGCCAGTCGGGGATCCCGGAGCTGATCCGCGACGGGGAGACCGGCTACCTCGCCGAGCCCGGTGATCCCGCCGATCTCGCCCGCGCGCTCGAGCGGGCCATCGCGGGCGGGGTCGATCCAGCCGCCGGCCGGCGGCTGGTCGAGGCCGAGTTCGACATTCGCGGGACGGGCGACCGGATGTACGAGCTGCTGACCGCATGACCGCCACGCCACGCCACAGCGTCATCGTCCCCGCCTACAACGCCCCGGACACGATCAGGACGACGATCGAGTCGGTGCTCGGGCCAGAGCGTCACCGACCTCGAGCTGATCGTGGTCGACGACGGCTCCGCCGACTCCACCCCCGACGTCGTCGCCGGCTACGCGGCGGTCGACGAGCGGGTGCGGCTGATCCGTCAAGCCAACGCGGGCACTTCCGGCGCCCGCAACCGCGGCCTCGCCGAGGCTCGCGGCTCGCTCATCTCGCTGCTCGACAACGACGACGCCTGGCTGCCGGCGCACCTCGAACGCACCGCCGCCGCGCTCGACGGGCACCCCGAGGTGGGGCTCGCCTACGCCGACGGCTGGATCTACGAAGACGCGATGGGGCGGGTGAACCGGCGGCCCTCCCTCACCTTCTACGAGGACCGGGCCGCGCCCGACGCCGATGTCGACGAGCTGCTCGCGGCGCTGCTGGTGAAGAACTTCATCATCGCCAGCTCGACCACCATGACCCGGGAGGCCCTCGAGCGGGTCGGCGAGTTCGATCCTGAGCTGCGCGGAACCGACGACTGGGACATGTGGCTGCGAATCGCGACGGCTGGGCTCACCGCGCGTCAGGTCGCCCCGGAGCCGACCGTGATCCTGCGCAAGAGCGCGCGCTCCCAGTCCAACGACCTGGCGATGATGGTCCGCGGCAACGCCGAGGTTCTCGAGCGCACGGTCGCCCGCCTGCCGTCGGGCTCGGAGGCCGAAGCGCTGGCCGAGCAGCGGCTGGCCGTGAACCGGGAGTGGCTCGCGACGCTCGAGGCGCCGACGCGCGGGCAGGCGTTCGAGGGGATGCTCCGCCGCCGCCTCGGGCCCGTGAAGCGCGCCGCCCTGGAGCGCCGGGACTGGATCGAGGCGCCGCCGGAGGTGAGCGCCGTCATCCACGGGCCGGATGGCGGGCGCGGGCCCGGCACCGCCGGGATCTAGGGTTCCCCGGCGATGAGCCCTCCCGCGCTGACAGCCCGCAACGCCCGCAACCTCGCGGGCATGGTGGTCTCGCTGCCGTGGCCGCCGAACGCGACGGTGCTGGCGCGAAACGCCCGATCGCTCAGAAAGGAGCGCCCGTGGCTCGGCCACGCGGGCCGCGACCGCACGCGGCTCGTCGCCCTCGCCGAGGCCGGCCTCGGGTGGATCGCGCACTCCCAGGATCGCGTCGGCTCGGGCGGAGTCGGCGACTTCCGCTTCCAGGGATGGACGCCCGGCTATCCCGAGGTCACCGGCTACATCATCCCGACGATGTTCGACTGGGCGCAGGAGCTCGGCCGCGAGGAGCTGCGCTCCCGAGCGGTGCGAATGGCCGAATGGGAGCTCGGGATCCAACAGCCCGGCGGCGGTTTCGAGAGCTGGTACGAGGGCGAGGGAAGGCCCCCGGTCGTCTTCAACACCGGCCAGGTCATTCGCGGGCTCGTCCGCACGGCTGCCGAGACCGGCGATGAGCGCTTTCTCGAGGGCGCTAAGCGCGCCGGCGACTGGATCATCTCCGGCCAGGAGGACGACGGAAGCTTCTCCAAGGGCAACTACCTCGAGATGACGGTCGTCTACGACGTCTACGCGACCGCCTCGCTGGCGCAGCTCGCCCGGGCGAGCGGCGACGACCGCTACGGCGAAGCCGCGATCGCCAACGCCGACTTCGCCGTCTCCCAGCAGACGGAGAACGGCTGGTTCGACCTCTGCGACAACGTCCCGTCAGGTAACGCAACGCCCAGCACCCACACCCTCGGCTACACCGCCGACGGACTGAACGAGATCGGCTCCATCCTCGGAGAGGCCCGCTTCGTCGACGCCGCTGAGCTGACGACGCGCGCCCTCCTCGCCAAGCTCGAGCCCGGCGGCCGGCTGCCCGGGCGGTTCGACCGCGATTGGAATCCCGCCGCCGAATACGTCGTGCTCACGGGCTCCGCGCAGCTCGGCATCCTGCTCGCCGGACTCCACGAGCGGAGCGGCGAGGCTGACCTCCTCGAGGGGGCGTGGTCGCTGCTCGACTTCGTCGCCTACGCGCAGGAGCTGAACTCGGTGGGCGCCAACCGGCGCGGCGCGGTCGCGGGCTCCTACCCCGTCTGGGGGCGCTACGTGCCGCTCAAGTACCCGTCATGGGCGACGAAGTTCTACCTCGATCAGATCTTGCTGCTGCTCGGCGCGGAGGCGCTGAGCTCCGCGTAGATCTCGCCGATCCGGTCAGCCCAGCGCTCCAGCGTGAAGTCGGGCGGCAGCCCGGTCGTCGGCCTCGGCGAATCGAGAGCCTCGGCGATCGCGGCGGCGAACGCCGCCGGTTCCCGCGGCGCGATGACCATCGCGTCGGTGCGATCCGCGATGAACCGGTGGGCGGCGATGTCGGAGCCGACGACGCGCAGGCCTGAGCTCAGCGCCTCGAGGACGGCGAACGGCGTCCCTCCCTCCCGCTGGCTGGCGGCGACCATGACATCGGCTGCGGCGTAGAGCTCCCGCGCGTTCGCGACGGGCTCGACCGAGCGGATCATGCCGTCGATGCCGAGCTCGTCGGCCAGCGCTCCGCCACGGGCGTCGCTGCTCACGAGCAGTCCGGTCAGGTTCTCGATCTTGCGGCGCGCGGCCGCCACGGAGCGGATGAACAGCTCTCCCCCCTTGACCTCCCAGTTCCAGGCCAGGCCGACGGCGGTTCGGCCTTCCGCGGGAAGGCCGAAGCGCTCCCGGGCGCTCGAGCGCTCCTCGGGAGTGGCGGGCCGGAAGCGGGTCGCGTCGATGCCGTTGGGGACGAACTCGACCAGACCTTCGGGGGCACCCCGCTTGCGCAGGTTCCGCTCGAGATCCGGGGACGGGCAGAGCACCCGGTCGACCATCCGCGAGAGCACGCCGAACTTGATCACGTTCCGCACGTAGACCCCGGGGGCATGGTTGAGCGCGGAGTGGATGTGCCAGATCACCTTCGCTCGCGGAATCCGAGCCGCGGCCGCCGCGGCCGCGAGGTCGAAGCCCGTGAAGTGCGTGTGGAGGATCACCGGTCCCGTCGACTCCTCGATGACCTCGCGCAGCCAGCGACGCGTTCCATCTCTCCCGACGGCGGGGGCGAACCTCACCTCGGCGCCCGAGGCTCGCAGGTCCTCGATCCAGCCGTGTCCGGCGGAGCCGTCGCCGACGATCATCTCCGCCGTCGCCCCGGATGCGATCGCCGCCCGGTTGGCGGCCGCCAGCATCGGAACGAACGAGCCCGGATTCGGGTTGGCGAACTCGACGACCTGGATCACCCGCGGGCGGTCCCGGTGAGGTGTCTCCGTCGCGTGCGGGAGCGAGGACGGCAGATCGAGCGCCTCCTCGTAGAGATCGACGACGCGGTTGGCGATCGACGGGATCGAGAGATGGTCGGCAACCCAGGCGTGCGCGCGCTCGGCGTCGCGCTTGCGCTCCGCCGGGGGCTGGTGGATGGCGTCGAAGGTGGCGTCGGCGAGCGCGGCGGGGTCACGACGGGTGATCCGGCATGCATCCATCGCGTCGGCGATGTAGGTGTGCCCCGGGATCGGCGTCGCGACCACAGGGGTGCCGCTGGCGACCGACTCCAGCACGGTGTAGGCCATCCCCTCCTCACGGCTCGAGGAGAGCACGACGTCGGCGGCGGCGAACAGCGTCCTCGATTCCTCCACCGGCTCCTGGAAGCGGACGTGGCCGCCGAGGCCGAGCTCGGCGGCCAGCTCCTCGGCCTGCGGCTCGTGGCCACGGACGACGGCGATGATCGCGTCGTCGCGATCGACCATCGTCCGGATCGTCTCGAGGAAGATGTCGGTCCCCTTGAGGAAGTTGTGCCAGCCGAAGTGGAGGACGACCTTGGCATCGGCCGGCAGGCCGAGCTCGGCCCGGGCCTGAGCCCGGTCGGCGGCGTCAACCAGCGGGTAGGCGTCGGCAGAGAGCGCGGAGGGAACGAAATGGACGCGATCCCTCGGGGCGAGCCACTGCATCGTTCCAAGTGCGATGTTGGGAGCCGGGCAGATCACCCCGGCCACCCCGCGGCCGATCACGCCGAACTTGAGCACGCCGCGGGCAACGACGTGCGGCTCCTTCGGAAGGGCGCTGTGAACGTGCCAGAAGACCGACGTGTTGGCGACCCCGCGCATCTTCGATGCCTTGAGCGCCGCGATGTCCCAGCTCGTGAAGTGCGTGTGCAGGACCGTCGGGCCGTCGTCGCCGCGGAGCTGCTCGCCGAGCCAGTGGCCGCGGGAGAGGCGCGAGCCGAGGACATCGGCTGGAGCGAGCCGCAGCCGGGAGTGCTCGCTCAGGCGCTCGGCCCACTCCGTCGCTCCCGCCGGCTCGGGAAGGACCACCTCGGTCCTCCAGCCGCGAGCGGCGGCCCGCCTCAGCATCCCGTCGAGAACGGGGACGAACGAGCCGCCGTGCGGGCGGTCGAACTCCGCGATCTGGACGACTCGGGGAGCGCTCATGCCGCGACCTGCGTGAGCAGTCCCTCGAGCTTGCCCACGCCTTCCTCGCGGAGGCTCTGCGCCGCAAGGCGTGCTCCGCCCTCGGTCAGCTCATCGGCCAGTGCCGGTTCGTCGCGGAGCCTGCGCACGGCCGCGGCCAGTCCCGCCACGTCACCGGGCGCGACCGTCAGCCCGGCGTGCTCGCGCTCGGTCAGGTCGCGGGTCTCACCGGCGGCCGAGACCACCATCGGCCGGCGCATCGCGCCGCACTGGTAGAGCTTGCCCGGAACGCACTTCTCGAGCGCCGGCTGCTCGGCCAGCGAGACGAGCAGCGCATCGGAGGCCCGCATGATCGCGGCGGCGCGCTCGGGCTCGACCTGATCGCGGAAGACGACGCTGCGCCCGGCCTGATCCCCCGCACGCTTCATCAGCTCCTCTCGCTCGGCGCCGTTGCCGAGCAGGGTCAGCTGGAAGCCGTCGCCGAGCTCGCGCGCTGCGTCGACGGCCGAGGAGAGCCCCTGGGCGATTCCCAGGTTGCCGGCGTAGGTCCAGGCGAAGGTGCCGTTCTCGGGGAGCCCCGACCCGGCCCGGTCCGCCTCCGCGCGGCCGATCTCGAGCCACTCGCGGGTGGTGCCGTTGGGAAGGTGCACGATCGGCGCCGTCGCGCCGTGCGCCTCGACGTGGCGCACGAAGGGCTCAGTCGTCACCGTGATCCCCGCTGCCGAGCGGTAGAGGAGCCGCTCGAGGCGCTCCGCGGCCCGCAGGACGGGACCCTCGCCGATCTCGCCGAGCGCGACGGCGACCTCAGGCCAGAGGTCGCGGACGTCGAGCACCCAGGGAACCCGGAAGCGCTTGCCGAGGAGGAGCCCGGCCAATCCGACCGAGAGCGGCGGCGAGGAGGCGAAGACGACGTCGGGCCGTCGGCGGACCGCCCCGACGATGCAGGACATCGCGCCGAAGCTGGCGTAGTTGGCGATCCGGGTGCGGGCCCGCTTGGACGGCCGAGCCCAGACCCAGACGTGGGAGACGCCGTAGCCGTCGACCGAGCGCTTGACGACCGCGCGGCCGGCGTAGTCCGGCTCGATCACGCCGGCGGGGTGGCTCGGGACCTCGGTCACGACCTCGACCTCGTGGCCCCGCTCGGCGAGACCCTTCGCGAGCGCTCCGAGGCGCAGCGACGCCGCCGTCACCTCAGGGGCGAAGTACTGGCTGACGATCAGGATCCTCATGTCGTCTCGACGGCTGCCGCGAGGGCGCTCAGAACCCGGGCTCGTAGAGCTCGGGTTCGATGTCGTAAGCGCTGGTCGCGAGCTCGTGCTCGGTGGGCGTCCCGATGTCGTACCAGGGACCCGTGAAGGGGTACTTGCAGACGGGGAGTCCCTCGGCGATCAGCGCCAGGACGAGATCGGGGAAGTCGAAGCGGCCGGCCGGGATCCGGGCGACGGCCTCGGGCCCGTAGACGTAGATGCCCATCGAGACCTCGTAGGAGAGCGTCGGCTTCTCGATGTAGTCGGTGACCCTGGTGTCGGCTCCCTCGATCACGCCGAGCTCGACCTTGACGTCCTTGCGATGCGCGGCGACCGTCAGCGCAGCGCCCTGCTCCTCGTGGAAGGCGATCAGCTCCCGGTAGTCGAGGGTGGTCAGGATGTCGCCGTTCATCACCAGGAGCGGCCCGTCCGCCGGTTCGAGCTGGCGGATCGCGCCGGCGGTGCCCGACGGCTCGTCCTCCCAGTTGTAGGCGATGTGCATCCCGCTGGGAACCGCCGAGCTCTGCTCGAGGTAGGCGCGGATCAGCTCCCCGAGGTGAGCAACGCACAGGTCGACGCGATCGAAGCCGCGGGCGGCCAGCTGGCGGATGATCAGCTCGAGGATCGGCCGCTGGCCGATCGGGATCAGCGGTTTCGGCAGAACCGTGGTGTAGGGCGCGAGGCGCGTCCCCAAGCCGCCGGCGAGGATCGCCGCGCGCATCTCAGCCCTCGCCTTCGGCCGCCGGGTGCGCTCCGAACGCGCTGTCGCTGATCTTGTGGTTCGTGTAGAAGCCGTGCCGCGACTCGAAGTCGTCGTAGGCCCCGGCCTGAACGGCTCGGGCGACGGCGGCGACGCTCTGCGGGACCCGGACGTCCGGCTGGTAGCCGAGGCGGTTCTGGATCTTGTCGAAGTTCACGCGGTAGTTGCGCGGGTCGCGGCCACCCTCCTCGAAGGAGACCTTCCCGGTGCCGCCGATGGCCTCCTGGACGACGTCGACGACCATTCGCTTCGTGTAGTTCTCGTCGGAGTGGCCGACGTTGAAGACCTCGCCGGCGACATCCTCGGCGGGAGCCTCCAGCGCCGTCATCACGGCCTTCGAGATGTCGGAGACGTGGCAGTACGGCCGCCAGGTGTCGGCGTCGTAGACGACGAGCTCCAGGCCGGCGGCGAGAGTCCGGGTGAACTCGGAGATCGTCAGGTCGAACCGCATGCGCGGCGAGAGGCCGTAGGCGGTCGAGATCCGCAGGACGGTCGGCGTGTAGTCGACCCCCCGCTCGGACTCCGACAGGATGCAGCGCTCGAGCTCGACCTTGTGCTCGGCGTAGAGGGACACCGGCGCCAGCTCGCTCTCCTCGGTCGCGAGGTCGTCGCTCGTCCGCAGGCCGTAGTTGCTGCAGGTCGAGGTGAACACGAGGCGGTCGAGGCCGCGCCCGTCGAGTGACTTCACGAGGGCCTCGCAGCCATCGCGGTTGATCGAGTTGGAGAGGTCGGGGTAGGTCTTGGTGATCGGATCGCCGACGAGGCCGGCGAGCAGGGCGACGTCGGTGCTGCCCTCGAGGGCCTCGTCGACGACGGCGGGGTCGCGCAGGTCCCCGAGCACGAGCTCGAAGCCCGGGTGCTCCAGGAGGGGCGCGATCGCGGCACCGTGATCGAAGATCAGGCGGTCGAGGACGCGGACCTTGTAGCCGCCGTCGAGGAGGCGGCGGGTGAGGACGTTGCCGACGTAGCCGGCACCGCCGACCACGCACACGGTGCGTCCGTTCGGCTCGGCGCTCATGCGCGGGTCCCCAGGGCGTTGTCGGCTGCTTGAAGAAGGAGGTTCATAGTCGATGCCATCGGCGGCTCAGCGCAGGGCTTTAGCCCTGGCCCTCAGCCTTCGTGAGAATTCATGCACCCGCCGGGCGGACCGCGAAGGCCCACTTGTCCGGCGGGTCGGGGGCGGGCCACGCGCGGTACCCGAGTCCTTCGAGCTGGGCCACGCAATCCTCCATGTCGTAGCCGAAGTACGGGTGGACCTCGACGCGGATGGAGCGGACCCGCTCGGGCCAGGATCCGCCGGCGGCGAAGACGCGAGGCTCGGAGCCCTCGATGGAGATGTGCATGTAGTCGACGATCTGGCCCGGAGGCAGATGACGCTCGAGAAGCTCGTCGATGGTGACGGCCGAAAGCCGCTGCCAGGCCGGATCGTCAGCGGGCTCCGACGGGCGCACCGTGATGCCGTGATCGCCGTGCTCGGCGGAGGGAACGACGCTCAGCTCGGTCGTCTCCGACCAGATGGCCGAGTTGACGATCTCGCATCGCTCGCCGAAGCGCTTCGTGTTCAGGCGCGCCGCCTCGGCGTTGCTCCCGTCGGGCTCGACGCCGAGCAGGCGGGCCTTGGGGAAGGCGAAGCCCAATGCCGTCAGCGCCACCCCGCAGTTCGTGCCGAGCTCGACGATCGCCCCCTCCGCCTTGACCTCGGGCGGTGGCATGTAGATGCGCTTGGAGTAGTAGGCGGCGGCGTTGCTGAGGTCGCTCGTGCCAGGCCTGACGCTGAGGTTCTCGCCGTCGAGAACCCGCATCGGGATCAGGACGGGCTCCTGGCCTTGCCCTCCGGAGCCCATGGCGCCGGCGGCGGCCCTGATCGCGCGGATCGCCGCGCGCGGCCCTGCCGCGACGCGGGCGATGGACGCCATCAGGCGCAGCCGATCGGCCAACCGCCGGATGGGCTCAGGCACGAAGGGTCAGGGACTGACGCCACCCGAGCCGCCGGTGCTCGGCCCGGTCTCCGGCTCGGTCTGCGTCGTGGTCGTGGTGGTCGTCGGCTCGGTGGTGGTCGAGGTCGACTCGGTCGTGGTCGTCGTCGAAGTCGGCTCGGTGGTGCTCGAGGTCGTGGTCGAGCTGGAAGTCGTCGTCGAGGTCGTGGTGGTCGTCGGCTCGGTGGAGCTCGTCGTCGAGGAGGTGTCGTCGTCGGATCCACCGCCTGCGAGGGCGATGACCGCGATCACGAGCCCGAGGATCAGCGCGGCGACGAGGCCGATCGCGACCTTCTGGCCGGTGCTCATCCCGCCCTCGTCCTCCGGGTAGCGGTCGTCGCGCCGGTCCCGGCCCGGTCCGCGTCCGCCGCCCTGCCCGCGACCGCCCCCGCGGCCACCCTGGCCGCCACGTCCGCCGCCGCCCTGTCCGCGACCGCCGCCGCCTCCGCGGCCACCGCGATCGGGGGGCATCACGCTTGTCGGATCCTCATGCATCGGGGCCAGTCTAGATCGGCCCGACCGTCATGGCTAGGAGGCACCGGCGTCTGAGCGCCCGCTTGCGTGACGCGCCGAACGTGCCTTCCACGAGTCCCTGGACCCCATGCACGCACGTTCGGCGTCGCTGGGCGCCCTAGAACCAGAAGCCGGCGGTTGCGATCCCGCCGCCGCGGGCTCCGCGCTGGCTCCACACCGCAATGGCGTCACCGACGCCCGCCGCAACCGCCGGGGTCCCCGCATCGAGGTCGCTCGAGAAGGGCGAGATCGCCGCCGCGGAGCTCCAGTCGGCGCCGGGCGTCCGGGTGGAGGCGAAGACCCGCGGGTGGCCGGTCTCCTCGTCGACGCTCGTCCACGCCGCCACCGTCCCGCCTTCGGAGCCCAGCGCAACGGTGGGATCGGCGACGGACCCCGGCTCGGACAGCGCGCTCGGCTCGCTCCCAGGAGCCTCCGGCGGGCATCGTTGCCGCCTGCACGACCGTGCCGCCGTCTCCAGCTCCGAGCCAGACGGCCGCCGCATCGCCGTCCGGAGCCGCCGCGATGTGCGGATCGGTCACGGCCCCCTCCCCGGCGCTGATCGGGACGGCCTCGCTCCACTCCCCCGCGGCGTCGCGGCGCGCGACCTCGATCGTGCTCGAGTCGCCCTCCGCACGCCGCCAGACGGCCAGCGCCACCGGTTCGTCATCCAGCATCGACATCGTCACGCCGGCCCCGTCAACGGTCTCGTCGCTCTCGGCGACCGTCTCCGCGGGGCTCCATGACCCGTCCGCGAAGCTCGACGTCTGGATCGCACTCGAGCCCACACCCCAGACGACCGTGGCCTCGCCCCCAGCCGCAGCCACGCGGGGCAGGGCCGCCTGGTTCGTCGTTCAGCGTCGCGGCCGTCCCGAATGCCTCCTCGCCAGGCGCGCGAACCGCCCCCTGCACCTCACCGGCATCCGTCGCCCAGGCGATCGCCGCCGTCCCGTCGGGCGCAACCGCGAGCACCGGGGCCCTCGCCCCCGCGCTCGCCTCCGACAGCGCGACCGCCGATCCCCAGGCCCCACCACGCCAGAGCGCGGCCTGGACCGACCGATCGTCCCCGGAGCCCTCGAGCCAGGCGGCGACGGCGGTCCGCTCCTCGCCTTCGCCGCCGATGCCGACCTGAACCTCCCCGGAGGTGCGGCTCCCCTGAGAGGACGGTCGAGCGCCGGCCGCTCCGGCGCCCGGTTGGTCGCGTCCCAGCGGGTCGGTCCGGTCTGGGCGCCCGGGTCGCGAACCACGACCTCGGCCGCTCCATCTCGCACCCAACCGGCGATCGCGGCGCCGTCCGGGCCGATCGCGACCGACGGGTCCCCCAGCTCCGATCGGTCGTCGCCGGCAAGCGGGACGGGAGCCTGCCAGCGGCTGTTGGCGGCGGCGGCGCGGTCGTCGATCGAGCCCTCCTCGAGGCAGTCGTTGGCCTCGCCCTCCGCGGAGAGCAGGTGATAGCCGCCGTTCTCGGGGTCCGCGTAGATCGGCGGGGTCGTCGCCTGCGCCGAGGGGATCTGGAGGTTCGATCCCTCCTCGAAGCCGCCGCTCTCCGGCGTCGCCGGGTCGCGCGCGCCGATGCCACCGTTCGAGTTGTAGAAGTCGTCAGCGCCCTTCGGAGTCGGGGTTGTCGGCGTAGACGCAGTTCTCCGTGACCACGTTCCCGCGGGTGTCGTCGCCGATGTCGAAGCAGGCCGGGTCGTAGGCCGGGGTCGGCCAGAAGCCCTCGATGTTGTTGCGGACCTGCGCGCGGGTGACCACGTTGCGCTCGATCAGGTTGTCGCGGCTGGCCTCCTCCGCCGTCGGGCACGGCAGCTGGGCGCCGACGAGGACGCCGACCGCGTTCATGTCGATCACGTTCCCGGAGACCTCGTTGCCGACCGCCCGCGGGGCGAGCTTGACCCCGAAGGACGCGTTGTCGTAGATCACGTTCTCCGCGATCAACGCGCCGGTGGCGTCGTTGACGTAGACGCCATGGGCGGTGTTGCTGCGCCGCGGCTCGAACAACCCGCAGTCGTGGATCCGGTTCCCGGTGACCGTCGCGTCGTCCCCGACCCCATCCTCGAACCGCACGAGCTGGAGGCAGATGTCGGTGTCGTCGTTGCTGATGTCGTTACCGCTCACTGTCACCCCGGACGCCGAGACCGGGAACGACGAGTTGCCGCACTCCTCGGTGCAGGTCGAGCCCGGGTAGAGGTTCGACCTGCCGGCGAGGTCGAGGTTGGAGATCGTGGCCCCGGCGGCGGTCTCCCCGATGACGACGCGCCCCACGACACGGGCGCGCTCGCCCGGGAAGCTCATCAGGGTCACGCCCGGTGCGGTGAGCTCCATCGTGGGCTCGCCGCCCTCGTTGTCGGTCTCGGTCGGCGACGTAGGTGCCCGACCTGAGGCAGCCGACCCGCCGGCCGGGCTCGTCCCGGAGCTCGCCGACGAGATGGTCGACGTGCTCCCACGGATGCTCCCTTGATCCGTCCCCGCTGCGGTCGGATCCACCGTTCGCCGCGTAGAGCTCGCACGGCGGCGAGGTCAGCGCGACCGGCGGCGGAGGCGGCGACGGATCAGGCTCGGAGGACCCGCCCCCGTCACCGGAGCCGATCAGGAGGATGAGCACCCCGGCGAGCGCCGCGAGCGGCAGGACCGCGAGAACGGCACAGCCGCGCCGGGTCACCGTCGTGCCCCCAGCCGCCCGCCCCGCGCTCTCATGCGCCCGCTCAGCTCGCGGCGTCGATCGCCGCGCGGAGCTGGGCGACGCCGCGCGAGGTCTCCTCGGCGGTGATCGTGAGCGGCGGCAGGAGCCGGATCGTCTCCGGGTTGGGAGCGTTGACCACGAGGCCGTCCTCGAGGGCCGCAGCGGCCACCTGCTTCGAATCGACGCCCTCGGCGAGCGCGACGCCGAGCATCAGGCCCTGGCCGCGGACTCCGGCGACGGCCGGATGATCGGCGAGGCCGTCGCGGATCTCCGCGCCGCGCTGGTCGACCGAGGCGAGGAGGTCCGGGCTCGGAGACGATCGCGAGCGCCTCGAGGGCCGCGCGGGCGCAGATCGGACCGCCGGCGAAGGTGGAGCCGTGCTCGCCGAGCGTCAGGCCCTCGCCGACCTGCGGCCCGATGATGCAGGCGCCGACCGGCAGGCCGCCGCCGAGGGCCTTGGCCGAGGTCATCACGTCGGGGGTCACCGGGGCGCGCTCGTGGGCCCAGAGCGTCCCGGTCCTCCCCATGCCGGTCTGGATCTCGTCGAAGACGAGCAGGGCGCCGACCGCGTCGCAGGCCTCCCGGGCCGCGACCAGCACCTCGTCGGCGATCGGGTGGACGCCGGACTCACCCTGGATCGGCTCGAGCATCACCGCCGCGGTGCTCTCGTTGACCGCGGCGCGCAGCGCGTCCGGATCGTCGCGCGGCACCGGCACGAAGCCCGGCCGGCAGCGGGCCGAAGAGGTCCTCGCGGGCGAGCCGCGGCGTCGCGCTCAGCGCGGCCAGGGTTCGGCCGTGGAACGCGTGGTCGAGGACGACGATCTCGGGCCGATCGATCCCGCGGCCGTGCGCGTGCCGGCGGACGAGCTTGATCGCGCACTCGTTCGCCTCGGCGCCCGAGTTGCAGAGGAAGGCGCGGCCTCCCAGCGACGAGGTGACCAGACGCTCGGTGAGCTGCATCGCGGGCGCTGAGTGGAAGAGGTTGGAGGTGCCGGCGATCGTCGCCGCCTGATCGGAGATCGCCTCGACGATCCGCGGGTTGCAGTGCCCGGCGTTGTGGACGGAGAGGCCACTGAAGAGGTCCAGGTACTCGCGGCCCTCGGAGTCCCAGAGGCGGCAGCCCTCCCCGCGCACGAACTCGATCGACGCCCGCGGATAGGTCGGCATCGCGTAGCGAGCTTCGAGGGCTTGCAGCTCGCTCAAGTCGGCACCCGACCGAACCGGACGCGAAGCGGAGGATTCGGTCGGATTCATCTTCATCCCGGCGTCACCTTCGTGCCGATGCCGGCGTCCGTGAACAGCTCCAGCAGGAGGCTGTGCGGGCGGCGGCCGTCGACGATGTGCGCGGACTGGACGCCGCCGTCGATCGCCTCCGCGCACGCGGCGAGCTTCGGCCGCATCCCGCCGTCGATCGCCGGCAGCGCCTCGCGGACCTCCTCGACGGTCGCCTCCGAGATCAGCGTCGCCGGGTCGTCGGCGTCCTCGCGCCAGCCCTCGACGTCGGTCAGGAAGATCGCCTTGTACGCGCGCAGCGCCGCAGCGACCTTGCCGGCGGCGGAGTCCGCGTTGACGTTGTAGGAGTTCCCGTCGCGATCGGAGCCCGCCGAGGCGATCACCGGGATGTAGTCGGAGGCGATGTGATCGAGGACGTCGACCTCGACCCGCTCGATCTCGCCGACGAAGCCGACCTTGTCGGCCTCCGGCACCGGGCGGATCTCGAACAGCGTCCCGTCCTCACCCGACAATCCGACCGCCGGTTGTCCCTGTCGGTTGAGCCGCTGGACGATGTCGGAGTTGATCTTGCCGAGCAGCACCATCTTCGCGATCTCGACGGTCTGGGCATCGGAGACCCGAAGGCCCTCGACGAACTTCACCTCGAGCCCGAGCCGCTCCATGTACTTGCTGATCTCGGGACCGCCGCCGTGGACGATCACCGGGTTGAGGCCGACGTACTTGAGCAGGACGACATCGCGGGCGAAGTCGTCGCGCAGGCCGGGCTCCTGCATCGCCGCGCCGCCGTACTTGATGACCACCGTGCGGCCGTGGAACTCGCGGACGTAGGGCAGGGCCTCGAGCAGCGCCTCGACGCTGCCCTCGGCCGCCAGGGCCCGCTCCTCCGCCGTCCGTCTGTCGCTCATGTCGTGTACTCCGCGTTGAGGGTCACGTAGTCGTGGGTCAGGTCGCTGAAGTAGACGAGTGCGGAGGCGTCGCCTCGCCCGAGCTCGATCGCGATCTCCGCCTCGCGCTCGGAGCCCCCGAGCTCGTCGGCGCTGATGCGGTCGGGGCCGATGTCGCCGATGTCCTGGCCGGCGAGCGCCTTGCCGGCGGACTGCGCGATCCGGCCCCAGTTCGGGTCCTTGCCGAAGAGCGCGGTCTTGACCAGCGGCGAGTTCGCGATCTCGCGCGCCGCCCGCTCCGCCTCCATCGGGGTCCGCGGCACCCCGGACCTCGATCCGGCCGGTCCGGGTCGCGCCCTCGCCGTCGGCGACGATCTCCAGCGCCAGCTGCAGCAGCACCGCGTCGAGCAGTCCCGCCGGGAGCTCCTCCCCGCTCGCGCCGGTCGCCTGCAGCATCACGGTGTCGTTGGTCGACATCTGGCCGTCGACGGTGATCCGCTCGAACGATGAATCGACCGCGCGGCGGAGGGAGCCGGACGGATCCGGGACGACGGCGTCGGTCTGCACGAAGCAGAGCATGGTGGCGAAGCCCGGCTCGATCATCCCCGCGCCCTTGGCCTGGGCGGAGATCGTCACCCCGCCCGCCTTCAGGGCGCAGCGCTTGGGCCAGCGGTCGGTGGTCGTGATCGCGGCCGAGAAGTCGGCGCCTCCGGACTCGGCGAGGGCGCCCGCGGTCGCGTCGATTCCGCCGAGGAGCTTGTCCATCTCGAGCGGGACGCCGATCGTGCCGGTCTCGGCAACGGCGACCGCAGTCGCCTCGAGCCCGAGGGCCGACGCCGCCCGTTCCTGCATCGCGAGCGCGTCGGCGTATCCCTGCTCGCCCGTCGCCGCGTTCGCGTTGCCCGAGTTGACGACGACCGCCCGCAGCGAGCCCTGCTCGCAGCGCTCGCGGCAGACCCGGATCGGCGCGGCGGCGGCGGCGTTGCGCGTCAGGAGCAGCGCCGAGGTGACCTCGGGCGCGTCGCAGACGACGATCCCGACGTCGGTGCCGCCGGAGGGCTTCAGCCCGCAGGCGACCCCGGCCGCGCGGAATCCCGGCGCGAGCAGCGTGGGCTCGAGCTCCTCGATCCCCGGCGGCGGCGTCGACCCAGCGAGACCGGAAGAAGCTCTCGCCGCTACCTGCGACCTGCTCCCTGCTACCTGCTCGCGCTCACTCGATCCCCACCCCCTCATCGAGTCCGAGCATCAGGTTCAGGTTCTGGATCGCCTGCCCGGCGGCGCCCTTCCAGAGGTTGTCGATCGTCCCGAAGGCGAGGATTCGCCCGCCGCGGTCGACGTCGACGTGGATCCGGCAGAGGTTCGTCTCGCGGACCTCGCGCATGCCGGGCGGCCGGTCCATCAGCTCGACGAACCGCTCGCCGTCGTAGCGCTTCGCGTAGAGATCGCGGACCTCCTCGGCGCTCACCTCGCGGGTCGGCCGCACGTAGCAGGAGACGAGCTCCCCCTGGTCGAGCGGCACCAGATGGGGGACGAACGTCAGCGGCGGGCTGTGCTCGCCCGAGAGCACGGCGAGCTCCTGGGCGATCTCGGGCTCGTGCCGATGACCGCCGGTGCCGTAGGGCGTCAGGTTCTCCGTGAGGGTGACGAAGCTGAGCCGGTCTCCCCCGCCCCTGCCGGCGCCCGATACCCCGGACTTCGCGTCGACGACGACGTCGGCGATCAGCCCCGCTGCGGCGAGCGGGGCCAGGGTCAGGATCGTGGCGGTCGGATAGCAACCGGGGTTGGCGACCAGCTCGGCCGTCCGGACCTGCTCGCGATACAGCTCCGGGAGCCCGTAGACGGCCTCGCCGAGCAGCTCTGGCGCGGCGAGCTCGCCGTACCAGTCGGCGTACACGTTGGGGTCGCGGAGGCGGAAGTCGGCGGAGAGGTCGACGACGAGCAGCCCGAGCTCACGCAGCCCGGCGACCACGGGCGCCGAGGCGCCGTGCGGGTAGGCGACGATCGCCGCGTCGCAGTCCTCGGCGCGCTCGACGTCCAGCTCGGTCAGCTCGATCGGGACCCGGTGCCGTGGATGCAGGTCGCTCAGCAGGGTGCCGGCATCGGCGCGGGCGGTCGCCTGGACCAGCTCCAGCCGCGGGATGGCGCCAGACGAGATCGGCGGCGAGCGCGCCCGCCAGGCCGGATGCTCCGGCGACGAGGACCCGCGCGGCGGGCTCGCCGTCGAGCGGCTGAGTCGCGGTGGCCGGGTCAGCCACGGAGCGACGCCCCGATTCCCCCGAGGGCGTCGACGATCGCCGCGCGCAGCGGCGCGACCTCGGCGTCGGTCAGCGTCCGGTCCGGAGCCCGGAACTCGAGCCTGAGCGCGAGGCTGCGCTTGCCGGCGCCGACCTGCTCGCCCTCGTAGACGTCGAAGACGCGCACCGAGCGCAGGAGCTCTCCGCCGGCGTCCGTGACGATCCCGACGATCCGGTCGGCGGAGACGTCGGCGTCGGCGACGACCGCGAGGTCCTCGCTCAGCGCCGGGAAGGTGGTGACGTCCTCGAAGCTCTCCGTACCGACCGCCGCCGCGGCGATCAACGGCGCGACGTCGACCTCGAAGGCGACTCCGGACGTCGCGTCGAGATCGCGCAGGACCGACGGATGCAGCTCGCCGACCCAGCCGGCGGGAACGCCGCCGAAGGACACCTCGGCGCTGCGCGCCGGATGGAGGAACGGCCGGGTGCCGGGGGTCAGCTCCAGCGAGGCGTCCACCGCCTCGGCCATCAGCTCGAGCAGGCCCTTGGCGTCGTAGAAGTCAGCGGGCCTCGGGGTCTCCCGCCAGGAGCCCTGGCGCAGCCCGCCGACGATCAGGGCCGCGAGCCGGTGCGGTTCGAAGATCGGCGCGCCGCGGAGCCCGGCGAAGTCTCCGGCCGCGGGACCGCCCTCGGTGGGCGGGCGCTCCGGCAGGTAGGCGCGGCCGCTCTCGAACAGCGTCACCCCGGAGGCGCCCCGCGCGAGGTTGCGCCGGGCGACGCCGATCAGGCCGCCGAGAAGATCGGTCCGCATCGCGGCCTGATCCTCCGAGAGCGGGTTGTGGACGACGACGGGCGCGACCGCGTCGAGGCCCGGAACGCCCTCGCGCCCGGGCGCGACGAAGCTGAAGGTCACGGCCTCGTCGAGGCCGCTGTCGCGCAGCAGGTCCTCGAGGCGGCGGATCAGGATCTGGTGCCGCTGCAGACCGCCGATCGCGGTCCCGTGCTCGGGCAGGGTCGCGGGCAGGTGCTCGTCGATCCCGTGGACCCGCGCGACCTCCTCGATCAGGTCGATCTCCCGGGTGGTGTCGAGCAGGCGGTCGGGCGGCACGGTCACCGCGAGCTCGTCGCCGTCGCCCGGCGCGACCTCGTAGCCGAGCCGCTCGAGGTAGGTCGTCATCTCCTCGGCGCTCACCGGCATGCCGAGCAGCGACTCGACCCGGGCGACGCTCAACGCGAGCGTGCGCGGCTCGAAGCGCGGGAGCTCGGCGTCGACGTCGATCGTCCCCGGGACGAGGCGCGCACCGGCCAGGGCCACCAGCAGCTTCGAGGCGACGGCCTGGCCGCGCATCGTCAGGTCCGGATGGATTCCCTTCTCGAAGCGGGTCGAGGCCTCCGAGCGGAGGCTGAGCAGGTTCGAGGTGCGGAGGATGTTGAAGCCGTCCCAGTTGGCCGCCTCGATCAGGACGCGCGTCGTCGACTCGGAGACCTCGGAGACCTGCCCGCCCATGATCCCGGCGATTCCCGAGGGGCCGTTGCGATCGCCGACGACCACGGTGTCGGCGTCGAGGGTGCGCTCGACGTCGTCGAGGGTGGTCATCTTCTCCCCCTCGCCGGCCGCCCGGACGATGATCTCGCCGTCGGGAACCTTGTCGAGGTCGAAGGCGTGCAGCGGCTGGCCCGTCAGCAGCATCACGTAGTTGGTGATGTCGACGACGTTGTTGATCGGCCGCTGCCCGGCGGCGATGAGCCGGGCCTTCAGCCACAGCGGCGAGGGCCCGATCTCGACGTCCTCGAAGACGCGAGCGGTGAAGCGCGGGCAGAGCTCGGGAACCTCGACCGTGACCGAGGCGTAGTCGGAGGCATCGTCGTCGCCGGAGGGCTCGGCGTCGGTCGCCCAGGGCGCCTCGGCGAGATCGGCGCCGGTGACCGCGTGCACCTCCCGCGCCAGGCCGTGGATCGAGAGGCAGTCGGGGCGGTTCGGCGTGATGTCGAACTCGAGGACGGCCTCGGCGATCGGCAGGACCTCGACGAGCGGTGTGCCGGGCGCGGCGTCGGTCTCGAGGACCGCGATCCCGCCGGCGTCCTCGCCGAGCTCCATCTCGGTCTCCGAGAGGATCATCCCCGCGGACTCGATGCCGCGGAGCTTGGCCTTGCCGAGCTTGATCCCCGTCCGGTCCAGGCATCCGGGCACCCGGCAGCGCGACCGCGACGGTCTGGCCGGCGGCGACGTTGGGAGCTCCGCAGACGATCGTCCGCGGCTCGTCGTCACCCGTGTCGACGGTGCAGACCCGCAGGCGGTCGGCGTTCGGATGCTGCTCGGCGGACGTCACGTGACCGACGACGAAGCCCTCGGTCGAGGGCACGCCGAGCTCGAGCACGCGCTCGACCTCCGTGCCCGTCATCGACAGGCAGCTCGGCGAGCTCGCGCGCACCCAGGCCGGGGTCGCACAGCTCGTTCAGCCAGCTCAGCGGGCCCCTCACGGGAACTGCTCCAGCATGCGGACGTCGTTGTCGAAGAACATGCGCAGGTCGGGGACGCCGTGCTTGAGCATCGCGATGCGCTCGATGCCCATGCCGAAGGCGAAGCCCTGGACCCGGTCGGGGTCGTAGCCGCGGTCGCGCACGAACCCGAATACGTTCGGGTCGACCATCCCCGAGCCGAGGATCTCGAGCCACCCGGTGCCCTTGCAGAGGTTGCAGCGTTCGTCGGCTCCATCGACCGTGATCCGCCCGGTCCCGCTGCAGCGGAAGCAGGAGACGTCGACCTCGACGCTCGGCTCGGTGAAGGGGAAGTAGTGCGGGCGCAGCCGGAGCTCGCGATCGGGGCCGAAGATCGCGCGGGCGAACGTCAGGAGCGTCCCCTTGAGGTCGGCGAGCGTGATCCCCTCGCCGACGGCCAGCCCCTCGATCTGGTTGAACATCGGGGTGTGGGTCGCGTCGGAGTCGCGGCGATAGGTGCGGCCCGGGACGATGATGAAGATCGGCGGCGTGCCGGCCTCCATCGAGCGCACCTGCATCGGCGAGGTGTGCGTCCGCAGCAGGACGTCGCGGGGTCCCGGCGGCAGCTCGAGCGGGACGCCGTCGGTCCCGTAGAGCTCGGGGTCGGCGCCGAGCGACGCCGGGTCGACGTAGAAGGTGTCCTGGAGCATCCGCGCGGGATGGCCCGCCGGGTGGTTGAGCGCGGTGAAGTTGTAGTAGTCGTGCTCGACCTCGGGGCCCTCCATCACCTGGTAGCCGAGGCCGACGAAGACGTCCTCGATCTCGCGGCGGGTGCGCGTCAGCGGATGGAGGTGGCCGAGCCGCACCGGCGGCGTTCCCGGCAGCGTGACGTCGATCGACTCGCCCGAGAGCCGCCCCTCGAGCTCGGAGGCCTCGAGCCGCTCCTTGGCGTCGCTCAGGAGCCCTTCGAGCTCGCCCCGCGCCTGGTTGCCGGTCTTGCCGACCGGGCCGCGCTCCTCGGGCGGCAGCTCGCCGATCCCGCGCAGGATCGTCGTCAGCTCGGCCTTGCGGCCCAGGTAGCGGACGCGGATCTCCTCGAGCGTGGCGGCGTCGGGCGCCGCGTCGATCGCGGTCCGGGCCTCGTTGCGCAGCTCTTCGATCCGCTCGAGCATTCCGTTCAGCCGTCCGCCGCTTTCGCCTGGGCGGCGATCGACGATATCCGCTGCAGGCCGATGGCCGCCGCCGCGGCGACGTTGAGCGACTCGGCGCCCTCCCGCAGGGGGATCGTCGCGAGCGCGTCGCAGCTCTCGGCGATGTCGGCGGGAAGCCCGTCGCGCTCGCTTCCCAGGCAGAGCGTCGGCGCGGAGCCGAGGGCGGCGATCGCGGCTGTCGAGCTCCTCCCCGCCGTGAGCGACGAGGCCGAGCCGCGGCGCGGGAGTGGTCTCGATCCGGCCCTTGGCGGGCGGCGCGGCGAACAGCGCGCCCATCGTCGCCCGGGTCGCCTTCGGTGACCACGGGTCGGCGCTGCCGGGGCCGAGCACCACCCGGGCGCCGGCGATCGACGCCGCGGTGCGGACGATGGTCCCGACGTTCCCCGGATCGGAGACGCCGTGGAGGTAGACGGCCGCGCCATCGGTCCGGGCCTTCGGCACGTCCCAGATCGCGATCACCCGCGTGCCCGATCCGAGCGCGGAGACCCCGTCGAGCAGGCCGGGGTCGACCTCCTCACCGTCGAGCCCCGATTCGGCGGCGACCAGCACCACGCGCGGCTCCCAGCCGGCGCTCCGGCCCGCCTCGAGCAGGTCCTCGCCCTCGGTGACGAAGGCGTTCTCGCGCTCCCGCCACTTGCGGGCCTGGAGCTTGCGGACGAGGCTGAGCTTGGAGTTGTCGCTGCTGGTGATCAATCTGGGTCTTCGTTCGGTCGTCGTACGTCTCTGGAAACAAAAAAGGCGGCCCCTCCAACATCTGGAGGACCGCCCGGGAGAGTCGTATGCGACCGTCGCTACGCGACGGCCTCCCGGGCTACCTCGGCAAATCGGCGGAACGCCTCGGGGTCGCGCACGGCGACGTCGGCGAGCATCTTGCGGTTGACCTCGACACCGGCGGTGTTGAGGCCGTGCATGAAGGTCGAGTAGCTCATGTCGTTCTGGCGAGCGGCGGCGTTGATGCGCGTGATCCAGAGCCGGCGGAAGTCACGCTTGCGGGTGCGGCGGTCGCGGTAGGCGTACATGCCCGAGCGCATGACCTGCTCGTTGGCGAAGCGGTAGGACGAGTGCTTGCGGCCGTAGTAGCCCTTCGCCAGGGCGAGGGTCTTCTTGCGCCGCTTGTGGCGTGCGACTGCGTTCGTTGCGCGGGGCATCTACTTCTTGCCTCCGGCGAGCAGCTTGCGGACCCGCGGCTGATCGGCCTTGGCGATCGGCACGGGGTTGCCCATCTGGCGCTTGCGCTTCGGGGACTTCTTCTCGAGGATGTGGCTCGAGTACGCCGCCCGGCCGCTGAGCTTGCCGTTGGCGGACTTCTTGAAGCGCTTCTTCGCGCCCGAATGTGACTTCATCTTGGGCATCGGGACGGGGTATTGAAGCAAAGCGCAGCGTTCGTGCGCGGCCGGGGTCAGCGCACGGGGGCCGGCAGGGCCGCTTCGAGCTCGTCGCAGGCGAGCTCGACGTCCTCGGGACTCATGCTCGTCGAGAGCGGCATCGCCAGGTGGCGAGCGGCGAAGTCCTCCGCCTTCGGGCAGGGATTGTCCCTGCCCGCCTGCTCGTAGAGGCCGAGCTGCGTGACCGCCGGGTAGAAGGTCGTCTGGATGCCGCGCTCGGCGAGAGTCGCGCGGACCCGGTCGCGCGTCTCGCCGTCGGCGAGGACCACCGGGAAGGCGAAGTGACCGCTGCGCTCCGCCATGGCGGCGTCGAAGGGAACCTGGACGCCGTCGAGACCATGGAGCCGCTCGCAGTAGGCGGCCGCGGTTCCCCGGAGCTTGGCGAGGCGGTCGTCGAGCTCGCGCAGATGCGCCGCGGCCATCGCGGCGCGGGGCTCGTCGAGCCGGTAGTTGAAGCCGAGGTCGGTGATGTCGTAGGTCTCGGCGTGGCCGCGGTGGCGGTCCCAGGTGACCGAGGTCATCGCGTGCGAGCGCAGGAGCCGGATCCGGGCTGCGACCTCCTCGTCGTCGGTGACGACGATCCCGCCCTCGCCGACGGGCAGCTGCGTCTTGGCGAAGAAGGAGAAGCAGCCGCTCTGCCCCGCGGTGCCGACCGGCGAGCCGTCCTCGAAGGTCGCGCCGACCGACTCGCAGCAATCCTCGATCAGCGTCGAGGCCGCGCTCGTCGCAGAGGGCGCGGAGCCCGGCGAGCTCCAGCGGGTAGCCGAACATGTGGACCGCGATCACGGCCTTGGTGCGCTCGGTGATCAGCGGCTCGACGGCCTCGGGGTCGAGCAGCGGCATCGAATCGCCGCTGATGTCGGCGAAGACGGTCTTGCCGCCGCACCAGTGCGCGGCGTGCGCGTCGGCGACGAAGCCGACGGCGGGAGCGATCACCTCGTCGCCCGGGCCGACGCCCGCCGCGAGGCAGGCGAGGTGGATGCCGGCGGTGCCGCTCGAGACGGCGACGGCGTGCTCGGCTCCGGTCCGGGCGGCGAAGTCGGCCTCGAGCGCCTGGGTCCGGGGGCCCATCGTCAGCCAGTTGCTGCGCAGAGCGTCCATCGCGGCCTCGATGACCGGCTCCGTGAGCCGGACGTCGGCGAGTGGCAGGCGCCAGCGTCATCGGCCGGCCCCGACGGTCGCGAGCGACTCGTGGATGGCCTCGGCGACCCGCTCCTGCTGCGCCTCGGTGATGTGCGGGAAGAGCGGGATCGAGAAGAGGCCCGCCGCAGCCCGCTCGGTGCGCGGCAGCGAGGTCTCGCCGTAGGCCTCGCGGTAGGCGGTGAAGCGGTGAACGGCCGGGTACATCGTGGTCTGCACGCCGTGATGGTCGGAGAGCCGCTCGCGGAGCGGCGCGGCGGGTGTCGGCGTCGGGAGCGAGGACGCCCATCAGGTAGCAGGACGAGCAGTCCAGATCGAAGTCGGCGTAGGGGATCGAGAGCCCCGGGGCGTCGCCCAGCAGGTCGCGGTAGCGGGCGACGGCCTTCCGGCGCTCGACGAGCTCGGCCTCGAGCCGGGGAAGCGGGGGAGCAGCAGCGCGGCTCGCGGGTCGTCGAAGCGGTAGTTGTAGCCGCGCTCGAGCACGTCGTAGCCGATCGCCTTGCCGCGGTGGCGATCGATCGTAGTCGCGGTCATCCCCTGCGAGCGCAGGCGCACGATCCGGTCGGCGAACTCGTCGGAGTCGGTGCGTCAGCGCACCGCCCTCCCCGACTCCGAGGACCTTGTTCGGGAAGAAGGAGAAGCAGCCGGCCAGCCCGATGCTGCCGAGCCGTGGCCCGCCCGGACGCTGCGGGCGCTGGGAGCGTGAGCGGCGTCCTCGATCAGCGCGATGCCGCGGCGCTCGCAGAGCTCGGCGAGGCGCTCGATCTCGACGGCGTAGCCGGCGTAGTGGACGGGGATGACGGCCTTGGTCCGCTCGGTGATGAGCGACTCGACGTGGTCGACGTCGATCCCGAGGTCGTGCTCGGAGACGACGTCGCCGAAGACCGGCTTGGCGCCGCAGTAGCGGACCGCGTTGGCGGTGGCCGCGAAGGTCATCGAGGGGACGATCACCTCGTCGCCGGGGCCGACGTCGGCGGCCAGGCAGGCGAGGTGGAGCGCGGCGGTGCAGCTCGAGAGCGCGACGCCGCGGCTCGTGCCGATGCTCTCGGCGAACTCGCTCTCGAAGCGCTCGGTGCGCTCCCCCATGGTCAGCCAGCCCGAGCGCAGGGCCTCCTCGACCGCGTCGAGGTCCTCCTCGGTCACGCGGACGTCGAAGACGGGCAGCTGTTCGATCTCAGGGGTCACTTCGAACACTCCCTTCGGCGCGTTCGGCCGAAGACTTGAAAGGCGGGAACGCTCGCGCGAACGAGGGCGGTAGCCAGTTTCAGGAATCGCCGGCGGACTTGCCGGGAGCGAGGACCATGTGCATGTTGCGGCCCTCCTGCTGCGGAGCCTGCTCGACCACGGCGAGATCGCCGAGGTCGACGAAGAGGCGGTCGAGAAGCATCCGGCCGCGCTCGGGGTGAGCCTGCTCGCGACCGCGGAACATGATCGTGATCTTGACCTTGTCCTTCTTGTTGAGGAAGCGCTCGACGTGGCCCTTCTTCGTCTCGTAGTCGTGATCGGCGATCTTCGGGCGCAGCTTGATCTCGCGGACGTTGACCTGCTGCTGGTGCTTGCGGGCCTGCTTGGCCTTCTGCTCCTGCTCGTACTTGTACTTCGAGTAGTCGAGCAGGCGGCAGACCGGCGGGCGCGAGTCGGCGGCGACCTCGACCAGGTCGAGATCGGCCTCGCGGGCGATCTTCAGGGCCTCAGCGGTGTCGACGACACCGATCTGCTCGCTGTCGGCGCCGATCAGGCGAACCTGAGGAACGCGGATGCGCTCGTTGATCCGGGTCTGATCCCGTTCAGGGGGGCGCCGGTCGAAACGTCGGGGGACCGGCATCAGCTAGCCACGCAGAGAAGCGTCAAGCGGGCTGCCCGAGGCTGAGAGAACGAGGAAGGCGCAAGTACAGGAAGTGGGCGCTCAGCGGCGCGACGGGGTCTCGGTGACTTGCATCGCCGCGGAGCATACATGCGTGAGCAGGACGATCAACCCCCGGGCGGGGGAGCGATCCTCGCGGCAAGGTCCGTGGCCTGCATCTCACCCAGATCGCCATCGGCGTGCGAGCGCACCGAAGCGCCGCCCGCCTCGGCCTCGCGGTCGCCGACGATCAGCATGTAGGGGACCTTCGAGAGCTCGGCGTCGCGGATCTTGCGGCCGACCGACTCGGCTGCGCTCGTCGACCCGCCCGCGGACCCCCGCCTCCCGGAGCTGGTCGAGGAGCCCGCGCGCCGCGTCGAGGTGGCGATCGGCGACCGGCAGGATCGCCGCCTGGGTCGGCGCGAGCCAGTCCGGGAACCGGCCGGCGTGGTGCTCGATGAGGATCCCGATGAAGCGCTCCATGGAGCCGAGCAGCGCCCGGTGGATCATCACCGGGCGATGGTTGGCGTTGTCGGCGCCCTGGTAGGAGAGGTCGAAGCGCTCGGGCATCTGGAAGTCGAGCTGGCAGGTGCCGAGCTGCCAGGAGCGGCCGAGGGCGTCGGTCACGTGGAAGTCGATCTTCGGGCCGTAGAACGCGCCGTCACCGGGATTCAGCTGGTACTCGCGGCCCTGCTTGTCGAGCGCGGAGGCGAGCGCCTTCTCGGCCTGCCTCCCAGACCTCGTCGGCGCCGATCGACTTCTCCGGCCGGGTCGAGAGCTCGAGGGTGACGTCCTCGAAGCCGAACGCGGCGTAGAGCTCGTCGATCGCCTCGCAGATGTCGATCACCTCGTCCTCGATCTGCTCGGTGCGTGCAGTAGACATGGGCGTCGTCCTGGGTGAAGGCGCGGACGCGCAGCAGGCCGTGCAGGACGCCGGCGCGCTCGAAGCGGGAGACGTGCCCGTACTCGGCCATCCGCAGCGGCAGGTCGCGGTAGGAGTGGCGGTCGGAGTCGAAGACGAGGCAGGCGCCGGGGCAGTTCATCGGCTTGAGCGCGAAGCGCCTGCCCTCCTCCTCGCGGTCGCGCTCGACCGGCTCGGCGAAGTACATGTTCTCGCGGTAGTTGTCGTAGTGGCCGGACTTGTGCCAGAGCTCGACGTCCATCACCTCGGGGGTCTTGATCTCGACGTAGCCGCGCTTGGCCAGCTGCGCGTCGACGCGCTCGCGGACCAGCCGCAGCAGGACCGTTCCCTGCGGCAGCCAGAACGGCATCCCCGGCGACTCGTCGCGGAAGAGGAAGAGGCCGAGCTCGGGGCCGAGCTTGCGGTGGTCGTTGGCGCGGGCGAGCTCGATCCGCTCGAGATGCTGCTTCAGGTCCTTCTTCGAGAAGAAGGCGGTCCCGTAGATCCGGGTCAGCATCTGCCGGGTCTCGTCGCCGCGCCAGTAGGCGCCGGCCAGCGAGCTCAGCTTGATCGCCTCGATCCGCCCGGTCGACGGCGCGTGGGGGCCGCGACACAGGTCGGTGAACGGGCCGTTCTCGTAGAGCGAGACGGTCTCGACCCCCTCGTTCTCGATCAGGTCCTCGATCAGCTCGACCTTGTAGGGCTGATCCTCGCCGCGGAACCGCTCGAGGGCCTCGGCGACGGGGATGTCGGTGCGCACGAAGGGCTCGTCGGCCTTGATGTGCTCGCGCATCCGCTCCTCGATCCGCTCGAGGTCGGCATCGGTGACGCCGGCTCCCTCCGGGAACTCGAAGTCGTAGTAGAAGCCGCCCTCGATCGGGGGGCCGATCGAGACCTTGGTCCCGGGATAGAGCTCGCAGACCGCGGTCGCCATCACGTGCGCGGCGTCGTGGCGGATCAGGTCGAGCGCGCCGTCGGACTTCGAGGTGACGATCTCGATCTCCTCGCCGTCGGCCAGCGGCGCGGCGAGATCGCGCTCCTCGCCGGCGACGCGAATCGCGAGCGCGGCCCGCGCCAGGCCGGGCCCGATCGCGGCCGCCGCGTCGGCACCGGTCGCGCCGGAATCCAGCTCCAGGGGGGAGCCGTCGGGGAGCTTGACGGTCAGGCCGGGCATCGGCGGCATGCTACGGCCCGCGCCGCAAGCACCCCGGTTCTGCGCTCAGCGAGGGTCGGAGAGCGTGATGCAGGAGATCCAGGCGTACTTCCGCGCGGGCTTGAAGCGCCGGAACAGCGCCTGGTCCGCGGTCCCGAGCCTCGCCACGGCTCCATCGAAGCCGCGACGGCCGATGAGCGGGATCGAGAGCAGGTTCAGCAGGTGGAGGTAGCCGATCTCGACGCCCCCGAAGTGGTTGCGCATCGTGTCGAAGTCCTCGATGCGCAGTGGATGCTCGTCCTCGGTCCGCTGATCCGGCGTCATCCGCCGGAAGAGGTTGATCGCGGGGTTGTGGCCCATCGCCTCCATGAAGTAGGCCTTGCCGCCCGGCTTCAGCACGCGAGCGATCTCGGCCATCCCCGCGTCGACATCGAGATGGTGGATGACGCCGAGGCCGGCGACGGCGTCGAAGGAGTCTTCGGAATAGGTGAGCTCCTCGGCGTTCATGGCCGCGAAGCTGATTCGCTCGGCGACCCCATGCTCCTCGGCGGTGCGCCTCGCGTTCTCGACCGCGACGGGAGAGATGTCGATCGCCGTCGCGTCGAGGCCGCGCTGGGCGGCGTGGAGTGCGCAGTAGGCGCCATCGCCGCAGCCGTAGTCGAGGACTTTGGCGTCCGGGGGGAGCGCGTCGATCGCATCCTGGAAGAACTGCTCCCCGGCAGCGTTGATGGCGTAGATCCGCCCGAGTGGTCGCCCCTCGTCGGCTCCGAACCTGTCGTCGTGCCATTCGCGCTCGCGAGCGAGCCGCTCTTCTGTGGTCGTCCCCCCCATCCGTGAACCACCCTTACCGCAATGGGGGCCCACGTCAAGCCAAACCTGTTTGCAAGGGGATGATCCAGCTAGCGCCGCTCGTACGCCCCGGTGTCCGGATCGTCGCCGCGGAGCACGCCCCGTTGGTCCCGCTCGGTCGCGAGCTCCGGCTCGGCCAGCCCGATCGCCGGGGATCCCTCGGCCAGCGCCATCGTCGGCGTCGGGCCGCCGTTGTCCCGAAGCGGGCCGAGCTTCGGGTCGACGCCGACGAGGTCCGTCGAACGCGCCCGGCAGTCACCGAGGTCGCCGATGAGGTTGCCTCCCCGCGTCATCAGGAAGTACTCGGCTGCCGGCGCAGTCGGGCTCGCCGTCCGGGAGCGGTCGCCGTGTTCCCGTAGACCACGCTGTTGGAGAGCGTGACGTCACCGGCTCCGGCGATCGCCGGAATCTGGCTCGGGTCGGGGGGCGCGCCGACGGCGCCCCCGGTGGGCGCAGAGTTCCCGGTGAGCGTCGACTCGAAGACCTCGACGTTGTAGGCGACCGCCCCTCCGTAGCCGCCCTCGCCGATCACGCTGTTGCCCGTGAGGGTCGAGTTGTAGACGTTGGCGCCGGCGTAGTAGCCGCCGCGGACACCTGCCCCGCTGCGTGGGAATCCATCGCTCGCATCGAGCTGGTTCCCGCTGATTGTGGAGTTGAAGACCCATACGCCGGAGTAGGCGAGTGCGGCGACGCCGCCGCCGCCGATGTTGTCGCGGATGATCGACCGCCCCACCCGGGCGCCCGCGTCGACGACCCCGACGCCCAATTCGAACCCCTCGATCGTGGAGTCGCTGATCCCGAGATGCGGATCCGTGTAGCGGTTCTTCGGACCCATGAAGGCGCCGGCACCCTCAGCGGTCGCGTCGCCCGAGATGGTGCTCCGGGTGATCTTGAGCTCCCCCGCCGGGAAGGTCCCTTCGACCGCGACCCGCTCGAGATCGAGCCCATCGAGCTTGTGCACCTTCCCCTTGGTGAACTTCAGCCGGACGCCGGTCCGGGGCCCATGCAACGTCACCCGGCCCGCGCGCTTCCCGCGCCCATAGCCGTTGCCGATGATCCGGATCCCCGATGGAATCTCGATTTCTCGGCGGACACGGATGTCACCGCGCAGCTTTCCCGCGAAGCGCACCGTGTCGAGGTTCTTCCTGGCCGCGGCCTTGTCCATCGCCGATGCGAATGACCCGTTCCCCTGGCTGCGAGTGTTCGTGACGACCCACGTGTCCCCCGCCTGCGCGGGGCCAACGGAGAGCGCCATCGCGGCAGATGCGGCCGTGGCGCCGGCGAGCGCCTTTCCCCTCGTCGTCAGGCTCGTGCCGAGCGGTGTCCCTTTCACGGCCTGGACGCTATGGGGTGCCGGGGCCGCCGGGACCACGCCAAGGTGTCGTCGGCCGACACCTCTGGAGCTCAGCGCCTCCGGGTTGCCGGGCGCGTGCTGGTGCGGCGCTTGTCATCTCCGACGCCGAGGGCCTCAGCTGCCGCGATCAGCACGACGGCTGCGACGACGCCGATGAGGGTGCCGATGGCGTTGAGCTCGAAGATGTCGCCCTCGCCGATCTGGCTGGCGATCGTGCCCCCGACGAGCGCACCGGCGATCCCCAGTGCCACCGTCATCAGTGCGCCGATGTGCTGCCGGCCCGGCAACACGAGGCGCGCCAGCACACCGATGATTACGCCGATCAAGATCAATCCGAGAATTTGCATGCTTCGGGGGTGCCCCCGCGCTTTGCCTGCGAAACGCGGTCCTGGTTCGACCTTCTCCCTCGGTTCGGCTCGACGGCGTCCGGCGTCAGGCCAAATAGGCTTGGCCCCGATGTCCGACGGGCCACCCCAACACGGGATCGACGGCCTCTCGGGCTGGCTCGGGATTCGCTGGGAGAGCTTCGACCGCGTGCGGCTGACGATCCGCGACGAGCTGATCAACCCCGCCGGCCTGCTCTCGGGCCCAGTCGCCTACGCGATGATCGACTACTGCATGGGCTCGACCCTGTGGAAGAGCCGCGAGAAGGGCGAGCGGATCGCGACGATCGGGATCTCGATCAACTACGTGCAGACCGCTCGCGAGGGCGACGTGATCTGCGAGTCGACGCTCGACCGGCGCAACGACCGCATCGCGGTGCTCTCGAGCCGGGTGACCCACACCGACGGCCGCCTGCTCGCCACAGCGATCGGCAGCTTCGCCATCTTCCCCCGGGAGCGCCTCGGCGGCCACGAGCGCGGGCCCGAAGTGCCCGGCCGCGCCCGCGACTAGCCCTCCAGGCAGCGCTCCGAGTCCTGCTCGGCGAAGCCCTCGTCGGTCCGGGGCACGGCCCAGATGACCACGCCGTCGGCGCTGCCGAGGAGCTCGAGGTCCGCGAACGGCGGGTCGTCGTCACCGCCGTCGATCACCGCGACTCGCGACCAGCCGGCCGGCGTTGGCTCGGAGGCGTCGCCCTCCAGCGGCGTGATCACGCAGGGCGGGGCCGCCTCGCGGAACTCCCAGCCGTAGAACTCGGCCGCGCGCTGGTCCGTGGCGAGCTCATCGCTCACGACGACGAGCGTCGGTCGGCGATCGAAAGCGCGGACCAGCTGACGCGCACCCGGCCCGTACTCGCTTGGGCCGACCGGCCCGTTCCCGAGCGCCAGCGCTGAGCTCGCCGCGGCCGCCAGCACGAACGCGACGGCCACCGCGGCTCCCAGCGGTCCGGGCAGGAGTGGACGTTCGCCCGGCGCCGCCGGGCGCAGCAGGCCGCGGACGCTGACGAGCATCGCGACGGCGCCGAGGGCCGTCAGCGCCTTGGCGGAGGTGTAGGGAGTGCTTCCGATCCGGGCGGCGATCCAGATCGCCAGCGCCGCGGCCAGCGCCGCGAGCAGCGCGGTCTCCCCCGCGCGCCAGGACGCCGCGACGCCGACGCCGAGCGCAAGCAGGCCGAGCAGCGCCCCGAGGTAGAAGGCGATGGCCGGAACGCCGCCGTCGCCGGGCGCGACCCGGAAGTCGCCGCTCGGCCAGACGCCGAGCGCCTCGAGCGGGCCGATCTGGCCGAACAGGTTGCCGAGGTCGTTGTCGAAGTGCAGCTTGTCGTTCCGCTCGCGGGAAGCGGGTTCGACCGGCTCCTCCTCGTTGAGGTCCGGCTGGATCAGGCGGGCTTCGTTCCCGGAGGAGTCCGAGACGGTCCCGACGGAGCCGCCGAAGTCGACGATCCGGTCGATCTCGGGCAGGGCCAGGACGAGCGTCACCGCGAGACCGACCGCGACGGCGGGCAGCGCGGCACGCAGCCGCGCCCCGGCCTCCGGCCGCTGTCGGAGGAACTCGAGCGCCCCCCAGGCCAGCAGCGTGCCGCCGATCCAGGCGAGCCCGGGCGAGCTGTAGGCGTAGAGGGTCCCGGCGGCGATCACGGCGCCGGGGACGGCGCCCGCGAGCGCGTGATCCTCTCCCGCGCAGCTCGGCGAGCCAGAGGGCGAACCCGATGAGGAGGGCGATCTCGAAGAGCTCCTTGAAGGCGCCCTGCGCGTAGAAGCTGGAGACGAGGTAGGCGACGGCGGTCAGCGCCGCGGCGAGCGCCGAGCGCCACGCCGGCCAGCGCTCGAGGCCGGCGAGCGCGGTCAGGCCGATGATCACGACGATCGCAAGGGTGACCCCGCTGAACGCGTACGTGAGCTGGCCGGTGAGCTCATCGGTCGCGACGGCGAGGGCATGCGGGCCGAGCGGGTAGCCCTGGTCGAAGATGCCCGGCGGCGTGCCGGAAGGATCGGCAAGCCAGGACGCGGCGAAGAGGTGCTGGGACATGTCGACGTTGAAGCCCGTGCCGAGGACGCCGAAGTGGCCGTCGTGGACGAAGGGCAGCGCGGTGGCCAGGAGCGCAAGCACGAGGACGGGTGCCGCGGCTCGCATGGCCGGGCCGATCCCCTCGAGCCGGATCGCGGCAAGGGCGCTGCCGGCGAGCGCGAGCAGGAGGATCGCTCCCAGCGCGGTCCACCCGTGCCCGGGGAGCCGGACCGCCCACCAGGCGACGATCGTGATCGCGGCGAGGCCGACGGCGGGAGCCGTCCACGACCAGTCGCGGCGGCCCGTGGCGGCGAGGATGCCGGCGCCGGTGCCGGTCGCCGCGACGATCACGACGAGCGCGGCGGCGTAGGTGCCGAGCGCCCCGGTCATCAGCGCTCTGGCCCGGCGCTGCTCAGCTCGAGGCCGGCGCCGGGTTCGCCTCGGCCCAGAACACGATCTGCTTCGAGCCGGCGACGACCTCGCCGTCGTCGAGCTCGAGGACCGGCACCTCGTCGGAGCCGGTCAGCTCCCGCACGCGGCGGCGGCCCGAGGTCTGGTTGAGCGCCGACGGCAGCTTCGCCCAGCCGTAGGAGAGAACGATCTCGGGGTCGTGGCCGGCGTCCTTGAGGGCCTCCGCGGCGACTCCACACGGATGGCTCCCGACGACGGGGTGCTTCGGGCGGCTGTCCCAGCAGACGTAGAGGCGCACGGCGCGGCCAGTATAGGTTCGCTTAAGGGTCGCCGGTAACGTGCGGCCCACCGGAAGGGAAGTAGTTCCAACACGGTCGTCGTCAGCACGGGATCCTCGGATCCCCGGCGGCCGGGGCCAAGCCACCGAGCTTGGCGAGCAAAACCTTCGTCGCACACCGCAACGAAAGGTCCCTTCTTGGCTCCCATCGCATCCCTGTCGTCCTCGGTTCCCGCCTGGGCCGGGCTGATCGGCGCGATCGTCATCCTGCTGGCGCTCGACCTCAAGTTCATGAGCGGGCGCGGTGGTCACATGGGCAGCGCGTTCGCCGCCAAGGCCAGCGTGTTCTGGATCGCGCTCGCGTTCGTCTTCGCCGGCGTGCTCTGGGTGACCTCGAGCCCGGAGGACGCCTCCAGCTACGTCGCCGGCTACCTCGTCGAGAAGTCCCTGTCGCTCGACAACGTCTTCGTCTTCCTGCTGCTCCTCAACGCGTTCGCGATCGCCGACGACGACCGGCATCGGCTGCTGACCTTCGGGATCGTCGGCGCGCTCGTCCTCCGCGGCGTGTTCATCGTCCTCGGCGCCGCGGCCCTGCACCAGTTCGAGTGGGTGACGCTGATCTTCGCCGCGATCCTGATCTGGACCGGCTGGCGCCTCTGGCAGCACCGTCACGACCACGAGGGCGAGGAGAAGATGGTCGAGGGAATCCGCGACCGCCTGCCGATCGCCGAGGAGGACCACGGGGACAAGTTCCTCGCCCGCGAGAACGGCAAGCGCGTGCTGACGATCTCCGGCGCCGCGCTCGCCGGCCTGATCCTCGTCGACATCCTCTTCGCGATCGACTCGGTGCCGGCGATCCTCGCGATCACCGACGACGCCTACATCGTGTTCGCCGCCAACGCGTTCGCCCTGATGGGCCTGCGACCGCTGTTCTTCCTCGTCGCCGACCTCGTCGATCGCCTCTACTACCTGAAGGCCGCGCTGGCGGTTCTGCTCGTCGTGATCGGGGTGAAGATCGGAGCTCACCCAGTGGGTCGGCAAGATCGGCCCCGAGATCACGCTGCCGGTGATCGCCCTCATCCTGGGCACCGGCGTCGTCGCGTCGCTGATCCGGGACCGGCGCGAAGAACCGGCTAGCGGCTGAGCCCCCGGGCGATGACCACCCGCTGGATCTCGTTCGTGCCCTCGTAGATCTGGGTGATCTTGGCGTCGCGCATCATGCGCTCGAGCGGGTAGTCCTTGACGTAGCCGTAGCCGCCGAGCACCTGGACGCCCTCGACCGTGACCTCCATCGCCGTGTCGGAGGCGAAGAGCTTCGCCATCGAGCTGTAGCTGGCGCGATCGGGGTCGCCGCGGTCGATCTTGGCGCAGGCGGTGTAGAGCAGCTCGCGCGCGGCGGCGGTCTTCGTCGCCATGTCGGCGAGCTTGAACTGGATTCCCTGCAGCTCGATGATCGGCTTGCCGAATGCGATCCGCTCCTTCGCGTAGTTGACGGCGTAGTCGGTCGCACCCTGCGCGATGCCGACCGCCTGGGCGGCGGCGCCGAGGCGGGTGCGCTCCAGCGTGCCGAGCGCGACCGAGAGGCCGCGGCCGACCTCGCCGATGACGTTCTCGTTGGGCACGCGGACGTCCTCGAAGATCGGGGAGCCCGTCGGCGAGCCCTTGATGCCGAGCTTGTGCTCGAGATTGCCGATCGAGAAGCCCTCGCGGTCCTTCTCGACGACGAACGCGGTGATCCTGCGGGTCTCCTTGTCGGTGACCGCGAAGACGACGTAGTAGTCGGCGATCCCCGAGTTGGTGATCCAGTTCTTGGAGCCGTTGATGACCCACTCGTCGCCGTCCTGGACGGCGGTCGTCCGCATCGCGGCGGGATCGGAGCCGGCCTCGGGCTCGCTCAGGGCGAACGCCGGCGAGGTCTTGCCGCTCGCGAGGTCCGGCAGGAAGCGCTGCTTGAGCTCATCGGAGCCGAAGAGCTGGATCGGCAGCGAGCCGAGCTCCTGGATCATCAGGATCAGAGCGCTCGAGGCGCACGCCTTGGCGATCTCCTCGACCGCCATCTGCTGCATCAGCGTCCCGGTGCCGGTGCCGCCGTACTCCTCCGAGAACGGCAGGCCGAGCACGTCGTGGGAGGCGAGGAGCTCGCGGATGTCCCAGGGGTACTCCCCCTTCTCGTCGATCTCGGCGGCGCGGGGAGCGATCCGGTCCTGAGCGAGGCGGCGGACCAGATCGCGGAAGTCGCGAAGCTCCTCCGGGACCTCGTAGACGCCTGCACCGTTCGCTGAAGTTGCTGTGTCGCTCATGGGAGCGATTATGGCCGACCGCGATCTGACCTTGACGCTGGGAGCAGGCCCGGGTTAGGTTGCAGTATCCGCAGGGGTGCGGGGATGGGTTGATCGACGTTCTGGGGATGGATCGCAGGCGATCCGTCCGTGATCGGTAGGCCAACGGCGTTGGTCCAGCGCGAACTGCGTTCGTTCGCAGTCCGCAAAATCACAGATCAAGGAGTGAACATGAAGGTAGGTAGAAAGCGACCGCGCGCGATGGTCGCGGTGGTCGCTGCAGCAGCCGTCCTCGGTGGTTCGGCCGCCGCAGCGGAAGCCGGCGCGCCGGTCGCGGACCGGGAGACCCAGGAGATCAGCCTGGTCGGAACTTTCTTCCCGGATACGGCGAGGCAGTTCGCGAAGGGCGTCTATGTGAGCGGCGACTGCGCGCCGAGCTGCCTTCTGCACACATCGCTCCGGGTGGGCAGGTTCGGAGCCCGGAGGCTGGATACCAACCCGCGCCTGATTCGCGTCGACACGATCTGGGAGCAGGGCGACTCCCCGCAGGTCCTGGTCCGGCCCGGCCCGGCGGCCCGAGCACAGCTCCGGCGCTACTCAGGACCGCCGCTGCACGTGACGCTGGTGGTCTGGGGAGAGCACCTCGGCGCGAATGGAGAGCGCGTGCGCAGTCCCGTCTCGAAGCAGAAGGCTGTGATTCTGGCCTCGCGCACGGCTGTTCTCTAGCGATATCGCCACCGCTGCGAACTGACTGTCCCAAGTCCTCGAACGGGAGCCACGATCGGGCGACTTCACGGGCCGCGGCTACCATGGGTGGATGAGCGATTCCGCAACTCAAGATCAGGTACTCGACGCCGCCAGGGCTCTTGGCAAAGACGAGTTCACCCGCGATGACGTGGCCGCCGAGCTCGGCATGGAGATCAAGGAGATGCAGCCCAGCTGGAAGTCCGCCAAGCAGGCGGGCCTGCTGGAGAAGGTGAAGACCGAGGGTGGCGAGCGCCTATTCCGGGTGTCGGCCCAGTAGTTCCTGACGCCGACCCGGGGACCCTTCGGGCCCTCGGCTGGGATGACGCATGGGGGGTCGCGTTCCGGGGTCTGGAGCGTCAAGGCCTGGAACCCGCGCGCGTCGTCGCCGTCCATCGGGGGATGGTGCAGATCGCCGGCGCGGGCAACGGCGAGATGGTCCCGGTGGCCGGGACGCTCACCGCGCAGCCGGCGGTCGGTGACTGGGTCGGCTTCGACGGCATCCGGGTCGCCGAGCTCCTCCCCCGCCGCAACCAGCTCGCCCGCGAGGAGACGGTCCTCGCCGCGAACGTCGACCGCGGGCTGGTGCTCACGCCCGTCTACGGCAAGCTCGACCCGCGGATGATCGAGCGGTTCGTCGCGCTCGTCGCCGAGGCCGGCATCGAGGCGATCCTCGTGCTCACCAAGGAGGACGCGGGCACGGATGTCGAAATCCACCGCGAACGCCTCAGCCGCGAGCTCGGGGTCGAGGTCCTGCTCGTCAGCTCGCGCGAGGGCTGGGGGGTCGAGGAGCTCGAGGCCAAGCTGACCCCGCGCTCCACCACCGTCCTCGTCGGCGTGTCCGGCGTCGGGAAGTCGACGCTGCTCAACGCCCTGATCGGCGAGGAGCGCCAGCGCACGCTGCCGGTTCGCGAGCGCGACGACTCCGGACAGCACGCCACCGTCCACCGCGAGCTCTTCGCGCTCCCCAACGGTGCGCTGCTGATCGACATCCCGGGAATGCGCATGCCGGCCCTCGCGAGCGCCGCGGGCGTGGCCGACACGTTCGCCGACGTGCTCGAGCTCGCCGAGCACTGCCGCTTCAACGACTGCACGCACCGGAACGAGCCGGGATGCGCCGTCCGCGGCGTGATCCCGGAGGAGCGGCTCGAGTCGATGCGGGCGCTCGAGCGCGAGGGCGCGGCCGCGGCCGAGCGCCGCTCCCGCCGCCGGCGCTAGCTCCGGGACGCCTAACTCGGCCGAACCTCTCGGGATCTCTTGCCCCTGGGACAAGCGATTCCCGGAAGTTCGCTCGCCCCATCCGCGAGATGCCATTCGGTGCGGTTGGTGGGCACCAAATGGCATCTCCTCACGGCTCCCAGACCCCCTGGGGTTGACATAACGAAGCGAGCCATTACGATATATCGCGTTAGTGCTTACCGATAACGAAAGGAAACATCGAATGCACAGACGCAGACACACATACGCAATGCCGGGTCACGGCCCGCGCGGCCTCCACCACCGTCACGGCACGCATCGCGGCGGCCCCGGTGGCCGCGGACCCCGTGCCCGTCGCGGCGACGTCCGCGCCGCGGTCCTGGCGCTCCTCGCCGAGGAGCCCAAGCACGGCTACGAGATGATCAAGGAGATCGAGGAGCGTTCGGACGGCTTCTGGAAGCCCAGCGCCGGCTCGATCTACCCCACGCTCCAGCTCCTGGAGGACGAAGGCCTGATCACCGGCACCGAGGAGGGCGGCAAGCGCCGCTTCACCCTCACCGACGAGGGCCGGAAGGCCGTCACCGAGCGCGAGGAGGCCAAGGGGTCCCTCCCCTGGGAGGAGGTCCGCTCCGGCGCGCCGCCCGAGGTCGTCGAGCTCGGCCGCTCGGTCCACCAGCTCCGCGCTGCGATCACGCAGTCGTTCCACGCCGCGGACGAGAGCCAGCGGGCGCGAATCCGCGAGCTGCTCGACGAGACGCGCCGCGGGATCTACGGGATCCTCTCCGAGAAGGACTGAATCCCGAGGACGCCTACCCTGCGGGCATGTCCCGGCCAGACCTGGAGATACGCCCGCAGCAAGCCGCCGACGAGGACGCCGTCTGGAGCGTCCTCGAGGCGGTCGTCCGCTCCGGTGAGGCGTTCGTCAACGAGCCGGACGCCGACCGGGACGAGGTCCTCGCCTCCTGGCGGGTTCCCGACGAGGGCAACTTCGTCGCGGAGCTCGACGGGCGGATCGTCGCCGCCTTCTACGTGAAGGCCAACAGCACCGGGCTCAGCGGTCACATCGCGAACGCCTCGTTCGCGGTGGGGCCCGAGGCGCGCGGGCATGGAGTCGGCCGCGCGATCGGCGAGTTCGCGATCGAGGAGGCGCGCCGGCGCGGGTTCACCGCGATGCAGTTCAACGCGGTCGTGGCGACGAACACGGGCGCGATCGCCCTCTGGCGCGAGCTCGGTTTCAACGAGGTCGGGCGGATTCCGGACGCGTTTCGCCGCCGTGGTGAGGGCTTCGTCGACACGCTCGTGATGCACCGCGCGATCTGATCCCGCTTGCCTTCTGGCTTCCCGCCATCCGTCCGGCGAGAGGCTCAAAGTGCCGCCCTCCGATGCCCCCCGCGACCACCGAAATGAGACCCACGACGCTGCCTTCGGCATACACCGACCCGAAGCTGCGCGCGTGGCAGCGGGAGGCGCTGGCCGAGTCCGCCGACTGGATCGGTGGCCCCTTCCTGATCGCCGCGGCCCCCGGGGCAGGCAAGACCCGCCCGGCGCTCGTCCTCGCCGCCGAGCTGCTGCGCCGCAAGGAGATCGACCGCGTCGCGGTCGTCTGCCCGACCGCGCCGCTCACCCGGCAGTGGGCTTCGGCGGCCGCGCAGGTCGGGCTCAACCTCCAGCCCGACTCGCTCGTCCTGCGCACGACCAAGGACTTCCAGGGGATCGCGGTCACCTACGCCCGCGCCTCCGCAGCCGCCAAGACCTACGGAGCGGAGTGCACCGCTCGCACGCTCGTGATCGCCGACGAGGTCCACCACCTCGGCGACGATCTCGCCTGGGGAACGGGTTTCGTCAAGGCCTTCGGCCGGGCCGGCCGCAAGCTGCTCCTGTCGGGAACGCCGTTCCGGAGCGATGACGCTCCGATCCCGGGCATCCGCTACGACGGCGACGGCTTCGCCCGTCCCGACGTCTCCTACTCCTATGCGGAGTCGGTTCGCGACGGCGCCTGCCGCCCGATCACCTTCGTTCCCTTCGACGGCACGCTCGTCTGGCAGAGCGGCGACAAGGTGATCGAGAGCTCCTTCGAGGAGGAGGTCTCGACGAGGGAGCGCGGGCGCCGCTACCGGACCGCGATCTCCGTCGACCTCGCCGAGGGCCTGCCGCGGATCCTCCGCCAGGCCAACGACCAGCTCACCAGGGTCCGCGCGGCGGGCCACGCCGACGCGGGTGGCCTCGTGATCGCAGCCGACAGCGACCACGCGCGGCTCGTCGCCGGCTCGCTGGCCGACATCACCGGGGAGTCGCCGACCGTCGTCCTGCACCAGGACTCGGGGGCGCACCGGCGGCTGCGCGAGTTCTCCAATGGAAACGGGCGCTGGATCGTCGCGGTGAACATGGTCTCCGAGGGCGTCGACATCCCCCGCCTGCGGGTCGGGGTCTACGCGACCACGGCGAAGACGGCGATGATCTTCCGCCAGATCGTCGGCCGCTTCGTCCGCACCGGCGCGGGGACGAAGGGCGAGAGCTGGCTCTTCCTCCCCGCCGAGCCGATCCTCCGCCAGCACGCCGCGCGGATCGAGGACGAGATCTCGCGCATCGCCCGCCCGGGAGCCGACGAGGAGGGCCTCCTCGACGAGCGCGAGGAACGGGTCGAGACCGAGAAGAGCGACGAGCCGGACTTCATCGCGGTCGCCGCCGACATCGCTCCCCAGATGAACCTCTTCGGCGAAGCCGGCGACGACTCGGTGCAGCCGATCTCCGCGCCGGTCCCGGAGCTCGACGAGTCCGACGACGAGCCGGCCGTCCCCCTCTTCCAGCGCCGCAAGGACCTGCGCGCGCGCCGTCACCGCCTGATCGGCGACCTCGCCCGCAAGCGCGGATGGACCCACATGGAGGCGAACGTGTGGGTGAACGAGCGCACCGAGATCGGTCGGGTCGAGGACGCGACGATCGCCCAGCTCGAGCGCTCCTGCGAGGTGCTGAGCGAGGAGCTCTTCCGGCCGGCGCGCAAGCAGCGCCGGACCTACTGAGAGCTTTCGATATGAAGGGACCGTGCCCGGTCCCCACCCAGTAGTCGCGGCGCTGCGCGATCGACCCGACGGGGCGCGCATCGCGCTGGCCGTCGAGGGCGGCGGGATGCGCGGCGCGGTCTCGGGCGGGATGGCCCTCGCGCTCCACGAGCTCGGCCTCGCGACGGCCTTCGACGCCGCCTACGGGTCCTCCGCCGGGACGCTCAACGCGATGTGGCTGGTGAGCGGGCGGCTCGTCGACGGGATCCCAACCTGGATCGACCCCGGCCTCGCCCGGGAGCTGATCAGCAGGCGTCGGATCTTCGGCTCGCGGCCGATCGTCGACATCGAGCGCGCTGGTTGAGCGGCGCTACGAGCAGCTCTCCCCCGGTCTGTTCGACGCCGTGCTCGCCTCACCGACCGAGCTGCATCCGCTGGCGACCGACGTCGACACCGGCCTCGCCGTCGACCTCCACGGGACGATCGCCGACCGGGAGTCGCTCCGGCGCGCGATCCGCGCCTCCGCGACCCTGCCGATGCTGGCCGGGCCGCCGGTCGAGATCGGCGGCCACCGCTACCTCGACGCCGGCCTCAGCTCGGCGATCCCGTTCCGCGCCGCGATCGACGACGGCGCGACCCACATCCTGCTCCTGCGCTCCCGCCGCCACGGAGAGGTCGCGACGGCGCCGGGGCGCAGCGGGGCGCTGACCTCGCGGCTGCTCGGCCGCATCGGCCCCGCAATCGCCGACGGGTTCATGACCCGCGCCGAGCGCGAGGCCGCCGACGAGGCGTTCCTCGCCGAGCACGACGGCGACCCGGCGCGCACCCCGCACGTTCTCTCGATCCGCCCCGATCCCGACTCCCCGGTTCCCTCGCGCCTCGAGCGCGACATGGACGTCGTTCGCGGCGGGCTCGAGGCCGGGCGGCTTGCGGCGCTCAGGGTGCTCGAGGGCGAGGGGCGCTAGCTCACGTACTCGGCGAGGTGCTCGCCGGTGAGCGTCGAGCGCCCCGCGACCAGGTCGGCGGGCGCCCCCTCGAAGACGATCCTGCCGCCGTCGTGCCCGGCGCCCGGTCCCAGATCGATGATCCAGTCGGCGTGCGCCATGACCGCCTGGTCGTGCTCGACGACGATCACCGACTTGCCGCCGTCGACGAGGCGGTCGAGGAGGCCGAGGAGCTGCTCGACGTCGGCGAGGTGAAGGCCGGTCGTCGGCTCGTCGAGAACGTAGATCCCGCCGCTCTCCCCCATGCGGGTCGCGAGCTTGAGCCGCTGTCGCTCGCCGCCGGAGAGCGTCGTGAGCGGCTGGCCGATGCCGAGGTAGCCGAGCCCGACGTCGGCCAGGCGGACGAGGATCTTGTGCGCGGCCGGGAGGGCGGCGTCACCGTCGGCGAAGAACGCCTCGGCCTCGCTCACCGGCATCGCGAGCACCTCGCTGATGTTCCGGCCGCCGAGCTCGTACTCGAGCACCGCCGCCTGGAAGCGCCGCCCCTCGCACTCGTCGCAGACCGTCGCGACGCCGGCCATCATCGCCAGGTCGGTGTAGATGACGCCCGCGCCGTTGCAGTTCGGGCAGGCGCCGTCGGAGTTGGGGCTGAAGAGGCCGGGCTTGACGTCGTTGGCCTTCGCGAACGCCTTGCGGATCGGGTCGAGGAGCTTCGTGTAGGTCGCGGGGTTGCTGCGCCGGGAGCCGCGGATCGGCGTCTGGTCGACGAGCACGACACCCTCCCTGCTCTCGACCGAGCCGCGGATCAGGGAGCTCTTGCCCGAGCCGGCGACGCCCGTCAGGACGACGAGGACGCCGAGCGGGATGTCGACGTCGACCCCCTGGAGGTTGTTGGTGTCGGCGCCGCGAACCTCGAGCGCCTCGGTCGACTCCCGCACCGACTCCTTCAGCGTGGCGCGATCGTCGAGGTGCTTGCCGGTCAGCGTCTTGCTCTTGCGCAGCCCGGCGACTGTCCCCTCGAAGACGATCTCGCCGCCCTCGCTCCCGGCGCGCGGGCCGATGTCGACGACGTGGTCGGCGATCGCGATCGCCTCGGGGTCGTGCTCGACGATCAGCACCGTGTTCCCCTTGTCGCGCAGCTGCAGGAGCAGGTCGTTCATCCGCTGGATGTCGTGGGGATGGAGGCCGACCGTCGGCTCGTCGAAGACGTAGGTGATGTCGGTCAGGGAGGAGCCGAGCTGGCGGATCATCTTCGTCCGCTGGGCCTCCCCGCCCGAGAGCGTCCCCGAGGGCCGGTCGAGCGAGAGGTAGCCGAGGCCGATCTCCGCGAACGAGTCGAGCGTCTCCCCGAGCGCCTCGAGCAGCGGCGCCACCGACGGCTCCTTCAGCTCCCGGACCCACTCGGCGAGGTCCCTGATCTCCATCGCGCAGGCATCGGCGATGTTGAGGCCCTTGATCTTCGACTTCCGCGCGCCCTCGGCGAGGCGCGTTCCGTCGCACTCGGGGCAGGTGGTGAACGTGACGGCGCGGTCGACGAAGGCCCGGATGTGCGGCTGCATCGCCTCGCGGTCCTTCGACAGGAACGACTTCTGGATCTGCGGGATCAGGCCCGAGTAGGTGAGGTTGATGCCGTCGACCTTGATCTTGGTCGGCTCCCGGTAGAGGAGGTCGTGGCGCTCGCGCTTGTTGAACTTCCCGACGGGCTTGTCGGGGTCGAAGTAGCCGCAGCCGCGGAAGATCCGCCCGTACCAGCCCTCCATGCTGTAGCCGGGGATCGTGATGGCTCCCTCGTTCAGCGACTTGTCCGCGTCGACGAGCGCGGTGAGGTCGAAGTCGCTGACGGCGCCGCGGCCCTCGCACTCGGGGCACATGCCGCCGGTGCGGCTGTAGGTCGCCTTCTCGGTCTTGGTCTTCTTGCCCTTCTGGATCGTGATCCCGCCGCTCGCCGTGACCGAGGCGACGTTGAACGAGTACGCCGCCGGGCCTCCGATGTGCGGCTTGCCCAGGCGGCTGAAGAGGATCCGCAGCATCGCGTTGGCGTCGGTGACCGTGCCGACGGTCGAGCGCGGGTCGCTGCCGATCCGCTCCTGATCGACGCTGATCGCGGTCGTGAGCCCGTCGAGCAGATCGACGTCGGGGCGGGCCATCGTCGGCATGAAGCCCTGGACGAAGGCGCTGTAGGTCTCGTTGATCAGCCGCTGGGACTCGGCGGCGATCGTGCCGAAGACGAGCGAGCTCTTGCCCGAACCGGAGACGCCGGTGAAGGCGGTGAGCCGGCGCTTCGGCAGCTCGACGCTGACGTCCTTGAGGTTGTTGACCCGGGCGCCGGTGACGCGGATGAGGTCGTGGCCGTCGGCCTGGTGGGCGCTCATCGGGGGTCTTCGGGGAGCGAGCCGTCGACGTAGCGCGCCGGCTGCTGGTCGGCGAAGCGTCCGTAGGCGACGTCGCCGTCCTGCGTCTCCTCGGGCGAGCTCGCGCCGTGGCGTTCAGCCGCCTCGTCGCTGCAGTAGAAGCCCCAGGGTCCGTCCTTCTGGAACTGCCGCGAGCTCGCGCAGAGCAGGACGCAAGGCACATCGCCCGTGCCCGCGAACGCGTGCTTCGTTCCCGGCGGGCAGTGCACGAAGTCCCACTGCCGCAGTCGCCGTTCCTGCCCCTCGACGATGGCGACGCCCTCCCCCGAGAGGACGAGGAAGTCCTCCTGCTCCGTCTCCCAGTGGTAGACGTCGGCCGGCTCGCCGGGAGGGATCACGCGGATCGCCATCCCGAGCATCGGGAAGAACGTCTCGGCCTCGTACTCGTCGACGCCGGTCAGCGGCAGCTTGCGGCCGCGGCCCGGCTGCTCGAACCACCGTGCGTCGCGGGCGTTCATCACGAACCAGCCCGCGCTCGCCGGGACGAGCCCGGCCTCGGTTTCCTCCAGCTCTGCCTCCTCGATGCCCACGCTCAGCGGAGCATAGGATCACGCCGATCGTGGCGGACGTCACCCACATGCGGATCGACGACATCGACAAGTTCGAGGGCTTCCTCGACGAGTTCGCTTTCCGCCCCGTCGGCGCCGAGTTGGACGTGAAGCCGTTCGGCATCTCCATCATCGACATGCCGCCGAACACGGAGAACTACCCGGCCCACGACCACTCCTCCGAGGGACCGGGAAACCCGCCCGCTCACCAGCTCGGCCAGGAGGAGGTCTACATCGCGCTGAGCGGCTCAGCCGAGATGGAGGTCGACGGCGAGCGATACCCGCTCGAAGCGGGCGGCCACGCGATCCGCATCGGCCCGACGGCACGCCGCAAGCCGTTCCCGGGGCCGGATGGAGTGCGGCTGCTTGTGATCGGCGGCTACCCGGGCAGGGCGTACGAGCGGCATCAGCCGGGCGAGTAGTCGGGAGCGGCAGGGCGTTAGCCCAACACCAGAACTTCATGCCGCGGATCCGCGGAACCGCGGCTTCGCCGCCCGCCTCGCCACGGTGTCCGCCAGCCAGACCCAGTTGACGAAGACGATCACGACGGTGAGCCACTGCGCGCTGTAGTCGAGGCCCATCATCAGCCGGATGCCGACGTGCAGGGCGACGACGCTCGGCACCATGATCCAGCGGAGCTTCGCGAACGGGACGCAGAGGATGAACCCGACCTCGAGCAGGATGGTCCCGGCCGCGAAGAGGTGAGCGAGCCAATCGTGATCGGCGATGAAGAGCCCCAGCCCGTTCGCCTCGGCGTGCGAATCGCTCGCGGACCAGAGGACGTAGCGGAGGTTGTCGGTGGTGAACCAGTCGAGGCCTGAGTACCGCAGCTTCTGCAGCCCGGCGATCAGGTAGGCGAGTCCCACGATGATCATCGCCGTCCTCACCGGCCAGCCATAGGCGATCCCGCGCCTCGGGCCGGCCGGATCCGATCGGCCGCGCCCGACGAGCGCCGTCGCGGACCATTCGCGGCACGCGGTCCGCGGGACGGCCAGGAGCGGGATCAGGCAGAGGATCAGGAGGACGTCGTTGTGGACGATCTTGCCGGTCGCGTTCAGCATCAGCTCCAGGAAGACGGCGATCGCGAAAGCGAGCGGGAACGTGACGCGCGGCCAGAGCCCGGCGGCGGCGACGAGCGCCGCGACGACGCCGAGCGGTTGCAGGACGTGGACGATCCCGCTCGAGGGCATCTCCGGGAGGAGGTGGAAGAGCGAGACCGGATCGAAGAGCGCCGCCGGTTGGTCGGCGACGAAGGCGAAATCGGTGATCGCGAGCCGCAGCGCGAGCAGCGCGAACAGCCCGATCCTGAGCGCGGCCAGCCGCCGGGCGTCCTCCGGGGCGAACACGAAACCCTCGAGCCGCCGGAGCGGGCCGCGCCTCGGCTCACTCGACATCGCGGACGCCCTCCTCGGTGCACACGTACCGCAGTTCGGTCGTCCCCGGCAGCGCGCGGTCGTCCTCGCGGTCGGAGAGGGTCCACGACCGCAGGGAGATGCGAACCTCGGCCGCTTCCTGGCCGACGAGCTCCGGAGCCGCCTCGACCCAGGTCCGGCAGAGCTCGTCCTGGCGAGCCTGATCGGCGCCGGCGAACTCGGCCATGGTGAACGGGAAGCCGCGGAACCCATGGTCGAGGCCGCCAAGCGGGTAGGCGGACTCCTCGCCGTCGGGGTCGACGAGGGTGGCGCTCCACGCGGCCTGCTGATCGACCCGAGCCTCGCTGAAGAGCCGGAAGCTGGTCAACGGCCACGCCTCCCACGCGAAGACGCCGCAGACGATCATCGCCGTCAGGAGGCATGCGACGAACGGCTTGGCGAGGCGCGGAACCTCATCCCCCTGCTCCATGGATCCAAGGTATCGGCTGATGAGGCCGCTCACGCTCGGGCTCGCTCGACCGCGGCCTCGGAGCTCGCCCCGAGAACGACGAAAGCCGCTCTCGCAAGCGGCTTCCGGACCATGGGCGTTACTGGGCTCGAACCAGTGACCTCCAGCTTGTCGAGCTGGCGCTCTCCCAACTGAGCTAAACGCCCGGGGCCGGGCAATCTAGCAGCGGCGGACGGGCGGATGGGGAAGCGGCGCGGCTCGCGGGCGGCCGCCGTTACGCTGGAGACATGAGGGAATCCGGACAGGGCCGGGCGCGACTCGGCGCTCTTGCGGCGGTGGTCGCCGGCGCGCTCGTTCTCGCCGTGCCCGCAACCGCGGCGAAGACCGACTTCCAGGGCGGGATCGACCCCGATGGCGCCATCTCCTTCACCGTCAAGGGCAAGGGGAAGCGGATGAAGGTCACCGACCTCGAGTGGTACCGGATCCCCGTCAAGTGCGGGAAGAAGGACGAGACCAACACCGGCTTCCTCAACTACGCGGTGCCGGTGGAGAAGGGGAAGTTCGAGGCCAGCGCGGTGCTCGGTCCCGCGAAGAACCCGAAGGCCGAGGCGATCGTCAAGGGCCGGGTCAACGGCGACAACGCCCACGGCTCGATCATCCTGCGCGGCTCGAAGCTGCCGATCGCCGGTGGAACCGGCGACTGCAACAGCGGCAAGCGGCCCTGGTACGCAGCCGGCTAGCGCCGGTCGAGGCTTCGCGACGCGGGCCGAGCGGCCTTGCGCCGTTCAAGGACCGGCCCGTTTGGTCCGACTTCATATAGCGATGGAGTTCCGCGCCCTCATCTGCGCCGCGATCGGCTTCGCCGTGGCGGGCGCCGTGGTGAGCCTCGAGATCGCCGACAGCGACTACTGGGTCCCGCTCAGCTTCGGGATCCTCGGCCTCGTCTTCGGCGTCGGCGCCTACATCACGGCGAACGAGGAGGCCGAGAGCATCGCGGTCCCGGCCCTCGCCGTCGTCATCGCGGCCTTCGCGATCTTCCAGGGCGTTCAGGCGATGAACGACTTCAAGAACGCGAACAACGAGGTCGAGCAGGCCCAGGACCAGCTCGACCAGTCGCTCGAGGGCCTCCCCAGCCTGACTCAGTAGAGCGTCCCGGCCGCAGCTACTTCTTCGTCCTCTTCTTCTTCTTCTTCGCCTTGACGGTCTTCGTCGGCGAGGTGGCCGACCCGCACGTCGCCGTGGCATCGATCGCCGCCCGGTACTGAGCCTTCTTCTTGACCTTGACGCTGCCCGAGAAGGCGCCGGCGCCGTTCGTCGTCAACGTCAGCAGCGGCTTGAAGTCCTTGTCCTTCTTCCCCTTGCGCTCGAGCCTGATCGGCTGGGAAGCGGCACAGCCGGCGACGTTCGAGGAGCTGATCGCCCCCGTGAACTTGGCCTTCTTGCCCTTCTTCACCTTGGACTTGGCGGCGAGGGTGACCGTCCGCGTCGCCACGCCGCCCGCGGGCGGGTCCGGCGGATCGACAATCACGGACGCCGGCTCCCGTGTGAACGTCGCGACCGAGTCGTCCGACTCCGACGACGAGTAGACGTTGGTCGAGCCCGGCGCCGCCACGATCCCGACGGTGGAGTCGAGGCCGTCGACACCGCCGACGCCATCCTTGTCGAACTCGATGAAGGTCAGCGCGCCGGAGCTGCTCCGGGTGAAGCTCGCAACCGCGTGTCGATCGTGCTGCCCGCGTAGACGCCGGTCCCGTCAGGTGTGACCGCGACGTCGCGCACGCCGTCGAGCCCGTCGACACCGCCGGTCCCGTCGACCGCAGCCGCCGTCCAGGTGAGCAATCCGCTCGGCGCCCGGGAGAACGTCGCGACCGCGTCGCTCGACTCGCCGACCGCGTAGACGCTGGTCCCGTCGGGCGACACCGCGACCCCGCGGGCGCAGTTGAGGCCGCTCACCCCTCCCACCCCATTCTTCTCCTGCTCGAGCCAGGTGAGGGCTCCGGTCCCCGAGTTGCGCGAGAAGACCGCGACCGCGTTGTCGGCACAGCCGGTCGCGTAGACGCTGGTCCCGTCAGGTGCGATGGCCACGCCGGTCGAGAAGAAGAGGCCGTCGACGCCGGAGACGCCGTCCTTGTCCTGCTCGAGGAAGGTCAGCGCGCCGGTCATCGGATCCCGGGTGAAGGTGGCGACCGCGTGGTCCATGTTCCCCGTGACGTAGACGCTGGAGTTCGTCGCGGCGACCGCCCAGGCGCCGGCGATCCCGTCGACGCCGCCCGCGCCGTCGAACTCCGCCTCGACGAACGTCAGGGCGCCCGTCATCGGGTCCCGGCTGAAGGCGGCGACGGAATTCGAGGACGTGCCGGTGACGTAGACGGAGTTGCCGTCAGGCGCGACCGCGACGCCGCGGGCCGTGAGCAGCCCGGTCACCCCACCCACTCCCTGCTCCTCCTTCTCGAGGAACGTCAGGGCGCCGGTCGTGGTGTCCCTGGTGAAGACCGCCACGGTGTTGGAGTCCGAGCCGACCGCGTAGACGTTCTTGCCGTCGGGCGAGATCGTCACGTCGAGCGCCGCATCGATGCCGGAGACGCCGCCGACCAGGTTCTTGTGGTTCTCGAGGAACGTCAGGGAGCCGGGCGCGGCCTGTGCCGGGGCCGCGAGGGCGAGGGCCGCGAGCGGAGCCAGGCAGGCAATCGCGAAGCGAAGCGCGAACCCTCTTCCCCTTCCCCATCCCATGTGGAGAAGGTAGCCGCCTCACGGGTGTTTTCGCAAGGGGGAATTGATCAGCGGGCAACGGACCGAGGTCCGAAAGAGGCGCCTGCCGGAATCGAACCGGCGTAAACGGCTTTGCAGGCCGCTGCGTAACCACTCCGCCAAGGCGCCAGAGCGACGGCAAGGGTAGCCGCCGCAGGAGCGGCCGGGCAGCGGGGTGCCTGAGGACGAAATACCGGCCTCAGTTACCCCGCTGGCCTCGCGGTCGACCCCGTCGAGCTGCGGTCCCCCGCCGGAGGCGACCGGCGCGGCACGCCGCGAGCGCGGGTAGATTCCCGCCGCGATGCGCCGCACCCTCACCGCTTTCCTCCTCGCCCTCGCCCTCCTCGCGCTGCCCGCCGCCGCGCAGGCCAAGCCGCACGGGCTGCCGGATCCGAAGCTCTGCAACGGGCTCAAGACCCTGTGCAAGCGGACGCTCGACCAGGTCGTCCTGCCGGGCGCCCACAACGCGATGTCCTCGGCGAACCTCGACTGGAAGATCCCCAACCAGGTCCTGACGATCCCCGAGCAGCTCGACTTCGGCATCCGCGCCCTCCTGCTCGACACCCACTACGGGCGCCTGCAGGACAACGGGGTCGTGGTCACCGACGACGACGGGGACGTCCAGGTCGGCACCCGCGGCATCTACCTCTGCCACGAGCTCTGCGAGCTCGGCGCCTCCCCCCTCGCCCCCGCCTTCAGGCAGATCCGCAAGTGGCTGCGGGCCAACCCCGCCGAGGTCCTCGTGATCGAGAACGAGGACTACATCTCCAACGCCGACTTCGTCGGCGCGATGGAGAAGAGCGGGTTGCTCGACTACGTCTACCGAGGTCCCGACGCGCCGTGGAAGACGCTCGGGCAGATGATCACGAAGGGGCACCGCGTCGTGATGCTCGCCGACAACGACAAGACGGTCGATCCGCTCTGGTACCGCCCCACCTACGAGGGGCTCATGCAGGAGACGCCCTACACCTTCAACCCGCCGTCGAAGCTGACCGACCCGGCGAACTGGCCGGCCGAGCTGCGAGCCGAACCGCGGCCTGAACGACGGGACGACCGGCTCGCTGTTCCTGATGAACCACTGGTCGCCGTCGACCCCGCCGCTGCAGCCGAACCCGACCGCCTCCGCTGAGGTCAACGCGACCGATGTGATCGTCGGCCGCGCCGCGAAGTGCGCGGAGCTGCGCGGCCGCTACCCCAACCTGATCGCGGTCGACCAGGTCACCTACGGCGGGCTGATCGAAGCCGTCGCCAGGCTGAACAAGCTCCCCGCCTCGATCATCCACCCGCCGGGAACGTGAGCGCCGTCGAGCTTCGCGAGGCAGCGGGGCTCGCCTACCGCGAGGCCGCTCCCGAGGGAGGCGACGCCGCCGGGCGGTCGCCCGTCCTCTGCGTCCACGGCTTCCCCGAGACCTCCTACATGTGGAGCGAGCTGATGCCGGCGATCGCCGGTGCCGGCCATCGCGTCGCTGGCGCCCGACCTGCCCGGCTCGGGCCGCTCCCCCGCCGATCCGCCCAACAGCTGGGAGCGGCTCGTCGAGGCGCTCGACCGCTTCGTGACGGCGCTCGAGCTCGAGCCGGTCGTCCTGATCGTCCACGACTGGGGAGGCCTGATCGGCCTGCGCTGGGCGTGCGAGCACCCCGACCGCGTCGCCGCGATGGTGATCAGCGACACCGGCTTCTTCGCCGACGGCCGCTGGAGCGGCATGGCCGAGGGCCTGCGCACCCCAGGCACGGGCGAGGAGATGCTCGCCGGGATGAACCGGGAATCGTTCGGGCAGCTCATGGCGGCCTCCTCCCAGGGGATGGACGAGGCGACCGTCGACGAGTACTGGCTGTCGCTCTCGACCCCCGAGGGCCAGGCCGCTCAGCTCGAGATGTACCGCTCCGGCGACATGGAGAAGATCGCTCCCTACGAGGGCAAGCTCGGGGAGATGGCGCGGCCGACGCTGCTCCTCTGGGGCGAGGACGACCCGTTCGCGCCCGTCGCCGGCGCGCACCGCTTCCAGGCGGAGATCCCCGGTTCCGAGCTGCAGGTCGTGCCCGAATCGGGCCACTTCGTCTACGCCGACGCACCCGCGCGCTGCGCGGTCGCAGTCACCGAGTTCCTCGGCACCCTGTAGCTGGACCGGTGGTCGCAAGGGCGGTTCGCCCTCGCGTCCCTCCTTCCAGCCCCGGCTCAGCCCCCTACGACCTCCGCGAGCTTGTCGAACGCGCCGGTCCAGCCCTGACTGGCCATCCCGCCCATCGCCGGCTCGTACGGGCCATCGATGAGCACGAGTCGCGTCTTCCCATCCTCGTCGTGGAACTCCACGCGGGTCCGGGTGATCCCCATCCCGTGCTCGGGCAACGCCTCGTTCTCGATCACGAGCAGCTCCGGCTCGACGAGCTCCACGATCCGCGACCGCAACGGGTGTTCCATCGCGCCGGGACCGACCATCACGAGCTCCCACCGGCCACCCACAGAGGGCTCGACCACGATCCGTGCCTCCGGCGCGGTGAATCCAGCTGGGCCGTACCAACTCGAGAGCTGCTCAGGACTGAGCCACGCTCTGAACACGAGCTCGCGCGGGGCGGCGAAGACCCTCTCGATTCGGAGGTCTTCGGCCTTCGGCGTCGCTTCAACCATCGTCAGCGGTTCCTTTCTGGAGGTTTTGCAGGTGTGCGTCAAGGCGATCCAAGCGGTGCTCCCAGGTCCTGCGGCGGCTCTCGATCCAGCCCGAGGCGGCTCCCAGCGGCTCGATCTGAAGACGGCTCGGCCGGTACTGCGCGTCGCGGTCCCGTTCGATCAGCCCGGCACGCTCGAGGACCTTGAGGTGCTTGGAGACGGCGGCGAGGCTGACGGGGAAGGGTTCGGCCAGCTCGGACACCGTCGCTTCGCCCTCCGCCAGACGACTGAGGATCTGCCGGCGGGTCGGGTCCCCGAGGGCGGCGAAGGTCCTGCTGAGCTCGTCGGTGGGCATTGCGGCAGCCGCGACCGTACTAAACCAGATGGTTGAATACGAATCGGGATGGCGGCGCCGCCATGGCTGCCCCCCTCGGCGGTCGTCTCATCTATAACCGTCACATGCTTAGAGATGGGCCGGTACCGGTCTTCCTCCACGGAGCCATCGAGTACGTCGCCGGGCTCCTGTTCATCGTCGCTCCGCTCGTGCTCGGCTTCGAGTCCGGGGTCGCGATCGTGCTGTCCCTCGTGGTCGGCGTCCTGGTTCTCGTGATCGCCGCCTCGACCGACAGCCCAACCGGGCTGATCTCGAAGATCCCGATCACCCTGCACGTGGTCCTCGACTACGTGCTGGCGGTGGTTCTCATCGCCTCACCGTTCATCTTCGGCTTCTCCGACGAGACCGAGCCGACGCTCTTCTTCATCCTGCTGGGCGTCGTCCATCTGCTGCTGACCATCGGCACCAGGTTCCGCGACGAGCCCGTCGGCTCCACCCGCAGCTAGAGCGCACCGCTCGGCGTCTATCCTCCGCCGCCGGACATGGCAGCGCCAAGCGAATACATCTTCACGATGCACCGGGTCTCCCGGACGCATCCGCCGAACAAGAAGGTCCTCGACGACGTCTCGTTGAGCTTCTACCCCGGCGCCCGCATCGGCGTGCTCGGCTACAACGGCGCCGGCAAGTCGACGCTGCTGCGGATCATGGCCGGGGTCGATCAGGAGTACCGCGGCGAGGCGCAGCTTCATCCGAAGTCGACCGTCGGGATGCTGGAGCAGGAGCCGCAGCTCGACCCCGACAAGGACGTCAAGGGCAACGTCGAGGACGGGGTCCGCGAGCTCCGCGACATGCTCGACCGCTTCAACGAGCTGTCGATGAACTACTCGGACGAGACCGCCGACGAGTTCGCGAAGCTCCAGGACAAGATCGACGCCGCCGACGCCTGGAACCTCGACAAGATGCTCGAGACGGCGATGGACGCGCTCCGTCTCCCTCCCGCCGACGCCGACGTCACCAAGCTCTCCGGCGGTGAGCGCCGCCGCGTCGCCCTCTGCCGCCTGCTCCTGAGCGCGCCCGACCTGCTCCTGCTCGACGAGCCCACCAACCACCTCGACGCCGAGTCGGTCGCCTGGCTCGAGAAGCACCTCGAGGAGTACAAGGGGACGATCGTCGCGATCACCCACGATCGCTACTTCCTCGACAACGTCGCCGGCTGGATCCTCGAGCTCGACCGCGGCCGCGGCATCCCCTTCAAGGGCAACTACTCGGCCTGGCTCGAGCAGAAGCAGGAGCGGCTCGCCCAGGAGGAGCGCTCCGACGCCGGCCGTCAGCGCACCATCGCCGCCGAGCTCGAGTGGGTCCGCGAGAACCCGAAGGGCCGGCGCAAGAAGTCGAAGGCGCGGCTCGCCCGCTACGAGGAGATGCTCGCCGAGCAGCAGTCCGTCAAGCGCGACAACATCCAGATCCAGATCCCCGCCGGCCCGCGACTCGGCGGCGTCGTGATCGAGGCCGACGGCGTCCGGAAGGGCTTCGAGGACAAGCTCCTGATCGAGGACCTCTCCTTCTCGCTGCCCCCGGCCGGCATCGTCGGCGTGATCGGCGCCAACGGCGCCGGCAAGACCACCCTGTTCCGGATGATCGTCGGCGACGAGACGCCCGACGAGGGCTCGCTGAAGGTCGGCGAGAGCGTCAAGCTCGCCTACGTCGATCAGTCCCGCGACGCCCTCGCTGCGGACAAGTCGGTCTGGGAGGAGGTTTCCGACGGCAAGGAGGAGATCGAGGTCGGATCGATGCGGATGAACTCGCGCGCCTACGTCGGCGGCTTCAACTTCAAGGGCTCCGACCAGCAGCGCAAGGTCGGGACGCTCTCCGGCGGTGAGCGCAACCGTCTCCACCTCGCGAAGGTCCTCAAGTCCGGCGGCAACCTGCTGCTGCTCGACGAGCCGACCAACGACCTCGACGTCGACACGCTGCGCGCCCTCGAGGAGGCGCTCCTCGAGTTCGCCGGCTGCGCCGTGGTGATCTCCCACGATCGCTGGTTCCTCGACCGCGTCGCGACGCACGTGCTCGCGTTCGAGGGCAACTCGCAGGTGCGCTGGTTCGAGGGGAACTTCGAGGCCTACGAGGAGTTCCGCCACAAGGAGCTCGGCGCCGAGGCCGACCGCCCGCACCGGATCACGTACAAGAAGCTCGTCCGCGACTAGGCCGGCGGGCCGCCGAAGCCGAGCTCGTTCCCCTCGGGGTCGCGGTAGATCGCCTTGCGGACGCCGTTCGAGTAGGTCTCCCGCTCAGCCGGCTCCATCCCACGCTCGCTGAACTTCGCGAGCCACTCCTCGAAGTCGTCCTCGCAGAACACCGTCACGAGGGCGCGGCCGTCCCCGCGCTCGTCCTCGACGATGTAGATCGAGCGACCCTCCCCCAGCTCCCAGACCGCCTCGGTGTCGTGCGGGTGCATCGACGGCTCCCCGAGCAGCTGGGAGTACCAGGCGAGCGCGCCCGCGTAGTCGCGGACGCGCACACCGGCGAAGAGGGAGATCGGCAAGGGCGCTACTCGCTGGCGGGCGCGTAGCGGTTGTGGAGCATCAGATCGTTGCCGTCGGGGTCCTTGAACAGGGCCATGTGGCAGACGCCCGTGTCGAAGGTGTCGCCGAGGAACTCGACGCCCTTGCCCTCGAGCTCCGCGCGGGCCGCCGCGACGTCGTCGACGTGCAGCGCGAGGTGCGCGTTCGACTGCGGGACGAACGGCATCCCCTGCTTCTCCGGCTCCCAGATGCCGAAGCACGTCTGGCCGACCCAGAACTCGTAGTTGCCGTCGGGCTTCAACCCGAGCGTCTCGACGTAGAACTTGCGCGAACGGTCGGGGTCCTGGGTTGGGACACCGACGAAGTCGAGCTTGGTGATCATGGGCACTCCTCTGCTGGTCGTCTGATCGGTAGACCGCGGACCTTAGGAGCGTTTGCGGTCAGTTTCGGTCCTGGATTGTGCGCGGTAGGGTGGCTCGGATCATCGGTGAGATGTGACTTTTCGCCGCTATCCGGCAACAAGTCTCCTCTGGACGCCGAGCGCCCCGTTCCACGCAAAGTAGCGCTGCGAATGCCGACGCCATCGGCTGCCAGAGCCCGATCATGCATGCCTGAGCCGCTTGTTGCGCCCATTTTGGGGCACGGCTTTGGGACACGCCTCACCTTGACCGGCCCCATCAACAACAAAACCCCCGTGTTAGCGGGGGTTTTGCCGAAGCGGCTGATGGGATTCGAACCCACGACCTTCTGCATGGCAACTCGCCCTGGACAGATGTTCTTGGCTTGGAAAGTGGCTTTCTGATGCGGTTAGTGGCCCTTAGTTGCCCTTAGTTCATCCCTGTTTGGGACACGGTTGGGACACGCTTTTTTCTCACCGAGGGGGGCTAGTCTGGACCCATGGAGAGTCAATTTCGAGCGACTGGGAGCGTCTTCCTGATCGAGCGGAAGCGTGGTCCGGCTTGGTACGCGAAGTACCGCGTTGACGACCCGTCGGTTCCGGGCGGAGCTCGTCAGGTGCAGAAGCGCCTCGGTCGTGCTTGGACCGGGCACGGCACGCCGCTGGCCGGCTACCTGACCCGGAAGCAGGCGCGGGCCAAGCTGGACGAGCTCTTGGTCGACGAGAGACGCGGGCTCGTCAAGCGGATGCGCTCAGGCGTCACTTTCGAAGTCGCGGCGAACGAATGGATCCGCCACGGCGAGAACGAACGAGACCTTAAGCCGTCGACTATGCGCGACTACCGCTCGGCGTTAAATCTCCACTTGGTTCCGGCTTTCGGGAATCGCCGGCTCGAAGAGATCACGAGCCAGGAGCTCGAGCGCTGGCTGGGCAACTATGTCCGGACGACAGGCAAGGCACGCCAGGCGCGCAAACTACTGGCGATCCTCCACGGCGTTTTCGAGCGAGCCGCTCGGGTGTGGCCGATCACCCACAACCCCGCCCGACTCGTCGAGAAGCCTCGCGTCCGCTACGACAGGACCAACTTCGACTTCTTCTCACCCGAGGAGGTCTGGTCGCTTGCGCGAGCCGCCACGTCTGAGCGGGATCGGGCCCTATTTCTGACCGCGGCTTTCGCCGGCCTTCGCCGAGGTGAATGCATCGCCCTGCGATGGCGCGACATCGATTTCGTGAGGAGCTCGCTGAGGGTCCAGCAGTCAGTCTCCGGGACCGTGATCACGACGCCGAAGTCCGGCCATGGACGGGTAGTGCCGATGGCGCAGGACCTCGCGAGGGTTCTCGCTCAGCTCTCGCAGCGCGATTTGTTCAGCGGACCGGACAGCCTCGTCTTCTGCAGCGTGACGGGCGGAATCATTGACGGATCGGCTTTGCGTAGGCGCTACAAGAAAGCTCTCGATGACGCCGGACTTAGAGAGCTGCGCTTCCACGATCTACGTCACACCTTCGGCAGCCTCGCGATCCAGCACGCATCGATCATCCAGGTCCAGGCCTGGCTCGGGCATGCCGACGTTAAGACGACGGCTCGGTACCTGCACTACAAGAGCCGCTCAGGCGAAGCGGATCTTCTTTCGCAGGCCTTCGCCGTCGAACCGCAGGCGGCCTAGGGCGCGAATAGTCCGCAGGATCTGTGGACGGCAGGACGCTGCTCTTGGATAGCCCCAACGGCTTCGAACGGTTGCCAGCCGCACTGGCTCTCGTCGACCGAAGCACGATGTTCGCTTGACCACCTAGCGATCACGAGATCCGCCGGCGCCAACACCACGCCCTTTTGGCCCGCCGCTTCCGCTCCAACGATCCGCTCGCGCCCATACCTACAGAGAGCCGGATCCCCCCAACAACTTCCAACTACCTTCCTTCCATCCACCCCCCTCTCCCACTAAGACCGCCCGTCCACCCCCATCCCTCAACCACAACCTCCACCTAGATCAGCTGCCGACCCCATTCCCTCGACACCTGAACTTTTTGTTCGTCGAGGGGGTGGGGTCGGCAGCTGATCCGCCCCGCAACCTCAGCCCTCAAGCCAACTGGGGGTGGACGGGCGGTCCACGGTTTCGTCCACCCCCAAGCGCTGAGTCCGCGGGCGCTCTTGCCTGTCACCGAAGTGGCTCGAGCCGACTGAAGAACCCAGCGCACTCGGCATCAACGTTCGAGTTCAGCGATCCACCCCAGGATCGCTTCTCGCCGGTACCGGCGATAGCGACCCAAGGTCACGGTAGGCATCGTCCCTCGCCGCGACTGCTCGTATACCCACGTCTTAGGGACACCGAGCAAGAGCCCGACCTCGCCGGCCGTCAGCAGCGGCCCATCGCGAAGCAAGGACGGGTTGCCGAGCGTCGCCTCGGCTGTCGATGGCTGGTTCATGTGGCACCTCGCTGTCCTGGGAGCGGCGCGAAGGCGCGGCGCTCGGTCCGTTTTGCCTTTCGACAGGTAGGCGCGCCAACGACTACTCCGTCTTAGATTCGTTGACCTCGCCCGCCTCTCACGGGCTAGCGGTCTCCGATTGAGCGAAGCTTCCGATGCGTGCGGTGGACGGTGCAGGGAGCCGCACAGCCTTCAACCGCGAACACGAGGGCCAGGCAAGGATCGACGCTTCGAACTGGATGCTCACCGCCGCGGCGCCCGCAGAAGGCCACGTCCTCGAGCTGGCCTGCGGAACTGGCCGAATCGGCGACACCAAGGGAACTTGTTCGGGCTCCGCGGTCCCATCGGGCTCCAGATCGAGTGGTAGTCTCGGTGAAAGCGGTAGTGGAGGGAACGAACTTGACCAGTGGACCTGCTGAAGTCGCCGAGTTCATCAGATGCCTATTCCTGTCGCGAGGCTTCCGGGAGCGCCTGAAGACATGCGACTTAGTGCTTCAGCTTGAGATCTCGGACCGTTCCGGCGAGATCGCGGTGCTTACCGCAGTCCTCCGCCCGGACGAGCCGGTCACGGTGACGATCGGGGAGCAGTCAGTCGAACCTACCGGGACAGCTTCCATCGACGCAGATGCCCTTCGTAACATCTTCAACGGCTACAGCAATGTCTACGCTGCGGTGGCGTCATCCACGCTTGTCTTCTCGGGTGACGCTTGGAGACTCGGCCGCTGCATTCCCGGACTGGAGCTGGCAGGATTCCCTCAATACGACATGCCACCCGACGATCGTCCGTGTGTGCGATCGTTGCGGGCTGAGACACCCCTTCCCGACGCACCCCCCTCTGACGACATACCGAACGGAGGTGAGGTCTGAGTGCCGCCCCTTACCGTTCCTTTCACGCCCGGTTTCAACGACGAGTTTGTCGCCTACGCAAACAATCCTGGTCTCGCGCCGACCGTCTTCGACCGTGCGTTTGGCTTCAACGCGAGAACGCTGAGGTTCCCCGTCGACTGGGGTGCCCTGCAGCCCGTCGGGCCGCCGGCACCCGGGCAGCCCGCTCCGGCGCCGCTTTTCAACGAGAATTTCGCCAACCTCGTAGTCGCGGCGTACGCATACGGGTTCCATCTCCTACCCGCTGTGGTAGGTGCACCGAACTGGCTAGGCACCAAACGACAGGCAATTATTGTCGACACCGAGGTCAAGGGGTTCAGGCCAAAGCCCGAGGCGTGGAGCGAGTACGCCCAATTTGTCGCACAACTCGTGCACTACTTCGACTCTTTCTCGCCATCCGCGCCGTAGAGGTTTGGAACGAACCGAACTTGCCGCAGTCGTCCGTACTGGTGGCGGAGTTCAAGGGTCTTTTGAACGCTGTGCTCGCAACCATGGCGTCACAGACATTCAGTCGAAGCATCCGCGTTGTCTCGGGTGGTCTATACATGGAGGTGGGTAGCAATGGGTGGAAGAATTACCTGCAGGACTTCCAGGCGCAGTGCTATCCATATGCGGTGGGCTTGCACCCTTACGACCTCGAGCTCTACACGGGAGCCACGCGCCAAGCCGCAGTGGATGCGCTGGTTTACAACATCCAGAGCCTCTTTGACCAAGCCGACAGCATGGTCACGACGCCCGTCTGGGTAACGGAGACAGGGTGTGGTTCGCAGCCGCCGTTCGGCAACCAAGGTCAGGCCGACGCTTTGGTCCGCCTAGTGGGGACGAACGGGGTGTTCGCACACAGCTCGAAATGCGAAGGCGCAATCATCCACTGGTTAGCCGGGTTGGTGACAGAACCCCAGCCGTTCCCGAACTTCACGACGCTCGAAACGACATTTGGTCTGCCCTACAAACAGCCAACGCAGTACTACCTAAATGCGAATTGGGCTGGCGCGCCGTAGCTACGGCGTCTGGCGGGGCGCAGCCGCAACCCCGTTGATTCCGAAAGATGTCTTGAGTTCGCCCTTACTGTCGAACTTGGACAGCGTCATCGCTGATGAACATGCGTGAGGGCCGCGGCCCTTGCCGCACCCCAAGGTCAGCATTGATCCAGCGACCAGCGTGGATTGACCTGCCTTAAGGATCGCTGCGGCAGTCGCGCTCCTCTCTGGGAACCGAGTTAGCTTGGTGCCGTCGTCCCCGAAGGCACGACGCGTCGTTCCATCGCGCCGTAAACGCGTCATCGCGTAATACTTGTTGGTCCCCGGGTAACTACCGCCCGTTGCAATCAGCGACAGATTGCTGTCGGGATTGGTCAAGACCCCGTCCACTCCAATGGGGCAAGACGTCGACACGAACCCCCCGTTCGCAAAACCCAGGTCGAGCTGGCCCCCTGGGCCGACACGAGCTACCTCCCCGACAGCGCCGCAGGACTTGGTGTCGCTGGTGGCGAACCGCAGAGCGCCGAGCACGATGACCGCCCCATCATCTTCGGGAAGGAGCCGATACACGTGTGCAACGGGTTTCAGCAGCGAGAGCTCAAAGCTTGACGGCGGCGCGAGCAACTGCTTGCCGGCGCTACCGAACGTAGAGTCAAAGCTTCCATCAGCGTTCAGCTTCACCATGGCGAACTGAGTCGACGAGTCGGTCCGAGTAGATGAGCCGGCAACAGCTAGCTGACCATTCGGAAGTACGGTGACCGCGTTGGCAGCATCCGTATCCAGGGGCCCCGAGCCGACCGAGAACTGACGCATGCCGCCAGCACCGAAACCCGGATCGGGGGCGCCGTCAGGGGTCATGGCGAAAACGGCGAAGTCGGTGCCTTCACCCGCGACTTCCGTCCTGCCGACGACAAACACGTTGCCCGCCTGGCCCACCGCAATCGCATGACGGTCCACCCCAGGAACCACTTGAAGTTCAGCGGATGGAATGGTCACGGATCCGCCGGTGCCGAAGCTCGTGTCGACTGAACCCCGCGGAGTCAGGCGGGTAAGCCTGATCTCGGCAGAAGGCTCGATGAGGTCCGCGGTCGCAACTACCAGCGAGCCGTCCGGCCCGGCCGCGGTACCAATCACCACTCGATATCCCGGCTCGGCCTCCAGAAGGCGCGTTCCGTGCTCACCGAAACGCCGGTCGAGTTTCCCGCTTCTCAAAAATCGAGCAACCACCGTTCGCCAAGGGCATGACGATGTTCCCGGCTCGCACGAATTGGTCGCGCCAACGACTGCTGTCGTTCCACCAACAGTTCGTACAGCCCCCTGAGCGAAGCTATTTCGTCCAAGAGACTGACTATCGGCTGCGTCCGCAGACCCAGTTTCGAAGGCAGCCAACGTAAGAACGCAGATCAAAAAGCCGCAAAGCAACTCTAAGAGCGCAGGATTGAAGGAATTCTCCCGTAGATCACCGATCGCCGGTCATGGTAGTGGCGCGCGCGTTTCGCATCAAGCGGCAATCGCACCAAGAAATGGTCCGGCGCCGTCTCGCTCGCTTACGCCGCGCCGCCCGACATCTGTACGGATCCGCGCCCTCCCCCCCGCGCATCGCTGACGCGCCTAAGCCAAGTCAAGACCTTGACCACGGCCATCGCGCTTGCCAGCCCCAGCCAGGCGCCGTTCGCCCCATCTCTTCCCGGCCCTTCCGCCCCCCCTGCAGCCCGGACAATCCACCCACCTACAAGCTACCCGTCACCCTGCCCTGGGGCCTTAGATCCCGTAACGCACTCTCGCTACCCGTCCACATGAATGCCGTGCTCTCCCTTAACTCATCGTCCCTCCTCCGTAAAAACCCAAGCCCAATCCCGCTCCTCTGCTGCAAAGCACCTGACCACCCGAACTAAACAGCGTGTGGGCGGGTGGTCAGGTGCGCCGAAGCGCTTGCCTGAGCGGGATGCGGCTGCCCGCTTCATGCGCGTTCGCATGAGACAGGTATGAAGCCAACATGAAGAGGTTTCGATGCTCCGAACCGAAGCTCGTCGACGCTGACCCAGGACGAGCGCCACGTTCGTACCCGGACCTCGGAGGGCCGGCCACGCAAGCTCAAACAGCTGCGTGTCCGAGACTGAAGTGCAGGTCAAGGAGCCTGCGCCTCGTGCCCTACCGGAATCGATGGATGCCGCCGGAGCCGATCTCGCGGCTGAGGTACTGAATCGTTCGTGGATCCCAGCCCAGAGCTTCGCCAGCAGACGTAGAGCCTCCCCCGCTCGCCGTTGCGCCCGTCTCGACCTTCGTATCCCTCGTCGCCCCTCGTCCTACTCCACCGCTATTCGGTCGGTGCTCCGCACCTGGTCATAGCCGTCAAGACACGGCTTCTCGCCCTTCCCCACTCTGCCTTTGCCTCGTGTCTTCCGCCCGTCCGGCCCCTGCTCGTTTAACCTTTTGGGGACATCGTAAGTCCCATTCTTCTAGCCATCGCGAGCCGGGCCCGCGGTCCGGGCTTCAGCCGAAGTCGAAGCGAGCTGCCGGGACGGTGACCCTACGGCTGAGCTATGGCTCCCCAGGCGATCACGAGGACAACGAAACCAAAGAGTCGAGCCAGAAAACGATTCTGAGTTAGCGATGCGCGACGGAACGAGCGCACCGCGGTATCGACCGCGAGCACCGTCAGGCCGATTGCCAAGACGAGCTGACCACCGATGAGCAGATACGGAAGGTCCCGGTCGCTGCAGTCGAACTGTTCGCACAGTCCGGCAATCAACAGCGTTAGAAACGCGGCATAACACAGGATCGCCACGCTACCAGCAACCATCAGCGATGCAATGAGTTTCACTTAGTGCGACTCCTCTTCGGTGCTTCTTGCTCGGCCGCCTGAAGCCTATTGGCTTAGGAGCCGAAATTTGACATTCCTGCGACCGCCGTCTACGCGGATGAGCCGCGGCTCGCCGGACCTCGTTCGAAGAATCTTCAGCGTGCCTTCAAACCCTGCTGAGTCGCGTGAGACGAGAGCAAAAAACCTATCTCCGATTCGTACGCGGACGAGGAGCTCGGCATCGGCTGTAGTGGGTCCGTGAATACGGAACCGCGACCCTGCCCGCAGCGGCTGCCCGGCACTCTGGCTCAGGCCAGGTGCCGTTCCAGACGAGTCCGTGAACGCTTCCGGCGGATTCACCGAAAGACCCCCACGATCAGTCAGCCTGCCGTCTTCCTCGGCCTTCTGAAGCTTTTCAGGGTCGCAAACCAAGATATTTACGCCCCAACCAAACCAGTCCTGGCAGACACGGGAGTCAGCAGATGCGCCGCGTGAAAGCGGATCGTCACAGTCTTCGTTGTCCTCTGCGCATTGGTAGTCACCCGGGCTGTAGAAGTGCTCACCATTGGGACCACTCGCCGGGCTCGACGGCGAATCAACGTCACCGCCGGCGCCCCAGGTGCCAGGCCAGTCAGTCCAGTTGTGCGGCTGGCCTGCATCCCACGAATCCTCAGCCGCCGATGCCGCTGGGGGCATCCTCAAGAGCGAGGAGAGGTCCCCATTCTCCGCCCAAGGGCGCTCGCCGTCGTGGCCGTACTCGAAGTTGTCGAGCGTGCCGGGATTTGTGTCCTGAAGGCACGTCGGCTCGTTCAGAACCGCGCTACAGGTACCCGGATAATTGGCATGTGACCCTCGGGCAACGAACGAAGAAACTCTCTGATCCCCGGGGTATGAGCCGTTGCACTCGTGGAAGAGGCCGCCAGCGGCGCAATGGATGTTCTCGGGTAGATAGCGACCCCACCGTCCATGCTGCGAAAATGAGACGTAGGCAAACTCTGTCGCGTCCCAGTTCTCTGCTCCGGACACCGCAACCGTCACACTTTCCCAATCTCCCTCGTGCGAGAACTCAGGTGCCGGCCAGGGGGTGGGAAACCAGTTGTATCGGTAGAACATCCAGTAGTCGAGATACGTATAGCTCGCATCGCTGGACACGTGGTAGTAGATCGCGGAGACGGGACTTGTCTCGCAATCAAGGAGGTCGTCGTCGTCAAGGCATCGCGGCGAGCGCGGAGTCTCGAACAACCCGTTGTCGATCGTGCCGAAGTCGAGATATGAACCGGCGCCTGGATAGCCCTGTAGATCAGCTGACTTGCGCACGTCTCCGCAGACGTCGCTGGAGTTACAGAGGTCGTGGTAGAGCGACCCGTCTTCGCGCTCCCCAAGGAGGCTCTCGACTGAGACCGGCCGATAATTCTCCGAGGTGTCAAAAAAGAGGTTCGGCTGGAACGACCTGGCCAGGGAATCGGCCGTTGCTGGGCGCGGATAAGAGATCGACCTTACCGTCCTGAAACGTGTGGCGTTCGCCGTAAATGGGGCGTTTATCAACTTGATGACCTCGCCCGTCGAGAGATCGATCTCCTTTGCGTCGCCGTCGTCCACATAGGCAACGGACTGGCCATCGGGGTTCCATGACGGGTCCTCGCCGCCGCCCTCCGTTAGGACCGAGACCCGGTCACTGGCGAGATCGAGCAGGTAGATCTGTGGCGCGCCGCTTCCAGTCGACCCTTGGAACGCGATGTTGCTCCCATCGGGCGACATTGAAGGGTGGCTCGTGCGATCTAGGCGACTTCCGAAGGTTGTTTCCCTAGTTGCTCCGCTGACTGGGACGTCGAATACGGATCGCTCGAATGATCCGACCTGATCATCGAAGAGAAGTCGTGAGCCGTCGATAGAGAAGCTGGGATTGCGACCGTCCGCTTCGGCTAGTCCCTCACGATCACTGGAGGCCGCATCGATCAGTTCGGTGGGACCATCGCAGTTGGTTGTCGGAGAGCTTTCGGTAGCAAGCTGCCGGCCGCCGCTTCTGCCGAGCGTCTGTTCATCGCAAACGACTGCGATCTCGCCGCCAGTCGGATCAAATGCTGGCTCGCGTAGGTAGACGTCCGGGGTAAATACCTCTTTTTCGAGGTGCCGAAGGACGTCCTGCCCGCCGCCGCCGAACGGTTCTGTCACGAGCTTTGTCTCGACACCCTCTGACCGCAGAACGTAGGCGACGAGTGAAGCATCGGGCGAGATAGCTGGGTCCGCGCCATCCTCTTGGATTATGAGCGGCTCATCTTCGGCGTCCTTTGACAACACGGTTGTGGCATTGGTCGCATCCATGGCCTCGAGAACGTATGGACCGGCCTCTGGGTCGATGCCGGGAGCGATCGGGGTCGCCATATCACGGTTGATCTCACGCTCCGTGCTGCTCCTGCCGTACACGGTCACCTCATCCACTCTGCCGGCAATCGGTTCCCCCCCGCCAGCACTTCCTCCGACCTGCAGCTCCCCGTCCGTATTCAGCATCGTCGTCGTCGGGCTCGAATCGACCATGTCCCCATCGATGTAGAGGCGAAGGTGCTGATTATCGGAGGTCACTGCAAGGTGCGACCACTGATCCGTAGGCAGAGGTGCCGACCCTTCGACAGTCGCGAAGCTCTGCCCGCCCAACGCAATGACGGCGCTTGGGGAGCTCGTCGCCGAGCTACGCGAACGGAGCAGCAGTCCATATGGGTCCGAAGGGTCCGAATTTCCGACCGTGACGACGTTTCTTGACGAAGTCGATGAGCTCGGCCGAACCCACGCCTCCACGGTGATCCCGCTACCGAATTCAATCGCCGGGCCATCGGGAACACGAACCTCGTCGTCGACCCCGTCGAAGTCAAGACCGTCTCCGTACCTTCCAGCTGAGTTCAGAGTCGCACCGTCGACCGAGCCATCATTTGTCCCGGCAGAATCGAGCGCTTCTCCACCTTCGAAGGAAAACTCGGCGACCGACTCTGGCCGGGGTGCCGGGTCCGCACCCTCGGCCATGTCCTCTTGGATCTCTCCGGCACCGAGGGCTTCGTTGTACAACCGAACCTCGTCGATGATTCCGTCGAAGTACTCGCCCCAGATGTCATTACCACCGAGCTTCAGATCACCGTCGCTTGCATGAGGGAAGACCGCTGAGGTATCGACGCCGACCACTTCCCCGTCCGAATAGAGCGTGAGCGCTGACCCGTCGAATACGACAGCAAGGTGGGTCCATTCCTCTTCCTCGAGAGGAGAAGTGCTGATTGCGCGACTGGCGTTCGCCAGTTCGTCTAGCGAGTATCCCGAGGGGTAACCCGCGTCGGAGCCATAGATGCCATAGGCGAAGTTAGCTTGGGAGCTCTCCTTAAGAAGGACCGTGGCGTAGTACGGCAACGTATCGGGACGCACCCAGGCTTCAAGCGTAAAGGGCCCCCCGAAGTCCAACTCTCCATCGTCTGGGATCGACACGGTGTCGTCGGTCCCGTCGAACTCAAGTGCGTCGCCGAACTTCCCACCCTCGGCGTAGCTAGCGCCGTTAACGATCCCGTCGTGTAGGCCCATCGTGTCGCGTGCCGCTCCGCCATCGAACGCGTATGAGGCCACAGGCGCAGGACGCGGAGCCGGGTCGAAGCCGGCTCCCATGTTGTCCTCGACATCCGACGCACTGAGGTCTTCGTCGTAGATGCGAACCTCATCGATACGCCCGTTGAAGTACTCGCCCCAAATCGAATTCCCCCCGATGAAGAAGTCGCCGTCGCTCGTTCCCTGCGGCTCCACAGCCGATGTAGCCGAGTCGATGAGAGCTCCGTCGGCATAGAGCTTGAGATCAGCTCCGTCGTAAGTCGTCGCCAAGTGCGTCCATTCGCTGGTCTCGAGCGGCGACGATCCGGCGATACGGGTGAAGTTCGCAAGTTCGTCGACGGTGAAGGCGGAGGGTCCACCGCCGTCCGAGGCGTAAAGCGAATACGCGAAGTTGCCCTGGGTGCTCTCCTTCATCAAAAGCGACGAGAACTGCGGAAGCGAGTCCGGTCGCACCCAGGCTTCAAGCGTGAAGCCATCATCGAAGTCGAAGGCATCGTCGTCGGGAATCCTGATCATGTCGTTCGTCCCGTCGAAGTCGAGAGCATCGCCACGGCGGCCGGCATCCGTGAACGTCGCGCCTTGAACGTAGCCGTCATGCCCGCCGTACGAGTCGCGAGCGGCGCCACCGTCAAAGGTGTAGGCGGCCACCGGATCTGGTGGCGTGGCTTGTGCCGAAGCCGCTCCAAGGACGCTCGGCGCAGAGACAAGTACGACACCGATTAGCAACCGCGAACGCAGGAAGGAACAGACCTTCATCACCTGACCTCCCTATCTGGTGATCGCTCAGGACGGACCTCCCAAGTCCCGTTCAGTCGTACAGCACGCCGGGCGGATTGGCCACACATTGGACGAACGTCGTAAGTAAGGCCACCTCCCGTCGCGGACGCTTTGACCAGGCTTCTAGGCCCTTGGATCTCGGAGACGCGGTGACTTTCGCCCCGCTGCGCAGGGCTCAATCTCCGTCGCGTTGGTCGCTTGGAGCCGCAGGCCAGCGGCCGCTCGCCAGGACGCGCCGTGATCAGCCCGATCCTTATGAGCGACCGCGCGGCACGTCGCCGCTGCGGCCCGGACGCGGGCTGTCGGCAGCCTTGCCTCGCCTGCCGAAAGTCCCTGAAGTCGTCCGCGACAAGGTGCATCGCATGGTCCATGACGGAGGACGTGCTGACCACGGCGTCGGCAGCGGACCGTACGCCGACCCGAACGACCTCGCCCGGGTCCGTCCCAGGTGAGGTCATGTGAGGAAGTCAAGGTCCGGCCGGTTTCCGAACGCGAGGGCGAGCGTTCCTGCTTCGATTCGTGCTGAATAGCGGTCGGCCCGCCGCAGGCGCGTACGAAGCACCGGTGCGCGCTTTCGCTTTCCTGGTCTTGCTGCCGCGATCCAGGCTGCGCTGCGCCTCGCGGTCTATGCGAGCTCAGTTCGATCCAGCTACGTCGCAATCGCTCGTGAGCTCATCATTGTCGCGGCGCGACAATCGAGGCGGACTGCCCTCGAAGTCAGGGTCGGCGCCAAAGAGAACGGGCGACGATGGTCGTTTAGGACAACGGGATCGGATTGGATCCGGAACAGCAGCTCGAATGCGCTCCGACAAGGAACACCCCGGCAGTGGTAGCAAGGGGCTCAACCGGCGGCACTCAAGGCGTTGTGAACCCACAGGCTGCGTAAGATATCTCGGTTCCCTCCGAGCGTCGGAACTTTGGTGCCGGCGGGGCTCAATCCGGGTCAGATAGCGCGACCGAGGTGGCGCTGGATGACATGCAGCGAGGCCCCTGCCGTCGTTGCTCCGCGAGTCAAAGCTCAACGCGTTCAGGTATCCACGGTGGTCGCTGGGCCGCTAACCCGCGGATTTTGGGACACGGTTTTGGGAACGCTCTTGGCCGGCCCCCTCAACAACAAAACCCCCGTGTTAGCGGGGGTTTTGTCGAAGCGGCTGATGGGATTCGAACCCACGACCTTCTGCATGGCAAGCAGACGCTCTAGCCAACTGAGCTACAGCCGCATAGTTGAGGCGCCAGTCTAGCGGCGCGGGAGCCGAGACTACTTCGGCTCGAGCGAGTCGACGGCGAGGTCGCAGCCCTCGCTGACCTCGTCGCGATGGTCCTCGTCCGACTGGCAGTTGATCAGGTACTCCTGATCCCCGTCGAAGAGGGCAACTAGCGTGCTGACGAGGTCGCCGGACTCGTCAACGGGCACGTCCTCGTACGTCAGCGAGAGGTAGCCGCCGATCTCCCCCGGGGTGCCTTCGATGTCCGGCGCCAACTCGGTGAGCAGTCCGTCGAACTCAGCCTTCGCCTGATCGAAGTTCTGCTCCGTGATCTCGATGGCAAGCGTGTAGCGCTGGACGATGATCCCGTTGTCGTCGTCGAGTCCGACGCCCAGGGTCTCCTCCGCTTCGGCGCCGAGGCTCTTGCTCACCTCCGCGTCGTCGGACTCGGTCCAGTCGTCGGGGTACTCGAAGGTGAAGGGGAAGCCGTCCTCGTCGAACGTCCCGTCGCTCTCGCCGCCGCAGCCGAGCAGGAGAACCGCCGCGAGGACCCCGGCCGCGAGGAGGATCAGGCGCTTCATGCCTCGGCGTCGAGCGCCTGGTTGACCAGGGCGTCCGCCTCGGCGTTGAGATGGCGCTTGACGTGGCGCAGGGACCACTCGGAGAAGTCGCCGAGCGCGGTCTGCGCGGCGGAGTGGAGCGGCTTGAGGCCGGCGTCCTTGACCTTGTACTCGCCGCGGACCTGCTTGATGATCAGCTCGGAGTCGCCGACGAGGTCGACCTCCGTCGCGCCGAGCTGCTTGGCGCGCTCGATCCCGAGCAGGAGCGCCCGGTACTCGGCGACGTTGTTGGTCGCGCGGCCGATCGTCTCCTTGGCCTCGTGGACGATCTCACCGTTCTCGTCGCTGACGACGGCGGCGATCGCGGCCGGGCCGGGGTTTCCCCGGGAGCCTCCGTCAACGTGCACGGTCAGTCTCATCGGCGCGCATTCTGCCCGGGATCGTCGGCCGACGTCCGGCGGTGCAGGGTGCCGTCGCTTCCGACCATCAGGTTCCAGGCGCGGTCGGCGGCGCGAAGCTGGTCGATGGTCTCCCCCTTGCCGGACTCGCGCACCTCGACGCCGTTCTCGCCGGCGGCGATCTCCCACTGGTACCAGGTGAGCTCCCACGCGACCGTGACGCGGAATCCCGGCACGCCGCTGGCGGTCTCGATCGCCAGTGCCGCAGCACGCGGCGGCCCCAGCGTGCGCGACAGCCCCGCGACGGTGCGGCGGTGATCGGAGAAGTTGAAGTTCCTCAGCGCCTCCTCGAGCTCGGCGTCAGCCGGCGTCGGGCCGAGGTCGGGCTCGGAGGCGGCGACCGGCGCCGACCGCTCGAGGGGCGCACCGGCGTCCTCGGCTCTCCGCCGCCTGCGCATTCGGGAAGCGGGAGAGCAGGCCGCCGAGCATCTGCCCGCGCGGGCGCCTCCGCTCGCGCATCCCGCCGGCCGCGCGAAGCTCCTCGGCCTCGTCGGGGCGCATCCAGCCCGCGGCCTCCGCTCGGGGCTTGCAGAGCTCGCAGACGGTCACCTCGGCTCCCTCGCGGGTGACGTAGGCGCTGGGGCGCTCGCCCGCGAGCAGGCGGCGGCCACAGACGGCACAGGCTGGGTAGACGGTTTCCTCGACCACGAACGGGTCAGGTTAGATCACGCCGCGCTTGACGCTCCTGACGAGCGTCAGGGGGCGTTCTGCAGGTGCGAACGCATGCCGAGGACGGCCTTCGTGTGCAGCTGGGAGACGCGCGACTCGGTGACTCCGAGGACCTCGCCGATCTCGCGGAGGGTCAGGGTCTCGTAGTAGTAGAGGGCGATCACGAGGCGCTCGCGGTCGGGCAGCGACTCGATGGCCTCGGCAAGGCGGTCCTTGAGCTCGACGGTGTCGATCGCCTCCTCGGGATCGACGGCGTGCGGATCGCGGATCGTGTCGAGCAGGGAGACCTGGCCGCCGTCGGGATCGGCGACGGTCCAGAGGTCGTCGAGCGCGAGCACGGAGGAGTTCGCGATCTCGAGCAGCGTGTTGCGGAAGTCGTCGACGGTGACGCCGAGCTTCTTCGCCATCTCCTCCTCGGAGGGAGCCCGCCCGAGGCGGTTCTCCAGCTCGGAGTGGATCTTCTCGACGTCGCGAGCCTTCGAGCGCACTGAGCGGGGAACCCAGTCGAGCGAGCGGAGCTCGTCGATGATCGCGCCCTTGATCCGGGAGACGGCGAAGGTCTCGAACTTGATCTCGCGTTCGAGGTCGTAGCGCTCGATCGAGCCGATCAGGCCGACGAGCCCGTAGGAGATGAGGTCGCCCTCCTCGACGTGCGAGGGGAGGCCCGCGGCCATGCGGCCGGCGACGTACTTGACCAGCGGCGAGTACGCGACGACGAGGCGCTCGCGCGCCCGCTCATCACCATCCTCCTTGCACCGGCGCCAGAGCTCCTTGAGCTCGACCGCCTTCACGTTGGTCTCCATCGCTCCCTTTCTACCCTCGTACGTTAGTCCAGCGCGCCATCGTTCTGGAACCGCTGTCATGCCCGGGGATGGGCGTTTGCGTAGGCCTGGCGCAGGCGGCTGGGCTCGACTCGGGTGTAGATCTGGGTCGTCGAGGGGCTCGAATGCCCCAGGAGCTCCTGAATCGAGCGCAGATCGGCGCCCCCCTCGAGCATGTGGGTGGCGAAGGAATGCCGCAACGCATGCGGGGAGACGCGCCCCGCGATCGACGCCTGCTGCACGCGCTTGGCGAGCCGTCTGGTCACATCGGACGGCGAGAGGCGAAGGCCTCGCTTGGAGACGAGGAGCGCGCGCTCGGCGCCATCTTCGGCGAGGGTCGGCCGCGCCTTCGCGAGGTAGGCCGAGACCGCCCTCTGAGCCGGCTCCCCCATCGGGACGATGCGCTCCTTGCCGCCCTTGCCGCGGACGCGGATGGCCTCCGACTCGAAATCGATGGAGTCGCGGTCGAGGCCGACGATCTCCGAGCAGCGGAGACCGCAGGAGTAGGCGAGCTCGAGCATCGCCCGGTCCCGCGACTCGAGCGGGGTGCTCGCCGGCATCCCGTCGAGCAGCTGTCGCATCTCGTCGCGGCCGAGCACCCGCGGAAGCCGCGAGGCGGAGCGCGGGCTCGCGAGCAGGTCCGCGGGATTCGCCGGGATGTCTCCGCGCCGGGTCAGGTGGTCGAAGAGGCCGCGGACCGCCGCGAGCTTGCGGGCGACGCTCGCGCGCTCGATGCCGCGCTGGCCGAGGCTGGCCGCGAAGCCGCGAAGCCGGCGATAGCTGACCTCCGCGGGGTCGTCGATGCCGGACGCGCTCGCCCAGATCGCCAGCTCGCGCAGATCGCCCCGGTAGGCGCGCAGCGTGTGCGGCGAGACGTGGCGCGAGGTGAGCTCCATCTCGTAGCTCTCGAGGGCGCGCTCCCAGGCCGGGGTGATGGGATCGAGATCGTCGTCGGTCATCCCAGAGAGATTCGCCCTCAGGGGCAAGAAAACCTCCCTGGCGAGTGCGGGAGCGTCGCTACTGGATGTAAACCGGAGTGCCGACGTCTACGCGGTCGTAGAGGTCGATCACGTCCTCGACTGCCATGCGGACGCAGCCGTGTGACGCGGCGCTTCCCAGCGAGCCGACGTCGGAGGTGCCGTGGAAGCCGGCGCCGTCGTAGATCCCCATCCAGCGCGCCTTGAGCGGGTTGTCGGGGCCGGGCGGGATCGTCTGACCGGCGAGATCGCCGGCCCAATCGGAGTCCGGAACGGTCCAGACAGGATCAACCTGCTTGTTCTGGATGTGGTACAGCCCGGTCGGGGTGTCGAAGCCCTCGGCGCCGATGGCGACGGTGTAGGTCGTCTCCTCCTGGAGGTTCCGGTACAGCGTGACCTTGAAGTTGGCGCGGTCGACGACGATGTAGGTCGGGTACTTGTCGGCGACGTCGGCGGTGGTCACCTCCGGCTTGACCTTCACGACCTCGGGCTTGACCGTCCGCTCGGCGGGATCGTCGATGGCGGCCTTGACCTGGCGGCGAAGGGTGTCCTTGTCGACGGCGATGCCCGACTTGGCGGCGACGGGGATCAGCTGGCCCCCGGAGGGGTCGATGGAGGCGTCGACCGGGTCGCGGCCGATGTTGTTGGAGACGTGCTCGATGAAGTGGTCGACCTCGTCCTCGTTCCATTCGAGGCTCGGGCTGATCGCCTCGTTGACCTCGCCGCCGGTCACACCTCGCCAGACGCGCGAGGGCAGGCTGCCGTCGCGGGAGGCCTCGAGCGCCTCGTCGACCATCCCGTCGACGTCGGTGCTGATGTCGAGCTCGTTGGGGGTGAGCTCGAAGGTCTCGTCGCCGTACTTGACCTTGACGGTCTTCTCGAGCGGCGTGATCAGGTTCGTGCGGACCTGAGCGGCGGCCGCATCGGCATCGAGGCCACCGACATCGACCCCGCCGATCGTCACGCCCTCGGCGATCTGATCCTCCTGGGTCGTGTCGTACCAGTAGGCGAGCAGCACGACGGCGATCGCCGCGAATACGACCGTCACCATCGAGATCTGTGCCTTGCGCCCCATGTTTCCTTCCGAGTACCGCTCATCCGAACGCCCTGGAGACGTCATCGGATCAGTCGGTTTGTGACCCTGCTTTCGTTTCTGAAGTTTAGGCACCGCGCCAAGCGGAGCCGCGCTTCAGCCGGCGTTGCAACCGAGGTTGCGATCGCCGGGCCCCGGAAGGTCCGCGGAGCTAGATGCCGAAGGGCTCGCGCTCGGTGCCGGACTGCTGCTCGGGGACGCTCTCGGGCGGCCGCGTCAGCGGGCTGCGGCGCAGGAACCGCTCGACCTCGCCCTCGTACGTGTAGGTCTGCTCGACGCCGCGCAGGATCGGGTGGAGCCGCAGGTGCTCGGCGAAGGCGAGGGTGGCCTCCCGGCTCGTGTAGCCGTACTCGAAGCCGCTGGCCTTGTAGCGGCGGTTGTCGATGCCGCGGCCGAAGCGGAGCTGGGCGAGCATCTCGTCGGGGATCTGCAGGCCGAGCTGGCGCAGCGGCCCTGCGAGGAGGCCCGTTCCCCAGGGAGGCAGCACCGGCGCCGGGCGCTTCCCCAGCAGGCCGATGACCTCTGAGAGGGCCAGGACGCCGTCACCGGCCAGGTTGTAGACGCCGGGGACGTCGTTGATCGCGGCGTGCTCGAGCGCGTGGACGACATCGTCCTCGTGCACGAACTGACAGCGCGGGTCGAACCCGAGGATCATCGGCACGAGCGGCAGCGAGAACATCCGCGAGAACGAGGTGTCGACGTCGGGACCGAGGACGTTGGCGCACCGCAGGACCGTGACCGCGACGCTCGGGTTCTTGACCGCGAAGTCGATCACCGAGGCCTCCGCCTCGACGATGTCGCGCTCGATCGCCGTCGTCGGGCGGTCGCCGCGGCTCATCGACTCGGTGAAGAACGCCGGATCGTCCTGGCGGCAGCCGTAGACGTGGGTCGAGGACTTGAAGATGTACCGGCGCACCGGCGAGTCCTCGCCACCGCAGGCGGCGAGCACGTTCATCGTCCCGATCACGTTGCTCTCGTGGGCCTCGCGCCGCGGGCTCGTCGCTGAGTCGACGACGAGCCGGGTGTCGATGACGGTGTCGATCCGGGCGGCGCGGACGATCCGCTGGATCAGCCCGTGCTGGTTGGAGACCTTGACGAACTCGGTTCGCTCGAGCTCCCGCGTCGGGTTCTGGGAGTCGACGCCGACGATCGCCTCGATCTCGCCGAACGCCTCGAGCGCCTGCGCGAGGCGGCCTCCCCAATAGCTGGAGAGCCCCGTGATGAGGACGCGGCGCGCGGGCTCGGCGTTCTTCGTGGCGATCTCGTCGCTCATCCCATCCACACCGACTTGCGCTTGCCGAGCATGTCGTGGAGGCCCTCCTGGATCCGCGCGCGGACCTCCTGGGCGACGGTCTGGACGAGCGCCTTGTCGTCCGCGGGCTCGTTGCCCATCTTCGTCGTGTCGATGGGCTCGAGGAAGCGGATCTTGAACTTCGCCGGGAGGTAGCCGAGCATCCCGGCCGGGCCGAGCCAGGGGAAGGTGGGCGTGATCGGGAAGTAGATGAGCCCGGTGAGCCGCTGCATCATCTTCGACTGCGCGAAGACCGGCGCGGCCTCCTCGGCGCCGACGACGCAGACGGGGACGAGCTGCGCGCGCCCGCGCATCGCCGCCTCGACGAAGCCACCGCGGCCGAAGCGCTGGACGCGGTAGCGGTCCTTGACCAGCTTCTCGGTCCCCTTCCGGCCCTCGGGGAAGACGAGCACGAGCTGCTCCTCGTCGTAGAGAAGCCGGTGCACGTTGGCGGGGTGCGCGGGGACGCAGCCGATCTTCGGCAGGAGCGTCGAGAAGCCCGGGTAGCCCTTGAAGAAGTGCTCGACCGTCATGAAGAGCGGCCGCGGGTCGGGGTGCTCCTCCCGGATCGCCTTGCCGATCACCGCGGCGTCGGGCGGCAGCGCGCCGGAGTGGTTGGAGACCAGCAGGGCGCCACCGCTGCTCGGAACGTTCTCGATTCCCTCGACCTCCGCCCGGAACCAGTAGCGGTAGAAGAAGTTGAGCAGGGTCTCGTCGAAGATCCGCTCGACGCGCTCGGAGCGGCCCCAATCGTCGAGGGTGCGGTCGGGCTCGACCGCGGGCATCAGCGACCGCATGCGGTCGCGCTCCGGCACCTCGAGCGAGCTCGGCTGCTCCTCCGCCCCGTCGGGTGGGCCTGCGAGCGAGGTGCGCTGCGGCTCGGCCATCCGGGCATTCTGCCACCGCTCGGCGGGACTAACCTCCCCGGTCATGAGCGCCACGGGCAAACGCGAGCGCACGCCGCGCGCCGTCACCTACCCCTACAAGCGGATCGAGCCGGTGGACATCACCGCCTCCGACGGGCCCGATCCGTACGGCAACCCCGAGGCCGAGCCGGCCTGGATGGGGATCGACTGGCGGCAGCATCTCCACTCGATCGAGATCGGCTCCCAGCGGATCAACTACGCCGAGATCGGCGAGGGTCCGCCGATCGTCTTCGTCCACGGCCTCGGCGGCTGCTGGCAGAACTGGCTCGAGAACATGCCGGCGATGGCCGACCGCGGCCACCGGGCGGTGGCGCTGGATCTCCCCGGTTTCGGGGCGAGCCCGATGCCCGCCGACGGCGAGATCTCGATCGCCGGCTACGGGAAGCTGCTCGAGGACTTCTGCGCGGCGCTGGGGATCGAGACCTGCACCCTCGTCGGCAACTCCATGGGCGGCTTCGTCGCCGCCGAGGTGGCCGTCAACGAGCCCGAGTGGGTCGAGCGGCTCGTCCTCGTCTCCTCGGCGGGCATCAGCCACGCGAAGATGCGGCGGGAGCCCGTCGCGGTCGGCGCGCGGATGATGGCCGCGACCAACCCGCTGCTTGCTCCGACTCGACGTGCCGAACATGAAGCGGCCGGGCCTGCGGAAGCTCGCCTTCGGCGGCGTCATGCGCCACCCGGAGAAGCTCCGGCGGGAGCTGCTCGTCGAGCAGCTCGCCCAGGCCATCGGCTCGCCCGGGTTCGCGGCGGCGGCGGTGGCGCTGACCGGCTACGACCTGCTCGACCGGCTCGAGCGGATCCAGGTGCCGACGCTGATCGTCTGGGGGCGCGACGACCTCGTCGTCCCCGCAGCCGACGCGGCGGGCTTCGCCGAGCGCATCTCGGGCAGCCGCGCTCGAGGTGTTCGAGGACTGCGGTCACGTCCCGATGCTGGAGCACCCGGTCCGCTTCAATCGGCTCCTGGCCGAGTTCAGCGACGCCTAACCGGGGTCAGACCCTTTAGGTTCGCTGTCTAAAGGGTCTGACCCCTTTGGCTCAGCGCTTGATCATCGACACGAGCGCCTGAGGAAAGCGGCGGCGGGAGCCGTCGAGCGCATCGCGCAGGGCGCCGGGTGTGTCCGGGCCGTGCATCCCGAGGCCGTGGCCCGTGAGCAGGTGCACGGGCTCGTATGCGCCGAGCTTCCGCGGCGGCAGCATCCGCAGCATCGGGTGGACCCCGATCGGCTCGTCGCCGGCGCGGAAGGAGCGTGCGGTTCCGACGGCCTCCGGGACGATCAGAGCGCGCTCGGAGGGAGCCCAGAGGGCGAGCTCGTTCCAGAGCCGGTTGCGCGTCAGCGGCACCGGCTCGAACGGCGCGCCGTCGACCCCGTCGAAGGGCAGGCGATGGTGCGGGACGCCGAGTCGCTCGGCGATCAGGGCGTTGTCGCGGTTGTGGCGGTCGAGGAGCTGGACCACGCCGGCGGGCTCCCCCACCTCCCTGATCCGCTCGTCGAGGCCGTCGTCGTCGACCGGGTCGATGACCCAGACGCCGCCCCCGAGGAGCAGGGCGTGGCAGGCGCGCTGCATCGCCTCGCTCGGATCGGGCATCCATGAGAGCCCGAGCTCGTGGGTCTCGAACACCGGCTCGGCCATCCGCTCCCCCTCCCCCGCTCCGCCTAGGAGGTGACGGCGCCGTGGGAGGCGCTCGACACGGTCTTGGCGTACTTGGCCATGACGCCGCTCTTGAAGACCGGCTCCGGCGGCTCGTAGGCGGCGATGCGCTCGGCGATCTCCTCGTCGGTGAGGTCGACGTCGATCGTCCGGGCCTCGACGTCGATCGTGATCTGATCGCCCTCGCGGATCGCGGCGATCGGGCCGCCCTTGACCGCCTCGGGTGAGACGTGGCCGATCATCAGCCCGCGCGTGGCTCCCGAGAAGCGGCCGTCGGTGATCAGCGCGACGTCCTCGCCGTGGCCGGCGCCGACGATCGCGGCGGTGACCTGGAGCATCTCGCGCATTCCGGGACCACCGGTCGGGCCCTCGTTGCGGATGACGATGATGTCGCCGGGGTTGATGCCGTCGGCCTTGACGACGGCGTAGCAGTCCTCCTCGCGCTCGAACACGCGGGCGGGGCCGCTCTGGCCGGTGCGCTCGGTGCCGGCGACCTTGACGACGGCGCCCTCGGGGGCGATGTTGCCGTGGAGGATCGCGAGGCCGCCCTGGGCCTTGACCGGGTCGGCGACCGGGCGGACGACCTCCTGGCCGGGGAGCTCGGTGGCCGCGTCGGCCTCCTCGCCGATGGTCCGGCCGGTGACCGTGATCTGGTCGCGGTGGAGCAGACCGGCCTCGGAGAGGCGGTTCAGCAGCAGCGGCACGCCGCCGGCCGCGTTCAGGTCGGTGGCGACGAAGCGGCCGCCGGGCTTCATGTCGGCGAAGAGCGGGGTCTGCCTCGAGATCCGCTCGAAGTCGGCCATCTCCAGCGGCACGCCGGCCTCGCGGGCGACGGCCATGAGGTGAAGGACGCCGTTGGTCGAGCCACCCGAGGCGCACACGCAGGCGATCGCGTTCTCGAGCGACTCCTTGGTGATGATCTGGCTCGGCCGCAGGTCCTCGGCGAGCACCTTCATGATCAGCTCGCCGACCTTCTCGGCGACCGTGCCCTTGTGCTCGTCCTCGGCCGGCACCATCGCCGAGCCGCCGGCCGAGATCCCGAGGGCCTCGAACGCGCAGGCCATGGTGTTGGCGGTGAACTGGGCGCCGCACGCGCCGGCGCCGGGGCTGGCGACGTTCTCGAGGTCGGTCAGCTCCTCGTCGGACATCGTGCCCGCGTTGTGGGCGCCGATGGCCTCGAAGACGTCGAGGATCGTCACGTCACGACCCTTGTAGCGGCCGGGGGCGATCGAGCCGCCGTAGAGCATGATCGAGGGGATGTCGAGGCGCGCGAGCGCCATCACGCAGCCGGGGATGGTCTTGTCGCAGGCGGAGAGCGCGATCACCGCGTCGAACTGGTAGCCGCGGGCCGTCAGCTCGATCGAGTCGGCGATCACCTCACGGCTGACGAGCGAGCTCTTCATGCCGACGGTGCCCATCGTGATCCCGTCGGAGATCGCGATCGTGTTGAACTCCATCGGGGTGCCGCCCGCGGCGCGGACGCCCTCCTTGATGTGCGCGGCGAGGCCGCGGAGGTGGAAGTTGCACGGCATCGCTTCGATCCAGGTGTTGGCGATGCCGATCGTCGGGCGCTTCAGCGCGTCGTCGTCGAACCCGATGCCCTTCATGTAGGCGCGGGCCGCGGCGCGGTCGGGTCCGTCGAAGACGGCCGACGAGCGGGGACGCGGGAGCGCCTTGGTGGTCTGATCGCTCATGGCCGGGAGACTAGAGCGTCGGCTCAGAGGGACTCGAGGCTGCCGGTGGCGCCCGCGGGCGCGCGGCCGGTCCACTCGCTGAGCCGGACGAGGTCGCGGCGGACGTGCCCGGGATCGAGCTGCCGCCCCGGCAGGTTCATGTTGGCGGCGCGGATCAGGCCGCGCTCGTCGCCCCGCAGCGCCATCCACTTGGCGAGGACGTCGTCGGCGTCGGGAAGGCGCTGGCTGTGCTCGGGCTCGCTCCGGTCAGGGAACGCGACGCAGTGCTCGTTGAGGAGCTCGCCCGAGGCGACGTCGAAGCTGACGATCGGCTTGTGCGGGTAGATCAGGTAGCCGTAGACCGGGACGCCATCCTCGTCCGGCTCGCCGTAGGCGTGGAGGAACCCCAGCGCCCGGTAGGCCTCGTAGGAGTCCTCGCCGAGGACCGAGCGCAGGAGCTGCTCGGCCCGGCGCTCGGCGCGCAGCTCGCGACCGGGATCCGGGAACGTCGTGGTGCGGAGAGCCGCGCGCGCAGCCGGGCGAGGAGCTCCGGGCCCGCGGCGACCGCCAGGAGCGTCAGCCCGCAGAGAACGACGCTGGCGATCGCGAGCCCGCTCAAAGGACCCTCCCCCGTGCCGGCGCGCTCATCCGCCGGCGGCGGGAGGGAAGAAGATCACCCGCTCGGCGTCGCGCGGGACCTCGGCGAAGTCGCGCACCATCGTCGCCTCGCGCTTGCCGCTCGGCTCCACGGTCGGAACGGCGGCCCACATGCCCTGGTCGAGCTGCTCGCGGAAGGCACGGATCAGCTCCGCCTCCTCCTCAGCGAGCTCGGGATCTCCCTCAGCGAGGAGCAAGTCCCCGTGGCCTGGCTTCATGCGGACGAGCTTCACGACGATCGATTATGTCACCGGGCAGCAGCGCGGGAGCGGGACGCGGCGGACGGCTTTTCCGGCACGCGGTCCGCGATCGCCAGCGCATCGACCGGCCCGGGACCGGCTCCCACGTCTCGCAGACCGTTCGCGACCGCCTGACCGGCCGCCTCGCGGGCGCGAACCGCGGCCTTCCTCACGGGCCAGCCGAGAGCCAGCAGCGCAGCCAGGCTCGAGCTGTGGGTGCAGCCGGAGCCGTGGGCGGCACCGTCGGGATGCAGCGGCCCGGAGATCTCCAGCGGCTTCTGCGACGTCACGAGCACGTCGGTTCCGTCGGCGTGGCCGCCGGTGACGATCACCGCATGCGGGCCGAGCTTCATGATCGCTCGCGCCAGCCGCGCCGGGCTGACGTCGGCGTCTTCGTCGAAGCCCGCAAGGCGCCGGGCTTCGGGGAGATTCGGTGTGAGGACGTGGCAGCGCGGCAGGATCTCCTCGATGAGCGCGTCCCGCGCATCGTCGGCGAGAAGCGCGGCGCCGCTCTCGGAGACCATGACCGGGTCGACGACGACCGGGATGTCGGCGGGCAGCCCGTCGAGTGCCTCGGCGACGGCGCCGATCGTCGTCTCGTCACCGAGCATCCCGACCTTGATGGCGTCGATGCCGATGTCGTCGTAGACCGCGCGCACCTGGGCGATGATGATCTCGGGCGGGATCGGGTGGATCGCGGTCACCCCGACCGTGTTCTGCGCGGTGATCGCGGTGATCGCGGTCGTCCCATGGACGCCGAGGGCGGCGAACGCCTTCAGGTCGGCCTGGATCCCGGCGCCTCCGCCCGAGTCCGACCCTGCGATCGAGAGCGCGACGGGAGTACGGCGTGACATGCGGCGATAGTAAGGGCGCATCGGTCTCACCCGACCGAGGCGCGCGGCGGCGCTGCGCGGTGCGCGCGTAGTGCCCGCTCGCATCGCTGCGCACGTAGCCGTCGCGCTCGAGCCGGCCGAGCAGGCCCTGAGCTCGCGGGAACGGCAGGCCCGTGGCGCTCGCGACCGCGCCGGGGGTCGTCGGCGCCGCCCTCGATCGCAAGCAGGACGCCCTCCGACCCGTCGGCGAGGGGCGGCCCGACCGCGGCGGCAGCTCAGCTCCGGGACCGACCACCAGGTCGAGCACGTCACGAGCGCCACGGATCACCGCGGCGCCGTCCGCAAGGAGCTTGTTCGCCCCACCCGAGCGCCACGAGTTGACCGGGCCGGGGACGGCGCCGACCTGCCGGCCGCCCTCGATCGCCATCTCCGCGGTGATCAGGGAGCCCGAGCGCTCGGCGGCCTCGACGACGACCGTGAGCGCGGCCAGGGCGGCCATGATCCGGTTGCGGGCGGGGAACACCCAGCGGAAGACGGGTGAGCCGGGAGGAAGCTCGGAGAGGACGAGACCGGACCCGTGGATGCGCTCGTAGAGGCGCTGCCGAGACCGCGGGTAGGCGCGGTCCGGGCCGCTTCCGAGCACGGCGACGGTCAGCCCGCCTCCGGCGAGCGCGCCCTCGTGCGCGGCGGAGTCGACCCCGAGGGCGAGGCCGCTCGCCACCGTGAGCCCGCTCGCGGCGACCATCCGCGAGAGCTCGTGGGCGATCTCCCGGCCGTAGGCACCGGCGCGGCGCGAGCCGACGACGGTCACGGTGCGGTCGAGCTCCACCGCCGCAAGCGTCGACCTCGCCCCTCGCCCGAACAGCGCCCGCGGCTGCGCCGACCCGAGCGCGGCGAGGCTCGGCGGGTAGTCGGGCCGGTGCCGGCAGGTGCTCCAGCAGCCGCTGGCCGCCAGCTGGGCGCGGAGCGCGTCGATGGCCTCCGGCGAGCGCGCCCGGCGGAGCGGCTCGGTCGGGGCTCCCGGGGAGACCGACCGCGCCAGGTCCTCGTCGCTCAGCGCCAGCAGCTCACGAGCTCTGCTCCCCGCGCGGCCGTCCACCGAGCGGTCGATGTGCGCGGCCAAGCCGGCCAGCAGCAGGCCGCGGGAGGCGCACTCGGCGCAGGCGCCATTGCTGTCCCGTTCCCGTTCATCTACGCCTCGGCCTTCCGCCGTCGCATGCTGAGCGCGATGTCGACGTGATCGGCGGTGATGCCCTTCGAGCCGTTCAGGTCGGCGATGGTCCGGGCCACCTTCAGGACCCGGCTCCACCCCCGGCCGCTGAGGCCGAGCTCGTCGTGACCCTTGCTCAGCGCCGCGGCGCCGGCGGCATCGGGCCTGGCGTGCTCGGCGAGCTCCGCCTCGGTCATCGAAGCGTTCGCCCGACCGGGTCCCAGACGAGCCTCCTGGCGCTCGCGTGCGTCGCGGACGCGCGCCGCGACCACGGCCGACCGCTCCCCGCAATCACCCGCGAGCTCCTGGGCGGAGGGCTGCTCGACGGCGAGCGCGAGATCGAAGCGGTCGGCCAGGGCGCCGGAGAGCCGCGAGGCGTAGGCGCGGATCTGATCGGGTCGGCAGTTGCAGCGCTGGGAGCTCTCCCCGTGGCCGCAGGGACACGGGTTGGCCGCGGCGCACACCTGGAAGCCGGCGGGGAGGGTGATCGAGCCCCGGGCGCGGGAGATCGTCACCCGGCCCTCCTCGAGCGGCTGCCGCAGGGCCTCGAGCGAGGAGCGGTTGAACTCGCCGAGCTCGTCCAGGAAGAGGATCCCGCGGTGCGCGAGGCTGATCTCGCCGGCGCGCGGCGGTGAGCCGCCGCCGACCAGGCCCGCGGCCGAGATCGTGTGGTGCGGCGCCCGGAAGGGACGAGGGGCGAGCGCGCCGTCGCGGGGCGGGCGACCGGAGATGCTCGCGATCTTCGTCACCTCGATCGCCTCGGCCCGCGTCAGCGGCGGCAGGATCGACGGGAGGCGCCGCGCGGCCAGCGACTTCCCCGCACCGGGAGGACCGATCACGAGCAGTCCGTGGCCACCGGCGGCGGCGACCTCGAGCCCGTAGCGGAGGTCCTGCTGTCCGCGGAGGTCGGCGAGATCCGGCTGCGCCGCCGGTGCTGGCGACCGATCCGGCGGCGACGGCTCGGGCGGCAGCTCGCCGCGAGCGAGATCGGCGAGGTCGGTCAGCGAGCGCAGCGCGGCGACCGGCGAGCCCTCGACCAGGCGCGCCTCAGCGGCGTTGACGGCTGCCACGGCCAGCCCCGGTGGGTCACCCGGCTTGGCGTCGGCCACGCGCTCGGCCATCGCGAGGACGCCGCTGAGCCCCCGCACGGTCCCGTCGAGAGCCAGCTCCCCCGCCAGCCACCACGGCTCGAGCGCTCCCTCCGGCACCTGCCCTGAGGCGCAGAGGATCGCCGCCGCGATCGCGAGGTCGAAGCCGGGACCGGCCTTGCGCAGGTCGGCGGGCGCGAGGCTCGCGGTGATCCGCTGCAGCGGGAACTCGAAGCCGCTGTTGACGATCGCGGCGCGCACCCGCTCGCGCGACTCGCGGACGGCGGCATCGGGGAGGCCGACGAGCGTGAACGCCGGCAGCCCGCGATGGATGTCGATCTCGACATCGACGGGAACCGCGTCGACGCCTTGGATCGCGAATGTCCTGGTCCGGGCGAGCACAGCTCGGAACCTAGGAACGCCGGGCTCAACGGTGGGAGTCGCCGTGTGCCGATTCCGCGCGCGGATCTGAGCCAAGTTCCCGGCGCGCTCAGACCCGCTCAGGAAAAGGCTCAGCTCGGCGCGCCCCTCGTCCCAGCGGCGTCACCCACCCGCGCGCCCGCCCCCTTCAGCCTGGCTGCATGACCCATGCACGCCTGCGCACCGGCAAGACCGGCGAGGACATCGCCTGCCGGCACCTCGCCGCCGCCGGCATGCGCGTCATCGAGCGCAACTCGCGAACCCGGGCGGGCGAGATCGACGCCATCGCGCTCGACGGGAGCACGCTCGTCTTCGTCGAGGTGAAGACGATCCGCGCCGGCGCGACCCGCGGACCCGAGCGGCCCGAGCTGGCGGTCGGCGCTCAGAAGCAGCGCCGCATCCGGCTCCTCGCCCGGGCGTGGCTCGCCGAGGCGTCTCCCCCGCGCCACTCGGGGATGCGCTTCGACGTGATCGGGGTGCTCCTGCGACCGGACGGCCACGGCACCCTCCGCCACATCAGGAACGCGTTCTAGACGCAGCTCGAGCTGCAGGTAGGCGGTTGACGCGAACGAACGCCGGTGCAGGTCGCAGATGCCGTTGGCGACGATCGCCTCGCGATGGTCGGGCGTCGAGTAGCCGACGTTCCCGGCGAAGTTCCACTCGGTGTAGTGCTCGGCTGCCTGGCGCATGTAGCGGTCGCGCGTGACCTTGGCGATCACCGAGGCCGCGGCGATCGCGGCGCTCCGCGCATCGCCGCCGACGACCGCCTCGTGCGCGACGCGGCACCGGGACCCGAGCCGGAAGCCGTCGCTGAGGCACTTCGCCCCGGGGACCGCGACGGCACCCAGGCAATGAGCCAGGGCGTTCAGGTTCGTGACGTGGAGGCCGCGCCGGTCGATGCCGCCCGCGCAGAGTGCGGTGACGGAGACCTTGGTGGCGGCCGCGAGCACCGCTGGGTAGAGCCGCTCGCGGTCCTCCTCGGTCTGGCGCTTGGAGTCGTCGAGCCCGGCGAGCGACTTGCGCACCTCCGGGGTCAGGCAGCGGTAGTCGAGCAGGACCCCGGCGGCGACCAGCGGGCCGGCGAGCGAGCCCCTCCCGGCCTCGTCGGCGCCCGCGACGTAGCGGTGCCCGAATGACTGGTCGAACTTGAACAGCCAGGCCGTGCGGCGACCGTCCGGCCGGCCCTTGCGGGCCGTGCGCTTGCGGCGCTTGGGCTTAGAAGATCCCGATTCGGTCGGGAGGCCAGTAGGTGGCAAAGGCCTGACCGATGATCCAGTCTCGGGGAACGGATCCCCAGAAGCGGCTGTCTTCGCTGTTGGCACGGTTGTCGCCCATCATGAAGTAGTGATCGGGCGGGATCGTGATCTCCTTCGGGAAAGTGCACCGAGTTTCCGCGGGTTGGCACGGCTTCGTGAAGTCGTCCTCGAGCTTCTCGCCGTTGACGTAGGCGTGACCGTCGACGATCTTCAGCTCGTCGCCGGGGGTCGCGACGATGCGTTTGATGAAGTTCTCGTCCTCGTCCTCGTCGTCGATGGCGATCGACGCAGGGCTCGCCCGGTGACTCTCGGGCTCGCCGCAGCGCGGGTTGTCCTTCGCACCCTCGGGCGGGTGGAAGACGACGATGTCGCCGATGTCGGGATCGCTGAAGTGGTAGCCGACCCGCTCGACGAGGACGCGCTGGCCCTGACCTCGAGCGTCGGGATCATCGAGCCCGACGGGATGACGAACGGCTTGACGACGAAAGCCTGGATCAGGAGTGCGAGGCCGACCGCGAAGGCGACGATCGCAAGCAACTCGACGATGGCGCCGAACGTCGACTCCGGCCGCGGTAGACGCATCGCGGTTCAGCCGGCCCCTACGAGGTGGGCTCGGTCTTCCCGTCGTCCTCGGAGTCCTGCTCGGACTCGGCGTCTCCCTCGGTTGAGTCTGCCTCCTCGGCGGCCTCCCCGGCCTCCTCGGCGGCGGGCTCCTCGGCGACGGCGGGCTCCTCGCCCTCCGTTGCATCGGAATCCTCGGATGAAGTCTCGTCGGCCGCGGCCTCGGGCTCTGCGACCTCCTCGGCGGGAACCTCGCGGAGGTCCTCCTCGCCTTCGGTCGCGGGCATCGCCTGCGGCGCGTCGGTCTGGGTCGAGCCCTCGGCGTCGATGGCGCCGTCGTCCTCGGTCCCGAGGTCGTCGCCGGCGATTCCCCAGCGACGCTCGGCGACGCGGGCGGCCTTGCCGACGCGATCGCGGAGGTAGTAGAGCTTGGCGCGACGGACGTCGCCGCGGGCGGCGACCTCGAGCTGCTCGATCTTCGGCGAGTGCAGCGGGAACGTGCGCTCCACGCCGACGCCGAAGGACTGCTTGCGGACGGTGAAGGTCTCACGCACTCCGCTGCCCTGACGCTTGATGACGACACCCTCGAAGACCTGGGTGCGGGTGCGGGTTCCCTCGATGACCTGGAAGTGGACGCGAACGCGATCGCCCGCGATGAAGCGCGGCCGCTTCTGCAGCTGCTCCTTCTCCAGGGTGTCGATGATCGTGCTCATGAGGAAACGTCGCGGGCGGCGGTAACCGGGCCCCGCGGGTCGGGAATAGTAGCTAAGCGCCGGATTCGTGCTCCGCGCCCCGCTCCCTGCTCTGCTCGCGGCGCCATTCGTCGACCTTCCCGTGGTCGCCGGAAGTGAGGATCTCGGGGATCCCCCAGCCTCGATAGACGGGCGGCCGGGTGTAGTGCGGGTACTCCGGATCGCCGTCCAGCGCGGCCGAGAACGACTCCTCGTGCGCGCTCTGCGCGTGACCCAGAGCGCCGGGGAGCTTGCGGAGGACGGCGTCGGCGACGACCATCGCCGCGAGCTCGCCGCCGGCGAGGACGTAGCGGCCGATCGAGACCGAGTCGGTGACGAGGTGGTCGCGGACCCGCTCGTCGACTCCCTCGTAGCGGCCGCAGAGGAGCGTCAGCTCGGGCTCCGCCGCGAGCTCGACCGCGAGCTCCTCGTCGAACATCCGGCCCGACGGCGTCAGCAGGACGATCCGCCGGCCCGCCCGCGAATCGCCGTAGGCGGCCTGGAGCGCGGCGTCGACGACGTCCACCCGCATGACCATCCCGGCGCCGCCGCCGTACGGCGAGTCGTCGACCTGCCCGGCGCTGAGCGGGGTCGTCGCGCGGTAGTCGAGGAACCGGAGCTCGGAGCCCTCCTGGATGCAGTTGCGGACGTGCCGCTGGCTTTCGAACCACTCGAACCACTGCGGGAAGAGAGTGAAGACGTCGAGCGCATCAGGACGGGTAAGCGTAGGGAGCGGCGGGTGCGCCGCTCGGGCTCAGTCCAGGATGTCGACGATGACCCGCCGGTCGTCGCGCGAGCCGGCGGCGCGGGCGACGGTGCGGATCGCGTTGGCGATGCGGCCGCCGCGGCCGATCACCCGGCCGAGGTCATCGTCGGCGACGCTGACCTCGAGGATGAGATCGCCGTCCTCCTCGAACTCCTCGACCTCGACCTCGTCGGGGTTCTCGACGAGGGCCCGGACGAGGAACTCGACTAGCTCACGCACGGGCCGTTCAGGGCGCCTAGACGCCGGAGACGTCGACGTCCTTGGTGCGGAGCAGCCTCGCGACGGTGGGCGAGGGCTGGGCGCCGTGATCGATCCAGTGCTGAGCGCGCTCGGTGTCGATCGTGATCTGGGAAGGCTCGGTCTGCGGGTTGTAGCTGCCGATCGTCTCGATCGTGCGGCCGTCACGCGGGGAGCGCTTGTCGGCGACGACGATGCGCCAGATCGGGTTCTTGGACGAGCCCGCCCTTCGAAGTCTGATTCGTACTGCCATTGCGGCGGCGCAGGTTACACATCGCGCGGGTGGACCGCGCGTGGCGTCAGCGGCGGCGTCCCCTGGAGAGCTGCCCCTGGAGCATCGCCTCGGGGTTCGGCATCTTCCCGGAGGCCATCGCGCGCATCATCTTGCGCATCTGGTCGAACTGCTTGGTCAGCTGCTTCACGGCCTGCACGTTCGTGCCTGAGCCGGCGGCGATCCGGCGCCGGCGCGAGCCGCGGATGACGTCGGGATTCGCCCGCTCCTCGGCGGTCATCGAGAGGATGATCGCCTCGAGACGGTCGAGCTCGCGGTCGTCGAGGTTGGCGTTCTTCAGCTCCTTCATCGCCTTCCCCATGCCGGGCATCATCCCCAGCACGCTGGTCAGCGGCCCCATCTTGCGGATCTGCTTCAGCTGCTTGAGGAAGTCGTCCAGCGTGAACTGGTCCTGGCGCATCTTGCGCTCGAGCTCCTCCGCGTCGGAGGCGTCCATCTCCTTCTCGGCCTTCTCGATCAGGGAGAGGACGTCGCCCATGCCGAGGATGCGCTGGGCCATCCGGTCGGGGTGGAACTTCTCGAGCTGCTCGAGCTTCTCGCCGGTGGATGCGTAGAGAATCGGCTTGCCGGTGACGGCCTTGACGCTCAACGCGGCACCGCCGCGGGCGTCGCCGTCGAGCTTGGTCATGACGACGCCGTCGAACTCGGTGGCATCGGCGAACTGCTCGGCGACGTTGACGGCGTCCTGGCCGGTCATCGCGTCGACGACGAGAAGGACGTTATGCGGGCGGGTCCGCTTCTTGATCTCGACGAGCTCGTCCATCAGCCCGGCGTCGATGTGGAGGCGACCCGCGGTGTCGACGATCAGGACGTCGAGCTCCTGGGCCTTCGACTGGCCGAGGGCCCACTCGGCGATGTCGACGGGGCTTCGGTCGGTCCCCTGGGAGTAGACGGTGACTCCGGCCTGACCGCCGAGGCGCTCGAGCTGCTCGACCGCGGCCGGGCGCTGCGTGTCGCAGGCGGCGACGCCGACGGCCTTGCCGTCCTCCTTCAGGGAGCGGGCGAGCTTGGCGGTCGCCGTCGTCTTGCCCGAGCCCTGAAGGCCGGCCATGAGGATCACGGTCGGGCCCTTGGAGGCGAACGAGAGCTCGCGGCCCGAGCCTCCCATCAGCTCGGCGAGCTGCTCGTTGACGACCTTCACGACCATCTGGCCGGGATCGAGGCTCTCGAGGACGCCCGCGCCGATCGCCTTCTCGCGGACGCCGGCGACGAACCCCTTCGTGACCTTGAAGTTGACGTCGGCCTCGAGCAGCGCGAGGCGGATCTCGCGCATCGCCTTGTCGACGTCGGCCTCGCTCAGCTTCCCGCGCGAGCGCAGGTCCGACATCGTGCCCTGAAGGCGCTCTGACAGCTGATCGAACATCGCAGCGGCCAGCTTACGGAGCCGGGGAAACCGGACGCGAAGCGGAGGATTTCCCCGGAGTCATCTTTACTCGCCCAGAAGGGCGGCGGAGAACTCCTCGGCGTCGAACGGGCGCAGGTCCTCGATCCCCTCGCCGACCCCGATCAGCTTCACCGGGATCCCCATCTCGCCGGCGATCGCGAGCGCGATCCCGCCCTTGGCGGTGCCGTCCAGCTTCGTCAGCGCCACGCCGGAGACCGTCGACGGCCTCCGAGAAGACCTTCGCCTGCCGCAGGCCGTTCTGGCCCGTGGTCGAGTCGACGACGATCAGCGTCTCCGAAGGCGGTGCGCCGTTCTGCTTGAGGATCACCCGGTTGACCTTGGCGAGCTCCTCCATCAGGTCGGCGCGGTTGTGGAGGCGGCCGGCGGTGTCGATCAGGACGACGTCGGTCCCCCGCGCCTTGGCGGCGGCGATCGCGTCGAAGACGACGGCGCCGGCGTCCTGGCCGGTCTCGGCCTTGACGATGTCGCAGCCGGCGCGCTCGGCCCACGTCGTGAGCTGCTCGACCGCCGCGGCCCGGTAGGTGTCGGCGGCGGCGACCATCACCGACAGGCCCGCCTCGCGGCTGAGATGCCAGGCGAGCTTGCCGACCGTGGTCGTCTTGCCGGTGCCGTTGACCCCGACGATCAGCACGACCGCCGGTCGCGGCCGCAGGTCGATCCGGGTGTTGCCGTCGCCGGTGGCGAGCTCGGCGAGGAGCTCGATCAGCCGGGCGCGGACGGCGTCGGCCCCCTCGATGCGCCCGGAGTCGACCTCGCCCTCGAGGCGGCCGACCACGTCAGCGGTGGTGCGGGCGCCGACGTCGGCCATGATCAGCGCCTCCTCGAGGCGCTCCCAGGTCTCGGTGTCGAGCGTCTCGAACAGGCTCGAGCTGATCTCGGCGCCGAGGGCCTCACGGCTCGTCGCGAGGCTCGCGCGCAGGCGCTTGAAGAAGCCACGGCGCTCCGTCCCGCCACCCTCCGCGTCCAGCCTGCTCGAAGGCGGCGGGATCGAGCTCCCGGTCGCCGACGTCGAGTAGCTCTGCCCAGGTGGTCGCCATGAGGCGGGCAGGGTAGTCGCTGGGAGCCGCGCGGCGTCACGGCAGCTCACCGGGAGCAGCGGTCCCCCTCTGAGGCCGCAGCCCCGCGCCCGCTGCGATGGATGTCCCTCCGCAGATCCATGCAGTGGATATCACCGAGATATCGCCTGCTATCCCGCGATACCACTGGCTATCGGGCGATATCGCTCGCTATCTCGTTGATAGCCGGTGCATGGATCCGCCGAGGGCGGTGTGCCCGCTCTCGCAACGGACACGCCGTGGCTCCGAGGCAGCGATCCCTTGGTTGAGCGTGACGTAGATGGCCGCTAGGCGGCGGCTGTGTCCCCGCCGGCGTCCGCGACCGTCTCGTCCGGGTCCGCCGCAGCCTGCGGCAGCTGCGGCTCGCGCGGGAGGCGGCGGGAGATGACCTTCGTGGCGCCGTCCTGCATCGAGACGCCGTAGAGGACGTCGGCGGCGTCCATCGTCCGCTTCTGGTGGGTGACGATCACGAACTGGGCGCGGTCGGAGAAGCGGCGGACGAGCTGGAGGAAGCGGTCGATGTTGGCGTCGTCGAGCGCCGCCTCGACCTCGTCGAGGATGTAGAAGGGCGACGGCCGGGCGAGGAAGACGCTGAAGACGAAGGCGAGCGCGACGAGCGACTTCTCACCGCCCGAGAGCAGGGAGAGGCGGCGCGTGGCCTTGCCGGCGGGCGTGACCTCGATCTCGACCCCGGCTGCGTCGGCGCTGCCGTCGTCCTGGGCCTCCTGCTCGGCCTCGTCGGGGGCGCTCTCCTCGCGTCTGCTGCCTCTGGCCTCGCCCTCCGGCTGCGCGCTTCCGGCCTCGCGGAATGCGGCGGCGGCATCGGTGCCGGTGCGGCCGTCCTCGGGGTCGGCGCCACCGAGGACGCGCCTCGGCTTCTGCTCCTCGACGAGCCGGAGGCGGCCCCCGCCGCCCGGGAACAGGTGCTCGATCAGCTCGGTGAAGTTCTTCTGGGCGGCGTCGAAGGTCTCCTCGAAGGCCGCGGTGATCTCGCGGTCGGTCTGACGGATCAGCTTCGCGAGCTCGTCCAGGGCCTTGTCGAGATCCTCGCGCTGGGCCTCCAGCTCCTCGACGTGCTGCTTGGCCTGCTGGTACTCGCCCTCGGCCAGGGGGTTGACCGGGCCGAGCTGCTCGCGGCGGCGGATCAGCCGCTCGATCGACCCCTCGGTGCGGGCGCGCTCCTCCTCCTCGAGGCGCGCCGGCTTCGGCTCCTCTTCCAGCTCGAGCTTGGCGAGGATGCGGCCCCACTCGGCCACGGCCTCCTCGCGCCGATCGCGAAGCTGGGAGGCACCGACCTCGGTGGTGGTCACCCGCTCCGAGATGACCCGGAGCTCCCCCTGCAGCTCGGCCTCGGCGCGTGAGCACTCCCGGAGCTCGGTCGCGAGCTCGTCCCCGGCGCGAGCGCCGACGACCTGCTCCTCGACGTGCGACGCACGCTTGCCGACCGCGTCGCGGGCGCGGCCGAGGGAAGCGCAGAGGTTGGCGAGGGTCGTCGCGAGCTCAGCCTCGGCCTCGACGCGCTGCTCGAGCGAATCCTGGCGCCGGTGCCCAAGCATGTCCTCGGCCCGGCGCGCGGCGCGGACGGCGCGCTCGCCGCCGCCGCGGACCTTGGCGAGTGCGGCGAGGCGGGGCTCGACCTCGGTCGCCTCGAGGGCGGCCGCGATCCCGGTCGATGCCTCGGCCAGCGCGTCGCGGGCGGACTCGAGCTCACGGGCCAGCGCCGCCTCGGCGTCGCGCTCGGTGGCGCGCAGCTCGGCCGCCAGCGCGCCGAGCGCGGCGCGGCGGCGCTCGACCGCAGCGCGGAGCTCAGCCTCTCGCGATGCGATCGACTCGGTACGGGCCCCGAGGCGCTCGTGCGCGGCGCGGAGAGCCGTCAGGTCGGCCCAGACGGCGGTGCGCTCGCGATCGCGCTCAGCGAGCCGCTCCTCGACCGCGGAGCGCCGCTTACGGGCCTCGTCGACCTGCGCCTCGACCTTCTCGCGCTCGGCGCGAGCCTCCTTGGCGGCGCGCTCGGCGGCCGCGAGGTCACCGGAGCCGGCCGCGAGGCGATCGCCGAGCAGGAGCAGCTGCAGCTCCATCGACTGGCGCTCGAGGCGCGCGTGCGTCTCGGCGGCGTTGGCCTGCGCCCGCAGCGGCCGCAGCCGCGAGCGCGCCTCACGCTCGACGTCGAGGGCGCGGTCGAGGTTCTGCCGGGTCCGCTCGAGCTTGAGCTGGGCGCGACGGCGCCGCTTGCGGTGCTTGCCGAGGCCCGCGGCCTCCTCGATCAGGAGGCGACGCTCGCGGGGCTTGGAGAGGACGATCGCCTCGACCTTGCCCTGGCCGATGACGGAGTGCATCTCGCGGCCGAGCGAGGCGTCGGAGAGAGCGTCGGAGACGTCGGAGAGGCGACAGCGGGCGCCGTTGAGGCGATAGCCGCCGTCACCGCCGCGATCGAGCGAGCGGGTGACCGAGATCTCGGAGAACTCCGAGCCGGCGGCGCCGTCGGAGTTGTCGATCACGACCTCGACCTCGGCCGCGCTGCGAGCGGGGCGCTCCCGGCCGCCGGCGAAGATCACGTCCTGCATGCTCTGGCCGCGGACCGCGAGCGGGCTCTGCTCGCCGAGCGCCCAGAGGACGCCGTCGGTGATGTTCGACTTGCCGCAGCCGTTGGGCCCGACGATCACGCTCACGCCAGGGGAGAACTCGAGCTGTGTGCGCTCGGGGAAGGACTTGAAGCCCTTCAGCGTGATCGACTTCAGATGCACTTTCTCTACCTGCTCCCGGTGGGTAGCGTCGAGGTTCCACCGGACGTTTCCACGGGCCCGCGAGAACCCCCTGCTCAGGCCGTGGTTTCGCCCAGCGCCTCGGCCGCGGCGCCTTGCTCTGCGGCCTTCTTGCTCGATCCCGCGCCGGTCCCGAGAAGCTTCTCGTCGACCCTCGCCTCGACCCTGAAGATGCGGTCGTGCGGCGGCCCCGACTCCTCGACGACGACGTAGGAAACGACCTGGCCGCGGCGCGCCAGCTTCTCCTGCAGGGCGGACTTGAAGTCGAGCAGCGTCTCCGACGCGAGCGCGATCTGCGGCTCGAAGGCGGCGAGGATGGCGGCGGCGGTCCGCTCGTGGCCGAGCTCGAGGTAGCAGGCGCCGATCAGCGACTCGGTGATCGAAGCCATCGCGCGCTCGCTGGCGACGAGCTCCGAAGGCGCGATCCCGCCCTCGAGCCCGGCGGGACGCTCCTCCTCCAGCATCGCCGGGACTCCGAGGTAGACGGCGATCTCAGCGCAGGCCCTGCCGCTCACGACCTGCCCGTGGATCTTCGTCAGCCGGCCGATGTCGGAGCGAGGGAAGCGCGTGAAGAGCTCCTCGGCGACGGCCAGCCCGAGGACGCTGTCGCCGAGGAACGCGAGCCTCCCCCACGCCCGGACCCTCCGCTCGGTCCACGAGCTGTGGGTGAGCGCGCGGCGGCGGGTCAGCGGATCGAGCTCCCCGATCAGGTCGAGCAGCGGGGCGACGGCTTCGTCGCCTGCAAGGTCCTCCTGCTGCGGGACGGCCAACGCGCGGCTCAGTCTGAGCCGGTGCGCTCGGCGACGAAGTCCACGGCCTGCCCGACCGTGAGGATGCGAGCGGCTTCCTCCTCGCTCATCGGAACGCCGTAGGTGTCCTCGAGCTCCATCACGAGCTCGTAGAGGTCGAGCGAATCGGCGTCCAGGTCCTCGCGGAAGCGGGTCGCGTCGGTGATCTCGGAGGGCTCGAGCTCGAGCTCCGTGGCGAGGTGATTGCGCACCATCGCGAAGATCTCGTCCCTGCTGGTGGCGGATGCCGGCTCGCTCATGGGGAACTGTGTATCACGGCGAGTCGCTCTGATCATCGCCGGAGCCCGCCTGACGCTGCTCCTTTCGCCCGACGCCGGAGCGCTCGATCAGCGCTTCGGTCCGCTCGGTTGCGCGCTCGGCGACGGCGCGGGCGGCGAGGCGGATCTGATTCGCGACCCCGTCGGGGCCGGAGGAGCCGTGGCCGACGACCGCCACTCCGCGCAATCCGAGCAGGATCGCGCCGCCCGGTCGCATCCGGATCCATCGTCCTGCGCAGGCCTCCCAGGGCGGGACGCAGCAGCAACCCGCCGGCGGCGGCCATCGGGTTGGAGCGAGCGGCGTCGCCGACCGCGCCCCCGACGGCGCGCGCCGTCCCCTCGATGGTCTTCAGGACGACGTTGCCGGTGAAACCGTCGGTGACCACCACGTCCGCCGCGGGGTCGAGGAGGTCGCGGCCCTCGACGTTGCCGACGAAGTCGACCCCGTCGGCGCCGGCGAGCGCAGCGTGGGCCTCGATGACCAGCGGCGTTCCCTTCTTCGCCTCCTCGCCGACCGAGAGGAGCGCCACCCGCGGACGCGGGACGTCGAGGACGGCCTCGGCGAAGGCCGCTCCGAGATGGGCGAACTGGACGAGGTGGGAGGAGCGGGCCTCGGCGTTCGCCCCGACGTCGAGCAGGAGCACCGGGCGTTCGCGCCCGGGCGCCGGAAGCTGGACGGCCAAGCGCGGGCCGCTGCACCGAGCGGATCCGCTTGAGGGCGAAGAGGGCCGCCGTCATCGTCGCGCCGGTCGAGCCCGGGCTGGCGAGAGCGTGGGAGGCGCCCGCCGCGACATCCGCCGCAGCGCGCACGACGGAGGCGTCGGGCCGGCCGCGAACGGCGCGGACCGGCTCCTCCTCGTTGCCGATCACATCGTCGGTGTCGATCACCTCGACGCCGTCGACGTCGAGCAGCGCCTCCAGCTCGGAGACGCGGCCGAACACCCGGACCCCGATCCCGTCGCTCGCGGCGGCGGAGACCCCGGCTACGACCACGTGGGCTCCACCCTCGGCGCCGAGGGCGTCGAAGGCGACGACGACACGCTCCCCGCCGGGGACGCGCATCGGGGCGGTCATCTAGCTCTCGGAGCCGCCCGCGGAGGTGTCGATAGCCGTCGGCTCGAGCGAGACGACCTCGCGGCCGGCGTAGGTGCCGCAGGTCGGGCAGACCCGATGCGACATCCGCGGGCTGTGGCACTGCGGGCAATCGTTGAGACGCGGGGCTGAGATCGCGTCATGGGCGCGACGCTTGTCGCGGCGAGCGCTCGACTGTCGTTTCTTCGGGACGGCCATGAGTCGCGACAGAGTAGCGATCGGGCGACGCTTCGGTTAGTCGGTCAGCTCGCGCAGCTTCGCGAAGCGCGGATCCGGCGCCCGCTCGTGCGTGTGGGAGCCCGGCGGGTCGACCTCGTTCAGGTTGATTCCGCACTCCTCGCAGAGGCCCAGGCAGTCGGGCTTGCAGAGCAGCCGGTCAGGCAGGGCGAGGACGATCGCGTCGTGCGCCCAGGCGCCGACGTCGAGCACGGCCTCGTCGACGTAGGGGCTGAGCAGCTCCGGGTCGCTCTCGGAGGCCTGGTCGACCTCGCGGGCGTCGATGACCAGGTTCGTGGGCGCCGGGTCGAGGCAGTTCATGCAGGCGCCGATGACCGTCGTCTCGAGCCGCAGCCGCAGCGCGTAGCCGGACGTGGTGCGGGAGACGTCGACCCGGACGGGGATGACCGGCTCGTCGAAGGCGAGCGGCTCGCCGTTCCGCACCGGTGGCTCCGGCGCGACGTTCGTCTCGATCACCTTCCCCTGCCCGCTTCGCAGCGCGTAGGAGTCGAGATCGATCATCGCCGGACCTTCCGCTCGCATACCCTCGAGCGTAGATGAACGCTCAATTCCACTGGGACCCTGAGACCTACCTGGACGATGATCCGCGGGGAGGTCCCCGGCTACGACGACCTGCAGGCCGCGGCGATCGCGGCGATCCCCTTCGCCCCCAAGCGCGTGCTGGAGCTCGGGATCGGCACCGCCCAGACGTCGCAAGCTGCTCCTCGAGGCCCACCCCGAAGCCGAGATCACGGGGCTCGACTCCAGCCCGGAGATGGTCTTCCGGGCCCGCGAGCTCGGAATCGAGGTCCGCCTCGCCCGGATGGAGGACCCGCTCCCCGACGGTCCGTGGGACCTCGTGATCGCCGTCCTGAGCGTCCACCACCTCGACGCCGATGGGAAGCGGGACCTGCTGCGCCGGGTCCGCGAGCAGTCGCGTTCGCTGGTGCTCGGCGACGTGGTCCGCGCCGATCCGCAGGTCACTCCGATCGAGGAGGGCTACGACTTCCCGGAGGACGCGGAGGAGCTGGCCGCCTGGGCCGGCGGCGAGATCACGTGGCGCCAGGACGACCTCGCGGTCATCGCGGCGCAGTACTGAGACGCGTCTACTCGACCTCAGCCGGCTCGAGGTCCTCGTCGCGACCGGCGAGGCGATCACGGCCGCGCTGGACGGCGGCGAGGAACTTCTGAAGGTTGACCTCGAGCGTCGAGAGGATCTCGTCGGCGTAGTCCTCGGCTCCGAGGCGGATCTGCCGCTCGGTGTCGCGGGCGTCCTCGAGGATCTCCTCGGCGCCGCGCTCGGCCTGCTTGTAGACCTCCTCCTCGGAGATCAGGCGCGCCTGCTGGTCGCGGGCCTCCTTGACGACGCGCTCGGCCTCGCGCTTGGCCTCGGCGAGCATCTCCTGGCGCTCCTTGACGATCCAGCGTGCCTGCTTGATCTCCTCGGGGATCGTGGCCCGCATCTGATCGAGCAGGTCGTAGATCTCCTCGCGATCGACCCTCACCTGGTCGGTCAGCGGGACCGGCCTGGCGTTGTGGATCAGGTCGTCGAGTTTGTCGATGAGTACTAGAACGTCCATGGGTGCGGCGCAATCTTAGGGGTCAGGGGGGATATTCCCCGCGTGGCGCCACATTCGGCGCGGTCCTGCAAGCTCCTTCCCAACTCGCGGGGAACGCAACCGGCCATGCGCTAGCGCTGGATGCGCTCCCGGAGCGCCACGGCCACCTCGGCGGGGACGAGGTCGGAGACGTCGCCACCGAACGTGGCGAGCTCCTTCACCCCGGTGCTGGAGAGGAAGCTGAACTCCGGCGAGGCCATCACGTAGGCGCTCTCGATCTCCGGCGCGAGCTTGCGGTTGAGCTGGTTCATCTCGAACTCGTACTCGAAGTCGGAGATCGCACGCAGGCCCTTGACGATGGCCGTCGCGTTGTTCTCGCGGGCGAACTCGACGAGCAGCGTGGAGAACGCGACCACCCGCACGTTGTCGAGATGGGAGGTGGCGCGCTCGAGGAACCCGACGCGCTCCTCCGGTTCGAAGAGGGCGTCGGTCTTGCGGATCGACTGCCCGACGACGCCGATGATCACCTCGTCGAAGATCCGTGAAACCCGGGTGATGATGTCGACGTGCCCGTTCGTCACCGGGTCGTAGGAGCCCGGGCAGATCGCAATGCGAGGGGATTCGGCGCTCATCGAGCGACGCCGTGGATCCTGATCGCGGTTGCGCCGTAGCGACGCTCGTCCTGGAGCGGGAGCACGGACTCGTCGAGCTCGAGCGGCTCGCTCGAGGCGCTCTCGACGACGACGCGAGCGCCCGCGCGGAGCCGTGAGGGCAGCAGTTCTGAGAGGTCCGGGGCCACGGGGCGGGCGATTCTATAAGGCGGATCGAGCAGGACGAGGTCGTGCTCCCGGCGATCGCGGCGCAGATGGACGAGCGCGTCGGATCGGATCAGCTCCACCCGATCGAGGACGCCGAGCTGCTCGGCGTTGGCCTCGGCGGGCCGGACGTCGGTGTCGACGAGGGTGACCGCGCCGGCGCCGCGCGAGAGCGCCTCGAGCCCGAGCGCGCCCGTTCCGCAGAAGAGGTCGAGGACGTCGAGACCCTCGACGTCGCCGAGGATCGAGAAGAGCGCCTCGCGGACGCGATCGGTGGTCGGGCGGACCGCGTCGCCCTTCGGCGCCTGCAGCCTCCGGCCTCCGAGCTCGCCGGCGACGATCCTCATGGGTATCTCCCGTTCACGCTGCGATCGGCTCCGCCCGCTCGTCCCCGAAGCGGGCGCGGACGGCGTCGACCAGGGGGCCGAGCGCGGGCGCGTCGAGGGAGCCGTGCTCGGAGAGCAGCCCGAGGAGGTCGGCGCGGGCGAGGTCGAGCAGGGCGATGTCCTCGGGCAGCTGCGCGACCCGGAAGCGCGGCAGCCCGCTCTGGCGGGTTCCCAGCACCTCACCCTCCCCCCGCAGCCGCAGGTCGACCTCGGCGAGCTCGAACCCGTCGCGGGTGGCGGCGATCGCGCGCAGCCGCTCGGCGGCCTTCTCCGACTGCGGATCGGCGAAGAGGATGCAGTGGGACTCGTGCTCGCCGCGGCCGATCCGCCCGCGAAGCTGGTGGAGCTGGCTGAGGCCGTAGCGGTCGGCGTCCTCGATCAGCATCACCGTCGAGTTGGGAACGTCGATGCCGACCTCGATCACGCTCGTCGCGACGAGTACCTGCGCCTCCCCGGAGACGAACCGCGCCATCGCCGCCGACTTCGCCGCGGTCGGCATCTGGCCGTGAAGCACCTCGACCTCGAAGTCGCGGAACTCGCCGCCGGCGAGCCGCTCCGCTTCGGCGGTTGCCGCCTTCGCCTGCGCCTTCTCCGAGGTGGAGACGAGCGAGCAGACGACGTAGGCCTGGCGCCCCTCCCGCAGCCGGTCACGGATGAAGCCGTAGGCGCCCGCGCGCTTCTCCTCGCCGACGTGCCAGGTCTTGATCGGGCGCCGTCCGGCCGGGAGCTCCTTCAGCGTCGTCGTGTCGAGATCGCCATACGCGGTGAGCGACAGGGTCCGCGGGATCGGGGTCGCGGTCATGTGCAGGACGTGGGGAGCGAGACCGGCCGCCCCCTTCGCGTCGAGGCGCCGCCGCTGGCCGACCCCGAAGCGGTGCTGCTCGTCGACGACCGCGACGCGCAGGCGAGCGAACTCGACGGTCGGCTCGATCAGGGCGTGGGTGCCGACGATGATCGGCAGCTCTCCGGTGGCCAGCGTCTCGAGCGTCCGGCGCCGGGACGCGGCCTTCGTGGAGCCGGTCAGAAGGGCGATCGGGATCGCGGCGGCAGCACCGGAGGCGAGCAGCGCCTCGAGCGTCGCGAAGTGCTGCTCGGCGAGCGTCTCGGTCGGCGCCATCATGGCCGCCTGCCCACCCCCCTCGACCGCGCGGAGCATCGCGTAGAGCGAGATCAACGTCTTCCCGCTCCCCACTTCCCCCATCAGCAGGCGCTGCATCGGCGCCTTCCGGTCCAGGTCGGCGTCGATCTCCGCGATCGCGGCGCGCTGATCGCCCGTCGGCTCGAAGGGCAGGCTCTCCAGCCACGAGGTCACGAGCTCGCCCGGCTCGCCGAGCGGCTCGGCGGCGAGCTCGGCCCGGCGCTCGCCGCGGCGACTGAGCAGCGCGGCCTGATGCAGCAGGAGCTCCTCGTAGGCGAGCCGCTTCCGCGCCTCGAGGATGTCGCGGTCGTCGCGAGGGAAGTGGACGGCGACCCGCGCGTCGGCGGCGCCGGCGAGCTCGCGGCGGCGGCGGATCGAGGACGGCAACGCCTCGATGCAGTCCGGCGCGAGCGCGAGCGCCGACCAGGTCCACTCCCGGAGTCGCTGCACGCGAACGCCGTCGCCCGCTGGGTGGACCGGAACGATCCCCTCGGTGTTGAGGCCCGACGGCGGACCGGGCGCGTCGCGGATCGGGTCCCTCCCCCCCGCCTTCGGCCCGTCCTCGGCCTTGCCGAGGAACTCCTGCGCCTCGGGCTTGAAGCCGCGGCCGTCGAGCCGCCCCACGATCTGCATCCGGGTCCCGGGCTGCATGCGCTCGGCGAGCCACGACTGGTTGAACCACGAGACCGACAGGGATCCGGTTCCGTCGGTCACCCCGGCCTCGACGATCCGCAGGCCCCGGCGGCGCGTCGGCCGCACCTTGGCGCTCCGGACCTCGACGATGAGCGTCGCCCGCTCGCCGATGCGGAGATCGGCGATGGCGGTCGGCTTGGCGGCCTCGACGTAGGTGTGGGGGGCGTTGTCGATCAGGTCGCCGAGGTCGACGAGCCCGAGGCGCGCCGCGTCGGCCGCCGTCTTCTCGCCGATCCCCTTCAGGGAGCTGAGCGGGGTCAGGAGCCGATCCGGGCGAGGCAGCGCGCGCAGCGGCGCCGCCAGCAGCTCCTCGCGACCGAGCGGCTCGCCGCCGAACGCCCGCGGGCCCGCCTGGCCAGGGGCGTCCTCCGGTTGCCGATGCCCGCTTCGCAGCCACGGAGGCGAGGATAGGTCCGGGAGAACCGGAACCCGCGTCGCCGGGGTCGTAGGGTCAGCCCATGAGCAAGATCGAACAACGCCTGGACGAGCTGGGCATCGAGCTGCCGGAGCCGTTCACGGCGCCGCCGGGAATCACGTTCCAGTTCAAGCGCGTGCACGTCCACGGCGACCTGATCCACATCAGCGGCCACGGGCCGATGGACGGCACCACTCCACTCGCCGCCGGGAAGGTCGGCGCTGAGGTGGACGTCGAGGCCGCCGCGCAGGCCGCGCGGCTGACCGCGCTCTCGATGATCAGCTCGCTTCGCGCCGAGCTGGGCGATCTCGACCTGGTCGGCGGCTGGGTCCGCGCCCTCGGCATGGTCAACGTCGCCGCGGGCTTCAACGCGATGCCGGCCGTGATCAACGGGTTCAGCTCGACCATCCTCGAGATCTGGGGTCCCGACGCCGGAGCGCACGCGCGCAGCGCCATCGGCGTGGCGGCGCTGCCGTTCGACTGGCCCGTCGAGGTCGAGGCCGTCGCGGCCCTGGCGGCCTCGGCATGAGCATCTTCGGATCGCACCCGAAGCCGGAGCCCGCGACCGGGATCGCTCCCAACGGGCTCCCGCGCGAGTCGGTCTGGGACTACCCGCGGCCACCGAGGCTCGAGGCGGTGAACCGCCGCGTCACCGTGCGGCTCGGCGGCGTGACGATCGTCGACACCGACCGCGCCTGCCGGATCCTCGAGACCGCCGGGGCTCCCACGGTCTACGTCCCGCCGGATGCCGTCGCCCCCGGGGCGCTCGAGCCCGCGGGCGGGTCGAGCATCTGCGAGTGGAAGGGGCTCGCCGGCTACTTCGACGTGGTCGGCGGAGGCGAACGGGCCGAGCGGGCGGCCTGGGCCTACGCCGAGCCCGTCGCGCCGTACCGGATCATCGCCGGCTGGCCGTCCTTCTACCCCGCGCTCGTCGAATGCTTCCTCGGCGACGAGCGGGTCGAGCCGCAGCCCGGCGGCTTCTACGGCGGCTGGGTCACCGCGGAGATCACCGGCCCGATCAAGGGCGAACCGGGCTCAGGTGGTTGGTGAGGCTGCCGCCCAGCTAGCTGCGATGGCGGGCGAACATCTCGCTGACCCAGTCCCAGCCTCGGCGACCGCGAAGGGGCTCCAGGAACTCCTCGTAACGCGGCGGCGGATCGGGTAGCTCCGGCGCGCCATCGGGGCGCACGACCGGGATGAACAGGCACGCGGCCGTCAGATCGGCGACCGTGAACGCGTCCCCGACGAGGTAGTCGCCCTCCCCCTTGTCGAGCTCGCACTCGAGCCGGTCGAAGGCGGCGATGATCTTGCGGCGGGCGGTGTCGGCCTCGATCTCGGAGTCCGAGCCGTAGCGGACCGCCGCGAACGCCTTCCCCATCCGGCCCGCGGCATCCGTGATGCGCGGGTTGTTCGCAAGCGAGCCGGGCAGCATGCTGCCGGCGACCTGGGCCATGGCGTCGGGCTCGCTGCGCATCTCATGGAAGCCCAGCAGCCGCGTGTGCGGGCCGAGCTCCTCGTCGAAGAAGTCCTCGAGGTCGAGCGCGCGCTGACGGTCATCGGGGTCGGAGGGATAGAGCGGCGGGTCGGGGAACCGCTCCTCCAGCGCGGCGATGATCTCGGTCGAGTCGCTGATCGCCCGGCCGTCCATCTGCAGGAGGGGGAGCGTGTAGCCGCGGCCCCGGGTGATCGCGTAGGCGGCGGCCATGTGGGCCGGAGGCGGGACCGGGCGGCGGCTGTGCTCGACGCCCTTGTACTCGAGCGTCCAGCGGACCTTCTCGTTGTAGTGCGAGATCGGGATGTGCCAGAGGACGGTCGTCAGGGCTCATCTTGCGCGCTCCCCAACCTACTGCGCTGCCAGCAGCCACCACCAGTGCGGCTGCCCTCCCCGATGCGCCTCGACCTCGATGCCGTCGGGCGCCAGCGCGGCGACCTCGTCGAGCACGATCGGGGCCGACTCCCCCTCGATGATCGTGATGATCTCGGCGTCGTCGGTCAGCGCCCCGATGATCGCCGCGAGCGTCGTGCCGGCGCCTCCCCAGGACACGAGCTCGCCGCCGACGAAGCCGACCGCGTCGCCGCGGACGAACCTCCCGTCGGGGTCGTCGAGGGCAGCCGGAGCGACGGCTCCGGTCCGCACCTCACTCAGCGCCTCGTCGAGGCGCTCGGCGTTCTCCTCCGCGCTCAGCGTTCGCGTCGATCTCGACGATCGTCACGAGGCCGGCCTGCTGGGAGGTGCAGTCGGCGACCCTCGCCTCGCGGTCGGAGAGGCGCGCGGCGTGCTCGGCGGCGAGGACCACGTTCGGCGAGTTCGGGAGCACGATGACGCTCTCGGTGCCGACGGAATGGATCCCGGCGAGGAGCTCGTCGGTGGACGGGTTCATGGTCGGGCCTCCATCGACGACCGTCGCGCCCATCTCCTCGTAGAGGGTCCGGAGGCCGTCGCCGGAGACGACGGCGACGACGCCGCAGCTGGCTCCCTCGGAGAGGCGCCGCTCCCGCTCGGCGATCTGCGCGCGCATGTCGGCCTCGTCGACCTGGGAGACCTCGCCGTGGCCGTCGAAGATGCGACGCGCCGACGGCGGGTCGTCGGTGTGGACGTGCACGCGAAGCGTCCGCCGGTCGCCGACGATCAGGACCGAGTCACCGACCTCGCGCAGCGGTCCCTCGAAGGCGTGGCTGTCGAGCCCCTCCCCCTGGACGATGAAGTTGACGCAGTAGCGGAAGCGACTGTCGACGTGCTGGGGCGCGGAGATGCGGGCCGGCGCCTGCGCCGGGATCTCGAAGTCGGGGGACTCCTGGCCCCGCAGCCCGGCGACCATCCCGGCCATGATCAGGACGAGGCCGTGCGCTCCGGCGTCGACGACGCCGGCCTCGGCGAGGACGTCGAGCTGGCTGGTCGTCCGGTCGACGGCGACGCGCCCCGCCTCGGTGACCACCTCGAGCGCCATGGCGAGCAGCTCGTCCTGCTGCTCCTGAGACAGGTTCGGCGGCAGGACGCGGTTGGCGTCGGGAAGGCGGGCGAGCTGCATGCTGGCCGAGTTGGCCATGGCGCGGATCACGGTCAGCATCGTCCCCTCGGTGGGGTTGCGGACCGATTCGTAGGCGGCGTCGGCCGCCGAGGAGAGCGCCGAGGAGAGCAGCATCGGGCTGATCAGGTCGCCGGGACGGGTCGCGAGGTACTCGGCGGCCCCGCGGACGATCTGGCTGAGGATCACGCCCGAGTTCCCGCGCGCTCCCATCAGCGCGGCGCGCGCGACGGCGTGGACGACCGCGTTGCGGTCGACCTCCTCGCCCTCCTCCTCGGCGATGCGGTCGAGCTCGAGGAGCACCGCGTACATCGTCCGCGCCATGTTGTCGCCGGTGTCGCCGTCGGCGACCGGGTAGACGTTCAGATCGTTGATCTCACCGCGGCGAGCGTCGAGGTAGGAGTAGGCGGTCGCGACGACGCGCCGGAAGCGAACAACTGACCGATCGGACATCCGGGAAGTTCTACCGGGAACGTGCTGACGAGCCTGCGGGCCGTCAGACCAAGGAAGAGGGAGGCGCCGCGGCCCCCGGGCCGCAAGCCGACCGATGACGCAGGGCTGGCGCCCCGCAGGCCGTCAGGCGGCTTTTTGGACTTTTCCGGCCTTCAAGCAACGCGTGCACACGTACACGCGCTCGGGGCCGTGGCCACGGTCGATGCGAACCTTCTGGAGGTTCGGCTCGAAACGGCGCCGGGTGGCGACCATCGAGTGGCTGCGGGAGTTCCCGACGGCGGGCTTCTTGCCGCAGCTGTGACAGACCTTGGCCATGCGGCGCGGGATAGTAGCAGATCACTGCCGAATGCTCTGCTTCGCGTGCGCTTCGGCGAATGGGCGTCCGCGGCAAGCTCAGCCGCGCAGCTGCGCCTTCATCAGATGCATGCGCATCACGGCGATCGCGGCGTTGCGCCCCTGATCGCGCTTGTCCCCGCCGGCGCGGGCCTCGGCCTGCTCGCGGGTGTCGCAGGTGATCACGCCGAAGGCGCAGGGAACGCCCGTCCGCAGGGACGTGTCCTGGATCCCCCGGGCGGCCTCGGCGCAGACGAAGTCGTAGTGGTCGGTCTCCCCGCGGATCACGACGCCGAGGCAGGCGACGCCGGCGAAGTCGCCGCTCTCGGCGCAGAGCTTGGCCGCCATCGGCAGCTCGAAGGCGCCGGGAACCTCGAACGTGCGGACGGATGCCGCCCCCGCTCCCGCCGCCTCGAACGCCTGGAACGACCCGTTGACGAGCCGATCGGCGAGGTCGCGGTAGAACGTCGCGACGCAGATCGCCCACTCGGAGCCCGCGATCGACTGCGCGCTCGTCGTCGGTGAGGTCGAGATCCGGCGTCTCAGCCACGGCTGTCGCGCTCCTGCTCGTCGTGGATCATCTCGTCGTCGAGCGCGAGCCCCTGGTGATGGAGCGTGTGGCCCATCCGGTCGCGCTTGGTCCGCAGGTACGACTCGTTGTGCGGGTTGGAGACCTGCTCGATCGGAACCTGCTCGGTGACCGACAGCCCGTAGCCCTCGAGCCCGATGATCTTCTTCGGGTTGTTGGTGAGGATCCGGATCGTGCTCAGGCCGAGGTCCTTGAGGATCTGGGCGCCGATCCCGTAGTCGCGGAGGTCGGCGGGCAGGCCGAGCTTGAGGTTGGCCTCGACGGTGTCGAGCCCCTCCTCCTGCAGCCGGTAGGCGCGGAGCTTGTTGAGCAGCCCGATTCCCCGCCCCTCCTGGGAGAGGTAGAGCAGCACGCCGCTTCCCTCCGCCTCGATCTGGGCGAGAGCGGCCTCGAGCTGATCGCCGCAGTCGCAGCGCAGCGAATGGAAGACGTCGCCCGTCAGGCACTCGCTGTGGACGCGGATCAGGACGTCGTCCTTCCCCTCGACGTCGCCCTTGACCATCGCCACGTGGTGCTTCTCGTCGACGAGCGAGCGGTAGCCGACGGCGGTGAAGTCGCCGTAGCCCGTCGGCAGCGACGTGGAGACGATGCGCTCGACGAGCTTGTCGGTCTTGCGCCGGTAGGCGATCAGGTCGGCGGTGGTGACCATCTTCAGGCCGTGCCGCTCGCAGTAGGGACCGAGGTCCGGGACCCGGGCCATCGTCCCGTCGTCGTTCATGATCTCGCAGATCACACCGGCCGGAATCACGCCGGCCAGGCGAGCAAGGTCGATGCTCGCCTCGGTGTGCCCGGTGCGCTCGAGGACGCCGCCGTCCTTCCCCTTCAGCGGGAAGATGTGGCCGGGAACGTGGAGGTCGCGGGGGCCGGAGTCCGGGTCGATGGCGACCTGGATCGTGCGGGCGCGGTCGTGCGCCGAGATCCCGGTGGAAACACCCTCGCGGGCCTCGATGGAGACGGTGAACGCGGTCTGGAGCGGGGCCTCGTTCTTGGCGGTCATCAGGTTGAGGCCGAGGTCGTCGCAGCGCTCGGAGGTGAGCGCGAGGCAGATCAGGCCGCGGCCGTGGGTCGCCATGAAGTTGATGGACTCGGGCGTCGCGAACTGCGCGGCCATGACGAGGTCGCCCTCGTTCTCGCGGTCCTCGCCGTCGACGACCACGATCATGTGGCCGCGGCGGATCTCCTCGATCGCCTCCTCGATGGTGGCGAACGGGCTCTCGCCGTCCTGCTCGTTCTCCTGCGTGGGCGTCATCGCTTCGGATCTTGCCATGGTCAGCCTCCATCTCCGGATTGCAGGGGTCTCAAGAGCTTCTCCGCGTAGCGGGCCATCAGGTCGACCTCGACGTTGAGGCGCCGCCCGGCGACCGCAGCTCCCAGCGTGGTCCGCTCGAGGGTCTCGGGGATCAGGGAGACCTCGGCCTCGTCGCCGTCGAGGGCGGCGACCGTGAGGCTGACGCCGTCGAGGGCGATCGAGCCCTGGGAGATGACGTAGCGGGCGAGGTCCGGCGGCAGCGCCACGCGGACGCGGCGGGCGATGCCGTCCTCGGTGACCGAGGTGATCTCGGCGGTCGCGTCGACGTGGCCCTGGACGATGTGGCCGCCGAGGCGATCGGAGGCGCGCAGGGCAGGCTCGAGGTTGACGTCGGAGCCCTCCGTGAGGTCGCCGAGCGCGCTCAGGCTGAGGGTCTGGTTCATCACGTCGGCGGCGAAGGCGCCTGTCAGCGGGTCGACGGCGGTGAGGCAGACGCCGCTGACCGCGACCGAATCCCCCGGGGCGAGCTCCGCCGCCAGATCCGCCTCGATGCGCAGCCGCGCGCCGGCGTCCCCGCGCTCGATCGCGACCACCTTCCCGACCTCTGCGACCAGTCCCGTGAACATCAGCTCACCACTCCCTCATCCGTACCCGCGCGAGCATGTCGGCACCGACCGGCTCCCAGTCGACCGCGAGCGCGCGCTCGGCGTCGGCGAGCCTGTCGGGCCCCTCACCGCCGAGGAGGGGCCGGGCGTCGGCGCCTCCGAGCAGCAGCGGCGCGAAGAACAGGCGGAGCTCGTCGAGCTCGCCGGCGGCGCGGAAGGAGCCCGCGAGCGTCGCCCCGCCCTCGAGCAGAAGGCTGGTGATGTCCCGGCGGGCGAGCTCCTCGAGCGCGCCGCGGATGCGGTCGGGGCCCTCGCCGCCGCAGACGATCACCTCGACCCCGGCGTTGGTCAGGGCGTCGACGGCGGTCGGCTCCGCGCCGGGGCCGGCGACGACGATGACCGGCGCCTCCGTCGCGGTGCGGACCAGGGGGCTGTCGAGCGGGAGGCGAGCGGTGGAGTCGAAGACGACGCGGGTGGGCTGACGCTTGGCGTTGACGCCGCGGGAGGTGAGGAGGGCGTCGTCGCTCAGCGCCGTCTCGATGCCGACGGCGACCGCGTCGAGGTCGGCTCGCCAGCGATGGACGAGCTCGCGGGCGCTGTCGCCGGAGATCCACTTCGAGTCGCCGGAGCCGGTCGCGGTGCGCCCGTCGAGGGTGAGCGCCGACTTCAGCACGACCCAGGGCCGGCCGGTGCGGGCGCGCTTGCGGAAGGGCTGGTTGAGGATCCGGGCGGCGGTCGCCTCGGCACCGGTGGCCCACTCGACCTCGACGCCGCCGTCGCGCAGGATCCCGGGGCCGCGGCCGCTGGCCTTCTCGGTCGGATCGTCGGAGGCGATCACGACCCGGCCGATCCCGGCCTCGAGGATCGCGTCGGTGCAGGGAGGCTGGCGCCCCTCGTGGGCGCAGGGCTCGAGCGTGACGTGCATCGTGGCCCCGCGGACGTCGGCGTTGCGGTCGCGCGCGTCGGCGAGCGCGGCCCGCTCGGCGTGCGGGCCGCCGAGCTCGGCGTGGTGGCCCTCCCCGAGGACCTCACCGGTCGGCGCGACGATCACGGCGCCGACCATCGGGTTCGGGCTGACCGCTCCCCGCCCCCGCGCGGCGAGCTCGAGGGCTCGCGCCATGTGTGCTTGCGGATTTCCGGTGGCGACGCTCTGCAAGGTGGTCGCTTTCCGCTTTCCATGCGGGAAAGCCGGTTGATTGACTGGTCAGTCAACGACCAGTCTACTCCCGTCGGACGTCGAGTCGAGGTCGCGCCCGAGCGGCGGACGCCCAGGCGACGAATAGTCTTCTGCCCGCCTGTCCCGACCGAGGAGCTGACGTGTCCGACGCCGAGCTGATCCTGATCGGAGGGCTGCTGCTCGCCTCCGGGATCGCCGCCGCGCTCGTCGCCGATCGGGTCCGGGTTCCGGGCCTGGTGCTCTTCCTCGGCCTCGGGATGCTCGTCGGCAGCGACGGCGTCGGGGGCGTCGAGTTCGACGATGTCGAGCTGACCCGGACGCTGGGCACGATCGGCCTCGTCCTGATCCTCTTCGAGGGCGGGCTGACCGCGGGCTGGCGGGAGATCAGGCCGGTTCTGTCCACCGCCGTCTCGCTCGCGGTCGTCGGCACGATCGTGACCGCCGTCATCGCCGGGGTCGCCGCGGCATGGCTGTTCGACCTGACGACGCTCGAGGGGATGATCGTCGGCTCAGCCGTTGCCGCCACCGACAGCGCCGCCATCTTCGCCGTGCTCCGCGGTTCGAAGTTGAAGCGGCGTCTGGCGCGCTCGCTCGAGGGCGAATCCGGCATGAACGACCCGGTCGCCGTCCTGCTCGTGACCGGGTTCATCTCCTGGATCGAGAAGCCCGACTACGGCCTGCCCGACATGGCGCTCGCCATGGGCGAGGAGATGCTGGTCGGCATCGTCGTCGGCGTCGCGGTCGGCTACTTCGCCCGGCAGGCGTTCATCAACCTCGACTACCCGACGCCCGGCCTCTACCCCGTGGCGTCGATGGCCGCAGCGGCCGTGGCGTTCGGGCTCGCCGACGTCGGACACGGCTCCGGCTTCCTGGCCGTCTACCTCGCCGGCCTCGTGCTCGGGACGGGGATCGTGCCCGCGACGGCGGACCGTCACCGCGTTCCACCAGGGGCTCAGCTGGGTCGCGCAGATCTCCCTCTTCTTCCTGCTCGGCCTGCTCGTCCTGCCCTCTCAGCTCGGCGATGTCGCCTTCGAGGGGATGGCGCTGGCGCTCGTGCTGATCTTCGTCGCCCGGCCGATCGCCACCCTCCTGGCGACCCAGGTCGCGAGCTTCACGTTCAACGAGCGGGCGATGCTGAGCTGGGCCGGGCTCCGTGGCGCGGTGCCGATCTGGCTGGCCACGCTGCCCGTCATCGCCGGCGTCGACGGCACCGGCGAGCTCTTCAACATCGTCTTCTTCGTCGTCATCAGCTCGACGCTGATCCAGGGGTTCACCTTCGAGCCCATCGCCGCGCGCCTCGGCGTCACCTCGACCGAGCCCGCGCTCCCCCAGCCGTTGATGGAGACGGGGATGATCCAGGAGCTCGGCGGCGACGTGTTCGCGTTCAACGTCGACGAGGGTGACGCGGTCAGCGGCCACATGATCAAGGAGCTCGGACTCCCTCGCGAGGCGCTGGTCAACCTCATCGTCCGCAAGGGGGAGGCCCTCCTCCCCCGCGGATCGACGGTCGTCGAGGAGGGTGACGAGATCCACATCCTCGTTCGCCGCGAGACGCGCCGCGAGATCGGACGGCTCATCCGCATCTGGCGCGAAGGCCCGATCCTCGAACCGAAGCCGATCCCCGTCGGCGTCCGCGGCTCACCCGCGATCTTCTCGGTCCGACCGACCCGCGAGGCCGACGGCGACACCGGCAACCCCGAGCGCATCAACGGCCAGGAGGTCGCGCGCATCCTCCGCACCCGCAGCGACGTCCCCGCCGCCGTCGTCGTCCTCGCCGACGGCCGCTTCGCCGTCACCGGCCCCGACCTCATCGCGATGGGCGGCCGCCAGAACCTCGTCCGCTGGTGTGGCGAGCGGGCCGAGCGGACCAAGTCGATGCAGGATCGGGCCTGGTTGCAGGAGGCCATTGGCGTGATTGACGCGCCGGGGTTGCGCTAGCGGCAGCCACGCATTGCGGGCGGCGTCGGGGGAGCCGATCATCGGGCCCGGGCTTCGCCCGGGTTCTCTGGGATGCCCGCTGACCGGCTCCCCCGCCACCGCCCGCTGGGATCGCAGGGGCCCTCTGGCATCGAAGCGGGTTGAGGTGAGGGGGATATTGCGCTGGCCCGCGAAAAACCGCACGTCAGGCCGCGGAAAACGAGGGTTCCCATGCGTTTTCGCGCCGACCTTCATCAGCTGCCGGCCGCGTCGACCTGAGCTGTGACTCCCTCCCCCCTTCCCCAGCCAAGAACGGCCCGCACCCCCACACGCCTCAACCGCGCAGCGCCACCTCGGCCGGCCCCCTGGCCGCCAACCGCGCAGCGCCACCTCGGCCTGCCCCCTGGCCGCCAACCGCGCAGCGCCACCCCGCCCCGCCCCTAACTCACTCCCCGCCCGCGGCCTCCGTGATCGCACGGAACGCCTCGCCGGGTCGTCCTTCCCGAACACCGCGGACCCGGCCACCAGCAGGCTCGCGCCGGCGCCGGCCACGTCTCCCGCCGTCCCCGTGTCGACCCCGCCGTCCACCTCGATGGCTGCGTCGGAGCCGAGCGCTGCGATCCGGCGGATCTTCTCCACCGACGCCGGGATGAACGCCTGACCGCCCCAGCCCGGGTTCACGCTCATGCAGAGCAGCACGTCGGCATCGGCGGCGATCTCGCTCAGCGCCTCGACCGGGGTCCCCGGGTTGATCGCGACCCCCGCGCCGCACCCGTCCTCGTGGATCGCGCCGACCAACCGGTGGATGTGAGGGGTCGCCTCGGCGTGGAAGCTGATCGAGTCGGCGCCCGCCTTGGCGAACTCGCCGACCTGCAGCTCAGGGCGCTCGATCATCAGGTGGACGTCGATCGCCGCGCCCAGCGTCGTGGACCTGATCGGCGATCGCGGAGACGATCAGCGGGCCGATCGTGATCGGCGGCACGAAATCGCCATCCATCACGTCGACGTGGATCACCTTCGCGCCGGCGTCGAGCACCTCCCCGACCTGGGAGCCGAGGCGGGCGAAATCGGCGGAGAGGATCGACGGCGCCACGTGGCGCCCGGGCGGAAGGGCCATCAGATCGCGCTCAGCATCGACGTCCCGCACGACTGGCAGCGGAGGTCCTGATCGTGGCTCATGCGCACGATCGTCTGGTGCTCGCCGCAGCCGGGGCACTGGGAGACGAGCTCGTAGCGCTGCAGGCAGTTGACGCAGCGGAAGCGGCCGGGCAGCTGGGTCGGGCGCAGCCACGGCTCCCCGCATCCCGGGCAGGAGGGCCGCGAGAGCGTCGGTTCGGTCCCCTGGGTCATCGGGGCGATCGTAGTGGCCCCAACCGATGCTGCCGGATCAGGCCCGGAGCGAGGCGATGAAGAAGCCGTCGGTCCGGTCGCGGTCGGGCCGCGTCTGCAGGAAGCGGGCGTCGTGCGGCGAGGCGAGATCGGGGAAGCGCGCGCCGAGGTCCTCGAACTCCGCGCCGGACGCCAGGACCACGGCCTCGTTCTCGGCCCGGGAGATCGTGCAGGTCGAGTAGACGATCCTGCCGCCGGGCCGCACCGCCTCGCGGGCGCGGGCCAGGATCGAGCCGGCGAGCGCCGCCATCTCGGTGACGTCGCTCGGGGAGCGGCGCCAGCGCGAGTCGGGCCGCGACGCCAGGGTTCCGAGGCCGGAGCAGGGCGGGTCGACGAGGACCGCGTCGAAGCCGGTGCCGGGCGGCGGCTCGCTCGCGTCCGCGTGCACGACCTCGGCCCGCGGGGAGCCGGTCCGCTCGAGGAGCGCGCGGAGCTCGGAGGCGCGACCCTCGTCGCGCTCGACCGCGACGAGCCCCGCCCCCTCGCCGCCGAGCGCGGAGGCGATCTGGGTGGCCTTGATCCCGGGGCCGGCGCAGAGATCAAGAACTCGTTCGCCTGGCTTCGGCGAGAGCAGATCGACGACCCAGGCCGAACCACGGGACTGCGGGAACGATCTCGCCTCGGCCGACGGCCCCCTCGATCCAGACCCAGTCGCCGCCCTCGACGACGGCAACGCCCGGCGGGTCGGGTGGCGGCCCGTCCGCGGCTGCCCGCCCTTCGACCGGCGCATCGGCCAGGAGCCCGGCCGGGTCACCTCCGACGACCCGGAACGCGCGCTCGGGCGGGTCGTTGATCGCCCCGAGCAGGGAGCGGGCGCTCTCCGCTCCCAGCTCCTCCCACCAGAGCTCGGCGAGCCACGGCGGCACGGAATGCATCAGCGCGGCGCTCGCCGGATCGGAGTCGCTCAGCCCCGAAAGCAGCTGGCCACGCTCGCGGATCGCCCGGCGCAGGACGGCGTTGACGAGGCCGGCGCCCCGGCGTCGTCCGCTCGGCCCCTTGGCGAGCGCGACCGCCTGATCGACGGCGGCGTGCTCGGCGCTCCCGGCCCAGAGGAGCTCGTAGAGGCCGAGCCGCAGCGCGGCGAGGAGCGGCGGGTCGATCTTCTCGGGGCGGCGGCCCGCGAGCAGGCCGGCGAAGTGGTCGCTCGAGCCCCGCCGCTGCACGGCGCCATAGGCGAGGGCCTGCGCCTGCGCGCGCTCGCGGCCGCCGAGCCCGGGCCGGGAGACAGCGCTGCGAAGCGCGCGGTCGGCCCAGGCGCCGTCCTCGAAGACGCGGCGAAGGGTCTCGTAGGCGGCCCGGCGAGCGGGGGTCGGCTGGCTCATGTCCGCGGCACGCCGCGACCGCGCAGGTAGTCGGCCGCCGATTGCCAGCGACCGCCGGCGGGCTGAAGCTCGGCGAGGCGCAGGGCGCCGTCGGCGCACCCGAGCAGGAGCTCCTCGCCCTCGGCGGCGAACGCTCCCGCCGCCGGGCCCTCTGGGAGGACGCCGCCCGAGCGAACCCCGAGGCGCTCACCCCCGGCGAGCTCGACGGCGGCGCCGATGTGCGGCGTCAGCGCGCGGATCCGGCGGTCCTCCTCGGCGGCGGCTCGGGAGGTGTCGACGAGGCGGTCGTCGCGCTCGATCTTCTCCGCGTAGGTGACGCCCTCTTCGGGCTGCTCGGTGAACCGCGCCTCGAGCTGACCCTCGGCCCAGAGGCCGAGCGCCTCGATCAGCAGCCGCCCGCTCAGCTCGGCGAGCGCCGGAGCGAGGGACCCGTAGGTGTCCTCGGCGACCGATCGGGGTCTCCTCCCTGAGCGCGACGGGGCCGGAGTCGAGCCCCTCGGTCAGGCGCATGACGCAGGTCCCGGTCGTTGCGTCGCCGGCCATGATCGCCCGCTCGACGGGCGCCGCTCCCCGCCACCGCGGCAGGAGCGAAGGGTGGGCGTTGAGCATCGGCAGGGCCTCGAGGAGCTCCGGCTTGATCAGCTGGCCGAAGGCGCAGACGACCCCGAGGTCGGCGCCACTCGCCAGGATCGCCTCGCGCGACGCGTCCTCGTTGACCGACGCCGTCTGGTGGAGCTCAAGCCCGAGCTCGGCGGCAACCTCGGCCACCGGCGGCGGGCTCACCTTGCGGCCGCGGCCGCTGCGGCGGTCGGGTGGGGTGACGACAAGCGAGGGAGGGTGCGGCGAGCCGGCGAGATCGCGCAGGACCGAGGCCGCGAAGTCGGAGGTGCCGAGGTACGCGTAGGCGACCCCGGAGCCGTCCGTCACGAGCGCTGCAGGTCGGCTGCCTCGGGGTCCTCGGCCTCGTCCGCCTCGGCCTCGTCGGCCCGACCCCGCTCGAGCATGCCCGGGTCGAAGTGGGTCCCGTCGCGCAGCGCCTTCATCGCGGCGCGGCGCTGCTTGCGCGGTGTGCGGTCGAGGATCAGGACCCCGTCGAGGTGATCCATCTCGTGCTGGAGCACCCTGGCCTCCAGGCCGGAGGCCTCGAGCTTCAGGACCTCACCATCGACGCCCAGGCCGCTGACGCGCGCGTGGAGCGGGCGCTCGACGTCGACGATGACGTTGGGGAGGCTGAGACATCCCTCCTCGGCGGTGACGAGGTCGTCGGAGCTCCACTCGAGGACCGGGTTGATCAGCGCCCGGGGCGCGGCGTCGGGACCGGCCTGGAAGACGAGCATCCGGCGCATCACGCCGACCTGGGTGGCCGCGAGGCCGATCCCCATCGCCTCGCGCATGAGGGCGATCATCCGCTCGGACTCGGCCGCGAGCTCGGGTCCGAAGTCGGTGATCTCGGAAGCGCGTGACTTCAGGACGGGGTCGCCGAACTGACGGACCTCCGAGAGCGCGAGGCGGCGGCGCTCGAGGCGTTCGGAGGAGGCCTCCTCGACCTCCTCCTCGCTCAGCTCACCTTGGATCTCGTGTTCGTCGGCCACGGCGGGCGATTCTACGGACGGCACGCCGGTCCCGAAGTGGCGAGCGGGCCCGCGGAGTCTCGGCGCAATGTCGAGCGGCGCCGCGAGTCCGCCACGCGAGTCTCGGGAGGTATCTACTACTGAGGATCCACGTCAACCGCGATCGTCAGGCCCCTCAGCTCGGCCGCCAGCTCCGGGGCCGCGATCGCCGCGCCGATCGCGGTTGCGTCGCGCCCCGGGTCCAGCGTCTTCACCAGGAGCCGGCGCCGGAAGCGGTTGCGGCGGCGGAAGCGCGGCGCCGGTCCCAGCAGCTCGGAGCGGTCGCCGAGCGCCGGCCTGATGACCTCGACCAGCCGGTCGGCGACGGCCGTCAGCCGCGCCTCGTCGGGGCCGGTCAGCTCGACCGCGATCAGCGAGGAGAACGGCGGGTAGCCGAACTCGCGGCGCCGCTCGAGCTCTCCGGCGAGGAAGCCGGGCGCGTCGTGGGCGGCGGCGGCCACGACCGGGTCGGCGCTCGGGGCGAGGGTCTGGATGAGCACGCGCCCGCCCCGCTCGCCGCGGCCGCTGCGCCCCGCCAGCTGCGCGATCAGCGCGAACGTCCGCTCCTCCGCGCGGAAGTCGGGGTAGCGGAGCGTCGAGTCCGCGTCGACGAGCACGCTGAGGGCGACATCGGGGAAGTCGTGGCCCTTGGCGACCATCTGGGTGCCGACGAGCGCCCCGCCCTCGGCAGCTTCGAAGGCCGCGAGGACCTCGGCGTGGCCGCCCTTCCTCCCGGCGGTGTCGGCGTCGAGCCGGAACACGCCGGCGGGGGCGACGAGCTCGCCGACGAGCTGCTCGATCCGCTCGGTCCCGGCGCCGTGGCGGACGATCGAGACCGACCCGCAGGAGGGGCACTCGCGGGGCGGCGGCTCGGTGTGGCCGCAGTGGTGGCAGCCGAGCAGCCCCGTCCGCAGGTGGAGGACGAGCGAGACGTCGCAGGAGGGGCAGCTCACAGCCTCGCCGCAGGCGGCGCAGCTCAGGTGCGGGGCGAAGCCGCGGCGGTTGACCATGACGATCGCCTTCGCGCCTCCCTCGAGGTTCGCCAGCGCGTCCCGCGCCGTCGGATGCAGCGGTCCGGAGCGCGGGTCGGCCTCGCGCATGTCGAGCAGCTCGACCGGGGGGAGCGGCCGCCCGTCGACCCGTTCCGGCAGCTCGAGCCGCTCCATCGACTCCCAGCTCTCCGGCCGCGGCGTCGCGGTCCCGGCGACCAGGACCGCACCGGCCTCGGCCGCGCGGTGGCGGGCGACGGCGCGCGCGTCGTAGCGCGGGTCGCCCTCCTGCTTGTAGGAGGAGTCGTGCTCCTCGTCGATCACGATCAGCCCGAGGTCCGAGAGCGGCGCGAACACGGCCGATCGCGGCCCGACGCAGACGCGCGCCTCCCCGGAGCGCAGCCGTCGCCACTCGTCGAAGCGCTCGCCCTCGCTGAGCGCGGAGTGGATGACCGCGACGCGGTCGCCGAGGCGAGAGGCGACCCGGCCGAGCGTCTGCGGCGTCAGCCCGATCTCGGGGACGAGCAGGATCGCGCTCCTCCCCCGCTCGAGCGTCGCCTCGATCGCGGCGAGGTAGACCTCGGTCTTCCCCGAGCCGGTGACGCCGTGGAGGAGCCGCTCGCGCGGGCCGTCCCCGTCGAGCGAGGCCACGATCGCCGCGACGGAGGCGTTCTGGTCGGCGGAGAGCCGGATCGATCCGCCCCTCGCCCCCACCCTCGAGATCTGCGGCCGGCGTCGGACCTCGGCCGCGCGCTGGGTCACCCACCCGCGATCCTCGAGCCGCCGGAGCACGTCGGAGCCGGCGCCGGCGGCGGTCAGCTCCGCGCCGGTCACCTCCTCGGCGGCGGCGAGCAGCTCGAGCGCCGCCTGCTGCCTCCCGCCCAGCCTTTCCTCTCCTAAAGCCTTGCGGCCGGCGTCGGTGATCGCGGCCCGTCGCTCGGTTCGCGCCTTCGCGGTGCGAGGACGGGCGCCGCCGCCGGAGCCGGGAGGGAGCACCAGCGAGAGCCCGCGCGAGGCGGTCGAGCAGTAGCGCTCGGCGACCCAGAGGCCGAGCCGCACGAGCTCGGCGGGCGTTCCGGCCTCGAGCGCCTCGATCGGCTCCGCCAGCCGCTCTGGGGGCAGCTCGCTCTCGTCCGCGAGCTCCGACGACGACGGCGAGCATCCGGCGGTTGGCGAAGCGCACCATCAGCAGGGAGCCGACCTCGACATCCCGCATGCCTTCGGGCAGCCGGTAGTCGTAGGGGCCGCGCAGGGCGCGCGTCGTCGTTATCGGCTCGACCCTGGCGATCTCCATCTTCATCACGTGACGGGCCAAGGTACGGCGTCCGGCGGCGAGCGATCCGGGGCCGCTGGGTATATGTTGCCCGCCATGGCGCTGAACCTCGGCCCGGGAGAGCGGGTCATCTTCGAAGGCCACCCGTCCTGGCGGGCGATCCTCGACTTCTACATCAAGGGGATCCTGCTGGTCGCCGTGATCTTCGCGCTGATCCTCTGGCTCGGGGACAGCACCGCGATTGCAACGGCCGTCCTCGTCGTGGGCTCGGCGCTCGTCGTCCTGGTCGGCTTCATCCGCCGCGTGGCGACCGATTACATGATCACCACGCGCCGGCTCTACATCAAGCACGGGATCATCTCTCGCGACGTCCAGGAGACGAAGATCGAGCGCGTTCAGGACGTCAACTACCGCCAGGGCCTCCTCCAGCGGATCCTGCAGATCGGCGACGTCGACTTCGACACCGCCGCCCGGGACTCCGAGGGCGACTTCGTCTTCGCGGGCGTCGCCCAGCCCGAGCAGGTCGTCGACAAGGTCCACCACGGAACCGAGCCGCAGGCGCTGCGGCACTCCGAGGACACGACGTCCTCAGGCCTCGGCGACTACCGCAACGACGACCCGCCGCCTGCCGCCGCCGCGCTGCGCGCGGGCCGCGACGCCCGGAGGCCGCGGAATGCGCGTTCTCCGCGCGGCTCCCTCGAAGACCGCGGCGGCCTCGACCCCGGCGGCCTCGCGCAGCGCGTCGACGCGGTCGGTGCGCTCCCAGGTGAAGCCCTCGCCGCCGTCCTCGCGGCCGAAGTGGCCGTAGGCGGCGGTGCGCTGGTAGATCGGCCGGTGCAGGTCGAGGTAGCGGCGGAACGCGCCCGGGCGGAGGTCGAAGACCTCGCGGACCGCAGCGGTCAGCTTGACGTCGGAGACCTTGCCGGTGCCGAACGTCTCGACCATGATCGAGACGGGGTGGGAGACGCCGATCGCGTAGGCGACCTGGACCTCGCAGCGGTCGGCGAGGCCGGCGGCGACGACGTTCTTGGCGACGTAGCGTGCGGCGTAGGCGGCTGAGCGGTCGACCTTCGAGGGGTCCTTGCCGCTGAAGGCGCCGCCGCCGTGGCGGGCGGCTCCCCCGTAGGTGTCGACGATGATCTTGCGGCCGGTGAGGCCGGCGTCGCCGACGGGGCCGCCGATGACGAACTTGCCGGTCGGGTTGATCAGCAGGGACTCGCGCAGCGACTCCGCGTCGTACATGTCGGCGTGATCGGCGTCGAGCACGGGCTTGATCACGTGCTCCCAGAGGTCGTTCTCGATCTGGGAGTGCTCGGCCTCGGGGCCGTGCTGGGTGGAGATCAGGACGCGGACGATCTCGACCGGGACGCCGTCGCGATAGCGGATCGTCACCTGGGTCTTGCCGTCGGGACGGAGGTAGTCGAGGGTGCCGTCCTTGCGGACCGCGGCGAGGCGATGGGCGAGCTCGTGCGCGATCTGGATCGGCATCGGCATCAGCGCCTTGGTCTCGTTCGTCGCGTAGCCGAACATCATTCCCTGATCGCCGGCGCCGGCCTTCTCGATCTCCTCCTCCTCGGAGCCCTCGCGGACCTCGAGGGCCTCGTCGACGCCCTGGGCGATGTCGGGGGACTGCTCGTCGATCGCGCTGAGGACGGCGCAGCTCTTGGCGTCGAAGCCGAACTCGCCCTGGTTGTAGCCGATGCGGTCGATCGTCTCGCGAGCGATCTTCTGGATGTCGACGTAGGCGGAGGTCGAGATCTCGCCGCTGACGACCACGAGGCCCGTGTTCACGAGCGTCTCGCAGGCGACGCGGCCCGTCGGGATCCTCGGCGAGGATGGCGTCGAGGACGCCATCGGAGATCTGGTCGCACATCTTGTCGGGGTGACCCTCGGTCACCGACTCCGACGTGAACAGATGCTCGTTGTCGGCCAGCTCGATCTCGGTCATCTCTTTTCGGTTCCTCGCTTCAGCGGTTTGATCCTGATTTCGTGAACGGGGAATGCTATTCGGACCCGAGCGCGGCGGCATCGGGGGCGACTTCCTGCGGATCCCCGAGGGTGAGGTTGATGTCGGTGCGGACGATGTCGCTGGAGTCGTCCACGGCGACCGCGGCCGCCTGCAGCGTCCGCAGATCGGGCGCAATGCGCGCGTAGGCGGGATCCGCCGCGAGGCCTGCCTGCTCGCCGAGCGCGAGCAGGTCGCGAAGGTCCAGGTAGGCGATCATCGAGACCTCGGAGGGCATTCCCTCCGTCACTCCGAGGAAGTCAGGGGACTCGGCGAGGCCGTCCCCTCCAGCGCGCGCCTGGGCGACGCCGAGCGGCTTCGTCGCGGCGACGAGGCGGTCGTCGTAGGTCGCGTAGGTGAGATCGACGTTCGAGCTGACGTTGAGCGACTGCGCCTCGATCCCGGCGATCTGCAGCGGCTCGAAGACCGCGACCTGCCCCGCCGCCTCGCCACCGCGCGGCGCGAGTGCCTCGGTCAGCGGCTTCTGCAGATCGGCGAGGTCCTGCGCGGCGGCCTTGCTGTCGACGCCCTTGGCGAGGACGCTGACGTACGGCACGCCCGCGGGCGCGACGACTCCGGGCGTCTGCGTCGGTGCCTCCTCCGCCACCGGCTCGACCGACAGCGCCGCCTCGGTTCCCAGCAGCGGCAGCAGGTCGTCGGTGATGCTCACCCCGCCGGACTTCCTGAGGTCCTGCTCGGCGTCGTTGAAGGCGCGGGCGAGCGCGGGCGCTTCGACCTGCGCCCGGGAGAGCAGCGACTCGACGCTGGTCGCCGGACCGCCGAGGCCGACGTAGGCGAGGGCGTCGGCGCCGACGTCGGAGGCGAGGGTCGGCTCGAACTGCGGCAGGGCGGAGAAGAAGCCCGGGTTGTCGCCGACGAGCTCGGGGTCCTGGTCGCTGCGGATCGTCAGCGAAGCGCGGCCCCCCTCGAAGCCGAGGGACGCGACGACCCCGCTGGTGCCCGCGGCGTTCACGAACGTGTTGAGGGGCGAGAGCGCGGGCTCCGAGGCGATGAGCGCACGGGCGCCGTCGCCGGAGAGGAAGGCGTAGGCGAAGCGATCGTCGGGAAGGTCGTCGATCCCCGACGCGACGGCGGCGGTGGCGAGGCTCCCGGCGTCCTCCTCGATCATCGCCGTGACGGCGTCCTCGCCGCCGATGATCAGGAACCCGTCCAGCAGCGCGTAGGCGCGTCCGTCCTCGCCGACGTTGACCTCGACACCACCGACCTCGAGATCGCTCCCCTCGCCGACCACGCCATCGGCGAAGTCGCGGGCGGCGTCGTCGTCCTCGGCCTCGATCAAGGTCACCGTCGGGTCCTCGAGCGCGGAGGGCAGCACCGCGATCGCCGCCTCGTCGCCGGCCCACGGCGAGATCTGGGAGGCGAAGTTGACGGGGGTGCCGTCGACCTTCGAGACCGAGCCGAGGGCGAGGCTCCCGAGCAGCGGGCAGCTGCTCCGCGTAGGCCTTCGCCGCGGCGAGCTCGCCGCTCTCGGGGTCGATGTCCACGTGCGCGTAGGCGAGGGCATCGGCGGGGACGAGCTCGATCGCGCTGTCCTCGGCCGGGCAGGCATCGCCGCCCGGCGCGCCACACGGAGCCGCGGGGATCAGGACCCAGATGACGATCGCGACCACCGGCCGCGACGATCGCGCCGGCGGCGATCCGCTGACGGGCGACCGTCGGCAGCCCCTGCCAGCGGTGGGTGACGGCAGCGCTGCCGGCGGCGACGCGAAGGCGGGCCGGCCTTGGCGAGGGCCGAGGCGCGATCGCCCAGCCCGGGCTCGGCGCCCGCCGGAGCGGCGGCCTTGCCGGGGTCGGCCGGCGCGTCCGGCTTCTTCGGCTCAGCCGCGGCATCGGGCCTTGCCGGGCGCTGGAGGCGCTGAGGCGAGCGTCCTCGGTCGGCTCGGCCGGCTCGGACGCCTGCGGCTTGCCCGGGGCCGTCGTGGCGGCGCTCGGCGCCGGCCGGGCGGCCCGCTCGCGGACCTCCTTGAGCCTCGTCATCAACGCCTCGCGACGGCCCGAGTTCAGATCTCCGAGGGAGAGCTGCTCACCCGTCGGTGGCTCGGGTTCGACCTCCGGCGCTTCGGGCTCCGGGGATCCGGCTCCGGCCGGCTCCGGGCTTCCGGTGACTTCGGGGCCGGCTCGCCAGGGGTCGCCTCGGATCCGCCCCTAAAGCGCCGCAGGCGTTCAAGCGCCAGCCCGATCCGTCGCTCCCGCGCCACCGGGCCTTTATAGACCCATCGGGGGCGGCCCGGACCCGGTCAGGGTCCCGCCGGCGGCTATGTGCGCGCTCGCTTGCGCGGCACGAAGTCGATGATGAGCGGGATGCCGTCGAGGTTCAGCGCCGCGCGCAGGTGGTTCTCGAGGTAGAAGGACCAGTCCCGGTTGATCAGCTGCCGGTCGTTGACCTGGATCGCGATCCGCGGCGGCGCGTCCCCGACCTGCGCCGCGTAGTAGAGCCGCAGGCGACGGCCGCGCTTCGACGGCGGCGGCACCTTCGCGACCGCGTCGTCGACGATCCGGTTCAGCTCCGGCGTGCGGGCGCGCGAGTCGCGGCGGTCGGCGAGCTCGAGGGCCTTCGGCAGGACCTTCTGCAGGTTGCGGCCCTTGAGCGCCGACAGCGTGATCACCGGCGGGCGCAGGCGCAGGCGCCGCTCGATCCGGGCCTTCGCGTCGTCGAGGTCGAGCTCGACGATGTCCCACTTGTTGAGCGTGACGAGCGTCGCGCAGCCCGCCGACATCGCAAGCTCGCCGATCCGCAGGTCCTCGGAGGTGACCCCTTCGGAGGCGTCGACGACGAGGATCGCCACATCCGCCCGCTCCGCGGCTCGCTCGGCGCGCAGCTGGGCGTAGTAGTCGACCGAGTCGGGAAGCTTCGAACGACGGCGGATCCCGGCGGTGTCGACCAGCAGCGCCTCGCGCCCATCGAGCTCCACCCGGGTGTCGATCGAGTCGCGGGTCGTGCCGGCGACGTCGCTGACGATCGTCCGCTCCGATCCGAGCAGGGCGTTCAGGAGCGACGACTTGCCGACGTTCGGGCGCCCGAGGATCGCGATCCGCGGCAGGCCGGCGTTCCGGTCCGCGTCCCCCGGCTCGATGTCCAGGCCGACGATCCGGTCGAGGAGGTCGCCGGTGCCGAGGCCGTGCGTCGCTGAAACCGGGAGCGGCTCCCCGAGGCCGAGGCCGTGGAGATCGGCGAGGAGGTGGACGTCGCGGGGATCGTCGACCTTGTTGGCGACCAGGATCACCGGCTGCGGCGCGGCGCGGAGGAGCGCGGCGACCTCGGCGTCGCCGGGTCCGAGCCCGGCGCGCGCGTCGACGACATGCAGGATCGCGTCGGCGTCGGCGATCGCCTCGCGCGCCTGGTGCTGGACCGACCGCGAGAGCGAGTCCTCGGCGGACATGTCGACCCCGCCCGTGTCGATCAGGGTGATCGGCAACCCGTTCCACTCCGTGTCGATCTCCTTGCGATCGCGGGTGACACCGGGTTCGGCCTGGGTGATCGCCTCGCGCCCTCCCGCCAGGCGATTCACGAGCGTGCTCTTGCCGGCGTTCGGGTAGCCGACGACCGCGACCTTCACGTCAGCCCCCGCTCGGAGGCGATCGCGGCGATGCGGTCGATCACCGCGTCGATCTCGAGGCCCGTCGTGTCGACCTCGACGGAGTCGGGCGCCGCTGCGAGGGCGCCGAGCTCACGCTCGGTGTCGCGCGCATCACGCTCGCGCTGGGCGACGAGGACCGCGCCGGCGTCCTCCCCGCTCTCGCCGGCTCGGCGGCGCGCGCGCTCCTCGTCGGAGGCGGTGAGGAAGACCTTCAGCGGGGCCTCCGGGTAGACGACCGTGCCGATGTCGCGACCCTCGGCGACCCAGGCGCCGTGCTCGAGGAGATGGCGCTGCCGCTCGACCATGGCCTCGCGAACACCGCGATGAACGGAGACGCGAGAGGCGACGGCGGTCACCTCGGGGGTGCGGATGGCCGCGGTGACGTCCTCGTCGCCGACGGAGATGGTGCGGCCGTCCATGCCGATGTCGAGCTCCTGCGCCAGCGGCTCGATCTCAGCGGCGGAGTCCGGGTCGGCGCCGGCGCGGACGGCGAGCAGCGCGACGCTCCGGTACATGGCCCCGGAGTCGAGGTACGTGGCACCGAGGCGCTCGGCGAGCGCCCTGGCAACAGTGGATTTTCCGGCCCCGGCGGGACCGTCGATGGCGATGACCATGGCGCGAGGAGGGTAGACGGCGGTTCGGTTTTCGTGGATGCGGGGCGCTTCCACGCATACGGTGGACGAGGCAGCCTGCGAGGCTGCGCAGGTCCGCCTCGAACGCCGCGGGTCAGCTGGACCGACTCACCGGCCGCGCCGAAGTCCTCGACCACCACTCCCTCCTGGGACGCCAAGCCCGCGACGGCTCCCAGCATCGCCAGGCGGTGATCCCCGCGCGAGTCGACCGCGCCACCCCTCAGCCCGCCCGTCCCGGTGACCACGAAGCCGTCCGGCAACGCCTCGGCCTCACCGCCCATCGCGCGGATCGCGTCGACGACGCCGGCGATCCGGTCCGACTCCTTGTGGCGCAGCTCCTCGGCTCCGGCGACGACCGTGTCTCCCTCGGCGAAGGCTCCGAGCAGGCCGACCAGCGGCAGCTCGTCGATCGTGAGCGCCACCTCGGCCGCCTGGACGCGCGTCGCCTTCAGCGAGCCCCACCGGGCGCGGATCGTCCCGACCGGCTCACCGGCCTCGTAGGAGTCCTCGGTGACCTCGACGATCGCGCCCATCCGGTTGAGGATCCCGAGGAGCCCGATGCGCGTCGGGTTGAGCCCGACGCCCGACACGCTGACGTCGCTTCCGCGGGTGATCAGCGCGGCGACGAGGTGGAAGGCGGCGGAGGACGGATCGCCGGGAACGCTCAGATCAGGGAGCTCGAAGCCCTCGACCGGCTCGACCGAGATCGTGCCCGGCGCGGGTGAGGTCGGCAGCCCGGGCCGGCGCTCCTCGGAGACGCGGACCCCCGCCGCGCGCAGCATGCGCTCGGTGTGGTCGCGGGTCAGGGCCGGCTCGATCACCGAGGTCGGCCCCTCGGTCGCCAGCATCCCCGCGAGGAGCAGGCAGGACTTGACCTGCGCGGATGCGACGGTCAGACGGTGCTCGGCGGGCTCGAGCGGCGTGCCGATGATCGTCAGCGGCGCGAAGTCCTCGTTCGGTCGCGAGGATCTTGGCTCCCATCCGCGCCAGCGGCCTGGTCACCCTCCCCATCGGCCGGCGGCGGATCGAGGCGTCGCCGTCGAGCAGGAACCGCTCGCCTTCCTGGCCGACGAGCAGCCCGCTGATGAGGCGGATCAGCGTGCCCGCGTTGCCGACGTCGATCGGCCCCGCGGGAGCGGACGCGCCGCGGAGGCCGAAGCCGCCGATCTCGACCTCGAGCGCGCCGTCGGCTGCGTCGAGGATGTCCACCCGGGCTCCGAGCGCCTCGACGGCCGCAAGCGTGCTCCGCGTGTCGGCGGAGTCGAGGTAGCGGGAGACCCGGGTCCGGCCCGATCCGAAGCCCCCGAGCAGCGCGGCGCGATGTGAGATCGACTTGTCCGGCGGGGCGCGGAGCGAGCCCTCGAGCGGCCCGGCGGGATCGAAGCGCACCCCGGTCACGATCCGCCCGCCGGCACCGAGCTGACGGAGAGACCGAGCCCGGAGACGATCCCGGCCGCGCGCTCGGCCGCCGCGGCGCCGTCGATCCAGAGCGAGATCGCGCCGGTGCGGCCGTCCGCCGCGGGGAAGAGCGACATGTCGGCGATGTTGACCCCGGCGTTGCCGAGGGCGAGGGCGATCTCGGCGACGATGCCGGGCTGGTTCTGGACCGCGACCCGCAGCTCGGTCAGCTCGCCGGTGCCGACGTGCTCGGCGAGCAGCCGCCGGCGCTCGTCGCGAACCGATCCCTGCCACTCCGCGAGCGCCTTCCGGTCGCCGCTGCGGATCAGCTCCCCCGCTTCGCGCAGGCGCTCTGCCGCGACGTCGATCTCCGCCGCGATCGCCTCGGAGTTCGAGCTGAAGATGTCGGCCCAGATCGCCGGGTTCGCGCCGGCGACGCGGACGGAGTCGCGGAAGCTGCGGCCGACCTCGGCCCGGCGGTCGGTCTCGTCTCCCAGCGAGCCCGAGGCCACCGCGACCAGCACGTTGGCGAGGACGTGCGGAAGGTGGCTGACCATCGCCATCTCGCGATCGTGAACCGAGGCCTCGATCGCCTGCGGCCGAGCGCCGAGGTCGTCGAGCAGGCGGCGCAGGCGCTCGAACAGGACGCCCTCCGAGCTCGGGCCGGGCGTCAGGTACCAGCGGGCACCGTCGAAGAGGTCCGCGCGGGAGCCCTCGACCCCCGCGGTCTCGGCGCCGGCGAGCGGGTGGCCGCCGATGAAGCGACCCTCCCCCGCCATCGCGTCGACCAGCGCCCGCTTGGTCGAGCCGACGTCGGTGACCACGGTGCCGTCGCCGGTGGCGGCCAGCGCCTCGGCGACGAGCGCCGGCAGGGCGACGACGGGCGCGGCGCAGAAGACGACGTCCGCTCCGTCGACGGCCTCGGCGACCGAGCCCGCGGCGCGGTCGAGCGCGCCGAGGTCGAGCGCACGCTCAGCGCCGCCGGCTCCGGGATCGAAGCCGACGACCTCGGCTTCGAGGCGGTTGCGTGCCGCAAGGCCGATCGAGCCCCCGATCAGCCCCACGCCGAGGACAGCGATGCGCATCGAGCCAGCCTAGATGGACCGGGGCCCGCGCCGGAGTCACCGCTCAGGCGGCGACCCCGGTCCCCTTCCCGGCCAGCTCAGCCGCGCGGCGGACGCGATCGGCGTACTCGGCGAAACCATCGGTGGGAAGCGACTGCGGTCCGTCGCAGATCGCGTTGTCGGGATCGTTGTGGACCTCGACGATCAGCCCATCGGCGCCGGCCGCTGCCGCGGCGAGCGACATCGACTCGACCCAATCGCGGCGGCCCGCCGCATGGCTCGGGTCGACGATCACCGGCAGGTGGGTCATCTCCTTCAGCGCCGGGATCGCCAGCAGGTCCAGCGTGAACCGGTAGGCCGTCTCGTGGGTGCGGATCCCGCGCTCGCAGAGCATCACCCGCTCGTTGCCCTCCTTGAGGATGTACTCGGCCGCGCTCAGCAGCTCGGCGAGCGTCGCCGAGAGCCCGCGCTTGAGCAGCACGGCGCAGTCGGTTCGGCCGATCTCGGTGAGCAGCGAGTAGTTCTGCATGTTGCGCGCGCCGACCTGGATCACGTCGGCGACCCCGACGACGTCCTCGACGTCACGGACATCGAGCAGCTCGGTGACGATCGGGAGACCCGTCTCCTCCTTCGCCTCGGCGAGCAGCCGCAGACCCTCCTGACCGAGCCCCTGGAACGAGTAGGGCGAGGTCCGCGGCTTGTAGGCGCCCCCGCGGAGCATGTCGGCGCCGCCCGCGGCGACGGAGTCGGCGACCGCAAGCATCTGCTCGCGGCTCTCGACGGTGCATGGGCCGGCGATCAGCGTGAAGCCGTCGCCACCGACTCGTCGGCCGCCGACTTCGATCTCGTTCGTCTTGGTCTTCATCTCAATGCCTTCCGGGAAGTGGTACTCGCGAGTCCTTGGTGACCCGCATGGGGTCCGGTGACGGCGTCCGGTGATGAGCTCGAGGGCTCAGAAATTCGGTTGGGCCGAGGCCCAGGCCGGACGCCTAGCTAAATCGCGGATACCAGAGCCAGGAATGCGCGCGCGACGAGAGGACCGGGGTCCCGGCGTCGGAGGTGATGCTGCACATGCGGCTCATCGGTCCGGCAGTTCTAGCAGGGGCGGGAGACGGGAGTCAACCCCGTGGGCGCTGACGCGGGCGCCCTCCCGCCATCTGGGCTCAGAGCAGATCACGCAGCGCGCTCAGGAAGCGCTGGTTCTCGGCCGGGGTCCCGTAGGTCACGCGGATGTGACCGGGACCGCCGAGCAGCTCGCCCGAGCGGACGATCACGCCGGCGCGACCGAGGCCCTCGACGATCGCCGCCTCGTCGCGGTCGCCGAGGTTGATCCAGGAGAAGTTGGTCTGGGTCTCGGAGGTGGTCAGGCCCATCTCGTGGAGCGCCTCCTCCATCTCGACCCGCTCGATGATCGTCTTCTCGACCCGGTCGACGACGTCGTCGCCGTGCAGGAGCGCTTCGGCCCCGGCTGCCTGAGCGAGCAGGTTGATGCTGAAGGGCTGGCGGACGGCATCGATGCCGGCGCGGAAGCGGGCGGAGCCGAGTGCGTAGCCGCAGCGGAGGCCGGCCATGCCGTAGACCTTGCTGAAGGTGCGCAGCAGCACGAGGTTGTGGAACCTCCGCAGCAGATCGGTGCTCGCGTCGGGGTCGTCGAGGATCTGCATCTCGACGTAGGCCTCGTCGAGGATCACGGTGACGTGGCTCGGGACCCGCTCGAGGAACGCCTCGATCTGGGAGACCGGGAGCGCCGTTCCCGTGGGGTTGTTCGGGTTGCAGACGATCACGAGCTGCGTGGCGACGGTGACCTCCGCCGCCATCGCGTCGAGGTCGTGCTCGTAGCGGTCGTTGAGCGGAACGGGGACCTCCCGCGCGCCCGAGAGCGGTCCCAGCTGCGGGTACATCGAGAACGACGGCCACGCGTAGACGATCTCGTCACCGGGCTCGCAGAGGGCGAGGGCGGCGGCGAGGAGGATCTCGCAGGAGCCGTTGGAGACGGCGATCCCTCCCGGATCGAGCCCGAAGCGGTCGGAGAGCCGGCTGCGGAGAAGGGCCGCGTGTTGGTCCGGGTAGCGGTTGGAGCTCGCCGCCGCGGCGCCGACCGCCTCGAGGACCTTCGGGTGCGGGCCCCACGGCGACTCGTTCGAGGCGAGCTTGATGATGTCGGAGGACTCGAAGGTGCGGCGAGCGCGCTCGAGGTCCATCCCGCCCTCGTAGTGGGGCAGGGCATCGACCCGCTTCGAGTATCGGATGCTGCTCATTGCGCCGCGGCGATGTCGGAGCGCAGGCCGGCCGCCGCTCCAAGGTAGGTGTGGGCGGGCTTGCTGTCGGCGGGCGCGTAGTAGTGGACCATCGTCCTGATCACGCGCGGCATCGAGCCGGGAACGTCGAGCTCGCGGGTGCAGAGGAGCGGGACGTCGTTCAGCCCCAGGGCCCGCGCCGCCACCGCGGGGAACTCGGCGTTGAGGTCCTCGGTGCAGGTCAGGATGCAGGAGATCATCTGCTCGGGCTCGAGCTCGTTGCGGGCGATCATCTCCCGCAGCAGGGAGTCGGTCGCAGCCAGGATCGACTCGCGGTCGTTCCGCGTCGGCCTGAACGGCGCCGCGCAACGCGAAGACGCGCTCGGTGGCGCTCACCGGTCCTCCCCCTCTTCAGGCTCCTTGGACTGTCTTCGGTTCCTGCATCGGACCGGCATCCTTCCAGAGCCGCCTCAGCTCCGACCGGGTGAGCTCCCGCGAAGCTCCCAGCTTGAGATCGCCGAGCTCGAGCGAGGCGAACCGGGTCCGCTGCAGGGAGGCCACCTCGTTGCCCACCTTCTGGATCATCCGCCTGACCTGGCGGTTGCGGCCCTCGCGGATCGTGATCTCGATCTCGCGCTCGCCGAGGCGCCGCGCCTCGGCGGGATGGGTCGGCCCGTCGTCCAGCTTCACGCCCTCGGCGAGGCGGCGCAGCTCCACCTCGCTGATCGGCCCGCGGAGCTCGGCCCGGTAGGTCTTCGGGACGCCGTAGCGCGGGTGGGTCAGCCGGTTGGCGAGCTCGCCGTCGTTGGTCAGCAGGATCAACCCGGTGGAGTCGGCATCGAGCCGGCCGACCGGATAGAGCCGGCGCTTGGACTCCACGAGCGCGGTGACCGGGCGGCGGCGACCCGGCTCGCGAGCGGTCGAGGTGACGTTCTCGGGCTTGTTGACCATCCAGACCTCGTGGGGCTCGGGGAGCACCGGGGTGCCGTTGACCTCGACGCCGCTCGAGGCGTCGACGTCGCGAGCGGGATCGGTCACGCGCTCGCCGCCGACCGTGACGACGCCGTGGGCGATCAGCTTCTCGGCGCCGCGACGCGAGTCGACGCCGCAGTGGGCTAGGTACTTGGCGAGGCGCACTCCAGTGACGCTAGATGGTCTGGCGACCCGTCACTTCATGGCCCGCGGCGACGAGCGCGGCGACGGCGTCATCGAGGCGCGCGCCCGGCACGAGCAGGTGGTCGGTGTCGAAGCTGGAGATGGCGAAGATCGGCACCTCGGCCTGAGCCAACGGCTGCAGGAGGGCGGCGAGCACCCCGGTCAGCGTGAGGTCCTGGGTGCCGGCGAGGCGAAGCAGCCGCCAGCCCCGGTCGGCCCGGACGTCGTCGGGGACCGCGTCGGCGGCGCAGACGATCGAGAGCTCCTCCTCGTTGCGCAGCGTCGCGACGGTCTCGCCGCGGGCCCACTCCGGGACCGCGATCGCCCGCGCCGAGCCGGCAGATCGCCAGCTCGCCCGGGCGGAGCTCCAGCCGCATCCTCAGGTCGTGGCCCGCTGCTCGCCCGCCTTGAGGAGGCGCTCGCGCAGCGCCGCGGCGTCGTCGGGAGTCGGGTCGAACTTCGCGGGATCGGGGAGATCGTCGAGCCCGCTGAGGCCGAAGAGGCGCTCGAAGAGCTCGGTCGTCCGGTAGATGACGGCGCCGAAGCGGGAGCGGCCGGATTCCTCGATCAGGCCGCGCTCGGTCAGCGTCTGGACGGCGGACTCCGAGCTGACGCCGCGGATCCGCGCGATCTCGGGCCGCGAGACCGGCTGCAGGTAGGCGACGATCGCGAGCGTCTCGGCCTGAGCCGGCGTCAGCGGCGGCGTCTTCGGCCGCGCGAGCAGCCGCCGCGCGGCCATCTCCGCGCTCGGGTCGCTCGCAAGGAGGTAACCGCCGCCGACCTCGCGCAGGACGATGCCGCGACGACCGGGCGCGAGCTCCTCGGCGAGGAGGTCGAGCGCGTTCCGGACCTGGACCTCGCTCGCCTCGCAGGCTTCGATCAGCTCCCCGATCGGCACTGCGTCGGGCGAGAGGAACAGCAGCGCCTCGATGACGCGCGCCAGCGATGCCGCCGAGCCATCCTCCGCGACGTCCGGGCTCATGCCGTCGCCTCCGCTCGCCTGCGGTCGCCCGGCACCTGGGCGATCTCGATCGATCCGAAGGTCTCCTTCTGAGTCCAAGTCGCCTCGCCCTTCTTGTACATCTCGAGCAGCGCGAAGATCGTCACCGCCTGGGTCAGCCGGTCCTCCTTGCCGAAGGCCTCGTCGAAGTCCACCCGGCCGCGGGTGAGCAGCTCCCGGAGCACGCCGAGCCGGAGCTCGAGCGAGACGGTCGGGCGGATGTGGCTCGTGTCGGGCCTCGGGGGCGACGTGAGCAGGTCGCCGAGCGCGACGCCGAGGCGGTCGGGGTCATAGGCCTGACGCGACGCTTCGATCGACACCCGGCGCAGCTCGGCCGGCAGCGGCGCGGAGCGATAGAGGTAGGGACGCTCCGCCTCGAAGCGGCGGGAGAGCTCAGCGCCCGCGTCGCGGTAGCGGCGGTACTCGAGCATCCGCGCGAGCAGCTCGTCGGCGGCCTCCTCAGGCCCGAGGTCGAGCTCGGCCTCCTCGGGAGCCGGGAGCATCAGCCGCGACTTGAGCTCGAGCAGCGCCGCGATCAGGACGAGGAACTCGGTCGCCGCCTCCAGCTCGAGCTCGCCGGTCTCCTCGAGGCGGGCGATGTAGGCCACGACGACCTCGCCGAGCTCCACCTCGAGCAGGCTGATCTCCTCGCGGAGCACGATCGCCAGCAGCAGGTCGAAGGGTCCCGCGAAGACGTCGAGGTCGAGCTCGAGGTCGGCCGTACGCACGGGGACAGAGTAGGTGCCGCGACGGTCGGCGAAGCGCGCGAAGGCCGCATTTTCGGGCTGATCTCGCGCATCCGACGCCGCGTCAATTCTGCGGGCCGCGCCGGAGGCGCGGCGCATTTATCTATTTACCGTGGGCCGCCCGGCGGCATCGCCACCAGCATCCGCAGGCGACGCACCGGACCGCCGCCCGCGCTGAGCTCACGGCGGGCCGCCCGCCGCTCTCCGAGGGTGGGCGGGGCTCCCGGGGAGCGGGCGAAACGACGCTGGGCGAGCCGCCCCGCGTAGGACGCCGCCGCGGGGAGGTTCAGCCGTTCGAAGTGGAGCTGCACCCGACGCAGCGTCGTCAGCTCCGGATCCCGGAGCCCGGCCGGGCCCAGCGCTCCCGCGAGCTCACGCAGCTCCCGCTCGGCGATCTCGTCCTCCCCGAGCCGCCGGTGGCGCAGCGTTCGGGCCAGCGTCAGGAGGGCCAGGAGCGCAGCCAGCACCGCGGGCACCGCAACGAGGGGCAGGAGCGACGAGCCGCCGTCATCCGCGGGGACCGGCTCGCCCCGGATGGAACGGGGGCCGCTCCCCGCCGCCTCCGGCGTCGAGCTGCGGCTCGCGACCGCGCGACGCCGCGCGGTCGGCACCGCCGCCACGGCGACCCGGGCCCGCCGGCCCGGAATCCTCCTCGGCCACCGCCTGCGAGCGGTTCGGGGCTTCGGCGGGCGTCGGGTCGAAGGGCACCCAGCCGATCCCCTCGAAGTAGACCTCGACCCAAGCGTGGGCATCGAGGCCGGTGACCAAGTAGCTGTCCTGGCCCTGGCGCTCACCCGGGGTGAACCCCGAGGCGACGCGAGTCGGGATCCCGGCGAAGCGGAGCAGGAGCGCCATCGCGCCGGAGAAGTGCTGGCAGTAGCCCAGCCGATCGTCGAAGAGGAACGCGTTCAGCGGCACCGGACGCTCGGGAGGCGACTCGCTGTAGTTCGCGTTGTCGCGCACGTAGTCCTCGACGGCGAGGACGGCGTCGTAGGCCGAGGGCTGGTCCGCCGTGAGCCGCCGGGACAGCTCGGCGACCCGCAGGTAGGGGGAGCCCTCGATCTCCGTCTCCGCCACCGAGGTGAGCGGGATCCCGCTCCCCCAGAGGGGGATCGTGACGCGATGAACCGAGACCAGGCCGGTTTCGGGGATCGGGAGCGCTGTAGGGAAGCGCGATCTCGGCGTAGCGCCTCAGATCGACCCCGTAGCTCGTCGAACGCTTCCGCATCAGCTCGGGCGAGGGATCGGGTGCGTAGGCGGTGATCGCGTAGTCGCTGCCCTCCGACAGCGGGTCACCCTCGACGTTCAGCGTCCCGTCTTCGTCGCGGTCGACGCCCTCGACGCCCGAGAGATCCAGCTCGGTTCCGGGGCTGAGGACCAGCGGGCTCTCCAAGCCGGAGACGGAGACCCGCGAGCGGGTGACCCAGCGGTCGTTGCCGCGGACCGCGAGCGTCCCCTCGGTCGGGTCGACGTCCTCGGGAACCGCCCGGCCGCCGCTCTCGGAGCGTTGCCAGGCGTAGCCGTAGAACTCGTCGAGCACCTCGGCGCGGAGGTAGCGCGGCTCCGCGGTGCGGACCTCCAGGAGCACGTCGCTGGTCCGCTCCCAGTCGATCGGGCCGTAGCTCTGGTCCCATTCGAAAGTGGAGCCGGGCTGCGGGCTCGGGCAGGCTCCAGTCGCGGTAGTCGAGCACGGGATCGCGGGTGTCGAGCCCCGAAGCGATCGGAACCGCGACCGCGCCGAAGCAGGCGACCGTCGCGCCGGCGACCACCCAGCGGCCCGGCCGCTGCCACAGCCACAGCGAGATCAGGACGAGCAGGACGGCTCCCCAGAGCAGCGGCGCCGCCGCCGGCCTGACCGTCGCCGGGACCGCGAACGCGGCGACCAGCACCACCAGCGCAACCGGCGCGGGAGCGGACCGGTCCCGGCGGCCGAACGCCAGCACCGCGGCGGCCATCAGCAGCACCGGCATCGCGGCGATCAGGAGCCAGCGAGAGCTCGGGTCACCTCCGGCGAAGGGGTAGTCGAAGCTGCCGCTGAGACCTTCGAAGCCGTCGTCGACGTCGGCGGCGAGGCCGTCCCAGCCCCACGGCGTCAGCCCGCGTGCGGGGACGCCGAGCGCGACCAGGGCCGCCAGCAGGCCGAGGACGGCCACGAGGGTGATCGCACCGACCGCCCGCGGCCGCGACAGGCGCTCGAGCGGGAGCGAGCCGAGGGCGATGGCCGCGGCTCGCGATGAACGCGACGGCGATCCCGAGGCGGACGAGCGGCGGGTCGGCGAGGAGCGACCCCCAAGCGCCGGCCGCCAGCGCGGCGAACGCGATGAACACCGCCAGTCGCTGTGCCGAGGGGCGATTCACGCCGCCGCCCCGGTCACTCGGCGAGCGGGCGCTCGCCGCGGCGAGGGGGTAGCCGAAGCAGCCCGCAACCGTGAGCAGCGCCTCGCGGCCCGGTCGCTCCTCCGGCGTGATCAGGACGCCGGAGGTCCGGCGACCGAACGGCGGGCGCGCACCGCCGGCGCTGACCCAGATCACCGTGCTTGCGGCGCCCAGATCCCCGGGTCGCGGGGAACCGCCGCGCGCGCTCGCAAGCGCGAGCGCCGAGCGTGCGGCGAGGAGGGTCTCCGGATCAGCCGTGATGCGGTGGCGACGATGGTCCCCGCCGATGGTCAGCTCGCAACCGCCGTGGCCACCGAGGTGGGCGACGAGGGACGCCGCGGCCCTGACCGCGCGGTCGAGCGCGTCGCCGTCATCGGCGTCGCGCGTGTCGAGCACCACGAGCGGGCCCGAATCGGCCGCCGGCGAGAGGTGGCGCTCGAGCAGCTCCTCACCGCGGGCGAGCGCCGGCCAGTAGATCCGCGAGGCGCGGCTCCCCGGGCGGTAGGGCCGGAGCCCCTCGATCTCGGGGTCGGCGGCCGATTCGCGCAGGCCCTGCTCGGCGAGCTCGCCGGCGGGCGCGCGGCGGCGACCCCCCGAGGGCCCGTCGTCGGCCGCGAACGAGACCGGCTCGACGCGGGGAAGAACCATGATCGGCGTCACTCCCCCGCTCTCGACCCGCCGCGAGACGATTCCCAGCGGATCGATGATCCGGACCGCGGGCGCGGGCAGGAGATGGCGGCCGCGGCGCAGCAGCCGGCCCTCGCTCCGCAGCGCGACGGATCCCGTGCGAGCGCCGGACGCCGAAGGACCGCGGCTCGGTCAGGAGCGGGTCGACCACCTCGCCGAGCAACGGGAGCCTTCCCGCCCTCACCTCATGGACGAGCTCGAAGCCCTCCCCCTCCCCGACGCGCGCGGGCATCCCGGTCCGGGAGACCTCGACCCCGATGCTCGCGAGCCTCACCCAGGCCGAGAGCACGCCGCCGATGAGCAGGAGCGCGATGCCGGGGACGAGGAGCGCGTAGGCGGCGAGGACGATCCCGGCGAGCAGCAGAAGGGCGCCGAGGGCGAGCGTTGTCCGCGCTCCCGCCACCGCCTCAGAAGGCTGGGACCGACGCGAGCGCATCGGCCACGGCGGCGGTGCGCTCCTCGTCGGGGGCGCCCGGCGCCAGCAGCAGGCGATGGGCGAAGACGGGTTGGGCGAGCGCCTGCACGTCGTCGGGGAGCACGTGGTCGCGGCCCTCGATGGCCGCGTTGGCCTTCGCCGCCCGGAAGAGCATCAGGGCGGCGCGCGGGCTCGCGCCGAGCTCCAGCCGCGGGTCCTCGCGGGTGGCCTGCGCGAGGGCGACGACGTAGCGCCGCAGCTGGGTGCTCGCGTGGACGGTCGCCACGGCCTCCTGGGCTCGCCGCAGATCGTCGAGGTCGGCGACCGGCTCGAGCTGCGCGACCAGGTCGGTGTCGGCGTGGTCCTCGAGCATCTCCGCCTCGTCGCGCGGGTTCGGATAGCCGAGCTCGAGCCGGACCATGAAGCGATCGAGCTGCGCCTCGGGGAGCGGGTAGGTCCCCGCGTACTCGAGCGGGTTCTGGGTCGCGATCAGCAGGAACGGGCGCGCGAGGTCGTGGGTGTGGCGGTCGACGGTGACGCTTCGCTCCTGCATCGACTCGAGCAGGCCCGACTGCGTCTTCGGCGAGGCGCGGTTGATCTCGTCGACGAGGACGACGTTCGCGAAGACGGGACCCGGATGGAACTCGAACTGGCTCTCGCGCTGGTTGAAGACCATCGTCCCGATGACGTCCGCCGGGAGCATGTCGGCGGTGCACTGGATGCGCGAGAAGTCGGCGCGGATCGACCGGGCCAGGGCGCGGGCGAGGGCGGTCTTGCCGACTCCCGGGTGATCCTCGATCAGGACGTGGCCCTCGGCGAAGAGGGCGACGAGGAGATCGCGGACGACGCCGTCGCTGACCTTGAGCGCGCGCAGCACGTTCCCCCGCAGCTCCTCCGCCAGCCTGCGGGTAGCGGTCAGATCGAACGAGGCCGATTCCACGCTGCGCTCATCGTAGGGCGCGGGCGAAGCCCTGGAGTGCGGTCGCGCGAGCCGGCGTCAGCGCGGCGGGCCGACGCCCATCGCGTCGCGCACGTCGGCGAGCACCGGAGCGGCGATCGCGCGGGCGGACTCGGCCCCCGCTCCCAGAGCCCGCTCGAGCTCGGCTTCGTCGGCGCGGAGCTCGGCGTAGCGCTCGCGGACCGGCGCGAGGTACTCGGCGACCGCGTCGCCGACGGCGCCCTTGAAGTCGCCGTATCCGGCCCCCTCGAACTCCTCCTCGATCGACTCGGGGGTGCGATCGCCGACGACGGCGAGGATGTCGATGAGGTTCGCGATCCCCTCCTTGCCCTTGCCGCGCTTCACCTCGCGGCCGGAGTCGGTGACCGCGCTGCGGAACTTCTTGCGGATCGCCTCGGGCTCGTCGAGGACGTAGACCCGCCCGGCCTCGCCGCCGGCGGTGGTCGACATCTTCGAGAAGGGGTCCTGGAGGTCCATGATCCGGGCGCCGACCTCGGGGATCCGGTGCTCGGGCACGACGAGGACGTCGGGCGGGCCGAAGCGCTCGTTGAAGCGGCGCGCGACCTCCCGCATCAGCTCGATGTGCTGGCGCTGGTCGTCGCCGACCGGGACCTCGGTCGCCCGGTAGGCGAGCACGTCGGCGGCCTGGAGGACCGGATAGCTGAAGAGACCGGCAGAGAGGAAGCCCCCCGTGCCGCTCTCGATCTGATCTCGCTTGGTCTTCCACTGGTGCATGCGGTTGAGGTCCCCCCAGGAGGTGACCCCGCTCAGCAGCCAGCAGAGCTCGGAGTGCTCGCGGACGTCGCTCTGGCGGAAGAGGACGCAACGCTCGGGATCGAGCCCGGCGGCGAGGAGGGTCGCGACCGTGTCGTGGACGCGCTCGCGCAGCTCCCGCGGGTCGTAGTCGACGGTGATCGCGTGCAGGTCGACGACGCAGTAGATCGCCGCCTCGGGCGACGCGGCGGCGTTCTGGCCCTCGACGTACTGGCGGATCGCGCCGATGAAGTTGCCGAGGTGCTTGCGGCCGGTCGGCTGGATGCCGCTGAAGATCCGTTGCTCAGGTGCGCTCACGAGCGGGGGAATCTACCCGCCGCCCGTGAGCGCTCCCCGATGAGCTCGCTAGAGGGAGAGCGAATGCAGCTCCGCGGCCTTCTGCGTCCTCCTGCTCGAGGGCGGCCAGGACCAGCTCGACGAGCTCCGGCGGAGCCTTCTCGAGCGAGCCGGTGTCGTACGGCGGGTCCGGGTCGTACTCGATTCCCAGCTGGATGGCCTGAGCGATCATCTCGTGGCCGGTGATGCGCTCGACGAGCGTCAGCGACATGTCGATTCCGGAGGAGACCCCGGCGGCCATGATCACCTTGCCGCGCTCGACGACCCGCTCGGCGACCGGGTTGGCTCCCAGCTCGGCGAGCGCATCGCGAGCGGCCCAGTGGGTCGTCGCGTCGACGCCGTCGAGGATCCCCGCGGCAGCCAGCATCAGGGAACCGGTGCAGACCGACGCGCTCCACTGCGTGTGCGGATGAGCCTCGGCGATCCAGCGGACGTAGGCGCCGTCGGGATCGAGGTGCGCGCGGTTGCCGACCCCTCCCGGGATGACGAAGACGTCGGGCCGCGGGATGTCGTCGAGCGCGGCGTCGGCGATGACGGCGACCATCCCGCTCTCGGTCCGCTTCGGCCCGGGCTCCTCAGCGCAGAAGACGACCTCCGCCCCGGGCATGCGGGACAGCACGTCGTAGGGACCGATCGCGTCGAGCGCGGTGAAGCCGTCGAAGATTGGGATGGCGATCTGCATGGTGGTTCCTCCTGGTTGGTTTCTGGTTCGAGGTCCGGGTCAGGCCTGGAGCGGCGAGCGGAAGCGTTCGCGGTACTCGCGCGGGTTGGTGCCGAGCCGGCGACGGAACGCGCGTCGCATGACCTCGGCGCTCGGGAAGCCGCAGCGGGAGGCGACGTTCTCCAGCGAGCCGCCGTCGGTCTCGAGCAGGGAGCGCGCCCGCTCCACCCGGACCCGCTCGACGTAGTCGGCCGGCGTCGTTCCCAGCTCCCGGGTGAAGACGCGGCTGAACTGCCGCTCGGAGAGGTGAAGGCGCCCGGCGAGGGCGCCGACGCTCAGGTCCTCCTCGGGATGGTCGGCGATCCAGGCCTGCAGCTCGCGGAGCGGCGGATCCTCGGTCGCGCCGCTCTCCAGCTGGACGGAGAACTGCGACTGCCCACCGGGCCGGCGTGCGTAGACGACGAGCATCCGCGCGGTCTTCAGCGCCACCTCGGCGCCGTGGTCCTCGTCGGCGAGCGCGAGCGCCAGGTCCATCCCGGCGGTGACCCCGGCCGAGGTGAGCAGGTTGCCCTCGCGGATGAAGATGGGATCCGCGTCGACCTCGACCGCCGGGAACCGCCGCGCGAGCTCGGGGGCGTGCAGCCAGTGGGTCGTCGCGCGGACGCCGTCGAGGATGCCCGCCTCGGCGAGGAGGAAGGCGCCGCTGCAGACGGATGCGGTGCGGCGGGAGGTCCGCGACAGGCGGCGGATGCCGTCGATCAGGCGCCCGTCCTCGGCGACCGCCTGGACGCCGAGCCCCCCGGCGACGATCAGCGTGTCGAGCGACTCGACGTCGCCGATCGCGGCGTCGGCGCGGAAGGAGAGGCCGCTCGAGCTGCGGACGTCGCGGCCGTCGACGGTGATGCAGGTGAGCTCGGGGACGTCGCGGGCGAAGAGCCCCGCGGTGTGGAGCACCTCCCAGGGCCCGGTGACGTCGAGCGCCTCGACGCCCTCGAAGGCGACGATCCCGATGCGGCGTGGCGATGCGGCTGCGGTCATGGCCCGATCATCGGCGGGCGGGCGGTGTCCGTCAAGTCACATACCCCACGATTTCCGCCACCCGAGTGCGACGCGCCGGCGGCCCACTCGCAATCGGTGGTCCCTGGACCCCTCTTTTGCGAGTTGGTCGGCTACCTAAGCGTTGACACGCGGCGCATCCGGCACCTCGGCGTCCGGCCGGCGCCTGCGAACGACGAGCGCGACGCCCGCCGAGGGCGAGCGCCAGTGCCCCCGCACCCAGGGCGATCGCCGCCGCGTCCCCGCCTCCCCCATCGCCTTCCTCGCCGGCCGCCGCTCCAGTGGAGTCGTCTGAGCCATCGTCGTCGCCCTCGGCCTCGGCCTCTGCCGCCCCGACCGCGATCGTTCCCAGGACGCCGTCCCTGGGATCGGTGACCTCGACGGCGCTCCCGTCCGCGCTCATCTGCAGGCGGGCCGCCGCGAGTCGGTTGACCGGGACGAACTCGAGGTCGATGCAGAGGGTGACGCCCGCGACGGTGTCGATCGCGTGGACGAACGGCTCCCCCGGCTTCCCGCCATAGCGGTAGATGTTGCCGCCGTCGTAGAGGGTGTATGCCCAGCGTCCGTCGGGGCTGCTCGTCCGCGAAAGCGGGAAGCCGCGCATCTCCTCGCCGGGCTCGTTCTCGGGGAGGATCGGATCGTCCTCGAGCTCGCCCGTCGTCAGGTCGAGTCTCCGCAGTTGGTAGTCCGTCGGGTCCTTCGGTGCCGGGTACTCGATCATGAAGGCGAATCGGCCATCCGGTGAGATCGCGTCGAAGCTGAAGTCCCCGTCGAGATCGATCACACGCCGTGACTTCAAGGTCTCCGGATCGATCACGATCATCCTCGTCTCCTTCTGCGGAAAGCTGCGGCGAGGCTTGATCAGCACCAGCGTGCCGTCGTCATGGGCCAGCCCCGAGGTGCTGCCGTCGAGGGCCACCCCGGGCACCGCATACGCGCCATCGAGCCAGGTGCTCCTCTCGAGCGCGCCGCCGTCCGCGTTGATTCGCGCCAACAAGGTCTCCTCGCCCTGCGAAACGGCCAGGAAGCGCTGGGAACCGTCCGCGCTGAGCACTCCCTGCGGAGTCGTGTCGAGGCCACCCGGCACGGGCAGCCCGTCGGCCGTTGCGCCATCCGTCGCCGCCGCGAGGGCGGCTGCTCCCGCCGCGATCGCGATCGCCAGCCTGATTCGGTTCCTCATCGTCGCTCCCCGGTTCGATTGCTCGACCTGGATACGGCGCAGCACCCTCGCGAGGTCCCCGCAACGCAAGATCGCGTTCCTGCTCGCGCTTGCGGGTGAGGAGTCCGGGGTAACCTCGCGAAGATCCCTTTCATGGCTCGCGCGATCTGGACAGGCTCAATCTCCTTCGGACTCCTCAACGTGCCGGTGCGCCTGTACTCGGCCGTCTCCAGCCGCTCGATCAGCTTCCGCGAGCTCCGTGAGAAGGACGGCTCCCGCGTCCGCCACAAGCGCGTTGCCGAGGAGGACGGCGAGGAGGTCTCCTACGACGAGATCGTCAAGGGCTACGAGATCGCCCCCGACCAGTACGTCGTGATGACGCGCGACGAGATCGGCGCGCTCGATCCGAAGAAGACCAAGACGATCGAGATCGAGGACTTCGTCGACCTCGACCAGATCGACCCCATCTACTTCAACCAGCCCTATTACATCGGCCCCGCCCAGGGTGCCGAGCGCGCATACGCGCTCCTCGCTCAGGCGATGGCCGAGCAGCACAAGGTCGCGGTCTCCCGCTTCGTCATGCGCAACAAGGAGAGCCTCGCGGCGATCCGGGCGAGCAGCGACGGCGAGGTCCTGACCCTCGCGACGATGCGCTTCGCCGACGAGGTCGTGCCGACGTCGGATCTCGAGGACGTCCTCGGCGGCACCGCGGACGTCGAGCCGAAGAAGCGCGAGATCGACATGGCCAAGGCGTCTGATCGACTCCCTCTCCACCGACTTCGATCCGAGCTCCTACAAGGACGAGTACCGCGAGGAGCTCATGTCCCTGATCGAGCGCAAGGCCGAGGGCAAGAGCATCGTCTCGACCGACTCCGAGGAGCCGACACCGACGAAGGCACCCGACCTGATGGCCGCACTCGAGGAGTCCCTCGCCGCGATCAAGGGCGAGGAGCTGAGCGGCGGCGCGAAGAAGAAGCCACCCGCGTCGAAGTCGAAGTCCTCCTCAGGGTCCTCCTCCAAGTCGAAGTCCTCCTCGGGCTCGAAGGCGAAGAGCAAGTCGAAGGCCAAGGCCGCGAAGTAGAGGTCGACGGCCGCCGGCTGTCGCTGACGAACCTCGACAAGGTCCTCTACCCCCAGTCGGGGTTCACCAAGGGCCAGGTCATCGACTACTACGCGCGGATCGCGCCGGTGCTCCTGCCGCACCTGCAGGGCCGCCCGGTGACGCTGATCCGCTATCCCAACGGGGTCGAGGGCAAGTACTTCTACGAGAAGAACTCACCCTCCCATCGCCCCGATTGGGTGCAGACCGCGCCGATCTTCTCGGGCGAGCGCGCCGGGATCATCGACTACACGCTCGTCGAGGATCTGCCGACGCTGACCTGGCTCGCGCAACTGGCGGCGCTGGAGCTCCACCCGTCCCTCTCGCTGGCCGCGGCGATCGAACGCCCCACCGTCCTCGCCTTCGACCTCGACCCCGGCCCGCCGGCGACGATCGTCGAGTGCTGCCGCGTCGCCATCCTGCTGCGCAAGCTGTTCGCCGGCTTCGGCCTCGAGTGCTTCCCCAAGAGCTCCGGCTCGAAGGGGATGCAGGTCTACGTCCCGCTGAACCGGGAGCTGACCTACGAGACGACCAAGCCCTACGCGCGCGCCGTCGCCCAGGCGCTCGAGGCAGCCGAGCCGGATCTGATCCTCTCGCGGATGACGAAGAGCCTGCGCGCGGGGAAGGTCTTCGTCGACTGGAGCCAGAACACGCAGTCGAAGACGACGGTCGCTCCCTACTCCCTCCGTGCCCGCGAGGCACCGACCGCCTCCACCCCGCTGACCTGGGAGGAGGTCGAGGACGCGCTGGAGGCCGGGGACCCCGACTGCCTGCGCTTCGAGGGAGGAGAGGTGCTGGAGCGCGTGGAGCGACACGGCGATCTCTTCGCGCCGGTGCTCGAACTCGAGCAGGATCTGCCGGCCGCACCCTGACTCCACCAGCCGGGTTGCGGATTCACCCGATCGGACTACGATGAATTCATCTTGGGGAATCAGGCGACACGAAGCGCTCTGCTGGTTGCGCTCCTCGTCGTCCTGATCGCACCCGCCACGGCTTCGGCGGCATGGACCGGACCGGTCGAGGTCTCAGCGGCGGGAGTGGGTGCTTCCACGCCGCAGGTAGGGGTCGACTCGCTTTCCAACGCGACCGTCGTCTGGACGAGCGGCGGCTCTCCCAGTCGCCAGATCCGCTCGGCCTTCCGCCCCGCGGGCGGGCCCTGGGAGACGTCCTTCACGCGGATCCCCGCCGCCCAGGACTGCTTCGACCCCGAGCTCGAGGTCAACGCGGCCGGCGCCGCCGTCGTCCTCGCCGACTGCGGCGCCGGATCGGCCCAGATGTATGCCGCCTACCGCCCCGCGGGCGGCAGCTGGTCGGGAGCCGTTGCGGTCCCCGGCTCCGGCTCCGGGGTCAGACCGCGCATCGACATGGACGACGCCGGCAACGTCATCGCCGTCTGGGAGAGCGCGAGCAACATCCAGTCCGCTTACCGGCCGGCCGCCGGGCCTTGGGCCGCCGCCGGTCAGGTCAGCCCCGCCGGGAACGTCGCGGTGGATCCCGACGTGGCGGTGAGCCCGACAACGGGCCGGGCGGTCGCGGTCTGGCTGCATCGCCTCGAGCGGTTCGCGGGCGACCCCGTCGTGACGGTCGAGAGCGCCGACCGCGTGAGCGGCACCTGGGCCGCGACGCCGACCAACCTGTCTCGGCCCGCGTCCACGTCGACGCGCCCGGTCAGCGTCGCTGCCCCGAGGATCGACATCAACGCGCTGGGCTTCCGGGTGGCGGTCTGGACAGAGGACCCGGACAACACGATCGGGGACATGGGTCCGATCAGGATCACAAGCGGCTACGGAGACGGAGACGGACATGGGCCGGCTACCTCAACACCGGGTCGGTGACCGACGGCGTCCGCAACGCCGAGGCGCCGGACATGGCGCTCGACGACCAGGGCCAGACGGTGGCCACATGGCGTGGGTACGACAGCGGCACCGGAACGTTCCGGACCCAGGCGGGGCGGATGCCGAGCCTTGGACCGCTCTGGTTCGGGCCCTCCACCCTTGCGAACACCGAGATCGGTGGGTCCGGCACACCGCACGTGGCGATCGACCCCGACGGCAACGCGACGATCATCTGGCACAACCTCGACTCGACGGTCGTCGCGGTCTCGAGACCAGCGGATGGAGGATTCGAACCCGGCGTGAGACCCTCTCCGACGACGGCTTCGGAGTTCCCCGGCTGACGATGAGCGACACCGGCGACACGATCGCGACCTGGACTTCGCAGGCGACCTCACCGGTGCGGACCGTCGTCGACGTCGACGACGTCAACCCGCCGGTCCTGGCGGCGATCGGCGTTCCCTCCACCGCGCGCCCCGGCACCACCGTGAACGTCTCGGCCGCGGCGAGCGACGTCTGGTCGGCACCGGTGACGCTCACCTGGGACTTCGGCGACGGGACCACGGCCACAGGCACCTCCGCGAGCCACATTTACGGGACGGCGGGCGCCAGGACCATCACCCTGACCGCCGTCGACGCAGTGGGCAACACCGCCGTCGAGACCCGCTCGATCGAGGTCTCGGCACCGGCGGCGGCAGCGGAGCACTCACACCTCGGCGTGACCGTCCCCAAGCAGTCCTGGAAGAAGATCCGAAAGGCGCGCGGGCTGAAGGTCCGCTGCACGCTCGACGCGGCCGGCGCCTGCGCGTGAAGGCGACCGTCGCGACGAAGGTCGCCCGCCGGCTGGGCCTGAAGGGCGCGGCGCCCGTGTCGGCACCGGCACGGGCGCAGTCGAGGCGGCGAACGGCACCGCCACCTTCAAGGTGAAGCTCACCCGCAAGGCGCGGGCCGCGATCGGTCACTCCGGCAGGAGCGTGCCGCTGAAGCTCGGGGTCACCGGGACCGCCCCCGGTCGCGAATCGGCGACGCTGACGAAGAAGTTGAAGATCAAGCGCTGAGGCTAAGCCTGCTTCGACCCGTGGGGCGCCGGCACCGAGAACGGCGCGGGTCGGCCCAGGTGATACCCCTGCAGCAGGTCGACTCCGAGGCCGAGGAGACGCTCGGCGGTCGCCGCATCCTCAACGCCCTCCGCAACCGTCTGCATCTCGAAGGTCTGGGCGGTCATGACGATCGATCGGACCACCCGCTCATCCGACTCATCGCCACCGACCAAGCCCCTGATGAACGACATGTCGATCTTGATCTGGGTCACCGGCAGGTGCTTGAGATAGGTGAAGGACCCATAGCCCGTGCCGAAGTCGTCGAGGGCGACGCCACAACCAAGCTCGGTCAGCTGTCTCACGAGGACCTGCGCCGCCGCGACGTTCTCGGCCGCGGCCGTCTCGGTGATCTCGAAGATGACGTCGCCGGGGTCCGCGCCGGCGGCATCCAGCGCCTGGCGGACCTGGTCGATCAGCAGCGGATTCCCCAGGCTCTTCGCTGACAGGTTGATCGCGACCGGCATCGCGCGCCCGACTGCGATGCCCCGCTCGATCGCCCAGGCGTCGATCTCGGTGATCTGATCGGTGCGCTCCGCGTGCGGCAGGAAGTCATTCGGAGTGATCGTCTCTCCATCCAGCTCCATCCGGATCAGGAGCTCGTGGTGGTGGACTGCGCCGGTGCCGGCGTCCACGACGGGCTGCGCCCAGAAGACGAGCCGGTCGTGTGCCAGCGCCTCCGCGGTGCGACGCCGCCAGAGCTTGCCCTCGCTGTCGCGCCTCAGCTTCTCCTCGCGCCGCCGGCGGTCCGTCATGTCGTGCGCGCTCACCGATCCGCCGATCACCTCCCCAGCCAGGTTGCGGATCGGGAACGACCGCAGCGAGACGTCGAGCAGCTCCCCTGACTTGGTCACCCGTTGCGTCTCGAAGGCGAGCGGGATGCCCTTCGAGAGCGCGTCCCTGATCATCTCCGCCTCGCCGACCCGTGTCGGGCGGGATCATCAGCTCCGTCACCCGGGACCCGATCACCTCCTCGGCGGTGAAGCCGTAGAGCTTCTCGGCGCCTTCGTTCCAGGCGGTGATGACGCCGTCGAGGTCCTTGGAGAGGATCGCGTCCTCGGAGGAGCGGACGATCGCCGCCAAGCGCTCGTTCTCCTCCTCACGACGGCGGCGCTCAGTGATGTCGCGCATGAACGCCGTGTACATCGGCGGTTCGGCCTGGACCCTGGTGATCGCCAGCTCGACCGGGAACGTGCCCCCGCGGGCGTGGCAGGCCATGACCTCGACGCGCCGCCCGAGCATCGGCCCGTCAGCTCCGCCTGCGAGCCAAACCAGTCCCTCCCGATGCGACTGACGCAGCGCGGGCGGGATGATCAGATCCGCGACCTCACGACCGATCGCCTCATCGGGCGTGTAGCCGAACGTCCGGGTCGAGGCTTCGTTCCAATCGCGAACGAAGCCACGTTGGTCGATCGTGACGATGCAGTCGAGTGCGGCCTTCGCCGACGCCCCCTGCAGCGCCCTCGCGGCCGATGCGTTGACGAGCGTCCGTTCGCGATCGCGGAAGAGGAGGATCACCTGCGCGATCCCTGCCACCAGAGTGGCCAGGGCGAGGCCGAACGTCACCGAGCCCAGCGGATCGAAGTGATCGTAGGAGAGGACGGCGATCGCGGCCAGCACCGCCGTGATCGAGATCGCACCCGCCAGTCCCTCACGGCGGACCCCCTCTCGTTCCGCCTCCATCGGCAGCCAGCTCGCAAGCCCGATCGCCACCGAAGCGGCAGGCCACGCCACGTCGAGCAGGGTGCCGCTCTCGTACGTTCCCTGAGCCACCTGCACCCCGTAGATCAGATCCCCGGTCGCCATGAGCACGAGGCCGGAGAGGAGCAGTGCGAAGGCGCGGTCGACCTGCCAGTCGCGAGCTGCGATGGCGATCAGCGCGGAGGCGATGAGCATGAAGTCCAGGAGCGGATAGGCCGCGGTCGTCGCCGTTGCGGCAACACCCCCGCCCGAGCTGCTCAGCACGTCCTCGAACACGAGCAGGGACCAGATCGTCGCCATGCCGAGGATCGAGACGACCAGCGCAAGTGAGATCGGGCCGGAGATGCGCGCCTTCCCCCCCAACCCCCTGAGACCGACGAGCAGCGCGATGTAGAGCAGCAGGTAGAGACCATCGGCGAGCGATGGGTAGGACGTCGGGCCGAGCAGCGCGAAGTAGACGTCCCCGAGCGTCCAGGCGAGCATCCCTCCAGCGATGAGGGCCCAGGCCAACCGGTGCGAGGGCACCAACACGGCCCGGGCGGCGACCATGGCGGCGGATCCGCCCATCAGCGTGTAGTAGGAGACCTCCCGAAGGATCCCGACGGCGGGCGCAGACGATCCCGACAGGCTCGTGACCACGAGCACGCTGAGGACAAGCCCCGCTGCGGCCGTGGTCCTCCCTACCGGCCATGAGCCCCCACTGCGGTTCATGCTCGGACTATCGGCGCCCCCCGTTTCGACCTTTACCCGCCGAATGTCCGATGGCGGTCAGGCAGATGGCAGTCGTCCGGCGGCCTCCTCCGCCTCGGCCCAGCTCACGTAGGCCCTTCCCTCGGTGATCAGGCCGTCGTGGACGGCGAAGTTCCAGCCCACCCGGGTCGTGAACTGCGAGCCCCGGGTGTCGAAGACGGTCCCGAGCGCCACGACCCACCCGTCCGCGGCCCGAAGCGAGTCGATCTTGACCCGCAGCAGCTCCAGCCCGGGACCGAACTGATCGAACCAGGTACCGACCTCCTCCTTGCCGTGAAGGCTGCTCGCCCCGCTCCAGACCGTTGGGTACCAGACGACGTCGGGGTGCAGGACATCCAAGGCCGCCTGGCGATCCTTCGCCGCTATGGCGTCGAAGAGCTTCCAGACGACGTCATCGTGCCCCTGCACCGCTCGACCGTACCGAACCTGCGCCGGTCCGAACGACCGCCTCAGGCCAGCGGCAGCTGGACCCGCGCCGGCCGCTCGGTGGCCGACAGCTCGCGGATCGCACCGCCGAGCCGGCGGACTCCCTCGCGGATCTGGTCCGGCTCGAGGTAGCTGAACGAGAGCCGCATCATCGTCGCGTCGGGGCGGCCCGGCCACGGTGGCGCCGCCGGGGACGAAGTTGACGCCGCGCTGCGTGGCCTCGCCGTAGAGCAGGCGCTCGTCGAGGTCGTCGAGGACGCGCATCCAGACGTGCCCGCCGCCGAGCGGGTGGTGGACGAGCTCGGCGACGCCGTCGAGGTGCTCGTCGATCGCCTCGAACATCGCGTCCCTGCGGACGCGATGGAGCTCGATCGAGCGGTCGACCTGCTCCCGCCAGAGGCCCCGGGAGAGGAACTCGGCGGCGATCAGCTGCGGGAGCGTCGCCGATGCCATGTCGTCGGTGCGCTTCTCCTGCGCGATCCGGTCGAGGACGGGGCCCGACGCGACGACCCATCCGGCCCGGAGCCCGGGAGACAGCACCTTCGAGAGCGAATGGACGTAGATCGTGTGGTCGGGAGCCAGCGGGCGCATCGAGCCGTGGTCGGTCCCCTCGAGGCGCAGCGGCGAGTAGATCGCGTCCTCGATGATGAAGAAGCCGTGGCGGACCGCGAGCTCGGCGACGCGCTCGCGCCGCTCGGGCGAGAGGTCGCGGCCCGTGGGGTTGTGCATCCGCGGCTGCAGGGCGAGGGCGCGGATCTCGCGGCGGGAGAGCAGCTGCTCGAGCGCGTCGACGTCGAGGCCGTCGTCGTCGACCGGGATCCCGACGACGTCCGCGCCGGAGCTCGAGATCGCGCGGAACACGCCGGCGAAGCTCGGGGTCTCGCAGGCGATCAGGTCGCCGGGGCGCGTGGTGGCGCGCGCGACGATCGTCAGCCCCTGCCGGGCACCCGTGGTGACGATGACGCGATCGGGGCCGTCGTCCATCCCGTCGTCGCGGCAGAGCTTCGCCAGCTCCTCGCGCAGGGCCCCGACGCCGTCGGCGGGCGCGTACTGCCAGGCGGCGCTGCCGTGCTGGCTGAGGACATCGTCGGTGATGCCCTGAAGGAGCTCGGCGGGGAAGGCCTCCTCCGTCGGGTAGCCGGTCATCAGCGGGATCAGGTCATCGGTCGCCTCGGCTGAGGCGAAGAGGTCGACGAGGATCGAGTCGACGTAGGCGCCCTGCGCTCGCGGCAGCGCGAAGTTCTGCCAGGACGCGGCGCCGCGGGGGCGACTCGGGGAGCTGCCTCGGACCGGCGCCGCCGCATCGCCCCCGGCGCCGCGAACGAACGTCCCGGCGCCGACGCGGGCGGTCACGCACCCGAGCTCGGCCAGCCGCCGGTAGGCGCGGGCGGCGGTCAGGTGGTTGACCCCCGCGAGCGAGGCCAGCTCGCGGGTCGGCGGAAGCTTGTCGCCGGGGTGCAGCTCCCCGGCGGAGATCGCGTCCCTGAAGACGGTCGCGATCTGATCGGTCAGGGACCGGTCGCCATCGCGTTCCAAGTCGGACAATTGATCTTTGTACGACATTGACCTCTCCTGTATGACCGCTTAGGTTGCCTTTTGTACGACAGATCGGGCGCTTGACCCGGCCGCAACTGTCCCACAGAGAGGGCGCTATGTCAAACAATCACCCTCAAACGCACCAGCACAATGGGATCGACGGCCCGGTCACGATCCGCCGCGCGGGCTCGGATGAGGACGCGACGCTCGCACGCCTCGCCCAACTGGATTCAGCGCCCGCGCTCACCGGGCCGTGCCTGATCGCGGAGCGCGACCTCCGGCCGCTCGCGGCCATCGAGATCGGCTCGGGTCGCGTGATCGCCGATCCGTTCGAGCGGACCGCGGACGTCGTCGAGCTCCTCGAGGCGCGCGCCCGGGTGCTGCGGCACGAGGGCGGCGGCCGGCCGCGCCGGTTCTCCCTCGCCCGCATGCTCAGCGCGCCCGCCCCGGGCGCCGCGCGCGGGCCTACCGCTTGAGGGCGGACTCCCGGTAGGAGCGGAGGAAGCGCTCGGCGATCTCGCGCTTCGCGCCGGTCAGCGGCAGCTCCTGGAGCGCCTGGTCGAATGCCGTGTCGTCCTTGGCGACCTCGTGCAGCGCCCCCCGGAGCTCCGGGTCCTCGTTCAGCGCCTCGAGCCCCTCGCGCACGGCCTTCGAGTTGCCGCCCTCGAGCTCGTCGAAGTGGCCCTTGACCTTGTCGAGCGCCGGGAAGTCGCCCTGCTTGTACGCGGTGACCTGCTCGCGGCCCTCGTCGAGTCCCTGGGCCGGGTCGGCGGAGGGCTTGTAGCCCTCGCCCATGATCTTGCTGAGCTCGGGGGCCGCGGCACCGCTCGAGCGCGCCCGCTTCGGAGCATCACCTCCGGCGTCGGGTGCGGCGGGAGTCGGCGTGGCGGTTCCGCCGCCGCTCGACCGCCTTGCCCTCTCCCCCATGCGCGCCCTCGCCCGTGACGAGCCCGCGGATCTGCTCGGCCGCCGTGCCGGCCGCGGCGATGCCGCCGGTGACGGCCTTCGTCAGCCCCTCCGGCCCGTCGAGGACCACGAGGTTGTCGACGCTGGCCAGCGGCCCCGCGACCGCAGCGGCGATCTCGGGCATCAGGTCGGTGATCGTCTGCTGGATCACGAGCTCACCGTTCACCCCGAGCGCCTCGCCCTTCTTCTGGATGGCGGTCGCCTCGGCGACGCCGCGGAGCTCGACCGCGTTCGCCTCGGCCTCGCCCTGCGCTTTCACCGCGGCGGCTCGCGCCTCGCCGATCTGACGCTCACGCGCCGCCTCGGCCTCGACGGCCGCAAGCTCACTCGCCTTGTTGGCCTGGGCCTCCTCCTCGACCCGGAAGCGGTCGGCGGAGGCGCGCTCGCGGACCTCAGCGTCGTAGCGCTTGGCGGCGAGGGCGACCTGGCTCTCGGCGACCTTCGTCTGCTCGGCGACGACCGCGGACTCAGCCTCGGCCCGCGCGAGCGGACCTGACTGGGCGGCGGTCTCCCGCGCCCGGTCCTGCTCGGCCTGGTACTCGGCGGCCCTGACCTCGGTGTCCCTGCGGACCCTGGCGATCTCGACGTCCGCCGCCTGCTTGGCCTCCTCCATCGCCTGCCGCGCCTGATCGGCGGCGATCGAGGCCTGCCGAGCGACCGTCTCCGCCTGCGGGCGGCCCAGGTTCTCGATGTAGCCCTGGTTGTCGGCGACCTCCTGGATGGTCAGCGAGTCGATCTTCAGTCCGAGGACCGCCATGTCCTGGGCCGTCGCCTCGCGGACCCGGTCCATCAGCGTCTGCCGGTCGGTGATGAGCTGCTCGACGCTCATCGCGCCGACCAGAGCGCGCACCTGTCCCGTGATCAGCTGCTCGATGTAGGTGTTCATCGACTTGTCGTCGACGTCGAGGAACCGGCGGGCGGCGCGGGCGATCGCGTCGTAGTTGTCGGCGACCTTGTAGAGGAGGACACCGCGAACGGCGACCGCGACCTTGTCGCGATCGTGGCCGTCGGCCGTGAAGGTGGTCGATCGCGAGTTGAGCCCGAGCGGGAACGTCCTGCTCGTCAGTGGGTTGACCCAGGTCGCGCTCGTGGCGATCCGGAAATCCAGGCCCTCGAGGCGGTCCTCCTCGATCGCCTCTGCGGCGGTCTGGTCGCTGCCGTCGATCCGATCCTGTGCGACGACCGCGCCGGCGTTGCTTCCCCGCGACTTGCCGACGATGATCAGCGCCTGGTTCGGCGGCGGGATCCTCCACGCCCGCCGGTAGGCGATGAACATGACCAGCGCGAAGAACGCGCCGATGCCGAAGATGACTGGGATCAGAAGAAGGAACTTCAAGGGTGACTCCCCGCGGGTCGCTCGTTTCGAAGACGCCGTTCGGCGTCCGGGCAACCTATTGGGTCAGCCGAGGGGCTGGCGCAGAACGGGGTTACGGGTAGCCGCGACCTCGTCGAGGCGGCGCACCGGCGTCGTGTAGGGAGCCTGGCGGGCGATCTCGGGGTCCTCCTCGGCCTCGGCGAGGATCGACTCGAAGGCGTCGGCGAGCCGGTCGAGCGACTCCTTGGCCTCGGTCTCGGTCGGCTCCACCATCAGCGCCTCGTCGACGAGCAGCGGGAAGTAGACCGTCGGCGGGTGCATGCCGTGGTCGAGCAGCCGCTTGGCGATGTCGAGCGTCTTCACGCCGAGCTCCTTCTTCGCGCCGCGGCCGGAGAGGACGAACTCGTGCATCGGGCGGCGCTCGAAGGCGAGCGGCAGGTACTTGCCGCAGCGCCCCTCGCGCATCCGCGCCAGCAGGTAGTTCGCGTTCAGCACCGCGGTCTCGGACGCTTCGGCGAGGCCGTTCCCGCCGAGGCTGAGGATGTAGGCGTAGGAGCGGACGAAGACGCCGAAGTTCCCCTGGAACCCGCGCAGCCGGCCGATCGACTCCGGGTGGCCGTCCGCGCCGCGGAGCTCGAAGGACGGGCCGCCGCCGTTGCGAGCTCTCGACGCGCTCGATCCGCGGCACCGGCAGGAACGGTGCGATCCGCTCGGACACCGCGATCGGCCCGGAGCCGGGACCGCCGCCGCCGTGCGGCTGGCTGAAGGACTTGTGGAGGTTGACGTGGACGATGTCGAAGCCCATGTCGCCCGGCCGCGAGTGGCCCATGATCGCGTTCAGGTTCGCGCCGTCGTAGTAGAGCGTCCCGCCCGCCTCGCGGACGATCCCGGTGATCTCGGCGATGTTCTCGTCGAAGAGCCCGAGCGTGTTCGGGTTCGTGAGCATCAGGCAGGCGACCGTGTCGTCGGCCTTCGAGCGCAGGTCGTCGAGGTCCACCCCGCCCTCGTCGTTCGTCGCGACCTTCACGACCTCGTAGCCCGCCATCGTCACCGACGCCGGGTTGGTCCCGTGCGCGGTGTCGGGCGTGAGCACGCGCGTGCGCTGCTCCTCCTCGCCGTTGGCGGCGTGGAAGGCGCGGGTCAGCAGCAGGCCGGCGAGCTCGCCGTGGGAGCCGGCCGAGGGCTGGAGGCTGACGTGCGGCAGGCCGCAGATCTCCTCGAGCGACCGCTCGAGCGACCACATCAGCTCGAGCGCTCCCTGCGCCCGCTTCGGGCTCTGCGCCGGATGGAGGCGGGCGTGGCCGGGAAGCGCCGCGACGCGCTCGTTGAGGCGCGGGTTGTGCTTCATCGTGCAGGAGCCGAGCGGGTAGATGCCCGAGTCGAGGTCGAAGTTGCGGCGCGAGATCCGGTTGTAGTGGCGGACGATCTCGGGCTCGGAGACCTCGGGGAGCCGCGCGGGCTCGGAGCGGAGGAGCGACGCGGGGATCAGCTCCTCGATCGGCGTCTCGTCCTCGGGGACGCCTGCGGCCGGGATCGCGGCGGCGCGGCGGCCGGGGACGGAGCGCTCGTAGATCGTCACCGCGCGGTCGCGCTGCATCGGGGTCTCGTGCGAGGCCTCGTTGGGCGGGGCCTGGATCGTCGGGGCTCACGCCGGCACCTCCTGCGACGCGACGTCTCGCGGCCGGCTGCCGCGCCTTCGCGACGGCCTCGCCGAGGGCGTCGGCCAGGCGGTCGATGTGAGCCTTCGTCCGGCGCTCGGTGAGCGCGACGAGCAGACCGTTGCCGTACTCGTCGCCCGAGGGGGACGCCGGCGGCGATGCCGCGAGCGGCGCAGTGGTCGAGGACCTCCTCGACGGGCGCGTCGAAGGTGATCGCGAACTCGCGGACGGTCGGCGCGTCGTGGAGCAGCTCCACGCCCTCGACCTCGCTCAGGCGGCGCTTCGCGTAGGCGGTGCGGCGGATCAGTAGCTCGCCGAGCTCGGTCATCCCGCGGGCGCCCAGCCAGCTCAGGTAGATGACGCCGCCGAGCGCGTTCAGCGCCTGCGCCGTGCAGATGTTGTGGGTCGCCTTCTCGCGGCGGATGTGCTGCTCGCGGGTCTGCAGCGCGAGGACGAAGCCCGCGGCGGCCGTCGACGTCGACGGTCTCCCCGGCGATCCGGCCCGGCATGCGGCGCATCTGCTCCTCGGTGGCGCAGAAGAATCCAAACGAAGGGCCGCCGTAGTCCAAACGGTTGCCGAGCGGCTGGCCCTCGCCGACGGCGATGTCGACGCCGCACTCGCCCGGGCGGCTTGAGGATGCCGAGCGCGATCGGGTCGCAGGCGGCGACGATCAGGGCGCCGGCGTCGTGGGCGATGCCGGCGAGCTTCTCGAGGTCCTCGACCCCGCCGACGAAGCTCGGGTACTGGACGAAGACCGCGGCGGTCTCGTCGTCGATCGCGGCGGCGAGCGCGTCGGGGTCGGTGACTCCCCCGCTCAGCGGGACCTCGACGACCTCGGCCGGGAAGCCGTCGGCGTAGGTGCGGACGGTCGCGCGCGAGTCCGGGTGGAGCCCGGCGGAGACGATCAGCTTGCGGCGCTTGGTCGCGCCGATCGCGAGGTAGGCGGCCGCGGCGACCGTCGAGGGGCCCTCGTAGAGGCCGGCGCTCGAGAGCGGCAGGCCGGTGAGCTCCGACATCGCGGTCTGGAACTCGAACATGACCTGGAGCCCGCCCTGGGAGATCTCCGGCTGGTACGGCGTGTAGGGCGTCAGGAACTCCGAGCGCGACATGATCGTGTCGACGATCGCCGGCGAGTAGTGGTCGTACATGCCGGCGCCGAGGAAGCAGATCTCCCCCTCCGCATCGACGTTGCGCGCCGCGAGCTCCCGCATGCGCTCGTAGACCTCGTTCTCGGAGAGGCCGTCGGGAAGGTCGAGCGGCCGCTGCAGCTGGACGTCGGCCGGGCACGCCGTCGAAGAGCTCCTCGACGGAGGAGACGCCGATCGCGGCGAGCATGTCGGCGCGATCCTGGTCGGTGGTCGAGGTGTACCCGCTCACCGGGGCGATGGTAGAGAGCCGCCCGGCTGGGCCGTCGGCTGACGCGTCGTCAGTCCGAGAGCTCGCGGTAGGCCGCAGCGTCCAGCAGAGCCTCGAGCTCGCTCGGGTCGGAGAGCTTGACCTTGACCATCCAGCCCTCGCCGTAGGAGTCCGTGTTGATCAGCTCCGGATTGGAGCCGGCGGCCGCGTTGACCTCGAGGATCTCCCCGCTCAGCGGCGCGATCACGTCGGAGACCGCCTTGACCGACTCGACCTCCGCGTACGGCTCGTCCTTGGTCGTGGTCGAGCCCACCTCGGGCGGATCGAAGAAGACGACGTCGCCGAGCGAGTCCTGGGCGTACCAGGTGATCCCGAACACGGCCTCCTCCCCGTCGACCCTCGCCCAGTCGTGCTCGGGGTGGTAGCGCAGCTCCTCGGGGTAGCTCTCCTCGGCCATTGGGCGATCGGTCCTTTCTCAGCTCTTCTGGTCGGGTCGTACAGGGGCTTGCTTCTGATCTCGGCGTCGCGCACTCTGCCGCGGACATCGATCTCGATCTCCTTGCCGGGCTCGGCGAGCTCAGCGCGAACGTATCCCATCCCGATCCCGATGCCGAGCGTCGGGGAGAAGGTGCCGCTCGTCACGGTGCCCGCGGGCTCGCCGCCGGAGAGGATCCCGTTGCCGGCGCGGGCGATCCCGCGACCCTCGATGACGAAGGCGACGAGCTTCTCGGCGGTGCCGTCGGCACGGGCCTTCGCAACCGCCTCGGAGCCGGCGAACCCCGTCTCCTCCTTGCAGCACCAGCCGAGTCCGGCCTCGATCGGGTTGCGGTCGGGGCCCATGTCGTTGCCGTGGAGGTGGAAGCACACCTCGAGCCGGAGCGTGTCGCGCGCGCCGAGGCCGCATGGGGTGACGCCGGCGCCGAGAAGGGCCCGCCAGACCTCCGGGGCCCGGTCGGCGGCGAAGATGATCTCGACGCCGTCCTCGCCGGTGTAGCCCGTCCCGCAGACGAGGCTGTGAACTCCGGCGACCTCGAGTTGCGCGGTGTGCATCCGCGGCGGCAGCTCGGCGGAGGCGAGCGAGGCGACGGCGGCGCGAGCCTCCGGCCCCTGGACCGCGAGCATCCCGTGCGTCGGTGCGAGGTCCTCGATCTCGACGTCGAAGCCCGCCGCGAGCTCACGGAAGCGGGCGAGATCGGCCTCGTGGTTGGCGGCGTTGGAGACCGTGAAGTAGGAGCCGTCCTCGAGCAGGTAGGTGAAGAGGTCGTCGAGGACGCCGCCGTCGTCGGCGCAGAGGCAGGAGTACTGGGCGCCCCCGGCTCCCAGCTTGGCGACGTCGTTGGAGACCGCGCGCTGGAGGAAGGCGAGCGCGTCGGGGCCGGAGGTCTTGATCTCGCCCATGTGGGAGACGTCGAACATGCCGGCGCGCTCGCGCACGGCCTGGTGCTCGGCGGCGACGCCCTCGTACTGGACGGGCATCTCCCAGCCGGCGAAGGGGACCAGCTTGGCGCCGGCCGCGACGTGCTCGTCGAACAGCGTCGTGCGCCGCAGGTCAGTCCTGTCAGCTGTCTCGGCCTCCACCCGGAGGAGGCTAGTGGCTCATCTAGGCTCAACGGCATGCGGTTGGTCCACGAGAGCGCCGAGCCCGTCGGGGCGGCCCTGGGAGCGCCCTGGGCCCGACCGCTCGCGGGGACGCTCGACCGGCTCGTGGTGGAGTCCGACCTGCTCGCCGGCAACCCGCTCGGCGACTCCGCCCGCCGCCCGCTCTGGGTCCTGCGTCCGCCCGGGGTCGATCTCGATCACCCGCGCCCCCTGCCGGTCATCTACGTGATCCAGGGCTTCACGGGCCAGCTCGACTCCTGGGGGAACCGCAGCTTCTTCGAGCCCACCTACATCGAGCGGATGGACGCGATGCTCGCCTCCGAGGAGTGCCCCGACGCCCTCGTGGTGATGGTCGACTGCTGGACCGCCTACGGCGGCTCCCAGTTCCTCGACAGCATCGGCACCGGGATGTACCAGTCCTATCTCTGCGACGAGATCGTTCCGTTCGTCGACGAGCGCTACCCGACGATCGCGAGCCGCGACGGGCGCGGGCTCGCGGGGAAGTCGTCCGGCGGCTACGGCGCGATGGTCGTGCCGATGATGCGCCCCGACGTCTTCTCGGCGCTGGCCTCCCACGCCGGCGACGCGCTGTTCGAGCTGACCCTGCCGCCGGGCATGGCGCAGGCCACCCGGGTGCTCCGCGACAACTTCGACTCCTCCTGGGACGTCTTCTTCGAGGCCCTGAACGCGGGCCCGGACCCGTTCGACTTCGGCCGCTTCGGCGTCCCACTGGAGATGTACGCCTACGGGGCCGCCTACTCCCCCGACCCCGAACGTCCGGGGCGGGCGCTGCTGCCGTTCCGGCCGGACGGCGGGCTCGTTCCCGAGGTCTGGGAGGTCTGGCTCGCTCACGATCCGGTGCGGATGGCCGCCGAGCACGCCGACGCCCTGAGGTCGATGCGGCGGATCTACCTGGACGCGGGACGCAGCGACGAGTACTTCCTGGACCTGGGAGCCCAGGCGTTCTCCCGCGAGCTGGCGCAGCTCGGGGTTGACCACACGCTGGAGCTGTTCGAGGGTCGCCACGGCGGGATCACCTGGCGCTACCCGTTGGCCGTGAAGGAGCTGGCGGTTGCGCTGAGCGCGTAGGGAGGCGAGCGAGAGGCGTTCGTGCCCCTTGCTGCCTGCGGTTGTGCGGGGCTTACGCTCGGCCGGGGGTGTGGTGCGGCCGGTTGGGGCTGGGGAAAGGGGAGGTGGGACCCGCGGTAGTGGTCAGTTGGCGGAATTGCTGCCGCATGCGGTTGTGATTCCGCCCGGTGGCCTCAGGCGCAGGCAGTTGGCGTGAATTGCTGCCGGCATACGGAGGGATTCCGCCCGGTGGAGCCGACGGCCGACCCGGACCTCTTCACCAATCGCAATCGGTGGTCTATAGACCCCTCTATTGCGAGCGGTGGGCCTGGGTCGAACCGCCGCGACCTGCCGCAGCGGCGGCGGGTGCCGGGGGTGCCGACCGGCCGCCCTCCCAATGCGAGCGGCAGCGAGCGAGCGCTAAGGCCGGGCGGCACCCCCGGTGCCCGGCGCCGCGTGAGGGTCCGGCCGCTAGTCCCTGAGGAAGGGCGGGATGTCGATCTCGTCGTCGCTCACCTCGAGCTGCCGGATCTCCCGGTCGCTCGGCGGCTTGACGCCGCGACGGCGGCTGCGGCGGCGGATGGCCTCGGGGCGGCGGGCGAGGAGCTCGAAGCCCTCGAAGCCGGTGGCGATGGCGGTGACGCGGAGTGCGTCGCCCATCGTGTTGTCGACGACCGCGCCGAAGATGATGTTGGCGCCCTTGTCGGCTGTGGAGGCCACGACCTCGGCGGCCTCGTTGACCTCGAAGAGGCCCATGTCCTCGCCACCGGTGATGTTGAGGAGCATGCCGGTCGCGCCGTCGATGGCGGACTCGAGGAGCGGCGAGGAGATGGCCTCGCGGGCGGCGTCCCCCGCGCGGCTCTCGCCGGCGGCGGTGCCGATGCCCATGAGGGCGGAGCCGGCGTCGGACATGATCGCCCGGACGTCGGCGAAGTCGAGGTTGATCAGGCCGGGGACGGTGATCAGGTCGGTGATGCCCTGGACGCCCTGGCGAAGGATGTCGTCGGCCTTGCGGAAGGCCTCGCTGATCGGCTCGCGGCGCTCGACGATGTTGAGCAGCTTCTCGTTGGGAACGATGATCAGCGTGTCGACCTCGGCGCGGAGCTTCTCGATGCCGTCGAGGGCCTGCTGCATCCGGCGGCTGCCCTCGAACTCGAAGGGCTTGGTGACGACGCCGACGGTGAGGGCGCCGATCTCCTGCTTGGCGATCTCGGCGATCACGGGGGCGGAACCGGTACCGGTGCCGCCGCCCTCGCCGGCGGTGACGAAGACCATGTCGGCCCCCTTCAGGGCCTCCTTGATGTCATCGCGGCTCTCGGCCGCGGCTCCCGCTCCGACCTCGGGCTGACCGCCGGCACCGAGGCCGCGGGTCAGCTCCTGACCGATTGCGAGCTTGACGTCGGCATCGCTTGCCCGGAGCGCCTGCGCGTCCGTGTTGACGGCGATGAACTCGACCCCTTTGAGACCGGCATCGACCATGCGGGAGACCGCGTTGGTGCCGCCGCCGCCAGCGCCGACGACCTTGATCACCGCGAGGTAACTGGAAGCCTCCATGTGAGCTTCACTTGCCTTTCTAGTTCCGTCCGGGGGTTGAGTGATAGTTGAGAGTTTGCAGGAGAACTCCTGCCAAACCGCAGGAAACGTAAGGGAACCCCTGATGGGTGTCAACGCAGGGTAGAGGTCGCTGCAAGATCGCTGTCTCAAGGAGGGCTTGAGACTTCACTCGGGTTGAAGGCCGGATCGAGGGTTGGTCAGGACGCTCGGCTCCTACCCGGCGACCGGTCGGGAGGGCACCGACACGTCGAGGTAGTTGGCGCTGGTGAAGCTCGACTCGGCCAGCACCGCGGCCACCGCCATCCACTTCGTCTCGGACCGGGTCGCGTCCCCGAAGCGGATCTCGACGCCCCCGTTGAGCGTCACGATCGGGCCCAGCTCCTTGTCGATGGCAACCGACTCGACCTGGGGGGCGAGCACCGGGGGCAGGCCCGCGAGGACCTGCGCTCCGGCGAGGGCGTCGCCCTCGACCCGGTCGCCGATGCCTCCCGCCTCCGCGTCGATCACCGGCAGACCTTCGGGCGCATCGACGCCCGACTGCAGCACGGTGCCGTCGCCGGCGACGATGGATCCGCCGTCCCCGTCGAGGTAGCCGGCGGGCGCTCGCAGGTCGACCTCGATGGTCAGGCCATGGGGGAAGTCCGCCTGGGCGGTGAGGCCGGCGACCGAGGGTTCGTCGGCGACGGCGGCGCGGAGCGCGTCCACGTCGAGATTCAGCGTGCTCTGCTCCTCGCCGGCCGCCTGGAGCGCGGCGGCGACCGCGGCGTCGTTCTCGGCACCGACCACCTCGACGTCGCTGACCCCGACGAGCGAGGAGTCGCGGAACCAGAACATGTAGAAGGCCACGAGAAGCGCGAGGAGGATCGCCGCGAAGATCAGGCGGCGGCGGACGACGTGCCAGCGCGGGGCGCTCGGCATGCTGATCGCCGGGAAGCCGCGAGAGGACGCGGCCGCTCACGCGGGCGAGCTCCCAGCCGGCCGGCCACTCGACGTCGCCGAGCACCTGGACCTCGGGCTCGAGGACGACGCCGCAGAGATCGAAGACGCGCCGGCGACCCTGAGCCATGAGCTCGAGGATGTCGGCGGTGGTCGCCTCCCCCATGTTCTCGACGAAGTTCGCGTGCTTCTCGGAGAACCGCGCGCCGCCGACCCGCAGACCGCGGCAGCCGGCGGCATCGAGCAGCATCCCGGCGGAGCGGCCTTCCGCGCGCGGGTCGTCGGGGTTCTTGAAGGTCGACCCGAAGGTCTTGATGCCGGAGGGCTGCGCCTCCTTGCGGCGCGTCCTCATCCCGGCGAGCGTCGCCTTGACCGTCGTCCGGCTCGGCGGGCGTGAGCTCGAAGGACGCCGCGGCGACGACCTCCCCCTCCCCGAGGTTCGAGCGCCGGTAGGTGAAGTCGAGGTCGGCGGGGACGCGGCGATCGGCGCCCTCGGCGGTGCAGACGTCGATCCACTCGAGCGTTCGCGCGAGCTCGCCGCCGTAGGCGTTCGCGTTCATCCGCACGGCGCCGCCGACGCTGCCGGGGATGTTCACCCCGAACTCGAGGCCGGAGAGGCCCCAGCCGGCCGACTTGGCGGCGGCCGAGGGCAGGCGGGCGCCGCCACCGCAGCGCACGCGGTCGCCATGGCGTTCGATCTGCGCAAGTTCACGGTCCAGCTTCAGCACGAGTCCTCGAAATCCGTCGTCCGATACGAGGAGATTCGATCCCGAGCCCACCACTCCTACCGCGGCTCCCAGATCCGCTGCGAAGCCGAGCAGCTCGAGGAGCTGCTCCTGGGAGCCCGCGCGGGCGAACATGTCGGCGTGTGCCGCCGGCCCGGACCGTCGTCAGCCGCGCCAGCGGGAAGTCGCGCTCGAGGCCCTCGGGGTCGCTCGACCTCTCCACCGTGCGCACAGCCTCGGCGGTGATCGCGACTCCGGCTGACTAACCGGTCGGCGACCCGGAAGACGTCGCCGGCGCCGATCGTCACCAGGATGTCGCCGGCGCGGAGGTCCTCTCCGGCCAGTGCCTCGGTCGCGGCGTCGAGCCCGCCGAGCCAGCGGACGCGCTTGCCGGGAGCTGCGTCGGCGGCCGCCTCGGCGACCAGCAATCCGCTCACGCCCTCGAGTCGGCTCCTCGCGGGCGGCGTAGATGTCGAGCACCGCGACCTCGTCGGCGAGTGCCAGCGCTCGGCCGAACCGGCCCGCCAGCGCCTTCGTCCGCGAGTAGAGGTGCGGCTGGAAGACGGCGATCAGGCGCCCGCCCCGTGGCCTGGGCAGCTCGCGCAGCGCCCGCAGCGAGGCCTCCACCTCGGTCGGGTGATGGGCGTAGTCGTCGTAGATCAGCGCGCCGTTCCGCTCGCCCTTGCGCTCCAGCCGCCGGGCCATCCCGGGGAAGCTGGCCAGCGCCTCGATCAGCGCCTCGATCGCCGGCAGGTCCGGGTCGAGCTCACGCGCGGCGATCAGCGCGCCGAGCGCGCAGGTCGCATCGACGACGTTGTGCAGGCCGGGAACCCCGAGGCGGACGCGCCGCTCGCCGATCGCCTCCGAGATCAGCGTGAAGGTGGCGCCGCCCTCGGCGGGCTCGATGTCGGTCGCCAGCAGGCTCGCCGCGAGCGGTGGCGGGGAGCCGGGCTCGGTCACCGAGAAGGTCGAGATCACCCCGGCGCCGTCGAGCGCCGCGAGATCGGTGCCGGCGGGCCGGACCACGGCCGCCGCGCCGGCCGGTGAACCCGGCGAACGCCGCGAGCGAGCTCGCGCTCCCCTCCCCAGTGGGAGTGATGGTCGAGCTCGACGTTGGTCACCGCCGCAACCTCCGGGTCGAGCCGGAGGAAGCTGCCGTCGCTCTCGTCGGCCTCGGCGACGACCCAGCCTCCGCCGCCCCAGGCCGCGTTGGCCGGCGCGCCCTCCGGGCCCGCCTCCCGGCAGCTCGCCGCCGAGCAGGAAGGCGGGATCGGCGCCCGCGGCCGCGAGGCAGTGGGCGAGCATCCCCGAAGTCGTCGTCTTGCCGTGGGCGCCGGCGACCGCGATCAGGCGCTTCGTCGCGCACAGCTCGGCCAGGAGCTCGCTCCGGTGGAGCTCGCGCTGACCGCGCTCGCGGGCGCGGACGAGCTCGGGGTTGTCGTCGGGGATCGCCGTGGAGACGACCACGTCGGCGCCCGCGGGCACGAGGTCGGCGTCGTGGCCGATTCGCGGCTCGATCCCCGCCGCGCGCAGCCGCTCGAGGTAGGCGGATTCGGAGCGGTCGGAGCCCGTGACCTCAGCTCCGAGCGCGTGGCAGGCGAGCGCGAGCGCGCTCATCCCGGCACCGCCGATCGCGATGAAGTGGAGCTCGCGCCCGGCGAAATCGGCCTCGGTCGGGCTCATCCTTCGATCGCCCCCATGATCTGATCGGCGATCCGCTCGGCCGCGTCGGGCTTGGCGAGGGAGCGGGACGCGACCGCCATCCGCTCGAGCTCGCTCGGGTCGCCGAGCAGCTCCGTCAGCTCGGCGGCGAGCCGCTCCGGCGTCAGGTCGGCGTCCTCGATGACGCGAGCGGCGCCCGCGCGCTCCATCCACCGCGCGTTGGCGTGCTGGTGCATGGCCGAGGCGTAGGGATAGGGAACGAGGACGGCCGGCTTGCCCGCGGCGGTGAGCTCGAAGACCGAGCCGCCCGAGCGCGCCAGGACCAGATCGACCGCGGCGAGGGCGTCGCCGAGGTCGGGCTCGTACTCGAGGAGCGTGTAGCGCTCGACGCCCTCCAGCTTCCCGGCGAGCTCCGCGTAGTCGCGCGAGCCGGCGATGTGGAGCACGTGGAACGAGCGGTCGGCCGCCGCGCCTCCCGCGCCGAAGGCCTCCGCGGCTGCGGTGTTGATCGTCAGCGCGCCGAGGCTGCCGCCGAAGATCAGGACGGCGGGGTCGTCGGGGCCGATGCCGAACCGCTCGCGCGCGGCCTCGCGGTCCGCCTCGAGGATCGCCGCGGGCACCGGTCTCCCGGTCACGAGATAGCGGTCGCCCTCGCGGCCCTCGATCGGGAAGGCGAGGCAGACGCGCCGGGCGCGCGGTGCGAGCAGGCGGTTGGCGAGGCCGAGGTGGCTGTCGGCCTCGGTCAGCACGATCGGCAGCCCGCGGGAGATCGCGGCCGCCCCGACCGGCGCGGCGACGTAGCCGCCGCCACCCATCACGGCGTCGGCCCCGCGATCCCGGAGGAGCTTGCGCGCCACCCGCACGGCCCCGACTGCCCTGGCGACCGCGCCGGCGGCACGAATCGGGTTCTTGCGGTCGATGCCCGCGGACGTTGAGGAAGTCGATCTCGTAGCCGGCCTCGGGCACGAGCTTCGCCTCGGCGCGCTCGCGCGTCCCGGCGAAGGAGACCTCGGCGCCGCGCTCAGTGAGCGCGTCGGCGACGGCCAGCGCTGGAACCACGTGCCCGGCTGTCCCGCCGGCTGCGATCACCACTCGCGGCACGGGCACCTCCCGCGCGCGGACCGGTCCGGCCTCCGTCGATGACCGCGAACGGCTCCCGCGGGCGTCGCCTCGGCACGGCGGCGCTCGATGCTGAGCCGCCGTTGGCGATGTTGAGCAGCAGGCCGACGGCCGCGAGGGTGACGATGAGGCTGCTGTTGCCGTAGGAGACGAATGGGAGCGTGACTCCGGTCAGCGGCGCGAGGCCGAGAACCGCGAAGAGGTTGATCGAGGCCTGGACCAGGATCATCGCCGTCAGGGCGGCGGCGAGCAGGCGACCGTAGCGATCCTTCGCGTGCTGAGCGGTGCGGAAGCCCGCGTACCCGAACATCATGTAGAGGCCGCAGAGGAAGGTGATCCCGAGCAGGCCGAGCTCCTCGCCGATGACCGCGGCGATCATGTCGGTGTGGGCCTCGGGCAGGTAGAAGGCCTTCTGGACGCTCTCGCCGATCCCGGTGCCGAAGATCCCGCCGGAGCCGAGCGCGATCGACGCCTGCATTCCCTGGAAGCCGGCCCCCGAGGCGTCCGCGCTCGGGTTGACGAAGCTGGTCAGGCGCGCCATCCGGTACGGCTCCATCAGCACGGCGAGGAAGACGATGAAGAGCAGCGCGCCGCCGAGCATCGCGAGATGCCGCAGCTTCGCGCCCGCCGCGATCAGGAGCGCCGTGACCGAGACCGCGGTGACCATGCCGGTTCCGAGATCGGGCTCGACGACGATCAGCATGCAGACCGCGCCCGCGACGAGCAGGAAGGGCGAGAGCCCGCGGAGGTCCCGGGTCATCTGTCGGGCGCTCGGCGAGCAGGTGCGCGCCGTAGAGCATCAGCGTGACCTTGGCGATCTCGGACGCCTGGATCTGGACCGGCCCGAGGACGATCCAGCGCTGGGCGCCGTTGACCTCGGCCCCGATCACCTTCGTCGCGAGCAGCAGGAGGACGGCTCCGGCGAGCAGGAGCGGCGTCAGCTTGCGGACGGCGCCGAGCCCGTAGCGCGCCAGGAAGTGGAGGGCGAACAGGCCGAACGCGCCGAACATCAGCGTGCGCTTGAGGAAGAACGCGCCGTCGCCGTTCTCACCGAGGAGCGCTGCGCTCGAGCTTGCGCTGAAGACCATGACGACGCCGAACGCGAGCAGGCACATCGTCGCGGTCAGCAGGAGCTGGTACTCGAGGGGATGAGACGACGTCTTCGGCTTGGCCTTCGCCTTCTTCCCGCCCTTGGCGCGGCGACGGCCGAAGCCGCCGCGGAGGGAGCCGACGGCGCCGCTCACGATGCGGCTCCCAGATCAGCGACCAGGTCGCGGAAGCTGTCGCCGCGCTCCTCGTAGTCGCGGAAGGCGTCGAAGCTGGCGCAGGCCGGTGCGAGCAGCACGGTCTCGCCGGGCACGGCGGCGTCAGCGGCGGCGCGGACGGCGGCGTCGAGGTCGCCGACCTCGAGGAGCGGGACGCCGGCCGGACCGAGGTCCTCGCGCAGGCGCTCGGTGGCGTCGCCGATCAGGTAGCAGGCGGTGCAGTGGGCGGCGACCGCCGGGCGGAGCTCCTCGAAGCCCCCGCCCTTCAGGCTGCCGCCGAGGATCGCGTGGACGCCGGTGCCGAACGCCTCGAGCGCGGCGGCCGCGGCGGCGACGTTGGTCGCCTTGGAGTCGTTGACGAAGACGACGCCGTCGAGCTCGCGGACGCGCTCGAGCCGGTGCGGGACACCGGCGAAGGTGCGCAGGCCGCGGGCGACGAGCTCGCGGTCGGTCCCGGCGGCGAGCGCCGCCGCGGCGACCGCCATCGCGTTGCGGACGTTGTGCTCGCCGGCGAGCGGCAGCTCCTCGCGGCGGACCAGGACTCCCGCCGGAGTCGCGGATCTCGCCGTCGGCGTAGGAGATGAAGCAGCGCTGCTCGTCGACGCAGGCGTCGATCCCGTAGGGCTCGCGGATCGCCTCGCCGGGAAGGGCGACCTGGCCGACGATCTCGTCGTCGGCGTCGACGATCGCCGTGTCGTCGGGGCTCTGGTTGGCGAAGATGCGGAGCTTCGCCTCGGCGTAGGCGGCGAGGGTGCCGTGGCGGTCGAGGTGGTCGGGGGTCACGTTGAGCAGCACCGCGACGTCGGGCGCGAACGCAACCGAGTCCTCGAGCTGGAAGGACGAGCACTCGCAGACCACCGTCGCCTCGGGGTCGAGCGCGCCGTCGAGGGAGGCGAGCGGGGTGCCGACGTTGCCGGCGACGGCGACCTCGTGGCCGGCCTCGCGAAGGGTGTGGCCGAGCCACTCGGTGACGGTGGTCTTGCCGTTCGTCCCGGTCACCGCGAGGAAGCGATTGGGGAGCAGGCGCCAGCCGAGCTCGAGCTCGCCGATCACATCGAGGCCGCGCTCGCGCGCTGCGGCGATCACCGGCGCATCGGCCGGAACCCCCGGGCTCTTCACCACGGTCCTCACGTCGTCGAGCAGCCCTGTCCCGTCACCATCCAGTTGGAGTTCGACGCCGAGGTCCGCAAGCCTCCCCGCATCGGGAGGATTTCCGGTGTCGGTGCCGATGACGCGCTCGCCGCGCGCGCGCAGCGTCACGGCGGCCGCGACGCCCGATCGAGCCAGCCCGACGACGAGGTAGGGACCGGGTGGCAGAGGTGGGCGCGGGCTGGTGGACATAACTGCGATCCCTTTCGCCGGGAAGGCGCGGGCTCCCCCCTGTCGAGGCGGAACTCCGGGGCGCCGGTGGGGCCGGGTCGGCGGATTTACTCCGGCATATCGGAGCAATTCCGCCCAGTGGGGCCGGCCGCACGCAGTGAGTGGAATCGCTACCGCATGCGGTAGCGATCCCGCAGACTGCGGCCGCCCGTTAGATGCCGATGTTGTTCTGGAAGAGCGTGTATCCGATCCCCGCGAACACGGCCGCGACGATCCAGAAGCGGAGCATGATCTTCGTCTCCGACCAGGCGAGCATCTCGAAGTGGTGATGGATCGGGGCCATCAGGAAGACGCGCCGGCGGAAGCTCTTGAACCAGAGGACCTGGATCGCGACCGAGAGCGCCTCGATCACGAAGATGCCGCCGAGGATGATCAGGAGCACCTCGGTCTGGGTCATGATCGCGAACGCGCCGACCGCTCCTCCCAGGCCCAGTGAGCCCGTGTCCCCCATGAATATCTGGGCGGGGAACGCGTTGAACCAGAGGAAGCCGACCGAGGCGCCGACGAAGCAGGCCGAGAGCAGTGCGAGGTCCTCCTGGCCGGTCGTGATCGTGATCGCCAGATAGGCGAGGAAGACGATCGCGCAGCAGCCCGCGGCGAGGCCGTCGAGCCCGTCGGTGAGGTTGACGCCGTTGCTGGCGCCGGCGAGCACCAGGAACGTCAGCACCATGTAGACGACCGGGCCGAAGTAGATGTCGGCGTCGAAGACGCGGATCTGCAGGCGCGCGTCGAGGCCGACCTGCTCGAAGGCGAGCCACCAGAGGGCGACCGCGAGCAGGATCTGGACGGTCAGCTTCCAGCGCGCCGAGAGGCCGAGCGAGCGCCGCTTGATGATCTTGATGTAGTCGTCGGCGAACCCGAGGGCGGCGCTGCCCATCGCGATGCCGAAGACCGCGAGGCTCTCGGTGTCGCGGTCGGAGAGCACGAGATAGGGCACTGCGATCGCGGCGAAGATGATCAGCCCGCCCATCGTCGGCGTGCCCGCCTTGGAGTGGTGCCCCTCGGGCCCCTCCTCCCGGATCTGCTGGCCGAACTCGCGCTCGCGGAGCTTCTCGATGAACTTCGGCCCGAGGAAGATCGTGATGAGCATCGCGGCCATCCCCGCGATCAGGATCGCCCCGCGGTCCACCGGGACGGTGCTCAGGCCGTCGGTCTGAGCGAGCAGCAGGGCGGTCATCCGTCCGCCTCCCCGATCCTGGCGCGCAGGGCGTCGGTGAGCGCCTCGAGGCCGACCGAGCGCGAGCCCTTGATCAGCGCGACGTCGCCGGGGCCGAGGATCCGCTCGGCCAGCTCAGCTCCGGCCAAGCGGGTCGGGCGCCCACTCGTCGGGCGAGTAGTCGCGGGCGAGGTCGCCGACGCCGATCAGCGGCGAGATCGCCCAGCTCCCGCGCCCGGGCGGCGATCTCGGCGTGGAAGCGCGGTCCGTCGGGGCCGAGCTCAGCCATCCCGCCGAGGATGCCGACGCGGCGCCGTGGCGCCGGGACCGACGCGAGGTGCTCGATCGCGGCTCGCATCGAGATCGGGTTGGCGTTGTAGCAGTCGTTCAGCAGGAGGATCTCCCGTGCAAGCTCCACCCGCTCGCCGCGCAGGCGCGAGAACTGTATCCGTGACGTCAGCGGCGCCATCTCCCCCGGCTCGATTCCCAGCGCGGTGCCGATCGCGATCGCGCAGAGGGCGTTGGTGAGGTTGTGCGCCTCCTCGAAGGGGAACGAGAAGTCCGCCTCGCCGAGCGGCGTCGAGATCCGGGCCTCGATCGACCCGCCGACCACCCGCGCGGAGATCGCGTGGACGTCGCCCCCGGTCCCGAACGTGGTCGTGTCGAGATCCGCTCGCAGGTGCGGCTCGAGCGTCTCCGCCTCGGCCGGGACGACCGCGCGCCCGTCCGGTCCGAGGCCGCGAAGGATCTCGGCCTTCGCCTCGGCGATCGCCTCGACCGTGCCGAGGAGCTCCAGGTGCACGGGGCCGACGTTCGTGATCGCGGCGACATCCGGCTCGGCGATCTCGCAGAGCTCGGCGATCTGGCCCATCCCCCGCATCGCCATCTCCATCACGAGGACCTCGGTCTCGGGCGGCGCGGCCAGCAGCGCGAGCGGCATCCCGATCTCGGTGTTGAAGTTCTCCGGGCTCGCGTGGACCCGCCGCGGCAGGATCGAGCGGGTGATGTCCTTGACGGATGTCTTGCCGGTCGAGCCGGTGACTCCGACGAGCGGGCAGCCGATCTGCCGCCGCCAGGCGCGGGCGAGGCCCTGAAGCGCCATCAGCGGGTCCTCGGCCGCGAAGATCCATCCGTCGGTGTCTCCCGGCGCAGCCAGCTCGGCCGCCCGGCCCGCCCCGACGACGACTCCCCAGACGCCGCGCTTGAGCGCCGCCTCGGCGAAGCGCCCACCGTCGACGCGCTCCCCGATCAGGCCGAAGAAGAGGTCGCCCGGCGCCAGCCTCACGGGAGTCGATCGTCGCCCGCTCGGGCCTGCCGCCCGTCGCCGCGCTGAAGGATCGTCGCGCCGGCTTCGGCTGCGATCCGATCGGGGTCGAGCTCGATCACGCGCCTCCCCCCAGTCTGCCCGCCCCGAGCCGCGCGAGCTCCTCGCGGGCGACGTCACGGTCGTCGAAGGGCTCCTTGCGCCCGCCCTCGAACTCCTGGCCCTGCTCGTGGCCCTTCCCGGCGATCACGACGAGGTCACCCGAGCGCGCCTGACCCAGCGCGGTGGCGATCGCTCGCCGGCGGTCGGCGTCGACGACGATCGCCTCGCGGCGTTCCGCCGGGAGTCCATCGAGCCCTTCGAGCATCTGGGCGATGATCGCCTCGGGATCCTCGGAGCGCGGGTTGTCGGAGGTGACCACGGGGACGTCGGAGAGCTCGGCGCCGGCACGGCCCATGAGGGGCCGCTTGGTGGCATCCCGGTCGCCGCCGCACCCGTAGACGCAGATCAGGCGCCCTTCGGTGAGTCGCCGGGCCGCGGTGAGCACGTTCTCGAGCGAGTCGGGAGTGTGCGCGTAGTCGACGATCACCCCGAAGTCCTGCCCTTCGTCGACCGGCTCCATCCGGCCCGGGACGGGCTCGGCGCCGGCGAGCGCCGCGGTGGCGACGTCGAGGTCGACTCCCAGCGCGCTCGAGCAGCCCAGCGCGGCGAGCGCGTTCTCGACGTTGAAGTGGCCCGGGAGGCCGAGCGTCGACGTCGCGGACCGACCCATCCGAGGTGCGCAGCTCGAACCGGGAGCCGGTCGCGTCGAAGGAGACGTGGTGGGCGCTCAGGTCGGCGTCGGCCCCCGCCGCCGAGAACGAGGTCGAGGGCGGCTCGCCCGGCGGCGCGCAGCTCGGCGAGCAGCCCGGCGCCATAGGGGTCGTCGACGTTGATCGCCGCCGCCTCCGGCGCGATCCCCGCTCCCCCGGGGTCGGGCTCGAACAGGAGCCGCTTCGCCGCGAAGTAGTCCTCCATGTCGGCGTGGAAGTCGAGGTGGTCCTGGGTCAGGTTGGTGAAGGCCGCGACGTCGAAGGCGATCGCATCGGCGCGGCCGAGGACGAGCGCGTGAGAGGAGACCTCGATCACGCAGGCGCGGTCCCCGGCGTCGAGCATGCGGCGGAACGTCCGCTGGAGGTCGATGGCCTCCGGCGTGGTGCGGACGACCGGCTCCTCCACCCCGCCGACGACCTGCTTCACCGTCCCGAGGAGACCGCAGGACATCCCGGCGGCTTCGAGGATCGTCCGGGTCAGGAAGGCCGTCGTCGTCTTCCCGTTCGTCCCGGTCACGCCGACCATCCGCAGCTCGCGGCTCGGCTCGCCGAAGAACGCGGCGGCCAGCGGAGCCATCGCGCGGCGGGTGTCGGCGACCAGGACCTGCGGGACGTCGAGGTCGAGCTCGTGGTCGACGACCAGCGCCGCCGCCCCGGCCTCGACGGCCGCAGGGGCGAAATCGTGGCCGTCGGCGGTGTGGCCGCGGACGCAGAAGAACAGCGTTCCCGGCTCCACCAGCCGGTTGTCGAAGGCCAGGTCCGCGATCTCGACCGCGCTCGCGGTCCCCTCGCCGCGCAGCACGCGCGCGGGCAGGCCGGAGCCGTCGAGGAGCTGATCGAGCCTCATCCAGCCCGATTCTAGGTTCGGAGGTGGCGGCTCTTAGATAACCGCGGATCCTCGGCTTCGCGTCCGGTCCGGGTGACCCCGGATCCTCGGCTTCGCGTCCGGTCCGGGTGGAGGCCGGGTTCAGCTCGTCGGGGCGATTCCCAGGTAGGGAAGCGCGAAGCTCGCGATCTCGCCGAAGGCGGGCGCCGCGACGGTGCCGCCGTAGTAGTCGCCGCCCTTGGGATCGTCGACGATCACGGAGACGAGCAGCTTCGGATCGCTCGGCCGGCGCGAAGCCGACGAACGAGGCGACGAACTGGGTGTCGGAGTAGGTGCCGTCGATGACCTTCTGCGCGGTTCCGGTCTTGCCGGCGAGCACGTATCCGGGAACCTCGACCTCGGGCGCGGTGCCGAACGGCCCGAGCACCCCCTCGAGCATCGTCCGCAGCTCGGCCGAGGTGCTCTCGCTGATCACGCGCGTTCCCTCGGGCTCCTCGACGGGGTCGCCATCGACCGACTCGATCAGCCGCGGCGGGCGGAGGGTGCCGCCGTTGGCGATGGCCGCATACCCCTCCATCATCTGCATCGGGGTGACCGAGAGGCCCTGGCCGATGGGAAGGTTGCCGATCGAGGAGCCGGAGTAGTCCTCGAGCGCCGGGACGATGCCCTGCTCGTCGGGGGAGTACTGGATGCCGGTCGGGTGGCCGAAGCCGAAGGTGTCGACCCACTGGCTGAAGCGCTCGGATCCCAGCTCGAGGCCGATCGTGACCGCGCCGACGTTCGAGGACTGGGCGAGGATGTCGGAGGTGGTCAGCGTCCGGTAGCCGAGGCCCTCGTGCGCCTCCTCGATCGTCCGGTCGGCGACCTTGATGGAGGGGCCGACCTCGAACTCGGTGTTGGGCTTGACGGTGCCGTCCTCGAGCGCGCCGGCGACGGTGAAGGCCTTGAACGTCGAGCCGGGCTCGTAGGTGTAGCCGGTGGGCATGTTCACGGTCTGCTCCGCCGTGGCCTCGCTGAGGTCCGCCGGGTCGATCTGCGGCCAGCTCGCCATCGCGAGGACGTCGCCGCTCTGCGGGTTCATCACGACCGCCGTCGCGCCCTCGGGGTCGTAGGTGTCGCCGAGGTCGCTGAGGACCTTCTCGGTGTAGGCCTGGATGCGGCCGTCGATCGTCAGCTGGACGTCGTGGCCGGCGGCGGCGCCGGTGACGACGTCGCGGCCGATCTCCTGGCCGAGCGCGTCCCTGGTGATCGAGACCTCGCCGTCGGTGCCGCTCAGCTCGTCGTCCTCGTTCGCCTCGATCCCGAAGAGACCCTGGCCCTCGTCGCCGATCGCGCCGATCATGCGGCCGCCGTCCGTCGCCTGCGGGTACACGCGCCGGGAGTCGGGCAGCTCGCCGATCCCGTCGAGCTCGAGCTTCCGGACCCGCTTGGCGGTGACGAGGTCGACCTTCTTGGCGAGGTACTCGAAGCCGGTCTGGGCGGTGAGGCTGCGCAGGAGCTCGTCCTCGGGGACGTCGAGGACCTCGGCGAGCTTCCCTGCGGCCTTCGGGGGATCGACCACCTGGTAGGGGGTCGCGAAGATCGTGGCCGCCTCCTCGGAGACGGCGAGGGCGCTGCCGTTGCGGTCGAGGATGGAGCCGCGGATACCGGGGACGGTCACCGTCGCGACCTGCTGGTTGCGCGCGTCCGTGGCCAGCTCGTCGCCCTTGACCGCCTGCAGGTAGGCGGCGCGGGCGAAGACGACGAGGAACGCGACGGCGAAGACCGCGAACAGGAGGCCGGAACGCCTCTCGATCAGCTTCATCGCGAGCGCTCCCTCACGCGACTCGCGGCCGCTGCTCACGGCGCGACGACTCCTTCGCCGGTGACCGGATCGACCGCCGTGATCGGGGCGCCGGTGGCGGGGTCGACCGCGGGAAGCCCGGTGTTGGGATCGATGATCGGCTCGGCGGAGACCGTGGTGGCCGCGGGATCGGTCGTGACGGCGGGATCCGTCGTCTCGGTGGTGGCCGCGGTCGGGTCGGCGGCGACGTCATCGGTCGCGCTGCCCTCGAGCGCGGGAGCGCCGAGGGTGATCTCACCGGCCGCGAGTCGCTTGGCGGCCTTCGCGAAATCGGCGTCGTTGTGGTCGACGTAATGGATCGCGTCGGGAGGCGGGATCGCAAGCCCGTCGTTCGCCGCGTTCTCCTGGATCACCTCGGTCGAGAGCAGCTGCGCGATCCGGGAGCGCAGGATGCCGTTGTCGCTCTGGAAGCCGTCGATGCGCGACTCGGTGGCGCTCGAGGAGGCGCTGAGACCGAGGCCGACGACGTTGATCGCCACGATGCCGCCGAGCAGGATCGCGAGCAGGAAGATCCAGACGCGACCGCGGGTCATCCGCGTCACCAGGCCGCTGTCGGCGAGACCGCTGACCGCCGCGACCGGGAAGAGGGCGACGTTGCCGGCGGTGGCCGTGCGCGGTCGGGGCGCGGTGCGAGCGCGCTGAGGCGCGGCGGCGCGGGCCGTCGTCGGCTTGCGCTTGGTCGCGGTTGCGCGCGGCTTTGCGGCGGTGCCGGCGCGGGCGCGCGGCTTGCGGCGGCGCGGTCGCGAGCGCGCGGCTTCGCTGCGGCGCCGGACCGCGGCTTGGCGGCGGGGCGCGGCTTGGTCGCCCGACGCGGCTTCGCCGTCGTCTTCGCGCGGCGAGGAGCGGTGCTGATCGCCGGGGCGCCCATCAGAGGCCCTGAACCTTGCGGGCGACGCGCAGATGGGCGGAGGCGGAGCGCGGGTTCTGCTCGACCTCACCGGCGCTGGGAGCTACGCCCTTGCGGGTGACGAGCTCGGCCTCGGGCTCGAGGCCGCACTGACACACGGGGAACTCCGGCGGGCAGATGCAGCCGCGGGCGCGCTCGACGAGGAACCGCTTCACCCTGCGGTCCTCGAGCGAGTGGAAGGAGATCGCGGCGAGCCGGCCACCGGGCGCGAGCAGGTCCCAGGCCTGGGGCAGCGCGGCGTCGAGCTGGCCCAGCTCCTCGTTGACGGCGATGCGAATGGCTTGGAACGTGCGCTTGGCGGGGTTGCCGCGGCCGAAACGGACCTTCGGGGGAACGCCGGCGCGAACCGCGTCGACCAGCTCGGAAGTCGTCTCGAGGGGCCTGGCGGCGACGATCTGACGCGCGATCGAGCGCGCGTGGCGCTCGTCGGAGTAGTTGCGGAGGATCTCGGCGATCCGGCTCTCGGGCCACTCGTTGACGACCTCGGCGGCCGTCAGCTCGGAATCCGGGTCCATCCGCATGTCGAGCGGAGCGTCGAAGGAGTAGGAGAAGCCCCGCTCCCAGGCGTCGATCTGCATCGACGAGACGCCGAGGTCGAAGAGGATCACGTCCGGGTGGACGCCCTCGGAGGCGAGCTCGGCGAGCGCCTCGGCGAAGTCGAGCCCGATGAAGCGCATCTCACACGGCGCCTCGTTGGCGATCTGCTCGAAGCGGTCGCGCGCGGCGGGATCGCGATCGATGCAGATCAGCGTGCCCTCGGAGCCGATCCGATCGGCGATCAGGCGCGAGTGGCCGCCGCCGCCGAACGTGCAGTCGACGACCGTGTCGCCCGGCTGCGGGTCCGCGTCGCGGATGACCTCCGCGGCCAGAACTGGGACGTGTTCGATGGGCATGTAGCTCAGGGTCACCATGTCAGGACCCCTCCCTCGGCACCGCGCCTCGAGCGGCGTCGTGCTTGGCGGCGAGGTCCTCGTTCATCTCGGCTGCCTTGGACTCGTTCTCCGCCGACTCCGAGTCCCATTCCTCCGGCGCCCAGATCTCGAGATGGGTTCCGGCCCCGATCAGGACGCACTTCCCCTCCAGGCCGGCCATCTCGATCAGCGGCTTGCTGAGGAGAACGCGGCCCGCGGAGTCCAGCTTCCCGCTGGAGGACATCGAGAAGATCCGGCGCTGCATCTTGCGCGCGTCGCGGCTGAAGGGGTTCAGCTCCGCCATCGTGCTGGCCTCCATCTTCTCCGCGTCCTTCTCGGACCAGATCTCGATGCAGTTGTCGGGGGCGGGCCGCAGCACGATGCCCTCGGCGAGCCCCGGCCTGAGGGCGGCGGGGATGTTGACCCGGTTCTTCGGATCGAGGGAGAGTTGGTGAAGGCCGCGGAAGGTCATGCAGGTTGTGAGCCGGTTGCTTCGAAACTTGTCCCTGTGGGTGTTTCGAAGGCGACGCTGAGAGAGCTGGCCGGAGAGGTGAGGTGGGAGGAGCCTCGCCCCTCCGGCCTGCTGATCTCAACTGGCGCGGCACAGTAACCCACGTGGACCCACTGCGCAACACACCAACACACCGCGTATTGGATCGGGTCCGTCGGACGGCATTGCTAGCCGGCTCGCGGAACACCTCCTATCCCGCATGAACTGAGCGCTCTCGGGCGCTTCTGAGCGGTGGTGGGGCGAGGTGGGGCGCTTCCTCTGCTGCAACGGCCCTTGCATCGCTCGATAGCCTGCTCGCCGATGGAAGCCGGATCGCAGCCCCCGCCCCCTTCCCCCGAGAGCGCGGAGTCCCAGGCACCGCCCGGGGAGATCGACCCCGCCGGCGTGGCTCCCTCCATCACCGCCGGCGCCGCTTGACGCCGACGACACCCGCGGGCTCCACTTCGGCCGCCTCGCCAAGCACCCGGTGACGCTGAGCCTCGGCGCCGTCCTCGTGATCGGCGCGTTCGTCGGCGGCACGATCGGCGCGGGCGCCGCAGTCGGCGGCGGCGCCGCGTTCGCCGCGGTCCTGCTGGTGCTGCTGATCGTCTTCGTTCTCGCCTCGGGCGCGGCGAAGGAGGACTTCTTCTCCCACTACGCCAGTGCGCGCGGGCTCAACCGCGCCTCGGGCAAGTCGAGCCTGCCCCCGAGCACCCCGCTTCTGCGCAAGGGAGACCGCCGCTACGGCGAGCAGGTGATGAACGGGACGCTGCCGGGCGGAGCCGCCGGCGCACTCGCCCTCTTCACCTACGAGGTGGACACGACCGACAGCGACGGCGATCGCGACACCGACTACTACCGCTACACGGTCGTCATGCACGACGTCCCGGCCGTCGCCGCCAAGGTCTCCGACATCAACTGCCAGCGCCGCTCGGGCTTCCGCTTCATGGACGGCGCCGAGGACGTCTTCCGCAAGATGCAGCGCCTCGAGCTCGAGAGCACCGTGCTCGACAAGGACTACGAGATCTTCTACGGCGCCCAGGACGACGAGGTCTGGATGAAGCGCCTCTTCTCCCCCAGCTTCATCGTCTGGATGACCGAGAAGGTTCCCGACGGCTTCGCCTGGGAGCTCTCCGCCGGGAGCCTCTGCGTCTACCGCCGCGGCCACTACGACAACGCCGCCGACCTCGACACGATCTGCGAGGCCGCCGGCCAGGTCGCCGCCCGGCTCGTCAAGGAAGCCGGCGAGTAGCCCGAGGGACGCTCGCCCTCTCTAGAACGAGGGCAGGATCGAGCCGGAGTTGGCGAGGATCGCCGCCGCGACGATCAGCAGGACCGACGGGACGAGGAGCAGCGCGACGACCAGCTGCATCTTCGGCGCGGCGCGGGCGGCGCTCTCGCCGATCGCCCGCCGCTGATCGTCCCGGAGCGACCCCGCCTGCTCGTGCAGCGCGCGGGACAACGGTGCGCCATGGCGTCGCGAGCGCTCCAGGGCGGCGGCGACGGCGCCGAGGCTGTCGCCGCGCGAGCGTTCCCGGAGACCGCGCAGCGCCCGCTCCTGGGAATCGCCGCACTCGATCGCAGCCACGGTTCGCGCAAGCTCCTCGCGCAACGGCCCTCCGGCTCCCCGCATCGCGTCGCCGAGCAGGGTGCCGGGCCCGCGCCCAGACGAAGCTCCGGTGGCCATCAGGTCGAGTGCGTCCGGGAGGGCGGCCGCAACCCGAGCGCGGCGAATGCGCGCGGCACGCTCCAGCAGCAGGTCGGGGGCGAGGAACGCGGCCGCGGGCACGGCGACCACGACCAGGGTGCCCAGCCGCCCCGGCGCCACCGGCGCCGCCGCGAGGGCGAAGGGGAGCGAGAGGAGAACGGAGGCGAGCTTGGCGGCGAGGACGGCGGCGGGGCTGATGCGCGCCTCGAGCGCGGCGGCATCGATCCGGCCCTGAAGCGAGCCGAGCAGCGTCCCGGGATCGAGCGGGCCGCCGGTCCGCGCGGCGCCGCGACGCAGCTGCCGGCGCAGCTTCCGCCCGATGTCCTCACCCCGCTCCCCCGCGATCTGCCAGAGCGCAGCGGCGAGCAGGAGCGAGCAGACCGCGGCGAGGAGCGCGCTCATGACCGGACCCGGCCGAGCCTGCGGATTGCGAGGAAGCCGCCGAGCTGAAGCGCTCCGGCCGTCGCGAGCAGGACGACGGCGACCGGGTTCGCGAGCATCCCGGCGACGAAGCCCGGCGAGATCAGCTCGACCATCAGCCCCATGAAGAGCGGCATGGCGACGACCATGCCGCCGGTGAGCCTCGCCTGCGCCGTCGCGGATCGCGCCTCTCGCTCGGCGCGCTGACGCTGAGCGGCGGCCACGGCGTGACGACGGAGAAGCGCGGCCAGGTCCCCGCCGGAGCGCTCCTGGGAGAGGATCGCGACGACCAGCGCCTCGACCCGATCCGACGGCACGCGGCGGGTCAGCCCGGCGAGCGCCTCCCGCGCGGGCATCCCGAGCTCGAGGTCAGCGCCGACCCGGGCGAGCTCGACCGCGGTCGGGCCGTCCGTCGCCGTCCCGGCGCCGAGGAGCGCCATGCGCAGGGAACCTCCGCCGGCAACGGCGTCGGCGATGCCCGCTGCGATCGCCGGTACGTCCCGCTCGACCCGGAGGCGATAGCGCCGCTGCCGGTGGGCGACCGCCCAGCCCGCAACCGCGGGGCCGGCGACCGCGATGCCGGCCATCGGCCCGATCCCGGCGACCATGATCGCCACGAGGCCGAGGCCGATCCCGGCGACGACGCCGAGCCGCTGCCGCTCGGGCTCGGTCGGCACCCGGTTCTCGCGCCCGGCAAGCGCAAGGGTCCGGGCCGCCGCCTCGACCTGGCGCAGGATGAACGGCATCGTCGCCACCGCCTCCCGCAGCGCGATCGCGACGGCGCCGCCGCCGATCGCCGCGAGCAGGATCGGGAGGGCGGCGCTCACCCGGCCTCCGCCGGGCGGACCCAGAGCTCTCGCACGGCCGGCATCCCCGCCACCCGCACCACCTCCGAAAGCGCGACGGCGTGGCGGGCGCCCCGGGGCCCGCGCTCGAGATGGAGGACGAGGTCGATGGCGCCGGCGAGCTGGTCGCGAACGACCTCGTGGGGAACGCCGAGGCCGGCCATCATCGCCAGGGTCTCGATTCGCCGCAGCGCATCCTCCGGTCCGTTCGCGTGAACCGTCGAGAGGGCGCCGCGATGGCCGGTGTTGAGCGCCACGAGCAGGTCCATGGCCTCGCCTCCCCTGACCTCGCCGATGACGATGCGGTCCGGTCGCATCCGCAGCGAGTTCCGCACGAGATCCCGGATCGAGACCTCACCGGAGCCCTCGATCCCCGGCGGGCGGCTCTCGAGCCGGACGACGTGCGGCTGGCGCAGGCTGAGCTCGGCTGCGTCCTCGATCGTGATGATCCGCTCGCCCGGCTCGATGAAGGACGAGAGCGCGTTGAGGACGGTCGTCTTCCCCGAGCCCGTGCCGCCGCTGACGATCAGGTTGCGGTGCTCGCCGACCGCCTCGCGGAGGCGCTCGAGGAGCTCGGCGTCGAAGGTGCCGCGCCGGAGCAGCTCGGCGGGGTCGGGCCGCAGGCCCGCGAAGCGCCGGATGGAGAGGGCCGGGCCCTCGACCGCGAGCGGCGGGATCACGACGTTGACCCGGGAGCCGTCGGCAAGGCGGCCGTCGGCCATCGGGCTGAGCTCGTCGACGCGACGACCGATCGGCCCGAGGACCCGTTCGATCACGTCGCGGAGCTGCGACTCGTCGGCGAACGCGACGTCGGTGCGCACGAGCCGGCCGCGCCGCTCGATCCAGACCTCCTCGTGACCGTTGACCATCACCTCCTCGACCTCGGGATCGCGAAGCAGCTCCTCGAGCGGGCCGAGCCCGACCGTGTCGCGCAGCACGCGGTCGGCGAGCTCATCGCGTCGCTCGGGCGACAGGAGCGCGGCATGCTCGTCGACGATGCCGCGAACGGCCTCGGGCAGCTCGGTCCGCTCGCGCGTGCCCGCGACTGCGGCGGCGCGGCGCTGCTCGACCAGCCGCCCACGCAAATCGCCCGAGAGGATCTCGACGTGATCGATGGGACTCACGCCTCCCAGAACCCCGGCGGATGCCGAGGCGCCCCCCGCAACTCGAGGCGCCTATCCTCGAGAGCGATGGCTCAGGTCGAAGTCCTCGACACCGACATCACGACGCTGGAGGTCGATGCGATCGCCAACGCGGCGAACACGCAGCTCATCCACGGCGGCGGCGTCGCCGGAGCGATCTCACGCGCCGCGGGGCCTGAGCTCGACCGCGAGAGCGAAGCGAAGGCGCCGATCGGCCTCGGGGAGGCGGTCGAGACGACCGCCGGCGAGATGCCGTGCCGATGGGTCATCCATGCGGCGACCATGGAGCTCGGAGGCCCGACCTCGGCGGAGATCATCGGCCGCGCGACGGCATCGACCCTCGTCCGCGCCGACGCGATCGGCGCGACGTCCCTCGCGCTCGTCGCCTTCGGCACCGGCGTCGGCGGCTTCCCGCTCGGCGAGGCGGCGCGGATCGAAGCCGCCGAGCTGGCTCGTCATCTCGCCGCAGGATCGGGGCTCGAGCGCGTCGTCTTCGCCGTCCGCGGCGACGAGGCGCGGGAGGCGTTCGAGCGCGCCGTCGCGGACGCCGGTCTCGCGGCCGGCTGACTCTCATCGCTAACCCGCCGGGATCAACCGCACCTCGCGGGCGAAGTTCTCCGCCTCGATCAGCTCGAGCGCCTGCTCCCTGCTCAGCGCGAGCGTCGCGCTCCAGCTGTCACCCCCGACGGCGGCCTCCTCCGGATCGGCGGGCTCGAGCGCGATCAGCCGGACGCCCTCGGCGGCGACCCTGACCCGGGCGCGGCCGCCGGTAACCGGCTCCCCCGCGACGACCACGTCGACCCGTGCGCCAGGCGCGCCCGCGACCGAGGTGAGCGCTCCGGCGCCGGTGACGACGATCTCGACCGGGCTGAGGTCGCCGCCGAGCTCCGGTCCCGCGGGCTCGGGGCCACCGGGTAGCCGCAGGTGCGATGCGAGCAGGTAGGAGCCGGCGGGGATCGGCGCGAGAACCTTGCGGCCCAGCGCCTCGCCGGGATCGATCAGCGCATCGGGCGGTGCGAAGCGGACGGGTACCTCGCGAAGCTCCAGCGAGCGATCGAGCCGTCCGCTTGCTCAGCGGCCGCCCCGGCTCGAGCGTCTCGGCGACGACGACCACCGTCCGCAGCTCCCCGAGCTGGGCGTCGACGCTGTCGCGGTAGCCGGAGGCGATGCTCGCCGAGGCGACCGCGCAGAGAACGGCGAGGGTCGCGAAGCCGATCGCCTTCCCGCGTCTGCTCACCGCGGCGCTGGTTCCTCGGGCGCCGGGAGCGACAGCGCCGCGACCGTGCCCCCGCCCGCGAGGCGGCGCGGGAGCGAGCAGCGTGCCGCCGTGCTCGGCCGCCGTCATCGCCGCCACCGCGAGGCCGTGCCCGCGGCGAGGGTCGCGCGGCTCGGCGGGTGAGAGCCGGCCGCGAGCCACCGTCGCGAACCTCGAAGCGGACCGCTCCCGACGAGGACATCGCCCTGACGCTGACGTCCCCCTCCCCGTGCTCGACCGCGTTCGCGACGAGGTTGTCGAGGGCGGCTCCCAGGGTGGCCGGATCCGCGTCGAGGCAACGCCCGGCGACGGGCGCGGAGACGTGCACGCCGGCGAAGCGCCAGCGGTCCTCGAGCGCCTCGGTGATCTGACCGATCGCCGTTCGCACCGGCGTCCGCGCGAGCACGCGGCGGTTGATGGCGGCGTCAAGCTCCTCGAGCGCGCCGCGCGCCTGCTCCAGGCAGGCGCCGGCGCAGACGAGATCAGGGTGCTCGCCCTCGATCGAGAGCGAGATGGATTGCAGGGGCCGGCGCAGCTCGTGCATCGCCCGGTTCAGCCGGACGGCGCGGCGCAGGGCGACGACGACGCGTGCGATCTCGATCGCGGCAACCGCGAGCACGAGCAGCGGCACGATCACCTGAGCTCCGGCGCTCAAGGCGATCCCTCCACGAGGCGGTACCCCACCCCCCAGCAGTTGACGACGAAGCGCCCGCCCGGATCGAGCTTGCGGCGCAGGCGGCTTGCGTGCGAGTCCAGCGTCCGGGTGCGTCCCAGCGTCTGGTAGCCCCAGACCTCGTGCAGGAGCTCGGACTTGGTGAAGACCGTCTGCGGCTCGCGAGCCAGCGCGCGCAGGAGCTCGAACTCCTTGTTGGCGAGCTCCACCCTCCGGCCCGCCACCTCCACCGCGCGCGAGGCGAAGTCGATGCTGAGCTCGCCGATCCGCGTCGGGCCGGTGCGCGCGCGGCCCCGGCCCTCGATGAGGTTGCGGAGCCTGATCAGGAGCTCCCCGTACGCGTAGGGCTTCGCCAGGTAGTCGTCGGCGCCCTCGCTGAGGCCGCGGATTCGCTCGTTCTCCCCGCTGCGGCCCGAGAGGATCAGGATCGGCAGGCCCGCGTCGAAGAGCGGCGCGACGTCGTCGCTGCCGCGGATCTCCCGCATCACGTCGAGGCCGGAGGCGTCGGGAAGCCCGAGGTCGAGGAGGAGCGCGTCGGGAGCGTGGTAGCGGCAGAGCCGCAGCGCCTCCTCCGCGGTCGCCGCCGGGATCGCCGTGAACCGGTCCTCGGCGAGGTTGCGGCAGAGCTGGGAGCGGGTGTCCTCGTCGTCCTCGCAGACGACGACCGCGGCGAGCTTGGGGACGTTGGGGAGCATGTCCCTCTAGACCCCGCGGCCGGTCGTGGCGCCCCCCGCGGGCAGCTCCAGGACCGACGACGGCGGCAGCTTCGCGCGCGAAGCGCAGCGGCCGCAGCCTGACGCGGCGGATCTCCAGCCCCTCCCGGTCGAGGAACACGACGTCGATCGGGAATCGCATCCCGAACGTGTGGACGGATCGGCATCGCGGCAGGAGCAGCCCGGGCCCGGCGCGGTCGCGGCGCAGGAGCGCCAGACCGAGCAGGCGCGTGCGGAACGTGGTCGCCAGCGGGACGGCGACACCGAGCGCCCAGCCCCTCGGTGAGGAGGCGAAGCGGCGGGGCATCGGCGGTAGGCTCACACCTCCTCAATCCCGGCGAGCGTTTCCAAGCCCCGGCCCGACCGCCTAGCCGTCGACGCCGACCTCCGCTTTCCTCCCCGGGCTTTTTGGGTGCAAGCCTGCGTTCACCGAGGGGGTCTCGGCCCTCCCCGCGACGGGGCTTCGGACAACATGGTCCGCCCGCCCGCTGAACCAGCCCGGCGGCGTTTCGTCCCATGGAAAGAGCTACACGCAGAGGCAACTACGAGTCGGGCTCCGACTACGTCCTCGAGTACGGGGAGCTTCGCTTTGCCTTCAACGAGAACGACTTCAGCCAGCGGGTCGAGCAGGCCGCGGTGAAGCTCGACTTCACCCACCCGGGCCTCGGCACCGAGGAGCTGCACGACCTCGTCGAGCTCGCCGTGAACGGTGAGATCCGCGAGCCGGCCTCCTCCCTCGGCGAGCACGTCAACGAGAACTGGGGCGAGCTCGTGGACGGCTCCCAGCGCAGCCTCGTCCACTGGATCCGCCGTCTCGTCTTCCGCGGCGCCTGGCTCGACCAGCGGGTCAAGGAAGGCGAGCTGGACATCGTCTTCGACGACAGCACCAACACCTTCGGCTACGTGCAGCCGGACCGCGACTGCGAGCCGATCGAGCTCTCACGCGAGCCCTCCTGGGGCACCCTCGCCTACCGCCGTTAGCTGACGGGTCAGCGCGGCCCTGCCGAGCGGCCTGGACTACGTCCCGTGGTCCACATGGGACCACAGGACGTCGCGCAGGTCCCCTGCGACGCCCTTCGTCCCTAGCGCGGCTCGGCCTCCGGCATCGGCTCGACCGTCAGCGTCAGGCCGTCCACCTTCGCCACCTCGACCGCCTCCCCCACGGCGGCGCCCTCGGCGCAGATCGCCGTCCAGATCTCGCCCATCAGCTTGACCCGGCCGTTCGGCTCGCACGCCTCGATCACCTGCGCTCGCTGGCCGACCAGGCCCTCGGCGCCCGTGGTGACGCGGATCCGCTTCAGGTAGCGGGTCCAGAAGACCGCCTCGCCGATCTCGAGGACCGCGCCCACGGCCAGGGCGATCACCCCGAGCGGGGGATCGATCAGTGCGAAGGCGACGAACCCGGCGACGAGCGCCATACGTTCACCCCGAGCAGATCAGCCCAGGGAAGAAAGCAGCGCCGCGTTGTCGGGTGCCGAGTCGAGCCGCTCCCGCAGCTTCGCAACGGCCTCGGCCGGCGGCAGGCCCGCCAGCTCGGCGCGCAGCGCCCGCGCGGCGGCCAGCTCGGCCTCCTCGCGCACGTGCTCCTCGCCGGCGACCCGGCTCGCGGCCGGGTTGATCGCCGGGAACGTGCCGGCGGCGGCGAGCTCGCGATCGAGCGTGATCCGAGAGCTCTCGGTGGTGTCGAGCGCCCGCAGGACGCCGCCCTCGTCGTCGCCGTCGGCGAGCGCCGTGGCGATGACCGTCAGCGAACCGACGCCCTCCTCCTCGGTGTCGCGGCCGGCGCCGAAGATCGGCTTGACGCGATCGGGGTCGTCGGCGGCGGCGGCGATCCGCGAGAGCGAGTCGACCAGCAGGACGACGTCGCCGCCGCGCTCCGCCTGGCGGCTCGCCCGGCCGAAGGCCAGCTCCACCAGCCGCAGCTGCTCGCCGGATCGCATGTCGGCGGTCGCGATCGCAAGCGCCTCCTCGGGCACGCGTTCCTTCCACTCGGCGACCTCCTCGGGCCGCTCGTCGATCAGGAGCACCACGACCTCGAGGTCCTCGACCGTCGAGAGCGATGAGGCGAGCGCGCGCAGGAGCGTCGTCCGGCCGGAGCCGGGCTCGGCCTCGATCAGCACCCGCTGGCCATGGGCGAGCGGGTTGAGCAGGTCGAAGGCCCGAACCAGGTGTGCCTCGCCCTCCTTCGCACCCTCGGCGACCGCAAGCGGGATCCGACGGCTCGGGTGGACCGGTGTCGCGTCGGCGAGGCGACCGCCCTCCGCGCCCGGCTCGGCGCCGTTGATCGTGTCGACGTGGATCAGCGCCGGGTAGCGCTCGCCGCGGCGCGGCTTGCGCGCGGGGCCCGCGACCTCGTCGCCGCGCTGCATCTCGCAGCGGCGGATCTGAGATGGGGACACGTAGACGTCGTCGGCGTCCGAGCCGAGGCCCGAGAGGCGGATGAAGCCGTGCCCACGCGGGGTGATGTCGAGGATCCCGGCGACGGGCTCGCCCGGATCGTCGGTGCGCTCGTCGTCGCCGTCGTCGCCTTCGTCGCGCTCACCGCGGTTGCCGCGGTCGTCGCGGTTGCGGCCCTCACGGGGCTCACGATCGCCGCGACCGCCGCGGGACCCGCCGCCCTGGCCGCGTCCACGGCCACCGCGCGAGCGTCCGCCGCGACCTCCGCGGCCGCCGCCGGAACCGTTCGACTCGCGTCGTTCGGTCTCCGCCGGCTCATCGGGAGCGCTCTCCTCGCGCTCGGGAGCCGTCGCATCCGGGTTGCGTTCGAGGATGGCCGCCGCGAGCTCGTCGCGGGGAAGAAGTCGGTATCGCTCGACGCCAAGCTCCGCTGCAAGCGCGTGCAGGTCGGCGAGGTGAGCGTTCTGAAGCTGTTCTGGCATGGGGCGGGAGGATATCGGCGCATCGGCGGAGTGCCGACGCACCCCCCGGGAACTGGGTCAGGCGACCCCGGCCGGATCGGCGCCCTCGGCCACGAGCTGGGCCGGCCACTCGTCGGCCGCGGCGCGCACCTGCGCCTCGCTCCAACCGAGCTCAGCGCCGAGCGTCTCGGCCACCGGGAGCACCGCCTCGGCGGTGCGGAGCTGCGGCGCGGCGAGGATCCCCAGGCGCGTCCGCCGCAGCAGGACGTCGGGCAGCGAGCGCGCCTGCTCGAGGCGAGCGGCGACGGCGACCTCGGCCAGCAGATCGGGGCGCCCCTCGACGATCGGGCCGGCCAGCGCGGGCCGCTCGGCCGCCGTCGCGAGGACGTTGCGCGCCGCATGTCCGTAGCGGAAGGCGAGCTGGTCGGCGTACCCCTCGGGGAGGCTCGTCGCGTCCACCCCCTCCGGCGGCTCGAGATCCTCGCCGCGGGCGCCCATCCCGAGCGGGACCTCCGCGGTCCGGCTCTGCAGCTCGCTCCCCTCGCGCAGCGCCACGCGGTCGATCACCTGCTTGGCCATCCGCCGCCACGTCGTCAGCTTGCCGCCGGTGATCGTGAGCATCCCCGAGGTCGTCTCGTAGAGCTCCGCCTTGCGGGAGATGTCCACCGACTTCTTCGGGTCGCCCGTCGAGATCAGCGGCCGCACGCCGGCGTAGGCGCCGGTCAGATCGCCGCGCTCGATCTCGGTGCCGAAGTAGGAGTTGACCGCGTCGAGCAGGTACTCGACGTCATCGCCACCGGGCGTGACGTGGTCGATGTCGCCGTCGTAGTCGTTGTCGGTCGTGCCGACGAGCACCCGGCCGTACCAGGGCAGGACGAAGATGGTGCGACCCGAGCCGGCCGGGACGATGCAGGCGGCGTCGACGAGCGGCAGCAGGTCGAGCGGCAGGGTCAGATGCGTGCCGCGGCTCGGTGCGATCCGCGGCACCTCGGCGGCGTCGAGGATCTCGTCGGGGCGGATCCGGTCGGCCCAGACGCCCGTCGCGTTGATCACGTTGTCGGCCTGGATCTCCACGATGTCGCCGGACTCCGCGCAGCGGCAGACGACTCCGTCGGCTCGCCCGTTCCGCTCCAGGAGCGACGTCACCTCGAGCCGGTTCGCCATCACCGCGCCATATCGCTCGGCCTCGCCGAGGATCGTCAGGACGAGCCGCACGTCGTCGGTCTGGCAGTCGTAGAAGAGGTAGGCGGACTTCGGCTCGCGCGGCGCGAGCGCGGGGATCAGCTCCACGACCTCGTCGCCGGGGATCGTCCGGTGCCGGTCCGGGGACCAGGACTCCGGCGCGATCGCCTGGCCCTCCGCCACGGCCTCGGCGACGCGCTCCCGCTCCTTGCGACTTCCCCGCTGCCGACGCCCCTGACCGACTCGCGTGGTGGCCATGACGTCGTACATGTTGAGCCCGATGCCGATCTTGAAATCGCGGCGATCGTCGCCCAGCTGCGGCACCAGATACGGCGTCGGGTAGACCAGGTGCGGCGCGAGGTGAACCATCAGCTGCCGCTCGAGCAGCGCCTCTCGCACCAGCCCGAGATCGAAGTTCTGCAGGTAGCGCAGGCCGCCGTGGACCATCTTCGAGGAGCGGCTCGAGGTGCCGATCGCCCAGTCGTCGCGCTCGACGATGGCCGTCGAGTAGCCGCGCGAGGCGGCATCGAGCGCAGCGCCCGCGCCGGTGACGCCGCCGCCGATCACGACCACGTCGAAGCGCTCGGCCGTGAGCTCCTTCAGGGCTGCGACGCGAGTGATCATGAGCGCCCCAGCCTAGCCGGACGGGTCCCCGTGCCAGCTAGAGCTGGCGCCTGCGGAACCAGACGAACCCGGCCCCGAGGCCCGCCGCCAGGAGGCCGACGGCGGCGAGGAAGACGAACGTGCCGGGAAGCGGGGAGTCCTGGGAGGGCAGCTCGGCCAGCGGGGTCGCCGCGCTCTGCGTGAAGGATTCGAGCGGGTCGGTCCCGGGGTCGAGTGAGGGCTCGCTCTCGAGCGCGTCGCCCGGGATCCCCTGGTTGCCCCCGTCGCTCGGGGAACCGGGACCGCTCCCGTTCCCGGTTCCGTCACCGCCGCCCGAGCTCGACCCGCCGCTGTCCGCGCCGATCCCGAAGTCGCTGGGGTCGTAGTCGGGGCCGCCGAGGTCGATGCCCGAGGGCGGCGTGTAGGTCGGAGGCGGCGTCGTGGTCCCGTCGTCGGAGTTGTTCTGCGAGGGGGTCTCGATCGGATCGTTCTCCTCCCGCTCGACCGGCGGGATCGGGAACGCCTGCTGCGCGATGGCGGTCATCGCCTGAGCGGTCACCCACACCGGGGTCTGATCGCTCGTGCCCGAGTAGGCGAAGTGCCCGTCGGAGGACTGGCGGGCGAACAGGAAGTCGGCGCCGCTCGTGCCGTCGTTCTTGATCGTGCCGGGGCTGATCCCGGCCGCGACCAGGCCCTGGATCGCCCAGGCGGTCGACTGCGAGTTGGAGGATGCCCCCTCGGTCAGCGACCAGCCGCCGTCCTTGTGCTGGTTGCGCTCGAGCCACTTCGCGGCGTCGTCGATCATCCCGTGCTTGCCGGGTGCGACCTTGAGCGCCTGCATGACCGAACCGGTGCTGTCGGGCTCGCTCTCGGCGCCGGGAACCGAGCCCCAGCCGCCGTTGCGGTTCTGCTTCGCCCGCAGCCAGCTCGCGGCGGCGCCGAGGCTGGAGCCGCTCTCGCCCGCGGCTCGCTGGGCGAGGATCGCGTAGGCGGTCAGGTTGATCTGATGCTGGAAGGAGCCGTCGCCCGCCTGCTCGTCCTTCAGCTCGTTGACGAGGTTGCGGCCCTGGAAGGAGCGGGAGTCGAGCCCGGCGCCCTCGAGGCCGAGGATCACCAGCTCGATGTCACCGACCGAGGAGATCTCTCCCGAGTTCTCCCGGAGGTACTCGACCGGGGTCTTGCCGTTGACGACGTCGCGCGGGTTGATCCCGGCGGCCTCCAGGCCCACCATCGCCCAGGCGGTCATGTCGGCCGAGGAGTCGACGTCGACCCCGGTGCCGTAGCCGCCGTCATCGTTCTGCGCGGTCTCGAGCCAGGTGCGAGCGTCCTCGCGCCCCTCGGCGGAGGCGCCCTCGGGGCCGGAGAAGATCGGCGCGAGCAGCACCGTCAGGATCGCGATCGTGGCCGCGGCCCGGCCCAGCGGAACGTCGCTCCAGCGGTGGTCGAACCGGCCGCGATAGCGGTCGAGCATGCGTATGAGCGCTGGTCCGGCGGCGAACATCACAACGAAGTTACCCGCTGCGTGCGCGATGTTGAAGGGCAAAGCGCGAGCGGAGAGAGCGAGATACCGGTCCAGGGACTGCTCGCCGCCGAACTCGACCATGACCGAGAGGTCGAGGAGCGCGCCGTAGGCGAGGCCCGCGAGGGCCGCGACGAGGGCCAATCCGAGCCGTCCCATCCGCCTCGCGCTGAAGCGGGCGAGCAGCGCGCCGCCGATGCCGACCAGCCCCCAGCCCGCCATCTGCCACGGCGTCCAGGGCCCCTGCCCGAGCCAGAAGTTCGAGACGAGGCCCGAGAGGGCGCCGACCGCGAAGCCGGGGCCGGCGCCGAGCGAGTAGCCGGCGAGAAGCGCGACGTCGGTGGTTGCGACGACGTTGGGGATGGGAGCGAACGCGAGGCGGCCGGCGACTCCGAGCGCCGCCATCGCCGCGACCGCGGCGACGATGCGCGCCGGCGGGCGCGAGCGCTCGAACCAGACGAAGCCGCCGATGAGAACCAGGGCGAGGATCGAGAGCGTTGCGGCCTGCCAGCTCAACCCGCCACCTCCCGGGCCCGGTCGCCGAGCAGCTCCGCGCCCTGCTCCGGGGTGACGGCCCGACCCGCCGGTGACGCGAGCGGTCTCGGTCGCGAAGTACCACCCGCCGCCGAGGACCTCGCGCGGGCCGGCGTCGGCGATCACCCGCCCGCGGGCGAGCAGGACGACGCGCGTCGCGAAGCGGGCGGCGAACTCGACGTCGTGGGTGGCGACGATGACCGCCGCACCCGATCCGGCTGCGGCGAGCTCGGCGATCCAAGCTGCGAGGTCGTCCTTGCGGGAGCGGTCGAGCCCGCGCGTCGGCTCATCGAGGCAGACGAGCCCCGGCGGGGAGCCACCGGCCCCGCGGCCGGCCATCGCGATCGCGAGCGCGAGCCGCTGCCGCTCGCCGCCGGAGAGATCGCGCGGGTCCGCATCCGGGGAGACGTCGAGGCCGACCGCCGCGAGCGCGGCCCTCCCCTCCTCGCCGGGAAGCTCCTCGCCGACGCGCTCGCGGACGAGGTAGTCGTCGGGGCGCTGGGAGAGCAGCGCGCAACCGCCCGGGACCTTGGCCGAGCCGAAGCTCGGCTCGAGGATCCCGGCGAACGTCCGCAGCAGCGTGCTCTTGCCGGCGCCGTTGGGACCCATGAGCGCGATTCGCTCCCCCGGGGCGACCTCGAGGTCGACGCCCCGGATGACCGGCCGCGCGACCCGCCCGGCCTGAAGCTCGACCTGGAGGTTGCGGACCTTCAGCGCGCCGGCGCCGCGGGACTTGGCCTTGCCCGGCGGCGTGGGCTCGGACCCGGCCACAGCGCCCAACCGCCCGAGCGCCGTGAGCTCCTCGCGCGCCCGCTTGACGCTCACCGGGCTCGAATCGACCCCCGAAAGCGCGAACAGCCGCGTGAGCGGCGTCGCCAGCGCGGGCGCCGCGTGGCGCACCGCGAGCCCGAACCCCTCGGCCGAGCCGTCGTAGATCTTCTCGCCCGCGCTCGAGCGCGACAACGCGGTCGGCGGCGGCGAGGCAGCGCTCGAGGCGATGCTCGCCGAGCAGCACCGCCACCCCCCACTCCTCGTTCAGCCGGCGCAGCAGGGCGATCAGCTCGTCCCCGGCCACCGGGTCGAGCTGCGAGGTCGGCTCGTCGAGCAGCAGGAGCGGCGGGCCGGTCACAAGCGCGGCGGCGAGCGCCACGCGCTGGAGCTCCCCGCCCGAGAGCGAGTCGGTGGTGCGCTCGAGGAGCGGTTCGATGCCGAGGGCGAGCGCCGCCTCCTCGACGGCGCGGGCGGTCTCGACCGGCCCCTCCCCGCGCAGCTCCATCGGCAGCTCGAGCTCGGCGTGGACGGTCGTCGAGACGACCTGCGTCTCCGCCTCCTGGGCGACGAAGCCGACCGTGCCGGCCAGCTCGGCCGGGCCGACCTCGCGGGTGGAGCGGCCGACGACGCGGATCTCGCCGGCGATCTCGCCGCCGTGGAAGTGCGGCACGAGCCCGCACGCCGCGCGCAGCAGCGTGCTCTTGCCCGAACCGGAGCGCCCGGCCAGGACGACGAACTCGCCCGGGGCGATCTCGAGGTCGATGCCGGAGAGCGCCAGCGCCTCGGAGCCGGGGTAGCGGTAGTCGAGCCCTTCGCAGAGCAGGGCGGATCAGCCAACGCGGACCGCCTCTCGGGATGACGCGCTCGGACGGCGGCGCCGGGCCGCCCGCCAGACCCGAACGGCAACCAGGCGAGGGCGACCGTCGCCGCCGCAAGCAGGAGCGTCGGGGCGTCCGCGTCCATGTCGATCCGCGGGTAGGCGTCGAAGCTCCCGACCCCGGCGATCGCGGAGCCGACGACGAGCAGCGAGCGAGATGAGGCCGCAGACGACCAGCGAGACCTCCCCGGGCGACGCGACGGTGCCGCGGCATCCGCGAGCGGAGCCCGAGGCCGTAGCCGCGCAGCTCGAGCGTCGCCGCGACGTCGACGGAGCGATCGAGCGCGCCCGGAGACGAGCCTGTCGCGCGGTCGCCGAGCGGCCGACGGGCGCCGCCGCCGGCCCGCGCAGCGCTGCCGCCTCGCCGATCCGCGCCGCGTCGGCGGCGGCGAGCGGCACGAGCCGGGCGATCAGCGTCGCGGTCAGCGCCGAGCGCGAGGCGATCGGCCGGATCGCGCGAAGGATCCGGTCGGGATCGACGCAGGCCGACCAGACGGCGAAGACGATCAGCGCGACGACGATCCGCAGGGCGAGCACCGCCCCCTCCGCGAGCGCCTCGAGGCTGATGTCGATCTGGCCGAGGACCGGCAGGTCGAAGCCGCGGACGAGGATCGTGGCGCCGCGCTGGGAGGTGATCCCGTTGACCACGATGACCATCACCCCGAGGCCGACCGACCACCGCAGCGGCATCCGCAGGCTCGGCCCGGCTCCGGAGGAGACCCCGGCGACCAGGGCCGCGACCCCGGCCGCGAGCAGGACGATCGGGTTGGCGAAGGTGAAGGCGGCGACCGCGAGCGGCAGCAGGAACAGGGCGGCGATCCAGGGTCGCGCGACGCCGAGCGGACCGGGACGGGGCTCGTAGGCCAACGGCGTCGTCAGCCGCATGAGGGGCTCTCCTGGGCCGGGGCCAGGTCGTCGGGAGCGGGCGCGGAGACCGGCTCCCCGGATGGGCCGGTGGCGACGGCGTAGCGGTCGCGGAGCGTCTCCTCGCCGATCAGCGAGGCGGCGCGCTCGACCGCCTCGGGGTTCGTGCCGGTCACGACCCAGGTCGGCTGGTCGTCCTCGTGCCGCAGCGCGGCGACGAGGCCGGCGTCCTCCAGCCCGAGCCGCGGGCGCGCATCGGAGCCCAGCACGTCGAGCTCGTAGCCGGCGCCGCACTGCGCGAACTCGGCGTACACCCCGCTCGCCGAGGGTCCGCTCTCGAGCTGAGCGGCGGCATCGTCGGAGCGGATGTCGCCCCACTCCCCCACGAGCACGCGGAGGTCGTCGGGGTGCTCCTCGGGCGCGGCCCCATCCTCGCGGTCGTAATCGACCCCCGCGTCGTCGAGCGCCGCTGCCACGGTGTCGCAACCGCCGGCCGCGCCGACGCACTGCAGCACGACGTCGAGGGGTTCGCCCCCCTCCCCGTGCAGGAACGGCTCCGGGAACGAACCGACGACGGCTGGGACGCGGTAGGCCTCCTGCCAGTCGCGGAAGTCCCACCAGATGCGATCGCCGACCTGGACGGTCGCCTCACCGGCGCCGATGTCGGAGTAGTAGCCGTTGACGAAGAAGAACCAGTCGTCGGCGCCGCCGTTGACCGTGCTCCCCTCGAGGCCGTTGATCGAGTCGACGAAGTTGCCCCCGTAGGACGTCTCGATGTCCGCCTCCTCATCGAGGAAGCGGACGATGGTGTCGGACTCGGTCGGGTCGGTGAGCGTGGCGTCGACGAGCTCGGATGCGCCGAAGTCCCTCGTCACGCGGAGGCTCGCCTCCCCCTCCTCGGTCTCCCCGGGCCCGAACCCGCAGCCGCCCGCCGCCAGGGCGCAGAGAAGCGCCATGGCGACGAGCGGGACTGCGGACGGGCGCACGGGATCCCCTATGCGACCCCGCGGACTGACTCGCAGCCCTTCGCCTTGATCTTGACCTCGCCGGTCACGGTGACGACGTCCTTGCCGGCACCGCAGAGAACGGTGACCGAGCTGTCGACGGCGATCTTGTCGTCGCCCTTGGTGCCACCGACGATCCCGGCGTACCCGGCCGGGCACTTCTTCGCCTTCGTGGCGCAGACCGAGACCTCGTTCGACGGGATCGCTCCCTCGAGCTCGGCCGAGATGTCCATGACCTCGTCCTCGACCGTCACGACGGTCTTGCCCTTCGAGTCGGTCGGCTCGCTTGCACCCGCGACCTCCGCGCCGACGGCCGGCGTCTTCTTGCCGGCGTCGTCGTAGGCGAAGACCCGAACCGGGATCTCGCCGCCTGCGGCCTTCTTCGTCTTCAGGAACAGCTCGCTCGGAGCCGGATCGTTGAAGTCGTTGATCAGGTACCAGAGGACCTCGTCGCCGGGCTTCACAGTCGTTGCGTCGCCGCCGCTCTCGGCGACCTCGTGGTTGACCTTGAGCGACCAGAAACCGGTGCTCGGGGACTCCGCCTTGCCGATGCCGCAGAGGCCGAGCCCGAAGCTGAACGCGTCGGTGATCGACAGGGGCTTGACGGTCTTGGTGACGCCGCCGGCATCCGCCAGCAGGCTCAGGGCCGTCGGGCCGGGAATCTCGACCTTGGCGCCGGAGCCGCCGTCGTCGGGTCCGAAGCACGTCGCTCCGGGATCGGTCTTGACCTTCTGGCCGGGACCGGTGTACTGCGTCTGCTCGGCGAGGGTCTTGCCCTTGCCGTCGACGACCCGAAGTGCGGACGGGACGGTCTTGGTCTTGGTCTTGGCCGCGTCAGCGGCCGAGGTGAACGCCAGGGCGAGCAGGAGCGATCCCAGAAGGGCCGCGACCGGCACGCGCAGGCGTGAGTGATTGAGAGGCATGAATGCCACCCTTTCCTCGAGGGTTTACATGGCTGCGGCCGGAGGTAGGTCTCCTGGCTTCCGAGTCCTGATGCCGCGCCTTCCCGGGGCCTTGGCGGCTCCCAGTGGCTGACTCGCGTCGTGCGACATCCACACCCGGTCACAGTGGCGGGACCGCACCGGTTTCTCACCGGACTTCCCTGACCACCGACCGTATGTACTGGGGAGCAGCCTAGTGGCTACCCCGGCACCCTGCTTAGGAGGAGCGCTCTTCGACCGTCTTGCGGAGCTGCTCCACTACCTCGGGCATCGCGCGGCGCATCCGCGGGATCTCCCAGTGCTCGATCTTGAGCGCGCGAACGGTCGACGTTGCGATGACGGAGGCGGAGCGCTCCTGCTTCTCGAGCAGGCCCTGCTCGCCGAAGACGTCGCCGGGGCCGAGCGTTGCGATCTCCTCGCCGGAGCGCTCGACCTTCGCCGTGCCCTCATCGATCGCGTAGAAGTCGTTGGAGAAGCCGCCCTCCTGGATGATCGTCTTCCCCTCGGCGAACTCGACCAGAACCGTGTAGGGAGCGATCTTGTTCAGCGCCGCCTCGTCGACGTCCTTGAACAGTGCGAATCGCTTCAGGTTGCTGGCGTCCATGGGCTCCTCCCGGGTCGAGTGAGTTGCAAGCTATCCGATCGGCTGGCTGATTTTTGGCGAAGTCCCCAGGTGGGTAGGGACCGCCCATCGCATCGGAGGCTTCAAACGGGGACGGAGACTCGCCGGCGGACCGCATCGCCGGGTCCGGCGGGGACTCGATCTTCGGAAGTGTCCACAAGGTCCTCGGCGAGGCTTTCGAGCATGCCGAGGTCTCCGCCGACGTCGTCGAGCGGCTGCGGCTGCCGAAGTCCTCGCTCAAGGTCTCGATCCCCGTCCGGATGGACGACGGCTCCCTGCGCACCTTCCCCGGCTACCGCGTCCGCTACGACGACACCCGCGGCCCGACCAAGGGCGGCACCCGGTTCTCCCCCGATGTGAACATCGACGAGGTCCAGGCCCTGGCCTTCTGGATGACCTTCAAGTGCGCCGCGCTCGGGCTTCCCTTCGGAGGAGCCAAGGGTGGCGTCACCGTCGATCCGAAGGAGCTCTCGCTGCTGGAGCTCGAGCGGCTCTCGCGCGGCTACATCGATCAGATCGCCGACTTCATCGGGCCCGACGTCGACATCCCCGCCCCCGACGTCTCGACGAACGAGCTCGTGATGGGCTGGATGGCCGACGAGTACTCCAAGATCAAGCGGGCTCGGATTCCGGCCGCGATGACCGGCAAGCCGCTGGCGATGGGCGGGAGCGAGGGACGGTCCACTGCCACCGGCGACGGCGCCGCGTTCGTGATCGAGCAGCTGCTTCCGAAGCTGCGCGAGCGAGCCGACCTTCCCGGGGACGATGGGGACACGACGGTCGCGGTCCAGGGCTTCGGCAACGCCGGGACGGCGATCGCGCAGCGGATGGCCGAGGCGGGGATGACGGTGGTTGCCGTCTCCGATTCCCAGACCGCCCTCTACGACGAGGGCGGGCTCGACGTCGCTGAGCTCGCGGAGGGCAAGCGCGAGAGCGGCCGCCTCGACGCGAGCGCCGCCGACGAGATCGATGGCGACGAGCTGCTCGCGCTCGAGGTGGACCTCCTCATCCCCTCCGCCCTCGAGGGGGCGATCGACGAGGACAACGCCGGCGAGGTCAAGGCGAAGGTCGTCGTCGAGGTCGCGAACGGGCCGGTCACACCCGACGCCGACGCGAAGCTCGCCGACGCCGGCACGATCGTCCTCCCCGACATCCTCGCCAACGCCGGCGGGGTCACGGTCTCCTACTACGAGTGGGTGCAGAATCGCTCCGGCCTGTACTGGGAGGCCGAGGAGGTTCGTGACCGGCTCGAGTCGCGCATCAAGGGCGAGGCCGACACGATCTGGGAGCTGACCGAGGACCTCGACGTCACCCCCAGGGTCGCCGCCTACGTCCACGCTCTGCGCCGGATCGACGAAGCGGTGCAGGCGCGCGGCTCGGCCGAGCGGTTCCAGGCCGACTCCGACTGAGCGCCGGCCGGCAGGTCGCTTGCGACGTGCGACGGGTATTTGCTCCGGCATACGGAGCGAATACCGCTCGCACATCGCGCGCGTTAGACTGCCACCGTGTAAATGCGAACGATTCTCAGTTTCATGTTCGGCGTCGCGGTCGTCGGCGCTGCTGCTCGGCGGCTGCCGGGAGGTCAACGACGACTCCGACGCCGACGTGCGCGTCACCGCGACGACGCCGCAGGTCGCCGACTTCGTCCGCGAGGTCGGCGGTGAGCGCGCCGCGGTGACCCAGATCCTCTCCCCCAGCTCCGACCCACACGAGTACGAGCCGCGGCCGAGCGACGCCGAGTCGCTCGTCGACGCCGACGTCGTGGTCAGCTCGGGCGGCGAGGTCGACGCCTGGCTCGATCAGCTCGTCGACGCCTCCGGGACCGACGCCGCGGAGCTGCCGCTGATCGACGAGGTCGAGACGCGCGAGGAGGACGGCGACGTCGATCCGCACTGGTGGCAGGACCCGCGCAACGCCGAGCTCGCCGTCGCGGCGATCGCCGCGGAGCTGACCGCCGCCGACCCCGACGGGCGCGAGGAGTACGCCGCGAACGCGGACGCCTACATCGCCGAGCTTCGCGACCTCGACCGGGCGATCGCCGCATGCGTCGACGAGGTGCCGGCGGCTCAGCGCAAGCTCGTCACGAGCCACGACGCGCTCGGCTACTACGCCGACCGCTACGGGATCGAGGTGATCGGCGCCGCGATTCCCTCCCTGAGCACGCAGGCGCAGGCGTCGGCGGGCGAGACCGCCGACCTCGTCGAGACGATCCGCAGCACCGGCGTGAGCGCGGTCTTCCCCGAGGAGGGAACGAGCGCGGAGCTCGAGCGGACGATCGCCGAGGAAGCGGGCGCGAGCGTCGGCGACGAGCTCTGGACCGACACGCTCGGGCCGGAGGGCTCAGACGGCGCGACCTACGTCGAGGCGATGCGCTCCAACACCGCGAAGCTCGTCGACGGGTTCAGCGACGGCCAGGTCGATTGCGAGCCGGCGGCATGAGCCCGCGAACGGCCGACGTCTCGACCCCACCGGAGCGCTCCTGGGTCGAGGGCGCCGAGACGGCGCTTCGCGAAGCAGGGCACAAGGCCAGCGCGCCGCGCTCCGCGGTGCTCGCGCTGATCGGCTCCCAGAGCTGCGTGCTGACCGCGCGCGAGATGGCCGACGAGCTCCGCGACCGCGGCCACGCCGTCGGCGTCGCGACGGTCTACCGGACGCTGGAGCTGCTGACCTCGATGAACCTGGTCCAGCGACTCGACGTCGGGGGCGGTTCGGCGCGATACGAGCCGGCGATGCCCGACGGTGAGCACCACCACCATCACCTCGTCTGCGACTCCTGCGGCCGCGTGACGCCATTCAGCGACGAGCGCCTCGAGCAGGCGATCCACGACCTCGGCGACCGGGTCGACTACCGGGTCGGCGCCCACGACGTCGTCCTTCGCGGGACCTGCCCCGCATGCGCTCGGAGGCGCTCGAGGTCGCACGGCTGAGCGGGACGCCCCATGTTCGATCCCTTCCAGCTTCCCTTCATGCAGCGCGCCGCGCTGGAGATCGTCCTGCTCGCTCCGCTCGCCGGGCTGCTCGGGGCGCAGATCGTGCTCCGGCGGCTCGCCTTCTACACGCATGGCGTCGGGGCGGCGACCTTCCCCGGCCTGGTCGTCGCCGGGCCCGCCGGCATCCCGCCCGCCATCGCGGCGCTCGGCGTCGGTGGCGCCTTCGCGGCGCGCCCTGGCCTGGTTCGGCCGTCCAGATCGTCGTGGCGCGATCGCGACCGACGCCGCGACCGCGCTCCTCCTCGTCGCCGCGCTCGCCGCCGGCATCGTGCTCGCCAGCGATGTCTTCGAGTCGGGGGCAGGCGTGGACCAGGCGCTGTTCGGCTCGCTGCTGGGAATCGGGGCGGGCGAGCTCCGGTTCACCGCTCGTCGCGCTCGCAATCGCCCTGCTCGCCGCCATCCGCTTCCGCAGCTCCTGGATCGCCGGCGGCTTCGACCCGCCGAGCTCGCGCTCGCTCGGACTGCCCGTGAGCGCCGCCGACCTGACCCTGATGGCGACGATCGCGCTCGCCGTCGTCGCCTCCGTCGATGCCGTCGGCTCCCTGCTCGTCGGCGCGATCCTCGTCGTCCCCGCGGCGACCGCGCGCCTGTTCGCCACCAGCATCCGCTCCCTCGAGCTGGGAGCCGGAGCGATCGCGCTCGCCGAGGGACTCGGCGGGCTCGATGCTGGCCTTCGAGCTCGACGCCCCTCCCGGGGCGGCCATCGCCGTGCTCGGCGGCGCCGTCTTCGTCGTGGCGCTGCTGGCGAGGGCGCTCCTCTCGCGCGGCCCCCTCGCCGGAAGGGCAGCGGCATGAGCGGCTCGCCGGAGATCCTCGTCGAGGTCGCCGGTCTCGACGCGGGCTACCGGGCCTGGGACCCCGGTGCTCACCGGCGTCGGGTTCACCGCCCCGGCCGGCAGCATCACCGCGGTCCTCGGTCCCAACGGCGGCGGCAAGACGACCCTGTTCAGAGCGCTGCTCGGCGAGGCGCCCTTCCGCTCGGGAACCGTGCGGATCGGGGCGGGGCTCGCCTACGTCCCGCAGACGGAGCGCGCCCGCCTCGACTTCCCGGTCAGCGCGCTCGACGTCGCCCTCATGGGCACCTACGCCGCGACCCCCTGGTACCGGCCGGCCGGCGCAGCCGGGCGGCGCCGGGCGGAGGCGGCGCTCGAGCGCGTCGGGCTCGCGGACGAAGCGGGGACCCGCTTCGGCGAGCTCTCGGGCGGGCAGCGCCAGCGGGTCCTGATCGCGCGAGCGCTCGCGCAGGAGGCGCGCGTCCTGCTGATGGACGAGCCGCTGAGCGGCGTCGACCAACCCTCGGGCGAGCGCATCCTCGCCGTGCTCGCCGAGCTTCGCGAGGAGGGGCGGACGATGCTCGTCTCCACCCACGACATCCACCAGGCCCGCGCCTTCGACTCCGTCCTCTGCCTCAACGGCGAGCAGGTCGCCTTCGTCCCGCCCGCGGACCTCACGCCGGAGCTGCTCGCACGGACCTACGGCGGCGAGCTGATCGTCCTCGACGGCGGCGAGCGCGCCGTCGTCGTCCAGCACCACCACCACTGAGGACGACGTGGACTTCCTGCTCGATCCGCTTGGGGACGGCATCACCCGCCGCGCGCTCCTCGACCTGCTGATCCTCGGCGCCGTCTGCGGCCCGCTCGGCGTCTGGATCGTGCTCTTCCGGCAGAGCTACGCCGCCGAGTCGATCGCCCACTCGATGCTGCCCGGCCTCGTCATCGCGGCGCTGATCGGGGCGCCGCTCGGGCTGGGAGCCGCGGCCGGGCTCGCCGTTGCGGCGGCGGTCATCGCCCTCGCCTCGCGGCAGGAGCTCGTCGGCGCCGACGCCGCCGTGGCCGTCGCCGTGACGACGCTCTTCGGAGCCGGGACGCTCCTCGCGCTCTCGCCGGAGACGCCGCTGCGCCTCGGCGAGATCCTCTTCGGTGACCCCCTCGCCGTCTCCCGCACGGACCTCATCGCCTCCGCCGCCCTGGCCCTGCTCGGCCTCGGCGCCCTCGCCGCCGGCCACCGCACGCTGGCGCTCGGCGGCTTCGATCCGCAGGCGGCGCCGAGCCTGGGAGCCCGCCCGGGCGCAGCGACGTTCCTGCTGCTGGCGCTGCTCGCCCTGACCACGCTGATCGCCGTGCAGGCGCTGGGCAACCTCCTCGTCGTCGCGATCCTGATCGCCCCGGCGGCCGCGGCCCTGCAGCTGTGCACCCGCCTCCTCCCCGCCCTGGCCGCCGCGGCGGCTCTCGCGGTCTTCGCCGGAGTCGCCGGCATCTACCTCAGCTACTGGGCTGAGCTCGCGGCGGGAGCCTCGATCGCCCTGTGCGCGGTTGCGACGTGGGCGGTCGCGGTCGCGGCGGGACGGCTCCGCGCTCTCAGCCCGGATACGAAGCGAGTCGCGCCACACGGGCCACATAGGCTCGTCTGACGCGACTCGATGCGGCTGGAGGGAGTCGAACCCCCACGTCCTTGCGAACACGGCGACCTGAACGCCGCGCGTCTACCAGTTCCGCCACAGCCGCGCACCCCGTCGCGACACGATGCGGCTGGAGGGGAGTCGAACTCTCGCGTCCTTGCGAACACGGCGACCGAACGCCGCGCGTCTACCAGTTCCGCCACAGCCGCGGGACGGGGAAATCTAGCGAGGGAGGCGAACCGACCCCTCCGACCCGGCTGACATCATCAACCGCCGGATGCGTGTCGGACTCGTACTTGGAGCCGGTGGCGTGCAGGGCGGGGCATGGCTGACCGGGGCGCTCGACGCGATCGCCAAGGAGACCGGCTGGGACCCGGCCACCGCCGACTACATCGTCGGCACCTCCGCCGGCTCGATGCTGGCGAGCCTGCTTGCGGCCGGACTGCCGCCGTGGTTCATGGTCGCCCACTCCGCCGGCGAGACCTTCGACGGGATGACCGACGCCCGCGGCGGCTACGCGGGCGACGCCGACCGCTCGGCCGGCGCGAAGTTCAACCTCGACCGCGGCGCGTTCCCCTGGTTCCCCGGTTCCCCCGGTCTCGCGATCCGCAGCGCGCTGCAGCCGTGGCGCCACACGCCCGCCGGCGTGATCAGCGGCTGGGCGCCGCGCGGGGTCATCTCGAACGAGCCGCTGCGGGAGATCATCCGCAGCGCCGTCGCCGGTCACTGGACCTCGCACCCCAACCACTGGGTGGTGGCCTGCGACTACGCGACGGGGAGGCGGGTCTCCTTCGGCCGCAGCGGAGCTCCCGACGCCGATCTCGAGGACGCGGTCGCGGCCTCCTGCTCCATCCCGGGCTTCTATCGCCCGGTGGAGATCGACGGGCGCCTCTACGTCGACGGCGGGATCTGGTCGCCCTCCAACCTCGATGTCCTGCGCGGGCAGGATCTCGACCTGGTCATCTGCTTCAACCCGACCTCGAGCCTCCACCCCATCCGCGCGATCAGCCCGTCGGCGGCCTTCGGGCTCGTCTTCAACCGCGCGAGCGGCCGCCGCCTCGGCTCGGAGGCGAAGCGCCTGCGCGACGAGGGCACCGAGGTCGTCCTCGTCCAGCCGACCGGTCGCGACCTCGAGGCGATGGGCGTGAACCTGATGCGCGCCGGCAACCGCAACGAGGTGATCGGGATCGCCAAGGAGACCGTCGCCGAGCAGCTCGCCGAGCCCGAGATCGCCGCGCAGCTGGCGGGCCTGCCGCAGGGGGATCCGGACATGATCACCCGTCCGGTGCGCCCGTCCTGGGAGTGGCCCGGGATCGACGATCTCGCGGCGCGCGTCGGCCCCTAGGCTCCGCGCATGGCGCTGCCGCTGATCCTCCAGCACGAGGCATCCACCCCGGCCGACCTGCTCGGCGAGTGGCTCGACGACCGCGGCATCGAGGTCGAGACCGTCGCCGTCTGGGAGGACGGTGCGCCGGCCGACCCCGCCGGCCGTCCATGGATCTGCGCGCTCGGCTCCGACCAGACGCCAGGACGCGAGGGCAGCCCGCCATGGGTGGAGGCGGAGGTGAAGTTCCTGCGTGCCGCGCTCCGAGCCGAGGTGCCGGTGCTCGGGCTCTGCTTCGGCGGCCAGGCTCTCGCGGTCGCAGCGGGCGGCGACGTGCACCCCGCGGACCCGCCGGCCGCGGGTTGGGCGGAGGTCGAGACCGCCGATCCGGCCCTCGTCCCTCCCGGCCCCTGGCTCCACTTCCACTACGACCAGCTCGAGCCGCCCGCCGGGAGCGGTCGAGCTCGCGCGCTCGCCGGCGGGCGTGGCCGCGTTCCGCCTCGGCCGCAGCCTCGGGCTGCAGTTCCACCCGGAGACGGGAGCGGCGGTTGCCGGGCGTCTGGGCCGAGCACGAGCGTTCCCGCCTCCATGAGCTCGGCATCGACCCGGATGGCGTCGCCGCCGGCGGTGAGGCGCTCGGGCCGCGCGCCCGGGAGCTCGCCTTCGAGCTCTTCGACGCCTGGCACGACGAGATCCTCGGTCGCCCGAGTCGCCCTGAGGCGCCGGCGGACCGCAACCATCGCCGGGCCCGCTGGTTAGCTACTGGTGGTGAGCGGGGAAGGACTCAACATGCCCATTCGCACCCGCGCGGCCGCGGCGATCGCTGCGACCCTGCTCGTCGTCCTCGCCGCGAGCGCAGCGCCCTCCCCCGCCTCCGCGGCGAGCTTCAAGCGCCTCGATTCCTCGCTGATCCAGGGCACCAAGCTCTACGAGCTCGGCGTGGCCGACGCCAACGACGACGGCCTGCTCGACATCTTCACGAGCAACCACAAGTTCGACTCCACCCTGCTGTCGGGCGATGGCGAGGGCGGCTTCACCGACGTCTTCGCCTCATCCGGCCTGAGCCCGACGCAGGCGTTCCCCGGCTACGAGGACCTGCACCGGGAGCCGGACCGCACGGCGCCCGGCCTCTATCTCTACGCGACCGACCGCGACGCTCCCCGCGACCCCTTCCACGTCGCCACGACCGGCGTCGCCGCCTCGGGAACGCTCGACTTCGACGCGCAGAACCTGAGGATCGAGAGCTCGACCGGGGCGACGCTGACCACCAGCCCGCAGCCCGACGGCGGCACCGAGCTCCACTTCGACGCCGAGCCGGGCGCGTTGATCGACATCACCGTCGAGCACATCGACCTGCCGGTCGGGGTCACGATCGATCCGCCGACCGATCCGTCCCAGATCCGCGTCGGCGCCGACATCGTTCCGGCGACCACCCGCGACTTCACGCTGAGCCTTCGCGACCGTCACGGCTTCGGCTTCGCCGACTTCGACGGCGACCTGGCGACGGACGCGTTCATCGCAACCGGCGGCCTCGGCGGGGAGATCGTCGACCCCTTCTTCGCCGGCAGGCAGAACGACGAGCTGCTGCTCAACCGCCCCGGGGGCTACGTGAACGCGCTCCCCGGCAGCGGCCTGGTCAAGGGCGTCTGCCGCGGGCGCAGCGCGCTGGTCGCGGACTTCGACGGCGACGGCGGCCTCGACATCCTCGAGACCTGCGACGGCGCCCCACCGCAGCTCTACCTCGGCAACGGCGCCGGGCAGGTTCCTGCCGGCCCCCTCGCCGCCGGTGCTGGGAAGCGTCTACCGCGTGGTCGACCTCGGCCGCGACGGCACGCCGGAGCTGATCGCGGCCGTGGGCGCCGAGATCCAGACGTGGACGTACGCCGGCGGCGTCTGGTCGCAGTCGGGCAGCGTGCGGGCGCTCAACGGCGACTCGCCTCCGCAGACCCTCGGCGCCGGCGACCTCGACGGCGACGGCGACCTCGACCTGCTCGCCACGGCCCGCGCGGGGAACACGGTCCTCCTCAACGTCGACGGCACGCTGCGCCGACGCGCGCCGAAGAAGCTCGGCCTGCCGGAGCGCGGCACCTACGCGGGCTCCTTCGTCGACTTCGACAACGACGGCGACCTCGACGTCGACCTCGTCCCGCAGGGCCTCTACGAGGCGGTCGACGGCAAGTTCGAACGGACCGGCCTCCTCAAGTACGGACCGCTTCCGACCGGTCGCATCTCCTACGCCCTCGCCTCCTGGCCCGACGTGAACGGCGACGGCCTGCGAGACCTCCTCAGCTCGCGCGGCCGCGGCGAGTTCGCCGCCGAGCAGGTCGTCGACTTCCGGCGCAACACGACGAAGCGACCCGGCCACTGGCTCCAGGTCGACCTGCTCGGCCCCCGCGGCAATCCCCAGGCGATCGGCGGGAACATCAAGGTGAGAACGGACTCAGGGACCCGATACGGCTGGGTCGGCGCGAGCGACGATTCCCGCTACTCGACCGGCCACTACCGGATCTACCTCGGTCTCGGCGAGGACCGCAGAATCCGCAAGCTGGTTGCGAAGTTCCCGAATGGGAACAAGGTCGTGAAGAGGAACGTCCGCGCGGATCGCCTGCTGCGGATAGCTTCCCCCGACAGGTAGCCGGCGAAGAAAATTGGCACCCGATGCCTCGGGGGATCAGCACCGGGCGCCGAAGTGGAACATTACTATCCCGTTTATGCGGGCGGCAAGGAGGATCGGGTGAGCACGGACGCGAGGGCACCACGCGTGGATGCCATGCGCAATCGGGAGGCGGTCATCGACGCCGCCCTCGAGCTGCTCGCGCGCAACCCGAACGCGAGCATGCAGACGATCGCCGAACGCTCCGGGGTCGGGCGCACGACCGTCTACCGGCACTTCCCAACCCGAGTCGAGCTCGTCCGCGCGTTGTTCGAGCGGGTGGTCGAGGAGGCGAGGAACGTCACCGTGACGGTCATGGACACCGAACGCCCCGCGGCCGAGGTCATGAGCGATCTGGGACCCGCACTGGTGGGAATCGGCCTCCGCTTCCAGTACCTGCAGGGCGTTCGTCAGATGGGTGACGAGGTGATCAGCGAAAGCACCCTCGACCCTGACGATCCCGTGCGGCTCTACCTCGTGGAGGCGATGAAACGCGGCGAGATCATCGACGGCCTGCCGCTGCAATGGATCCTGACGACGATCAGCTACGTCACCACCGCCACGCTCAACGAGATGCACTCCGGTCGCATCGACGCGGAGTTCGCGGGGAAGGTCCTCGGCGACACGTTCGTCCGGACCTTCGTCGCCTGAGGGCCTCGCTCAGCCGGCGCCGGGCGCGAGCGCGGCCAGCGCCTTGAAGAGCTCATGCGCCGACCGCTCTCCCCAGGCGAGCGACGCCAGCGCGTAGGACTCGTTCGGGGCGTGGATCGCGTCCTCGGGGAGCGAGAAGCCGCTCACGATCGTGGGCATCCCCGTCGCCAGCATGCCGGCCACGATCGGGATCGATCCACCCTCCCTGATCAGCTTGCACTCGATGCCGCCGGCGGCGCTCGTGAGCGCGCCGGCCGCCAGCCGCACCGCGTCCGAGCCGGGATCGCAGAGCGCGGGCTCGAACGCCTCGGCCGAGAGCTCCACCTCCGCGCCCGCGGGAGCCGCCGAGCGCAGCAGACGCTCCAGCGTCGCCGCCATCTCCTGGGCCGACTGGCCCGGGGCCAGCCGCATCGTCAGCGTGGCGTGCGCGGAGCCGGGGATCACGGTGCGGGGCTCCCCGCCGGCGATCTCGTTGACGTCGAGCGACGCCTCGGCCCCGGTTCGCTCGTAGAAGTGCTCGCCCGCGTCGGGACTCACCGGCTTCCCGCCGGCCTGAGCGATCACCTGATCGCCGGGCGTGAGATCGCGCCACGACTCGAGCTCGGCCTCGGTCGGCGGCGTGATCCCGGCGCGCAGCTCCTCCGGCAGGTACCCGTCGGGGCCGGGGACGACCTCCGAGAGCATCGAATGGAGGACGTGCAGGGAGTTGAGGACCGTGCCGCCGTAGGAGCCCGAGTGGAGGTGGCGCTGGGCCGTCCGGACCTCCAGCTTGATCATCACGCAGCCCCGGAGCCCGACCGTGATCGCAGGCGTCCGCTCATCCGCGGGGCCGGAGTCGAAGACGATCGCGCAGTCGGCGGGCCGGCCCTGCGCGGCGATCCACGACGCGACGGCCTCGCCGCCGACCTCCTCCTCCCCCTCGACGAGGACGCGCACGTTCACCGGAAGCTCGCCCGCGCGCGCCAGCTCACAGGCGACGTGGAGCAGCGGCAGGAAGTTCCCCTTGTCGTCGGCCGACCCGCGTGCGTAGAGGCGGCCGTCGCGGATCTCGGGTTCGAACGGTGGGGAATCCCACGCGTTGAGATCTCCCGGCGACTGAACGTCGTAGTGGCCGTAGATCAGGACGGTCGGCGCGTCCGGCCGCGACGCCGGGATCTCGCCGAGCGCGAGTGGGTTGCCGCCGTACGTCGTGTCGGGGGCCGCCTCGCCTCCAGCCGCCTCGACTCGCTCGCACACCCACTCGGCTGCGCGCAGCATCGCGGCGGGATCGACCTCGCCGGTCGAGACGGACGGGATCCGCAGCCAGTCGAGAAGGTCGTCGAGCAGCGCTGGCGAGGGGTCGCGGTCCACGGCCGGGACCATGACACAGGCCGGTGATCAGGCGAGGCGGGCGCGACCGGCGCGATCGACGAGCGCCACGCGAACGTCGGCGATCCGGCGGCAGCGGGCGGCCGTGCGGCGGCGGCAGACGAAGACGAGGTCGGGATGCACCCGGCAGAGCAGCCGCGCAAGGGAGGCTCGCAGCGACTGGCCGGCGCAGACAGTCGTGACCGGGATGTCGTCGGGGACCCGGGCGAGCGCCCTGCAGATCACCTCGCGGCTGAGCTCCTCACCGCTCTGCCAGCCCGGAGCGAGCGCCGGCTGGTACGGGATGCCGCAGGCGACGCCGATCGGCATCGGCGCGGTGCAGACGAGGACGAGCGTCCCGCCGCCGCTGCGGACCGCCTCGATGGCGGGATCGAGCACGCGGTCGTCGCCGCCCTCGAGGAACGCGAAGACGCGCCGCCCGCTGAGCGCGCACTCCTCCTTGCCCGCCTGGCTCCTCCAACGCATCGGCAGCCGGACCATCGCATGCGTGCCCGACGGGGTCAAGACGGAACTCGATCCAGGTTCGGCCCCGTCTCGTCCTTCCCATACGGTGGCCGGGTGGAGCGCCGCACCGGAGTTGCCCTCCCGAAGCACGTCGAACACGGACGGGGCGTGCCGATCATCGCCCTGCACGGAGCGGGCGTCGACCACCGTGACGTCGAGTCGGCCCTCGAGGACGTCCTGCCACGCGAGGGGTACCGGCGGATCTATCCCGACCTGCCCGGCATGGGCCACTCGAAGGCTGACGGGCTCTCATCGAACAGCGACGTCGTCGATCTGCTCATCGACTTCATCGGCGAGGTCGCCGGCGAGCCGGCGCTCCTGATCGGCCATTCCTACGGCTCCTACCTCGCACAGGGCGTGGTGGCGCGCAGGCCCGAGCTCGTGCAGGGCCTGGCTCTGCTCTGCCCGATGGGCGAGCGCTCAGGGAGCAATCCCGAGCAGATCGCCGTTCGCGAGGACGCCGCGGCCTACGGTGAGCTCGAGCCCGAGCAGCGCGAGGGGTTCGACGAGTACTTCGTCGTGCGGACCGCCGCGACCGCCCGGCGTTATCGCGAGCACGTCGCGCCGGGTGTGAGGCTCGCCGACGCCGAGGCCCTGGGACGGATCTTCAGCGAGTGGTCCATCGACCTCAGCGCGACGGCTTTCGCGGGCGCGACCTTGCTGCTGGCGGGCAGGCGCGATGCGACCGCCGGCTACGCCGAGGCGACCGGGCTCCTCGATCGCTACCCGCACGCCACCCTGACCGTCGTCGAGGACGCCGGTCACGCCCTCATGCACGAGCGACCCGCGCTGCTCGGGGCGATGCTCGCCAACTGGCTCGATCGCGCCGCGGTCGGCGACGGCCGATGACGACGGACTTCCGGAGCTGTGCTCGGGGGATTCGGGAACGCGAATCTGGGCAGTTGCCGGGTCCGCGCCCCCGAACCGAAGAGATGCAGACCACGCATGGCAGGGAAGAAGACCAGGGTCACCGACAACGGCCTGGACTCGGAGATGAAGGAGCTGAGGGAGCTCCTCGACGAACGCCGACATGCTCAGATCACGATGCTCCGCCAGCGCGGCTTCGGCTCGCCGGTCACGCTTCGACTGAGCTACGGCGAGATGCGCGGAAGACTTCGCGAGTGCGACGAGAGCAACGTCTCGCTGATCGGCGGCAGGACCGTGTCCGTGGACCAGGTGCGCGAGGTCCTGTTCGGCTGAACCCGACGTCATCGCTCAGTCGGCGCCCAAAGTCACACCGATGATCCCGAGGCGCCGCGTACAGTCCGCCGAGCGCGAACTCCCGGACCTCGTCCATGCTCACGCCGAGCCTCTCGATGTCCGGGCCACCTTCGCCCGACCCGCTGAGAGCATCGGCCACGTGCGGGAGCAGCTCCTGGAGGGTCTGCGTCACCGCCTCTCCCTGCGCCGGGTGCTCCCGGATGGTCTCGCGGAGGAACCAGACTCCGTAGCCGATGTGCCGAGTCTCGTCGTGGTGGATGCGCGAGTAGCCCTCGACGAAACCCGGCAGCAGGCCCTCGCGGTCGAGGTACTCGGTCGCGTACTTGAACGTCGTCAAGCCGAGCGTCCCTTCGAGGATCAGGTGGTAGATCGTCACGAAGCGGACCTTCGCGGCGAGGTCGTCGGGTGCCGCGACCAGCGCCTCGTGGGCCTGGACGAGCGCAACGTCGAAGATCTGCTCGAACGCCGGCGAGACCTCCCGGCGCGCGCGCTCGACGTGCGCGGCGACGCGTTGCCGGCGAGGCGACGACCTCGTCCTGGAAGCGGGCGTAGAACTGCATGTGCCGCGCCTCGTCGACCTGCTGGGTCGAGAGGAACGTCGCCTCCTCCTCGCTTCCGTGGGCGCCGACCAGCCCTGAGAACTTCGTCGTGATCCGCTCCTCGGCGACCATCAGCGACGCGAGCAGCCAGTAGATGAGGCGCCTGGTCCTCGGGCCCCATCGCAGACCACTGCTCGCGGTCGCGTGACAGGTCGATCTCGAACGGGTTCCACTGCGACTCCTCCCAGCGCCGGTAGAGCGTCTGGGGATCGTTGAGCTGGATGTCGCTCACGGTCAGGAGGCGGTCGCTCGGATGATCGCCGAGGCGGCCTGGTCGTGGACCCGATGCGTCTCGGTGATCTCGACGTGGGTGAACCCGGCTGCGCGGAGGCCGGCCTCGAACTGATCCCGGGTCAGCGCGCCCGCGATGCAGCCGGTCCACTGCTGCATGTCGCGGCGCGTCTCCTCGTCCATGTCCGGATCCGCGATCACGTCGGAGACGGCGAATCGCCCTCCGGGCCGGAGCACGCGCGCCGCCTCCCTGAGGACCTGGTCCTTGTCGCCCGACAGGTTGATCACGCAGTTGGAGATGACCACGTCAACCGATTCATCGGGAAGCGGGATCGCCTCGATCTCCCCCTTCAGGAACTCGACGTTCTCGACGCCGGCTTCGGCCTGGTTGGCGCGGGCGAGCGCGAGCATCTCGTCGGTCATGTCGAGCCCGTAGGCCTTCCCGGTCGGGCCGACGCGGCCGGCGGAGAGCAGGACATCGATCCCGCCGCCGGATCCGAGGTCGAGCACGGTCTCGCCCTCGTGGAGGTCGGCGACGGCCGTCGGGTTGCCGCATCCGAGCGAGGCGAGCTGCGCCGCCTCGGGCAGATCGCTGCGGTCGTCGCTCTCGTAGAGGCCGGAGCCGAAGACGTCGCGCTGCTCGTCGGTGATCACCGCCGGCTCGCCCGCAGCAGTTCGAGCCGGGGCTCCCGACGTTCACCGCTGCGGCGGCATAGCGCCGGCGCACGGTCTCGCGGAGCTCGTCCTGGCCCGGTTCCGACCGCTCTAGCTCAGCCATGTGCTCAGTTCCTCCATCGCTTCGGGTTTCACGTAGTAGTAGGCCCAGAGACCACGGCGCTCCGACCCGACGATGCCGGCGTCGCGGAGCTTCTTCAGATGATGGGAGACCGTCGGCTGGGAGAGGTCGAAGAGCGGCACGAGCTCGCAGACGCAGACCTTGCCCGCGTGCTTTCGCAGGACATCGACGAGCTGGATCCGGACCGGATCGCCCAGAGCCTTCGCGACCTCGCCCATCCGCTCGGCCTGCGCTCGCGCGACGTCGGGGTAGACGACCGGCTCGCAACAGGGCTCGCCCTTCGCCCGCTTCTGCTTGGGAGCGAGCTCCAGCGTCGTGCTCACGACGCTTCCTCCGCGTTGATCGAAGTTCATCTATCTACGTATATCTATTGAAATGATGTTTGTCAATGGATTAGGCTGCGGCCGCACATGACAACCACCGGGGCAGGTGGAGGCGACATGACGACGATGACGCGGATCGGGATCAACGGGTTCGGGCGAATGGGAAGGCTGGCGATGCGTGCGGGCTGGGACCGCCCTGGACTCGAGTTCGCCGCCGTGAACGAGATCGAGGGCGGGGCTGCCGCGGCAGCGCATCTCCTGACCTTCGACTCGGTCCACGGACGCTGGGCGCCGGATGTCGAGGCCGACGATGGCGCGATCCGCGTGGACGGATCGGCGGTCGGCTTCACCGCTGAGCCCAGTGTCGGCGACGGGCCCTGGGACGACCTCGACGTCGTCCTCGAGTGCACCGGCCGGTTCAAGACCCGCGAGTCGCTTCAGCCGTACTTCGACCGCGGCGTGCAGGAAGGTCATCGTCGCCGCGCCGGTCAAGCGGGACGCCCTCAACGTCGTCGTTGGAGTGAACGACCACCTCTACGACCCCGCTGAGCACGACGTCCTGACGGCGGCCTCCTGCACGACCAACTGCCTGGCGCCCGTCGTCAAGGTCATCCACGAGGGCATCGGGATCCGCCGTGGGTCGCTGACGACGCTCCACGACATGACCAACACCCAGGTCGTCGTCGACGCGCCTCACAGGGACCTCCGCCGTGCGCGGGCCGCGTCCCTCTCCCTGATCCCGACGAGCACCGGATCAGCCACCGCGATCGGGCTGATCTTCCCGGAGCTCGAGGGCAAGCTCGACGGCCTCGCCGTGCGCGTCCCGATGCTCAACGCATCGCTCACCGATTGCGTCTTCGAGGTCGAGCGCTCGACTTCGGTCGAGGAGGTCAACGCACTTCTCGCCGAAGCCGCCGCTGGTCCACTCGAGGGCATCCTCGGATACGAGACACGACCCCTCGTCTCGGTCGACTACCGCGACGATCCTCGCTCCGGGGTCGTGGACGCTCTCTCGACGAGGGTCGTCGACGGGACCCACGTGAAGATCCTCGCCTGGTACGACAACGAGTGGGGCTACGCCAACCGCCTGGCGGATCTCGCCGCCATGGTCGGCGAGACCCTCCCCCGCTCCCTCCGTGGCTGAGCGTGCACCCCGGGGCGACGGGGACCTGCGCAACTACGCGCTGGTCACCGGCGCCTACTGGGCCGACACCCTGGCCGACGGGGCGAGCCGGATGCTCGTCCTCTTCTACTTCTACGAGCTCGGTTACTCGCCGTTCGAGGTCGCCTCGCTCTTCCTCTTCTACGAGGTCTTCGGGATCGTCACGAACCTCGTCGGCGGCTTCCTCGCCGCCCGCCGTGGCCTCAAGTTCACGCTGTTCGCCGGCCTCAGCGTGCAGGTCGTCGCCCTGTGCATGCTCGGCCTCGCGCCCGAGGCATGGCTGGTCGTCCCCTACGTGATGGCCGCCCAGGCGCTGTCGGGGATCGCGAAGGACCTGACGAAGATGAGCTCGAAGAGCGCGGTGAAGCTCGTCGCCCCCGAGGGGGAGTCCTCCCTCTACCGGTGGGTCGCGGTCCTGACCGGTTCGAAGAACGCGCTGAAGGGAGTCGGGTTCTTCCTCGGCGGGGTGCTCCTGACCCTGACCAGCTTCGGGACCGCGATGTTGCTCCTTGCGGCGATGGTCGGCGGCAGCTCTGGTCCTCACCGCGATCCTCATGCGCGGCGACCTCGGCGTGACGGACGCCACGGCTCGCTTTCGCCACATGTTCTCCAACGACCGGGCGATCAACCTGCTCGCGGGAGCACGGGTGTTCCTCTTCGCGTCCCGCGACGTCTGGTTCGTCGTCGCGCTCCCCGTCTACCTCCGGACCGTGCTCGACTGGAGCTTCTGGGAGGTGGGCACCTTCCTCGCGATCTGGGTCATCGGCTACGGCATCGTGCAGGCGCTGGCGCCGCGGTTCGTCGGCGGGCGATCCGGACGCCGGCAGGGTCGAGCCCGACGGCAGCGACGGCGACGTACCTCGCGTTCGTCATGGCCGTCTTCCCCGCTGCGATCGCAATCGCTCTGGGAGCGGGCATCGATCCGACGCTCGTCGCTGGTGGTCGGCCTCATCGCCTTCGGGGTCGTCTTCGCCGCCAACAGCGCGGTCCACTCCTACCTGATCCTGTCCTACGCGCGAGAACGACAAGCTGGCGATGAACGTCGGCTTCTACTACATGGCGAACGCCGGTGGCCGCCTGCTCGGAACCATCCTCTCGGGAGCCCTCTACCTCTGGATCGGGCTGGAGGGTTGCCTCTGGGTCTCGGCGCTGTTCCTGGTCACCGCGGGCGCGCATCTCGCTGTTCCTACCGGCGACGCCGCGGCGGGCGGGCAGCCCTCGAGAGGCACTGAGTCGGTAAGACTCCCCGCTCGCCATGCCGGGGATCGAGCTTCCATCAGCCGGCTACGAGCCGCCGCCTGAGGGCCACACCGAGGATTCCCTCTCCTCTCTCTTCTTCCGTTTCCTGCGCTTCGGTCTGCTGGCCTGGGGCGGGCCGGCCGCTCAGATCTCGATGATCTCGAAGGAGTGCGTCGACGAGGAGGGCTGGGTCGACCAGGAGACCTTCAAGAAGACGCTCGCGGTCTACCAGGTGCTGCCCGGCCCCGAGGCGCACGAGCTCTGCGTCTTCTTCGGCCGGATGCGGCGGGGCAAGGCCGGCGGCTTCGTCGCGGGGCTCGGCTTCATGCTCCCGGGCTTCCTGCTGATGCTCGCGCTCTCGGTCCTCTACGTCGAGGCGGGCCTCGCGGACCGTTTCGGGGAGCTGTTCTACGGCCTCCAGGCCGCAGTCGGGGCGCTGGTCGCGATGGCGATCGTCCGCCTCGGCCGCAAGTTCATCAACGACGTGCCGCTGGCGATCATCGCCGTCGTCAGCTTCGCGCTCACGCTGGGCCTCGAACTCACCTTCGTCGTCGTGCTCCTGCTCTCCGGTCTCGCCTACTGGGCATGGCAGTCGGCCGGCAGCGGCAGCGGGGCCGCCCGGACGTTCGCGGCGCTGCCGACGGGAGCGATCCTCGCCGTCCTCGCCGCCACGGTCACGCTCTCGCTCACCGCCGAGATCTTCCTCGAGGGGCTCAAGGCCGGATTGCTCACGTTCGGCGGCGCCTACACCGTCGTCCCCTTCCTGCAGGACCGGGCCGTCGACGCTCAGGGGTGGCTGACCCAGGATCAGTTCCTCGACGGCATCGCCCTCTCAGGCGTCCTGCCGGCGCCGCTGATCATCTTCTCGACCTTCGTCGGATACATCGCCGGCGGGATGGCGGGGGCGCTGGCGATGACCTTCGGCATCTTCCTGCCCGCCTTCGTCCTCCCGATCTTCTTCCACCGCCAGCTCATCGGGGTGGCTGAGAGCCCGACCCTGCAGCCCTTCCTCCTCGGCGTCGCCGCCGGCGTGATCGGCCTGATCGGCGCCGTCACGGTTCAGATCCTCGATGCCAGCATCGTCGACGTCCCGAGCGCGATCCTGGCGCTCGCGGCCTTCGCCGCCCTCTACCGCTGGCAGGCCAAGCTGACGGTGCTCTTCGTGGTCCTCGGCTGCGGTGCGATCGGCGCCGCCCTGCAGCTCACCGTGCTCTAGCCGGCTCGGTTGGAGCTGCCGGCGAACGGCAGCCGGGCGTCGCGTCATCCGAGGTTCTCGGCGGGCTCACCCGAAGGTCGGGGACGAAAGTGACCTTCGGGGGGAGTCGGCGCGCGTCGGCGCGCCTAGCTTGCGCGGCTGCACAGCACCCAACCTCGAAGGACTCCATGAGCAGAGCATCCATCCTCCTCCTGAGCGCGCTCCTCGCGCTCCTCGCGTTCGCGCCGGCGACAGCGATGGCGAAGCCGAAGGGCAAGCCCAAAGCGGCGACGTTCCGCCTCGAGATCTCGGGCGAGCAGCTGACCACCTGGTCCTACAGCAAGGTCATGGAGCCCTCCTGCGACTTCCCCGAGTTCGGCAGCGGGCGGCAGTACATCGAGTTCGGCACCTATCCGTCCGGGCCGACCGCTCGACCGAAGGTGAAGATCAAGCCCGCAAAGGGCGACACGATCAGCTGGGACTTCGCCCGCGACGACATCGCGATGCTCGCCGACGCCGACATGGAGGCGGAGCGCCATACGCTCTACAGCCAGATCACCCCGTGCGAGCCCGGACAGGGCCCCTTCGGCGGTGACGATCCGCCCGTCGACGTGCACGACTCGCCGCGCTGCCGCCAGGTCGGTGAGATCGACATCGCCCTCGGAACGTCGGCCGAGGACATCTACGACGAGTCCTACCCGACCGGGCTCGAGGACGCCAAGGCGCCGAAGTCGCCCCTCTACTTCGTCGGCATCCCCGCCTGGTTCTCCGACGCAAGCGACCACAACCTCCCGGCCGCTTGTGCGGAGGACGGCTCATTCGGCGCCGACATCGGGGTCGTCGAATCGCAGGGCGAGTGGGCCGGCGGCATCATCGCCGCCGGATCGAGCCTCTCGGCCAAGAAGCTCCTGGGCTCGAAGAAGAAGCGGACCGAGGTCGAGTTCAGCCGTACGGTCAGCTACCCGAACGACGTCCAGACATATGGCGGCCCACCCACGACCCGAGGCAAGACGACGATGAACGCCACGTTCACGTTCACCCGCGTCGGCAGGTAGCGACCGGTCGAGGGAGTCCCTGCTCGCGGGGCTCCCTCAGATGCCGGCCTCGCCGATTGCGACGAGGCCGCTCTCGTAGGCCATCACGACGACCTGGGAGCGGTTCCGCAGCCCGAGCTTGCGGAGGATCGCGGTCACGTGGCTCTTGACCGTGTTCTCCCCCAGGTGGACCGAGCCCGCGATCTCGGCGTTGGTCATCCCCCTGGCGACCAGCGTCGCGATCTCGGCCTCGCGGGCGGTGAGCTCCTCGAGCCGCTCGCTCAGGCGGGCGTCCGGACGGGTCTGGCGGACGAAGCGATCGACGAGCCGGCGGGTGACCGAGGGAGCGAGGATCGCCTCACCCGCGGCGACGGCGCGGATCGCCGGGACGAGCGAATCTGGTGCCGCGTCCTTGAGCAGGTAGCCGGCGGCGCCTGCATGCAACGCCTCGAGCACGCACTCGTCGTCGTCGGAGCTTGTCACGACGAGAACGCGCGTCGACGGCGCCCGGGCGAGCAGCCGGCGGGTCGCCTCGATCCCGTCCATCCCAGACATGCGGATGTCCATCACGGCGACGTGGGGCCGCTCGCGGATCGCCAGGTCGACCGCCTCCGCCCCATCTGATGCCTCGCCGACGACCCGGATGTCGCCCGCGCTCTCGAGCACGAACCGCAGCCCGCTGCGTACAAGCGTCTGGTCGTCGGCGAGGGACACGCGGATCGGCATGAGGAGGAACGATATATTGGATTCATGGATCGTGCGCCAACGCGTAAACCGCTCAGCGAACACGCCTACGAGCAGATCCGCGACGCGATCATCGCCGGCGAGCTCGAGGCCGGAGAGCGCGTGCGCGACGCCGAGCTCGCCGACCGGCTCGGAACGAGCCGGACGCCGGTCCGGGAGGCGCTGCGACGGCTGGCCGACGAGGGCCTGATCGACGTCGAGCCGAGCTCGGCGACGCGGGTTGCCGCCATCGGCGAGGACGAGGCGACCGAGGCCTTCCCGGTCCTCGCCGCCCTGCACGGCCTGGCGACGCGGATCGGCGTCCCTGCCCTCACCCCCGCTGACGACGCCCGGATGACCGAGATCAACGACCGCCGGCGCGAAGTGCTCGCGAGCGGCGACCACATGGAGGCGATCCGGCTCGACGACGAGTTCCACGGCGTCCTGATCGAGGCCTCACGCAACACCGAGCTGGCGCGCGCGATCGAGCGCCTGATGCCGAAGATCCACCGCCTTGACCTGATCCACTTCTCGGCACTCGCCGGCGCCGAGACGCATGACGACCACGGCCCGATCCTCGAGGCCTGCCGGGCCCGGGATGCCTCCGAGGCCACGCGACTGGTCGAGGAGAGCTTCCTGCGCTTGGCGGAGCCGGCGTCGAAGCTCAGCGGCCCTAGCCGAGCTTCAGCTTCGCCTTCAGCTCCTTGATGTACTCGTTCGACGAGGCGTCCACGAGCTTGCCGGTCAGATCAGCGCGAACCTTCCGGCCCTTCCGGAGCGCCTTCACGATCCGCCGCTTGGCGGCCTTCGTCTTGGGGACGATCGTGATCGTCTCGCGGCCGTTCATCGGGACCGAGACCTGCTCGGTGCGCTGGACGGCGTTGCCGTGGCCGATCGTGACCACGCCGTAGACCTGCGCGGTGACGGGCTCCCCCGCTCCAGCCTGAACCTCCAGCGTGAGATCGGAGGGCTCGACCATCTGCGGGCTGTCGATCGACAGGAACGGGTCCTTCACCTCGGTGTCGGGAGTCGGAGGCGGCGGGGGCGGCGGGAGCTGAAGCTCGGCGGCGCCGATGTCGGTCCCGTCGGAGCCGTGGGTCGAGGGAACGTCCGGGTAGTCGACTGTGCGCGTGAGCCCCCGCTGGTCGGTCGTCAGGCCGTTGGCGAGACCGGCATCGACCACCGGGCTCGTCGCGCTCGGGACCCGCGTCTGCGTCGGCCCGCCGTTGTCGGCGAGCGGTCCGAGCATCGGATCGCTCCCGAGGACGTTCGAGCCGACCGGGTTCTCGGCGTACGTCGCCGCCGCCGTGGTCTGCAGGAGCGAGTTCGTCAGCGTCAGAGTCCCGAGCGCGCCTGGGTTCTGTCCCACGTCGGGGTTCCCGGTCGTGGCGGTGTTCCCGGCGATGATCGTGCTCGAGGCCGCCACGTCGCTGTCTGAGCTCCCCGGGAAGCCAGGCTGATAGCCACGGAGGATGCCGCCGCCAGAGCTCGTGGCTGCATTGCCGGTCACGGTCGAGTTGCTGATGGCGAAGGTGCCTCCGGCATCTTGGTCGGCGAACTGGACGCCGCCGCCGTCGGCGGACGAGTTGCCGCTGACGGTCGTGTTCTCGACGAGCACGGGACCGCTGAAGTTCTCGCCGAAGGAGACACCTCCTCCGGTTCGATCCGTGGTGTTGCCGGAGACCGTGGAGTCGGAGATCGTCACGGCGTTCCCGCCGTATACGTCCTCGAACCAGATGCCGCCGCCATCGGCGATGCCGCCGTCGTTACCCGAGACGGTGGTCTCGCTGATCGTCACGTCCGCGGTCTGGTCGTAGACGGCGATTCCGCCGCCGTACTCGGCAGCGGTGTTGTCGGCGATGGTGCTGCCGGTGATCGTCACTTCGCCCTGCAGCTCGGCGGTCTCGATGCCGCCGCCGTAGTCAGCGGAGGTGTTGTCAACGATCTGCGAATCGGTGACCGTGAGCGCGGAGGGGTTGCCGAAGATCGCAACTCCGCCTCCGCCGCCGTCGTACTTGAAGCTGCCGCTGTTCGAACCTGCCGCGCTGTCGCGGATCGTCGTCGAGCTGAGGGTGAGATCCGCGCTGGTCGCGAGGACCGCTCCACCGCTGTCCGCGCCGGCGTTTCCGTTTGCGAGCGTGAGCCCGGAGATCGAGACCGGATCGCCGACGGTGACGGGCGCAACGCGGAAGATCCGGTTGTTGTCGCCGCCGTCGACCGTGATGGCCGCAGCACCCGGTCCATCGATGGTCAAAGCCTTGTCGACGAGGATCTCGCTGCTGACGTTGATCGTGCCGCTGAGGCCGGAGGTGAAGTTGACCGTGTCACCGGCGACGGCCGTCGAGACCGCGTCGCGGAGGCTCCCAGCACCTGCGTCATCGAGGTTGGTGACCGTGACGTTCGCCGCCTCCGCCGACGGCGCCAGGAGCGCGCCCGCTCCGAGAACCGTTCCGGCGGCAACCCCGGCCGCCCGCCTCGTCCTGGTCACCTTGCGCGCATGCGCCCGTCGAATCCCGCGTTCAGACATCTACTCGTGCTCCATTTCCAGGCAACCGATCCGGTGGACCCCGATCCCCATCGGGCGAGGGCCGGACTCTAGATGGAGGACGGGGCGGGACGACCCCCGCTGACCGGACTCAGCAGTGAGCCGCAGGACCTGCGTCTCGTCAGCCTCTTCGACGACCATCTCGCTGCCGGCGAGGTCGATGGTCTCCCCCGCGTCCGGCACGCGGCCGAGGTGCTCGATGACGAGACCGCCGATCGTCCCCTCGTGGTGATCACCGAAGTCGGTGCCGAGAGCGCGCTCGACCAGCCGCACCGGGGCGGTGCCGTCAATTGCCAGTTGCTCGGCGTCGCGCTCGACGAGACGCTCGACCTCGGTGTCGAACTCGTCGTCGATCTCGCCGACCAGCTCCTCGATGACGTCCTCGATCGTGATCAGGCCGGTTACGGTGCCGCGCTCCTCGACGACGAGCGCGAGGTGGCGCCGCTCACCGCGCATGTCCCGAAGGACCTCGTCGAGGCGGCTTCCCTCCGCGACCCTGGGGAGCGGGCGCATCGACGCTCGCAGATCGTCGGCGCCGCCAAGCAGATCCTTGGCGTGGATCACTCCCTCTGCGTCATCGAGGTCCGAGTCGGCCGGCACGAGCGGGAGCCTGGTGCGTCCCGTCTCGCGGATCTTCGCGATTACCTCGTCCACCGGCTCGTCGTCGCGGACGAAGTCGATTCCCGACCGAGGCTGCATGACGTCGCGAGCTCGGAAGTCGCCGAAGGTGAGGGCTGCCTCGGAGAGCTCGCGCTCCTCGCGGCCGATGAGCCCGCCGGCCTGGCTGCCGCGCAGGAGCTCACGAATCTCGTCCTCGCTGTGGGGAGCGTGACCGGCCTCAGAGGCGGGAGGAACGCCGAACGGCTTCAGGACCAGGTTGCCCATCGCGTTGAACAGGTCGACGACGGGCTTCGTCGCGACGTAGAAGGCGCGCATCAACGGGGAGAGCGCGAGTGCGACCGGAGCGGTCCGCGAGATCGCCGCGCTCTTCGGAGCGAGCTCGCCGAGAACGACATGAGCGACGGTGATGATCGAGAAGGCGATCAGGCCGGCGAGCCCGATGCCGACGATCTGGGTCTCGTCGCCGAACACCGGCTCGAGCAGATCGTCGAAGGCAGGCTCGCCGACGGCGCCGAGTCCCAGCGACGACAGCGTGATTCCCAGCTGGCATGCCGAGAGGTAGGCATCGATGTGCTCGACGGCGTGCTTGGCGGATTTCGCGCCGGGTCGGCGGTCGCGGATGAAGTCGGCGATCTGGGTCGGTCGCAGGCGCGCGATCGAGAACTCGGCCGCGACGAAGAAGCCGTTGGCGGCCACGAGGACCACGGCGAGGACCAGCGCCGCGTTCACGAGGCGGGGGGAGCGGCCAACCGAAGGGGCGGCCGCTCGGGCGACGGAGGTTCTGAGGAGGACGCTGGCACGGCGTCGTCGGAACGGTAGGAGCTCAGACTTAGCGAAATCCTAAGGGCACGGAGATCTCACAGCAACAACCCGAACGCAGTGAACAGTCACACCCGGTAGACGTCCCCCGGGTCAGCCGGCGAGCCTGGCGGAGGTCCTGTGGCCTCACGATCGGCATGCCCTCGACCTCGCGGAGCGGCGGCAGATGACGTCGGTCACCACTCCAGGACCGGCGGCTCGACCTGCAACTTCTCCTCGAGGACGCGTTTCAGCTCAGCTAGGCCAGATCAGGGACCAGAAGCTCGAATGACCCTTCGGCAGCCAACTCGAGCAGTCTGCGCGGAGGGCCATCTGAGATCGCGCTTCTGAGGCGCAACGACCCCTCCCCGCCACCCCCTAGTTCCTAGTTCGTTGCCAACACCGGCGAAGGCCGGAAGCCCTTCGCAATCAAGTAGACCGCGAAGGACGCCTCGAACGCAGCCTCGGGCAGCGAGAGCAGAGCGTGCAACCCGTCCTGCTCGTACGCGCCGAACAGCACCGCGATCGCAGACAGGAAGATCAGCGGGCCGCCGACGACGCCAAGCAGCGCCAACCGCGGAGGCATCAATCCGGTTCGGTACATCAGCCAGCCGAGCAGGATGCCGTTAACTCCGACGCAGAAACCGGGTCCGAGCAGGAACGTCCAGTCGTGGATTGCGACAAGCGTTCTGCCGGCGATCTCGAGCGACGCCGCGTCTGCTCCGATGGAACCGGCGAGGTCGCTCCGAAGAGTGAGGATGGAGAGCAGGCTGATCGCTCCGACCCCGATGATCGCCGACTCGATCGCACGAGATGCGACGTAGCTGAGCGCGAGAGTCTCGCTGTAGCGCTTCAGGATCGGGAACATGACGACGGCGGTGCCGACGTTTCCGATCATGAGCAGGAACTCCATCAACGCACCGAACTGGATGCGGCCGTCCTCACCGGACCCGAGGATGTAGTCGGTCTGGTCGAGGATCGGCGTGTAGAGGACGAGCGCGGCGAGAATCGACGTGATGAAAGTCGAGGCCATCAGCCAGCCGGCAAGGCTCGCTCGGCGTCGCTGCTCGGGTTTCTGCTCGGCCGATTCGCGGCCGGGGTAGTCAGTCATCTTGCGTCCTCCCGTTGTTGCGAGCTGCTCTGACTGAGAATTCGCCGCTTTTCAGTCCGCTTTTGATTTCGCGTGAACCTATCTGGAGTCCGTCCACTGCGCCAGCCTTGTTGACACTTGGTCGACGGCTCACAGGGCACCCGCATCTGCGATGCAGGAGCTCCCTGGTCGCGACGAGCCCGGCGGTGTGGCCGCTGCCGATAGCGATCGCCACCTGCTGAGGAGCGACGGCAAGGTCACCAGCGGCGTAGACGCCTGGAACGCTGGTGTGCATCTCGGCGTCGACTTCGACGAAACCGTCATCGGTATGTGCCAGTCCAAGGTCATCGGCGATCCGACCGCGTTCGCGCAGCGGCGCGTGGACCAAGACGGCATCGCACTTGACCTCGGATCCGTCACGCATGACCAGTCCCGTCAGGGAATCGCCGTCGACCTTCGCGTGGTCTACCTCGTGAGGATTGACCCTCAGGACGTCGTCCGTCCATCCTGCGAGAAGCGCTGCGAAGCGATCCTGGATCTTCCCCTCCGCGAAAACCGCGACGCGTCGATCACGCACATCCCAGCCGTGGCAGAACGGGCAATGGAAGACCGAACCGCCCCACAGCTCCGCGAAGCCCGGGAGATCCGGGACCTCGTAGTCCATTCCTGTCGCCAGGACGATCGACCGACTCGTGTGCGTCTCGCCGTCTGCAAGTGAGACAGCGAAGCCCTCGCGCTCGGCTCGAGCTCCAGTGACCTCGGCGTCGCGGATCTCGGCGGTCTCGTATGCGAGGAGCTGGGATCGACCGAGGTCGTAGAGATCCCCTGGGGCTGTTCCGTCGTGTCCGAGTAGACCGCCGACATGGTGCGCCGCCCGGTTGCTCTGGCCCCCAGTGTCGAGCACAAGCACCCGGCGTCGAGCACGCCCCAGCACCAACGCGGCGCTGAGGCCGGCGGCACCGCCGCCGATCACGACGCTGTCGTAGGTGCCGCTCATCGTGCGAGCCAGGGAGCGAGGGCGCGCTGCAGCTGCGGAAGCAGGACGAAGACCATCAACGGCACCGCAGTGAGGGTCAGCGCGAGGGTGCGAAGCGGGAGTGGCCAAGCGGCCATCGCCTCACCCCCGAGTGCGAGCAGCAGGGTGATGGTCGGATAGATCGCCAGCCAGACGATGAGCGCCATTCGATGGCGAGGCGGCGGCGAGGGGCATGGGCTTCCGGGGTTCATGAATTTCTCCTTTCGTAACGAGACGGAGCGTCTCGTTATGCGCATCTTGACACAAGACGTCTCGTCTTGTCAAATGTAGGCATGCCAGAGCGAACGAATGGACCCGACCCCTCGCGGCGGAGTCAGCAGAAGCACGAGTCAATCCTTGACGCGACCGGGGACCTGATCGCCAGCCAAGGGCTGGCCGCCACTTCGATCGACCAGATCGCCGAACGGGCAGGCGTCGGCAAGCAGACGATCTACCGGTGGTGGCCGAACAAAGCAGCCCTAGTGCTCACCTACGCCCAGGAACGCGCGAGACCTGTCCGCAAACCCGACACCGGAAGCCTCGAGGGTGATTTACGTCAGCTGGCCCGAGATCTTGCCGAGACGCTCAGCAAGTCCCCAGCGGGGCGAGTCTGCGCCGAACTGATCGGAAGCGTTGAGTCGGACCCAGCGTTCGCCGAGGCCTACCGCGAGACATTCGTGTCGCGGAGACGCCAGATGGTGCTCGAGGTTCTGTCCAAATGGCAGCAGGACGGAGCGGTAGGCGAGAAGGTCGACCTGGAAGTCGCGACCGACCTGCTCTACGGACCGATCTGGTACCGCCGACTCGTACAGCAGACGCCTTTAACGAGCAAGATCGCCGACGAGCTCGCAACCGCAGTCACCAAAGCGATTGCAAAGTAGCTCGCGCGAACGACCCATGGCGCCGAGCAGAACTCAGTGGACCGCCATCTCAAATCGGGACAATCCGGGACTCGCGATCTCCTCCGGAACGCGAAAAGCCAGCGATTTGCAGGCCCTTCGGAGTACCGCTACGGGGATTCGAACCCCGGTTCGGACTGAGAAATGGCTCGGGAAGGTAAATAAGGCGCTGTAAGCGGCTCTCGGCTCCCTGGAGTCACCAGCGACCACGCTCGGTTGGGGCCGTTCGGGACGTATCCCGGGACACCCTTTTTGGTCCCGATCAGCGCGGGCTCACCCATGCCCGAACCGAACGTCCGGCAGTCGCCGTCCGAGCCAAGACGGCAGCCACCAGGCACCTCGCCCGAGCAGGCGCATCACCACCGGCATCAAGATCAATCGGACAAGGGCCGCGTCGATCAGCACCGCCGTGCCGAGGATCACCCCCATCTCCTTCGGCGGGAGCGGGCCGGACAGAGCGAAAGTGAAGAAGACGGCGACCATGACCACGGCCGCCGCCGTGATCACCGGCCCGGAGACAGCGATGCCTTCCACCGTCGCCTCGCGCGCGTCGCCGCTCGCGTCCCAGCGCTCCTTCGCGGAGGCAAGGAGAAACACCGTGTAGTCCATCCCGAGCGCGAAGAGCATCGCGAAGAAGAAGACCGGAGCCCAGGCATCGAGATAGCCCTGCGACTCGAAACCGAGCGGGCCCGACAACACCCCGTCCTGGAATATCCACTTGGCGACCCCGAAGGAAGCAAGCGTCGCGAGCACGTTGAGGAGCACGCCGGCGAGTGCGATGACCGGTGCGCGCAGAGCGACCAACAGCAGGAGGAAGCCCAGGACCAGGACGACGCCGATGACGAGCGGCGTCGCATCGGCGAGGGCGAGCTCGAGGTCGTAGTTCTCGGCCACAGCGCCCCCGATCAGCGCAGCCGGCCGGGAAGCTCGCTGCGAAGGCGGTCGATGGCATCGCGGACATCGTCCCCCGACGGGTCGCCGACGGGCACCGCGGAAATCAAGGTCGAGCCGCCGTCGCCGCTGTGCGGCGGCAGTACGGAGGCGATACCGGGATCACCCTCGAGGATCTCGACCACCGCCTCCTGCTCCGAGTGGGGGGCAACGACCTGAAGGGTGCCCGGCGCTCCCACGCCGAATGCACTCTGGACGGTCTCGAATCCCTGCCGTGAGCCGTCGTCAGCCGGCACGACGGTGATCGAGGGCATCCCGGTCTTGAGCTCGGCGACCGGCCAGGCAAGCACGGCAACCGCGAGGAGGCCGATGAAGCCGAAGAGCGCGGGCCGCGACCAGACCCGTTCGGCCCAGTGCGCGAGCCGCGAGGATCGTTGAGATTCGCGGCGCAGGAAGCGCGGTGAGAAACGGTTCACCCGGTCGCCGAGCTTCGCGAGCACGGCCGGCAGCAGGGTCAGCGACGCGGCCAAGACGAACCCGACCGCAAGCATGATGCCGACGGCCATCGAGCGGAAGGCCGGACTGGGGACGAGCATCACGGCTGACAGCGCGATCAGGACGGTCAGCCCCGAGAAGAACACCGCCTTGCCGGCCGTCTCCATCGCCTGCGCCACGGCATCGACCGGCTCGAGGCCGTCCTCGAAGTGAGCCTGGCGAAAGCGCGCGACGATGAAGAGTGCGTAATCGATGCCCAGCGCGAGGGCGAACATCAGGGCGAAGTTCATCGCCCAGATCGAGATGTCGAAGAGCTGCGCGCCCAAGAAGAGCATTCCCGCCGCTGCGACGAGCCCGATCACCGTCAACATCAACGGGAGGCCCGCGGCCACCAGCGATCCGAAGGCCAGCAGCAGGATGAGCAGGGTCACCGGCCACGAGATGACCTCCGACTTCAACATCGCGGACTTGTTGGCCTCGTTGAAGTCCGACCACATCCCGGCGGCACCGGCGAGCCTCGTCGTGACCCCCGGAGCGGCGTTCCCGGCCAGCTCCTCCTTGAGGTCGTCCGCGGCCCTGACCATCTCAGTCGGCGCTGCGGCTGCACCGGCCACCAGGATGGCCGTGCGCCCATCCTGTGAGATCGAAGTTCCTTGCGTAGGCTCGACGACCCGGCTGACGCGATCGTCGTCTTCGAGGATCGTCTCGGCATCGGCCAGGCTCTGCGAGAACGCCGGGGAATCAACTTCGTAGGTATCTGAGTGAACGACGACCTGGAGCGCGTAGCTGCCGCCCCCCTCGAAATCGGCATCGATCGACTCTCTCGCCTCCACCGACTCCGAGCCGCTGGCTTCCCAGCCGGCGCCCGACAGGGCGTGCTCGACCCGCGGCGCAAGTGCCCCGAGCGTCAGCGCAAGCGCAATCCAAACCCCGAAGACCACCCGGCGGTGGGTCGCGACCAGCGTCCGAGCCGTCCCATCCTCCCGATTGGCCCGAGCTCCCCCTGCACCTGCTCAGGCGCCGGCTTCGATCGGGTGGCCGAGCCGCTTCCACTTCGGGACGCCGCCGTCGATCACGTGGATGACCTCCTCGGCGCCGTAGCGCTTGACCAGGCTCGCCGCCGACGGCCGCCCGCTGGCCCGAACCGCAGACGACCGCGACCGGCTCGCTCGGGTCGAGCCCTCGGAACGAGTCGATGTCGTGCCACGGCGTGAAGGTCGAGCCGGGGATGTGGCCGGCATCCCACTCGCTCTGCTCGCGCACGTCGAGGACTGGAGCGCTCGGCCTCGCTCGATCGCTCGCAGCTCTCGAGGGGGAGCCGCTCGATCCGCTCGACGTCGCGCTTCTCCTGGCGCCAGCTGGTCATCCCGCCGCCGAGGAAGCCGGCGAGGTTCGTGATCCCGACGGCAACGGCCAGGCGCGCGGCGCGGCGTCCGTCCTCGTCGTCGCGGCCGACGAGCACGATCTCCTGGTCGCGGTCGGCGAGCCAGGCGAGCCTTGAGCCGAAGCCGGCGCGAGAGCATCGGGATGCAGATCGCCCCCGGGATGTGGGCGTCGTCGAACTGCTGGTCGGTCCGCGCATCGACGAGCAACGCGCCCTCGGAGCGCTTCTGGTCGACCTGGCGGGGCGCGAGCGGCAGGACCTCGGTGCCCGCGGTCAACAGCGGGCCCTTGTTCAGCTCGACGATCGCCTTGAAGTTCGGCGGCTGCGGCCCGAGCTTCGCGACGGCCTCGCTCGACGAACTCCTCCTCGTCCTCGATCGCGAGCGTCGGGTTGTGGGCGCGCTCGTAGCCGATCGTCGAGGAGACCTTCATGTCCATCCCGGGTCCGCCGCACATCGAGCCGCCGAGGTGCGCCGGCCAGACCTCGCAGTCGTCGGGCAGCGTCAGGAGCTTGTCCTGCAGCGAGCGGAAGATGTCGCGCGCGCCCTCCCGCTCCTCGATCGCGAGGTCGGGCCGGGCGACGTCGTTGACGAACAGGGTGTCGCCGGTCAGCACCGCCCACGGCTCCTCGCCGCGGCTGCGTGTCGATGAGCGCGAAGGCCGTGTGCTCGGGCCGGTGGCCGGGCGTGTGGATCGCGCGGATCACCAGCTCACCGACCTCGAGCTCGAAGCCGTCGTCGAAGGCTCGTGCTCGTACGTCGGGCTCGGCCAGGCGGTGGATGTGGATCGTGGCGCCGGTCGCGGCCGCAAGCCGGCCGTGGCCGGAGACGTGATCGGCGTGGTTGTGGGTCTCGAGGATGTGCTCGATCGAGACGCCCGAGGTAGCGCGCCAGCTGCGAGGTACTCGTCGATCTCGAACCGGGGATCGACCACCGCGGCGACGCCGGCCTTCTCGTCGCCGACGAGATAGGAGGCGCAGCCGAGGTCGTCGTGGATGACCTGGCGGAAGATCATCGCGGCGACGCTCGATCTCGACGATCGAGCTGAGCTCGCGGAGCTGATCGCGTACGCCGGCGCAGACCTCGTCGCAGAGCTTGATCAACGTCGGATCGGCGATCGAGTAGAGCGCCCGCGATGCCCTCGCGGCGCCGCGCCACCATGCGCTCCCCGAGCATCACGCCCAGGTGCTTGGAGACGTTGGCCTGGGTCCCGCCCGTCGCCTCGACCAACTCGCCGACGGAGGCCTCACCGCGGTCGTGCATCAGGTTCAGGAGCCGCAGACGCGTCGGCTCGCCGAGGACCGCGAATCGGCGCGCGATCAGCTCGGCGAGCTCCGGCGTCAGGTCGGTCATGGGCAGCAAGTATAGCCGTATGGTTGTATGGCTATATGGAGATGCTTCTCGCCATCCCCTTCGGCATCGCCATCGGCGTCGTCGTCGGCACGCGTCGGTGGCGGGGGCGCGATCCTCGCTTTGCCTGTCCTCGTCTACGTGCTCGACCAGGGAGTGAGCTCGGCTTCTACGGCGTCGCTCATCGTCGTCGCGCTCGGCGCATCCGTCGGCGCCGGCTCGCAGGCGCGTGACGGACAGCTCTGCTGGAAAGTCGCGCTGATCTTCTCGGCCCCAGCGGCAGTCGGCGCCTACGTCGGGACCCTCGCCAACGCCGAGGTGAGCCCGCGGACGCTGATCCTCATGTTCGTTCCCGTGATGCTTTCCGCTGCGCTTCTCACCTACCGGCGCGGCGACGACGAGTGCGACGACTCCGACGCGACCTGCCGAATGCCCGTCCCCGAGCCTCAGCAGGGCCGGCGGCGCCGGCTTCGTCGTCGGATTGATGACCGGGTTCTTCGGGGTCGGCGGCGGCTTTCTGATCGTCCCGGCGCTGACCCTCTTGCTCGGCCTCGTAATGCGCCGCGCGATCGCGACCTCGCTCGCGATCATCACGCTGACCGGCCTTGCAGCCCTGGCGAGCCATCTCGCTCAGGGCGCCCAGCCCGACTGGCCCCTGACGTTGGTCCTCTGCGCCGCCGCTGCAGCGGGCGCGCTTGCTGGGAGCGCCCTAGGTCGCAAGCTGCCTCCGGTGACCCTCGCCCACGCCTTCGGCATAGTCGTGGCGGTGGTCGCCCTCTTCCTTCTCGTCGACGTCCTAGCGCTCGGAGGTCCCCCGGTTGGGTGAGTCCGAGATCTAGTAGCACGCCAACCGATCAAAGCTCACCGCGAGGCGAGGGGTGCCTGAGATTGAGGGTGGCTTGCAAGGCTCGGAAGAAGGCGGCCTCCCGATCGAGTGTCGCGAGACGAGCCGTGAAGATCTCAGCGAAATTCGACTACGCCGCCCGCGGCGTGCTCGTTCTCGCCGGCGAAGGCAGCGACGACGCTTCGCCACCCGGAACAGGAGCCGGTTTGATGGAGCCGGAGCGTCGACCTCCAGCGGCTCGCCCGACCAGAATTCTTTCTACACCCCGCCGAAAGCGAGTCTTACGTTGCTGAAAGTGGAACGTGGTCGCCGAGGAAGGCGAGCTGGTCGGCGACGACCCGTTCGAAGTGCTCGCCCACATAGATGTCGAAATGCCCGACGGGGTAGCGGCGGATCTCGCCGCGAGGCGCCTTGGCCGCGTGGCGGAGGGTCGCTGATGCGGGCGCAACGCTGTCTTCCTCGCAGACGCAGAAGAGGATGGGACAGCGCACCTTCTTCGCGAGCCGGCCGGGGGCGTCGAGCGGGATCTCGAAGCCAACGCGAGCCGGCACTTCGTTGCGGTACTCCTCCTCGCGCAGACCGGACGCATCCAACAATCTGAGTACACCTTCGATCACATCCGGCGCATCCATGAGGCCGGTCTCGCCTGGGCGTGCAGCAACCTTCACGCGAACAGGTGGGCGACCCGTGGCGCGGGCGAGCTGATCCTTCGCGTAAGCGAAGGCAAGGCGAGCCGAACCCGCGGGTGAGATCTGACGTGCGGACACGAGCCCATCGGTGAAGGGGCACTGCGCAATCGCGGCGACGACATCACCATCGCCCGCAGCGGAGGCGATCGCGTGCCCACCGCCGAACGATGTCCCCCAGAGGACGACACGATCTGGATCAACCTCCTCCAGCGACCGGGCGAACTCAATCGCGGCCCGCCAGTCTGCTCGCTGGCGCTTGATGCTCAGGAGCTCTCGTGGTTCCCCCTCACTCTCGCCGAAATGCCGATAGTCGAAAACCAAGCAGGCGTAGCCGCTGGCCTGGAACCGCTCGGCGAACGCTGCAAGGCGAAGGGCCTTCACGGCACCGAGGCCGTGTGCCATCACCATGACGGGCGGCTTTGCCCTCGAGGAGGCTCCGTCGGGCAGGTAGAGCCAGGCGTGGCAACGCGCGTCACCAGAGGTGAAGTACAGCTCACTCCTCTCGGAGCGGGGGTCCGCAGGCATCGGCGCATCCTACGCGGCGAAGAACCAACGGCGGCAAGCAGGTTGCCGTGCGTACCTTGCTCGCTTTCGGGACACGTCCCGGGACTCGCGATGGCCCCACGAACGCGAAAAGCCTGCGCATCGCAGGCCCTTCGAAGTACCGCTACGGGGATTCCTTGAGCGGCGACGTGACCGAGCTTCACGGCATTCGAACCCCGGTTTCCGGACTGAGAAAGGGTCTCGCGCAGGTGAATTCGGCTCTGCAAAGTGCTGTCGGTTCGCTCCGCGCATCGTGAGGTCACGCAGGGTTGGGGCGGTCGGGACATATCCCGGGACGCGGTTTTTGCCGCTGGAACTTCCCAGCCCCAAGGGCGCGCATCCCCACCGACACGCCGATCAGGCAGACGGTGCCACCGACCAGGCGGCGTCACCGATCGACCCGATCGTTAGAACCCTCTCACTCGCCTCTTCGATCCATCTGGCTCCCACCAGTAACGGTGGCCCTGATGGCCGCCGTCCGGGCGGCCCTGACTGAAGGAGCTAAGGATGCGGACGAATTCAACACGCGAGCGTGTCGGGGCCCTAGCCCTGGCGGCCACTGGTGCGCTCCACCTGATCCTGGCGCCGGAGTACCTCGACGAGAAGACCTACATCGGCGCCCTCTTCATCGCCGGCGGCCTCAGCGCCCTCGCCCTTGCGGCAGCCATCTGGCGGCGAGGCCAGTCCGCGGAGTGGATCGCGGGCGCCGCGGTGGCCGCAGGTATGGGGGTCGGATTCATCCTCTCTCGGACGACCGGACTCCCCGGCTACCACGAGGCCGAGTGGGAGTTCTCGGGCCTGATCTCCCTCCTGCTCGAGGCCACCGTCGTCATCGCTGCATTTCGCGCCCTGGCAGGCGAGCGTCCCCAGCTCGCTCAGGCGCGATAGCGAGGGAGGTCGAAAACGACCTTCCCGCCGCCTGCCCCGCCTGCGGCGACCGCGCGGATACTCCCACCGTGCGCCTCGACGATGGAGCGGGCGATCGCCAGACCGAGGCCGGAGCCGCTCGCATCGCGCGAGCGGCCATCCTCGGTTCTGTAGAAGCGGTCGAAGAGCCGCTCGGCTTCCTGCGCGGTGAAGCCCGGCCCGTCATCGGCGATCTCGAAGCACACGCGATCACCTTCCGCCGCGGCGCCGACCTCTACGCGGCCCCCCGGCTCCGTGTGGGCGACTGCGTTGCCGACCAGGTTCCTGAAGACCTGAGCGATCCGGTCGGGATCCACCTCGACCGTGCCCGGCAGTTCGTCGACCCGGTAGTCACGGGAGCCCATGAGCGGGGCATCACGGCGCAGGTCCGAGAGCAGGTCTGCGACCGCGACCCGGTCGTGTCGCATCGCGGCGTCGCTGTCCTGAGCGGCGAGGGTGAGCATCTCGCTGACGAGGCGCTCCATACGTTTCAGCTCGCGGCGGACGACGTCCAGCCGCTCGCGCTCCGGTTGGTCCGCGTCGCGCCGCAGCAGATCGAGCTCTCCCTGAGCGATCGTCACCGGCGTCCGCAGCTCGTGCGATGCGTCGGCGACGAACTCGCGCTCGCGATCGAAAGACGACTGCATCCGGTCGAGCATCCGGTTGAAGGAGTGCGCGAGCGAGCGCACCTCGGTCGGGCCCTCTTCCTCGAGACGACGGTCAAGGTCGCTCGTGTCGACGTTGGCCGCAAACGCTGCGATGCGGCTGAGCGGGCGTGAGACCAGCGTTGCGATCCACAGCGCGGCAAGGATCAGAATCGCAGCGGCCACGATGCCCACGATCAAGAGCGTGTCGCGCAGGCTTCCCTGAGCATTGCCGATGGGGCTCAGGGACTGGGCGACGCGGAACGTCCCGACCCGGGCTTCGGGAGCGCCTATCGGTTCGCTCAGCACGCGCAGCCGACCGCCATCCGGCGCGTCGATCGTCGTCAACCCCATCGGCGCCATGAGGATTCCGGCCGCCGCGTCATCTCCATCGGGACGATCCTGCTCATCCCCCTCGCCGCGCTCCGGCGCAAGTGCAGCGGGCTCGTTCGTCACGACGTCCTCATCGCTCTCGCCCGTCTGGATCGCGAAGACCCGCGAGTCGCCGTGATAGCCCTGCGCGTCGACGAACTCCTGGCCTAGGAGTTTCAGCTGCGCCGGCGTTGTCGATGCCGCTGCCGGCGACGCCTCGAACTCGTCCGCGTCCGCACGAAGGTGCTCGTCGACCTGCTCTTCGAGGTCTGCGCCGGTCCCCTCGTGGAGCGCGTAGAAGCTCCCGGCGAGCACGAACGCCGCGACGAGGAAGATGGCCGCAACGAGCCTTCCTCGCATGCTCCGCGGAGGACCGAACCTAGGCATTCGCCACCAGGCGTATTCCCGCGGACCGGACCGTCTCGATCGGCGCCGGGCTCCCCTCCTGCTCGAGCTTCTTGCGCAGGTAGTTCACGTAGACGCTGAGCACGTTGGTCCCGGGATCGAAGTCGTAGCCCCAAACGGCGCTGAGGATCTGCTCCCGCGAGAGCACCTGGTTGGGGTGTCGCATCAGGTAGACGAGCAACTCGAACTCACGGGTGGTCAGCCTGACCTCCTCGCCGTTCCGTTGGACGTCGCGTGTTCTCAGATCGAGGGTGATGTCTCCGGCCTCCAGCCGCGTCGGATCACGCTGAGCCGGCCGCCGGAGCTGGGCGCGAACGCGCGCCAGCAGCTCGTCGAGATCGAACGGCTTGGTGATGTAATCGTCGGCCCCGCCGTTGAGCCCAGCCACGACATCGTGCTTCTGACCTAGCGCGGTGAGGACGATGACCGGCAGCTCCGGTCGCTCCCGCCGCACGTCGCCGAGCACGTCGAGCCCGCTGCGGCGGGGCAGCATCAGGTCGAGCAGGAGCAGGTCGTAGTCGCCGCTCAGCGCATGCGCCTGCGCCGTGAGGCCGTCGGCGGCGACCGTGACCGAGAACCCCTCGGATTCGAGCGCGCGCGAGAGGAACTGGGCTATTCCGCTCTCGTCCTCTGCGATCAGGATGCGCATTGAACGATCGTAGGCGCGGAGCGGCCGGAACCCGCGCTTTCTCAGAAGGCTCTAACCAAGCGCTTAGCTCCGTTTGCGCGACCGGCGGGAACATCGGCACATGAGCCAGCCGCCCCCACCCCCTCCTCCGCCCTGGCCCGAGCCGCCTCAGCCCGGTGCGCGGCCGTTGCGACAGCGTCCTCGCGTCCGCCGCATCCCGCTCGCGATGGCCGTCCGTCGCACGGTTGCGATCAGCGCCGTCGGAGCTGCGTTCCTCTTCGGAGGCCTGACCCTCCAGATGGAGCGGGGACAGGACCCGGCGCTCGGCCAGTCCGGGACGTCGAGCCCGCAGGGCAGCGCTTCCTCCCCAGCGGTGTCCACCTCACCGCCGGTCACCGAGGAGTCCGACGACAGCGGCGTCGTCGCGGTCCAGCAACAGGCGCCCGCTCCCGCACCGGTCCAGACGAGCACGTCGTGAGCGACGGCGGCGAGCACATCCGGGAGCTCGAGCTCTTCGGCTCGCGCGTCCGTGTGCTCGTCGGAGCTCCCCATGGGCGGGAGCGCGGCGGTCACCGGAGCTCGCGGCGCTGGAGGTGGAGGCGATGCTGCGGGGCCTCCACGAGGAACTCACCCGCTTCACCCAAAAAGCGCCCTCTCCCGGCTCAACGCGGATCCCGAGACGGAGGTGCAGACCACCCCCGCCGTCGCGCTGCTGGTTGAGACCGCTCACAGGGCGGCGCAGTCGAGAGCTGCGGCCTAGTCGACGGATCCCTGACCGGCGATCTCGAGGGCGCCGGGTACGCGCGAGTCACGCGCCGGGATCGAACCCGCCGATCTTCGGACGGCGCTGATGGCTGCGCCCGTACGACGCGCGGCGCGTCCAGCGCAGGGACAATCGTGGGGCGCAGGTCTCAGTCGACCTGAAGGAAGCGGTCGTGCGACGGCCGCCGGGCATGCGAATCGACAGCGGCGGATCGGGCAAGGGACTCGCCGCCGACTTGGCGGCCGCCCGCCTGTCGCGGTTACTCGTCATTCGCAGTCGACTGCGGGGGCGACATCCGGATTGGTGGTGCCGCGCGGCTTCGATCGCGCCGTCGAGGTTCTCCACCCGTTCGACATGCAGCGCCGGGATCCACCTCTCGCTGTCGACCGGCGGCGTTGCCACCAGCGGCCTTCGAACCCGAATCTGGGAACAGGCGGACGGCTACTCGCATCACCTAATCGATCCCGGTACCGGAGCGCCGGCATGGACCGGCGTGGTCCAGGCAACGGCAATCGCACCGACCGCCGCGCAGGCCGAGACGCTCGCCAAGGCGGCGTTGCTCAGCGGTCCTACTGGCGCGCGGAGCTTTCTGTCCGTTACGGCGGCCTGATCGTCCTCGACTCAGGTGAGGTGGAGGCGTTCGGCGAGATCGCGCTTCACGGAGCGCCCGGCATTCGAGCGGCGGCATGACGCACATCCTCGCCGTCGATGCGGGCACCCATGTCTTCTGGCTCGGTAGCCGCACGCTCGGGATCGTGGCGATGGTCCTGACCTCGCTGTCGGTCGGCCTCGGCCTGGCGATGTCGACGAGGATCGGGCGCAAGCCGGGATTTATGGCGCGATTCAAGGTCGTGCACGAAGCCCTCGCACTGGTCTCGCTCGTTGCGATCGCAGGTCACGGCCTCCTGCTTCTCGGTGACCCGTTCCTCCACCCGACGATCGCTCAGATCTCGGTCCCCTTCCTCCTCGGCCGAGACCCCTTCTGGACGGGACTCGGCGTCATCGCCGGATGGCTCGCGCTGGCGTTCACGGTGAGCTTCTACTTCCGCCGCCGGATCGGGGTCAAGCGCTGGCGTCAGCCTGCACCGATGGACGATCCTCGTGTTCGGTCTCGGTATCGCTCACACACTCGGGACGGGCACCGACGCGGGATCGACCTGGTTGCTGGCGATGCTCGCCGCTGCCGCCGCGCCGACCTTGATCCTGGGAGCAGTGCGGGTCGTTCCGCCAAACCGGCAGGCGATCAGGTCACGATCGGCGGAGTCGACCTGAGCAGCGACGTTCATGCCTTGGCGCGAGCCTTCTGGGCGGCGGTTGCGAACGGCACGGCACCGACTCCACGCGGAGTCACGATCACCGGGCATGAGGCCTGGTTGACGACGTAGCCCGCGACGGTTCCGAGCACGGTGCGGCGCAGCGGTCCGTACCCGCGCGATCCGAGCAGGAGGAGGTCGAGACGTCGTGTCTCCTCGGCGAGTCGGCCGCCGGCATCGTCGCGGATCAGATGCTTATGGAGAGGAATGTCGTCGGGAACTCGAGCCGCCGCGTCAGCCAGCGATTCCCGCGCATGCTGCGTCGAGAGACTCTCGTAATCACCGGCGGTCAGCACCTCGAAGGCATCGCCGTATCCGTACGGGTTCGGGTCTCCCGCAGACATCAGATCGAAGCTCGGCGCCGGCGAACCGAGCGAGGTTGACGGCGGCCGCGAGAGCCGTGAGCGACTCGGGCGACCCGTCGACACCGACTCCGATCCGGCCGACCTCGAAGGACTTCCGCTCCGAGTAGCCGGGCGGCGCGACGGCCACCGCGGCAGGAGCGCCTTGGAGCAGCCGCGCCGCGGTCGCCCCGGGAAGCAGCCGGCCGACACGACCACGGTGAGTCGTGCCGACGACGATCACGCCCGAGCCCTCCTCCTCGGCGATCTCCGCCAGGGCGCGCGCTACGGAGGTGTCGCAGACCGCTCGCGTCGTTGGATTCAGATCGGAGAGCCGCTCCGCGGCAACCTCCAGGTCCATGCGGCACTCGCGTTCTGCCGCTGCCTCAGGGTCGTCGCCGAGTAGGTACGCAGGGACCGGCAGAACCCGGAGGATCGTCGGCCGCGCCCTCAGCATCGGCCCGAGGACGCCGGCCAGAGCGACGGCGTCGTCGCCCTGACGGGTGCCCGAATAGCCAACGAGCATGCTCGTCTCCAGGGGGGTGCTCGGTGTGCTCGGGAGTCTGGTGGGAGTGCATGGACCCAGAACACCTCATGGCACCGTCGATCGAATCCGTGCCGAGCACGGAACCTCGCTCGGGGTCTCCCCCGCATCCACAGCAGGGTGCGTACCAACTCCGGAGCGAGTTCCGTAATCGGCAGGGATGCGGACGGGATTGACTGGGGCCACGATCGGCATCGTGATGGCACGTCCACAGCGTCAAGGGAGACATGAGCTCAAGGCTTGAAGGCGCTGGCCCGGCACGCGTCCTCGTGGCCGGAGCCGGCATCGCCGGGCTCGAGTACGCGTTCGCGCTCGCCGACATGGCCGGCCGGCGGGCCGAGATCACCGTGATCGCCCCTCACGACGAGCTGCATCTCAAGCCGATGGTGGTGACGGAGCCCTTCGGTGGATCGCTCGAGCGCTTCCCATTCGCCACAGAGCTCGAGCGGCGGGGGGTCGGCTTCATTCGCGACAAGGTCGCCTCAGTCAACGCGAAGGATCGGAGAATCGAACTTCGGTCCGGTCCCTGCATCGGCTACGACGCTCTGATGGTCTGCGTCGGGGGCACGGTGCGACCGGCCTACAGCCTTGCGACGACCTTCTGGAGCACGAGCTCGCACTTCCCCATCGACGAGTACATCCTCGGGGCTGCAGCGTCAGAGTCGGGAACTCTGGCGCTGATCCTCCCGCCCGGGTCGACCTGGCCGCTTCCGATCTACGAGCTCGCACTGCTCATCCGCCGCAGGGCCGAGGAGCTGAGCCGCACGTTGGAGATTCGCGTCTTCACGCCCGAGCGAACGCCCCTTGCGCTCTTCGGAGTTCCCGCGAGCTCAGCGGTCGCGGCACGTCTTCGGGCCAGGCACATAGAGGTCGAAACGGAGGTCGATGTGATCGCGACCGAAGGAAGGCTTCGCCGCAGCGGAGGCTCCGCGATCGACGCTGGACGCGCCATCGCACTACCCTCATCGAAGGACCCGAGCTTTCGCGCCTGCCTCACAACCCCCACGGCTTCATCCCGGTCGATGAGCACTGCAGGGTCGTGGGAGCCAAGCACGTCTATGCGGCCGGCGACGGCACCACCTTCCCGGTCAAGCAGGGTGGAATCGCGGCGCTTCAGGCGGACGCCGCCGCTGAGCATCTTGCAGCCCAGCTCGGCGCGGCCGTTGACCCACGACCTTTCCAGCCCGTCCTCCGCGGTGAGCTGCTGACCGGGGAGGACTCGATCATGATGATCCACGAGATCGGTGAAACCAACGACGGCGATGCGGTCTCTCCCGACTACCTCTGGTGGCCCCGGCTGAAGGTCGCCGGCCGGTACCTCTCAGCATGGCTGACCGGTACGGAACCACAGGAGGACCTCTCTCCGCGCGAGATGCCGATCGAGGTCGAGGCGTCATGGCCGCACTGGGGCACAGCCTGGTGCTCTGAGCTCCGGAGATGCCCGGAACCGCATCACCGAGGCGCGTAGCCGCTACTGATGCCGCCGCTGCCACCCGGCATAAGCTGCGCGGCGTGGAGCAGCAGACCCCCGATTCGGAGCAGATCACGGTCGTCCTCGCAGACGACCACGAGCTCGTCCGCGACGGGATCCGAATGGTGCTGGAGGCGCAACCTCACATCGAGGTGGTCGCGGAGGCATCAGACGGTGACGCCGCAGGCCGCTACGTCCTCGGGCACAAGCCGACGATCCTGGTGCTCGACCTCAACATGCCCGGGACGCCAAGCCTCGAGATGATCCCGCGAGTCCTGGAGAGCTCTCCCGGCACCAGCGTCATCGTGCTCACGATGCAGAACGAGCCCGCTTTCGCTCGACAGGCGTTCCAGTCCGGGGCCAAGGGATATGTCGTCAAGCAGTCAGCGGCGAGCGAGCTCGTCGCCGCCATCGACGCGGTCGTCTCGGGGGGCACTTACATCAATCCACAGCTCGGAGCTCAGCTCGCATCCGCGCCGGTGAGCACCGGTGGTCCGCCCGATGGGCTGACGCCACGCGAGGTTGAGGTTCTCGGCCTGCTCGCGCGCGGCTACATGAACCCGGAGATCGCCGAGAAGCTCGTTCTGAGCGTCCGCACCGTCGAGACCCACCGCGCGAACATCCAGCGGAAGACCGGGCACTCGACGCGCGCCGAGCTGGTGACGTACGCGAACGAACATGCCCTGACCGACCGCTAGCCGGGAGCCGGGACTCGGAGTGCGGGAAACCGCGCCCGGACTCGCGTGCCGGCGCCCGGCAGAGGATCGACCGCGAGGTCGCCGTGGAGCAACTCCACGCGCTCCCTCATCCCGACGAGCCCGAACCCGCCACCGGAAGTCGACTCAGCGCCGATGCCCTTGCCGTCGTCCTCGACCGTGAGGACGACCGCCTCGCCGGCTTCCTCGATCCTCACCCTCACGGACGCTGCCCCGGCGTGCTTGACGACGTTGGTCAGCGCCTCCTGCAGCACGCGATAGATGGCTGATTCGAGATCCGGGTCGAGCCGGGTGCGCTCCCTTCCCGACTCGTAGCCCAGATTGAGCTCGAGGGTGATCGTCAACTCAGCACGTTCGTCGATCCGGCCGATCAAGGCCTCGACGGCCGCTCCGATTCCGAGTTGGTCCAACGAGGCCGGGCGCAGATCTGCGATCAGGTTCCTCAGCGAGGAGATCGAGCGCTCGACCTGATCCTTCCCACTCACCAGGATCCGCTTGATCTGGCCGATGTCGTCTGCGGCCAGTGCGCTCTCCTGAACGACCTGCAGAGCCCCGAGCTCCTGCAGCGCCTCGTCGTGGAGCTCGCGTGCCCAGCGCTGACGCTCCAGCTCGGCACTCTGCAGCGACATCCGCAACCGCTCGTCCTCCAGCCGGCGGGTACCGGCGATCGCGGCAGCTGCAGTCGCGGAGAAGGCTTCGAGCGCCACCCGCGGATCAATTGCCTCGTCTGAGATGAACCCGGACGGATCGAAGACGGCCAGCACTCCGACTTCCTTGCCCCTCGCACGCAGCGGCATGAGCACGCCAGTGGACGCCGTCACACCAAGAAGGGAGAGCCATCGCGACCCCAGGGCTGCAACTTCGAGAGGCGCGTACATGGCTTCACCGATCGGCGAGCTCGCATCCACCTCCCTCCCGACTACGTCCGGTGCCAGCTCGCCCGCCGCGCCCGCGACTCGCAGCACGTCGCCCTCAACGGTCAGGCAAAGGCAACTTCGAGCATCGAGCAGCGCCCGAGCACGCTTCACGACCAACTCGAGCACCCGTTCGATTCGGGCCTCACCGCCGAGCTCACGACCCAGGCTCGCGGTTGCCTCGAGGCCCGCAGCGATCCTTTCGATCTCCTGCTTGCGCGCTCGCGCGGATTCAAGCGCGCGCGCATTCTCGATCGCGATCGACGCCCACTCCGCCAGCACGACAAGCATGTGCTCGTCCTCGTTGCTGAACTCGTCGGCCTCGGCCTTCTCGGTCAGGTAGACGTTTCCGTAGACCCGCTCCCGGATCCGGAGCGGGACACCGAGGAAGCTCTCCATCGGCGGGTGGCTCGCCGGGAAGCCGTAGGAGCGAGGATGGTCGCCGATGCACTTCAGGCGAAGCGGCTCGGGGTTGCTGATCAGCTCCCCGAGGATCCCATGACCCCTTGGCAAGGGTCCGATCGCCTGGCGCGTCTCCTCATCGATGCCGATGTAGAGGAACCTCTCCAGCTCACGGCCGCGAGCATCGAGCACGCCGATCGCGGCGTACTTGGCGCCCGTCAGGTCGCGGGCGGCGGTCAGCACGAGTCGCAGAACTTCTTCAGGATCCTGGGCGGCCACGAGACTGCGGCCGACGGTGATCACCCGCTCCAGCTGCGTTCGGCTAAGCGTCTTCATTCCGCCACTCGCGTTGAGCCTAGACGCTGATGCCAGAACCCGTTAGCCGCTGAACGACCATCCGGGTCGGTACCGACTACGGGAGCCGCTCGGGCGGCCAACCCCGATGGGACGGGACCGTGGCGAATCTAGGTTGGTCCGGTGACTTCCCTCGAGCTCGCATCGGGTAGCTGATGCTCGGGCTGCTCGCGGCCTCCCTGGCGACCGCGCTCGCGACGGGCCTCGGTGCGGTCCCGGTCTTCTTGCTGAAGGAGCCCTCAGCGAGCTTCCGCGCATTCATGCTCGGGAGCGCCGCCGGGGCGATGCTGGTGGCCGCCGTCGTCGGCCTGCTCATCCCGGGCGTCTCCGAGGGCGGGGCCCCAACCACGGCGATCGGGGTCGTCGCCGGGATCGCCTTTGTGCTTGCAGCCCGCGCCGAGACTCGATCGCTCAACGCGCCTCACCTCGCGATCGGGACGCGCCTCGGCGCTGGTGTTTGCGGTGCTCCTGATCCACAGCCTGCCGGAGGGGCTCGCGATCGGCGCCGCGTACGCGTCGGGCACAGCGGGCCTCGGCCTGTTCGTGGTGATCGCAATCGGACTGCAGAACATCCCCGAGGGCACGAGCATCGCCATGCCGATGGCGGCTGCCGGAGCCTCCCCCAGGGCACAGGTCACAGCCGCCATCGCCTCAAGCCTCCCCCAGCCCGTCGGCGCACTCGCTGCCTACGCGGTCGTGGACACGGCTCAGTCCCTCCTGCCACTCGGCTTCGGCTTCGCAGGGGGCGCCATGCTCGCCGTCGTTGCGGTCCAGACGGGACCTGACGCAGCCCGTCTCGGCAGCTCTCCGGCCTGGATCGGTGCGGCGGTGGGAGCCGCGCTGATGCTCCTGCTCGATATCTATCTGCAGGTGCCGTGAGATCGGCCGTCTCCGTATTCGCCACGGAGCCGGCCCCTGAACGACCACGGCTGATCGGGTAGGCGCCACGGTTCCTGCGTCGCGTTCCGTTGGCGAGCATCGCTGGCATGCACCCGCTCGACCGGCGCACCAGCATCGCGGCTCCTGAGGACGCGGTCGATCTCGACTCCGCTCTCCCTCCCACCGAGCCGTTCGCCGTCGTGATCGGGGGCGGCGGGGTCGCTGCGCTCGAAGCGATCCTCACGCTTCGTCACGACGCGCCGGAGTTGGCGGTGACGCTCATCTCCCCCGAGCCGGATTTCACGCTGAAGCAGTTCACAGTGGGCCAGCCGTTCGGCGGCGAGGAACCCCATCGGCTCGACCTGGCGAGCTTCTGCCGCCGCAACGACGTCACGCTTCGCCTCGACGGCGTCGCCGAGATCTGGAGCGAGCAGCGCCGAGTCCTGCTCGACTCCGGCGAGGACCTTCCGTACGACGCCCTCCTGCTGGCAATGGGTGCCCTTCGAGAGGAAGCGTTGCCCGGGGCCCACACCTTCCGAGGAGGAGAGGACGTCGCCTGGTTCGGGGCGATGCTCGATCAGCTCGAGCGAGGACACCTGCACCACATCGTCTTCGCCGTCCCCTTCGAGGTGAGATGGTCGCTGCCGCTCTACGAGCTCGCCCTGATGACCGCGCGGCTGATCAGGCACAAGGGTCTCGCTGCAGAGGTCGTTCTCGCGACCCACGAGCCGTTTCCACTCGGGGACCTCGGAGGCGCAGCCGGGAAGCGCATCACCGAGCTGCTCGACGATGTCGGCATCGACCTCCGTTGCGGTCTGGTCCCGGAGTCCGTCGGTGATGGTTTCCTTCGCTTCGCTGACGGAGAGGTCATCGAGACCTCCGAGGTCGTCGCGCTTCCGAAGTTGCGCGTCCCCCCGATCCCCGGCCTTCCCCAGGGAAGGAACGGGTTCATCGCCACCGACGCGACGATGCGGGTCGAGGGGCCCTCGAGGGTCTGGGCGGCCGGCGACGCCACCTGGTTCCCGATCAAGCAGGGCGGCATCGCCGCCCAGCAGGCCGACGTCGCCGCCACCGCGATCGCGGAGGTGGCCGGGACCCCGGTCCAGGTTCCCGCTTTCAACCCGGTCGTCCGTGGGGTGTTGCTCACGGGTGACGAGCCTCAGTACTTCAACGCCAAGGTCGGGACGGACGGCAAGTCTTCCGCCGCGCCCCTCTGGTGGCCGCCGGCGAAGGTCGCCGGAAGGTGGCTGGCGCCCTATCTCGCCCGTGAATGGGAGGGCAATTCGGACGACCCACTCGTTCCCCTTCAGGACCGCATGGATGGCGACGCCAGGAGCCATCGCGAGGGCCTGGATCTCGCACTCCGATTCGCTGACGTAGATGCGGAGCAGGGCGAGTTCGCCAACGCACTCCGCTGGCTCGCCATCGCCGAACGCCTCAACTTGATCCTTCCGCCTGAGTGGGCTCAGAAGCGAGCCCACTGGCGAGAGATCGTGAACACCCACAACCACTGACGAGGAGAGCAAACCATGTACGACAACATCCTGATCGCGCTCGACGGCTCCGAAGGATCCGCGCGCGCCGTTCCCCATGCGGTTGAGCTGGCCCGGCGGGACGGCGCCAAGCTCGTCGTCGTCCACGTCGAGGAGCGGATCGCAGCGAAGGGCGACATGCCACCGCTGCGCGCGGACGAGGAGGAGATCGTCAAGACCATCCGCGACCAGGTGGCGGCGATCCAGTCCGACGGCATCGACGCGGAGCTGGTCACGACGTCGGTCATGCTCGGCGGCCCGGGAAGCGCGATCGCGGCAGTCGCCGAGGACGTGGGTGCAGACCTGATCGTCATCGGCACCCGCGGCCACTCGAGCATCCCGGGCCTCATCGTCGGGAGCGTGGCCCACCGGCTCCTCCACGTCGCCCACCGGCCCATCCTGGCGGTTCCGCCGAGCGTCGCTGACGACCGATGACGGATGGTCGCTCGCGGAACCGAGACCCGATGGGGAGTGCGACGGTCTTCGAACCGGACATCCCGCTGACTCGGGTCATCGTCGGTCTCGACGGTTCGGCTCCGTCGCTCGAGGCGGGTCGCCAGGTCCCTGAGGTCGCGGGCCCGGAAGCCCGGATCTGGGCCGCGTCCTGCTGGGACCCGGGCACCGCCATGCACGCCGGGATCCACGCCGGCTCCGTCGCCCGCGACCTGCGGGCCACGTGCGTCGCAGCGCTGAACGATGCGAGCGATGTTCTGCCCCCATTCGAGCCCATCCTCATCCGGGGGTCCGAGGTCGCCGGCCTGCTGTCGCTGGCGGAGAACCTCCAGGCGGACCTCATCGCCGTCGGTTCGAACGGGCTTCACGGCGCGATCGGCATGGTCACGGGTTCTGTGGCCTCCGCGCTGTCGCGTCACGCACCGTGCTCGGTGCTGGTCGCGCTGGCACGCAAGGACCCGGAGATCCGGGGGCCCGTCGTACTGGCCACCGACGGCTCAGTCGGCGCGACGATCGCCGCGGCGGCAGCCGTGCGCATAGCGGCGCGCGAGAAGCTGCCGCTGGTCGTCGCGTGTGTCGGCGACGACGGTGGCTTTTCGGCAGCTTCAACTCTCGCCGTGGAAAGCGATGTGGAGACGACGGAGAGAGTGCTCACCGGCCACCCCGCTGAAGCCATCGCCGAGTTGGCGAGGAGCGAAGGTGCAAGCCTTCTCGTCGTCGGCGCCCGAGGCAATCGTGGCCTTCGCGCGCTGGGAAGCGTCAGCAGGCGCATCGTGGATCGCGCACCCTGCTCGACGCTGATCGTCCGGCCGCGCTCCTACCCGTTGCGCGACGAGTGACTCGGCACCAGCACCCACCCATCTCACGTGGAAGGGACCGACGCACGGCCCCGGCCGGAGGCGTACCCACAGCCACGCAAACAACGAGGAGACGAGGTCAACCATGAAGGCAGCAGTCGTCACCAGCTTCGATCAGCCGCTCGCAATCGAGGACGTCGCCGTTCCCGAGCCCGGCCCCGAGCAGGTGCTCGTCCGGATCGAGGCGTGCGGCCTCTGCCACACCGACATCCACGCCGCCCGCGGCGAGTGGCCGGTCAAGCCGACCCCGCCCTTCATCCCCGGCCACGAGGGCGTCGGCATCGTCGAGCGCTCGGCGGCGGCAACGCCCACGGCCTCGCGGTCGGCGATGCGCGTCGCGCTGCCCTGGCTCGGCTACGCCTGCGGCGACTGCCGCTACTGCAACTCGCGGCTGGGAGACGCTGTGCGAGTCGCAGCTCGAACACCGGCTACTCGATCAACGGCGGCTTCGCGGAGTACGCCGTCGGCTACGCCCGCCACGTCGTCCGCGTTCCCGACGGCGATCGGCCCCGCCGACGCCGCGCCGCTGACCTGCGCCGGCGTGACGACCTACAAGGCGGTCAAGGTCGTCGGGCGCGTCGCTCGGCCGAGCCTGGTCGCCGTCTTCGGCGTCGGCGGCCTCGGCCACCTGGCGGTCCAGTACGCGAAGATCACCGGCGCCGAGGTCGTCGCGGTCGACATCAACGACGAGCGACTGCTCGACCGCCGCGCGAGCTCGGCGCCGACCACGTCGTCAACGCCACCGAGGAGGATCCGGTCGCGGCGATCAAGCGCCTCGGCGGCGCCGACGCAGTCGATCGCGACCGCCGTCACGCCCGACGGCGTTCGAGCAGGCCTTCGGCTCGCTCGCGCGCGGCGGCACGCTCGTCTGCGTCGGCCTGCCCGCCGAGAACGGCATGACCCTGCCGATCTTCGAAACCGTCCTCGGCGGGCTGACCGTCAAGGGCTCGATCGTCGGCACCCACCAGGACGCGGTCGAGGTCTTCGATCTGCATCGCCGCGGCCTGACCGGAAATCGAGCAGCACGAGACCCCGCTCGACGACGTCAACGAGGCGATCGAAGCCGTTCTCGACGGCAGCGCCGGGACGGCGCGGACGGTCCTGCGGATCTCTGATTCCAGGTCCGCGGAGGCGGAGTCCAGTACGGAGCCGGCGGTCGCGATGTCGTGAGCGCGGATGGCTAGCTGCTGACGGACTCAGCCGTGAGCCGCAGGACCTGCGTCTCGTCAGCCTCCTCGACGACCAGCTCGCTGCCGGCGAGGTCGATGGTCTCCCCCGCGTCCGGCACGCGGCCGAGGTGCTCGATGACGAGTCCGCCGATCGTCCCCTCGTGGTGATCACCGAAGTCGGTGCCGAGCGCGCGCTCGACCAGCCGCACCGGGGCGGTGCCGTCAATTGCCAGTTGCGAGGCGTCGCGCTCAACGAGACGCTCGACCTCGGTGTCGAACTCGTCGTCGATCTCGCCGACCAGCTCCTCGATGACGTCCTCGATCGTGATCAGGCCCGTTACGGTGCCGCGCTCCTCGACGACGAGCGCGAGGTGGCGTCGCTCGCCGCGCATGTCCCGAAGGACTTCGTCGAGGCGACTGCCCTCGGCCACTCTGGGAAGCGGGCGCATCGACGCTCGCAGATCGTCGGCGCCGCCAAGCAGATCCTTGGCGTGGATCACTCCCTCTGCGTCATCGAGGTCCGAGTCGGCCGGCACGAGCGGGAGTCTGGTGCGTCCCGTCTCGCGGATCTTCGCGATTACCTCGTCCACCGGCTCGTCGTCGCGGACGAAGTCGATTCCCGACCGAGGCTGCATGACGTCGCGAGCTCGGAAGTCGCCGAAGGTGAGGGCTGCCTCGGAGAGCTCGCGCTCCTCGCGGCCGATGAGCCCGCCGGCCTGGCTGCCGCGCAGGAGCTCACGGATCTCGTCCTCGCTGTGGGGAGCGTGGCCGGCCTCGGAGGCGGGAGGAACGCCGAATGGCTTCAGGACCAGGTTGCCCATCGCGTTGAACAGGTCGACGACGGGCTTCGTCGCGACGTAGAAGGCGCGCATCAACGGGGAGAGCGCGAGTGCGACCGGAGCGGTCCGCGAGATCGCCGCGCTCTTCGGAGCGAGCTCGCCGAGAACGACATGGGCGACGGTGATGATCGAGAAGGCGATCAGGCCGGCGAGCCCGATGCCGACGATCTGGGTCTCGTCGCCGAAGACCGGCTCGAGCAGGTCGTGGAAGGCGGGCTCGCCGACGGCGCCGAGCCCCAGCGACGACAGCGTGATTCCCAGCTGACATGCAGACAGGTAGGCATCAATGTGCTCGACGGCGTGCTTGGCGGATTTCGCGCCGGGTCGCCGGTCGCGGATGAAGTCGGCGATCTGGGTCGGTCGCAGACGCGCAATCGAGAATTCGGCCGCGACGAAGAAGCCGTTGGCGGCCACGAGGACCACCGCGAGGATCAGCGCCGCGTTCACGAGGCGGGGGAAGCGGCCGACCGAAGGGGCGGCCGCTCGGGCGACGGAGGTTCTGAGGCAGACGCGGTCACGGCGTCGGCCGAACGGTAGGAGCTCAGACTTAGCGGAGTCCTAAGGCACCTACTGGGAAGTTCCTAGCCGCTCAGCTTGATGCTGATCTTCGGGCTCAGCAGGCGGCGTCGACGTCCGCTTGAGCTCTCTTGACTTTGGCCTTGGCCTTCTTGACCTTGGCCTTCGCTTTCTTGACCTTCGTCTTGTTCTTGGTCGTCTTGGCCTTCTTGAGCGCCTTCTTCGCCTTCGCGAGCGCGGCGTTGGCCTTGTCCAGCGCGGCTTTCGCCGCGTCGCAGCCGTTGTCGGTCGGAGGCGGGACCGTGCGCGGTCGAAACCGTGAAGTTGCGGATCGCAGGAGTCGCGTCGACGTTGCCGGTCGGGTCCGTCGCGCTAACCGCGAAGGCGTGACCGCCCTCGGCGAGACCACTTAGAGCCAGCGGCGAGGCGCAGGTGATGAACGCGCCGCCGTCGACGCTGCACTGGAAAGTCGAGCCGGCTTCGCTCGAGCTGAAGGCGAAGCTTGTGCTCGCCGATGTGATCGTCCCGCTCGGTCCCGAGTCGATCGTCGTCTCCGGCGGAGCGATGTCGGTCGTGATGTCGAGCGACCAGCCGCGGGCGAGCTGGCCTTCGTCGCCCGCGAACTGGTCCACGACGTAGAGCTTCCAGGTCCCGTTGGGATTCGTTCCCCGGAAAGACTGCGTCAGGCAGTTCGCCTGCGGATTGGCCTCGTCGGGGCCGGGGTTGCAGTAAGGCATCGCGGCGAACGGATCGGCGTCGCTGTTGTTGATGTTGGTCGGCAGGTAGCTGCCGGTGGTCGGAGTGCCGAGGAGCCGTTGCGGGGCGCTGTCGTCGAAGGTGATGTCGACGTCGCCGACGCCCGAGACCCCGCCTGTGTCTGACATGAGCAGGGCTCGCTGGCCACCGGGACCTTCGACGAGCACCTCGAGGTCCGGGGGAAACCGTGGCCGAGACCTTCGAGCTTCACGTTGATGTCGGAGATCTTGGGGTCGAGCCCGGAGACCGTGATCGTTGAAGGGGAAGGGTCGGCGGGCCGACGTGGCCGGGGATCCCGGGATCCGGATCAGGCTGTGGTTGGAGGTGTCGGGGATGCGGTCGAAGGTGGCGACGGCGTCGTCGAGGACCGCGGCCGCGTAGACCGACTTGCCGTCGGGGCTGGCGGTGACCCAGTGGCGAGGGGAGGCCCTGCTGGGTGGTGCCGCAGCCGGCCGCATCCGGCGTCGGCGATGCAGCCCGCCGGGGTCAGGGCGCCGGTGGTCGGTGTTGCGGTCGAAGCGGACGATCGCGTTGTCGTTGGACGAGGCGGCGTAGACCGACTTGCCGTCGGGGCTGACGGTGACCGATCGGGCGCCGTCGAGGCCCTGTTGGGTGGTGCCGCAGCCGGCGGGGTCGCCGACGTCGGCAATGCAGCCCGCCGGGGTGAGGGCGCCGGTGGTGGTGTTGCGGTCGAAGCGGGCGATCGCGTCGTCGAATTCGGAGGCGGCGTAGACCGACTTGCCGTCGGGGCTGACGGTGACCGATGCGGCGCCGTCGAGGCCCTGTTGGGTGGTGCCGCAGCCGGCCGCGTCTGCCGACGTCGGCGATGCAGCCCGCCGGGGTCAGGGCACCGGTGGTGGTGTTGCGGTCGAAGCGGGCGATCGCGTTGTCGAGTTGCGAGGCGACGTAGACCGACTTGCCGTCGGGGCTGACGGTGACCGAGAAGGCGCTGTCGAGGCCCTCCTGGGTGGTGGCGCAGCCGATCCGCGCTGCCGACGTCGGCGATGCAGCCCGCCGGCGTCAGGGCGCCGGTGGTGGTGTTGCGGTCGAAGCGGACGATCGCGTCGTCGAAGTGCGAGGCGGCGTAGACGGACTTGCCGTCGGGGCTGACGGTGACCGATCGGACGCCGTCGAGGCCCTGCTGGGTGGTGCCGCAGCCGAGCCGCATCGCCGGCGTCGGCGATGCAGCCCGCCGGGGTCAGGGCGCCGGTGGTGGTGTTGCGGTCGAAGCGGACGATCGCGTCGTCGCCGCTCGAAGCGGCGTAGACCGACTTGCCGTCGGGGCTGACGGCGACCGAGGTGGCGCCGTCGAGGCCCTGCTGGGTGTGCGGCGCAGCCGGCCGCGCTGCCGGCGTCGGCGATGCAGCCCGCCGGGGTCAGGGCGCCGGTGGTGGTGTTGCGGTCGAAGCGGACGATCGCGTCGTCGATGTTCGAAGCGACGTAGACCGACTTGCCGTCGGGGCTGACGGTCGACCGAGCTGGCGCCGGCGAGGCCCTGCTGGGTGGTGCCGCAGCCGGCTGGGTCCCCGAAGTCGGCGATGCAGCCCGCCGGGGTCAGGGCGCCGTAGTCGGGCGCCGCAGCCGCCGGGGCGGCAGCGATCAGCGTCGCCGCAACGACGCACCCAAGCGATGCCCAAACTCGAACCCGGCCCATCCGGCGTCCAACCTAACACGAGAAGGCATGCCCGAACGGGCGATCAGAAGAAGTACCGCTACGGGGATTCGAACCCCGGTTTCCGGACTGAGAATTGCTCCTGGAGCAGGTAAATCCGGCGCTAAAAGCTGCATCTCAGTTCCCTCAGGTCACGAAGAAGTCGTGCCCGGGTGGGGCGGTTCGGGACATATCCCGGGACACGCTTTTTCTGGTCCCGACCAGCGCGGCGTTCACCCGTGCCCGAACCGGACGTCCGGCAGCCGCCGTCCGAGCCAAGACGGCAGCCACCAGGCGCCTCGCCCGAGTAGGCGCATCACCACCGGCATCAAGATCAATCGGACCAGGGCCGCGTCGATCAGCACCGCCGTGCCGAGGATCACTCCCATCTCCTTCGGCGGGAGCGGGCCGGACAGCGCGAACGTGAAGAAGACCGCGACCATGACCACGGCCGCCGCCGTGATCACCGGCCCGGAGACAGCGATGCCTTCAACCGTCGCCTCGCGGGCGTCGCCGCTCGCATCCCAGCGCTCCTTCGCGGAGGCAAGGAGGAACACCGTGTAGTCCATCCCGAGCGCGAAGAGCATCGCGAAGAAGAAGACCGGGGCCCAGGCGTCGAGGTAGCCCTGCGACTCGAAGCCGAGCGGGCCCGACAGCACCCCGTCCTGGAATATCCACTTGGCGACTCCGAAGGAAGCAAGCGTCGCGAGCACGTTGAGAAGCACGCCGGCGAGTGCGATGACCGGTGCCCGCAGCGCGACCAGGAGCAGGAGGAAGCCCAGGACCAGGACGACGCCGATGACGAGCGGCGTCGCATCCGCCAGGGCGAGCTCGAGGTCGTAGTTCTCCGCGACCGCGCCCCCGACCAATGCATCTGCCGGGAGCTCGCTGCGAAGCCGGTCGATGGCATCGCGGACATCGTCGCCTGAGGGGTCGCCGACGGGTACCGCGGAGATCAAGGTCGAGCCGTTGTCGCCGCTCTGCGGCGGCAGGACCGAGGCGATGCCGGGATCAGGACTCGAGGGTCTCGACCACGGCATCCTGCTCCGAGTCGGGGGCAACGATCTGGAGGATGCCCGGCGCCCCCTCGCCGAACGCGCCCTGGACGGTCTCGAAGCCCTGCCGTGAGCCGTCATCGGCCGGCACGACGGTGATCGAAGGCATCCCGGTCTTGAGCTCGGCGACCGGCCAGGCGAGCACGGCAACCGCGAGGAGGCCGATGAAGCCGAAGAGCGCGGGCTGCGACCAAACCCGTTCGGCCCAGGGCGCGAGCCGCGGGGATCGTTGTGATTCGCGGCGCAGGAAGCGCGGTGAGAAGCGGTTCACCCGGTCGCCGAGCTTCGCGAGCACGGCCGGCAGCAGGGTCAGCGACGCGGCCAAGACGAACGCGACCGCGAGCATGATGCCGACGGCCATCGAGCGGAAGGCCGGACTGGGGACGAGCATCACGGCCGATAGCGCGATCAGGACGGTCAACCCCGAGAAGAAGACCGCCTTGCCGGCCGTCTCCATCGCCTGCGCAACGGCATCGACCGGCTCGAGGCCGTCCTCGAAGTGAGCCTGGCGAAAGCGCGCGACGATGAAGAGCGCGTAATCGATGCCGAGCGCGAGGGCGAACATCAAGGCGAAGTTCATCGCCCAGATCGAGATGTCGAAGAGCTGCGCGCCGAAGAAGAGCATCCCCGCCGCTGCGACGAGCCCAATCACCGTCAACATCAACGGGAGACCCGCGGCCACCAGCGAGCCGAAGGCGAGCAGCAGGATCAGCAGGGTCACCGGCCAGGAGATGACCTCTGACTTCAACATCGCCGATTTGTTGGCCTCGTTGAAGTCCGACCACATCCCGGCAGCGCCGGCGAGCTTCGTCGTCACCCCGGGAGCGGCGCTCTCGGCAAGCTCCACCTTGAGGTCGTCCGCGGCCCGGACCATCTCGGTTGGTGCTGCGGCTGCACCGGCCACGAGGATCGCGGTGCGCCCGTCCTGAGAGATCGAAGTTCCTTCACGCGGCTCGACGACACGGCTGACGCGATCGTCCTCTTGCGAGGATCGCCTCGGCATCGGCGACGCTCTGCCGAGAACGCCGGGGAATCAACCTCGTAGGTGTCTGAGTGAACGACGACCTGGAGCGCGTAGCTGCCGCCCCCTGCGAAACCGGCGTCGATCGCCTCCCTCGCCTGCACCGACTCCGAGCCACTGGCTTCCCAGCCGGCACCCGAGAGGGCGTGCTCGACCCGCGGCGCAAGCGCCCCGAGCGTCAGCGCAAGAGCAATCCAAGCTCCGAAGACGACCCGGCGATGGGTTGCGAGCCCAGCGTCCGAGCCGTCCCATCCGCCCGAGTTGGCCCGAGCTCCCCCTGCAGCTCATCGGGCTAGGTCCGGCTTCGATCGGGTGGCCGAGGCGCTTCCACTTCGGGACCCCGCCGTCGATGACGTGGATCACCTCGTCGGCGCCGAAGCGCTGGAGAGGCTGGCGCCGACGGCCGCCCGCTGGCCCGAGCCGCAGACCACGGCGACGGGCTGTCGCGGATCGATTCCCTCCGGGAGCGGCGTCGATGTCGTGCCACGGCTCGAAAGCCGAGTCCGGGAATGTGGCCGGCGTCCCACTCCGAGCGCTCGCGCACATCGAGGATCTGAGAGCTCGTCTGCCTCGAGCGCTCGCTTGAGCTCGTCGAGCGGAAGGCGCTCGATCCGCTCGACCTCGCGCTTCTCCTGGCGCCAGCTCGTCATCCCGCCGCCGAGGAAGCCGGCGAGCTTCGAGATCCCGACGGCGATCGCGAGCCGCGCCGCGCGACGGCCGTCGTCGTCGTCGCGACCGACGAGCACGATCTCCTGATCGCGGTCGGCGAGCCAGGCGAGCTTCGAGCCGAAGCCCGGCGCGCGAGCATCGGGATGCAGACCGCGCCGGGGATGTGGGCGTCGTCGAACTGCTGGTCGGTGCGGGCGTCGACGACAGAGCGCCCGTCGGGGCGCTTCTGCTCGACCTGGCGTGGGGCGAGGGGCAGGACCTCGGTGCCCTCGGTCACCAGCGGGCCCTTGTTGAGCTCGACGATCGCCTCGAAGTTCGGCGGCTGCGGTCCGAGCTTGGCGACGGCCTGCTCGACGAACTCCTCCTCGTCGGTGATCGCGAGCGTCGGGTTGTGCTCGCGCTCGAAGCCGATCGTCGAGGAGATCTTCATGTCCATCCCGGGCCCGCCGCACATCGAGCCGCCGAGGTGGCCCGGCCAGACCTCGCAGTCGTCGGGCAGGCTCAGGAGCTTGTCCTGCAGCGAGTGGAAGATGCCGCGCGCGCCCTCGCGCTCCTCGATCGCCAGGTCGGGCCGGGCGACGTCGTTGACGAACAGGGTGTCGCCGGTGAGCACCGCCCACGGCTCGTCGCCGCGGCGGCGGTCGATCAGCGCGAAGGCGGTGTGCTCGGGGCGGTGGCCGGGCGTGTGCAGGGCGCGGATCAGCAGCTCGCCGACCTCGAGCTCGAAGCCGTCGTCGATCGCCTCGTGCTCGTAGTCGGGCTCGGCCTCGCGGTGGATGTAGATCGTGGCGCCGGTCGCGGCCGCCAGCCGGCCGTGGCCGGAGACGTGATCGGCGTGGTTGTGGGTCTCGAGGATGTGCTCGATCGAGACGCCCGAAGTAGCGGGCCAGCTGCGAGGTACTCGTCGATCTCGAACCGCGGATCGACGACCGCCGCCACGCCGGCCTTCTCGTCGCCGACGAGATAGGAGGCGCAGCCGAGGTCGTCGTGGGTGATCTGGCGGAAGATCATCGGGGCGACCGCCTGCATCTCGACCATCGAGCTGAGCTCGCGGAGCTGCTCGCGAACGCCGGCGCAGACCTCGTCGCAGAGCGTGATCAGGGTCGGATCGGCGATCGAGTAGAGCGCCCGGCGAGCCCTCGCGGCGCCGCGCGACCATCCGCTCGCGCGAGCAGCACCCGAGGTGCTTGGAGACGTTCGCCTGGGTGCCGCCGGTCGCCTCGACCAGCTCGCCCACGGAGGCCTCGCCGCTGGCGTGCATCAGGTTGAGCAGCCGCAGACGGGTCGGCTCGCCGAGGACGGCGAAGCGGCGCGCGATCAGGTCGGCCAGCTCCGGGGTCAGGTCGGTCATGGGACGACAGTATAGCTCGTATAGTTGTATGGCGATATGGAGATGCTCCTCGCCATTCCGTTCGGCCTCGCGATCGGCCTCGTCGTCGGCACCGTCGGCGGCGGCGGCGCGATCCTGGCGCTGCCGGTGCTCGTCTACGTGCTCGATCAGGGGGTCAGCCCGGCCTCGACCGCGTCGCTGATCGTCGTCGCGCTCGGCGCCTCGGTCGGCGCCGGCGTCGCAGGCGCGTCGACGGCCAGCTCTGCTGGCGGGTCGCGCTCGATGTTCTCGGCCCCGGCCGCGGTCGGCGCCTACCTCGGCACCCTCGCCAACGCCGAGGTGAGCCCGCGAACGCTGATCCTGATCTTCGTTCCCGTGATGCTGCTCCGCGGCGCTTCTCACCTACCGGCGCGGCGACGACGGAGAGCGACGACTCCGAGCGACCGGCCGAGTGCCCGCGCCCGAGTCTCGCCGGGCCGGCGGCAGCGGGCTTCGTCGTCGGGGTGATGACCGGGTTCTTCGGCGTCGGCGGCGGCTTTCTGATCGTGCCGGCGCTGACGCTCCTGCTCGGCCTGGTGATGCGCCGCGCGATCGCGACCTCGCTCGCGATCATCACCCTGACCGGCCTCGCCGCGCTGGTCAAGCCATCTCGCGCAGGGCGCCGAGCCCGACTGGCCGCTGACGCTCGTCCTCTGCGCCGCGGCCGCGGCCGGGCGCGCTGGCCGGGAGCGCCCTCGGCCGCAAGCTGCCGCCCCGACACGCTCGCCCACGCCTTCGGCGTCGTCGTCGCCGTGGTCGCCCTCTTCCTGCTCGTCGACGTCCTCGCCCTCGGAGGGCCGCCGGTTGGCTGAGACGGAGACAGCCGAACGAGGCATGGGCGGCCACTCAGAGCGGAGAGGCGGAGCAGTTGTAGGTGCTGAAATCTCGCCGGGCGACCCGTCCGGCGATGGAGGAGATGTTCAGATGTCAGCGACGTTGATCAGGATGTCGAAGCCGTCGGAACCGAGCGACGACGGTCTCGACAGCCTGCTCGGACTGGGCGCGGACGCTCTCCCTCGGAGGTAGATCGGGCGGACAAACGGTTCGTGACATGTCCAGGGACACGCTTCCCAGGTCGTAAGAGACTGAAATCAGCTCGAGTGAGCCCCGACGAGCTTCCCGGTCAGCGTGGTGTGGAGTTCCTCGCTGCCGCGGTTCAGACCGGTGATTTTGACCGTCGTCCCATGACGGTCGTAGTGCGGTCTCGATCGCATCGAGGGCGGCAACAGCCGAAGCGTCCCAGACGTGCGCCCGAGACATGTCGATGATGACATTCGGTGGATCGCCCGCGAAGTCGAAGGCGTCGATCAGCTCTTGGTCTGAAGCGAAGAAGACCTCGCCGACAACCGAGTAGATGCAGGTGGAACCGTCGGGATCGACTACGCGATCGACCTCGACGAGATGCGCGACGCGGCGAGCGAACACCGCCATCGCGGTCAGCACCCCGACGCCGACGCCGATCGCCAGGTTGCTCGTCGCAACGGTGGCGACGACGGTGAGGACCATCACGGCCGTCTCCCCGGCGGGCATCCGTCGCAAGGTCGACGGCGCGACGCTGTGCCAGTCGAAGGTCGAGACCGAGACGAGGATCATCACTGCTACCAGCGCGGCCATCGGGATGACCGCGACCACACTGCCGAGACCGACGACGAGAAGCAGGAGGAAAGCACCGGCCGAGAACGTCGACAGGCGGGTCCTCGCGCCCGAGGCCTTCACATTGATCATCGTCTGGCCGATCATCGCGCAGCCGGCCATGCCCCCGAAGAAGCCGGTGACGACGTTTGCTATGCCCTGCCCGCGGGTCTCCCTGAGGCTGTCGGACTTGGTCTCGGTGATGTCATCGACGAGGCGTGCGGTCATCAGCGACTCCAAGAGTCCGACGATCGCGAGGGTGAAGGAGTACGGAGCGATAATCGCGAGCATTCGAACGAGAACGGAACGCTGGGAATACCAAGAACCGGCAGCGCGTCGGGCAAGGCGCCCTCATCCCCCACGTTCGGGACGTCGATCGCTCCAGCCACGACGGCAACCGTCAAGACCACGATGGCGACCAGGGGAGCGGGAATGGCCTTCGTGACGCGCGGAACCAGGTAGATCAAAGCCAATCCGGCGACGACCAATGCCGCACCGAGAGCCTTGCCCTCGACGAGGTGCGGCACCTGAGCGAGGAAGATCAAGATCGCCAGAGCGTTGACGAAGCCGGTCATCACCGACCGGGGAACGAAGCGCATCAGTCTCGGAACGCCGAGAAGCCCGAGGGCCACCTGGAAGACGCCGGCGAGGATCGTTGCGGCGAACAGGTACTCCACCCCGTGCTCTTCGACAAGCCCGACGATGACGAGGGCCATCGCGCCCGTGGCCGCAGAGATCATCGCTGGACGACCACCGACGAACGCGATTGTCACGGCCATGGTGAACGATGCGAAGAGCCCCACACGGGGGTCGACGCCGGCGATGACCGAGAACGAGATCGCCTCGGGAATCAGGGCGAGCGCTACGACGAGCCCTGCCAGCAGCTCCACGCGGAGCACCGAGGCCGTCGGCATGGTCAGCCGAGGTCTAGGCGCGCTGGAAATTAGTTTCAAGAGATGTCCTTGCCTGCCGCCCAGAGACGGCGCAGAGTTGAACCGTGTCGCGCAGAGCGCGTCCCGGTGCGTCTGACCGACGGAGAGCTCGCTTGTCAGAGGACGGGGTGGTCTCGGGAAGATTCGATGTCGCCCAGCCCCAAGACAGCTGCGGCGCGGTCAAACCCTACACTGACGTTAGGGTTGGTCTGTGATCCTCGGCACAGAGCTGTCGCCTAGGCTCCCCTTCATGCCCGATCACGCCGGAGCGGATCAACAGCCCGATCTGCTCAAGATCGGGGAGGTCGCCGAACGTGTTGGCCTGTCGCTCCGAACCGTGCGCTACTACGAGGAGCAGGGGCTGTTGACGCCCGAGAGTCGCTCCGATGGTGGATTTCGACTGTTCAGCGAGACCCAGGTCGAGCGCCTTGCTTTGATCAAGCAGATGAAGCCGCTCGGGTTCTCGCTGGACGAGATGCGGGAGCTGCTGACGGCCCGCGACCTCGTTCGCCGATCTGGTGGCGGAAAGCTCTCATCGGCCCGCGACATCCTTCGGCGCTATGCAGGCAGGGCGGCGGACGAGAGCGGAGGCCTTCGTGCTCAAGCGGAAGCAGGGAGACCGCTTCGCCGCGCGCCTTCGGTCTGAAGCAGACGGTTAGGAATAGGCGACCGCGTCGTCGAGTGGGTCGCGGCGGTCGAGGTGAATCCTGCGCAGGCAACCTTGGAGCAGCGAGCAGAACCCAGCGGACTGCCATCTCAAATCCCGGGACATGACCCGAGACACCGCAGCCTCCTGAAACGCGAAAAGCCGGCGATTTGCAGGCCTTTCGGAGTACCGCTACGGGGATTCGAACCCCGGTTTCCGGACTGAGAATTGGCTCTGCAATGGGCGTCTTTGCTCTCCAAGCTGCTGTCAGTCCGCTCGAAGCTCTCGGATCACGCACGGTTGGGGCGGTTCGGGACATATCCCGGGACACGCTTTTCGGAGGCGCGGGGCTCAGACCAGGATCTGGTCGCCGCCACGAAAGGCGGCGGAAGAGGGGCCGCCGGAACGACCCTTCCCCACCAGTTCCCTTCCGGGTGTCTAGTTCGAAGCCAAGACCGGCGAGGGCCGGAAGCCCTTCGCGATCAAGTAGACCGCGAACGACGCCTCGAACGCGGCCTCAGGCAGCGAGAGAAGCGCGTGCAATCCGTCCTGCTCGTACGCGCCGAACAGCACCGCGATCGCGGACAGGAAGATCAGCGGACCGCCGATGACGCCAAGCATCGCCAACCGCGGCGGCATCAATCCGGTCCGGTACATCAGCCAGCCGAGCAGGATGCCGTTGACTCCGACGCAGAAGCCGGGTCCGAGCAGGAACGTCCAGTCGTGGATCGCGACGAGCGTCCTGCCGGCGATCTCTAGCGACACCGCGTCTGCACCGATGGAATCGGCGAGATCACTCCGAAGAGTGAGGACGGAGAGCAGGCTGATCGCTCCGACTCCGATGATCGCCGACTCGATCGCTCGAGACGCGACGTAGCTGAGTGCAAGGGTTTCGCTGTAGCGCTTCAGGATCGGGAACATCACGACGGCAGTGCCGACGTTCCCGACCATGAGCAGGAACTCCATCAGTGCACCGAACTGGATGCGGCCGTCTTCGCCGGACCCCAGGATGTAGTCGGTCTCGTCGAGGATCGGCGTGTAGAGAATGAGCGCGGCGAGAATCGACGTGATGAAAGTCGAAGCCATCAGCCAACCGGCAAGGCTCGCCCGTCGTCGTTGCTCAGGTGTCTGCTCGGCCAATTCGCGGCCGGGGTTGTCAGGCATTTCCTTCCTCCCGTTGATGAGATTTGCTCGACTGAGAATTCGCCGCTTTTCAGTCCGCTATCGATTTCGCGTGAACCTATCCGGAGTCCATCCAATGCGCCAGCCTTGTTGACACCTGGTCGATGGCTCACCGGGCACCAGCTTCTGCGAGCAGGAGCTCCCGGGTTGCGACGAGGCCGGCGGTGTGGCCACTGCCGATCGCGATCGCTACCTGCTGTGGAGCGACGGCAAGATCTCCGGCGGCATAGACACCCGGGACGCTCGTGTGCATCTCGGCGTCTACTTCCACGAAGCCGTCGTCGGTGAGTGCCAGCCCGAGATCCTCGGCGATGTGACCGCGCTGGCGCAGCGGCGCGTGGACGAGGACGGCATCGCACTCGACCTCGGATCCGTCACGCATGACCAGTCCCGTCAGGGAATCGCCGTCGACCTTCGCCCGGGCTACCTCGTCGGGATTGACCCTCAGGACATGGTCCGTCCATCCTGCGAGCAGTGCTGCGAAGCGGTCTTGGATCTTCCCTTCTGCGAAGACCGCGACGCGTCGATCGCGCACATCCCAGCCGTGGCAGAACGGGCAGTGGAAGACCGAACCGCCCCACAGCTCCGCGAAGCCTGGGACATCCGGGACCTCGTAGTCCATCCCCGTCGCCAGGACGATCGACCGACTCGTGAGCGTGTCCCCGTCAGCAAGTGAGACAACGAATCCCTCGCGTTCGGCTCGAGCTCCAGTGACCTCGGCGTCGCGGATCTCGGCGCTTTCGTATGCAAGGACCTGAGAGCGCCCAAGGTCATAGAGATCCCCCGGGGCTGTTCCATCGTGACCGAGAAGACCGCCGACATGGTGGGCCGCTCGGTTGCTCTGCCCGCCGGCATCGAGCACAAGTACCCGGCGTCGGGCTCGACCCAAGACCAGCGCGGCGCTGAGGCCGGCGGCTCCGCCGCCGATCACGACGCTGTCGTAGGCGCCGCTCATCGTGCGAGCCAGGGGGCGAGGGCACGCTGCAGCTGCGGCAGCAAGACGAAGACCATCAACGGCACCGCCGTGAGGGTCAGTGCGAGGGTGCGAAGCGGGAGCGGCCAAGCGGCCATCGCGTCGCCCCCGAGTGCGAGCAGCAGGGTGATGGTCGGGTAGATCGCCAGCCAGACGATGAGCGCCATCCGATGGCGAGGAGGCGGCGAGGGGCAAGGACTTTCGGTGTTCATTAGCTTCTCCTTTCGCAACGAGACGGGATGTCTCGTTGAGCTCATCTTGACACAAGACGTCTCGTCTTGTCAAATGTAGGCATGCCAGAGAGAACCGACGGACCCGACCCCTCCAGGCGGAGTCAGCAAAAGCACGAGTCGATCCTTGACGCGACCGGAGAGTTGATTGCGAGCCGGGGGTTGGCCGGCACTTCGATCGACCAGATCGCCGAACGCGCAGGCGTTGGCAAACAGACGATCTACCGGTGGTGGCCGAACAAGGCCGCCTTAGTCCTCACCTACGCTCAGGAGCGCGCGAGACCTGTCCGCGAACCCGACACCGGAAGCCTCGAAGGTGACTTGCGTCAGCTGGCTCGAGATCTCGCCGAGACGCTCAGCAAGTCCCCAGCGGGGCGGGTCTGCGCCGAGCTGATTGGAAGCGTCGAGTCGGACCCAGCGTTCGCCGAGGCCTACCGCGAGACATTCGTATCGCGGAGACGTCAGATGGTGCTGGAGGTTCTGTCCAAATGGCAGCAGGACGGAGCGGTAGGCGAGAAGGTCGACCTCGAGATCGCCACCGACATGCTTTACGGACCGATCTGGTACCGCCGACTCGTGCAGCAGACCCCTTTAACGAGCAAGATCGCCGACGAGCTCGCGACCGCAGTCACCAAAGCGATTGCAAAGTAGCTCGCGCGAAAAGAACCCACGGCGCCGAGCAGAACTCAGTGGACCGCCACGTCAAATTGGGGACATGTCCCGAGACTCGCAATCGCCCAAGAACGCGAAAAGCCTGCGATTTGCAGGCCTTTCGGAGTACCGCTACGGGGATTCGAACCCCGGTTTCCGGACTGAGAATCCGGCGTCCTAGACCCCTGGACGATAGCGGCGCGGTCCGCGATTCTAGCGAAGGATCGTGGGTCGTCCAATCTGGGTCTGTGCGGGCGTTTCGCCTGGGATTCAGCTCGCTCAGCGAGCCATATTCCCGACGGTTCAGCGCGGGCTCGGTGAAACGCGATGCTACGGGCTGCGATGCATTCGGCGCATCACCCGGACAGCAGCGCGCTGGCGTCTCGGCGATGTTCGCCGCCATCGATCCCGCCGATCTCAGCTGGGAGACCCGCCCTCAGCAGCGCCAACCACGGCGAGGAGGACCTGCTCGTCTACGTGTACGGCTCGCCGCCCGACGAGGGCGCCGAGGTGCTCGACTCGGCCGTCTAGCTCAGGCGGTCAGCCAGCGAGCCGGGTTCTCGACCATGATCGTCCGCTCCTGCTCCTCGGTCAGCCCCGCCTCGCGGAGCTCCGGCAGGACCTTCTCGGGGACGATCCGGATCGTCCAGTCGGTGGCCATCCCGGCGTCCATCATCGCCCCGATCTGCTCGGAGGGGAACCAGTCGATCGTCGCGCAGGAGTCGGCCGAGAGGAAGAGCCGGTCGGCGTAGCCGCGCTCGAGCAGGGCGAGCGTCGTCGCCTGCCGGCGGTCGTAGGGCAGGTACATGTCGAGGCCGTAGCGGTCGAGGCCGATCCAGACGCCGGTCTCGAGGATCCGCTCGATCTGATCGAGGTCGTCGGTGTCGCCGCAGTGGGCGATCTGGATCTTCGCCGGATCGACGCCCTCCTCCAGGAAGATCTCGATCTGCCGAGGGGCGGTGTCGCTGGCCGGCCTCGAGTGGGCCATGATCGGCGCGCCGGTGCGCACGCTCGCCTGCGCCGCGGCCCGGTGGAGCTTGTCGATGTTCTCGTTGACGCCGGGCTCGTCGGCGGCGCACTTGATGAACGCGGCCTTGATGTCGGTCCCCTGGCAGCCCTGCTCGATGTCGTGGACGTAGAGGTCGGCGATCTGATCGGCGCTCCGGCTCATCAGGAAGAGCGGCAGGTAGTCGTAGGTGTAGATGCCGGTGCAGGGAATGACCTGCAGGCCGGTCTCCTCGGCGACGCGGCGCTGGAAGGAGACGTCGCGGCCCAGGAACATCGCCGTCGGATCGACGATCGACTTCACCCCGAGCTCGAGCGCCGAGCGCGCGGCCTTGACGGCCTCGCCGAAGTCGCCGCCGGGCTCGACGGCGTGCGGCTCGTCCTCCCGCGCGGTCTCGGCGTGCGGCCACTGGAAGTGGACGGCGTCGTCCCACGTGCGCAGGTGCTCGTGGATCAGGGTCGTGCCGAGGTCGCCCGCATCGATGGGCCCGGTCACGCTCTCCACGCTCGCCATGGGCCGAGTCTATGCGGACGCGAGCGCAGGCTCGCTGACCGCGAGGCTGCGGCGCAGGAAGTCGGTCTGATCGGCGACCGTCCGCTCGAACAGATCGCCGGTGTAGATCCGGAAGTGGCCGCCCTGGGGTCCGTAGTCGATGAGCTCGCCGCGGGGCGCGTCGGCGGCCATCCGGCGCGCCCCCTCCGGCGGGGTGACGTCGTCGTCGCCGACGACCACGACCAGCAGCGGGCAGCGGACCTTCGGGGCGCGACGGGCGGGCGCGTAGCTCGCCAGCCCGAGCGCGCCGCGGCCGCAGAACTCGTTGCGCAGCTCGGCGTCGGAGTCCGCGAAGAGCGAGCGGTATCCCTCGAGGGCGCCGGGCTGGGTCATCGCCCCACCCCTGCCGGGCGTGTTGACGAGCGGGATCCGGAGCGGCTCCGAGCGGGTGATCGCAGCGAGGCCGTCGAGCAGCCCACCGACGGTGAGCCGCAGCGTCTCCTTCGGACTCGCGGCTGCAAGCGCCGCAGCGCCCGTGCTGAACGGCGTCTGGGAGATCACCGCCGCGATCCGGTGGTCCTCGGAGGCGAGCTTGACGACGTGACCGCCGGAGAAGGAGGAGCCCCAGAGGGCGATCCGCTCGGGGTCGACGCCGTCGAGGGAGCGGGCGTAGCTGATCGCGGCGCGCCAATCCTCGAGCTGGCGCCGGATCGAGATCAGCTGGCGCGGCTCTCCCGTGCTGTCGCCGAAGTACCGGTAGTCGAAGACGAGCGCGGTCACCCCGGCGTCACGGAAGCGCTCGGCGTAGGCCCAAAGCCGCGCTTCGCGCGTGCCGCCGAACCCATGTGCGAGCACGACGCACGGGTGCGGCCCGTCGCCATCCGGCTCGTACAGCCATGCCGCGCAGCTCTCGCCGCCCGAGTCGAAGGTGACGTCCCTACGATCGGCCATGGGACGAACCTACACCGCCGGCTCACCCCGAGACCGAGAGATTCGGGCGAAGAAGAAAGTAGGCGCCCGACGCCGCGGGGGAACGGTGCCGAGCGCCTAAGTGGAACATAACATCCCATTTGGACGGCACTTGCGTGACAACCAGCACTCAAATGTCCCTGAGCGCGCGAGACGGGTACCGATGGATTGGCCGATGGACGCAACCAATCTGAAACGGACCGACGCGCAGCGAAATCGCGAGATCGTTCTCGACGCCGCGCTCGAGCTGCTCGCGCAGGAACCCGGCGCGAGCATGCAGGAGATCGCCGACGCCTCGGGCCTCGGGCGAAGCACGGTCTACCGTCATTTCCCGAGCCGTCCCGACCTGATCGCGGCGCTTCAGGGACTCGCCGTCGAGGACGCGCGCCACCGTGCGGAGGAGGTCTTCGCGCGCCGAGCCGGGCTCGAGCGGACCCTGCGAGATCTGAGCGCCGCGATGCTCGAGACCGGCAGCCCGGTACTGGTTCATGCTCGGAAGCGAGGCGCCGGTTTCGAACGAGCTGCAGGAAGCGAGACGCCAGCCCGACAGCCCGATCCGCACGTACTTCGACGAGGCCCAGCGACGCGGCGAGATCCGCGACGACCTTTCGCTTGGGTGGATCATGAGCGCCTTCCAGGCCCTGTCACTGGTCGCGATGCAGGACCAACGCGCAGGTCTCCAGGACGACGAAGAGGCATCCAGGTCGCTTTCCCTGAGCCTCATCGCGATGCTCGAACCTCGCGGCTGAGGCGGCGCGCGCCCTGAGACGCGCGCCGCCCCTGACCGCGCGACCGAGCTAGTTGAGCTCCGCCTCGCAACTGCGCTGGACGTCGGCCTCGCAGCGGTCACGGTTGGAGCCGCCGTCGGCGACGTCACGGCCGTCGGGGAAGCCCGGCATGTCGCCGTCGAGCTTGTCGTAGCCCGCCCCGCCGTTGAGATGGTCGCTGCCGCGCTGGCCGAACAGCGAGTCGTTGCCGGTCCCGCCGTCCATCTTGTCGCGCCCGCCGACCCCGTAGATCGAGTCGTCGCCGCGGCCGCCCTCCTGGACGTCGTTGCCGTTGCCGCCGCGAAGGACGTCGTTGCCCTCGCCGCCGATCAGCGTCATCCGTGCGAGGTCGGAGTTGTTGAGGCCCGAGTTGTTCCCGACGAAGTCGTCGCCGAAGCCGCCGTCGAGCGTCACGGATGCGTGCCCGCCGATGTACTCGGTCACCTCGAGCGAGTCGTCGCCGGAGCCGCCGCAGACCGTGAGGCTGTCGAGCGAGTCCTGATAGCCGTCGCCGAGCGAGACCGAGTCGTTGCCCTCGCCGAGGACGATGACCGGGTTGCGCCCGAAGTCGGTGTCGGCGTCGCTGATGGTGTCGTCGCCGGCGGTACCGACGAAGGTCGCGATCTGCCCGTGGCAGAAGACCTCGTCGCCGGGAGCGGCGACGGCGGGCGCCGCGAAGCCCGCGAGGGCGAGCCCGGTGACGAGCAGGGTGATGGACGAGTGCTTGATGTTCATGGAGTTCTCCTGAGCTGGTGAGGTTGGTTCACGAAGCCAGGATCGGCCCTGGGGACGAGCCCGCCCAGCGCCCCTGGGTGTGATCAGGCGACACCCGGAAGATCGTCCGGAAGTAGGACGTCAGCGCCCTGATTCGCGTCTATGTTGCTCGCTGTTGAAATCGACTCTCGTCCGAGAGAAAGAAGAGGAAATGCATAGATCACGACTGCGGCGAGCCGGAGCGCTCGTCGCCGCCGCCGCCTGTGTCGGCGCCATCGGCGCCACCGCGGTGGGGGCTTCCGCGTCAGGCGACAAGCAGGGCGACGACGTGGCGACCATCACGATGGAGCTGAAGGGCAAGAAGTCTTCTTCGCCGGTGCCGACGAGCATCGACTCCGGCGCCGAGCTCGACATCGTCAACAACACCAATCCGCGGGACATCGGTCCGCACACCTTCACCCTGGTGGAGAAGAGCGAGCTGCCGAAGACCAAGGACGAGATGAAGGCCTGTGCCAAGTTCAAGGACGAGTTCTGCACGGGGATCGTCGAGGACCACAACGTCGACCTGAAGACCGGTGACGTCGGCAAGCCGAGCCTCGACGCCGGGAAGAAGGGCTGGGACACCTCCTACGGCAAGAAGGGCGACTCCTGGGTCGCGCTCGAGGAGGGCGACAGCCAGGATCGCGTCGTCTCGGCCAAGGCCGGCACGAAGCTGTTCTACCTCTGCCTCGTCCATCCGGAGATGCAGGGCAAGCTCAAGGTCAAGTAGGCGGTTCCTCCTGGGACCGAGAGCGAGAAGGCGGGGACGTCCCCGGAGGGCATCAGCTCTCCGGGGACGCCCGCCTGTCGCGGCGCCGCCTGGTCGCGGGCGCCGCAGCCGGTGCCGCGGCGGCCACGGTGCCGTCGTACCTGCGGAGCGGGCGGTTCCACGCCACCGCGGCGACGGGGACGAGGCCCTCGCCGTTCCGCGCGAAGCTGCCGATTCCCCGGGTCATCGAGTCGGCCGACATCTCGCTGCCGATCATCGAGTCCGAGGTGCCGGTTCTCCCCGGCCGGCCGACGCGGATGTGGACCTACGGCGGCGACTTCCCGGGCCCGACGATCCGCCGCCCGACCGGCGAGCGAACCACGGTCACGTTCACGCACCGGCTGCCCAGGGAGGCCGGCGAGCTGACGACCCATCTCCACGGCGGCCACAACACCGCGGCCGACGACGGGCAGCCCGGCGGGCTCACGCGCAGCCTCCCCCGCTCCCGGTACTGCGACATCTCGCCGCGGCTCGGGGAGCGGCAGTCGGGCAACGACCTCCTGATCAGGCCCGGGGGCTCCCGCACCTACACCTACGACTTCATCGAGAACGGCGGCCGCGAGCGTGGCGCCATGCACTGGTACCACGACCATCGACTCGATCACACGGCGCGGAACGTGTGGCGAGGTCTCGCCGGCATGTGGATCTCCCACGACGACGTCGACGACGCGTTGCATCTCCCGGGCGGGCGCCGCGACATCCCATTGATGCTGAGCGACCGCTCCTTCGACCGCGACAACCAGCTGACCAACCCGTTCGGTGGGAGCGCGCACGCGCCCGACGACGGCGTCACCGGGCGCCACATCCTCGTCAACGGAGCGATCCTCCCCCACCACTCCGTGCGGGCCTGCCGCTACCGGCTGCGAATCCTGAACGCCTCGAACTTCCGCTCCTACAACCTGAGGATCGGCGGCGGGGCCGAGATCACCCAGATCGGGACCGAGGCGGGGCTGCTCCCCCGCCCGCTGCGCCGTCGCACGCTGCTGATCGGACCGGGCGAGCGGGTCGACGTCATCGTCGACTTCTCCCGCGCCAAGCACAGCGACGTCGTCCTCGCGAGCGTGCGTCGCGAGGGCGCGGTGCAGGCGCTCGGGGCTCAGTCCTACGTCGGGCCGCTGATGCAGTTCCGGGTCGGGGCCCGGACGAAGGACTCGACCGTGATCCCGCCCGAGCTGCGCCCGCTGCCGGAGTGGATCGACGCGGCGCCGGCGGCCCCCGACAAGGAATGGCGGATCTCGATCGGCGGCGGCTTCCTGGCGAGCTGGCTGATCAACGACCGCACCTACGACCCCTCATTCGTCGAGCATCGCGCGCGACTGGGCACGACGGAGACCTGGAAGGTCGTCAACGCGACGAAGGTCGCGCACCTGATCCACCTCCATCACACCGACTGGTACCTGCTCTCCCGCAACGGCAGGAAGCCGGAGCCGTGGGAGGCGTGCCTGAAGGAGACGTTCTTCATGGATCCGGGCGACGAGCTGCTCCTCGCCGGCCGCTTCAGCGACTACGCGGGCAAGTACGTCGTCCACTGCCACATGCTCGATCACGAGGATCACGGCCTGATGTCGCAGTTCGAGACCGTCGCCGCGTAAGCTCCCGGCCATGGCCGAGTGCGAGCACACCGATGTGATCGAGGACGTCAGCCCGTCGAGCACCGAGGGCTGCAGCGAATGCCTGAAGACGGGCGACCGCTGGCTCCACCTGCGTCTCTGCCTGACGTGCGGGGAGGTCGGCTGCTGCGACTCCTCGCCGAACAAGCATGCGTCCAAGCACGCCGCCGCGAGCAACCACCCGCTCGCGGGGAGCTTCGAGCCCGGCGAGGACTGGGCCTGGTGCTACGTGGATGAGGTCATGCTCGACGCGAGCGCGCTCGACCTGCCGAGCCACGGCTAGGCCCCACGCCGCCGGTCCCGGCGGGATCGACCTGCCACCATCGCCGGTTTCATGACGGGCGATTCATTCCTCACAGCGGCCGAGCGCGGCTTCTCGTTCGCCGATCTCTACCCGATCGGGCTCGCGTTCTGCGCGATCGCGATCTTCGCCGCGATCGGCGCCCTCTCCCATCAGCGGGAGCGCGCGTTCTCGGCGAGCATCATCTACCTCGGCCTCGGCGTCGCTCGCGGCGATCGGCGATCGAGCTGCTCGGGCTGCAGTTGGATCAGGCCGCTCGAGGACGCGCCAGCTCCTCGAGCACATCAGCGAGCTCGCGGTGATCATCGCGCTGTTCGGCACCGGGCTGAAGCTCGACCGGCCGTTCACCCGGCTCGCCTGGGCCGGCGTCGGCCGCCTGCTGATCGTCGCGATGCCGCTGACGATCGCCGCGGTCGCCGCCTTCGGGCACGCGGCGATGGGCCTCTCGGTCGGCGCCGCGCTGATCCTCGGAGCGGTCCTCGCTCCGACCGACCCGGTCCTCGCCGGCGACATCGGCGTCGGCCCGCCCGGCGACGAGGAGGAGCACGAGCCGAACTTCTCGGTCACCGGCGAGGCCGGGCTCAACGACGGCCTCGCTTTCCCCTTCCTCTTCGCCGGGCTGTTCCTGCTCGACCCGGGCGGCACGTCGTGGATCGGCGACTGGCTCCTCGCCGACGTCCTCTACGCGATCGTCGTCGGGCTCGGGCTCGGCGCGGTCGTCGGTTACGTGCGCCGCGGCGCGTCGCGCGGCGCCTGCGCGACCGGCGACCTGCTGGCGACGAGCTTCGACGGCTGGCTCGCGATCCCGACCGTCCTGCTCATCTACGGGCTCACCGAGGTCGCCGGCGCCTACGGGTTCCTCGCCGCCTTCGCGGGCGGCCTCGCCTTCCGTCGCTACGAGCGATCGCACGACATGAACGCGCGCGGTCCACGAGGGCGCCGAGGTGGTCGAGAAGCTCGGCGAGCTCGCCGTGATCCTCGTCTTCGGCAGCATGATCTCGGTCGCCGGAGTCGGTGTCCCCGGCCTGAGCGGCTGGCTGCTCGTGCCGCTGCTGCTGCGTCGTGATCCGGCCGGTCGCCGTGCTGATCTCGCTGCTCGGCTCCCTCGATCCCGGCTCGCGAGCGCCTGTTCGTCGGCTGGTTCGGCGTCCGCGGGATCAGCTCGATCTACTACGCGGCGATCGTCGCCGGCGCTTCGGAGCTTGCGCCCGCCGACGCTCGGCTGATCGTCTGGACGACGTTCATCTGCGTCGAGCATCTCGATCCTCGTCCACGGCGTGACCGCGTCCCCGCTCAGGGCGAGGTGGTTGCCGCCGCCGGGCTCGGAGCCCGGCTCAGCCTCGAGCCAGGCGTAGCTACGGGAACCGGACGCGAAGCGGAGGATTCCCGGGTATCTAGCCCCAGATCATCACCGACTGCGCATCGTCGGGATCGACCTTCACCGTCACGTCCTCACCGGCGCTGAACGGCGCCGCGGGGTAGATGTACTGGTTGGTCGTCACCGCGTAGGCCTCCCCGCCGGCGGGCTTGACCGTCAACTCGATCACGTTCTCCGCGCCTCCCGGCTTGTCGGTCGCGCCCGTCGGCGTCATCGAGTCGATGTGCGCGGGCGTGTCGACGCCGCTCTTCATCAGCTTCTGAGCCCGGTTCGCAAGAGCCATCTGATCGGCGTTGGCGCCGACCCCGATCTTGCTCGTCTGAGCCTGAGCCGACTCAGCGGCCTGCTTCATCTTGTCCATGAAACCCATCGGGATGAACTCTCCTTCGCCTATCTGATTGCGGGTGATGCGAACCTACCCTCAACAGGTTGCCCTCGGCAACCGAAAGGGGACTATGAGATCGAAACTGGCCCAGAAAGCGGGCGTCAGAGCGGTGATCCTCGCCCTCGTGCTCGCCGTGCTGGCGGGAGCGCTCGCGGCTGAGCTCGTCACCTCGGGCCGGCTCGACGATCAGCAGGACGATCGGATCACCCTGGCGGAGGCGCAGATCACGGAATCCCTCTCGGATCGGACCTTCTACCTCCAGGACGTCGCCGACATGGTCGGCGTCCACGACGACGCCGACCAGGACGAGTTCGCGCGCTACGCGAAGGTCCGTGGCCGCCTCGATCCAGCCGTCGTCGCGGTCCAGTGGGTCCGCCGCACGCCGGACGGGCGGATGGTCCCGCCGAACGACGCCCCGCTCGAGCCGGTGCTCGTTCCCGCGGCCGACGAGGATCAGCCGCTCTCCCGCGCCGCCGACCGCAAGGAGGCCCGCGAGGCGATTCGCACCGCCTCCGTCGACAAGGAGGTCGCGACCTCTCCCCCGCTCGAGCTCAGCGATGGCGGCTCCGCCTTCTACGTCGCGGTCCCGATCGAGGCGCGCCGCTTCAGCGGCGACGTCTCCTCCGTCGAGTCCCAGAGCGTGATCGTCGGCCTCGTCGATGCCGACGAGCTGCTGCAGGCCGCCGTCGACGAGGACGACGACGTCAGCATCGAGGACCCGGCGGGCATGCTCTCGCAGGTCGGGGACGAGCAGGAGAACCCGGTGACCTCGACCATCGACGCCCACGGCCGGCAGTGGACGATCAGCGTCGAGGGCGGCGCCCGCCCGCCGCTCGAGAAAGCTCTTCCCTGGCTCATCCTGATCGCCGGGCTGCTCCTGACCGCGATCGTCGCGCTGCTCCTCGGCCGGGCGATCCAGCGGCGCGACGAGGCACTGGAGATCGCCCGCGAGCGGGCCCAGGAGCTCGAGCGGCGCTCACGAGAGGACGACCTCACGGGCGTCTTCAACCGCCGCCACTTCGGCGAGCGACTCGGAATCGAGCTCGGCCGGGGCGGCGAGGGCGTCGCCGTGATGCTGATGGACCTCGATCACTTCAAGCGGGTCAACGACGTGCACGGGCACCTCGCGGGCGACCTCGTCCTCCAGGTCACCGCGCAACGGCTCGCGGAGTCCCTCCGCGGGTCGGAGTGCCTGGCGCGCTGGGGCGGTGAGGAGTTCGCGGTGCTGATCCCGCGAATCACCCGTGAGGACGCGGTCGGCCTCGCCGAACGCATCCGCGCATCGCTGGCCGACGAGCCCATCGAGGTGGAGGGCGAGCCGATGCCGTTGACCGTCTCGATCGGTCTGGCGCTCGCCGCCGACGGGCTGGAGACTCCCGACGCGATCGTCGACGCCGCCGATCAGGCGCTCTACGAAGCCAAGGACGCCGGCCGCAACGCGGTCAGGACCTGGCGCCCGCCGGCACGCGCCGGCACGCCGAGCTGATCAGAGGATCCCGGCTTCTCGGGCGCCCTCGATCGTCTGGATCAGGGTCGACTCCGCGTCCCAGAGCGGATCCCAGCCGAGCTCGGTGCGCGCCTTCGTCGAGTCCATCAGCGTCGGCACGCGGAACGCGGTGATCCAGGCGGCCTCGGGAGGCATCCCGGGGAGCCGGCGCAGGAGCTCGTCGATCGAGGCGACCGCGACGCCGGGAACCGGGATCGAGAGCCAGCCGAGCGCGCGAGCGAGGCGGCTGACGCTCATCGCTCCCTGCCCGGCGAGGTTGTAGCGCCCGGGCTCCCCCTTCCCCTCGACGGCGGCGAGCAGCGCCTGGGCGACGTCGTCGGTGTGGACGAGCTGGAAGTCGATTCCCGGGTCGGGCAGGATCGGCCCGAGGAACGGGACCTGATCGGCGATGCGGCGCGCCAGCCGCAGCTGACCGAAGATCGGCAGCGATCCCACCATCGTCTCGATCAGCATCGGCGCGCCGGCGCCGGCGACGATGCAGGGGCGGAAGATCCAGGCGCCGACGTCGGAGCCCTCGAGGGTCTCGTCGAGCACGCGCTCGATCTCGGCCTTGTGCGCGGAGTAGTAGAAGTCCTCGCTGCCGCGCGTCGGGACGTCCTCGGTGAGCGGCTGCGGGTTGTCGACGTGGAAGCCGTAGGCGGCGACCGAGGACGTGTAGACGAGGCGCTTGGCGCCGGCCGCGACGGTTGCCTCGAACACGTTCCGGCTGCCCTCGAGGTTGATGCGGCGGGCCGACTCGGGGTCGCCCATGATGATGAACGCGAGGTGCATGACGACGTCGGCGTCGGCGACCAGGCCGTCGACGGAGTCGCGGTCGAGCACGTCGCCGCGGCGGTACTCGACCTTGTCGCTGAGCTCGTGGTCGGCGGGGTGGAACGGGCTCCGCGCCATCCCGATGACCTTCCCGACCGCGGGTGAGGAATCGAGTGCGCGCAGCGCCGCCAGACCGATCTCGCCGGTCGGGCCGGTGACGGCGACGGTGAGCCCCTCGGGTGCCATCGCACCCAGCCTATGCCTCCGGCGGATCCTTCGCGGGCGGCTCGGCTCTCGGTGCTTCGTCCTCGGCCTGGCTCCTCGGTCGGGTCTCCGGCTCGGGCTACCGGTTGCGGCGCGGCTCCTCCTCCGCATCGAGCGCGGCGAAGAACTCGTCTCCCTCGATGCCGACGTGGGGCATCCACCCGAGCCACTCGGGAACCACCAGTTCGCGCGGCCGAGCAGCACCATGATGGCCGGCACCAGGATGCAGCGGACGATCGTCGCGTCGATCGCGACGGCGACCGCGAGCCCCACCCCGAACTGCTTGACGGTCGGGTCGCCGTTGAGGACGAAGCTGGTGAAGACCGCGACCATGATCAGCGCGGCCGAGGTGATCACCCGCGCGGTGCCGGCGAGCCCCTCGACGACGGCGTCGTGGTTGCCGATCCCCTCCTTGTACTTCTCCTGGATCTTCGTCAGGAGGAACACCTGGTAGTCCATCGAGAGCCCGAAGAGGATCGCGAACATGAGCAGGGGCACGAACGAGACGATCGGCATCTCCTTGTCGAGGCCGATCAGCTCCAGGCCGAAGCCCTTCTCGAAGACCGCGACGAGCACGCCGTAGGAGGCGGCAACCGACACGAGGTTCATCAGCCCCGCCGTGAGCGGGACGACGATCGACCGGAACGCGAGCATCAGCAGGACGAAGCTGAGCAGCAGCACGATCGCGATCACCAGCGGCAGCTTCTGCCCGATCTTGTCGGCCAGGTCGATGTAGGCGGCGGTCGAGCCGCCGACGTAGGCGTCGGTGCCGGGATCGCCCTTCAGGGCTGAGGGGATGACGTCGTCGCGGAGCCGGTCGACGAGATCGACCGTTCGCTGCGAGACCGGCGAGGAGGTCGAGGTGACGTTGAGGATCGCGGCGGTGCCGGCGCCGTTGAGGGCCGGCAGCGAGACGTCGTCGACGTCGGGGTCCTTGCCGATCTGCTTGGAGAGCTTCGTCAACCGCGGGTCGCTGGCGGGCGACTTCAGGAACTTCTCCTGCTGCTGCTGTTGCTGCTGCTGCGCCTTGGTCGGACCGGCCGGCTCGGGCGGGGGCGGCTCGCCGGCCTCGGCCGCCTCCTGCGCCTGCTCCTGGTACTGCTGCTGAGCCTTGTCCTGCTGCTGCTGCTGTTGCTGCTCGACCTGGTTGAGCTTCTTCGTGTCGGGCTTCGCGGGCGGGTCGAGCTTGACCGAGATCAGCAGCGGCCCGTTGGTGCCCGGACCGAAGCCCTCGCTGAGGATGTCGTAGGACTTGCGGCTCTGGGTGTCCTTGGGGAGCTGGCTGTTGTCGGGCTGGCCGAGCTCGATGTCGAGGAGCGGCAGCGCCAGCGCGATCAGCAGGATCATCCCGATCGTCGCCGCGGGGATCGGGCGCCGGCCGATCCCTCGAGCCCACCGCTCCCAGCCGTGGGGCTTGTCGTCGTGCGAGTGGCCGCCGAAGGGGAGCTTGAGCGAGTTGATCCGCTCGCCGACGATGCCGAGGACCGCCGGCAGCAGGGTGATCGCGCCGACGACCGAGACCGCGACGACGATCGCCGCCGAGTACCCGAGGGCGCGGACGATCGGGATGCCGCCGAAGTAGAGCGAGAGGAGCGCGACGACCACGGTGCTGCCCGCGAAGACCACGGCGCCTCCCGAGGTCGCCGTGGCTCGCGCCACCGACTCCTCCGCCGAGTAGCCCCGCGCCAGGAACTCGCGGTGTCTGGTGATCAGGAAGAGGGCGTAGTCGATCCCGACGCCGAGGCCGAGCATCGTTCCGAGCGTCGCCGCGATCGAGGGAACCGAGATCACGTGACCGAGCAGGCCGACGACGCTGAGACCCGTCCCGAGGCTGAAGATCGCGGTGAGGATCGGAATCGGCATCGCGGCGGCGGTGCCGAACGCGAACATGAGGACGAGGATCGCCACCGCGATCCCGATCGCCTCGCTGGACTCGGTCGCCGGCTTGGAGACGGCCTGGCCGAGGTAGCCGCCCGCGGCCACGTCGATGCCGGCCTCCTTCGCCGGATCGGCGATCGCGATCAGGTCGTTGGCCTCGTCCTCGTCGAGGTCGGCCGGGCCCGGGTCCAGCGTCAGCTGGATGTAGCCGATCGTCCCGTCCTTGCTGAGCTGGTCGGAGCCGGCGTCGCTGAGGGGGCTGACGACGTCGTTGACCTCGTCGTCGTTCCCGTAGTCCTTGACGACCTGCTTGATGGCCGTCGCCTTGTCCCCCTCGTCGAGCTTGCCCTCGACGCGCCTTGAGCGCGATCTGGACGGTCCCGTTGGCCCGGGAGGGCAGCTCGTCGTCGAGCAGATCGGTGGCGGCGGTCGAGTCGCTGCCCGGGATCGTCAGGTCGTCCTCGGTCGGTTTGCCGACGATCGCGGCGGTGATCGCGAGCCCGCCGGCGAGCACGATCCAGACGCCGACGATGAGCCAGCCGCGCCGCG
>CAVUFM010000019.1:0-10227 GCA_963740845.1 uncultured Solirubrobacterales bacterium
ACCATCGATCTTCGACTCGAGGTCCTCGAGGACGAGGCGGTTGGCGTCGAGCATGTCCGCGAGCTGCCCGGTGTCCTTCCACCAGCCCCGGACGCGGTGCTGCTCGACGGTGTGGCCGGTGTCGATCAGGTGCTGGATCGTGTCGGTGATCTCGAGCTCGCCACGCGGTGACGGCTCGATGGCCTTGGCGGCCGCGAAGATCTTCGGGGTGAACATGTAGACGCCGACCAACGCGAGGTCGGAGGGCGGGTCCTTCGGCTTCTCGACGAGGCGGACGATCCGCTCGCCGTCGAGCTCGGCGACGCCGTAGTGCTCGGGGTCGCGCACCTGCGTGAGCAGGATCAGCGCGTCCGGCTCGTTGGAGCGGAAGGCGTCGACGAGGCCCTGGATCCCGTCGCGCAGCAGGTTGTCTCCCAGATACATCACGAAGGAGTCCTCGCCGAGGAACTCCTCGGCGGTCAGCACCGCGTGGGCGAGGCCGAGCGGCTCGGCCTGCGGGATGTAGGTGATCTGGGCGCCGAGCGCGGAGCCGTCGCCGACCGCCTCGCGGATCTCGTCTCCGGTCTGCGGGGCGATGATGATCCCGATCTCGGTGACGCCGGCCTCGACGAGCGCCTCGATCCCGTAGAAGAGCACGGGCTTGTTGGCAACCGGTACCAGTTGCTTGGCGGACGTGTGGGTGATCGGGCGCAGGCGCGTGCCCGCTCCGCCCGAGAGGATCAGGCCTTTGAGCTTCTCCATGGTGCGGCCGGGAGGGTAACGGCCTCACGCGGCATAGACTGTTCCGGCGGTACCGCGACTGGGAGGGAACGGGAGATGGCGAGGATCAGGGTGGCCGGCGCGATGCTCGCGCTGATGGCGCTGTTGACGCTGGGAGCAGGGGCGCCGGGCGCCGCTGGTGACGGTGGAGCCGCGCGCGCTTCGGCCGTTTCGGTGAAGCTGCCGAAGCCCAGCCGGAGCCAGTCGAAGCTTGTTCGCAAGGGCCGGATCGCCGTGCGCGTCCGGGCGCGAACCGCCGGGACCGTCAGGGTCGGGGTGCGGACCGGGCCCACCACCGGCAAGGCCAAGACACGGCTGACTCGAGCGAAGACCCGGAAGTTCGCGGAGCCCGGGTCCGTTCGGCTCTCCCTCAAGCTGACGCCCGTGGGCCGCAAGGCCGTCGCCCGCTGCGACGACCGGGTGCTCTCGGCTTTCGCCAGGTTGAAGCAGCGTCCGAACAAGGGCTCCTTCGGCTGGCGCGACAAGCGGATGCGCGTCGACCTACCCGCCTGCGCGGCTCCGGGCGAGCAGCCCGGGGGCGACCCCGAGAACCCGACCCCGCGCCCGTATACAGGAGCGCCGATCCAGACCGCTCCGAGCGAGCCGCTTGCTCCCGTCTCGGGCTGCGACTTCCTCGACCGCTCCGAGTGCCTGTACCCGTTCCCAAACGACCGCTTCACGAGTGCGGACACCGGCAGCGAGACCGGGCGGCGCGTCGCCTTCGACCCGCTCGCGATGCCGCGGAACGAGGCCGGCGTGCCCGCGAACCCGGCCGAGTTCAACCGCAGCGACGGCTTCAGCCCGGGCTCCTCGATCATCACCAAGGTCCCGGGCCTCGACACGCCCGCCGCCTTCGACGCGACGGGCCTCGTGCCCGAGGGGGACATCGGCTCCTACGCCGATCCCGAGCAGCCGGTGGTCGTGATCGACACCGTCACGCACGAGCGCTGGCCGATCTGGGCGGAGCTCGACTCGAACCCGCCCGAGCGGACGCCGGGGAACACCGAGGACGTGACGCTGATCGTCCGGCCCGCGGTCAACTTCACCGAGGGCCACCGCTACGTCGTCGCGTTGCGGAACCTGAAGGACGCAAGCGGCGCGGCGATCCCCCCGACCGACGCGTTCCGGGTCTACCGCGACCGCCTGATCACCGAGCAGCCTGAGGTGGAGAGCCGCCGTGAGCAGATGGAGGCGAACTTCGAGGACCTGAAGCGCGCCGCCATCAGGCGCGCCGACCTCAACCTCGCCTGGGACTTCACGGTCGCGAGCGAGGAGAACCTGAGCGGCCGGATGCTCCACATCCGCGACGAGGCGTTCGCGGGGCTCGGTGACACGAACCTGGCTGACGGCCAGGTCCAGGGGAGCTCCCCTGCGGTCTCCGGTTTGCAGGTCAGCGATTACACGCCGGCCGAGGACTCGCGGATCGCCCGCAAGGTCACCGGCAACGTGACGGTCCCCTGCTACATGAACACGCCGGCCTGCTCCCCGGTCGGCTCCACCTACAACTACCCGCCCGGAACCGATCCCGACCGGATGCCGCAGCAGCTCCCGGGCAACACCGCGAGCGTCGGCTTCACGTGCATCCTCCCCCGCGAATCGCCGATGGGCGGGCTCGCGACGGACGTGCGGCCGTCGCTCTACGGGCACGGCCTGCTGGGAAGCGGGAGTGAGGTCGAGGGCGGCAACGTCAAGGCCATGGCCTACGAGCACAAGCTGATGATGTGCGCGACCGACTGGTACGGCTTCGCGACGGTCAACGTGCCGAACGTCCTGCTGATCCTGCAGGACATCTCGAACTTCCCGCTGCTCGGGGACGAGACCCAGCAGGGGATGCTCAACTTCCTCTTCCTCGGCCGGGCCATGATCCACGCGAACGGCCTGAACGCGAACGCGGCGTTCCAGGACGGCGGCGGCAACGGAGTCATCGACACCGACGAGCTCTTCTACGACGGCAACAGCCAGGGCGGCATCCTCGGCGGGAGCCTGACCGCGGTCGCGCCCGACTTCCGGCGCGCGGTGCTCGGCGTCCCGGGGATGAATTACTCGACGCTCCTGCCGCGCTCGGTCGACTTCGAGCCGTACGCGGAGGGCCAGTTCACCGAGACGGTCTGCGACGCGCTCAGCATCCCGCCGGCTCTCTGCGGCGTCCTGCCGGCCGATCTCCCGCTGGGTGGGCTCTACGACAACTACCCGGACGAGCTCGAGCGGCCGCTGATCTTCGCCCTGCTGCAGATGCAGTGGGATCGCGCCGAAGCCAACGGCTATGCCGCGCACATGACCGATGACCCGTATCCGAACACGCCGAGCCACCAGGTCCTCCTGCACGCCGCGCTCGGCGACCACCAGGTCGCGAACGTCGCCGCGCAGGTCGAGGCGCGGACGATCGGCGCCGGCGTCTACGCCCCCGAGGCCGACACCGGGAGGCTCCCCGGCGACCCGTTCTTCGGCCTCGACCCGATCACGTTCCCGCGGCCGGGCGGTGCGCCGTACACGGGCTCGGCGCTGGTCACATGGGACGGCGGGCCGGTCGGGTTCCCCGGAGGAAGCGCCGCTCCTCCCTACGCAAACGTGCCGCCGCGCCCCCCGGTCTTCGGAGCTGACCCGCACTCCTACCCGCGCAACGACGTCAAGGCGCGGGCGCAGAAGTCGGAGTTCCTGAAGCCGAACGGGAGACTGGCGAACTTCTGCACGACGCTGTCGAACCCGGTGGGTGCGACGCCGACGGAGGCGGGCACCCCCACTCCCTGCTACTCGAACGGGTTCCAGGGCGCGCCGTAGGGCCGGGCGCGCCGTCCGGCCGGTAGTTGCTCCGCCCACCGGAGCGGATACCGGATCCGTGGCCGACGGCGGCTACTCGCCGCCCGCCGCTCGCAGGTAGGTGAGCACCGCCAGCACCCGGCGGTGGTCCTCCCCTCCTGCCGGGAGATCGAGCTTGGAGAAGATCGCCGTCACGTGCTTCTCGACGGCGCCGAGGGAGACGACCAGCGCGCTCGCGATGCCGGCGTTCGTCCGGCCCTCGGCCATCAGCTGCAGGACCTCGCGCTCGCGGGGGGTGAGTTGGTTCAGGTCGTTGTCGGCGCCCGCCGGCTCCCCTGCGCGAACCAGGCGGCTCACCACCTCGCGGTCGAGCACGGTGCCGCCCTCGGCGACCCGCTCGATCGCCTCGACGAACGTGCGGACCTCGCCGACGCGCTCCTTGAGCAGGTAGCCGACGCCGCCCTCCCCGGCCTCGAGCAACTCCGTCGTATAGGCGGGCTCGACGTACTGGGAGAGGACGAGCACCCCGAGGTCGGGCTGCCGGCGTCGGGCCTCGAGCGCGGCGCGGATCCCCTCGTCGGTGAAGGTCGGGGGGAGTCGCACGTCGCAGATCGCGACGTCGGGCTTGTGGCCGCCGACGACGCGCAGGAACTCCTCGGGCTCCTCGGCCGTCGCGACGACGTCGATCCCCTGCTCGCGCAGCAGCGCGACGATCCCCTCGCGCAGCAGCGCCTGGTCCTCGAGCACGACTACTCGCATGGGAGCACGGCCGTGATCGTGGTGCCGCCGCCGGACGGGCTCTCGATGGTGAGCGTGCCGTCCACCGACTCGACCCGGTTGCGCAGTCCGCTCAGCCCGCTCCCCGCCGGGTCGGCTCCACCCGGGCCCTCATCGATGACGCGCACGGTGAGGTGGGTGGCGTCGAGATCGATCTCCACACGCGCCGGGCCCGGCGCGTGCTTGGCCACGTTGGTGATCGCCTCGGCGGCGACGAAGTAGGCGACCGACTCGATGGCCGGCGGCGGCCGGTCGCCGGCCATGTCGGCGCTGACGGTCACCGGAACGGCCGAGCGAGTCGCAAGCGCTTCGACCGCGGCGGCCAGCCCGCGGTCGGCAAGCACCGGCGGCGCGATCCCGCGGGCGAGGTCGCGGAGCTCGGCGATGGCGTTTCCCGCTTCCTCGCGGGCGGCGCGGACCAGCGCGCGATCCTCGGGCCGGTCGGCGAGGCGCTCCTCGGCCCGGCCGAGCTGCATCGAGAGCGCGACCAGCCGCGCCTGCGCGCCGTCGTGGAGGTCGCGCTCGATCCGGCGGAGCTCGTCGGCTTGGACGTCGAGGGCACCGCGGCGGGTTCTGGTCAGCTCGGTCACCCGTTCCTGCAACTCCTCGTCGGGCGAGTTGCGAATCAGGATCGCGTGGACGACGCACGACAGGGCGAGGAACGATGGTCGTGATCGCCGGCCAGTAGTAGCCGCCACCGGCCAGCGAGCCAGATGACGAAGAGGACGCACGCGGCCACCCGAGGCAGAGGGCCGCGTTGAGCGCAGCTCGAGCCGCGGGCCGCTGCGGCCCTTCGCCCGCGCACGGCAGCAGCTGCATCAGGCTGATCGGGACCAGGCCGGTGAAGGCGACCCACGCGGGCCAGAACTAGCCCATGCCGCTCGCGAGCCAGATCACGAGGCGGCGAGCGTGGCCGCGAGGGTGAGCCAGCCGAGCGTCTGCGCCGCCGCCCCCCATTCTCGGGAGGCGACGCCGCGGATGACTTGCTTCGGGGCTTCCTTATTGATCACGGGATCGGACGCGTCGTCGGCTCGGGACGGGCGAGGCGATGATCTCACCGCGACCGACCGAGGCGGCCGGGGACGGCGGGTGCCGGGGACGCGCCAGCGGCGCTCCCCCAGGATGGTGACCACCGCGGGCAGGGCCATGGCCCTGACGATCGTCGCGTCGATCAGGATCGCGGCAGCGAGGCCGACACCGAACTGCTGCATATCGGGCAGGCTCCCCGCCGCGAACAGCGAGAACACCGCAACCATCACGGCGGCTGCGCTCGTCACCGCCCCGGCAGTGGCGCCGACGCCCTCCGTCGCAGCCTGGCGTGCGCTGAGCCCACGCTGCCGTCCCTCGCGAATGCGCTCGAGCACGATCACCGTGTAGTCCATCGAGAGCCCGAACAGGATCACGAAGGAGAACAGGGGTACCCACGGGCCGATGGCTCCGGTCTCAGTCACGCCCAGCGCCTCCGCTCCCCAGCCGTTCTGGAAAACGGCGACGAGCACGCCGTAGGCGGCGCCGACCGACAGCAGGTTGAGCGCGATGACACTGGCCGCCAGCCACGGGGAGCGGAACGCCGCGAACAGGAGCAGGAACGCCATGCCGAGGACGCCGGCGAGGACGATCGGCATCGCATCGTTGAGCGCGCCGGTGTAGTCGGCGCTCTCCGCAGCGTCACCGGTCACGAGCACTTCCTCCCCATCGACCTCGCCGAGATCGGCCCGGAGCTCGCCGATGATGTCCGTCGCCTCGTCGCGCGAGGTGTCGGGCATCGGCACGTCGATCATCGCGGTGTCCCCGCCCTGACCGACCGTGACCGCCGGCTGTCCGCTGCCCCCGGTCACGCCGACTGCACGTTCGCCGACCTCCTCGAGCTCCCGCGTTGAATCCGCGGAGCCGAGATCGTCGCCGGCGACGACGAGCTGGACGTCGGAGGGAGCCCCCGGGAACAGCGAGTCGATGTGCTTCATGGCCTGGACGGTCGGCTCGTCGCCGGGGAGGTCGTTGAGCGTCGGATCGCCGAGGTGCAGGCCGAGCGCCGGCACCGCGAGGGTGCCGAGCACAGCCACCGAGGCGATCAGGGACGCGACCGGGCGAGCGGTGATCGCCGAGACCAGCCGCTCCCAGCCGCCGCGACGGCCGGAGCGCTCCCGGCGGGCGCGGAGGCGACCGGTGAACGGCAGCCGACCGCGGTCGACCTTCGTGCCGAGCAGCTCGAGCATGGCCGGCAGAGCGGTGACCGAACCGATCACCGCGAGCAGGACCACGACCATCGTGGCCAGCGCCATCGACTCGAAGACGGCGAGTCCCGTCAGCAGGAGCCCGCCGAGGGCCGCAACGACCGTCATGCCCGCGACGACGACGGCACGGCCGACGGTCGCGGCGGTGGCGTCGAGCGCCGCCTCGGTTCCCTTGCCCGCACGGCGTTCCTCGCGCTCGCGACGGATGTAGAAGAGCGAGTAGTCGACGCCTACCGCGAGGCCGATCAGCACGACCACCGAGGTCGTGGCTTCATCGGACGGAGCGATCTGGGAGACGAGCCCGGCTGCACCGATGGCTCCAGCGGTCGCCGTGACGCCGAGCAGCAGCGGCACCGACGCCGCGACCAGCGCGCCGAACGCGAGGAACAGGATGAGGAGGATCACCGGCAGGGACGATGTCTCGGCCCTCCCGAGATCCTCTTCGACGATCACGTCCATCGCCTTGGACAGAGACGCGTCGCCGGCCTGCTCGACCTGCGACTCCGGGTGGTGCTCGTCGAACGTCTGCACCCGCTGCTCGAGCGGCGAGACGTGGTTCTCGGCGTTGTCGGGATCGCCGCGCAGGGTCACCTGCACGAGCTGAGCCCGGCCGCCGTCGGCGACGAGGTCGGGGTCGTCGGTCGCCGAGACCGCCGCGACGTTCTTCACGTCGCCGACGCTGCGGGCCAGCGCCTGGGCGCTCGCCGCCGTGGTCTCTGGGGATTCGGAGGTCACCAGCAGGTTCTCGACGGCCGGGTCTTCGAGCTCCGCGGACGCGATCAGCGCCTGCGCGTCGCCGGACTCGCCGACGCCGGACTCGCTCTCGGTGATCTCGCGGGTGCCGGTCATCGAACCGGCAACGATCAGCCCCGCGATCAGGGCCACCCAGAGGAGCAGGGCGGTCTTGGGTCGTCTCGCCGAGGCCCGCGCGGCGCGCCGTACGGCGTTCGCCAGACCCCGGGGAGGAGTGGACAGAGACGTTGAGTTGTCGGTTGTGCCTTGCATACGGCCCAACCTAGGAACGGCCGAGCCGCATTCCTATGCGGAATCCCCCCTAGTCCCGTACGCAAACCCCCGAGTCCGGGGTGGGGATGTCCCTACCCCCCGCGCGGTGTCACCTCCGCTAGTAGGTGCCGCCGAGCTTGCGGTGGTCCCAGGTCGCGGTCCGCACCGGCTTGAAGTGGAGGGCCACGCGCTTGGGAGCCTGAGCCTTCAGCGCCTCGGCCGCGTCGCCCTCGATCGAGTCGATGCCCTCGGCGTAGCGGACGGTCAGCTCCTTGGCGAACTCGAAGACCTCGTCGACGTCGCGGACGATCTCCGTCTCGGCCTCGATCTGGATTCCGCGGAGCTCCTGGTACTCGTGACCGGCCTCGACGAGCAGCGTGCAGCGGTTGTCGCGCTCGAGGTTCTTGACCTTCTGGGACTTCGCGAACGTCCACGCCCAGATGTCGCCGTCGCGGACCACGAACCAGAGCGGCATCGAGTGCGGCCAGCCGCGCGGGCCGATCGAGGTGGCGACCACGACCCGCTCCTCGTCGAGCAGCTGCAGCTGCTCCTCGGGCGTCAGCTTGATCTGGTCGCGGCGGGAGGCCATGGGGGTCGGGCGAAATCTTAGGGGTGTTGTTTGGGGTTGCCCTCGATGGCGGGGAGCTGCGGTGCGGCCAAGGTGTGAATCACAACACCGATCCCCAGGAGAGAGACCGATGATCCGCAAGACCCGAAGCTTCCCGACCCGCACTCTGATCGCCGCCTGCGCAACTGCCGCAGCCCTGGCCGCGCCCGCCGCGGCCTCCGCGACAGACCGCTGGGTCGACACCGACACAGGCACTGACAGCAGCAACACCTGCACAGTGCAGGCGACGCCGTGCAAGACGATCATGCAGGCGAGCAACGCCTCCCAGACCGCCGGCAACTTCGGCACCATCCACGTCGACGAGGGCAGTTACTCCGAGAACATCAACATCGCCCAGGGCAACAGGCTGCTCGCGGACGACTTCGCCGGGAACGACGGCGCTGACGAGACGAGGATCTCCGGGGCCGGCAACGCAGGCGCAGCCGTCTTCGTCCAGGCAAACGCCTCGATCTCGGGCTTCGTTGTCGCATCGCCTGCGTCGGCCTCGTCGGTCTTCGTCTCCGGCAACGCCGCCGTGACCGGCAACACGATCTACCAGCTGGCCGACAACGGGAACGCGGTCGAGGTTGGGGCTTCCGCCGGAACCCCCTCCGTCACCGGCAACACGATCATCGCCGACAACGGGGACGAGAGGACCGGCATCCGGGTCGGTCAGGCCGTCGCGAAGGCGATCGTCGCCGACAACGAGATCGGCTCGCCGAGCCAAGGGTTCGACATGGGCATCGAGGTGCTGGAGAACTCGAGTGCAGAGGTCACGGGGAACACGGTCCAAGGGCTCAACCAGCGCTTCGGCTCGAGCGCGAAGGGCATCCACATCGAGGGGTCCAAGGCCGTGACGATCAGCCGCAACGTCATCAACTCGCCCATCGCGGGACAGACGGTCGACGGGGTCTACGTCGAGTCGGTCCCCGCCGACGGCGCCGTCTCCCTCGACCACAACAGGATCACCGGCCTGCTCGGCCAGGGCGCCATCTTCGTCGACAGCGCCGGGACGCTGACGATGGAGGGCGACGTGATCGCCCAGCTCGGGGACCGGGGCTTTTACGCCGGTGCCGTCGCCGACCTGACCATCGAGAACGCCACGATCGTCGACGTCGACTCGGCCGAGGTGAACACCGCGACGGTCGAGATCGATTCGTCGATCCTCGACGACCCGATCAACTCGTTCCAGGCCGACTGCACCATCACCCACTCACGCGGTCCGGCCATAGTCCAGGGCGGTGACGGGTGCGGCGATTTCCAGACGACCGCACAGCCGCAGTTCGTCGACCCGGGCATGCTCGACTACCACCTGCAGCCCGGCTCCCCACTGATCGACAAGGGGAATCCGGCGGCTCCGGCCCAGGGTGCGGTCGACCTCGACGGTGACGCCCGCGCGATCGAGGGTGACGGCGTCTGCCCCTACGACAGCCGCCGCGACATGGGCGCCGACGAGGTCACCGAGACCTTCGCCGACTGCCCCGTGGTCGAGCAGCCGCCGGCCGCCGACACGACCGCTCCCGAGAGCGGCATCGAGGGCAAGCGCAAGCAGCGGGGAACCAAGGCGCGGTTCACGCTGACCTCGACCGAGGAGGGCTCCACGTTCGAGTGCCGCATCGACCGCGGCAGGTTCGCTTCCTGCGAGTCGCGCTTCCGCAGCCGCAAGCTCAACCTCGGCCGCCACACCCTGTTCGTCCGGGCGACGGACCGGGCCGGCAACACGGAGACGACCCCCGAGGCGAAGAAGTTCAAGCTGCGGTAGCGGCGACGAGTGGCGGTTGAGTGTCGCGCCCCGACACCCAGGCGCCACTCGTTCGTGCTGAGGGGACCCGAGGGGGGACTCAGAGCTCGAGGTCGGCGGGGAGCGCTCCGTCGGCCTCGAGCTTCTCGAGGTGAGCGCGCATCGCCAGCGCCGCGGCCGGGCGCATCGCATCCGGCACGTCATGCCAGGCGGCGTCGAGCAGCTCGTCCGTCGAGCGCCGGCCGGACTCGAGCGCCCCGATGAGCAGGCGCTCGCGCTCGAGGCGATGCTCCCGGTACTCGATGAGCTTCCCGGTCGGGTCCTCGATCCACGGCCCGTGGCCCGGG
>CAVUFM010000020.1:0-126165 GCA_963740845.1 uncultured Solirubrobacterales bacterium
CCTTCGCCCCGCTGCGGTTTGCGCGCGGGTGCAGTTCGGTTCTCTCGGAAAGCGGCCGAGATCGTACCGAGGACGGCCCGGATCAGCGCGTCTTGATGCGAAAGCGCGTCGAGGTGGGCGAGGCCTGAGTGCCTCCTGGGCCGGTCGCGCGGACCGCGAACGAGTAGCGGCCGGGCCGGAGCCTCTTGTACTTGACCGGCGAGGCGCAGGGCTTGAACTTGCCGCCCTTCGCTCCGGGGCCCTTCAGACGGCATTCGAAGCTCGAGGCTGGACTGTCAGTCGCTGCTCCGAAGTGGAACGTCGCCTTCCCATGGTTGGCGTTCACCCTCTTCTTCGTGAGCCTCGTCTCCGGCGGGATTGCGGTGAAGACGGCAGATGCCGACCTGTCGCCGTCCATCGAGACCGTGCACGGACCGGTGCCGGAGCAGGCGCCGCTCCAGCCATCGAACCGCGACCCCGGATCGGATTTCGCGCGCAGTGTCACCTGGTCGGACGTGACGAAGTCGCTTGCGCAGGTCGGACCGCACAGGATCCCGGCGGGGCTGCTCTCGATGGTGCCCGACCCGGTCCCGGACCTCGACGCCTCGAGGCTGCGCGTGGTCGCTCCCGATGTGCCGAGCGAGGCGTATGCACGATCGTCGAGAGCGACGCACTGCGAAACCGCGGCGCAGTCGATGCTCCGCAGGGCGGCGAGTCGGAGTTGCTGGAACTGCCACGAGCCCGCGTCTCCGCTCGGGTCGTTCGAGGTGACCACGCCGCCGAGCTCATCAACCGCGGCGCATAGAGACGGGATCGGGCAGGAGAGGCCGAGCAGGTTCGCGGGGTGCGCCCTGAAGTTGTTCACGAAGTTGGGATCGATGTCGTCCGCGAGCCTCCAGCCGCCATCCGCGGGCGCGGTGCTCGTGTAGACGCCGGACTGCGAGGAAACGGCGCAGAAGGAGATCGTCGGACAGCTGACGTCGAAGGTCAGGCCGACCGGTAGCGTCTCCGGCCACGCGCCGGCCCCACCGCTCGGGTTCTTCGAGCCGTTGGCGCCGACCCCGTCGACGCTGGCGCAGAAGGCCGCGCTCACGCAGTCGAGGTGGATGAACGGCGCCACCTGCGTCGGGCTCCAGGCGGAGGCTGACCCGCCGGGGTCGGAGCTGGTGAAGACCGTTCCCTGGCGCCCTGCCGCAACGCAGAAGCCGGCCGTGGGGCAGGAGATCGCAACCGTCTGATCGCCGCTCAGGTGCGTCGCGCTCCAGGTTCCCGCCCCTCCCGCGGGGTTCGTCGAATGCACGACGTCGCCGCTGTTGCTGACCGCGGCGCAGAACGTGGTGGTGGGGCAGGTCACGTCGAGGAGCAACGAGCCGCCGTCGACGCCCATCGCCACGTCCCAGGGAGCCGTGCCGGGTGTGCTTGATGTCGCCACGTGGCCGAGCTCCCCAACTGCGACGCAGAACGAGGGCGTCGGACAGGAGATCGCTCGCAGATCGTTGTCGCCGGCGATCGCGGATGCCGGCCAGGAGGGTGTGCCCGCGCTCGGATTCGTCGAGGCGACGGCGTCGGCCTGCCCCACCGCGACGCAGAGAGATGTCGACACGCAGGACACGTCCTTGAGTGCGTTGGAGGTTCCGGTCTGGGTCGGGACCCAGGAGGCGCCGGGGCCCGTCGGCGTCGTCGAGGCGAACGCCTTGCTCCCGGCGGTGACGACGCAGAGGCTGCTGGCGGGACAGGAGACCGAGCTGTCGAGCCCGGACATGCCGGGCACGTTTACCTGGCTCCAGGATCCGGCTCCGGCGGTCGGATCGGACGAGCTGAAGACGCTCTCGAAGCTGGCGACGGCGACGCAGAGCGTCGGGGACTCGCAGTCGATCGCGTCGATCCCGTGGAAGGTGTCGATCTTGAAGGAGCTCCAGTCGACCGTGCCACCGGTCGGGTTGGCGGAGATGCTGACCCCGCCGCCGCCGTCACTGACCCCGCAGAAGGTCGTGGTCGGGCAGGAGATGTCGGTCGGTGGGCCGAAGCGGTTGATGGTGCGCTGCGTCCACCCCGAGGCGGGCCCGGTCGGGTCGCTCGTGATCCTGACTTTCCCGTTGGCGTCGACCGCGGCGCAGAAGGTCGTGGTCGGGCACGAGATCGGACCAGGGGCGTTGGATCCGGCGATGTCGACGAGGTGCCAGGTGGTTCGGCCGCCGCTCGGATCCGTCGACCAGGCGATCCCGTTGCTGCCGCTGGCGACGCAGAGGGAGCTGCTGGGACAGGAGATGTCGCGCAGCGTGGTCGCGCCGAATGAGTCGGTCAGCGCGCCCCGGAGATCAGTCACGTCCCAGGATCCCGGACCCCCGGTGGGGTCGTCGGTCGTCAGCACCGACTCCGGCGTCACGGCGGCGCAGAAGTCCGCGGCGGGGCAGGAGACGCCGTTCATCGTCGTCGGGTGAGCGAACGGAGCGGCGCGGTCGATCGGCGCGGGCTCCGACCAGTTCAGCGCCGAGGCCGCGGTCACCCAGATCAGCGAAGCCCCGGCGACCGCGATCACCACCGCCATCCGGATCGCGCGGCCCCTGCTTGCTCCCATGGGAATCGAGCCTACGCCTCGCCGTCGAAGACGGCAACGGGGACCGCTCAGAACCCGTAGAGCGCGCCATACCTCGTCCGGAGGTGGCGGAGCAGCGGCTCGGCCTCGATCGGGCCGCCGAGGACGTGGTCGGCCAGCTCCGCGGGGAGCATCGTTCCGGCGTGGCGGTGGAGGCGCTCGATCAGCCACTCGCGGAGCGGCCGCAGCCGGCCGAGGGCGGTGTCGGCGGTCAACCGGGGATCGTCCGCCTCGGCCAGCTCCCAGAGCTGTGCGGCGATCAGGTTCCCCAGCGAGTAGGTGGGGAAGTAGCCGAACGAGCCGGCCGCCCAGTGGACGTCCTGGAGCACGCCCTCGGTCACGCCCCGCGGCTCGATGCCGAGGTAGGAGCGGGTGAGCTCGGTCCATGCCTCGGGCAGCTCGCCGGGGGGCAGCGTTCCCTCGAACAGCCCGAGCTCGAGCTCGAAGCGCAGCGCGATGTGGAGGTTGTAGGTGACCTCGTCGGCCTCGACGCGGATCGGCGAGGGGCCGGCCCAGCAGGCGGCGCGTCGGAGATCCTCGGCCGAGACGTCGTCGAAGCGGCCGGGGAGCTCCTCGCGGAGGATCGGCAGGAGCGAGGCGATGAACGGGGCCGAGCGGCCGACCCAGTTCTCCCAGAGGCGGCTCTGGGACTCGTGGAAGCCGAGCGACGGCGGTCGGCCGAGCGGCCCGCGGCGCAGCTCCGGCGGGTATCCCCGACTCGTACAGGCCGTGGCCGGCCTCGTGGATCGAGGAGAAGATCGCGTAGGGGAGGCGGTCCGGCTCGTAGCGCGTGGTCAGCCGGATGTCGCCGTGGGAGACGGAGAGCGCGAACGGGTGGCCGGTGGGGTCGATCCGCCAGGTGTCGTCGTCGAGCGGGAGGCCGGCGACGAGCCGGCGCACGACGCGCTCCTGGGCTGCGGGATCGAACGTGCCCCGCAGCGGCGCGTCGTCGATGGCGTCGGGGTTCGCGGCGATCGCGGCGACGATCGGGACGAGACCGGCGCGGAGCTCGGCGAGGAGCGGCCGGATCTCCGCGGTCCGGGCGCCGGGCTCGTAGTCGTCGAGGAGCGCGTCGTAGGGGTGGTCGATGTCGTCGAAGCACTCGATGTAGCGGTGGCGGAGCTCGATGTTGCGGGCGAGCGCGGGGAGGAAGGGCGCGGCGTCCTCGCCCCCGCGGGCCTCCTTCCAGGCGCGTTCGCCGTCGGATGCTGCTCGGGCCATCTCGGCGCGCAGCTCGGCGGGGACCCGCCGGGCCTTCGCGGCGTCGCGCGCACCCATGCGGACGGTCGCCGCGTCGATCGGATCGGGAAGTTCGGCGTCGGCGAGCCGGTCGAGGAGGCGGGCGAGCTCATCGGAGGCCAGCAGCCGATGGCGCACCCGGACCAGCGTCGCGAGCTGCTCGGCGCGACCCGCCTGGCCGCGCGGCGGCATCTGGGTGCGCTCGTCCCAGAAGAGCAGCGCCCGCGCTCGCCCGAGGTCGGCGATCTCGCCCTGGATCTCGCGCAGCCGCTCGAGATCGGCTCGGTTCGGTGCGCTCATCGCTCAGTTATCGCAGGAAGCGCAGAAGTCCCTGCAGATGTCAGGAAGGCATCCGGGGGCGCGACTACCTTCGTGAGTCGCCAATGGAAGCCTCACGCTCACATCTGGATCAGCTGCCCTTCGAGGACACTCCCTCGGTCCGCGCGATCGGCGACCGCATCGTGATCGAGTCGATGACGGTCACCGACGAGCGCGCCGCGAAGGTCGTTCGCGAGCGCGCCGAGACGGGCGTGCCCGCGACCGAGACCGTCGCCAAGGCGATCGAGATCGGCGCTCGGGTGATCGACTCCGAGAAGCACCGAGACGAACGTCGATTACGTGCAGCGCGCCTTCGAGGAGCGGATGGGCAAGCTCGGCGAGGTGCTCGAGAAGCGTCTCGAGGAGGGCAGCGAGGAGATCGCCGGCCACATCACGGAGAACTTCGACGTCGAGCGCACCGACTCGGTGCAGGGCCAGATCAAGGCGATGCTCGTCGCCGCCGCGCAGCATCAGCAGAGCGAGCTGACCCGGATGCTGAGCAGCGAGGAGGGCGACAACCCCCTCGTCGCGGTGCAGATGCGGACGGCCAAGGCGATGCTCGAGGCGGAGGACCGTCACCGCAAGCAGCTCGCCGAGCTCCGCGAGAGCCACGACAAGAAGGCGACGGCGCTCAACGAGAGCCACGTCAAGGAGTCGCGGCGGATGCAGGCCCAGGTCTACGAGCTGAACGAGCGCCTCTCCCAGCTCCTCGAGCGGCAGAGCCGGCGAGGAGGCCGTCGCCGAGGCCGAGGAGGCCGGCACCCGCAAGGGCTTCTCCTTCGAGGAGCGCGTCTTCGAGGCGATCGAGACGATCGCCGGCGTGCGCGGCGACTGCGCCACCCATACCGGCGCCGAGGGCGCCGAGGGCGGCGGCAAGAAGGGGGACGTGCTCGTCGAGATCGGCGCGTGCTCCGGGGCCGCCGAACGGCCGGATCGTCTTCGAGGTCAAGGACCGCAAGCTCTCCAAGAAGGAGGCGTGGAACGAGCTCAACGCCGCGATGGAGGCTCGCGCCGCCTCGTTCGGCGTGCTCGTCGTCGCCGGCGAGGACCGCGTCCCCGCCCGGACCGAGCAGCTGCACGAGTACGGCGGCGACAAGCTGATCGTCGCCGTCGATCGCGACGAGCCCGACTCGCTCGCGCTCTCGATCGCCTACCGTCTCGCCGCCGCGAGGGTCGCGATGGCCCGCGGCCGCGAGCTCACCGTCGACGCCTCCGAGGTGCGCGCGACCGCGGAGGAGGCCATCGCCGCCCTGCGCTCGGCGCAGTCGATCCGCTCGGCGCTGACCGGGCATCAAGACCTCATCCGATCGCGCCCGCAGCGGGCTCGACGAGATGGTCGCCCAGGTGGAGGCGAAGCTGGACCGGATCGACGCGCTTGTCGCGGAAGCCGACGAGGCGGAGACTGACGGACCGACAGGCGCCAGCTCGGCGTCATCGCCCGGCTCACGGCCGAAGGCCGCAGCGCCGGACTCTTCCTTGATCTGACGTCTGTCGGCCTCGTCAGTCGCGTCCCACGGGGGCTAGCTCTCGCGCCGGGCCAGCATCCCCGGCTCGAGCTGCCCGGGGGACGTGCAGCCCGCCAGCGCCATCGTCAGGTCGAGCTCGGCCAGCATGTGGCGGAGGACCTTCTCGACTCCCTCCGCGCCCTCGAGGGCCATGCCCCAAAGGTAGGGGCGACCGAGGAGGACGGCGTCGGCTCCCTGCGCCAGGGCCTTGACCGCGTCGGAGCCCGACCGGATGCCGCTGTCGAAGAGGATCGCGAGCTCGTCGCCGACCGCATCGGCGACGGCGGGAAGCGCGTCGATGGCCGCGATCGCGCCGTCGACCTGACGGCCGCCGTGGTTGGAGACCGCGATCCCGTCGACGCCGCGCTCGCGCGCCTCGCGGGCGTCGTCGGGATGCAGGATCCCCTTGAGGACGATCGGCAGCGAGGTTTCGGCGCGAAGCCAGTCGAGGTCGTTCCAGGTCAGCGCCGGGTTGCCGAAGACGCCGACGAAGCGTCCGACGGCGGCGCCGACGTCTTCCTCCGGCGGCGCGTCCAGCGAGTCGCGGAAGACCGGATCGGAGAAGAAGTTCGCGAGGCCCTCGCCGGCGAGGAACGGGAGGTAGGCGTTCTGCAGGTCGCGCGGCTTCCATCCCGGGAAGGCGTTGTCGACCGTGACGAGGATCGCGCCGTAGCCCGACGCCTCGGCCCGCCTGAGGAAGCTCTCGGCCAGCTCGGGGTCGTTGGGCCAGTAGAGCTGGAAGATCCGCGGGGTGTCGCCGAGCTCGGCGGCGATGTCCTCCATGCGTGTGGGCGGCGACGGTTCCGGCGCACATCGGCACCCCGACCGCCTTGGCTCCCCGCGCGGCGGCGAGCTCGCCGTCGGGGTGGACGATGTTCTGCACGCCGATCGGCGCGAGGCCCAGCGGCGCGTTCAGGTCGAGGCCGAGGATCGAGGTGCTCAGGTCGCGGGAGGAGACGTCACGCAGCATCCGCGGCACGATCCGCAGCCGCCGGAAGGCCTCGGCGTTCTCGCGTTCGGTGTCCTCGGTCCCCGCTGATCCGAACACGTAGCCGCCGGCGCGCTCGTCGAGCATCTCGGCGGCCCGGCGGGCGAGCTCATCCCAGGCGATCGGCAGCGAGGGCTGCGCGCCGCCCGCTCCCATCGCGTAGATCAGGCGGTAGAAGTCGCCGAAGGGAACGGCGGGCTGCTCGCCGGGAGCGTTCAGGGGACTAGGGAAGTAGGAGGTCGTTCTGAGCGCTCTCGCGCTCAGGGCCGACCGCGAGGGTCCCGGACGAGATCGTCTCGACGCTCGGGAGCGATCTCGTAGTCGCCTTCGCGAAGCTCGAGCTGGATCGTGCCGACGCCTCCGGCTGCGATCTCGTTCGTCTCGCCGGCGCGCTTGCCGGTCCCATCGAGGAACTCGAGCTCGACGGCGTCGGAGGCCTGGTTGGAGACCGTGATCTGGGCCAGCCCGGCACCGATCTCAGCCGGGGCGAAGGTGACGCGCTTGTCGTCGATCTTCGCGCTCAGCTCGACGCCAGCGGGGGGCCGCTGCTCGTTGGGGTGGTCCTCGGCTCCGCAGCCGGCGACGCCGGCGACGGCGGCGAGCAGCGCGAATCCCGCTAGGAAGCTCCTCCTCATCCTGCGGGCAATCTAACCGAACCGACGGCGTCCGGAGCGCGGTCGCGCGGCGACCGCCTCAGCCGAGCCAGACCGAGCGCCTCCCGGCGATCATCTCGTCGAGCGAGCTCTGCACCCGCGCCCGGACCTCCTCGGCGATCGTCTGGACCGCTGCGGCGTCCTCGATCGTGTCGTCGGGGAGGGCGGGAAGGTCGAGCGGTTCGAGGAATCGGATCTTGAACTTCGCCGGCATGTACATGAGCGCCGCGGCAAGGCCGAAGTGCGGGAAGGCGTGGTTGAGCGGGGCGTAGAGGAGGCCGGTCGCCCGCTGCAGGGAGCGGAGGTGGGCGAAGGTCGGCATCGCCTCCTCGCCGCCGACGAGGGCGACGGGGACGATCGGGACCTTGGCGCGGAGCGCCGTGCGGACGAACCCGCCGCGCCCGAACCGACGCAGCCGGTACCGCTGCCAGAGCACCTTGCCGCTCCCCTTCGCCCCCTCGGGGAAGACGAGCGCCAGCCGGCCCTCGTCGTGGAGCAGGCGCTGGGCGTTGGCCGGGTGGGCGGGGACGACGCCGAGCTTCGCCGCGGCCATCGAGACGCCGGGGTAGCCCTTGAACCAGTGCTCGCCGAGCATGTAGAGCGGCCGCGGGGACGGGGTGCTCGTTGCGGATCGCCTGCATGATCATCGGCCCGTCGGGAGGCAGCGCGCCCGAGTGGTTGCCGACGAGCAGCGCGCCGCCCTCGGACGGGACGTTCTCGAGCCCCTCCGCCTCGACCCGGAACCAGTAGCGGTAGTAGAAGTTGAGCAGCGGATCGGCCAGCTCGACCATCCGCTCCGAGCGACCCCAGTCGTCGAGCTGTCGTTCCGGCTCCTCCTCCGCCAGGAGCTCGCGGAGCTGCTCGATCGGGAGCTCGGACCCAGCGGCTGGAGCGAGTGCCGACGGCGGGCCGCTCGCAAGGCCATCGGCCGTCCGGGTCGAACGCCGGCGGCGCGGGTTCCGGCGGAGGTGCGTGCTGGATCTCCTCGGCGTCGGCGACGGACCCGCCGAGGAGCGGCGATGAGGATCCCAGCGGGCGGCCCCCGAGGCCGATGGCCCTGGCCGGCCGCCGGGGGGTGCTCACACCTCGGGCTCCGGGATCTCCTCGACCCTGGCTTCGAGCCCGCCCTCGACCTCGACGACGGCTCCCGGCTCCGCCTCGCGCCGGAGGATCGCCAGCGCGATCGGACCCTCGGCGGGGGAGAGGACCGCGGTGCCGATCGTCCCCAGCTCGCGGCCGTCGAGGCTCACGGCGGCTCCGGCGGGCAGCGGCTCGGTCGAGGTGAGGCGGCGGAGGTGCCGGTTGGGCTTGCCCTTGTAGTGAAGGCGGGCGACGGTCTCCTGACCGATGTAGCAACCCTTGGTGAAGCTGACCGCCCGCTCGTTGATCCCCGCCTCCTGGGGCATCGTCCGGTCGGGCTCGATCTCGCGGCCGAGTCGCGGGCGCCCGGCCTCGACCCTGGCGATCTCAGCCGTCTCGGGCTCGATCTCCTCCGCGCCGGCCGCGAGGAGCGCGTCGCGGACTGGCGGCGGCGCCCGCGGCCGGGACGAGCAGATCGGCTCCCAGATCGGTGGCGACGGCGCGGCAGGCGGCGCCCGCGATCGTCACCTCGCGGTTGGAGTGCTCGGCCCCGAGCGGCGCGCCGATGATCTGCGCGGCGCGCGGACCGATCAGGGAGAGAAGCGGGCCGGCGTCGGCGACCTCGGCGACGTCCGCGTCACGCCCGATCTTGTACATCGAGAGGTGGGAGAGGACCGCGGGGCCCGCCTCGGGCTCGGTGTCGATCAGGAAGGTGACGTCGTCGACCCGCAGCACGCGCATGTCGGCGCGGATCTGGCCCTTGCGGTTGAGCAGCGCGGCGTAGCAGCCCGTGCCGGGCTCGAGCGCCTCGACGTCGTTCGTGAGCTGGCCCTGGAGGAACTCACCGGCCTCGGTGCCGGTGACGGCGATCCGGCTGCGCGCGGAGCGGTCGAGCAGCCCGGCCTCCTCGCGGATTGCGCGGTACTGGGCATCGATTCCGACTGCGGTTGAAGCCATGGACCGATTGTAGGTCGCGGCGTCGGGCGGCCCCGTGGGAGCGGGAAGGCAATCGGAGGCAGGCGGCGAGGATTCCAAGGTTTTGATCTGTCAAACTCTCGGTTGTGCCGCCTCCAAACGATGCGCCCGAGCAGGTCGAGCCGACCGGGTCCCATGCCCGCGGCGTCCGCGGCCGTGCCTCGGAGGCCATCGAGGACTACGCGAAGGCGATCCACGCGCTCTCAGCGCGTGGAGAGGGCCCGGTTGCGACGAACGCGATCGCCGAGCGGCTCGGCGTCTCGCCCGGAACCGTCACCTCGATGGCCAAGCGGATGGACTCGCTCGGCCTGCTCCGGCACGAGCCCTACCGCGGGGTCGAGCTGACCGAGGCGGGCGAGCGGATGGCGCTCGAGGTCATCCGCCATCACCGCCTCATCGAGTCCTACCTCGCCGAGGCCCTCGGGATGCCCTGGGACCAGGTCCACGACGAGGCCGAGGTGCTCGAGCACTACATCTCCGAGGAGCTCGAGCGGCTGATGTCGGCCGCGCTCGGTGACCCGAGCCACGACCCGCACGGCGACCCGATCCCGAGCCCCGAGCTCGAGCTCCGCGAGGAGGCGACCCGATCGCTGGCCGATCTCGAGCCGAGCGAGGGAGGCGTGTTCGTGCGCGTCTCCGATTCCGATCCGCGAATGCTCCGTTATCTCAGCGAGCGCGGGATCGCGCCGGGCGATCGCCTCGAGGTCATCGAGCGCCAGCCCTTCGACGGCCCCCTCTCGGTCCGCTTCGACGGCGGCACGTTCGCCATCGGCGGCGGGCTCGCCAAGGCGATGCGCGTCGGGCTCTCCACCGAGGAGGACGGCTGATGCGCAAGGTGACCAGGCGGCGCTTGATCGCCGGCGGAGCCGCCGCCACCGCGGTCCCGCTCCTGCACGAGGTGGTCCCCCACCAGGTCCTGCACGACCAGCTTGCGTCCGCCGAGGGCGGTCACGAGGGCCACGGCACGACGGCTCCGGACACGTCCGGCGATCACGCGATGAGCGCCCACGGCGGCGGCGTCGCCGGGCCGACGTTCCAGAAGGGCGGCCTCGTCGATCACGCCGCCAACGGCTTCGACCCGACCGAGATCCTCCGGGACTTCGATCTCGGGAAGACCACGCGCCTGCCGAATGGCCAGACGCTCCGGGAGTGGGACATCGTCGCCGTCGACAAGGACATCGAGATCGCTCCGGGCGTGACCTATCCCGCCTGGACCTACAACGGCCGCGTTCCCGGGCCGACCCTGCGCTGCACCGAGGGCGACCTGCTGCGGGTCCGCTTCGTCAACTCCTCCGCGCATCCGCACACGATGCATTTCCACGGCTTCCACACGGCCGAGATGGACGGCGTCCCGGAGATCGGCGCCGGAGTCATCGAGCCGGGCGAGAGCACCGTCTACGAGTTCGAGGCAGCGCCCTTCGGGCTCCACCTCTACCACTGCCACGTCAGCCCGCTGGCCGAGCACATCGCCCGCGGGCTCTACGGGACGCTGATCATCGACCCGAAGCCGGCGCGCGAGAAGGCCGACGAGATGGTGATGGTCATGAACGGCTTCAACACCAACTTCGACGCTGAGGGCAACCAGATCTACGCCGTCAACACGGTCGCCTTCGCCTACAACGACGCGCCGATCAAGGTGAAGCGGAACGAGCTCGTCCGGATCTACCTCGTGAACGTCCTCGAGTACGACCCGATCAACTCGTTCCACATCCACGCGGTCTTCTTCGACTACTTCCCGACCGGGACCCGGCTGCAGCCGACCGAGTTCACCGACACCGTCGTTCTCGGGCAGGCGCAGCGGGGGATCTGCGAGCTGCGCTTCCCGCATCCCGGGGATGTACATGTTCCACGCGCACAAGACCGAGTTCGCCGAGCTCGGCTGGATGGGCTTCTTCGAGGTCGAGTGATGGAGGCCGGAGCCGAACGCCTCGATGGGCCCGCCGCCGATGGATCCGGGCCGCCGGCCTGGCTGCTCGGGCTGATCCCGCTCGCGCTGATCATCGCGGCGCTCGTCGCGCTGGTGACGGTCGGCGGGGACGCGCTCGGCGACCGCAACGGGCCGCCGGTCGAGGACCTCGCCGTCGAGCGGACCGAGCTGCGCCCCGGCGAGATCGACGTCACCGTCCGCAACGCCGGCCCCGACGCCGTCACGGTCGCGCAGGTGATCGTCAACGACGCCTACGTCGACTTCAGCTCCGACGGCGACGCGGGCGGCGAGATCGAGCGGCTCGGCAGCGAGCAGCTCACCCTCGACTACCCCTGGCAGGAGGGAACGCCGCTCCTGATCACGCTGCTCACCTCGACCGGGGCGACGATCGAGCATCAGATCGAGGTCGCGGTCGAGACCCCCGAGGCCGACGCCGGCTTCTACGGCCTGATGGCGCTTCTGGGGACCTACGTCGGCGTCATCCCGGTCCTCCTCGGCATGCTGTTCCTGCCGTTCCTGCGCCGCGTCCGCGAGCTCTGGATCCGCGTCTTCATGGCGGGGACGATCGGCCTCCTCGGCTTCCTCGCCGTCGACGCCTGGCTCGAGGGCAACGAGATCGCCGCCACCGGCTCGGGCGCGTTCGGCGGCGCCGAGCTCCTGTTCATCGGCGCCGGGGTGTCCTACCTCGGCCTCGTCGCGCTCGATCGGCACCTGCGCGCCCGGCGCGAGCGGGCGAAGGAAGCGGGGGCGAGCGCGTTCCAGCTCTCCCTGCTCGTCGCGATCGGGATCGGGCTGCACAACCTCGGCGAGGGTCTGGCGATCGGGTCCGCCTATGCGATCGGCGAGCTCGCCCTCGGCGCGTTCCTGGTCTTCGGCTTCGCCCTTCACAACACCACCGAGGGGCTCGCGATCGTCGCGCCGCTCGCGGGGGAGGGCAAGCGGCCGTCGTTCGGGCGGCTGGTGCTGCTCGGAGTCATCGCGGGCGCGTCCCGCCATCCTCGGCGCCTTCATCGGCGCCTCCGCCTACAACGCCGACCTCGTCAGCCTCCTGATCGGCTTCGGGATCGGGGCGATCGTCCAGGTGATCGTCCAGCTCGTGCCGGCGATCCGCGACGGGCAGGGGCGGGCGCTCTACCCGGCGAGCGTCGCCGGGATCCTCGGCGGCGTCGCGGTCATGTACGCCACCGGGCTGCTCGTCGCGCTGTGAGCGCGCGGACGGAGGAGACCGAGGCGGACCCCGCCTCGAAGGTCGAGCAGCGACCTCGGCGTCTTCATGCCCGGGGAGTCGCGGGTCGCCGAGGCGGCCCGGGCCTCGCTCGACGGCGAGCGCGGTCGCGGCATCGCCCGTCTCTGGCCCTTCCTCGGCCCGGCGTTCGTGGCCTCGGTCGCCTACATCGACCCGGGGAACTTCGCCACCAACATCGCCGGCGGCGCGCAGTTCGGCTACGGGCTCCTCTGGGTCGTGCTCGCGGCGAACCTGATCGGGATGCTCGTCCAGACCCAGTCGGCCAAGCTCGGAATCGCGACGGGTAAGAACCTGCCCGAGCTCTGCCGGCAGGAGTTCCCGCGCAGGACGACGCTCGGGCTCTGGATCCAGGGGGAGCTGGTCGCCATGGCGACCGACGTCGCCGAGGTGATCGGCGCCGCGCTCGGCCTCTACCTCCTCTTCGGGATCCCGCTCTTCTGGGCGGGCGTGATCGCCGGCGCGGGCTCGTTCGCGATCCTCACCCTGCAGCAGCGCGGCTTCCGCAAGCTCGAGGCGGTGATCGCCGGCTTCGTCGGCATCGTGATCGCCTCGTTCGTCTTCGAGGTGACCCAGTCGAACCCCGACCCGAAGGGGATCGCCGAGGGCTTCATCCCCGGCTTCGACGGCACCGAGAGCGTCCTGCTCGCCACCGGCATCCTCGGCGCGACCGTCATGCCCCACGTCGTCTACCTCCACTCGGCGCTGACGCAGCAGCGCGTGACCGGCCGCAACGACGAGGAGAAGCGGCGGATCCTCAACTTCGAGAAGGTCGACGTCGTCATCGCGATGAGCATCGCGGGCCTCGTGAACATGTCGATGGTCATCGTCGCCGCCGGCCTCTTCAACGCCGGCGGCCTGGTCGACATCGACACGATCGAGGGCGCCTACGACGGCCTCCAGCAGACCGTCTCGAACAACGCCGCGACGATCTTCGGCATCGCCCTGCTCGCCTCCGGCCTCGCTTCGACCTCGGTCGGGACGATGGCCGGCCAGGTGATCATGCAGGGCTTCATCGACCGCCGGATCCCGCTGAACGTGCGGCGCCTGATCACCCTGGTGCCCGCCTTCATCATCCTCGCGATCGGCCTCGATCCGACCCGCGCCCTGGTCATCTCCCAGGTGGTCCTCTCCTTCGGCATCCCCTTCGCCCTCGTGCCGCTGCTCCTGATCGCGCGCAAGCGCGAGGTGATGGGCGCGCTGGTCAACCCGACCTGGCTCACCGCGTTCGCCGGCACGATCGCGGTGGCGATCATCTGCCTGAACATCTTCCTGCTGCAGCAGCTCTTCTTCGGCTAGGCGACTCGCAAGCGACCTGGACGACGTCCTGTGGTCCATATGGGACCACGGGACGTCGCGCAGGTGCCGTGCCGGTCACGCGGTCCGGCCTCGATAGGCTCACCGCATGCCCCTCGGCGCCGCATTCCAGGAGATCGTCGACGCGCTTCCGCGCGACTGGACCGACATGCAGCTCGACCTCCGGCTCACCGACGAGGACCGCTACGTCGACGCGTCCATCCCGATGACGCAGATCAACGCCCAGCCGTACTCCGAGGCGGACTGGCACTGGCGGATCAACGTCGCCAACGGCTTCGGCCACGGCGCGGCGCCGGAGACGGTCGCCTGGGTGCTCGACATGCTCGACGTCCAGGGGATCGACGGGGAGCTGATCGTCCGCGACCTCAACGAGGGTCGTGCCGAGGTGGTCCAGATGTGGGGCCGCCCCGAGAGCGTTCGGCAGGAGTACCGCCAGCGCCGCTCCCTCTAGGCGCTGCTGGAGGCCGAGCCATGGCCCGCGTCGTCGCCCTCGTCACCGATCTGATGCTCTCCAGCAGGGTCGAGGGCTCCCTGCGCGCGGCCGGCCACGAGGTCGAGGTCCGCGGCGCGCCGGACGACACCACCGCCTCCGCCGACCTGATCGTCGCCGACCTCGAGGCGGTCGACGCCGCCGCGGTCGCGGCCATCGGCCCGCCGACGCTCGGCTTCTACTCCCACGTCGACGTCGACACCAAGCGCAAGGCCGAGGAGGCCGGGTTCGACCTGGTCGTCCCGCGCTCGCGGATGGCGCGCGAGCTGCCGCAGCTCGCCGAGCGCCTGCTCGACTAGCCGCTCAGCTCCCAGCCAAGCTGAAGTCGAACGCCTCGCTCGACGTCGGGCCGCTCCTCGACGATCCCGTAGTCGACGGCGTAGTCGGCCCACTCCTCGAGCGCGGCTCGGTCGAGATCCAGCGGCGGCGTGAACGCGCCCTCGAGCGCGTCCATCTGCGCCCTGAGCCCGTCCGGGTCCAGCGCCGGGACTGCGTCCGTCTCGGCGGCCAACGCGGCGTCGGGGTCCTCCGCCGCAGTGGCGTAGCCCTCCCGGAGGCCGTCGATCGCATCGGCGATCCGCTCGCGGTCGGAGTCGAGCTGCTCGCGCGTCGTCACAAGGATCAGCTCGGGGAACGACGGCGCGCCGTAGTCGTCGACCCGGAACTCGCGGGTCGGGACGCCGCTCTCCCGGAGCGCCACCCCCTCGACGTTCCAGAAGGCCGTCGCCGCATCCACCCGGCCGGCGGACAGCGCCGCGATCGAGTCGAACCCGATCGTCACGGTCTCGGGCGGGTCGCCCTCGTCGCCGCCGGCGGAGTCGATCACCGCGCGCAGGACCGCGTCGTCGGAGGGGAGCCCGGTGACGCCGACCGTCGCCCCGCGCAGGTCGGCCGGCGTCTCGATCTCGTCGCCGTCCGCCGCGATCACCGCCGCCAGCGGCCGCTGAACGAGCGCGCCGACGCCGACCAGGTCGGCCCCGGCCTCGCGGGCGATCGCCAGGTCCTGGATGTCCATCACCGCCAGGTCGGCTCGGCCCGCCTCCAGCAGCTTGGGCGCGTCCGTCGAGGCGCCGGGCACCTGCACGTCGAGATCGACTCCCCGATCGGCCAGCGCACCGTCCGCAACCGCCGCGTAGATCCCCGCGTGGACGGCGTTCGGCTGGAAGTCCAGGACAAGGGTCATCGGCGCGCCGTCAGCCGGCGCGTCCGGTTCAGCACCGTCTCCGCCGCAGGCCACGAGCGCCGTCGAGGCCACAGTCAGCAGGACGGCCGCCAGCGACGCGACAATCCGTTTCATCCGATGCCGGAAACCTAGTGACATGCCGATGCGAGGGCTTTGACTAGACTGGCCGACGCTCTTACCGCCCCCCGGCGGCAGCAACCCCACAGGAGGTTCACTCAGTGCAGGATCGAGGACTCGCCGCGTACATCACCGAACTTGTCGGCACTTTCTTCTTGGTGCTCATGATCGGAGGTGTCGTGAGCCTGTACGCCGCCGCCGGCGGTGATGCCCAGTTCGGCTCCGACTTCGCGGTCATCGGCCTCGTTCAGGGCCTGACGCTGTTCGCTCTGATCTCGATTCTGGGTGGAGTCAGCGGTGCGCACCTGAACCCGGCGGTCACGGTCGCCGCGTCGATGCTCAAGCGGATCGACCCGATCGACGCCGTCGTCTACATCCTCGCCCAGCTCTCCGGCGGCGTCCTCGGCGCCCTGCTGGTCAAGGGCCTGCTCGAGGACGAGGGCCGCGCCGCCAACTACGGCGCCGCGCAGATCAGCCCGTTGCTCAGCGGCGAGTTCGCCGGTGCGGTCGTCGAGGGTCTCGGCACGTTCCTGATCGTGCTCGCGGTCGTCGCGGTCGCGCTCAACTCCCGCGCCTGGCGCGAGTGGGCTCCGCTGACGATCGGCTTCGCCTTCACCGTCGGCGTCATGGTGTTCGGCCCGCTCACCGGCGGCAGCTTCAACCCGGCCCGCTGGTTCGGCCCGGCGCTGATCTCCGGCGAGTGGGGCGGCGTTTGGCCCTACATCGTCGGCCCGCTGGTCGGAGCCATCCTCGCGACCCTGTTCTACAAGTTCGTCCTCGTCGCGGGCGAGACCGAGGAAGTGGTCGTCGAGGACTCGGCCGGGCGGACCGCCAAGGGGAAGGTCCAGGTCGAGAGGGCACCCGGCGGCTGATCGAACCGCTGGATCCAGACTGCGAAACGGGGCGCCGGAAGGCGCCCCGTTCTCGTTGAGGAGAGCACCTCGCTAGCTTGAGGCGCTCATGAGTCCCGCCAACGGCATGCGTCGCGTCACCTTCTCCCGGAACCTGACGCTGTCGCTCTCGCGAACCTGCCGCTGCTACTGCAAGTACTGCGCCTTCGCGACCCACCAGGCGCACATCCACGACCCCGACGCCGTTCGCGAGCGCCTCGACGAGGCCGCCCGCCGCAACGTCAAGGAGCTGCTGGTCCTCACGGGCGAGTCCCCCGAGGTCCACCCGCTCGTGGCCGAGCGGCTGCGCGGCTGGGGGCACGACGACTTCACCTCCTACGTCGAGTGGGCCTGCGAGGAGGCGCTGCGGCGGGGGATGCTTCCCGCACACGAACATCGGCGTCGCCCCGCGCGAGCATCTCGAGCGGCTGCGGGGAGTCACCGCCTCCCAGGGCCTGATGCTCGAATCGGTCAGCGAGCGGCTGATGGAGACGGTCCACGCCGGCTCCCCGACCAAGCACCCGAAGGTCCGGCTGGAGACGATCGAGGCCGCCGGTGAGCTGAAGATCCCCTTCACCAGCGGCATCCTCGTCGGGATCGGCGAGACCGAGGAGGAGCGCGTCGCCTCGCTCGAGGCGCTGGCCGCCGTCCAGGAGCGTCACGGCCACATCCAGGAGGTGATCCTCCAGAACTTCGTCCCGCACCCGCGCTACTACGGCGCCGAGGTCGCCGACATCGCCGCCGAGGCGAGCGAGAAGCGCTGGAGCGATCCCGAGGGCGAGGGCGGGGCGCGAGGCGTCGGCCATGCCCGGGATGCCCTCCTGGGCCTCGCCGGTCTCCCTCGACGACATGAAGCGGCTGGTCGCCGAGGCGCGGCGGCTGATGCCCGACGTCGGGATCCAGGTGCCGCCGAACCTCTCCGACTGGTGGGTGGACCTGGTCGAGGCGGGCGCAACCGATCTGGGAGGACTCTCCGCCAACGGCGACCACATCTCCCCGGAGCACCCGTTCCCGAGCCCGCACCAGGTCCGCAAGCGCCTGCGCCCGCTCGGCTACGCGCTCACCGAGCGCCTCTGCGTCTACCCGCAGTACATGAACGACGAGTGGATGGACCGCGGCGTCCTCAACCTGCTCCGCGACGCCTACCCGACGTTCCTGCCGCGCTCCCGGCCCGTTTGCGAACGGGAACGGCAACGGGAACGGCAACGGCAACGGCGCGGCGCACGCCGCCGACCTGACGTCGCGGGGGATCGAGCGCGGGCGGCGAGGCGAGGAGCTGACGCCCGAGGAGATCACCGCGCTGTTCGCCGAGCGCCGCCCGGAGGCGATCGAGGACATGCGCCAGGCCGCCGACGAGCTCCGCGCCGAGCTCGCGGGTGACGTCGCGACGTTCGTCGTCAACCGCAACATCAACTTCACCAACGTCTGCACGGTCGGCTGCGCGTTCTGCGGCTTCGGCCAGACGCGCCGCTCCCCCGACGCGTACGAGATCGACCCGGCGGAGTTCGCCGAGCGGATCCGCGAGGCGGTCGAGTTCGGCGCGACGGAGATCTGCATGCAGGGCGGGATCCACCCCGACTACGAGCTGTCCGACTACGGCGAATGGCTCGAGCGGGCCAAGGCCGCCGCCCCCGACATCCACCTGCACGCCTACTCGCCGATGGAGGTCCACTTCATGTGCGAGCGCTCGGGGAAGGACCCCGACTACGTCTTCGCCTACCTGCGCGAACGGGGCCTCGGCTCCACGCCGGGAACCGCGGCGGAGGTGCTCGAGGACGGCGTCCGCCAGCGCATCTCCCCGAACAAGCTGCCCGCGGGGCGCTGGGTCGAGATCATCGAGGCCTCCCACCGGGCCGGGCTCCGCTCCACCTCGACGGTCATGTTCGGCCACATCGAGCGGCCCGAGGAGCTCGCCGAGCACATGCGCGTCATCCGCGCCCTGCAGGAGCGGACGGGTGGGATCACCGAGTTCGTCCCGCTCTCGTTCATCCCGTACCACACGATGCTTGGGCGGACCCACGGCATCGAGGAGATCTCCGACGAGGAGAACCTCAAGCACACGGCCGTCTTCCGGCTCGCCCTCGGCAAGTCGATCACCAACCTTCAGGCGAGCTGGGTGAAGATGGGCCTGGGAGCCGCGACCGAGGCGCTCCGCTGGGGGGTCAACGACCTCGGCGGCACCCTGATGGAGGAGAGCATCTCGCGGATGGCCGGCTCCCAGCACGGCAGCCGGCTCGAGCCCGAGGACCTGATCGCCGCCGCGAGGCGGGCCGGGCGTACGCCCGCGCAGCGCAACACCCTCTACGAGGTCATCGAGACCTACTGAGGGAGCGAGACGCGCGGGCGGGGGTGGCGTCCCAGCACCGTGGCCGTCGTGGTCCAGACGACCAACCCCGCGATGCCGGCGAAGGTGCCGAGGGCGCTTCCCAGGCTGAGGATCGACGCATCGGAGGCCACCGGCCCGAGCCAGAGGATGCAGCCGAGCGCGCAGGCGCTCCAGAGGAGCGCGACCCAGGAGGGGGCGCCGCCGTCGTGGCCGACGATGGCCGCGCAGAGGATCGAGACGGCGAAGAAGGGACCCGAGGCGCCGGCGAGGGCCCCGGCGACGTCGAGGAGGGTCCGGCTGCTTGCGGCGTCGGCGTTCTCGGCGCCGACCGCGAGCCCGCCGACGATGGCCGCGGCGAACGTCGCCGCGGCGATCGCGACCATGCCCGCGGCGAGCATCGCCGTCCCGGCCGAGCCGCGCGGGGCGTCGACCTCGCCGAGGCGGATCGTCGCGAGGAACGGGACCATCAACGCGAGGCCGCCGATGCACGCCGCGGCGCCCGCCATGGCCGTGTCGCGGTTGTCCAGGAAGTAGGCGTAGACGTCCAGCGCGGAGGCTCCGGTGCTCGGCAGATCGCGGAGCAGAACCGCGCCGAGGGCGAGGAGGAGGGAGCCCGCGACACCCGCGAGCGCGCCCGGTGGTCCCAGCCGTCGTCCCATCGCGGCGATGCTAGAGCGGAACGCGGCGACGATTAGCTTCGGCCATGCAGGAGGCATGGAACGCACATGCGAGCGATGGTCCTCGAGGCTCCCGGAGGTGGATTGGTCGAGCGTGACCTCCCGGATCCCGAGCCTGCCGCGGGGGAGATCGTGATCGACGTCGAGGCCTGCGGCGTCTGCCGGACCGACCTCCACATCCTCGACGGCGACCTGCCCGATGCCGCCGCCCCGCTCGTTCTCGGCCATCAGGCGGTCGGCCGGGTCAGCGCCGTGGGCGATGGCGCGGCGCTCTCCGGGGGCCAGCGCGTCGGCATCCCCTGGCTGGCGTGGTCCTGCGGCGTCTGCGACCGCTGCCGCGAGGGCCGCGAGAACCTCTGCCCGAAGGCGAAGTTCCACGGCTACACCCGCAACGGCGGGTTCGCCGAGCGAATGGCGGTCGACGCGCGCTACGCGCTCCCGCTCGACTCCGACGCCGACCCGACCGAGCTCGCGCCGCTCCTCTGCGCCGGGCTGATCGGCTTCCGCGCCCTGCGGATGTGCTTCGACGCCGAGTCGATCGGGCTCTTCGGGTTCGGCTCCTCCGCCCACCTGATCTGCCAGCTGCTCGCCAAGCAGGGGCGCGACGCCTTCGCGTTCACTCGCGACGGCGACGAGGAGGGGCAGCAGTTCGCGCTCGAGCTCGGGGCGGTCTGGGCGGGCGGCTCCTCGGACACGCCGGCGCGAGAGCTCGACGCGGCGATCATCTTCGCTCCGGTCGGCGCGCTCGTGCCGACCGCCCTGAGGCTCGTGCGCCCGGGCGGCACCGTGATCTGCGCGGGCATCCACATGTCCGACATCCCGTCGTTCCCCTACGAGCTGCTGTGGGGGGAGCGGTCGCTGCGGTCGGTCGCGAACCTGACCCGCCGCGACGGGCTCGACTTCCTCCCGATGGCGGTCCGCCGCGGACTGCGGCCCAAGCTGACCACCTACGAGCTCGGGGAGGCCGCGCTCGCGCTCGAGGATCTGCGCGAGGGACGCCTCGAGGGCTCGGCCGTCCTCTCGTGCCTAGCGGACACCTCGCCGAACGTACGGGAAGGGGTCGCATAGGGGCCGTACGACGTTCGGCGGGGCTAGCGGAAGAGGTCGTCGGCCTCGGCGCGCTGCAGCGCCGCCGCGCCCGGGCCGTCGGCCGCGGTCACCCGGCTCGGCCAGCCCGCGGACGACGACGACCGGGATCCCCGGAGTCCTTGCCGCGAACGAGGTCCGACGCGGATGCGATCTCGTCCGCGAAGGCGATCTCGGTGGCCGCGAGCTGCCGGCCGTCGCGGTCGTGGCGCCCGCGCCAGTCGTCGAGCGGGTCGATGCCGGCGCAGCCGATGGCCACCTCGGTCTGCCCGACCCGCCAGGGCCGCCCGAAGCTGTCGGTGACGATGACCGCCACCCGGCGGCCCGAGGCCGTGGCGATCGCGGCGCGGATCCGCCGCGCGGAGGCGTCGGGATCGACCGGGAGGAGGATCACCTCGCCCTCGGCGCCGGTGTTGGACGAGTCGATCCCGGCGTTGGCGCAGATCAGGCCGCTCTTCGTCTCGACGATCAGGACCCGCTCGCTCCGGATCACCTCCCGGGTGTCCATGAGGATCAGCTCGACGAGGGCGGGGTCCTTGTCGAGGGCGGCGGCGAGCTCGACCGCCCGCTCTCCGGGGACGACCTCGCTCAGCCGGGCGCGGCGCCCCTCGGCCTTCGAGACGACCTTCTGGACGACCACGACGACGTCGCCGTCGGCGAGCGCCGCGCGCTCCGCGATCAGCGCGCCGAGGTCGTCGCCGTCGGCGATCTCCGGCAGGCCGGTCACCGGGATCAGCTCGAGGCCGGCGCTCACGTCGCGACTCCCAGCGCCGCGGCCGTCGCCGGGGCGAGGCTCGCGTCCGCGCGCAGCGTCCGCGTCAGCTCCTCGAGGTCCTCGGGGGTGTCGAGATCCAGGCCGAGCGAGGGGATCTCGACGATCCGCGGGCCCATCCCCGCGGCGCGCGCAAGCTCGAGGTGCCGCTCCCGGCTGCCGGGGCCGAAGGACGGCGCCATCGCGTCCGGCGGCGCGAGCAGCAGGCCGTTGGTGCCGTCTCCGTGGCGGTCGGGGATGACCCCGACGCTCCCGGGTTCGACCTCGTCGAGCGCGAGGTCGAGCTCGGCCGGCGAGAGCAGCGGGCAGTCCCCGGGGAGCAGCGCGACGCAGGCCGCGCCGGAGGCGATGGCGGCGGCGACGCCGAGCAGCGCCGCCTCCGAGTGACCGGCGTCGGCGGGGTCCTCGAGCAACTCGGCGTTCGCCCGGCCCGCGGCCGCGATCGCTCGCGGCTCCCCGCTGACGACGATCACTCGGTCGAGCCGCTCGCTCCGCGCCAGCGCGTCGAGGACGTCGGCCAGCATCGCCGCGGCGAGGTCGGCGCGCGCGGCGGGGGAGAGGGCGTCCGAGAGGCGGCTCTTGGCTGCGCCGAACCGCTTGATCGGGAGGATCGCGGTGGCGCGCATGGATGATGGATCAGGGCTGCGCCCTGATCTAGGCGGTGAGCGCGGTCGCGTAGGTGAGGATGTCGCGGGCGACCGCGACCCGCTCCGCCGCGCCGCTCATCAGCGTCGGCAGCCGCGTCGAGGTGACTCCCTCCGGGTCGGGAGCCGGATCGCCGGCGTCGACGACGATCGCGTCGATCACCCCGGAGTAGACCTCGGCGACGCCGGCGACCGAGTCCTCGTGGCCGGCGGCCTGGATGAACTTCCCGGTCGGGCCCTTGATGATCTCGCCGCCGACGTATGGGCTGACGGCGACGATCGGCACCGGCGCTTGCGGCGAGCAGCTCCCGCATGCCGGGCACCGCGAGGATCGGGCCGATCGAGATCATCGGGTTGGACGGCCCGACGATGATCGCCTCGGCGCTCGCAAGGGCCTCCTCGATCTCAGGCGTCGGCCTCGCGTCGGCGATCCCGGCGAGCTCGACCTCCTCGATCGGCGGCTCGGCGCCGTCGTGGACGAGGAACTCCTGGAACTCGCGCCAGCCGTCCGGCGTGCGCACGCGGGTGCGCACCGGCTCGTCGCACATCGGCAGCACGGTCGCTTCAACTCCCAGCGCGCGGGTGATGTCGCCATGGATGACCGTCAGCCGCTCGTCGGCGTCGAGGCGCCGCCGCCGCTCGAGGCAGGTCGCGAGGTCGAGATCGGAGAGGCCGAACCAACCAGGTGCTCCCAGCTGCTTCATCCGCTCGAAGACCCGGAAGGAGTCGTCCTTGATGCCCCAGCCGCGCTCGGCGTCGATCTGACCGGCGAGCCAGTAGGTGCAGAGGTCGGGGTCGGGGGAGACGTGGACGCCGAGCGCCTCGACGTCGTCGCCGGTGTTGGCGATCACGGTGAGATCGGCGCCGACGATCTCCTGCATGCCGGCGGCGAGCTTGGCCCCGCCGGTCCCACCGGCGAGGACGACGACGCGGCTCACGTCCCCTCGCCCCCCCGAAGGGGATGGGCGATCCTCATCACGCCCAGGGGTCGCCGTCGGGGAGACCCGTCAGCTTCAGCCCGGCGTGCGCCTTGTAGCGGACGTTGATCGAGATCAGAAGCGGGGTCAGCTGCTCGGCGATCCGCGCGGTCTCGAGCGGGCCGGCGTTGACGGCGCGGAGGCCCGTCGATGCGCTCGATCAGCCGCGCGACCGGGGCCTTGTCCTTCTTCTTGTCGCCGCAGACGAGCACGTCCTCGTCGAGGGTGGCTCCCAGGTCCGAGAGCGTGGGAGCGCCAACCGTGTGCAGGGCGGAGACGACCGTGACGCCGTCGGGAACCATCTCCTGCGCCTGCTGGGCGGCCGAGCCCTGCCAGACGCCGAGCGAGCGGGTCGCCTTGCCGCTGACGGCGGCGGCGAGCGGAACGGTGCAGTCCACGAGCGTCTGCCCCTCCTTCAGCGCCCCGCGAAGGTTGTTGAGCGTCTCCGACTGCGCGCGGAAGGGGACGGTGAGGAAGACGATCGGGCCCTTGGCCGCGGCCTCCTCGTTGCCGAGGCCCTCGACGTCGGCGCCATCCACGGCCTCGCGGACCTTGGCGGCCGCCTCGGCGGCGCGATCGGCGTCGCGGGAGCCGATCACGACGCTCAGCCCGGCCTGCGCCCAGCGGACGGCGAGCCCGTAGCCGAGCGCGCCGGTTCCGCCGAGGATCGGGATCGGGTTCTCGTCGGGAGCGGGGGTCACGGGGCGGCGAGTCTAGTTGCCCGGGGCCCGCGCCCGGGCCGATTAGAGTCAGCCGCGATGACCGGAGCCGACGACTCGATGGACCTCCCCAAGCCGGAGCGCGGCCTCGAGCCGGCCGGGCCGCTCGAGCCCGGGATCGAGCGCACCGACGAGTTCACGGTCGAGGGGCCGCTGCTCACCGACGTCGGCGGCACGATCGGCGTCTCGGTTCTCTCGACCCCGGGGATGATCGGGATGATGGAGCGGACCTCCGCGGTCCTCGTCTACGGCCGGCTCCCCGAGGGCAGCGCAACCGTCGGCTTCGAGGTCTGCATCAAGCACGTCGGCGGCTCGATGGAGGGCGCCACCTGCACGGCCACGGCCAAGCTGAACCGGGTCGAGGACGACCGCAAGCTGTTCTTCGACGTCGAGGTGCGCGAGGGAGATCGGACGATCGGCGTCGGCACCCACCAGCGGCGGGTGATCCAGGTTCCAGGCGGGGAGGGCTGAGCGCCGTGGCCGCCTTCCCAGCTCAGGTGAAGGTCCGCGAGGTCGGGCCGAGGGACGGCTTCCAGAACGAGCCGGAGGTCATCCCGACCGAGGAGAAGGTGCGGCTGATCGGGATGCTCGCCGACGCCGGGATGAAGCGGATCGAGGTGACCTCGTTCGTGCGCGCCGACGTGATCCCGCAGCTCGCCGACGGCGCCGAGGTGCTCGAGGCCCTGGATGCGGCTGGGCGTCGGGACGACGTCGCCTATTCGGTCCTGATCCCGAACGAGCGCGGGCTCGACAACGCGCTCGAGTGCCGCGATCGCTTCGACGAGATCAGCGTCTTCCTCTCCGCCTCGGAGACCCACAACCGCAAGAACGTCAACCGCTCGATCGCCGATTCGCTCGAGGGCCTGATGAAGGTCGTCGGCCGCGCCCGCGAGGCCGGCCTGCGCTGCGAGGGCGTCATCGCGACGAGCTTCGGCTGTCCCTACGAGGGCGAGGTGCCGCGCGGCCGCGTCCTCGAGATCGCCGAGCGGCTGCGCGAGTTCGGCTGCCAGGAGATCGGCTTCGGCGACACGACCGGGATGGCGAACCCGCGGCAGGTCGCCGACTTCTACGCCCACGCGCTCGATCACCTCGACGGCGCCGAGATCACCGCGCACTTCCACAACACCCGCGGTCAGGGCCTCGCCAACGCGCTCGCGGCGCTGGGGGAGGGGGTCGCCTCCTTCGAGTCCAGCTTCGGCGAGCTCGGCGGTTGCCCGGTCCCGCCGGGCTCCACCGGGAACATCTCGAGCGAGGACCTGGTCTCGATGCTCCACGAGATGGGAATCGAGACGGGGGTGGACCTCGAGGCGCTGCTCGCGGCGTCGCGCTCGGTGCAGGAGGTGCTGGGCCGGCCGCTGGGAGCGCACCTGCTGACGGCCGGGTCCGGTCGATTGGCACACGGGGCAGAGCCGGGGCTGAGGACCGACGTCACAGTTACATACGCAGCTGTATGTAAGTATGTGGCCATGAAGCTGCCGGACCGAGAGCACACGCGGCGTCCCTGGCGGATTCACGACATCGCTCCCGAGTTCGAGCTCGAGGACGTCTGGGCGCTGCCGACTCCGGGGGGTCCGGACGACTTCCCGCGGCTCGTCGACGCGATGGCCTCCGGCGACCCCGAGCACGAGGGGCCGCTCGCCGTCCGTCTGCTCTTCGCGCTGCGCTGGAAGATCGGCGCGCTGCTGGGCCTCGACGGTGACGACGACGGCGTCGGCGCCCGGGTGCCGACGCTTCGTGACCGGGTGCCGGCCGACCTTCGGGACCGGCCGCTCCCCGACTTCGGGACGCTGCCGTTCGAACCCCTCTACGTGACCGACGACGAGTTCGCGGCCGAGATCGCCAACCGGACGATGCACGGGGTGATGCACCTCGGCTGGGTCGAGGACCCCGACGGCGGCTACCGCGGGCAGATGGCGGTGCTGGTCAAGCCCAACGGACTGCTGGGGCACGCGTACATGGGCGCGATCAAGCCCTTCCGGCACCTGATCGTCTACCCGCCGATGATCCGGGACATCGGCCGAAGGTGGCGTCGCGATACCGGCGATCGGGTTCCCCCGCGGTCGCCGGCCGGCATCTAGGATGGCCCGCATGCTTCACGACCCCTTCGTAGACGCCGTCCATTCCTTCGACGCCGACGCCATGAAGGCGACCCTGGCCGAGGACGTCACGTTCTGGAGCCCCGTCTCCTTCAAGCCCTACGAGGGCAAGGAGATGGTCGGGACGATCCTCACCGAGGGGCCGTTCAAGATCTTCCAGGACTTCGAGTACGTGCACCGGATCGAGGACACGGAGCAGCGAGTCGCGACGCTGATCTTCCGGGCGACGGTCAACGGCGGCCGGGCCGTCGACGGGCTCGACCTCATCACCTTCGACGCCGACGGCCTGGTCAGCGAGCTGACCGTGATGCTGCGCCCGATGAGCGGAGTCCAGGCGATGGCCGAGGCGATGGGCAAGCGGTTCGAGGAGCTGGGACTGGCTTAGGGGGGGTGGACTTGCGTTTTGCGACGAGGTTCGTCGCATAACGCAGGTCCGCCCTCACGCCGCAACGAGATGCCCGACCACTCGCGCACGGGCCTCCGCCAGGAGTCGCAGGCGACGGGCAGAGCCAACCGGGTCAGCGGCGACCACCCGGCGCACGAATCGGTGACATAGCCAGCCGGCCAGGGCGAGCAGTTGGTCCTTGTCGCGGTCCGCCTCCGCGCGCTCCCAGTCGCCGTGGAATCGCTGGGAGTCGGCCTCGACCACCATGCGCAGCGCTCGGCCAGGCGAAATCGACCTCGAACGGCTCCGCTTGGCCGGGAACCGCGATCAGGTGGTTGACCAGGGGGCGCTCCAGTCCCGCGGGTCGCCAGAGGGGCAGGAAGAGGAGCTCGAGCTGGGAGCGGGTGAGCGCGGGTTCGAGGCGGAGCAGTCGCTCGAGCTTCGGCATCCCCGGTCGGCCGCGCCGCTCCCGGACGAGGTCGGCCAGGCGCGAGCGCTTGAGGAATCCGAGTGATTCGGCGGCGACGAGAGCTCGCTCGAGCTCAGCCTCATCGAAGGTGGGGGCCAACTGCACCAGGACGAGGTCCGCTGACACGCAGGGAACATGATCGAAGACGCGACGATCCCGCGGGTCGATCTCGATGCCCGGATGGCAGACGATCCCGTCGCGCGAGCGGACCCCTGGCCGCGGCGTGCAGACGTGAAGGGGGGCATCGTGCGTCTCATCGAGAAATCCCTGGTGAAGTCCCGCTGCTTGGTGGCTCACGCGGGTGCCGGCGCCGTAGGTCATCGTCGCCGCGAGCAGCTTCTGCGGCTGCGAGTGAGGAGGCGGGTGCAGCGCGTAGACGTTCTGGTGCATCCGGTGGAGGGCGCCCCGCTTCGCCCGATGCTGGGCGCCTCGCTGTCCGAGCCCCGCCTCATCCAGTTGCTCGGTGCCGACGAGGTGAAGCTGGTTGCGCGCGATCGCCCTGATCTCCTCGTCGACCTGCGAAATACGACGAATCTCGTCGCGATCTGCAGGTGGAGCTGCCACGCGACCAGCGTGACTCCGCGCGGCGCACGGATGGGACGCGAAACGTGCCGTTCCATGCGCGGAACTCGAACTTTGCCACGCAAACGGGCGCGGCCGGGGCCGGAGTCCACGAGAACCGAACCGACGCAGCCCCGCTAGCCTCCGCCGCCGCACCCCACCCCCCGAGCGAGAGGTACGAGAGAAACCCAATGGCGATCACGAAGGTTGGAATCGTTGGCGGTGGCCTGATGGGCCACGGGATCGCGCAGGTCAGCGCGCAGGCGGGATGGGACGTCGTCCTGCGAGAGGTCGACGACGAGAAGCTCGCCGGGGGCATCGGCAAGATCGAGAAGCAGCTCGGCCGCGCGGTCGAGAAGGGCAAGCTCGAGCAGGCCGACGCCGACGCGATCCGCGGCCGGATCAACGGCACCACCGACTACGGCGAGCTCGCCGACTGCGACCTCGTGATCGAGGCGATGACCGAGGACCTCGACGCCAAGCTCGAGATGTGGTCGGAGGTCGACGCGATCGTCAAGGAGGGCGCGGTCTTCGCGACCAACACCTCCTCGCTGCCGGTCATCGACCAGGCCGCCTCAACCTCGCGCCCGGACAAGTTCCTCGGGCCTTCACTTCTTCAACCCGGCGCAGGTGATGCCGCTGCTCGAGGTCGTGCAGACGGTGACCACCTCCGACGAGACGCTCCAGACCGGCTTCGAGTTCGGCGAGAAGCTCGGCAAGACCGTCGTCAGCGCGAAGGACAAGGCCGGCTTCATCGTCAACCGCCTGCTCGTTCCCTACATGCTCGACGCGATCCGCGCCTACGAGGAGGGCTTCGGCTCGATCGAGGAGATCGACATCGCGATGAAGGGCGGCGCCGCGCACCCGATGGGCCCGCTGACGCTCGCCGACTTCGTCGGGCTCGACACGCTCAACTCGATCGCCAAGGTGATGTTCGCCGAGTACGCGGAGCGTCGTTTCGCCGCACCGCCGACGCTGCGGAAGATGGTCGCGGCGGGTTGGTACGGCAAGAAGTCCGGCAAGGGCTTCTACGACTACTCCGGCGACAAGCCGGTGCCGACCGAGCTCGGTCTCTGAGGCCCGGCCGCCCGCGAGGGCCCAGGGCGCAACAATGCCCCTAGGCACCCATGGCTGATGACTTCATCGACAGGCTGAGGAACGCGAGCTTCCCGACCACGCGGAAGGGCGGCTACGACCCGGACGCGGTCGACGCGTACCTCCGCGAGCTCGCGGACTGGCTGGAGACCGGCGGGAGCGACGAGACCCGCGCCTCCCTGATCCGGCGGGAGATGGAGCGCATCGGCGAGCGGACGGGCGGCATCCTCGCCGCGACGCAGGCGAGCGCCGACGAGATGGCCAAGGAGGCCAAGGCCGAGGCCGAGGAGATGCGCGAGAGCGCCCGGCGCGACGCGTCCGAGGCGCGGAGCTCGGCCGACGAGTACGCGCTGGAGACCCGCCGGGCCGCCGACGAGCACGTCCGCATCTCCGCCGAGGCCGCCGCCCGCGAGGCTTCCGACCTGCGAACCAAGGCCGAGGCGGAGGCTCAGGAGAAGATCGGGAAGGCCGACGCGCTCCTGCAGGAGGCCGAGGCGAAGGCGAAGGCCCGCACCGCCGGCGTCGAGCAGGAGATCGCCGATCTCGTCAAGACCCGCGCGAGCATCGTCGAGAACCTGGAGTCCCTGACCACCGGCATCCGCGGCGTCGTGGATGGGCCCGGGGGAGAGCAGCTCGAGGTTCCCGAGGGCCTGCAGAGCGCGATCGAGGAGGCCGAGTCGGGCGTCCACGAGGTCCCCGAGCCATCGATCGCCGAGGCGGTCGCGCCCAGCGAGCCCACGATCGAGCCGTCCGAGCCCACGGTGCCGTTCGTGCCCGAGGGCGTCGAGGACGACGACGAATCCGGCGAATCCGAGCCGTTCGACCCCGTGGCCGTGCAGGAGCACCCGATCGCCCCGCCCGCCCGCGACCGCTCCGACGACACGACCGCGCCGGTCGACGACGGGTCCGAGGACGAGACCGTCCCGGTCGAGGAGGAGGACGAGACTCCCCGCCGCCACCGCCGCCACCGCCGCCTCCGTTCGACCCCGAGCCTGAGCCCGAGCCGGCCCACGACGACGCGACGAGCGTGATGGTCGAGGAGTTCGACACGGACGAGCGCGAGCGCGCCCGCGAGGCCGAGCTCGAGCGCCGCCGCCGCCAGGTCGGCACCGATCCGCCGACCGAGGAACGCGAGAGCGACCCCCTCCTGATGAGCGAGACCCGCGACACCTCCCCGCTCGAGCGGGCGAACGAAGCCGCCTACGCCGGCGGGCCCGAACGCCACCACGAGAAGTCCGCCGAGCAGGGGAAGCTCCCCGTTCGCGAGCGCGTCTCGCGGCTCCTCGACGCCGACAGCTTCTCCGAGGAGGGCCTGCTCGCCAACTGGGAGGGCGAGGGCCTCGGCGCCGACGGCGTCGTCACCGGCCTCGGCACGATGGGCGGCCGCCGCGTCGCCGTCATGGCCAACGACCCGACCGTCAAGGCGGGCTCCTGGGGCGCGAAGACCGTCGAGAAGATCATCCGGATCCAGGAGCGCGCGCTGAAGCTCGAGTGCCCGATGATCTACCTCGTCGACTCCGCCGGAGCGCGGATCACCGACCAGGTGAAGATGTTCCCGGGCCGCCGCGGCGCCGGGCGGATCTTCCACAACGAGGTCCGGATGTCAGGGCGCGTCCCGCAGGTCTGCGTCCTCTTCGGCCCCTCGGCCGCCGGCGGCGCCTACATCCCGGCCTTCTGCGACGTCGTGATCATGCGCGACGGCAACGCCTCGATGTACCTCGGCTCCCCGCGGATGGCGCAGATGGTCATCGGCGAGGACGTGACGCTCGACGAGCTCGGCGGAGCGCGCATGCACACGGGCGTCTCCGGCTGCGGCCACTTCCTGGCGTCGACCGACGAGGAGGCGATCGAGGTCGCCCGCGACTACCTCGCCTACATGCCGACCAACTTCCGCGAGGAGCCGCCGACCGTCGCCCCCGGCGAGCCCGACGCCTCCAAGCCTCCCGCCGAGGTCGTTCCCGGCGACGAGAAGACCGCCTTCGACATCCGCGACCTGATCGAGGGCGTCTGCGACGCCGGCACCTTCCTGGAGGTTCACGCCCGCTGGGCGAAGGAGCTCGTCACCGGCTACGCGCGGCTCGAGGGCCGGGCGGTGGCGATCATCGCCAACCAGCCCAAGCAGAAGGGAGGCGTGCTGTTCGTCGACTCCGCCGACAAGGCCGCCCGCTTCATCTCGACGGCCAGCGCCTTCAACATCCCGCTGCTCTTCCTCGCCGACGTGCCCGGCTTCATGATCGGCAAGAACGTCGAGCGCCAGGGGATCATCCGCCACGGCGCGAAGATGATCAGCGCGATGAGCTCGGCGACGGTGCCGAAGATCTCGGTCGTCGTCCGCAAGGCCTACGGCGCCGGGCTCTACGCGATGGCGGGACCCGCCTTCGAGCCCGACGCCTGCATCGCGCTGCCGGGCGCTCAGGTCGCGGTGATGGGGCCCGAGGCCGCGGTCAACGCCGTCTACTTCAACCAGATCGAGGCCATCGAGGATCCCGACGAGCGCGCCGAGTTCGTCCGGGTCAAGCGCGAGGAGTACGCGGCCGACATCGACATCCTCCACCTCGCCTCCGAGCTGGTCGTCGATGCGGTCATCGAGCCCGAGGACCTGCGCGCCGAGCTCGTCCGCCGCTACGCCGAGGCCGAGGGCAAGGACCGTCACTTCACCGAGCGGCACCACCCGATCACCCCCGTCTGAGCCGGGTTCACGGTTCGGCCACACAAACCGAACCGCACCTGATTGAATGCCGCCGGGATGAGTGTCAGTCGGCGAGAGTTTCTGGAGAAGGGTGCTGCGGGTGCAGCGGCGATCACGTTCGGCCCCGGGCTGATCAAGCAGGCCCTTGCCGCTCCGGCTCGAGCGGGCGCCTCCCCCTACGGCGCGCTCGCCGCGGCCGACGCCAACACCGTCGCCCTTCCCGCCGGATTCACCTCGCGGGTGATCGCGCGAAGCAACCTCCCCGTCGCCGGCACCTCCTACCTCTTCCCGATCTTCCCCGACGGCCAGTCCACCTTCGCAACGAAGGACGGCGGCTGGGTCCTGGTCACGAACTCCGAGTCACTGAGCCAGCTCGGCGCCGGCGCCTCCGGCATCCGCTTCGGGCCCGACGGCTCGATCAAGAACGCCTATCGGATCCTCGGCGGCACCAACGCCAACTGCGCCGGTGGCGCGACTCCTTGGGGAACCTGGCTGTCCGGCGAGGAGGGTGCCGCCGGGATGATCTGGGAGTGCGACCCGGCCGGTGTGCTGCCCGCTGAGGCCGCGCCCCGCGCTCGGCGTCTTCCAGCACGAAGCGGCCTGCGTCGACCCCGTCGACGGCCGCCTCTACCTCACCGAGGACAACTTCGGCGCGAACTTCTACCGCTTCACGCCCGACGACTACCCGGACCTGAGCACGGGCACGCTCGAGGTCGCGATCATGGACGCGAGCATGAACGTCACCTGGGCTCCGGTCCCGGATCCGACGACCGCGCAGACCGGGCAGGCGACGCGCATCCAGGTTCCCGGCGCGACCCAGTTCAGCAACGCCGAGGGCATCTGGTACTCCCGCGGCGTCACCTACTTCACGACGAAGATCGACAAGAAGGTCTGGGCCTACGACATCCGCGCGGGGAAGATGGACATCCTCTTCGATCGCGAGCTGGCCCTCGACTCCAGCCTCGACGCCGTCGACAACGTCACGGTCAGCCCGACCGACGACGTCCTCATCTGCGAGGACGGCGGCAACATGGAGATCGGGATCATCTCCACCAAGCGCGAGGTCGCCCCGCTGATCCGCTTCGAGGGTGCCGAGCACAACAACTCCGAGGTCTGCGGCGTCACCTTCAGCCCCGACGGCAAGCGCATGTACGCGACCTCCCAGCGCGCCAACAACGCCGGCGCGGTCTACGAGATCTCCGGCCCGTTCAAGCTGCCGAAGGGCGGGTTGCCCGACGATTTCGCGTTCGGCCCGCCGGCCGGCGACGTCCGTCCGAACGGCCCGCTCAACCCGGGCGGAGACCGGAAGAAGCCGAAGACCAAGATCAAGGTCAAGAAGAAGGTCAAGCGCGACTCCTTCCTGCGTCGTGGCCTCGTCGTCGAGATCACCGTGAACGAGCCCGGCCGCGTCGCCGTCCAGCTCGACTCCCCGGACCTCGCGACCAAGCCCGGCAAGGGCAGCTCCTCGCCGCGACCCCGGAACACGATCCTCGCCCGTGGCGAGGCGATCGCCGAGAAGAACGTCAAGTCGGTCGAGGTCGAGCTGCCGAAGCCCAAGGGCGGCGCTCGCAAGCTCCTGCTGAAGAAGAAGGACGAGGTCGGGGCGCGGCTCCTCGTCTCCGTCGTGGACAGCTCCGGCAACGAGAGCACCGCGACCAAGAAGATCAAGATCAGCGGCAAGGGCAAGTAGCCCTCGCGCGGCTCCGCCGCGTCAGTCCCGCAGGTCCTCTCGCGTCGTCCGCGTCTTCGACGTCCTCCACATCGTTCGACCGCCGACCCAGCTCGAGGTCGAGGAGCTTGATCGCATCGGCGGCGAAGGTCGCGACGGCGGCGATCGCGGCCGGGTCGACGTCATCCGGCGTGTCGTCCGGGGAGTGGTGATGCCGAGGTAGGGAGCGGCCCTCCTCGCGCGCGGTCAGCGGCATCGCCGGGTAGCCGTAGGCCCGGGCGACGAACGCGGCGCTCGTTCGCCCGTCGCGCATCGGCTCCGCGCGGCGCTCCTCGTCCTCGCCGTCGCCCGCCAGGGCGGCGAACAGCTCGGTCAGCTCGGCTCCCATCGGGAGCGAGACGGCGGGGCCCTGGAGGACCACGAAGCGCGGCTCACCGCGCCCAACCGAGTCGAACGACACGAACCAGGTCTCGTCCTTCGCCAGCGCCTTGCGATGGGTGCGGACGAACTCGCGCATTCCCTGCATCGTCGTCTCGCCGCCGCCGACGACGAGGGCCTCCACCCGGAGGTTCTCCGGCGGGTCGGCGTCGACGCGCCCGAGTGCGTCGAGCACGCGCCGCGACGCCCGACGCGTTCGCGTTCGCGCCGGGTGAGGCGCCGGAGATGGCGATGTCGGCCGAGCAGGAAGCAGGCGAAGATCAGGATCAGGGTCTGCGGCAGCTGCAGCGCGGCGAGCCAGTCGGGCTCGAAGCCCGCGAGCCTGGCGCCGAGCGGGGGAAGGAGCAGAGCGATCGACCAGAACCAGATTCGCGATCCGGATGAGATGACCGGGAAGGAGCGGCCGAGGCGGTTGGCGATCGCGCTGCCGGTCCGGGCGTAGACCAAGCCGGTGCGCGGAGCATCGACGCCGGCGCAGAGGATCACGGTCGGTCCCGGCTCCCCTTCCCCGAGCGTGTGCACGTTCTGGGAGGCCCGCCGGAAGGGCAGGCGGCGGATCAGGTAGTGGCGGGCGGAGAGATCGAGGTACGCCGAGGTGGCCGCGACGAGAACCGCGATGAACCCGGCCAGCGGTTGCTCGACGGCGATCGTGCTGCCGACGATCGCCACCGCGCAGGTGAGCAGATGGACGAGCGCCCACTGAGGCTGCACGTAGATCGGCTCGACGCTCGCGGAGCGGCCCGTCGAGCGGAGCCGCGCGGCGACCGCGTTGCTCGCGCGGCGCTCCGCGTCCGTGCCGGGAAGCCGCTCCTCGAACGCGCACAGCTCGTCGACGTCGGCCTTGATCCGCTCCTCGCTCATCCGAGCAGCATTACCGAGCGAGCGGAGGCAGGTTGCACTCGCCGTCCCCGATGGGAGAGGATGCGGCGGCAGGTGCAAATCGGGGAAGGGTGGTCGGGGTGCGTAAGGGACTCAGGGTTGGGGCGGTCGTCGCGATGGCGATCGCGGTTCTCGTGGCGATCTCAGGGGTCGGCGTCGAGCGTGGCGGGGCGGAGGATCTGAGCGAGACCGTGTCGATTCCCGAGGCCGCCGAGCGGACTTGCTTCGACGGGCCCGCCGATGGGCGCCGGGGTCGCATCGAGCTCGGTTCCCGGGATCGAGCTGAGCGACGACGTCGCGGCGGGCGCGGTTGAGGCGCGGCTCGAGGGACCGACCGGCTCCGACTGGGACCTCGCGGTCTTCGATGCCGACGGCGACGTCGTCGCGGCCTCCGCGGAGGAGGGCGCGAGCGAGGTCGCCTCCGGCTTCGTGACCCAGCCCGGCGAGCTCACGGTGCAGGTCTGCCGGATCGCGGGCGAGGGCGACGAGGCCGCGCTCGACGTCTCCACGAAGCCCATCCCGGCCGGCGACGCGCCGCGGGCCTCCCTGGCGCGGGTCGAAGTCGCCGGCGCCGCCGAGCAGGCGGCGCTCGAGGATCTCGGCCTCGACCTGACCGAGCACGGGGGAGACGGCTACGTCGCCGTGGTCCTGCACGGTGCGGCCGATCGTGCCGCGCTGGACCGCGCCGGCCTCGACTACGAGATCGAGGTTCCCGACCTCGACAAGCAGGACGCCCGCGCGGCCCGCACCGATGCCGCCTACGCGGCCTCCACCGACCGCAGCGCCCTGCCGAGCGGCTCCGACACCTACCGGCGGCTCTTCCAGTACAGCCAGGAGATGAAGGACCTGGCGAAGGACAACCCGGACCTGGTGCGGCCGATCTCCCTTCCCAACCAGACCTACGAGGGCCGGACCGTCGAGGGCATCGAGATCACCGAGGACGCCGCGAACATCCGCGACGGCAAGCCGGTGTTCCTGCAGATGGGCGTCCATCACGCCCGCGAGTGGCCTGCGGGCGAGCACGCGCTCGAGTGGGCCTACGAGCTGATCCGCGGCTACAAGCGCGGCGACGAGCGGACGACGCGGCTGGTCAAGCGGGTGCGGACCATCGTGATCCCGATCGTCAACCCCGACGGCTTCAACGCCTCCCGCGAGGCGGGCGAGCAGCAGGGTTCGGGCAACGGCGAGGACGGGAGCTTCCTGACGACGTTCCCGTTGTCCCCGAACGAGTACCGGCGGAAGAACTGCCGCTTCCCGGTCGGCGAGGGCGGGAGCTGCCTGCAGCCGGCGTTCGGCGTCGCCTCCGGCGGCGTCGACCCCAACCGCAACTACGGCGCCTTCTGGGGCGGCCCCGGGGCCAGCGACTCACCCCAGGACGAGGACTACCACGGTCCGGCGCCGTTCTCGGAGCCCGAGTCCCAGAACATCCGCGAGCTGGTCTCAGAGCGTCAGGTGACGATGCTGATCACCAACCACACGTTCTCCAACCTGGTCCTGCGGCCGCCGGGGGTCTCGACCCAGCCCGATGCCGTCGACGAGCCCGCGCTGAAGCAGCTCGGTGACGCGATGGCCGCCCAGAACGGCTACCTGAGCCAGAAGGGCTACGAGCTCTACGACACGACCGGGACGACCGAGGACTGGAGCTACAACGCCACCGGCGGCTTCGGCTACACGTTCGAGATCTACTGCGACCACATCGCCGACCTGCTCGACGAGCGCTGCGGCGGCAACTTCCACCCGACCTACCCGAACGTCGTCGCCGAGTTCGAGGGAACCTCTCCCGACGCGCAGGCGATCGGGGGAGGCGGCAACCGCGAGGCGTACTTCATCGCGATGGAGGCAGCCGCGAACCGCGAACTGCATTCGGTGCTGCGCGGCGAGGCGCCTCCGGGAGCGATCATCCGCCTCGAGAAGTCGTTCCAGACGCCGACCTCGGTGGCCGATCCGGCTTCGGTTCAGGACCGGCTCGAGACCGAGATGAAGGTCCCCGACGACGGCGACTTCACCTACGACATCAACCCGTCGACGCGGCCGCTGGTCGCGCAGCCGCAGCGGACGGCAGGCGCAGGGACCGCCGAGCCCCGAGCAGACGTTCAGCGGCGCCTTCAGCGCCACGAACATGCCGTGCGCGGCGAACCAGTCGGCCGACCCGAACTGCTTCGACGACTTCCCGCTGACGATCCCGGGCGGGGCCGGAGTCGACAACGACAGCGCCACGGTGCGGATCGAGTGGGCGAGCCCGGCGAGCGACTGGGACCTCTACGTCTACACCGACAGCGACGGCGACGGGACCTCGCTGACGAACGGCGGGACCCAGGTCGAGCCGAACCTCGTCGCCAGCTCGGCGACCGGCGCCACCGACTCGGTCAACTCGGAGTCGGCGACGTTCACGAAGCCGGAGGACGCCGACGGGCGGCTGCAGGCCGGCGACTACGTCGTGCGCGTGGAGAACTACCTCGCGATCGAGCCGTTCACCGGCACGGTCACCTTCGGCGGACCGGAGGAGTTCGTCCCGGCCAGACCGAGAGCTGGAAGCTGACCTGCGAGTACCTCGGCGAGAAGCGCGTCACCGACTCGGTCGAGGTCGGCCGCGGCCAGTCGAAGAACCTCGACCTGAGCGAGTGCGGCACCCGCGGCGGCTCGGGCGGCGGCGACGGCAAGAACGACCGTTGCCGCGGCAAGCGGGCGACGCTGGTCGGCACCGGCGACGGCGACCGGATCATCGGCACGAAGGGGCGCGACGTGATCGTCGGCCCGCGGCGGCAAGGACAAGATCAAGGGCCGCGGCGGGAACGACCTGATCTGCGGCAACGGCGGCAAGGACAAGATCAGCGGCGGCGGTGGCAAGGACAAGATCAAGGCCGGCGGCGGAGGTGACCGCGCCAGAGGCGGCGGAGCGGCGGACGTCGTCTCCGGCGGCGGCGGCAACGACCGCCTCGACGGCGGCCCCGGCCGGGACCGGCTGCGGGGCGGCAAGGGCGAGGACCGCTGCCGGATCGAGAAGGGCGAGCGCTCGAGCGGTTGCGAGGTCTGAGCAGCACTTCGGGCTCCGATCGGCCGCTTCGTCTGCGTTTTCGGCTCGCTGAGTGAGTCGTATTCCCGACGAAGCGACGGACCGGACGTCCATAATCGCTGCCGAGCCCCCGTAGCTCAGCTGGATAGAGCGCCGGCCTTCTAAGCCGGATGCCGCAGGTTCAAGTCCTGCCGGGGGCGTCTTCGTGAGACGGAAACCGCCGCAGGACCTTCGCCCGCTAGATTTCCGCCCAGCGCGGTGGGCGTAGCTCAGTTGGTAGAGCTCCTGGTTGTGGTCCAGGCGGTCGCGGGTTCGAGCCCCGTCGCTCACCCCTCGTAGCGGGGTGATCGCTAGGCGCTTCTCCGCGCGATCCACGCCGTCGGACGTCCGAGGCCCACCCAATAGGGTGACTTGACATGCGCAAATGGATTCCCCTCACGATGTTGGCGTCGGCCCAGTTCGTGATGGTGCTCGACACGAGCGTGATGAACGTCTCGATCTCGCAGATCGTCGAGGATCTGGACACCTCCATCCAGGGGGTGCAGACGGCGATCACGCTGTACACGCTGGTCATGGCCGCGTTCATGCTGGTGGGGGCGAAGCTCGGCGACATCCTCGGTCGGCGGCAGGCGTTCTCCATCGGGCTGGCGATCTACGGCGTTGGATCGCTGCTCACGGCCCTCAGCCCGAACCTCGGGGTGCTGCTGGTCGGGTGGTCGGGCGTGGAGGGCTTCGGGGCGGTCATGGTCATCCCCGCGATCGCGGCGCTCACGGCCGCCAGCTACGAGGGCAAGGACCGGGCACTCGCCTACGCGCTGCTCGGCGGGGTCGCCGCCATGGCCGTGGCGGTCGGGCCCCTGATCGGCGGGTACGTGACCTCGGAGTTCTCCTGGCGTTACGTGTTCGCCGCGGAGACGGTCGTCGTCGTCTGCATCCTGCTGCTGCGGGGGCAGATCCCGTCGGCGCCGAAGCCCCAGGAGCGCCGCCATCTGGATCTGGGCGGCGTCGCGCTCTCGTCGGCGGGGCTCGGGCTGATCGTCGATCACGATCCTGCAGAGCAGCACCTGGGGTTTCGTCCAGCCGCGGAACCCTCCGGTCATCGGTGGCACGGAGATCACGCCACTGGGTTTCTCACCGACGCCGTTCCTGATTCTCGCCGGCCTCGCCCTGCTGGGATGTTTCGCGCTCCTGCAGGAGCGCCACGCCCGGGAGGGCGAGGAGCAGCTCCTCGATCCGACCCTCCTTCGAGTGCGTCAGCTTCGCGCCGGCCTCCTCACCCTTCTGGGTCAGCAGCTGGTCCTGATGGGGACGTTCTTCGTCATCCCGGTCTACCTGCAGGTGGTCATCGGCCTCGATGCTTTCGAGACGGGCAAGCGGCTCCTTCCCCTCTCGGTGTCCATGCTCGTCTTCGCCATGCTGGGCCCAAGTTCGCCATCAGGAGGTCGCCGAGGACGGTGGCTCAGGTCGGTCTGGTTGCGGTGAGCATCGGCGCCCTCGTCATGCTCGGCACCCTCGACGTCGAGCTGAACGACCTCGGGTTCAAGTGCGCTCTGGCGCTGGTCGGAGCCGGCGCGGGCCTGCTGGCATCTCAGCTCGGCAACGTGATCATGTCCTCGGTGGCTCCGGAGAAGTCCAGCGAAGGGGGAGGGCTCCAGGGCACAGCTCAGAACCTCGGCGCCTCGCTCGGCACGGCGATCATCGGCGCCGTGCTGCTCTCGTCGCTGGCGACCGGGTTCAGCGAGAGGGTCGCCGAGAGCCCGGACGTCCCGGAGGCCGCCCGACAGACCATCGTGGCCAGCACCGAGGAGGGGATCGACATCGTTCCCGTCGACGCCGCCTACCAAGCGGGACTCGATGGTGGGCTCACCGAGGACCAGGCGAGCGCCGTCGCCGAGGACTACGGGGAGGCCCAGCTCCTCGCCCTGCGGTTGGCCCTCGGTGCGGTTGGACTCTCGGCGCTCCTCGCGCTTGCCTTCACGCGCCGGCTCCCGACCGAAGCCCTGTGACTACTTGAGCGCGACTTTGGCGGCGATCAGGAAGGCGCCGACGAAGCACGCCGAGATGGCCCCGAAGGCGATCCCCATCGCCCCGGCGCCGGTCTTTCGAGCGGCGAGCGCCGCCGTCACCGCCATCGTCGCGACGGATGCGAGGACCGCCGCGTAGCCGACTCCCGACACGTCGGCGCCGAGCAGACCCGCGATCGCGGCGGCTGCGATTGCCGGGATCGCGGATGCGAGAACCGGAAGCTCGGTGCGGAGGGCATGTACGAGCAGGCGAGGTCGGTCGGAGGCGCGCACGCCGCCCCCGTGGCCCACGAACGCGGCATAGGAGTGGGAGAGCCAGACGACGGCCATCGCCACCGCGGTGTAGACCGGCACCTGCCACGGGCGGGTGGCGACCTTCGCCGTAGCGATCACCACAGCCGCGCCCGTCAGCATCGATCCGTAGATCCAGCCGACGGTGCGGTCGTCGCGCTCCCAGCCCGGCTCGCCTTCGCCGGGGCGTCCTCCGAGGATCCTGCGGCCTGCCACGCTGCGAGCATAGTCCCGATTTCGCGCGAACCTGCCCAAACGCGGGCGAACCCGGATAGGCTTGGGCTGTCTGCGGGCCCTTAGGGGGGGTTCGCGCTCGAGCAGGAGGTTCAGGTTGATGGGTCGCACCGGCAAGAGGTCGACTGATCGCGCATGGGTTCGCCCATTCGCGCTCGCTCTCATGGCACTCGTGGCAGCACTGGCGCTGCCCGCCATCGCCTTCGGGCACCTCGAGCGGCCGTCGTACTGGCCCGATCCTGCCGTGGACAAGTCCGTCAAGGGTGGGGCCGGCGGCGCTGTGCCGAAAGCGCTCTCGCTGAAGTCGGCGGTGAACGAGAAGGGCCAGGCGACACCTACGTCGCCTGCAAGGGCCGCAAGGGTAAGACCTCGCTGAAGCTGGTCAGGAAGTCGATCCGAGAGCGCGGTCCGCAAGGGCTACGTGCTGCGGCCGAGCCAGGGCACGATCAGGGTCAGCAAGAAGAAGGGCAAGCGCCTGCTGAAGCTGAACAAGGCCTTCGCGAAGATGTGCGAGTCCCACTCCGTCCAGGACGCGGTCAACGCCGCCGGCAACAACGATCGCGTCGTGGTCATGCCCGGCCGCTACACCGAGCGCGAAGTCGCGCAAGTCGCCGGTGAACAACCCGCGCTGCAACCCGACGATGCTGCAGCAGGACCAGAGCGGCGCGCTCACTCCGAGCTACGAGTACCAGGCGAGCTGCCCCAACGACCAGAACCTGATCTACATCCAGGGCCGCGAGATCAAGGGCAAGCCGCTGATGACCCCGGCGCCTGATCGCCACGGGATCCCCGAGCAGGAGCTCGGCGAGTGCGTGCGCTGCAACCTCCAGTTCGAGGGCTCGGGAGTGAAGCCGGAGGACGTGCTGCTCGACGCCGGCAAGAACTACCTGAAGCCGAAGCAGCCCGAGGCGCGCCCCGGTGGAGACATCCACGCCTCCGAGTGCCACCTGAGCGAGAACGGGCAGGAGAATCCCTGCTTCGCCAAGCACGTCGTGCTGCGAACGGATCGCACCGACGGCTTCGTCGGCCGCAACTTCCTGGTGCGCGGTGCCAAGGAGCACGGCTTCTACACCGAGGAGACGGACGGCATCCTGCTCGACCGCGTGAAGTTCTACTGGAACGCCGATTACGGCCATCTCAGCTTCACGACCGACCACAACGTGATCAAGAACTGCGAGGGCTTCGGCTCCGGCGACGCGGTCGTCTACCCGGGCGCCGCACCGCAGACGGGCGAGTACCGCGATGAGAGCTTCTACCCCGAGGAGCGCTACAACACGGTCGTCAAGAAGTGCGACCTGCACGGCTCGTCGATGGGCTACTCCGGTTCGATGGGCAACTCGGTCCGGGTGACCAACAACCACTTCTACGGGAACGCGAACGGCCTCACGACCGACACGCTCTCAGCGCCCGGGCACCCCGGCTTCCCCGCCGACGGGATGAAGATCGACCACAACTACTTCTACGCGAACAACCTCGACGTCTACACGGCGAACCCGCCGTTCGAGGCGCTGGTTCCCCAGCCCGTCGGCACCGGCTTCTTCTGGGCCGGCCACAACAACGGCCGCTTCGAGGACAACTGGGTCTTCGACAACTGGCGGCAGGGAACGATGCTGATCTCGGTTCCCGACGCGATCGCCGGCACGGCCGAGGGCGCGCTCGACGCGTCCATCCACTGCCCGACGCGGACGAACAGCCACGAGACCTCGGTGTCGACCTCGTGCGACAACCAGTACTCCGGCAACCACATGGGCCAGGTGCCGCCGGACTTCGAGGCCCACTCGGGCCTGACGAAGTTCGGCAACCAGACGAGCCTCACCGAGGGAAGCACGACGGCTCCCAACGGCGTCGACTTCTGGTGGGACGAGATGACCGCCAACACCGGCAACTGCTGGTTCGACAACATCGGCGCCGACGGGACTGCTGCCGGCGTCACCGGCGACCCCGCCGCGCTGCCCTCGAACTGCGGCTCCAGCATCGGGAGTCCCGCCTACGCGGGCAAGGCCCCGGTCCTCCTCTCCTGCTACGGGCAGTGGGAGACGAAGCAGCTCGATACCGGAGGATGCTCCTGGTACAACACGCCGGCCCGACCCGGGACGCTGGCAGCCGAGCGGCAGGCGGAGGCGGCGCTCGACGCCGAGCGCGAGGCGGCTGCGACCACGGACGGCAGGACGCTCGAGGACTGGGCGCAGGGGCTCGCCGGTGAGATCAGCTACGGGCCGACCCACTGAGCTGAGGGCGGCCGCGCTCGCCGTCCTCGCCTGCGCCGCGCTGGCGCCGCTCGCCGGTTGCGGCTCGGACGACTCATCCGAGCCGGAGACCGCAGCCGCCGCCGAGGCGCCGGCCTCGAACGAGCGCCACCCGGCCCGAGCCGGGCGAGGTCGTCGACATCGCGGGGACGGAGCCGGTGGGGGAGGAGACGGCCGGCTCGGTCGCCTCGCTCGTCGAGTGCCGGGACTGGAACGCCGCCGACGAAGGCCAGCGCATCGCGACGATCGCCGACGTTCGCAGCCAGATCAACCTCGAGGACTCCGGCATCGACGCCCCGGCGCTCACCGACGAGGAGGCCGCCGAGCTGTTCGACGGCTCGTGCAAGCCGAGTTGGGCCGCGGGATTCCGGCTCTACAAGCTGTATGCCCGCGGCGTCGGGTTCGTCGCGATGAAGCGGATGCTCGACGAGGGCGGCTGAGCGGGGCGGTCCCTGGCGGTCGCCCCTCATCCGATCGCGCGGTCCGGCATGCTGAACCAATGCCGGACCGCCTCGCGCTCCTGCGCGGCATCAACGTCGGAGGGAAGAACCTCATCAAGATGGCCGACCTCCGGGCCGGGTTCGAGGACCTCGGCTACGAGGACGTCTCCACCTACATCGCGAGCGGCAACGTGCTCTTCCGCTCCCCCCGCGAACGCGTTGACGAACTGGCGGCGCGGCTCGAGAAGGAGCTGGCGAAGGAGTTCGGCATCGAGTTGAAGCTCGTCCTGCTCACGCAGCCGCAGCTCCGCAAGGTCGTCGAGAAGGCGCCGGAGGGGTTCGGCGCCGACACCCACAGGAACGACGTGATCTTCGTCCGCAAGCCGCTGACCGCCACCGCCGCGCATTCCATCGCCGAGACCCGCGAAGGGGTCGACGCGAAATGGCGAGGCAACGGCGTCGTCTACTTCTCGAGGCTCGCGGAGAAGGCTTCGGGAAGCAGGCTCTCCAAGATCGTCGCGCAGCCCGAGTACAAGAACATGACGATCCGGAGCTGGAGCACCACCCAGAAGCTCCTCGGTCTGATGAACGACCGCGCCTCCGCCTGAAATGTTCTCGGCGGTTGCGACGTTCTCGGCCGTCGCGCTCGGGGCCCGGATCGACGTCGACCTTCTTCCACGTCCTCGGCGCGCTGACGCTGCTCGGCACCCTCGTCCTCGCGTCCGTCCAGCTGTCTCGGCCTGGCGCAGGGGTTCGGCGGCGAGCCTGAGGCTCGGCCTTCGCGTACTGACCTTCGGAGTCATCCCGGCCTGGATCGTCATGCGCGTCGCCGCCGAGTGGGTGGCAAGCGACCTCGGCTACACGGATCTCGACGAGCCGCCCTCCTGGCTCGACGTCGGCTACATCGCCGGCGACGCCGGGCTCCTGCTGCTGCTGATCGCGGGTATCACCGGCTGGCTCGCCCTGCGCCGGACGCGCGACTCCGACGGATCGACGGCCACGACCGCGAAGGTTGCGGCGTTCGCCTCTGTCTGATGCTCGTCGTCAACGTCGTCGCGCTCTGGGCGATGACGACGAAGCCGGTCTGAGCAGCTTGGACCCGGGCCTGACGCTCGCGCTCGAGCCTCCCTCCGTCGACGAGTTCCTCTCGCTGCGCGTGCGCGCCGGCCTCACGCCACGATCCCGCGAGGGAGCCGAGATCGGGCTCGCAGGGAGCTGGGCGGCGGCGACGGTCCGCGACGCGGCGGGGGAGGCGCTCGGCATGGGCCGCGTCGTCGGTGACGGCGGCTGCGCCTTCCAGCTCGTCGACATGGCGGTCCTGCCCGACCATCAGCGCCGCGGCATCGGCACGGCGATCCTCGAGGCGCTGCTGCCGGAGCTTCGCGAGCGAGCCCCGGCACGAGCCGACGTCTCGCTGCTCGCCGATCCGCCCGGCCGCGGCCTCTATCGCCGCTACGGCTTCATCGAGGCGGCGCCGGGCGAGGTCGGGATGAAGCTGCCGGAGGCCGGTATGGGAGAATCCGCTCCGTGACCGATCCCGACCACACCGTCCTCCGCGCCGCCGACGCCTTCTGGCGCGAGTCCAATCAGATGAAGGTGCTCAACACCGATCTCGGGAAGCAACTCGGCCTCGAGAATCTGGGAACCCGGCTCTGGCGGCTGCGGCCGGGGGAGTCCTCGACCCTGCACCGCCATTTCGAGCAGGAGGAGATGTACGTGCTGCTCGAGGGAACCGGGCGCATGCGGATCGGCGACGACGAGCCGCTGACGCTCGCGCCGCTCGACGCGATCCGCGTCGCTCCCGACGCCGGGCGGCAGCTCTTCAACGACACCGATGCCGACGCCCTCTGGCTCGTCGTCGGCGCTCCGCAGGAGCTCGCGAACACACTCGAGATGACCGAGGAGCAACTCGCCCACCTCTACCCGCGCGGGCCGAAGGCGCTGCCGCCCGAGCTCGGCGGCTGAGTCCCTCAGCCGGCGCCCGCGACCTCGGTCACCGGCTCGTGCCGGACCTCGAAGTTGACCGACCGCGCGATGAAGCAGAGCTCGTGCGCCCGGGCGTGCTGCGCCTCGGCGGCCGCGACCATCGCCGCCTCGGCGACCGTCACCCGCGGCCGCAGTACGACCTCGCGGAACTGACCGCCGCCGTCGGCTGACATCTCCATCGCGCCGCGGGCGTCGTCCTCGTAGCCGACCACCACGACCCCCGCCTCGGCGCACAGGTGCAGGTACATGAGCAGGTGGCAGGAGCTCAGCGCGGCGACGAGCAGCTCCTCGGGGTTCCAGCGGGCCCCGTCGCCGCGGAACGCGGGGTCGGAGGAGCCGGCGAGGTCGGGCTTGCCCGGAGCGCTGATCACGTGCTCGCGCCCGTAGGCGCGGTAGCTCGACGTTCCCTCGCCGCGGTTGCCGGTCCAGCGCAGGCCGGTGGCGTAGGTGTGCTCAGCCACCGGCTTCGGCCGCCCCGGCGAGCTGGGAGGCTCCCCGCATCAGGTCGTGCTCGACCGAGCGCAGCGCCCGATCGGCGGCGCCCGCGGTCAGCAGGCACGGGAGCCCGCGCGCGAGGACGCCGCGCTTCGAGCGCGGGGAGCCCCATCCGGCGTGGCCGGTCTCGATCGCGCAGCGCCGGTAGTGCAGGCTCGTGAACAGGAGCAGCACGATCGCCGCGGTCCGCACGGAGCGGCGCCCCCCGAGCCCCAGGCCCTCGTACATGCGGCGATAGGCGGGAGCTCGGGTCAGCGCCATGTAGCGTGAGCTCCGTTCGCACCTCGCGGACCAGCTCCACGTCCGCGGAGCTCGTGGGCGGACGGCCGAGCAGCGGCCGGAGGGCGGGGTGGTAGCCGACCCCGTGCTCGAGGTCGGCCTCGATGTCGCGGGTCACGTTCGCGAGCTGGACCATCTCGCTGACGAGGAGTGCGTCCTCGCGCGTCCCCGCGTCGAAATCAGCCGATCGGACGAGCTCGAGCAGGAACACGGTGGGGAGGCCGATGACGACGCGGCAATACCGGGCCAGCTGCTCGGGCCCATTCAGCACGCCGCCCTGCTCGGCGAACGCGCGCGTGGACCAGACCATCCCCGCGGCCATGTCGCGGACGAGCTCGGCGATGAGCTCACGCTCGCGCTCGCCGAGCGTCGCGTAGACCTCGTCGACCAGCCCGCAGCGCTCGACCAGCAGGAGGTGGGCGCGGTCGCGGTCGTCCCGGGCCGCGGCGGGGGGGAGCGATGGCGGCTCCGCCAGCGGCGTCGACCCGTCGAAGCGAGCGCCGAACCGGGTCAGCTCCTCGACCTTGGCTTCGGTCCCGGGCTGCAGGTCCTCGAAGGTGTCGAGCATCCGGCAGTAGAGGTAGGCCACCGACGCCGCCCGCGCGGCGGGGCGCGGCAGGATCACGATGCTCGCGGCGAAGCTGCGCGCGGCGTGGGGGAGCATCCGCTGCACGAAGCGCTCGGGATCGCGCTCGGCGGCGAGCGAGTCGAGGTCGGGGTTCGCCCGGTTGGCCTTCAGCCCTCGCGAGCAGCTGCGGGATGCCGAGGCCGAGCTCTCCGTTGATTCCGTTCGCGCTCAATCCGCGCAGCAATCTAGATGCTCGTGACGGACGACACACTCAGCCGGGCGCCAAGCCGAATAGGCTCTTGGCTGCCCAGCCAGTTTCCCGAGGAGAGATCGATGGCAGCGAACGAGCAGGCGGTTGAGACCGCTCCCGACGGGACCGACGTTCCCCTTGAGGACCTCTGCGTCTCCGACGACGAGTACTGGGGGGACGGACCGCCGCAGGCGATGTTCGAGCGCCTGCGCGGGGAGTGCCCCGTCCACTGGAGCCCGCGGATCACCCAGTACCCCGACGAGGAGGGCTTCTGGTCGGTGACGCTCGCCGACGACGTCCACGAGGTCAGCCGCGACTGGCAGACGTACTCGTCGGCCTTCGGGATCACCGCCCTGACCGACGCGATCATGCCGCTCGAGCTGACCCAGGCGATGTTCATCGGGATGGACCCGCCGAAGCACGACCGGCTCAAGGCTCTCTTCCAGCGCGGCTTCACCCCGAAGCGCATCGCCGAGCACGAGGAAGCGATCCGCTCGATCGCCGCCGACGTCCTCGACGCCATCGAGGGCCGCGAGACGGTCGACCTCGTCAACGACGTCGCCCAGCCCTTCGTCTCGCGCGTCATCGGCAGCTTCATGGGCGTCCCCGAGGGCGAGGACGTCGCCTGGGCCCGCCTGATGAACGTGATCCTCGCCGCCAACGATCCCGACATCAACCCCGATGGCGTCCCCGCTGTGATGGAGCGCGACATCCCCGAGATGTTCGAGCGCTGCACGAAGCTGATCGCCGAGCGCCGCGAGAACCCGACGGACGACCTCACGAGCGTGCTGGTCCACGCCGACCTCGACGGTGAGAAGCTCGAGGAGCACGAGATCGTCATGGGGTTCTTCCTGCTCATGGCGGCCGGCAACGACAGCACCAAGGCCACCTACTGCAGCGCCATGCGCGCGCTGATGGAGGACCCGGAGCAGAAGCAGCTGCTCCTCGACGATCCGTCGCAGTCAGCGGCCGCGGTCGAGGAGGCGCTGCGGATGTTCCCCGCGTTCGCCCACTTCCGCCGCACCGCAACGCGGGACGTCGAGCTCAACGGGCAGAAGATCTCGAAGGGCGAGAAGGTCGTGCTCTGGTACGTCTCCTCCAACCGCGACGAGAGCCGCTACGAGGATCCCGACCGCTTCGACCTCCGGCGCAATCCCGAGCACCAGGCCTTCGGCGCCGGCGGCCGGCACTTCTGCCTCGGCACGGCCCTCGCCCGGCTCGAGCTGCGGGTGCTGATCGAGGAGACCCTCGCCCGCTATCCGGGGATCGAGCTGGCCGGCCCGCCGCGCCACGCGGCGACGCAGTTCGTCAATCAGCTCAAGGAGCTGCCGGTCAAACTCGCCTGACGAGGCGAGTCGAGCGGGCGGCTACGGCTCGTTGTAGTACGCGGCCTGGCCGCGCACCAGCTTGACCAGGTTGCCGAGGCCGACGTTCACGTCGATCAGGTGCAGGCCCCACTCAGGCGTGGGGGAGGGGTTCAGCGTCGCCGCGCCGTCACGCGGCGAGAGCAGCAGGACGTTCGAGCCGTTCTGCCGCACGCACTTGCCCGAGTAGTGGTCCTGCGGCTCGAGCCACGGCGTCGGCGCCGTCGGCTGCGGGCCGCCGTAGAGGATCTGCAGGCCGGCTCCGAGGATGCCCGGGAAGGGCTCGCCGCGGGCCAGGGTCGTCAGCTTGCCCGCCTTGGACGAGAGCGTCGCCGGGTTGGTGCAGGCGACCCGGAGCTTGCTCGGATCGACGCCGTGGGAATCGACGAGCGCGCCGGTCGGGGAGCCGAAGAGCGGGTTGTCGGGCGGGGTCTCGCCGAAGGTGGAGAAGGCGACGACGCAGGCGAGGTCGGTCTTCGAATGGCAGAGCGGGGTCCGCTTGAAGCTGCCGCCGGTGTCGCTTCCCCTTCTTCACCGTCACGTTGCCGCCGAGGAGCAGCGCCGAGACGAGCTTCTTCCGCTGCGCCTTCTTCGGCTCGATCTCCTGGCGGAGCAGCTGGGTCAGGATCCCGGCTCCCTGCGAATGGCCGATGAGGATCACGCCGCGGCCGTCGTTGTCCTCGCGCAGGTACTCGCGCCAGGCCTTGAGCACGTCGGTGTAGGCGAGCTTGACGGCGGCGGGGTCGAGGCCGGTGGTCGTGTTGATCGCCTGCAGCGTCAGCTGCCTGTACATCGGGCGCGTAGACGTCGCAGACCTCGGAGAAGCGGGCCGCCTGGTACTCGGCGATCGCGACCTGGGCGGGATCGACGTCCAGGTTCGCGTTGGTCGTGGGCTGCTCGCTGACCGTCGGGTAGACGTAGAAGCAGTCGACCTTCGGCTTGCGAGCGTTCTTCGCGGTCTCGACCTTCGTCGTGCCGTCCGGAGCCGTGACCGTGGTCTTCAGGCTGCCGAAGCAGGGGTTCGGCTTCGTGTCCGGGTTGCAGAGCCAGGTCGTCTTCGCCGAGGCTCCGCCGGCGAAGGCGAGGCTGGCGAGGGTGGCCGCCGCCGCAGCGGCGATGAGCATGATCAGGCGGGTGGCGTTTCTCCTCACCCGTGCGACGCTACCAGCGACCTCACGAAAGCGGCGCCGGGAGCGTTGAACCAGAGATGAACGTGAAGATGGCAACGCCAGCGCCGACGACGCCGCCGTTCGGGAGGCTGGTCGACGAGCACGCGACCGTCGTCGCCGCGTATCTGCGCGGCATGCTGCGCGCCGCCGATGCCGAGGACGCCCTCCAGGAGACCTTCCTGGCGGCGTTCCGCGCGATCGACCGCTTCGACGGTCGCAACCCGCGGGCTTGGCTCCTGACCATCGCCCGCCGCAAGGCGATCGACGCCGGCCGCGCCGAACGTCGGCGACCGGTCGGGCTCCCCGAGCCCGACGAGGTTCCCGGGCCCAGCCGCGCCGGCCGACCACCGCGAGGTGTGGAGCGCGGTCGCCGAGCTGCCGCCGAAGCAGCGGGAGGCGGTGGTGCTGCGGTTCGCCGCCGACCTCCGGTACCGGGAGATCGGGATCGCGATGGAGACATCGGAGGCCGCGGCCCGCCGCAACGTGCACGAGGGCATCTCGAAGCTGAGGCAATCGAACGAGATCGAGGAGGTACGAGGATGAGGACCGAGACCGAGCTGAAGGACGTCCTGACCGCGGGGGCCGGAGAGGTGGACACCGCGGGGCTGAAGGGGCGGATCGCCGCGGCGGCGGAGCGGGAGGGCCTGCTCGACCTCGCCTACTGCGAGATCGACTCCCCGGTGGGAACCCTCCTTGGCGTGGCGAGCTCGGAGGGGCTGATCAAGCTCGGCTACCCCAATCACACGCTCGATGACGAGCTCGACTGGCTCGCGCAGAGGGTCTCCCCGCGCATCCTCGAGAGCCCGGCGCGGCTCGACGGCGTCCGCCGCGAGCTCGACGAGTACTTCGAGGGAGAGCGCCGCGAGTTCGACCTCCCGCTCGACTGGCGGCTGACCACCGGCTTCGTCAACAAGGTCCTTCGCGAGACCGCGCGGATCCCGTTCGGCGAGACGCGCTCCTACGGCGAGATGGCGGCGAGCGCCGGCAGCCCCCGCGCGTTCCGCGCGGCCGGCAGCGCGCTCGGAGCCAACCCGATCCCGATCGTCGTCCCCTGTCATCGCGTGCTCCGTTCGGGTGGAGCGCCTCGGCGGCTACGGCGGCGGCCTCGACGTCAAGGTCAAGTTGCTCGAACTCGAGGGCGTACTGAGCTAGAAAACGGAGCGGAGAGGGCGAGCGGCGGGCGACGTCTCCGCCTTCTTCCGCACGAAGTGCAAGGCGGGGGCGTCCCCCGCCGCCCGCCCCAGCCGCCGGTCGCCGCTCAGTACCCTCCCGGCCCCATGTTCACCGTCGCGGACATCGGCTCGGCGGTGGTCGGCACGCTCCCCTCGTTGGCGATCCTCGTGGCCGCGGTCGGCTACGCGCTCCGGGTCAACACGCTGTCGAAGGAGGGCCGCCCGGTCCCGCTGCAGCGCCAGCTCTTCTTCCTCGCCGGGCTCGTGGTGCTGATGGTCGCCTACGTCTCGCCGCTCGCCGGCATGGCGGATGAGCTCCTGACGTTCCACATGATCCAGCACCTGCTGATCATGGATGTGGCGGCGCTCCTCTTCGTCCTCGGGCTGACCGGGCCGATCATGCAACCGCTGCTGATCCGGCGGCCGTTCCGCTGGACCCGTCACCTCGCCAGCCCGATCGTCGCCCTCGGGGTCTGGGCGTCCCTGCTCTACATCTGGCACATCCCGGCGCTCTACCAGGCGGCGACCTTCGACAGCGAGTTCGTCCACGCCCTCCAGCACCTGAGCTTCTTCGCGGCCGGGATCGCGTTCTGGATGTCGCTCCTCGGCCCGCTCCCCAAGCCCGCCTGGTTCGGCGGTGCCGCGGCCGCCGGCTTCGCGTTCGGCATCCGCCTCGTCGGCGCGGTGCTCGCCAACGTCCTGATGTGGTCGGGGTCGGTGATGTACGGCCGCTACGACACCGAGGCCGCCCGCGGGGTCGAGCCGCTCACCGATCAGGGAACGGCGGGCGTCGTGATGATGCTCGAGAGCACCGTCGTGACCATCGCGATCCTGAGCTGGCTCGTGCTGCGCTGGGCGCGCCAGGACACCGAGCGGCAGGAGCTGCTCGACCTCGCGCACGAGCGCGGCGTCGAGCTCACCGAGGAGCGCGCCGAGCGCGCGGTGAACGCCGGGCAGGGAGCGCGACTGCGCGAGCGGATCGAGGCGGGCGGCGAATCGCCCGGTCCCGGCAAGGGCGCCAAGAGCGGCCAGGCGAGCCTGACTTGAGCCGAAATCGCTACCTCTACGTGCTGGTCTTCGTGGTCGGCACCGGCTCGCTGGGAGCCGAGATCGCCGTCGCCCGGCTGATGGCGCCGTTCTTCGGGGCCTCGACGATCGTCTGGGCCAACACGATCGGCGTCGTCCTCGTCGCGCTCTCCATCGGCTACTGGTACGGCGGCCGGCTCGCCGACCGCAGCCCGACGATCGAGGGTCTCGCGAAGATGGTCCTCGCGGCTTCGGTCCTGCTGGCGCTCATCCCGTTCGTCGCGCAGCCGTTCCTCGACATCTCCGTCGACGCGCTCGACTCGATCTCCGCCGGCGCGTTCGTCGGCTCCCTGATCGGCGTCCTCGCGCTCGTCGCCGTCCCCGTGATGCTGCTGGGAGCCGCCTCGCCGTACGCGCTGCGTCTCGCGGTTCCCGACATCGAGCACACGGGGCGCGTCGCCGGCCGCCTCTACGCGATCTCGACGTCGGGCTCGCTCGCGGGCACCATGACCTCATCGCTCCTGCTGATCCCGTTCGTCGGGACGCAGCGGACCTTCCTCGTCTTCGCCCTGGTCATCGCGATCACCGCAACGTTCGGCCTCGGCCTGCGGTTCTCGCCGATCCCGGTCCTGCTCGCTCTCGCCCTCGCGCTCCCCGTCGGCGTGGTCAAGGGCTCCGACGACGGCCGGGTCATCTACGAGGCCGAGACCGAGACGCAGTACGCGCGGGTGATCGAGGAGGACGACGGCACCCGGACCCTCGAGCTGAACGAGGGGCAGGCGATCCACTCGATGATCCGGCCCGGCTCCTATCTCACCGGCCGCTACTGGGACGGGTTGATCGTGCTGCCGTTCGCCTCGCTCGACGAGGCGCCCGAGCGCGTCGCGATCCTGGGCAACGCGGCCGGCACCGCCGCCCGGATGTACGGCCACTACTTCCCCGACGCGCAGGTCGACGGGGTCGAGATCGACGGCGAGCTGACCGAGATCGGCGAGCGCTTCTTCGACCTCGGCGGGCCCAACCTCCACACCTACACCGCCGATGCGCGGCCCTGGCTGCGACAGGCCGACGGCGACTACGACGTGATCGTCGTCGATGCCTACCGCCAGCCCTACATCCCCTTCTACCTCGCCACCGAGGAGTTCTTCGAGCTCGTCCGCGACCGGCTCGCGCCGGGCGGGGTCGTCGTCGTCAACGTCGGCCATCCCGAGGGAAACGACGACCTCGAGCGCTCGCTCGGCGCGACGATGGCCGAGGTGTTCCCGACGGTGATGCGCGACCCGCTCGAGGACGCCAACACCCTGCTGCTGGGGACCGAGGCGCCCGCCGACTCCACGAGCCTCCTCGCGGCGGTCGGCGATCTCCCCGACGACCTGCGGAACCTCGCGGTGGCCGACTCGGCCCGCGTCGGCCCGCGGCTGCCCGGCGGGGACGTCTGGACCGACGACCACGCCCCGGTCGAGTGGCTGATCGACAAGTCCATCGTCGGATACGCCGGGGACGAATGAGCCACCCCGGGCAGGAGGGGGCCCGGACGACCCGAACAACCCCTGCGGAGACGTCGCTTGATCGTCGACTGCGCGCATTACCTCGAGGGATCTCGCTGCCACGAAGGGCCGCTGACGGTTGACGCCGCCGCGAAGGCGGCCGGCGAGAAGGCCGGGTTCGTCTGGCTCGGCCTCCACGATCCCGAGCCGGATGAGCTGAACGAGATCGGTGAGGCCTTCGGCCTGCACGAGCTCGCCGTCGAGGACGCTCGCGAGTCCCACCAGCGGCCGAAGATCGAGGACTACGACGGGTCGTTCTTCGTCGTCATGAAGACCGCCCGCTACGACGACGAGAAGGAGGAGGTCGAGTTCGGCGAGATCAACCTCTTCCTCGGCTCGGACTACCTGATCGCGGTCAGGCACGGGATCGGGAGCGGGCTGGCGGCGGCGCGCAAGCAGTTCGAGGCGCGCCCCGACCTCGTCGAGATCGGCCCGGCCGCGGCCGCGTGGTCGATCGTCGACAAGGTCGTCGACGACTACGAGCCCGTGGCGGCCGGCCTCGAGAAGGACATCACCGAGGTCGAGGATCAGGTCTTCGCGCAGACCCACGACCCGACCGAGCGGATCTACTTCCTCAAGCGCGAGGTGATCGAGTTCCACCGCGCGGTGCAGCCGCTGATCGCGCCGCTGCAGTCACTGCAGGCGGGGACGATCGTCGAGCTGGACGATCGAATCGTGCGCTTCTACCGTGACGTCGCCGACCACGCGATCCGCGTCGACGATCAGCTCAACGACCAGCGGGACCTGCTCGAGGGGATCCTGCAGGCGAACCTCTCGCTGATCACCCTGCGCCAGAACAAGGTCGTCCGCTCGATCTCAGCGTGGGCGGCGATCATCGCGGTGCCGACCTTCATCGCGAGCATCTACGGGATGAACTTCGAGGACATGCCCGAGCTCGGCTGGGGGATCGGCTACCCGGGAGCCCTGCTCCTGATGGTGATCGCGGTCTTCGCGATGCACCGCTACTTCCGGCGGATCGGCTGGCTCGGCGCCGACTAGGTCAGTCGGCGCGGCGGGCGCCGAGCTTCGACCGGGCGCCGCGGACCAGGGCGGCGCCGAAATCGACCACGAAGGCGAAGGTGCGCCCGGGGGTGCCGCTGACGGCGCGCGCCAGGAACCGGTCGAGGCGGGTGGCGGGAGCCCGCGGTCAAGCCGAGGGAAGCTGGATCAGATCGCGCTCCGCGACGACTCCCCAGCGCTCCCCGGCGGCGACGAGCTCGGGGGAGAGCGGCCAGCGGTCGGGCTTCACCTCGCCCTCGTGGGCCGGGCTCGCTCCCTTCAGCGCCATCGAGCCGAAGTTGTCGCCGATCTCGCGGATCCGCTCGACCTCGGGCACGGTCAACTCGACCTCGGGGAGCGCGGCGAGCTCCGCCCGCTTCTCCTCGATCGGGCGCGCCGCCGGCCCGGTCTCCTGGATCAGCGTCGGCACGACGCAGGAGACCGCCTCGTGGGAGAGGTTCCAGGCGCAGGCGAGCTGCATCAGGGTCAGTCCGTGGGCGGCCGCGATCGGCTCGATCGAGCCGAGGCGCTCCCGGCCCTTCGCGACCCAGCCGGACGGGCGGAACTTGCGGTGGTCGTGCTGGCCGAACGACTCGTCCTCGGGGACGTCGCCCCAGAAGAGGCCGCCGTAGTCGACGACCCGGGTGATCACCTCGATCCCGGAGTCGGCGGCGGCGTCGAGCACCAGCTCCCCGGGCCAGGGCTCGAACGGGTTGAGGATCAGCATCGCCCAGTCGAGCCGGTCGCCGAAGCGCTCGAAGCAGTCGAGGACGTCGAGCGTGAAGCCGTTCGCCGGGCCGGGAGCGACGCCGATCGCTTCGGCGAGGCCCTCGTCGCGCAGCGCCGCCATGGCGTCCCAGACCTCCTCGGAGGTGTAGCCGGTGCGGTCGGGGTTGTGGAGCATGAGCAGGTCGAAGCGGTCGGTCCCGAGCCGCTCGAGGCTGCGCTCGGCGGCCATCCGCAGGTAGCCGGCGTAGGAGCCCGGGCCACGCAGGCGGGCGTCGGTGAACCGGGGGAAGCCGCGGGGACCGTCGCGCTCGCCCTCGTAGAAGTCGTGGCCGACGGAGCCGACGAGGCTGAACTCGTCGCGCGGAGCGCCCTCCAGGGCCCTTCCCAGCAGCGAGTCGGCGGCGCCCTGGCCGTAGGTGTCGGCGGTGATGAAGGTGCTGATGCCGTCGCCGGGGCGGAGGAGCTCGATCAGGCGCTCCTCCTCCACGCGTTCGCCGTAGCCGAGGTAGTGACCTCCGCTCCAGGTACCGATGGCGACGCGTCCGGGCTGCACGAGAGGAACGGTAATCGCTCGGGTCTCTATGGTTCCGCGACCCCATGGCCAACCACACTCACGACCACACAGCCGAAGTCACCGCCGAAGTCGAGGAGCTGCCCGAGTCCCGGGTGAAGATCTCCGCCACGGTGCCCGCCGACGACGTCGAGCACGCGCTCGAGCACGCCGCCGGCCACTTCGGCGCCGAGATGCGCTTCCCCGGCTTCCGCAAGGGGAAGGTCCCGCCGAAGCTCGTGCTGCAGCGGATCGGTCGCGACGCGGTGATGGAGGAGGCGATCCGCGAGTTCCTCCCGGTTTGGTACGAGCGCGCGATGCTCACCTCGAAGGTCTCGCCGGTCGGCGACCCGAAGCTCGACATGCCGGATCCGCCCGCCGAGGGCGATCCGCTCGAGTTCACGGTCGAGGTCGGCGTCCGGCCGACGGCGACGCTCGGTGAGTACAAGGGCCTCGAGGTTCCGAAGCCCGAGCCCGACGTTCCCGAGGAGCAGATCGACGAGCAGGTCGAGCGGATGCGCGAGAGCCTCGCGGGGCTCGACACCGTCGAGCGCGCCGGCGCCGAGGGCGACTTCCTGCTGATCGACTTCGTCGGCGTCGTCGACGACGAGGAGTTCGAGGGCGGAACGTCGACCGACTACCTGCTCGAACTCGGCTCCGGCTCCCTGATCGACGGCTTCGAGGAGGCCCTCATCGGCGCCGAGGCCGGCGACGAGCGCAAGGCCGAGGTCACCTTCCCCGAGGAGTACCACGCTGAGCATCTGGCCGGGAAGGACGCCGTCTTCACCGTTCAGGTCAAGGAGGTCCGGGAGAAGAAGCTGCCCGAGCTCGACGACGACTTCGCCGCCGACAACTCGGACTTCGACACGCTCGCGGAGCTACGCGACGACATCAAGGGGAAGCTGGCGCACGACGCCGAGCACCGGGCCGAGCACGCCTTCCGCGACGCCGCCCTCGACGCGGCGATCGAGAACGCCGAGATCGAGGTTCCCGAGGAGATCGTCACCGCTCGCGCGACCGAGGTCTGGGAGCGGATCGAGCGGCAGCTTCAGCAGAGCGGGATGGACCCGGAGATGTACCTGCAGATGCAGGGCAAGACCCGCGACGAGACGATCGCGGAGTCGGCCGAGGGCGCCGAGGCGGGCCTGCGCCGTGAGGCCGTGCTCGCCGCGGTCGCCGACGCCGAGGAGATCGAGGTCACCGAGGAGGAGCTCCTCGAGGCGCTCGAGCCCCCGGCCGGGCAGAAGGGCAAGCCCGAGAAGCTGCTCAAGCGCCTGCGCGACGAGGGTCGCGACGTCCTTCTGATCGAGGAGCTGCGGATCAACAAGGCCGCTGACCTCGTCGTCGACTCGGCCAAGCCGGTCGCGATGGACGCGGCTGAGGCTCGCGAGAAGCTCTGGACTCCCGAGGGGGAGAGCGGCTCAGGCAGCGGCGAGAAGCTCTGGACCCCGGGCGACGACGACTAGGTCGTCGCCGCGGACCCCGGGTGCGCCCTCAGCGGACGCTCGTGCGGAACTTCTGCTTCGCGACCCGGCAGGTGTCGCCGTCCTGGTCGAAGTCGTTGGTCTTGACGGTGCCCTTGGTCGCCTCGCCGTCGTCGAGCACCTGACCGCTGATCCGCAGGATCCCGCCCTCGCCGTCTGACAGCCGGACCTTGAAGTCCCCGTCGCGGTTGACCGGGACCGGCTCGAGCGCGATCAGCTGGATGCGGATGTCCTTCTTCTTGCATCCCGCGAGGACGTTCTGAGCCTTGAAGCCGCCGACCTTCGTCGCCCTGCCGTCGTCGACCTTGACCCGCAGCTTCACGGTGGCCGCCTTGTCGCCGACGATGAACCCCGTCTGCTTGACGTTGCCCGACGCCGCGAGCGCCGGCGCGGCGAGCGCGACGAGGGCGGTGGCCGATGTGATCAGGGTTGCGAACTTCCTCAAGGTCAAGCTCCTTCGGTCGGTCGGACGTCCCCCCTTAACGGGCGACGCCGCTGAAAGTAGCGGTGAGCGGGGTCGGGTGGCGGCCGCGCCTCGGGTCCCGCCGGAGTCGATCGTTACACTCCCGCGCCGATGAGCCCGATGGTTCCAATGGTGGTCGAGCAGACCTCGCGCGGCGAGCGTGCGTTCGACATCTACTCGCGTCTGCTCAACGAGCGGATCATCTTCCTCGGCACCCCGGTGACCGAGGACATCGCGAACCTGATCGTCGCTCAGCTCATCCATCTCGAGTCCGAGGATCCGGACAAGGACATCTCGATGTACATCAACTCGCCGGGCGGTTCCGTCTACGCGGGCCTCGCGATCTACGACACGATGCAGTACATCAAGCCCGACGTGCAGACCATCTGCGTCGGAATCGCGATGTCGATGGGCGCGCTGCTCCTCTGCGGCGGCGCCAAGGGCAAGCGGATGGCGACCCCGAACTCCAAGATCTTGATCCACCAGGTCTCAGGCGGCTTCTCCGGTCAGGCGACCGACATCGAGATCCACGCCCGCGAGATCATCGACATCCGCCGCCGCCTCGACGAGATCATCGCCGGCCACACGGGCCAGGACATCGATCGCGTCAAGCAGGACACCGAGCGCGACTACTTCATGAGCGCGGAGGAAGCGGTGGAGTACAGCATCGTCGACCGCGTAATCGAGAATCGCTAGCCGGGAGGCGCAGCTCGGCGTCATCGGCGGCCTCTGTGGCCTGGACGGCCACGGCGGCCACCTCTTCCTCGATCTGACGGCTCCCGCCGTCGCGATTCGGCCGTGCGGTGCCAGCTGGCCAGCTGGCCCGCCGCGATCCTCATCGAGTGCGCCTAGGAATGGGCGGCGAAACCCTGCGTTGCGACCTTGCAGGTGGTGCCGAGGCCATCGACCACGATCGACTTCGCGTTGAACGCGCCGACGACGCGCAGGCCGTTGCGGCTGACCCGACCCTCGACCCTGACCAGCCCGCCGATGCTGTCGGTGAAGCTGCGCTTGAACGTGCGCTCGTCGGGGTCGACCGGTACGCGGCCGGTCGTCTTCAAGCTGATGCGCTGCACGACGCCGTCGCAGGTCGCGACGACCTTCTTGAAGCGGAAGCGCTTGACGGACTTGGCCATCACGTCGTTGCTGGTGACGCTGAGCCGGACGATCGACTCGTCGTCTCCGGTTGCGTGACCCGACAGTCTCACGCTGGAGGTCGGCGCGGCCAGCGCCCCCGTTGCGGCCACGAGCGCCACGAGCGCCGTCGCCATCACCACTACACGTCCACGCCTCATCTCAGTCCTCTCCTCGTTCGAACGGATCGCCATCCCCGGCGAATTTGATGTGGGGCAGTCTAGACGCGATCCCGCCGCACCGGTGCACTTTCGCGACCGCTCCGGCACCGGTCGCGTCGCTCAGGGCCTGGCTTGCAATCTTCCCGTCCCTTGCAGGGACCGGGGGGCGCGCCGAGTAATCAACCGGCGATCGCGCCTCGACGGGTCCCTTACCCTTTGATCGGCGCGGATCCCGCATCCGTCCACAGTCTTCAGATTTGAAGGGTCAGGTCCCTTGGCACGTCCAACCGACTCCAACGAGCAGCTCCTCTGCAGCTTCTGCGGGAAGTCCCAGCGTCAGGTCAAGAAGCTGATCGCGGGCCCCGGCGTCTACATCTGCGACGAGTGCATCGATCTCTGCAACGAGATCATCGACGAGGAGCTGACGACCTCACCGACGTTCGAGCTCGACGCGCTCCCCAAGCCGCAGGAGATCAACTCGATCCTGAACGAGTACGTGGTCGGGCAGGAAGGCGCCAAGCGAGCGCTCTCCGTCGCCGTCTACAACCACTACAAGCGCGTGCAGATGCTGGGGGAGGAGAGCACCTCCGCCGAGACCGCCGAGCTGCAGAAGTCCAACATCATGCTGCTGGGCCCCACCGGTTGCGGCAAGACATTGCTCGCGCAGACGCTTGCTCGGATCCTCAACGTCCCGTTCGCGATCGCCGACGCCACGGCGCTGACCGAGGCCGGCTACGTCGGCGAGGACGTCGAGAACATCCTGCTGAAGCTGATCCAGGCCGCCGACTACGACGTCAAGAAGGCCGAGACGGGGATCATCTACATCGACGAGATCGACAAGATCACGCGGAAGGCGGACAACCCGTCGATCACGCGTGACGTCTCCGGCGAGGGCGTGCAGCAGGCGCTGCTGAAGATCCTCGAGGGGACGACCGCCTCGGTTCCCCCGCAGGGCGGGCGCAAGCATCCCCATCAGGAGTTCCTGACCGTCGACACCTCGAACATCCTCTTCATCTGCGGTGGCTCGTTCGCCGGCCTCGACAAGGTGATCGAGAAGCGCGTCTCGAGCGGCGGCATCGGCTTCGGCTCGACGATCGCCTCCAAGCAGAACCGCGACATCGGCGAGTGGTTCGGCCAGGTGCTTCCCGAGGACCTCATGGAGTTCGGGCTGATCCCGGAGTTCATCGGCCGCCTGCCGGTGCTGGCCTCGATCGACCAGCTCCGCCGCGACGACCTGATCACGATCCTCACCGAGCCCCGGAACGCGCTCACCAAGCAGTTCCAGCGCCTCTTCGACTTCGACGGGATCGAGCTCGTGTTCGCCCCCGACTCGCTCGACGCGATCGCCGACAAGGCGATCGAGCGCGAGACCGGAGCCCGCGGCCTGCGCTCGATCATCGAGGACGTCCTCCTCGAGGTCCAGTTCGAGCTGCCGAGCCGCCGCGACGTCAAGAAGTGCGTCGTCACTCGCGAGACGATCGAGCGGGGCCAGGCCCCGACCCTCGTCACGCAGGCGGTGGCCCCGGAGGCGGAGCCGGCGAACCGGCTCGAGGACACCGCTTAGGCGCCCTCGGCGCACACGGCGCTCGCGCCCATAACCGCACAGGAGGCCTCTCATTGCGGGGTCTCTGATGCGGTTTTCGAACTAGCCGATCCCGAGCAGAGCCCTGAGGTCGGCGTCGACCTCGTCCTGCCGGAAGTCCATGTCGTCCCAGGTGATGCGCACCGGCTCCCAGCCCTCGACGCGAGCGCGCCGGTCCTTCCGCCGGTCGTCGTCGAACGTGAGCGGAGCGAGGTGGGGATCCCGGCCGTCCGCCTCGACCATCACCCGCTGAGCGCGCCAGAGGAAGTCGGGCTCGCGAACCTCGTCACCGACCCGGAGCCGCACGTTCTGCTCCCAATCCGGGAACCCGCGGGTTCGCAGGAACCGCTCGACACGGACCTCGAGTGGCGAGCGGACACGTCGGCCGTTCGGATCGATGCGATCCAGAAGGCGCCGGAACGCTTTCGATCCCCTCCGGCCGGCGTTGCGCAGCTCGACGGTGCGGAGCGCCTCGATCGTGAGCACGCGCTCCACGAATCCCTGATTCGCGATCTCGGCGAGCGATTCGGCGCCGTATCGGGTCGCCAGGTCGAACACCGTCTGCGCCGGGCTGGTGAAGGGCATGCCGTTTCGATCGACGATCTCAAGTGGATGGATCTCGCGGTGATGGACGCGAATCCCTTCGCGGGAGCTCAGCCGCCTGGCGTTGGTGATGTCGACGACCCTTGGCGACACCTTCCGCATCCTGTGCTCGGCCGCTGCTGAGGAGTTGCTCACGATCGAGCCTCTGCCCGCATCGAGCAAGGCGACCGCATAACGGCCCCGGACAGATTGAGGCGCCGCGGGCAGGGCGTAGACACCCGCTCGTTCTCGGATCAGACGACCCGTGGCTAGACGGCGCTCGATCGCCTGCCGGCTCACCCCCCGTTCGAGCAGTTGATCGCGACTGGCGCGACCCTCCTGAAGCTTCGCGAGTCGCGCGATGGCGCGATCGATCTCCGCAGAACCGCATAGAAGGGCCCTATTTCCGAGGTCTACCGCGCGGTTTCGCGTCATTCCCCCACCGTTACGGGCGACCCCGCACCACTCAAGACGCGTTTGTGTCTGGAGTGCGCTTGGGGAGGGCCGAATCGCACGCGCCAAGCGCGTCAATAACATCGCCGTCGATGGATGACGCACGCCGCAAGCGCCTCGAGGAGACCACCCGCTGGGAACCGGCCGAGGTCGAGGGGCGGATCTTCGGCACCTGGGAGGAAGGCGGTTACTTCACACCGGAGGCCGCGGGGAAGCCCGAGGACAACTACTCGATCGCGATCCCGCTGCCGAACGTGACCGGCACCCTCCACATGGGGCACGGGCTCAACAACACGATCCAGGACCTCCTGATCCGCAAGGCGCGGATGAGCGGCCGCCGCGCGAAGTGGATCATCGGGACCGATCACGCCGGGATCGCGACGCAGTCGGTCGTCGAGAAGGAGCTCCGCTCCCAGGGGATCGACCGCCGGGAGCTCGGGCGCGAGCCCGTTCGTCGAGCGCGTCTGGGAGTGGCGCGAGGAGTACGGCGGCAAGATCATCGAGCAGCTGAAGCGGCTCGGAGCCTCCGGCGACTTCGCCAACGAGCGCTTCACGCTCGACGAGGGCTACGTGCGCGCCGTCCACAAGGTCTTCGTCGCCCTCTACGAGAAGGGCCTGATCTACCGCGACAACTACATGGTCAACTGGGACCCGGGCTCCCTCAGCGCGATCAGCGATCTCGAGGTCGAGAACCGCGAGGTGACCGACACGCTCTTCTCGATCGACTACCCGGTCGAGGGCTCCGACCGCGTGCTCACGGTCGCCACCGTCCGCCCGGAGACGATGCTGGGAGACACCGCCGTCGCCGTCCACCCCGACGACGAGCGCTACAAGGACGTCGTCGGCAAGCACTGCGTGCTCCCGCTCGTCGGCCGCCGCCTGCCGATCATCGCCGACCCCTACGTCGACCCCGAGTTCGGCACCGGCGCGCTGAAGATCACGCCGGCCCACGACCCCAACGACTTCGACATCGGCCGCGAGCACGGCCTCGACGAGATCTCCGTCATCGCCGAGAACGGGACGATGAACGACAACGCCGGCAAGCGTTACAAGGGCCTCTCGGCGGCCAAGGCGCAGGAGAAGGTCGTCGTCGACCTCCGCGCGCTCGGCGCGATCTCGGCCGAGGAGGACTACACGCACTCGGTTCCGTTCTCCCATCGCTCCGGGGAGCGGATCGAGCCGTTGATCAGCCTGCAGTGGTTCTGCCGGATGGAGGAGCTCGCGAAGCCGGCGATCGACGTCGTCAAGAACGGCGAGGTCACCTTCACGCCGGAGCGCTGGGGTCGCGTCTACCTCGACTGGATGGAGAACATCCGGCCCTGGTGCGTCTCCCGCCAGCTCTGGTGGGGCCATCAGATCCCGGTCTGGTACTGCGAGGAGTGCGGGGAGACCATCGTCGCCGAGGGCGAGCCCGACGGCTGCCCGAAGTGCGGCGCCGGCACCGACCGGCTCCGTCAGGACCCCGACGTCCTCGACACCTGGTTCTCCTCGGCGCTGTTCCCCTTCGCGGCGCTCGGGTGGCCGGACGACACCCCCGAGCTCCGCGCCTTCTACCCGACCGACGTCCTCGTCACCGGCCGGGACATCATCTACCTCTGGGTGGCGCGGATGATCATGTCGGGGATCGAGTTCCTCGACGAGATCCCGTTCAGCGACGTCTACATCAACTCGATCATCCAGGCGCCCGACGGCCGCCGGATGTCCAAGAGCCTCGGCACCGGGATCGACCCGCTCGAGCAGATCGACCTCCATGGCGCCGACGCCCTCCGCTTCGGCCTCCTCGCGATGTCCTCGAGCCAGGACGTGCGCTTCTCCGAGGCGAAGATCCAGCAGGGAAGGGACCTCGCCAACAAGCTCTGGAACGCCTCGCGGCTGATCCTCCTCAACGCCGGCGAGCGCCACGCCGGCGCCCTCGGCGGAGGCCATCGAGGACCGCTGGATCCTCTCCCGCCTCGAGCGCACGGTGGGGCTGGTCGGCGAGCGCCTCGACGCCTACGACTTCGCGCACGCCGCGCTCGAGCTCTACCGCTTCGTCTACTCGGAGCTCTGCGACTGGTACCTCGAGATCGTCAAGCCCCGCCTCTACGACGGCGACGAGGCCGCCGCCGGGAACCTCCTGCACGTCCTCGAGCGGACGCTGGCCCTGAGCCATCCGCTGATGCCGTTCGTCACCGAGGAGGTCTGGAGCTACCTGCCCGACCGCGAGCAGCCGCTCATCGTGTCCCCGTTCCCGCAGGCCGACTCGGCCCGGATCGACGCCGAGGCCGAGGCCGAGGTCGAGCGGGCGATCGAGACCACCCGGGCGCTGCGCCGCTGGCGCGAGCTCGCCGGCGTTTCCCCCGCGGCGACGCTCAGCGCCCGCCCGGTCGCCGGCGCCGACGCGCCGCATCCGCTGGTCGGGCGGCTCGCCAGGATCGACGTGAACGGCGCCGACGGTGGGGGAGGCGACCCGGTCGCGTCGGTGGGCGCGCTTGACGTCCTGGCCTCGGATGCGCTCGACGCCGACGCGGTCGCCGCTCGCATGGACGAGCTCCGGGAGAAGCTGCGCTCGGAGGTCGCCCGCGGGGAGGGCAAGCTCGCCAACCAGGGATTCGTCGCCAACGCTCCCCCCGAGGTCGTCGAGGAGGAGCGCGAGAAGCTCGAGCGCTACCGCGCCGAGCTCGCGGAGCTGGGTGGATAGGTAGCCGGCTTCGTGGAACCGGGGTCCGTGCCTCTCGATCCGGAGCGGTACCTGGCGGAGCTCGAGCCGATCGGCTGGAGCTTCGGGCTGGAGCGGATGGAGCTTCTCTGCGAGGAGCTGGGGCAGCCGCAGCGGGGCTACGAGACGCTCCACGTCGTCGGGACGAACGGGAAGTCGTCGGTGACGGCGATGTGCGAGGCGCTGCTCGGCGCGAGCGGGCTGCGAACCGGCGCCTGCCTCTCGCCCCACGCCTGGCGCTGGAGCGAGCGCACGCGGCTCGACGGCGCCGAGATCGACCCGGAGGCGTTCGCCGTCGCCGCCGCGGAGGTGGCGGCCGCGATCGCTCGGGTCGAGGCGCGCTCCGACGGTCCCGTCACCCAGTTCGAGGCCGCGATCGCCTGCTCGTTCGTGGCCTTCGCCCAGGCCGGGGTTGACGTCGCCGTGATCGAGGCCGGCCTCGGCGGGCGCCTCGATGCGACCAACGTGATCCCCTCGAGCGCGACCGCGCTCACCTCCGTCGGCCTCGACCACACGCAGTGGCTCGGTGACACCGAGCTCGAGATCGCCGCGGAGAAGCTCGCGGTGCTGGGGGAGGGGACCGCGCTCGTCATCGGTCGTCTCTCCCCCGAGGTCGAGGAGCTGGCGCGCCGGACCGCCGCCGAGCGGAACGCGCGGGTCGTCGAGCCTAGATCACTCGACCCAGCTCTCCTTCCCGCCGACCTCGCTCCCTTCCTGGCCCGCGATGCCGCGGTCGCGCTCGCCCTCGCGCGGGAGGCGCGCCCCGGCCCCGAGCCGCTCGACCCGGCCCGGATCGGCGCCGCGCTCGCGTCGGCGAGCCTGCCCGGCCGTGCGCAGGAGATCCCGGGCGAGCCGCCGCTCCTGCTCGACGCCGCCCACAACGAGCAGGGCGCCCGCGCGCTCGCCGAGGCCCTTCCGGACTTCGCCGCCGGACGCCCCGTCTTCGCCTGTCTCTCGGTCCTCGCCGACAAGGACGCCGAGGCGATCGTCTCGGCGCTGGCCCCGGTCCTGACCGGCGCGATCTGCACCGCCGCGGACCCCGGTCCGGCCATGGGGAGGCCCGGGGCGACGGCGCGAGATCCGGAGGAGCTCAGCGCCCTGCTGGCGGCGGCGGGGGTGAAGGCGGAGGCGATCGCCGATCCCGCTTCGGCCGTGGCGCGGCTGCTCGAGCTTGCAGCGAAGGAATCCGGCGTGGCGGTCTGCGCCGGATCGCATTACCTTCTGCGTTACGCATGGACCGTGAAGCGCGATCAGAGCTCCTATCGATGATGGGTCTGGTGGCCGCCGTGGTGGCCATCGTGATCCTCGTCTTCTTCGGCCTGGGCTACCTGTTCGGCCGCATGTTCCTCTAGACGCGTCCCTCGGGCACTCGCGTGCCCAGTCACGGGCACTCCCGTGCCCAGTCACGGGCACTCCCGTGCATTTTGGGACCTTTCGCGCGCCCCCGGCCGTATCGTCACTAGACTTGCCCGCTCTCGTGCCCCTCGCGCTGTTCGGAATCACCGACGATGGCCTCAACCTGGCCGTCAACCTGGTCATCCTCGTGCTGGTCGTTCTCTGGCTGGCCCTGGCCTATTGGACCTTCGCCGATGCCCGGCGCCGGATCGCCGATCCGATCCTGGTGACGACCGCATCGGTCCTCGGCCTCGTGCCGTTCTTCGGCCCGCTCATCTACACGATCCTGCGGCCGCCGGAGCTCCTCGAGGACGTCCGCGAGCGTGAGATCGAGACGCAGGCCTCCGAGCTGCGGATGCGCCACCTCGTCGCGCAGTCCTGCCCTCGCTGCGAGCACCCCATCGAGCGCTCCTGGCTGCGCTGCCCCGAGTGCCAGCACCGTCTCAAGGACCCGTGCGTCTCCTGCAGCAGGCCGGTCGACCCCCGGTGGTCGGTGTGCCCGTACTGCGAGACCCAGCTTCGCCGGCCCGCCGAGGAACGCAAGGAGGGGGGAAGCGCTCACGCCGCACCTCCTCCGAGGAGCCGCGACGCAGATCGAGCAGCCCCGAAGCCGAGGCGAAGCCGACCGAGACCAAGACGCGAAGCCAGCGCAGCACGCGGCAGAGCAAGCAGGAGCCAGCCGCCGCGGAAGAAGCCGACGGCTCCCAGCGGCCGCCCCGGCGCCGCTCGACGACCAAGTCCTGAGCCCGGACCCTCCGGGCGCCAAGCGCAAACCAAGAACAGAAGAGAGGCCCAACCGTGCCCGAGAACTCACGCACCCTGATCCTGATCAAGCCCGACGCGTTCGAGCGCAACCTCACCGGCGAGATCCTCGCGCGGTTCGAGCGCAAGGGGCTGAAGATCAGCGCCCTGAAGCTGCTCACCGCCGACGAGTCGATCGCCAACGAGCACTACGCCGAGCACACCGACAAGCCGTTCTTCGGCGAGCTCGTCTCCTTCATCACCGGCGGCCCGCTCGTCGCGGTGATCCTCGAGGGCGTCGAGTCGGTCAAGGCCGCCCGGCAGCTGATCGGCGCGACCAACCCGGTCGAGGCCGCCACCGGCTCGATCCGCGGCGACTTCGGCACCGAGGTCACCTTCAACCTCGTCCACGGCTCCGACTCCGACGAGTCGGCCGCGCGCGAGATCGGCATCTGGTTCCCCGAGCTGTAGGCAGCCGTCCCGTGATCCTCGCGTCCGCCTCGCCGAGGCGGCGCGAGCTCCTCGGCCTGCTCGGGGTCCCCTTCGAGGCGATCTCGACCGACGTCGAGGAGCTGACCGACGGGGACCCGGCCGAGCTCGTCGTCGCGAACGCGCTGCTGAAGGCGCGGGCGGGGCGGGAGCTGAGCGCGTCCGAAGGGCTGGTGATCGGCATCGACACCGATGTCGCCATCGGCGGCGCGATCCTCGGCAAGCCGGAGGATGCGGCCGGCGCCGAACGACGCCTCCGTGAGCTCGCGGGCCGCACCCACGAGGTGCTGAGCGGGGTCGCCGTGATCGGCGAGATGGGGGAGCGGACCGCGCTCGAGCGCACCCTCGTCACCTTCCGCGACCTGACCGACGGGGAGATCGGCGCCTACGTCGCCTCGCGGGAATGGGAGGACCGGGCCGGCGGCTACGCCGTCCAGGGACTCGGCTCATCGCTGGTCGCTAGGGTCGACGGCGACCTCTCGAACGTCATCGGGTTGCCGATCCCGCTGCTGAGCCGCATGATCGGGTGATTGCACATCGGCTAATGGATCGTTAGGCTCAGATCAGCAAACGCTCACAAAGTGGTCGGGGGAAACTCTCTTCGCTAGACTGAGGCCGCTCCGCACGCCGTCTCGAAAGCGCTGGCTCAATCGGCCGTCGAGATGGCACGACGCACCTTCGAGAGAGTCGGAAACCGCGTCGGCAAGCGCCAAGGGGGACCTTCCGTCCTCGTGTGGCGCGGCGGCGGAACCGTCAAGCACTCCATGAGATTCATGCACCTCAACCCCAACTCGAGCCTTTAGATCTCCCCATGGGAATGTTCTCCTCACTGACCGGATTCGGCGGCCGCGACATGGCAGTCGATCTGGGGACCGCCAACACGCTCGTCTACGTGCGCGGCCGCGGCATCGTGCTCTCCGAGCCGAGCGTCGTCGCCGTCGATTCGCGCACGGGCGAGGTCCACGCGGTCGGCATGGAGGCCAAGCGCATGCTCGGCCGCACGCCCGGGACGATCTCCGCGATCCGCCCGCTGAAGGACGGCGTCATCGCCGACTTCGACGTGACCGAGGAGATGCTCCGGCACTTCATCCAGAAGGTCCACCAGAACCGCTTCGCCCACCCTCGCGTCGTCGTCTGCGTTCCCTCGGGCGTCACCGGCGTCGAGAAGCGCGCGGTCGAGGAGGCCTGCCTGGCGGCCGGTGCGCGTCAGGCCTACCTGATCGAGGAGCCGATGGCCGCCGCGATCGGCGCCGGGCTCCCCGTCGGCGAGCCGACGGGCTCGATGGTCGTCGACATCGGCGGCGGCACGAGCGAGGTGGCCGTGATCTCGCTCGGCGGGATCGTCGTCTCCCAGTCGATCCGCGTCGGCGGCGACGAGATGGACGACGCGATCGTCAACCACTGCAAGACCCACCACAAGCTGATGATCGGCCAGCAGACCGCCGAGGAGGTCAAGCTCGAGGCGGGCTCGGCGACGAAGCTGCGCGAGGAGATCAGCACCGAGATCCGCGGGCGCGACATCGTCTCCGGCCTGCCGAGCACCGTGATGCTGACCTCCGAGGAGATCCGCACCGCCCTCGCCGACCCGGTCAACGCGATCGTCGAAGCCGTCAAGGAGACGCTCGACCGCACGCCGCCGGAGCTCGCCGGCGACATCATGGATCGCGGCATCACCCTCGCCGGAGGCGGGTCCCTGCTGCAGGGCTTCGACGAGCGACTCCGGGAGGAGTGCCAGATGCCCGCCCAGCGGGCCGACTCCCCGCTCACCTGCGTCGCCGTCGGCTCGGGCCGCTCGCTCGAGGAGTTCGAGACGATCCACCGCGTCAACGCGAACTCGCGGCGACGCCGCCGGCGGTAGCCCATGTATCGCAAGCAGGTCCGAAGGCGACGCGCGGTTCTCGTCCTCCTCGTGGTCGCCTGCCTGATGCTCATCAGCATCTCGATCAGCGAGGCTGACGACGGCCCGCTGCATTCCGTTCAGAACGGCCTCTCCTCGGTCCTCAACCCGATCGGCGACGGCGCGAGCCGCGCGCTCAAGCCGGGGCGCGACCTCGTCAACTGGTTCGACGAGACGCTCGACGCGCGCGGCGAGAACGACGAGCTGAAGGACGAGCTCGCGGAGGCCCGCGCCGAGACGACCGCGCTCCAGGAGCAGTTCGAGCGGGCCGGATACGCGGACGGCCTCGGCGACCTGATGAAGGACTCCGGCCTCGACGCCTACGACCCGGTCGACGCGTTCGTCCGCGGTCGCCCGCAGAGCTCCTGGTACTCGACGGTCCGCATCAACGCGGGCGGCGCTGACGGCGTCACGGTCGGTGACTCGGTCACGACCGACCTCGGCCTGATCGGCACCATCACCAACGTCGACAACTCATGGTCCGACGTCAAGCTCCTGACCGACGGCACCAACGCGGTCACCGCGCGGATCAACGGCAAGGGCCCGATCGGGACGGTCGCCCCCGTCGTCGGTGCTCCCGGCCGGCTCGACTTCGGTTTGATCGAGGGAGGCGGCGGCGACTTCGAGGAGGGCGACGAGCTCGTCACGGCCGGCTTCGACGCCGGCGGCGACCTGCGCTCGACCTATCCGCCCGGCATCCCGATCGGCGAGGTCGATCAGGCGGTCCCCGTCGAGCAGGACGTCCAGGATCCGATCCGCGTCGCGCCCTACGCCGACTTCGACGACCTCTACGAGGTGACCGTGCTGACCGGGGGCCCCGAGTGATCATCACCCCGCCGATCCTGCTGCGCCTCGCCGCGATGGTCTTCGGCGCCGTCCTGCTGCAGGTCGCGTTCTTCTCGGGCATCCCGCTGCTCGGCTCGGTTCCCTACGTGGTGCCGGTGGTGATCGTCGCGCTCGGCCTGCTCGGCGGCGCGGTGACCGGCGCGGTCTGCGGCTTCGCCGCCGGGATCCTGCTCGACCTGATGATCGGCGGCACCCTCGGCGTCGCCTCGCTCTCGCTGATGGCCGCCGGCTACGGCGCCGGGCGCTGGCGCGAGGGCTACGACATCGTCTCCTCGCTCGTGCCCCCGCTGCTGACCGGCGCGCTGACCGGCGTCACCGCGCTTGCATATGGCGCCATGCAGCTGACCCTGGGAATCGAGGCGACCGTCAGCCCGCTCGTCGTCCGTGAGATCGTCGCCCAGGCCCTGCTCGGAGCGCTGCTCGCGGTCCCGATCTTCCCGCTCGTTCGTCGCATCCTGCGCCCGGCGCTGGTCGACGACGCCACGCGGGCACGGGCGAAGGCCTCGAGCGCCCGAGCCCGGACTTCGGCCGCGGCGGCCGATCGGGACCGTTCGCGAACATCCGCGGCGACCGCGGCTTCCTGGGGGGCAGCTGATGTTCGGGGAGGACAACCGCGCCCCGACCCACTCGCAGTTCGCGTTCCGGGTCAGCGTCCTCGGCGGCTTCGCCCTGCTCGCCTTCGCCGTGATCTTCTTCCGGCTCTGGTTCGTCGAGGTCCTGTCCGGCGAGGCCTATCTCAGGGAGGCGAACTCCAACCGGGTGCGCGACATCCCGATTCAGGCACCGCGCGGACGGATCCTCGACGCGAACGGGCACGTCCTCGTCGGCAACCGGACGGTGCTCGCGCTCCAGGTGCGTCCGGATCGCCTGCCGAAGCGCAACGACGCCCGAAACGCAGGAGCTGAAGAAGCTCTCGAAGCTCGCCGACATGCCCTTCGACAAGATCAAGAAGGAGATCAAGGAGCAGTCCGAAGCTGCTGCCCGCGAGCCCGGTGACGCTGCAGCAGAACGTCGATCCCTACCTCGTCGCGACCCTCAGCGAGCGGCAGGACGAGTACCCCGGGGTGACCGCCGAGCGGATCTTCGTCCGCGACTACCCCGAGGGCAGCCTCGGCGCGCACCTCTTCGGGTTCGTCAGCGAGGTCGGCCCCGAGCAGCTCGAGGAGCCCGCCTACGCGGACCTGAACCCGGGCGACCGGGTCGGCGCGACCGGGCTCGAGTCCCAGTACGACAACATCCTTCGCGGCCGCAACGGCGCCATTCGCGTCCAGGTGGACGCGACCGGCCTGCCGAGCGGGCCCGAGCAGCCGGGCCGGATCGAGCCCGAGGCCGGCGACAACCTCGTCCTGACCCTCGACGAGAAGATCCAGCGGGCCGGCGAGGAGGCGATCGTCGCGCAGGGTGGCGGGCTCCCCGGCGCGTTCATCGCGATGGACGTGACCGACGGATCCGTCCTCGGGATGGGCTCCTACCCCGACTACGACCCGAACGTCTACACGCCGCCGGTCTCGACCAAGGTCACCGAGGCGCTCGAGGACGACGAGTCGAAGCCGCTCCTCAACCGCGCGATCCAGGGCGGCTACCCGGCCGCCTCGACGTGGAAGGTGATCACCGGCACCGCTGCGCTCGAGGAGGGGCTGATCACCCCGACCGAGATCGTCGACGACCCGGGTTGCTACACGCTCAGCTCGGTCGACGAGTTCTGCAACGCCGGCGAGCAGGTCAACGGCGCGATCGACATGTACGACGCCTACCGCGTCTCCTCCGACGTCTACTTCTACAAGCTCGGCTTCGAGCTCGAGAACGACACCGACGAGGCCCTGCAGAAGTGGGCCTCCGCCTACGGGTTCGGGAGCCTCACCGGGATCGACCTGCCCGGGGAGGGCGCCGGCCTGCTGCCGACGCCCGAGTGGCGCAACGAGCTCTACGACGAGGCCGCCGATCCGGACTCCCCCTGCGGGAAGGAGCGGGTCTTCGACTACGAGCGGGAGTGCTTCGAGACCGACCGCCGCTGGTCGGTCGGCGACAACATCAACCTCTCGATCGGCCAGGGCGACCTCAGCATCACGCCGCTGCAGCTCGCGGTCGCCTACGCCGCCCTCGGCAACGGCGGCGACGTCGTCCGCCCGCACCTCGCCGACCGGGCCGAGGACGCCGACGGGCAGGTGACCCAGTCCATCGAGCCGGCCCCGCAGCGGCAGATGGACCTCGACCCCGAGGTCCGCGACGTGATCATGGAGGGCCTCCGGGAGGCGGCGATGGAGCCGACCGGAACGTCCGAGGGGATCTTCGGCGGCTTCCCGATCGACGTCGCCGGCAAGACGGGAACGGCCGAGAAGGGCCCGGGCAACCCCGATCAGGCCTGGTACGCCGTCCTGGCGCCCGCGAACAACCCCAAGTACGTCGTCGTGACGACGATCGAGGATGCAGGTTTCGGCGCCGACTCGGCCGCGCCCGCGGCCTGTGCCATCCTGCGCAAGATCTATGGCTACGGAGCAAGCGCCTGCGGAAGCGGCAGCGCGTCCGCTTACGACTGATCGACCATGCCCACGCTAGCCCAGCCCCAGACATTCGACGAACGCAGCGCCGGCATCGCCGAGCGCACCGCTTTCCTCCGCATGGACCCCGTCGTCGCCTTCGCCGGAATCGGCCTGATCGTGGCGAGCATCATCACGCTCACGGCGACCTCGAAGGGCGACATCGCCGGCGATCCGTACTACTTCACGATCCGCCAGAGCATCTACGGCGTCATCGGCATCTCGCTGATGCTCGCCCTCGCCCGGATCGACTACTCGCGCTTCCGCGAGCTTCGCGTCGGCATCTGGTTCGGCATGGTCTTCGTGATCCTCGCCGTGATGCCCTTCGGCGACATCGCCCGCGGCTCGCGGCGCTCGATCGACCTTCCTTTCTTCAGCTTTCAACCGTCGGAGCTGGGCAAGCTGTTGCTCATCCTGGCTCTTGCGGGTTTCGTGATCGACCGTGCCCGGAGGCAGAAGGAGTGGCAGCGCACCGCGCGGCTGCTCGCGTTGGGCCTCTTTCCCGCGGCGATCGTCTTCATACAGCCAGACTTGGGCACCGCGCTGGTCTACGGCGCGATCACACTCACGATCCTGTTCGTCTCCGGGATCCGCTGGACGCACTTCGCTGCGCTCGGCGGACTCGCTTTGGCGGCGGTACTGGTCGTGGTCGTGATCGCTCCTGCGATCGGACAACCGGTGCTTCACGGGTATCAGGCTGAGCGGCTGACGTCGTTCCTCAATCCGAGTGACGACCCGGCCGACTCCAGCTATCAAACGAATCAGGCGCTAATCGCCATCGGATCCGGCGGCAAAGTCGGACGAGGCGAGGACGCCACTCAATCCCAGCAAGGCTTCTTGCCGGAGGGCCACACCGATTTCATCTTCGCCGTGGTGGCGGAGCGGTGGGGTTTCCTCGGCGCCGGGCTGGTCCTATCCCTCTACGCCCTGCTGATCTGGCGGGCGCTGCGGATAACGACACTCTCGAAGAACTTGTACGGGAGCATGGTCGGGGCGGGAATCGTCGCGATGTTGCTCTTCCAGGTTTTCGTCAACGTCGGGATGAACCTCGGGATCATGCCCGTGACGGGCATCCCGCTTCCCTTGATGAGCTACGGAGGCTCGTCGGTGCTGACCACTTTCATGGCCATCGGCGTCCTCCAGAGTGTCTACGTCCAATCGCAGCTCGCCTCGCCAGGCAGGGTCCGACATGCACTCTGAGGTGAGTCACTTTGAAGAAGAAGAAGATCCTCGTATCGGTCGACGCCGGTGAAACCCGCGTAGCCGTACTCGAAGCGAAGGGGCAGGCCCGTCGGCCCGCCTCCCAGGAGAAGGGCGAGAGCCCCCAGGACAACGACAACGAGAAGAAGGACGAGGCAGCGCAGCAGCCCGAGAGCGGCCGCGGCCGTGGCCGTGGCGGGCGCGGCGGCAGCGAATGGCGCGTCGGCGAGCTCTACGTCGAGCGACGTGGCTCGCGCTCCATCGTCGGCAACATCTACAAGGGGGTCGTCGACAACGTCCTGCCCGGGATGGAGGCGGCGTTCGTCGACATCGGGCTGGAGCGCAACGGCTTCCTCCACGTCGACGAGATCGTCACCCCCGACGGCAAGGCCCAGCCCAAGCGCGGCCACGGCAAGGGCCGGCGCATCGACGAGCTGATCAAGCGCGGTCAGGAGATCGTCGTGCAGGTCGTCAAGGACCCGCTGAAGACGAAGGGCGCCCGCTTGTCGATGCAGGTGTCGATCGCCGGCCGCTACCTGGTGTTCATGCCCCAGGGCGCCGGGATCGGCGTCAGCCGGCGGATGCCCGACGGCGAGCGCACGGCGATGCGCCGCAGCCTCGAGAAGCTCCACAAGGCCAACAAGGAGAAGGGCGGCTACATCGTCCGGACCGCGGCGCAGGGCGCCCGGCAGGAGGACTTCGAGCGGGAGATCGCCTACCTGCACAAGCTGCACGAGGTGCTCGACCGCCGCTCCGCCGACGTCTCGGCTCCCTCGCTCGTCTTCCAGGAGGCGGACCTGCCGATCCGCGTCCTTCGCGACGTGCTCGGGAGCGAGTTCGCCGGGGCCGAGATCGACGACGAGAAGCAGTTCCAGCGGGTCACGTCGTTCTTCCAGCGCACGGCGCCGGAGCTCGTCGACTCGGTGCAGATGCACTCGCACTCCGAGCACCTGTTCGAGCGCCATGGCGCTGAGGCGGCGTTCGAATCGACGCTCTCGCGCCGGGTCGACCTGCCCTCGGGCGGCTACCTGATCATCGACTACGCCGAGGCGCTGACGGTGATCGACATCAACACCGGTTCCTTCACCGGCAAGGGGAAGGGACGCCTCGAGGACACGATCACGAAGGTCAACGTCGAGGCCGCCGACGAGGTGGTCCGCCAGCTCCGGCTGCGCGACATCGGCGGGATCATCGTCATCGACTTCATCGACATGGCGCGGGCGAAGAACCGCGACCAGGTGCTGAAGACGCTGCGCAAGGCGCTCGACGAGGACCGGACCAAGACCTACGTGGTCGAGGTCTCGCCGCTCGGGCTGGTCGAGATGACCCGCCAGAACGTCACCGATGGCGTCCGCGAGATCCTCACCGAGCGCTGCCCGACCTGTGACGGCGAGGGCGTCGTCCGCTCCGCCGAGACGGTCGCGATCGAGGTGCTGCGCAAGCTCCGCGACGTCGTCGCCGGGGAGGGGGAGGGCATCGACGCCCACCTGATCCGCGTCAACCCGAAGGTGGCGCGCGAGCTGATGCGCCACGACAGCGGCCTGCTCGAGCTCGAGGAGGAGCTCAGCCGGACGTTCCTGTTCGAGGGTGGCGACGCGCTCCCGATCGACACCTTCGAGGTGGCGGAGTCGGGTGCGCGGGCTGAGATCGAGCGCCGGGCGCTGCCCTTCCAGGTTGGCGACGAGGTGCTGCTGACCATGGATGAGCCGCACATGTACAACCCGGGCGACGCGGTCGCGCGGGTCGACGCGCTGGTCATCACCGTGACCGGCGCGGCGTCGCTGGTCGGTCAGCGCAAGCTGGTCCGGATCGAGTCCATCGACCGGTCTTCCGGCGAGGCCACGCTGGTCGAGGGCGTGCCTGCGGAGGAGGAATCCCCCGAGGACGCCGACGGTCTAGAATCCGGCACTCGGCGCCGCGGCCGCAGAGGCGGACGGCGCCGTTCCCGCGCTGGGAGCGGTTCCAGCTCCAGCACCGAAGACTGATCAAGAACCAGGACAGATTCATCTCATGCCCACGTACGCGATAGTCGAGACCGGCGGTAAGCAGTACCGCGTCGAGAAGGGTCAGACCCTGCTCGTGGACAAGCTCCACCAGGACGAGGGCGCCAAGATCCCGCTCCGCCCGGTGATGTTCCGCAACGACGACGACACCGTCTTCGAGGCCACCGGCCTCGAGAAGGTGAAGGTCGAGGCGAAGGTCGCCGGCCACGAGCGCGGCCCCAAGATCCGCGTCTTCAAGTACAAGGCGAAGAAGGGCTACCGCAAGCGCAAGGGACACCGGAGCGAGCTGACCAGGCTCGAGATCACCGATGTCGCGATGCTGAGCCGCAAGCCCGCCGCCAAGAAGGCTGAGGCAGCCGAGGACAAGCCCGCGGCTGAGGAGCCGAAGCGCGAAGAGCGGCGGGCAGGCATCCGGCGCCAAGGGGCTGCCCGACGACCTCGGCAAGCCCGCGACGGAGGCGCTCGAGGAGGCTGGGCTGACCGATCTCGAGCAGGTCGCCGGCAAGACTGAGGCGGAGCTGCTCGATCTGAAGGGCGTCGGCCCCAAGGCCGTCGAGACGCTCGAGAAGGCACTCGCGGACGCCGGCCTTTCGTTCAAGCAGACTGAAGAGAGCGAGGAGACTGAGTAATGGCTCACAAGAAGGGGCTCGGTTCGAGCCGCAACGGCCGCGATTCAAACCCGAAGTACCTCGGCGTGAAGGTCTTCGCCGGTCAGAAGGTCACCGGCGGCGAGATCATCGTCCGCCAGCGCGGCACCCGCTTCCGGCCCGGCAACGGCGTCGGACTCGGTCGCGACCACACCATCTTCGCCACCCGCCCGGGAACGGTCGAGTTCGCCTCCGGCCATCGCGGCCGGACCGTCTCGGTCGCCCCCGACTCCGAGTAAGGCCCGGCGGCAGCGGCGCGCCGGTCGCGCGCCGTAGCCTGAGCCGATGTTCCACGACCGCGCGCGCATCTTCGTCGAAGGCGGGCGCGGCGGCGATGGCGTCGTCAGCTTCCGCCGTGAGGCGCACGTGCCGCGCGGCGGTCCCGACGGTGGCGACGGCGGGCGCGGGGGAGACGTCGTGCTGGTCGCCGACCCCTCCAAGCGCGACCTCGCCTCGATGCGAATCGCCGCCCACCATCGGGCGAAGCGCGGGTCGCACGGCCAGGGAGCGAACCGCCACGGCGCTCGCGGCGACGATCGCGTCGTCCTGGTGCCGCCGGGGACCAGCGTCGACGGCCTCGGGGGGGAGTTCTTCGACCTGGTCGAGCCGGGCCAGCGAGCGATCGTCGCCAACGGCGGGCTCGGCGGTCACGGGAACAAGCGCTTCACGAGCTCGACGCAGCAGGCGCCGCGGTTCGCCGAGCGCGGGCTCAAGGGCGACTCCGGCTGGATCGAGCTGCAGCTGCGGCTGCTGGCTGACGCTGGTCTGGTCGGCTTGCCGAACGCCGGCAAGTCGTCTCTGCTCGCGCGGATCACGCGCGCCGCGCCGAAGATCGCCAACTACCCGTTCACGACGCTCGAGCCGGTGCTGGGAACCATCGACGACGGCGAGCGACAGCTCGTCCTCGCCGACATCCCGGGGTTGATCGAGGGCGCCGCCGACGGCGCCGGGCTCGGGCACGAGTTCCTCGCTCACGTCGAACGCTGCCGGGTCCTCGTCCACCTGCTCGAGATCGGGCCGAACACCGATCCGGAGGCGGCTTACGCAACGGTGCGCGGTGAGCTCGTCGCCTACGGCCACGGGCTCGAGCTGCTGCCGGAGATCGTCGTCCTCTCGAAGCGCGACCTGGTTCCACCCGAGGAGGTCGACTTCGAGGTCGAAGCGTGGCGGGAGGCTCACCCCGGGTGGGCCGATCCGCTCACGGTCTCATCCGCAACCGGGGCGGGCGTCGAGGAGCTCGTGGCGGCGGTCTTCAAGGCGGTGACGGCATCCGATGATCCGGACGACGACGGCGCGGCCTACCAGCCCGGCGCGCCGGAGTTCGAGGCCGAGCATCGGATCTACCGGCCGCGCGGTGCGGGCGGCTACGAGGTCGTGATGGTCGACGACGGCGTGTTCGCGGTCGAGGGGCGCGGGGTCGAGATGCTCGTCGAGCGACACGACCTGGCGAATTACGAGGCGGTCTCCTACCTCGAGCGCCGCCTTCGCGAGATCGGCGTGATCAAGGCGCTGCGCGACGCGGGCTTCGAGCCGGGCGACGAGGTCCGGATCGGCGAGCAGGTCTTCGACCTGGATCCCGCCGACGGCTAGATCCGTACTCTCGACGCGCATGAAGCTGAAAGGTGTCCTGGCCGCGGGGATCGCTGCGCTCGCGTTCGCTGCGCCGGCGCCGGGCAGGCACAAGCCGTCTCCCTGTCGCAGGTCGGCGCCTACGCCAGCCCGACCTTCGTCACCTCGTTTCCCGGCGATCCCGATCGCCTGCTCGTCGTCGAGCAGGGCGGGACGATCAAGCTGACGACGCCTGCGGGGACGAGCGAGTACGTCAACCTGACGCCCGTCGTCAAGTCCGGCGGCGAGCAGGGCCTGCTGTCCGTTGCGATCCCGCCCGACTTCGCCTCCTCGGGCCTGATCTACGTCTACTACACGGGCACCGACAGCGGGAACATCCACGTCGGTGAGCTCCGCGCCTCGGGCACTTCAGCCGACGCCGGTTCGCTGCGCAACGTGATCACGGTCCCCCACAGCGACGCCCAGAACCACAACGGGGGCCAGCTTCAGTTCGGACCCGACGGCTACCTCTACATCGGCACGGGTGATGGCGGCGGCGGGGGAGATCCCTGGGAGAACGGCCAGGACCGACTCGAGTTGCTCGGCAAGCTGCTGCGGATCGACCCGCGTCAGGGGCCCACCGGGGCGTACTCGATCCCGGCGGACAACCCCTACTACGGCTCGACGCGCGAGCGCGGGGAGATCTGGAGCTACGGCCTGCGGAACCCGTACCGGTTCTCCTTCGACCGGGCCACGGGCGCGCTGGCGATCGGCGACGTCGGTCAGAACGTCTACGAGGAGGTCGACTACCAGGCGGCCCCGGCAGCGGGCCGGGGCATCAACTTCGGCTGGGACTGCCGTGAGGGGCTCCACGCTTACGCGGGCACGCTCGGCTGCGTCGGGGTCGCCCCGACCGACCCGGTGCTCGAGTACTCACACACCGCCGGCGGCTGCTCGATCACCGGCGGCTACGTCGTCCGCGATCCCGGCCTGACCGAGCTCGCCGGCCGCTACGTCTACGCCGACTTCTGCCGGGCCCAGCTCCGCTCGGCGGTGCTCAGCTCGCCCGCGGCGAGCGATGATCGTGCGGAGGGGCTCTGCGCTCAGCAGCCCCTCGAGCTTCGGCGAGGACGCCTGCGGGCGGATCTACGTCGCGTCGCTCGGCGGCGCGGTCTCCAGGCTGGTCGACGACACGCCGACCGACTGCACCGCGGTCGGCGGTGAGCCGCCTCCCGATCCGGCAATCGCCCTGCGCATCGACCCTCGACGGCACCGGCGGGAAGGACAAGCTCACGGGCGGCGTCGGCGGTCAGCGGATCAACGGCAAGGGCGGCAACGACAAGCTCCGGGGCGGCGCCGGCGAGGACTGCCTCGACGGCGACGGCGGCGACGACCGGCTCACCGGCGGCGCGAACGAGGACGAGCTCAAGGGCGGATCCGGCGACGACCGGATCGCAGCCGCAGACGGTGACCGGGACGTCGTCACCTGCGGCAAGGGCGACGACCGCGCGATCGTCGATCGCAAGGATCGCGTTCGCGGTTGCGAGCGCGTCCGCAAGCCGAAGGGCTGACGGCCGCCTACCTACACTGCGACGACCATGACCATCGTCGTCAAGCTGGGTTCATCGATCGTCGCCGGGGAGGATGGAGCGCTGCGCTCCGACGTCCTCGACGAGGTCTGCGCGCAGGTCGGCGAGCTGCATGGGAACGGCGAGGAGGTGATCATGGTCACCTCCGGCGCGATCGCCCGGGGGCGGCGCCTGCTCGGCCTCGCGGAGCGCCCGACCGCGGTGGACGAGCTGCAGGCCGCCTCGGCGGTCGGCCAGGGCTCGCTCTTCCGCGCCTACGAGGACCGGCTCGCCTCCCACGACGTGCGTGCGGCCCAGGTGCTCCTGACCGCCTTCGACATGTCGGAGCGGATCCACTACCTGAACGCGCGCCAGACTCTGCAGCGGCTGCTCGCATGGCATGTCGTCCCGGTCGTCAACGAGAACGACACGACCGCGACCGACGAGATCACCTTCGGCGACAACGACTTCCTCTCCGCCCAGGTCGCGATCATGGTCGAGGCGAGGCAGACTCGTCCTGCTCACCGATCAGACCGGCCTCTACAGCTCCGATCCCCGCGAGAACCCCGACGCCGAGCTGATCGAGGACGTGCGCGACTCCGCCGAGCTCGACGGCTACGAGATCGGCGCGCGGACCTCGGCCTTCGGCTCCGGCGGGATGCGGAGCAAGGTGGTCGCGGCGCAGATGGCGAGCAACTCCGGAGTCGGCGTGACGATCTGCGACGGCACCGCGAAGGGGACGCTGCTGCAGGCGGCCCGGGGGGAGCCGATCGGCACCGCCTTCCACACTCGCAGCGGCCGCGCTCCGAGCTTCAAGCTGTGGCTTCGCTGGTCGACCCCCGCGCGGGGAAGGCTGATCGTCGACGACGGTGCCGGGAAGGTGCTGCGCGAGCGCGGCTCGTCGCTGCTGCCGGTCGGCGTTGTCGCGGTCGAGGGCGGCTTCGCGGCCGGTGACCCGGTCGAGGTGGTGGACGGGGGCGGGATCGTCGGCAAGGGGATCTCCGCAGCACTCCTCCGAGGTGCTCGGGCAGCTGATCGGCAAGCGCAGCGACGAGGTCAAGGCGATGCTGCCGGACGGCGCCGAGGAGGCGATCCACCGGGATCGCTTCGTCCTCACGTAGGATAACCGCCGATCCTCCGCTTCGCGTCCGGTCGGCGTCTGGTTACCCTTGTCTCATGGCTGTAGCAACCGAATCCGTCACCGCTCTCTGTCGTCGCGCCCGTGAGGCCTCGCTCGTGCTGCCGAGCGTCCCGACCGAGACCAAGGACGAGGCGCTCCGGATCACCGCGCGGCTCCTGCGCGAGCGGACCGCGGAGATCCTCGCGGCGAACGAGACCGATCTCGAGCGCGGCGAAGCCGCGGGGCTCGAGCTCGCGCTGATCGATCGGCTCCGGCTCACCGAGGACCGCATCGAGGCGATGGCCGTCGGCGTCGAGGCGATCGTCGAGCTCCCCGATCCCGTCGGCGACGTGATCGAGCGGAAGACCCTTCCCAACGGCATCGAGCTCGAGCACAAGCGCGTGCCCATCGGAGTCGTCGCGATCGTCTACGAGGCGCGGCCGAACGTCACGATCGACGCCGCGGCCCTCTGCCTGAAGAGCGGTAACGCCGCGGTGCTGCGCGGATCGAGCTCCGCCGCGGCATCCAACGCGATCCTCGGCGGCATCGTCCAGGAAGCGGTCGCCGAGGCGGGCATGCCCGCGGGCACGGTCGAGATGGTCGCCGGCGGTGGACGCGAGGAGCTCTCCGAGCTCGCCCGTCAGCGCGAGTCCGTCGACCTGATCATTCCCCGCGGCGGCGAGGGCCTGAAGGCGGCGCTCGAGCAGGTCGCCGAGGTGCCGATCCTCTACGCGGCTTCGGGGAACTGCCACGTCTACGTCCACGAGGACGCCGACCTCGACATGGCGCGGGCGATCGTCCTCAACGCCAAGGTGTCGCGGCCCGGCGTCTGCAACGCCGCCGAGACGCTGCTGGTGCATCGCGCCGTCGCCGATCGCTTCCTGCCCGACGCGCTGGCCGAGCTCAGCGCGGCGCAGGTCGAGCTGGTCGGCGACGAGAGCGCCCGCGCCGCGGCCGGCGGGACGCCGCGGTCGGAGCCGCAACCGACGAGGACTGGGACACCGAGTACCACGCGCTGAAGCTGACGGTGGGCGTCGTCGACTCGCTCGAGGAGGCGATCGACCACGTCAACGCCCACGGCAGCGGCCACTCGGAGGCGATCGTCACCGCCTCACCGGAGGCCGGCGACCTCTTCACCGGCCGCGTCGACGCCGCCTGCGTCTACGTCAACGCCTCGACCCGTTTCACCGACGGCTTCGAGTTCGGGATGGGTGCCGAGATCGGCAACTCGACCCAGAAGCTCCATGCCCGCGGCCCGATCGGGCTGCGTGAGCTGACCTCGACGAAGTACGTCCTCCACGGGTCGGGTCAGATCCGAGGTTGAGCCGGATGGATCGGGGCCGGGTCGGCGTCCTCGGTGGCGCCTTCAACCCGCCGCACGTCGGCCACCTCCTGCTCGCGCAGGAGGCCGTCGCCACGCTCGGTCTCGACGAGCTGGTGCTCGTGCCGACGGGCGTCGCGCCCCACAAGGAGATCGAGCCGGAGCCGGGCCCCGAGGTCAGGCTGGAGATGACCCGGCTGGCCGCCGCCGGGGACGAGAGGCTGAGCGTCTCGCCGCTTGAGGTGGAGCGGGAGGGCCCGTCCTTCGCCTACCGTACGCTGGAGTTGCTTGCGGATGAGAAGCCAGGGAGTGATTTGACCTTCGTCATGGGCGCCGATGTAGCTGCCGGCCTGGAGAGCTGGCGCCGTCCCGAGCGCGTCCTCGAGCTTGCTTCGATCGCCGTCGCCGAGCGCGCCGGGAACCGACCACGCCGGCGTCGATGCGGCCCTCGAGCGACTGGGAGCGGACGCGGCCGCCGAGCCGATCGTGATGCCGACCGTCGCGATCTCCTCGTCGCTGATCCGACGGCGCGTCGCCGTGGGCCGCCCGATCCGCTGGATGGTTCCCGACGACGTCGCCGGGCTGATCGCAACGCGGAACCTCTACCGCGACCCGGTTGGCGAGGTCGTGCGATGAGCGAGCTCTCACCGGAGGAGCTGGCGGTCAGGATCGCCGAGCTCGCCGACTCCAAGCTGGCAACCGACATCGTCGCGCTCGAGGTCGGCGAGATCGTGGGCTACACCGACTACCTCGTGATCTGCACCGCGCGCAACGAGCGCCAGGTGAAGGCCGTGGCCGATGAGGTGCAGGCGGTGCTCAAGCGCGAGGACGGGCTGCTGCCGCGGCGGACCGAGGGATTGCCCGAAGCCCGGTGGGTGCTCGTCGACTACCTCGACTGCATCCTTCACATCTTCGTCCCCGAAACGCGCGAGCTCTACCGGCTCGAGCATCTCTGGGGGGAGGGCCGAGCTGCTCGAGCTGGACCTCGCCGAGCCGCCGGCCCGTGCCGTCGGCGACGCCTAGTCATTCCGCCCGCGGCGCGCTGATCCGTCCGGCGCGGGACCTAGCCTCGCGCGCATCGCTCAGGGAAGGTTCAGGAGGTCGCTGCTCGGCTACCGCCCGCGGGAGGTGGAGGGCGCGATCGATGCACTCGAGGCCGACCTCGGCAGGCGCACCGAGGAGGTGCGCTCGCACGAGGGCAAGGCGGAGCGGATCGAGTTCGAGGTCCAGGAGCTCCGCAGCACCCTGTCCCGGAGCCGCCGCGAGAACGAGACGCTCCGCACGGAGCTGACCCATGCGCGAGAGCTGACCCGCGATCAGGTCGAGGGGCTCGCGTTCATCGGCCACCAGCTCGACGAGCTGAGGACGACCGCCCGCGGCCAGGCGACGAGGATCCGGCTCGATGCACTCCGCGAGGCCGCGCTCCTCAGCGCCGCGGCGACCGAGGCCTGCGCCAACCCCGAGATCCGCGGTGAGCGCCACGAGCGGCTGCTGCTCGCGCTCGAGGAGGCCATCGCGCGGGTCGCGAGCGGCTGGGAGCCCGACGCGGCCGTGACCGCGCCGGCGGCCGAGGCCGTCGAGACGATCCGCAAGGGCGCCAGGGCTGAGCGCCGGAGCGTCAGCGTCGACGTGGGCCCGTTCGAGGACTTCTCCCAGCTCGTCCGCTTCGAGGACGCCGCGAACGCGATCGGCGCCACCGGCGACATCTCGATCAAGCGGTTCTCCGAGGGGCGGGCGCGGATCGACGTCTCCCTGAGCGAGCCGGTCGACCTCCTCCGCGAGCTCGAGGAGCGCTGCGACCTCGATTTCAAGGTGCGCTCAGCTGCCGACGACGAGATCGTGCTCGACGTCGGCGACGCGTAGCCCCCGCTAACCCGCGGTTTTTCGCTGGCAGTCCGCACGGGTTCGCCGCCTCTGACATATTGGCGCGATCGTTCACGGCCGCTTGGGGGCAGCCGTTCAGGCAAAACTCTCCAGAAGGTTGGATATATGGGCCGTTGGTTGCTGGCAACGCTCTTGGCAATGACGGCTGCGCTGATCGGCGCGTCGGCGGCATCGGCGGCGACGCTGTCCGTGGACGACGACAAGGCTCAGTGCCCTGCCGCGCAGTACACGAAGATCCAGAACGCGATCGACGCGGCCGCCAACGGCGACACCGTCTCGATCTGCCCCGGCAACTACATCGAGGGCAACGGAGCCAGCGGCACCAACGGGCTTTCCATCACCTCCAAGAGCATCAACATCCGCGGTGCGGGTGCTGACCTCGTCGCGATCCAGCCCAAGCGGACGACGGCCACCGGTGGCCAGATCGCCGAGCCCGCGCTCGACATCCGCAACGGGATCGGCGACATCATCTCGATCATCGGCACGAAGGCCGCGCCGCAGACCGTGAACATCTCCGGCGTCACGGTCGACGGCAACGGCGTCTACGTCGAGGCCGGGATCGTCTACCGCGATGCCGGCGGCACGCTGCTCCGCTCGCGCGTCACCGACATCGTCACCTCCGAGGGCAACGCCGCCGAGACGCTCGCCGGCGGCTACCGCTCGAACTTCCCCGGCTACGGCGTCGCCCAGGTCACCGCCGGCGGTGGCACCCCCGCCGCCACGCGCCCGCCCCTGAACATCATCCAGTCGCGGATCGCGCGCTACAACCGCATCGGCGTCCTGATCGACGCGGCGACCAACGACACGCCGCCGCTGACCGCCTCGACGGTCACCAACGCAAGCGGCACCCTGATCGGCAACGGGATCGTGGGCCGCACCCAGTGCACGGCCTTCAACACCCCGACGCCGCCGCCCTACGTGCTCGGCGGCCCCGCGGCTACGCCCGCGAACAACCTCCCGGGCAACTGCTCGGCGATCACCCCGACCACGGCCGGGACGACCAACTTCGGCCAGGACGGCGTCCGCGTCACCTCGGGCGCGACCCTGACCGCGATCGACAACACGATCTCGGCCAACCTCGTTCACGGCCCGCTGGCGCCGACGCCGAACTCGGCGACGAACAACGCCAACCTGCCGCTCGGTGCGGGCGTCCGCCTGATCGGGGCCGGCGCCTCGACGATCAACGCGAACAACCTGACCGACAACGCCTACGGCCTCAACAACGTCACCCTCGACGGGACGACGGCCAACACGACGACGGTGCCCAACGCCGAGAACAACTTCTGGGGTCTCCGCACGAACGCGACCGCGAACGTGGGCCCAGCGGTTTCCCCGCTCACGAACCCGCCGTACCAGGAGAACCCGGTGAACGGCACGGCCACGGTTGACGCAACCTGCCTGAGCTCCGCCAACGTCGCGGTCCCCGGCTCCAACGCCGTCGACTTCTGCCCGTTCCGCAACGGCAACCAGGGCGATCCCGAACGGCGGCCAGTTCCCGGTCGCCTACGCGCCGCTGCCGATGTCCGACGCCGGCCCGTCGATCGCGCTGACGACGAACAGCCCGACCTACAACCAGGGCGACACGGTCACGGCCACCGCCAACACCGGTGACGACTTCGGCGTCGCCAAGGTCACGTTCTTCGACGGCGCCACCCAGGTCGGCGTCGCGACTCCGCCGGACAACGACATCACCTTCACGATCCCGAACAACGCGACCTGCACGGCGCGGACGATCACGGCAATCGCTGAGGACTCGATCGGCCAGACGGCCAGCGACGACGCGACGATCACGGTCGTCGGTCCGAACAACTGCCAGCCCATCGTGCCGCCGGATCCGCCCGCTGCGCCGACCGTCGACCTGACCGGCGTCCCCGCCTCGATCGATCCCGCCACCGGCGCGACGGTCGGAGCGACCACGACCGTGGACCCGACGCTGACGATCGACGGAGTCGAGTTCAAGCTCGGGGACCGCACGGTCTGCACCGACACGAGCGCCCCCTACAGCTGCGAGATCCTGCCGACGGGCGCCGAGGTCGGCTCCCAGAGCGTGCAGGCGATCCTCACGGATTCGAACGACCAGGTCGCCTCCGACACGCGCGGCCACGAAGGTCGACCGCTTCAAGCCCGACAAGCTGACCGCGGACGTCATCCGCGGCAAGATCAAGGGCAAGAAGAAGAAGGGGAAGAAGAAGCTGATGCGGACGATCAAGGGTCAGGTGGTCCTGCCCGCTCGCGTGAGCAAGGATCAGGGTTGCTCGACGGGGACGGTGACCCTGACCGTTGACCTGAACGGGAACACGTTGTTCCCGCTGACCCAGGTGCCGCTGAGCTCGGATTGCTCCTACGCCCTGTCGTTCAAGGTCGCCAAGACGAAGAAGCACAAGTTCGCAGTCGATGCCAGCTTCGGCGGCAACTCGGTCCTGCTACCGACCAGCTACAGCCGGAGGTTCAAGTAATGCCCGCCCCCACGCACTCGACCGACCGTAGGGCAGCCATGAAGCTCCTCGCGATTCTCACCGCAGCCGCGCTGGCACTTGCGCTCGCCCTCTCGGCGGCCGGTGGCCCGGACAAGGCTGTGGCCGCTCCGGATCCCGCGGGCTGCACGCAGAACATCGGCTACGACGGCTCGATCCCGACGTTCAAGCAGGTCGCTCAGGCCGCCGGCAACTTCTCGACGAACAACGGGCAGTCGACCGACTCGCTCGGCGGGTTCCAGACCGGCACCAACAACCGGCACCCGATCGCCGACCTCTACGCGTTCCAGCAGGCGATCGCCGACGCGACCGCAGGCAACACCCGGGTCAGCGTCGAGATCCGCCAGATCGGCACGACCTTCGGCGGTCGCCCGGTGAAGATCGCGATCGTCGGCACCCCCGGCAACATCGCGAACGTCGAGACCGACGCCGCCTTCTGGCGCGGCGTGCAGGAGGGCACGATCTCCGAGTCCTCCGCGCTCAGCACGCTCGACTCGGGCAGCGCCCCGCCGGCATTCGCCTGGGTGACGGGGACGCCGCACGGCAACGAGCCGGCCGGTGGCGAGGCCTCGATGCGCCTGCTCTACGAGCTGGCCGCCCGGACCGACTGCGCCAACGTGCGCCGGATCCAGGACATGACCGTGTTCATCCAGCCGTCCCGTAACCCGGACGGTCGCGACAACAACACGCGTACCAGCGCCTACTCGTTCGACCAGAACCGCGACCTCGCGTTCCAGACGCAGGACACGAACCGGGAGGCGCTGGACTTCACCGCTCAGTACCCGGGCCTGTTCTTCATCGACGCCCATCAGCAGACCAGCGGCTACTTCTTCCCGCCGAACGAGGACCCGGTTCTCCACGAGATCTCGGACTTCTCGATCAACACCATCCAGGAGGAGATCGGGACGGCGCTGCAGGAGAAGTTCAACGATCAGGGCCTCCAGTACCGCAACTACAACCAGTACGACCTCTTCGCCAACGAGTACGGCGACGCCGGACCCTCGCTCTTCATGGGCGCGGCCGGCATGACCTACGAGAAGGGCACCAGCGAGGTCTACGGCAAGCAGGTCTACGACCACTACCTCGCGATGGACGAGACGCTCAACGCCGTCGCGAAGGACAAGGACGAGCTGTCGCGCGAGTGGGTCTCCCAGTGGGAGGAGGCGAAGCAGCAGGGCGCCGCCTGCGAGCTGCAGGAGAACAAGCTCGTCAGCCCGCTGCACACGCCGCCGAGCGGTGAGATCTCGCAGCAGCCCAGCTACGACATCTGCGGCTTCTACCTGAAGGCCGGACAGCACACGGGCGACGTGGCTCGGGTCATCGAGCTGCTTCGCGGCCGCGACGTGAAGGTCTACCGCCTCGACCAGGACGTGGCCGTCACCGGCTCGCACGACTTCGGCGAGGTCGGGACCAAGTCCCAGACGCTGAAGGCGGGCACCTACTGGATCCCGGCCGGCGCAGACGATGAAGCACTGGCTGATGTCGACGATGGAGGAGGACCCCTTCATCCCCTACCCGTACTTCTACGACGTCGTCAACTGGTCATTCCCCGAGCTCTTCAACCTCGGCGGCGGCGGTCAGCTGCAGGAGCAGCTCCCCTCCGGCGTGCCGATGACCGAGCTCACGGGCCCGACGTCACTGGGCGGGGCCACGGTCGGCTCCAGCCCGGTGCTGGCGTTCCCGACCGACTCGAGCAAGGCGCTCGGCCTGGTCACGCAGCTGCTCGACGGCAACGCCACGGTCTACCGCGGCACCGCGGCCTTCGACGACGGCGGCGTGCACTTCCCGACGGGCACGGCGCTCGTGGACGCGTCGACCCTCGGCTCGCTCGACATCAACGCGCTGGCGGCGGCCGCTCAGACCAAGGTCACCGGCCTGGCGAGCTACCCGGTTCCGCGCTTCCAGCTGCGAAGCCGAAGATCGCGCTGTACACGGGCGGCACCACTGAGCCGCAGAACCCGGTGTTCCCGGGGGCCAACACGCCCCCGGGCAACGGCGTCCACTGCACCTCGACGGCGTACTGCGAGATGGTCTTCGCGCTCGCGAAGGAGATCTGAACGTCCCGGTCTCGATGCTCGATCCGATCACGTCGACGGAGCTGGCCGCCGGTCAGGTGAGCCAGGCGAACGGCTACACGGCCATCGTCAACCCGGGTTCGACGATCGCGGCGGGCGCGGGCGCCACGGCGCTGCAGGCGTTCATCAACGGCGGCGGCAACTACGTCGGCTACAACGCCGGCGGCGCGACGAGCCTGCGCAACGCGGGCATGACGACGCTGAACACGTCGGCGACGAACACGTCGCAGTTCACGCCGCATTGCGCGCATCAGACCGACCCGACCGCGGCTGGTTCGCTGACCACGCCGGGCACGGCCTACAACGGGGACTTCGCCACGACCAACCCGTTGGCATGGGGCTTCGACGAGGGCGGCTACATCTACCGCGAGGCCAGCGGCGACGCCGTCTTCGACCCGGCGACGCTCGGTACCGCAGCGGCCGCGATCTCCTACCCGACCCCTCAAGGCCTACGGCTACGAGTGCAACTCGACGACCCCGGGCACGCTGCCCGGCCGGCCCTACGCGGTCGACCAGCCGTTCGGCACCGGTCACGCGGCGATCATCGGCTCCAACGTGTTCTTCCGCGGCTGGACCGCGGGACCGCAGCGGATCGTGATGAACGGCGTGCTGTACCCGACGAGCGACCACCCCGCAGCTGCGGATCAAGGGCCGCGAGGTCAGGCAGCCGGAGGGCATCGCTGGTGAGCGACGCCACGGCGATCCCGAAGGCGAAGCTGCCGAAGGTCAAGAACCGCCCGGTCAAGAAGGCCTACAACCCGCTCACCGACGCCGTGATCACGGTGAAGGCATCCAGGGGCGGCGATCTGAAGAAGGTGATCCGCAAGGCCCACCTCCGGAAGAAGATCGCCAAGCGCGTCAAGTTCGCGCGCTCCCACGGCAAGGTGACGGTGACGATCAAGGGCGCGGCGAAGTTCGCCCGGAACGCTCCCGGCGATCAGAAGCTGGAGCAGATCTGGACCCGCGGTGACCTCGAGATGCGCCCGCTGTGGGCATGGAAGATCATCAAGGGAATGACGCGCAAGCACATCCAAGCCGATCACCAAAGAAATCTGATCCGGCGCACAGCTCTGATCAAGGCGTGCCTGACGGCCGCGGCTCTCGCCGCGGCCGTCGGCGTTTCCGCCGCCGACGCGGGGGCGGCTGGGAAGGGGAAGGCAGCAGGGCGGGGTGCCGAAGCTGAGCTCGTGCATCGGGCCGGCGAAGCCCTGCAAGGCGCCCGCGTTCGGTTCGCTCGTCGGGGTCGACGGGCTGGCGGCGAGCCCGGACGGCAAGAGCCTCTACGCGGCGGCCTACGCGGCCGATTCGGTGCTGTCGTTCCGGCGTTCGGGCTCGGGGAAGCTGACAGCTGCAGGGATGCTTCGCCGACGGCGGCCTGAACGGCTGCGCGGCGCCGCCCGCGGGGTCGCTCGCGGGCGCGGGCGGGGTGGCGGTGAGCCCGGGCGGGGGAGACGTGTACGTGACGGCGGGGCTCGGCCGCTCGGTGACGCGGTTCGTGCGCGGGAGCGGGGGAGAGCTGACCTTCGGCGCCTGCACCGCCAACGCGGGGGCGAGCGGCTGCGCGGATCCGACGCTGGACCCGTTCATCGGCGCGGCGGGCGTCGTCGTCGGGCCCGGCGGGGGCGACGTCTACACGGCGTCGTTCGACGTCGCCGCGGTGAGCTGGCTGAAGCGCGCGCCCGACGGCGCGCTGCCGGTCGCGGGCTGCCTCGCCGACGCCGGGAACTTCGGCTGCGCGGCGACGCCGGGAGCGGTGCTCGAGGGCGCCGCGGGCGTGGCGCTCGACCCGAAGGGGAAGGACCTGTACGTGGCGTCGCTGGCCAGCGGCTCGCTGACGCAGCTGCGGCGCGGGAAGGACGGCTCGCTCACCTACAGGGGCTGCTGGGCGGGGCTGGGGGCGAACGGGTGCAAGAAGCTGCCGGTCGACTCCCTGCTGGGAGCCAGCGGGATCGCGATCAGCCCCGACGGCAAGCGGCTCGTCGTGGCCTCCCAGGCTGGGACCGTGACGAGCTTCACGCGCAAGCCGAAGAGCGGCAAGGTGAAGTTCAGGTCGTGCATCGGCGACGACGGCAAGGGCGGGTGCACGAGCCCGAAGCGAGACTCGATCCGCCAGGCGACGAGCGTGGTGCTGAAGGGGCGAGACGTCTACGTCGCCTCCCAGGGCAGCGATTCGATCACGCGGCTGGCGCTGGACGAGCGCGGGAAGCTCGGCTGGGTCTCGTGCGTGGCGCCGCCGAAGTCGGCGAAGCGGTGCGCCAAGGCGCCGGCCGCTGCGCTCGACGGCGCCTACGCGATCGCGCTGCGGGGGAAGAGCCTCTACGTGGGCGCGGCGCTCGAGCGGCGCGTTGTCGACCTTCAAGCTGCCGCGGAAGTAGCCGCGGCCGGGGCCGACTCGCCTCAGCGGGCCGAGCCGAAGATCCTCAGCATGAAGAGGAAGAGGTTGATGAAGTCGAGGTAGAGGGCGAGGGCTCCGAGGATCGACGCCTTCTGCGCCGCCGTCGCCGGCGATGCCGCTCTCGCCCATCTTCTTGATCTTCTGCATGTCGTAGGCCGTGAGGCCGCAGAAGACGAGGACGCCGGCGAAGGTGACGAACCAGTAGAGGACCGAGTTCGCCCAGAAGATGTTGACGACGCTGCCGATGATCACGCCGATCAGGCCCATGAAGAGGATCGAGCCGAGGCTCGGAGAGGTCGCGCTTCGTGACGTAGCCGTAGGTCGGCCATGCCGGCGAACATGCCGCCGGCGGTGGCGAAGGAGGCCGCGATCGAGGCCGTCGAGTAGGCCTCGAGGATCGACCGAGAAAGTGAAGCCGTTGACCGCGGCGAAGAGCGCGAAGAGGAAGACGGCGACCGGGTAGCGAGATCTTGTTGATGCCGGCGGAGATCGCGATGACGAGCGCCGAACTGCGGCGAAGAACATGCCGAAGTAGGCGAACGGGTTCTCCTCGAACCAGCTCGAGCATGTCGCTGCTGGCGGCGACGTAGGCGGCGATGCCGGCGGTGATGGCGAGGCCGACGAACATCCAGCCGAAGACGCTCGTCAGGAACGACTGGCGCGCCATCTGGGCATCTGCCGTGCCGAGGGTGGGGGTGCCGAACTGGTCGCTCATCTGGGGCCGAACTCCTTGCCTGGGTGCCGCCCGAACACCGGGCGAATGGGTCATCGAAAGAATACTCGGGCGCACCGCCGAATCCCTCGTGCTCGACCGCGTTCCGTCCGATCCGCGAGTGCGAACATCCGTTCGTGCAGGAGATGAGCTCGAATCAGAAGGGGGCGATGGCTGAGCTGGCGATCGCAAAGGAGGCGGCGCGCACGGGGTCGGGCGTCTACTGGCCGCTGGTCGAGCACGGGCGCTGCGACCTGGTCCTCGAAGCCGGTCGCACACTGATCCGCGTTCAGTGCAAGTGGGCCCGACTGTCACGGCGGTGTCGATCGACGCGTGAAGCTCGCAAGGCTTGCACGGCTCACGCCGACGAAGCGGCTACGTCCGCACGAGCTATACCGCCGGCGAGGTGGACGCGATCGCCGTCGTACTGCGGCGAGCTCGATCGCGTGCTACCTATTCCGATCGCGAGCCGGCGGCAGATCCGGCAAATAAACCTTCGCCTCGAGCCGGCGAGGAACAATCAGCGAGCGGCAGTAAACTTCGCCGCCGACTACGAGTTCCCCGGGGCTGTAGCTCAGTTGGCTAGAGCGATCGGCTGGCAGCCGGTAGGTCGAGGGTTCGAGTCCCTCCAGCTCCATCACTCCGTTTCAGAAGCTGAGAGCGTGGGCGCCGAGGAGTTCGGCGCCCACGCTCCTCGCTTCGTCCAGCGGGCCGCCGCCGGGGAGTCCTTCCTGATCACGCGCGCGGGCAAGCCGATGGCGCGGCTGGTCCCGGGGGAGCCAGCCGCGATAGAACCCACCGATGGAGATCTGGCACAACCCGCGCTGCTCGAAGAGCCGCCAGGCGCTGACGCTGCTTGAGGAAGCCGGCGCCGAGCCCGAGGTCCGGCGCTACCTCGACGACCCGCCGACCGCCGCGGAGCTCGACGCCGCGCTGACCGCGCTCGGCCTCGAGCCCTGGGAGCTCGCCCGGATGGGCGAGGCCCGTGCGAAGGAGCTCGGGCTCGTCGACCTGGAGCGCGACCGCGACGCCTGGATCGCGATCATGGTCGCCGAACCCGATCCTGATCGAGCGACCCGTGGTCATCGCCGACGACGGGCGCGCGATCGTCGGCCGCCCGCCCGAGCGCGTCGCCGAGATGCTCCCGGCTAGGTCCGCGCGTGATCCGCGCGCTCAGCGTCTCGCGATCGCCGCCTTCATCGCGCGGCTTCTGCCGTTCGGCGATCCTCGGCGGCAGAACGTGGTGCCGGGATCGTCCTGGTCCTGCTCGCGCTGCGCGCTCGGGGCCTTCCTCGCTCGCCCGGCGCATGTTCATCCGCGCCCGCGAGATCGTCGGCGCGGTGCGGACGTTCGTCACCGGCGACGTCCGCCACGCCCGCATCGTCGACGTCGGCGAGCCCGAGGGCTTCTTCGCGCCCGAGCGCCGAGACGACCCTCGAGGTCGAGGGCGACGATGGCCACGTCCATCGCATCCAGGTCGAGATGCCGGTCCCGTTCCCGGCCGCGATCGGCTACCGGCTCAGCCGCCGGTTCAAGCTCCCGATCATCGGCCGCAAGCCGCTCTCGGAGCTGATGGCGCTGGAGCTCAAGCGCGAGGGCCTGAAGATGTCGCGGGATGGCGACCGGCGCCGGACGCCGAGGTGATCGAGGTCGGCGCAGATCGATGCCCGACCGAGCTGAGGCGTCCGCACGTCTCAGGAGCGGCTCAGGGGTTCGTCGGGAACCAGGGATCCGTTGCCCAGGTCCGGGCCTTCAGGTGGCCCTTCACCGCGGCGACGTACTCGGCGTTCTGCTCGGTGTACCAGCGGCCCGACACCCAGGCGCCGATCGAGCCCCAGAGGTCGCCCGGCCTTGTACTTCCTGCCGTTGTCGGGGCGGACGTCGGGGTTGTTGAGCCAGTCCATCTTGCCGTCGTAGTAGGCGCGCATGATGCCGCCGTAGTAGTCGGCGTTGAAGGCGGTCGAGTCGCGCATGAACGGCAGGCAGCAGTGGTAGGGCCGCCGCACCTGGAAGATCCCGAACGAGTCGCCGTTGTCGCCGAGCGTGTCCATCTCCCACCACGACTCGTGCACGGCGACCGAGCGGAGCACCTCCTCGGGGAGGCCCCACTTGTTGGCGGCCCACTCGATGATGTCGTCGGTCGAGCCCGGTGTACTGGCCGTCGACGTCGCGCTGGTAAGGCATGTCGCTGTTGGCGTGGAAGTAGCTGAGCTCCTCGGCGGTCGGCACGGTCGCGTTGGGAACCGCGTTGTCGGGGCGCAGCACCTCGGGCGTGCGCTCGACGCGGCGCCGCCTTCTTGCTGCTAGCGGCCCCCAGCCGATCTTCTTCTGCAGCTTGGCGATGCCCCGCCCGCCGCCGCCCTTGCCGGCGAGCGCAGCGCTCGGGAGAGCAACCACGAGAGCGGCGCAGAGCAGCGCAAGGAGTGTCAGTCGGCGTCCCACCGGCACCATCATCGGCGGGTGGGCGGCGGACCGTTAGCGCCGGGCGCGGCCTGGCCGGCAGCCCTCGGTGCGGTCAGCCGCGGCCTGGGCGCCGGCCTCGGTGCCGTCAGCCGCTCCTGGCCGCCAGCTTCGCCGCATCCAGCGCCGGGCGGGAGCGCTTCTCCATCCTCGCGCGCACGCGCCAGGTGGCTCCCGAGAAGTCCATGTTGGCGACGGTCGCGAAGCCGAGCTCGTCCTCGCGCAGGGCGAGAAGCAGGTGCGAGACGCGGTCGGCGGCGGGGAGCCCCTCCACATCGGCGATCCGCACGCACCAGCAGTCGGTCCGGAGCCCACGCCCGCGGATGAGCATCGCCCCGCGCTCACCGACGAGCCAGACGCCGAGCTCCCCGCGCTCGAGGACCAGCCCCGTCTCGCCGAGCAGCTCGCGGGCCTCGTGACCGACGAGGTCCCCGAGCAGCCCAAGCGCCATGCGCTCCGCGCCTGCCTCGGCGCTCCCCGCGGCGGAGCGCTCGCTTCCCAGCGGCACCACCGAGCGGACGCCGCGGCGGGCGTAGACGGCCGGGATCGCGACCATGTGAGCGAGGCTCCAGATCGACACGATCACGAGCAGCGGCTGAGGACGACGAGCACAACTGCGACGGCGAGGAACGGGGTCGCGATCGCCACCGTCCAAGCGGTCCAGCGCCACTCGCGTTGCCGGAGGGAGCGATCCGTCGGCCGCCGGCGCCACGGCACCGACGCCGTTTCCGCGAGGAACCCCGCCTCGGGCTCGGCGCCGGGAAGGGGGAGCGCGCCGCTCACCGGCGAGGGCCGATCAGCCGCCGGCGATCTGGCGGCGCATCACGACGAGCGTCGGCGTCGCTCGGAAGCTCGCGGACGACCTCGGCGGTGCCGTCGGCGCGGGTCGCGCTGGCGACCATCCCGTTTCGCGTTCGGCCGCGAACAGCCGCTCGGCCTCGGCGAAGCCGGTGTCCTCGGCGGAGTCCCACTCGGCGAGCGTCGTGTGACCGGTGCTGGTCGAGCCTGATCAATCGAGCCATCGATGCCAGGGTACCTTTCCCCGCCGTGAAGAAGCACCGGATCTACACCACGAGCTTCGCAAGCGTCTACCCCCACTACGTCGCGAAGGCGGAGAGGAAGGGGCGCGCCAAGGCTGAGGTCGACGAGGTCATTCGCTGGCTGACGGGGTACAGCCAGGAGCAGCTCGAAGCGCTGCTCGAGGCGGGAACCGACTTCGAGTCGTTCTTCGCGGAGGCTCCCGAGCTGAACCCCTCGCGATCGCTGATCACCGGCGTGATCTGCGGCATTCGGGTGGAGGACATCGAGGAGCCGACGATGCGGGAGATCCGCTACCTCGACAAGTTGATCGACGAGCTGGCCCGGGGAAAGGCGATGGAGAAGGTGCTGCGAGCGGGATAGCTCCCCGGCCGTCGAGACTTGACTTCGCCGCGGAATCCGCGGCCTTCTCACGTCTGGGCCCCTGCGGCGCCGCTCGCGCGCCGCGCGGCCCGCGTCCGCTCGTAGAGTCGGGCGTGCCCGCCGCGATCTCCGCCGCCCGCCTGCTGCGCCTCCGCCTCGCCGCCCAGCGCCTGACCCCCGAGGCGGCCGCCGCCGACGCGCCGAGGAGGCCGCCGCCGCCGTCTGCGGGATCCAGGCGCAGGACGTCCGCGCCTCGCGGCTGGCGCTGCGCTCGCGCGTTCCCGGGATCGAGCGCGCCGACATCGATGGCGACCCTCGCCTCGTCCGCACCTGGACGGTCCGCGGCACCGTCCACCTCATCGCCGCCGCCGACCTGCCGCTGTTCCACGCGCTCACCGCCGAGCGCAACCTGCGCGTCTACGAGAACCTGATCGACAAGCGCGGCAACCTCGATGCGGCGCGAACGGCGCTCCCGGCCGATGGTCGAGGAGCTGGAGCGCGACGCGCCGCTGACCCGCGCCGAGCTGCTGCGCGGCTCGAAGCGCGCGGGCTGCCCGTCGCTCGGCGCCGCGCTCGGTCAACGTCCTGATGCCCTGGGCCTGCGCCTCGGGCCGGGTCGGTGGGCCTCCCCGACGGCAGCTTCCGCGCCGCCGAGCCGCCGCCGTCCTCGACCGGGACGAGGCGCTCGCCACCCTCGCCCGCCGCTACCTCGCCGGCTACGGCCCGGCGGCGGCCGGAGGACCTCGGCGAAGTGGTCGGGCCTGCCGCTCGGCGAGTGCCGCCGCGCCCTCGACGCCTGCGGCGAGCTGGAACGCGCCGGCGAGCTGCTCGCCCTCCCGGGCACCCTGGACGCCGACCCGCCCGAGCCTCCCGCCGGCGAGCCTCCTCGCCGCCTTCGACACCGCGATGCTCGGCTGGGCGTCGCGCGAGCCGCTCGTCCGCGCCGCCGACAACCGCGAGGTCGTCCCCGGCGGCGGCATCATCCGCGCGGTCGTCCTCGCCGCGCGGCCGCGCGGTCGCCACCTGGCGGCTGGAGGGGAGCGGGGCCGAGGCGCACGCTCGTCCTCGACCGCTTTCGGCCGCGGCCCCGCGAAGCCGCGCTCGCGGCCGAAGTCGCGGACGTCGCCCGCTTCCTCGGGGTCGAGATCCGGCTCCCCGCCTAGACTCGCCGCGCCCGATGAAGCGACCCACACGCAGACCGACGAGCGCCGCCCGCTACGAGCCGCGCGAGATCGAGCGCCGCTGGCAGGAGCGCTGGGCCGCCGAGCAGACCTGGGAGGTCCCGAACCCCGGCGAGGAGGGCTTCGACGCCTCCAAGCCCAAGGCCTACGTGCTCGAGATGCTCCCCTACCCCTCGGGCGAGCCCCACGTCGGCCACCTCAAGAACTACTCGATCGGCGACGCCATCGCCCACTTCCGCCGCCGCCACGGCTTCCAGGTGATCCACCCGATGGGCTACGACGCCTTCGGCCTGCCCGCCGAGAACGACGCGATCAAGACCGGCGAGCACCCGCGCGACTCGACCTGGGCGCTCGATCGAGCAGTTCCGCGAGCAGTTCCGCGCCTGGGGCATCTCGATCGACTGGACGCCGCGAGTTCGCCACCTGCGAGCCCGCCTACTACCGCTGGACGCAGTGGCTCTTCCTGCGGCTCTTCGAGCGCGGCCTCGCCTACCGCGACCGAGGCCGCCCGTCCAGTGGTGCCCGAAGGACCAGACGGTGCTCGCCAACGAGCAGGTGATCGACGGCCGCTGCGAGCGCTGCGGCACCCTGGTCGAGCAGCGCAACCTGGAGCAGTGGTTCTTCCGGATCACCGACTACGCCGACCGCTGCTCGACGACTTCGGCCTGCTCGAGTCCTGGCCCGAGCACGTCGTCACCATGCAGCGCAACTGGATCGGCCGCTCCGAGGGCGCCGAGGTCGATCTTCCGCTGCGAGGAGCTCGACCTCGACTTCCCGGTCTTCACGACCCGCCCCGACACGCTCTTCGGCGCCACGTTCTTCGTCCTCGCCCCCGAGCACCCCGACCTCGAGCGGCTGATCGAGGGCACCGCGAACGCCGACGAGGTCCGCGATTACGTCGCCGAGGCCGCTGCGCGAGCTCGGCCGAGCGAGCGCGGCGCCGAGGACCGCGAGAAGACCGGCGTCCGCGCTCGGGCGCACCGTCACCAACCCGGTCAACGGCGAGGAGATCCCGATGTTCGTCGCCGACTACGTGCTGATGGAGTACGGCACCGGCGCGATCATGGCCGTGCCCGCCCACGACGAGCGCGACTTCGCCTTCGCCACGAAGTTCGGCCTCGCCGATCCGCCAGGTCGTCGCGCCCGGCGACGGCTCCGAGGCGCCCGCCGACGAGGCCGTTCGTCTCCAAGTCCGACGACGTCCGGATCGTCAACTCCGGCGAGCTCGACGGCCTCACGCCCGGCCGAGGCGATGCGACGGATCGTCGAGCTGGCTCGAGGCCGAGGGCACGCGGCGAGCCGGCGGTCAACTACCGCCTGCGCGACTGGCTGCTCTCCCGCCAGCGCTACTGGGGCTGCCCGATCCCGATCGTCCACTGCGCCGACTGCGGGATGGTCCCCGTGCCCGAGGACCAGCTGCCGGTCGAGCTGCCCGACGTCGAGGACTACCGCGCCGAAGGGCCAGAGCGCCGCTCGCCGCCGCCGAGGACTGGGTCAACGCCGAGTGCCCGACCTGCGGCGGCCCCGCCCGGCGCGAGACCGACACGATGGACACCTTCGTCGACTCCTCCTGGTACTTCCTCCGCTACCTCGACCCGCACAACGACGAGGCGCCGTTCGACCGCGAGGTCGCCGACTACTGGATGCCGGTCGACCAGTACATCGGCGGCGTCGAGCACGCGATCCTCCACCTGATGTACGCGCGCTTCTTCGCCAAGGCGCTGGCCGACGTCGGCCTGCTCGGCGTCGCAGGAGCCGTTCGCGAACCTCTTCACGCAGGGGATGATCACCCGCGACGGGGCGAAGATGTCCAAGTCGAAGGGCAACGTCGTCAGCCCCGCCGACTACGTCGACCGCTACGGCGCCGACACCGCCCGCACCTACGTCTGCTTCATGGGCCCGCCCGACCGCGGCGGCGACTGGGTCGACGAGGGGCTCGAGGGCGTCCACCGGTTCCTCGGCCGCCTCTGGCGCCTCGCCGACGAGGTCGCCGAGCGGACCGACGACGCCGGCGCGCCGGCGACTGGCAGCGCGCAGCGTGCGGCGCCGCGCGCGAGCTGCTCGCGGAAGGCGCACTGGGCGATCGACAAGGCGACCCGCGACTTCGAGCGCGGCTTCCAGTTCAACACGTGATCGCGGCGGTGATGGAGCTCGTCAACGAGGCCTACCGGCTCAAGGACGACTCTCGGCGACGCCGAGGGCGACGGGCCGTGCGCTTCGCCGACCTCGACGGCCGCCTCGCTGATCTTCCCGTTCGCGCCCCACCTCGGGGCCGAGGTCTGGGAGCTGCTCGAGGGCGGCGACGCGTCTGGGAGCAGCCGTGGCCCGAGGCCGACCCCGAGCTGCTCGTCAGCCGAACGCGTCACCCTCGTCGTGCAGGTCAACGGCAAGCTCCGCGACCGGATCGAGGCCGCCGCCGAGGCCGCCGAGGAGGAGCTCCTCGAGCTCGCCCGCGCCAGCGAGAAGGTGCGCGCCCACATCGACGGGCGCGAGGTCGTCAAGGAGATCGTCGTCCCCGGCAAGCTCGTCAACCTGGTCGTTCGCTGAGCGCGATCCCCGGTCCCGTGGCCCGATCGGCTTCCCCCCGATCGCGGCGACGTCACGCGTCGGCCTCCGAGTCAGGTCTGCTAGAAACCCCGCGTGCTCGTCAGGCGCCTCTCCGACGCCGCGGTAAAGGAGTTCCATCGGCTCAGCTCCCACATCCTCATGGATGCGGGCGAGCTCGGCTCCCGGCACATGACCGTGACCTGGATCGAGGTGCCGCCCGGCGTCTCCCAGGAGCTCCACTCCCACGAGGAGGCGGAGCAGGTCTACGTCGTCGTCAGGGAACCGGCACGCTGTCGGCCGCCGGCGACACCGAGCAGCTCGAGCCCGGCGACCTGGCCCTGATCCCGCCGGCCAGCGATCACACGATCGCCAACGAGGGCGAGGAGCCCCTCGCGCTCCTCTCGGTCCAGTCGCCGGCCGTCTCGGTCGAGGAGACCTTCGGCCGCCAGACCGGCGCGCCGTCGCCGGCTACGACGAGGACGACGACGAGTACTGACCGGCGCGTGACGCGATCCGCCGCCGCGTGATCGTCCGCGGGCGGTCCAGGGCGTCTTCTTCCGCGTCGATCGGCGGCTCGCGCGACGAGCGGGGTCGCCGGCTGGGCGCGAACCGCGACGACGGCCGTCGAGGTGGTCTTCGAGGGCCGCCGGAGGCGGTCGAGGACGATCGTCGCTCGCGCCGAGGGCCGGCGGGCCGCGGTCAGCGGGCTCGAGGTGTCCGAGGAGGAGCCCGAGGGGGAGCGGCTTCGCACCGGCTGAGGGCGCCGTCCGACGCTGGTCGGCACGATCGCCGCGCGTGACAGTCGCTCGACGTGGCGCGTCGGCATCGGCCACGCGCGCGACGTCTGACGGATCGGGCGATGGCCCGAGCTGAGCCGAGCCCAGATCGCGGTCTACGCGGCGATCGGCGTCGTCCTGCTCCTGCTCGGCGTCCGCGCCGTGCGCGTCGGCGCCGACCGGGCGGCCGGGGCGGCGGCGGCGGCAGCGCAGCTCGCGACCGAGCCGGTCGGCAGCGGCGGGCCGCGCCGGCGTCCGACGGCGACGTCGTCGTCCACGTCGCCGGCGCGGTCGCCGAGCCCGGCGTCTACCGGCTGCCGGCCGGCTCGCGCGTCGCCGACGCGATCGAGCGCGCCGGGGGGCCGACGCGGCGCCGCCGAGCCCGACGCGATCAACCTCGCGGCGCCGCCTCGCCGACGGCCAGCAGGTCGTCGTCCCGGAGCGGGTGGCCGCCGGCGCCGCCGCCGCCGGCGAGCCGACCGCCGACGGGCCGATCAGCCTCGGCTCCGCCGACCAGGCCGACCTCGAGACGATCGACGGCATCGGCCCGGTGACCGCGGCCGACATCATCGAGTACCGCGATGAGCACGGCGGCGTCTCCTCGATCGACGAGCTCGACGAGATCCCCGGGATCGGCCCGGCGACGATCGAGGCGCTCGCGCGACCGCCTGCAGCCGTGAGCGGGGCCGCCGGCTGGTGGCGCCACGCGGCTGCTCGCCGGCGGCGCCGGTCGGGCTGCTCGCCGTGCGCCCACGGCGCCGCCCCGGGCGGCTGGCTGCCGTGCTCGTCGCGGCCGCGCTCGCGCGCTGGCTCTCGGGCGCGCGCCGGTCGCTGGCCGAGCCGGGGCGACGCTCGGCGGCGCGCCGTCGCCGCCTGGCTCGGCTCGCGCTCGCCCTCGCCGCGCGGTCGCGGGCCTGCGGGGCTCGGCGGCCTCCGGCTCGCGGCGATCGACGCGCGGCGCGCTGCAGCGGCCGGCCGGCGCCGAGGTGGCGGTCGAGGGCTACGTCGCCGCGCGTCCCGCAGCGCGAGCTTCGGCGAGGTCCGGGTCCCGCTCGAGACGCGACGACGGCCGCATCCTCGTCGTCGCGCCCGAGCCGGTCGGCGGGCTGCCGGTCGGCGTCGGCGGTCGAGGCGCCGGGCGGCTCGCCGAGCCCCGGACGGTTCGCGCCGCGCGCGAGCTCGAGCGCGCCGGCGCGGCGCTCGAGCTTCGCGCCGAGCGAGTTGCGCTCGACAGGGGCGGCCGCGGCGGGATCGCCGGCGCCCTCGACCGGGTCCGCGGCCGCGCCGAGGCCGCGCTCGGGGACCGGGATGGACGCCGAGGAGTCGGCGCTCGCCCGCGGCTTCGTCCTCGGCCAGGACGACGAGATCGACCCGGCGACGCGCGACGCGTTCAAGCGCGCCGGCCTCGCCCACCTGCTGGCGGTGAGCGGCCAGAACGTGATGCTGCTGGCGATCCTCGCCGGCGTCGCTCTTCGCGCTGTTCGGCGTGGGCCTGCGGATGCGGCTGGTGCTCACGCTCGCTGCTGATCGCGGTCTACGTGCCGATCGCCGGCGCCGGGCCGTCGATCCAGCGCGCCGGGGTGATGGGCGCGGCGGGGATCGTCGCGACCCTGGCCGGGCGCCCGGCCGAGCGCGCCTACCCGTTGCTGCTCGCCGCCGTCGTCGACGCTGCTGATCGACCCGCGCTTCGGCGCCGACGTCGGCTGGCAGCTCTCCTTCGCGGCGGTCGTCGGGATCATCGCTCTGGGCGGCGGCCGCTTGCGCGACGCTGATCGCCGGCGGCCTCGCGCCGCGCTCCCGGAGCCGGCTCGCGGCGCCGCTCGCCGAGGGAGCGGCGCTGACGATCGCCGCGACGGTTGCGACCGCGCCGCTGATGGCCCACGACTTCGAGCAGGTCTCGGTCGCGGCGCTCCCGGCGAACCTGCCGTCGCTGCCGGCGATCGCGCCGGTGATGTGGCTCGGCATGGCGATGGGGATGCTCGGCCAGCTCCCGGTCGCGTCGGCCGATCGAGCCGCTGGCCTGGTCGGCTCCTCGAGGGTCGGCTGATCGACTACGTCGCCTGGTCGCCGACGCGTTCGCCGCGCCGCGGGTGGGCGCAGGTCGACGTCGCCGCTGCCCGGGCGTGGCGGCGTCGCTGGCGGTCTACCGTCGCGGTCGCTCTGGCGCTGAGCGCTCGCGCGCTCGCCGCGGCGCCGCGGCGCGACGGCCTGCGGGTCCGCCCCACGGCTCGCGCTGGCGTCGCTCGCCGGCGCTGCTGCGCGCTCGCGCTCGCCCGGCGCTCGGCGCCGGAGCCGACGCCGCTCGACCGCCGCCCGGGACCCTGCGGATCACCGAGCTCGACGTCGGCCAGGGGGACGCGATCCTGCTGCAGCCACCGCGCGGCGACCCCGTCCTCGTCGACGGCGGCCCGCCCGGGGAGCGCGGCCGCCGACGCGCTCGCGGAGCTCGGGGTCGAGCGGCTCCGCGCCGTGGTCGTCACCCACGACGAGCTCGACCACGCGGGCGGCCTCGCCGACGGTGCTCGACCGCGTCGAGGTCGGCGAGCTCGTCCACGCGCGGCCCGGCGCCGCGAGCTGCAGGCGATGGCTCGCGGCGCCGGCGTCCGCGGTCGTTCGCGTCGCCGAGGGCAGCGCGCTGCGCTTCGGGCGGCTCGAGCTCGACGTGATCTGGCCGCCCGCGCGACCTGAGCGCCCCGCGCCGGACCGCAACGCCGACGCGATCGTCGCTGGTCGCCCGCGTTCGGCGGCTTGGAGCGCGCTGCTCAGCGCCGACGCCGAGCAGGAGGTCACCCACCTCGACCCGGGCCCGATCGACGTCCTCAAGGTCGCCCACCACGGCAGCGAGGACGCGGGCCTCGACGCGCTGCTCGACGCGCTCGGTCCCGAGCGTCGCGCTGATCGGCGTCGGCGCCGACAACACCTACGGCCACCCGACCGCCGAGACGACGGACGCGCTCGCCGAGCACGACGTCTGCGTGCTGCGCACCGACCTCGACGGCGCCTCGACCGTCGAGGTCGGCCCGGGCGGGCTCAGCGCCTGGACGGAGGCGGGCCGCCTCCGGCGGAGCGCCCGGATGCTGCTGCGGCCGGATAGCTACGCGATAGGAGGCGGGAAGGCCGGAGGCGGGTCCTCCGGGGCCCCGCTTAGACTCGACCGATGCCGGACGAGATGAAGCCCGCCTACCTGCTCGCGGGGACCGACGAGTCGAAGCTCACGCCGCTCTCTCGCGCCTGCGCGCCCGCGCCGAGCGCGAGGGCGGCGCCGGCGCGCTCGAGGATTTCTCCGGCGCTCCGGGCGCCGATGCCGGACGCCGACGCGCTGATCGGCGCGATCCCGGCGATCTCGCTGACCGCTTCGCGGCGCTACCTCCTCGCTGACGGCGTCGAGCGCTGGAAGGCGGCCCAGGTGAAGGCCGATCGCCGCCGCGCTGGCAGCGGGCCGCCCGACGTCACCGTCGTCCTCGTCGCCCGCGGCGCCGCCCCCAAGGGACTCGCGGAGGCAGTCGGCAAGGCCGGCGGCGACGTCCTCGCCTACGAGGCGCCGAAGCCGCGCGACCTTCCCTCCTGGCTCATGGCCGCCGCCCGCGAGCGCGGCTTCTCCCTCGACCCGCAGGCGGCGCGCGTCCTGGTCTCCCGCCTCGGCGAGGGGACCGTGCGGCTCTCGACCGAGCTCGACCGCCTGGCGATCTGGGCGGGGGAGGGCGGCACGGTCGACGTCGAGGACGTCGAGATGCTCACCGCGGACAACTCCGAGCGGGCGGGCTGGACCCTCGGCGACGCGATCGTCGCCCGTGACGTCGAGGCCGCCGTCGCAAGCGCCGACGCGCCTGATCGAGCAGGGCGAGGCGGTGACGCCGCTCGATCTACGGCATGGCCTCGCGCCTTCGCAGCGCCCACCAGGCGGCGATGATGCTCGAGGCGGGATGCCGGCGCAGAAGGTCGAGGCGGCGATGCCGATGGCGCCCTACCCGTCGAAGATGCTCGTCAAGTCGGTTCGCGGGACCGATCCTGCGGAGCTCGCCGATGCGATCGGCGCGGTCGCGGACCTCGAGTGGTGGACTCGCGGAGGTTCCGACTACGACGACGAGGTCGCGATGACGCTCGCCGTCAGGCGGGCAGCGGGCGTCGGGTTGAGGCTTAAGGCCGTCAGCTACGCGCCGGCGCGCGATCCGCGCGGCGCGGCTCTTCTTGCGCGCGCCGGTGTTCTTGTGCAGGGCGCCCTTCTGGACGGCCTTGTCGATCCGAGCGATCAGCGTGCGGTGCTCGGCCTCGATCGCCTCGGCGTCGCCGGATTCGACGGCGCTCTCGAGCCGGCGGAAATGCGTCTTGACCGCGCCGGTGTGGCGACGGTTCTCGTCGTGCTCTCGCTCGGTGCGGAGGATGCGCTTCTTCTGTGAGGCGATGTTTGCCATGGGCGGCGGCGTACTTTAGCGGTCCATGACGCGAACGGACCGACCGAGTCGAGCCGGCGCGATCGCATACGGCTCGCGAGCCCCCGCGGCCGAGTCGCCGCCCAGGAGGCTGGAGCAGGCCGAGCAGGGCCGGCGCCTCGGCCGCTCGACGGCGTTCTTCTCATCGCCACCGGGCTCTCGCGGATCGCCGGGCTCGTCCGCGAGATCTTCGCCGCGAGCTACTTCGGCGTCAGCGGCCCGATGTCGGCGTTCACGATCGCCTTCCAGGTCCCGAACCTGGTCCGCTCGCTGTTCGCCGACGCCGCGCTCCAGGCGGCGTTCGTTCCGGTCTTCACCGAGCAGCTCGAGAAGGGCACAAGAGCGAGGCGTTCCGGCTCGCCTCGACCCTGATCTTCCTGCGTCACCCTGGTGCTCGGCGCTGATCACGGCGCTCTTCATCCTGCTCGCGCCGGTGGTGATGCCGCTCTTCGCGCCGGGCTTCGACGGCGAGCGAGCTCGGACCTGACCGTCGCCCTCTCGCGGGTCCTGTTCCCGATCCTGATCATGCTCGGCGTCTCCGGGGTGGTCGTCGGCGTCCTCAACAGCTACGACCGCTTCGGCGTCTTCGCGATCGCGCCGCTCTTCTGGAACCTCGCGATCATCGCGGTGCTGATCGGCCTCGCGCCGGCCTTCCCCGAGGGCGACGAGATCTACGCCTACGCGATCGGCGTCGTCGTCGGCACCGCGCTGCAGCTCGCGATGGTCGCCTACGACCTCCGCAACACGCCGTTCCGGCTCCGCGCGCGTCTTCGAGTGGCGCAACCGAAGCTGCGTCAAGCGCGTCCTGCTGCTGATGCTGCCGGTGACGATCAGCCTCGGGCTCATCAACTTCAACCTCGCGATCAACGGCATCTTCGGCTCGCTGGTCCGGGCCAGGGCGAGGACGCGCCGGCGGCGATCGACAAGGCGTTCCGCATCTACATGCTGCCCCAGGGGATGTTCTCGGTCGCGGTCGCGACCGTCGTCTTCCCGACGCTCGCCCGCTTCGCCGCCCGCCGCGAGTTCGACGACCTGCGCCGACGGTCGCCAACGGCATGCGGCATGATCCTGCTGCGTCCTCGATCCCGGCCGCGGCGGCGATCCTCGTCCTCTCCGAGCCGATGATCCAGCTCGTCTACCAGCGCGGCGACTTCACCGCCTCCGACACCGACCTCGTCGCGACCGCGCTCTTCTGGTTCGCGTTCTCGCTTCCGTTCAACGGGCTCTTCCTGATCCTGACCCGGACGTTCTTCAGCCTCCAGCGGCCCTGGATCCCGACCTCGATCGCCGCGCTCAACCTGCTCGTCACCGCCGGCGTCTCCGCCGCCCTCTACAAGCCGTTCGGCGTCGCCGGGATCGTCGCCGCGACCGCGCTCGCGACCTTCGCCAGCGTCATCGCGCAGATGGTCGTCCTGCGGCGCAGCTCGGGCGGATCGAGCTCGGCACCCTGATCGACGGCGCGGTGCGCATCACGGTCGCCTCGGCGCTGCTCGCCGGCGTCTCCTGGGTCGTCTGGGACCTGCTCGACGGCGCCCTCGGCCGAGGGCACCGGCGGCTCAGATCATCTCGCTGGGGATCGGGCTGGCCGTCGGCGCGGTCGTCTATCTGGGAGCCGTCCTGGCGATGCGCGTCCCCGAGGCGCGCCAGCTGCTCGGCGTGCTCCGGCGCTAGCTAGCCGGCGGCGTCGTCCGGCTGTCGAGCGGCGGCAACAGGCCGGCGAGGATCTCGATGGCGGCGCGGAGATCTTTTCTCTTCTCTCCCCCCCTGCTGGGGAGCTCGGAGGTCGTCCGCGGGATCGCCCTCGCTGGCGGCCCTGACCTCCGCGTCATCGTAGGAGATCTGGACGAAGGTGCAATCCGTTGCCGTCTTCGTCGGTGTCCTCGGTCGAGCCGCGATCGGCGGCCGAGGTAGCCGCGGACCTGGTTCAGATCCTCGGCGGAGGTGGTCCCAGGCAGAGGCGGCGTTCATGCCGACACGCTAACGCCGGGCGTCGTCGGCGGCCGCGCCTTCAGCTCGTTGATGTCGGCGATCAGATCCCCGAGCGCGTCCGGCATCGTCGAGACGTCGGTCTCGACTGGTCTCGTCCCCACGGTGAGCTCGTAGTAGACGAGGTCGCAGCAGCCGCCGGGCTCCGGACTCTCGAGCGATCGGGAGGTCCAGCTCGTCGAGCTCCGCGCGGATCGCGTCGAGCTCGCCGGCGGGGACCTCGAACTCGCTCGTCGTCCGGCCCTCGCCGAACTGCTTGCTCACCGCCCGCGCCGATCCGTCGGCGTCGATCTCGATCGAGCTCGAGAAGGGCGGGTAGCTCCCCGAGCTCCTCAGCGCTATCGCCTCCGCCTCGGGCTCGCCGGCGTCCGTCGCGGTGGACGTCGCCGTCGCCGCATCCGGCCGCGTAGAGCAGGAGCGATGCCCATGCGACCGCGATCAGGGAGGCGACTCGGACCGAACCGTTCATGCATCTACGCTACGGCGCTCGCGCCGGTCCGTCACACGCTTCCTCGGGACCGCCGCGACCTCACCTCATGGATCACATCCGCAACTTCTCGATCATCGCCCACATCGACCATGGGAAGTCGACGCTGGCCGATCGCATCCTCGAGCTCACCGGCGCGGTCGACGAGCGCGCAGATGCGAGCGCAGCTGCTCGATTCGATGGATCTCGAGCGCGAGCGCGGGATCACGATCAAGGCGCAGGCGGTCCGCGTCGAGTACACGGCTCCGGACGGCGAGATCTACCACCTGCATCTGATCGACACGCCCGGCCACGTCGACTTCTCCTACGAGGTCTCGCGCAGCCTGGCCGCCTGCGAGGGCGCGCTGCTCGTCGTCGATGCCGCGCAGGGAGTCGAGGCGCAGACCGTCGCCAACACCTACGCCGCCATCGATGCCGGCCTCGAGCTGATCCCGGTCCTCAACAAGGTCGACCTGCCCGGCGCCGAGCCCGAGCGCGTCGCCAACGAGGTCGCCGACCTGCTCGGCACCGACCCCGGGGACGCCATCCACATCTCCGCGAAGACCGGCGTCGGCGTCGACAAGGTGCTCGAGGCGATCGTGGAGCGCATCCCCGCTCCGGCCGGCGAGCCTGACGCGCCGCCGCGCGCGCTGATCTTCGACTCCGAGTTCGACCAGTACCGCGGCGTGATCGCCTACGTCCGGATGATCGACGGCGGCTTCCGCAAGAACGACGCGATCCGGGCGATGCAGAACGGGACCGAGGCCGACATCGACGACCTCGGCTTCTTCCGGCCGCAGATGGTCGCCGTCGACTCGATGGACGCCGGCGAGGTCGGCTACGTGATCACCGGGCTGAAGGACGTCGCGAAGCTGCGGGTCGGCGACACGCTGACCGCGAAGGGCGAACGCCGCCACCGAGGCGCTCGCCGGCTACCGCGAGGTCCAGCCGGTCGTCTTCTGCGGCGTCTTCCCGCTCGACAGCGACCGCTACGACGACCTCCGCGACGCGCTCGACGAAGCTCGTCCTCAACGACGCCGCGCTCTCCTGGGAGCCCGAGACCTCCGACGCGCTCGGCTTCGGCTTCCGCTGCGGCTTCCTCGGCCTGCTCCACATGGACATCGTTCGCGAGCGGCTCGAGCGCGAGTACGACCTCGAGCTGATGGCGACGACGCCGAACGTCTCCTACGTCGTCGAGAAGACCGACGGCGACCGTGATCGAGGTCCACAGCCCCGCCGACCTCCCCGACCCGAGCGTGATCGACGAGATCACCGAGCCCTACATCCGCGCTTCGCTGATCTGCCCCGAAGGAGTTCATCGGCGCCGTGATGGAGCTCTGCCAGGCGCGCCGCGGAACCCACGTCGACATGCACTACCTCAGCCCCGAGCGCGTCCAGCTCCGCTACGACCTGCCGCTCGGCGAGATCGTCCTCGACTTCTACGACCATCCTCAAATCGAACACGCGCGGCTACGCCTCGCTCGACTACGAGCCGCTCGACAACCGACCGGGCGACCTGGTCAAGCTCGAGGTCCTGCTCGCCGGCGACACGGTCGACGCCCTCTCGATGATCGTCCACCGCGACGCCGCCTTCGAGCAGGGCAAGCGGCTCGTCTCCCGCCTGCGCAAGACGATCCCGCGCCAGCAGTTCGACGTGCCGGTCCAGGCCGCGGTCGGCTCCCGCGATCCTCGCTCGCGAGACGGTCAAGGCGGTGCGCAAGGACGTCATCGCGAAGTTCTACGGCGGCGACGTCACCCGCAAGAACAAGCTGCTCGAGAAGCAGAAGAAGGGCAAGAAGCGGATGAAGCAGGTCGGCTCGGTCGAGGTCCCCAGGAGGCGTTCCTGGCGGTCCTGACGCTTGACGCGCCGCCGCGCGCGCTGATCTTCGACTCCGAGTTCGACCAGTACCGCGGCGTGATCGCCTACGTCCGGATGATCGACGGCGGCTTTCGCAAGAACGATGCGATCCGGGCGATGCAGAACGGAACCGAGGCCGACATCGACGACCTCGGCTTCTTCCGGCCGCAGATGGTCGCCGTCGACTCGATGGACGCGGGCGAGGTCGGCTATCTGATCACCGGCCTCAAGGACGTGGCGAAGCTGCGCGTCGGCGACACGCTGACCGCGAAGGGGAACGCCGCCACCGAGGCGCTGGCCGGCTACCGCGAGGTGCAGCCGGTCGTCTTCTGCGGCGTCTTCCCGCTCGACAGCGACCGCTACGACGACCTCCGCGACGCGCTGACGAAGCTCGTCCTCAACGACGCCGCGCTCTCCTGGGAGCCGGAGACCTCGGACGCCCTCGGCTTCGGCTTCCGGTGCGGCTTCCTCGGCCTTCTGCACATGGACATCGTTCGCGAGCGGCTCGAACGCGAGTACGACCTCGAGCTGATGGCGACGACGCCGAACGTCTCCTACGTCGTCGAGAAGACCGACGGCAGCGTGATCGAGGTCCACAGCCCCGCCGACCTTCCCGACCCGAGCGTGATCGACCAGATCACCGAGCCCTACATCCGCGCGTCGCTGATCTGCCCCAAGGAGTTCATCGGCCCCGTCATGGAGCTCTGCCAGGCGCGGCGCGGGACCCACGTCGACATGCACTACCTGAGCCCCGAGCGGGTGCAGCTCCGCTACGACCTGCCGCTCGGCGAGATCGTCCTCGACTTCTACGACATCCTCAAATCGAACACGCGCGGCTATGCCTCGCTCGACTACGAGCCGCTGGACAACCGCCCCGGCCACCTGGTCAAGCTCGAGGTCCTGCTCGCCGGGGACACGGTCGATGCCCTCTCGATGATCGTCCACCGCGACGCCGCTCAGGAGCAGGGCAAGCGGCTCGTCTCCCGCCTGCGCAAGACGATCCCGCGCCAGCAGTTCGACGTCCCGGTCCAGGCCGCCGTCGGCTCCCGGATCCTCGCCCGCGAGACGGTCAAGGCCGTTCGCAAGGACGTCACCGCGAAGCTCTACGGCGGCGACGTCACCCGCAAGAACAAGCTGCTCGACAAGCAGAAGAAGGGCAAGAAGCGGATGAAGCAGGTCGGCTCGGTCGAGGTACCCCAGGAGGCGTTCCTCGCCGTCCTGACGCTCGACGACTAGTCGGCTAGTCGAAGGTCCCGTAGCCGGACTCCGGCTGGAAGAGCCGGTCGTTCGCTCATCTGCCGAGGAACGCTCCCACGAGCGCCGCGACCCGGGCCGGCTCCTGCGCCATGAAGGCGTGGCCGCAGCCGGGGAAGCGAGCCAGCCAGGAGTCCTCGGCCCGCGCGGCGATCAGCTCCGAGTTGCGCGGCGGGATGACGACGTCGAGCGCGCCGTGCGCGGCCAGGGTCGGGACCGAGGCGAGGGGGGAGAGGTCGCGCTCCTCGTGCCACCCGCGCATCGCGCTCTCCTGGGCGGTCAGCGCGTCGTGGTCGAGTCCGGCTCTCGCCGCTGCGACGAGGTCGCCGAACTCGGCGTCGATCGGCTCCGCGACGCCCGGAGGGAACAGCAGCGAGATGAGCCGGCTCGCCTGCTCGCGCGGCGTGCCGCCGTGGTCGGTCAGCCGGCGCCAGACCTCGCCGGTGCTGAACGCGGCGCCGGCGCCGGGGTCGGTGGCGAGGAGGACGAGACCCTCGATCCGGGCGGGAGCGGCGAGTGCCATCGCCTGGGCGACCATCCCGCCCATCGACCAGCCGAGCACGGGCGCCGAGTCGATCCCGAGCGCATCCATGGCGGCGAGCGCGTCGGCGGCCATCGAGTCGATCGACACCTCAGCGTCGCCGAATGGGGTCGAGCCCATGCCGCGGTTGTCGACGCAGACCAGCTCCGATCCCGAGCCGAGCGCCGCGAGGAACGCCGGATCCCAGTCGAGCGTCGTCGCCGCGTACCCGTTGATCACGAGAAGCGGCGGGCCGGAGCCGAGCCGGCGGACGCCGATCTCGCCGCGGCCGGTGCTGACGCTCGCCCCTTCATCACCCACGCCGCGAGTATTGCGCGGCGCGACCGCCTAGGGTGCGCGAATGCGCGTGAGCGGCGTCAGCACCTCGGCGCCAGTCTTCCCCGACGACGGACCGCGCGGCAAACGGATCGTCCGCCGTCTGCGCGGCATCCCGCTCGAGATGGTCGCGTTCGTGGTCGTCACGGTGCTGCTGCCGGTCCTCGTCCTTGCGGCGCTCGCGGCGGACCTGATCCGCTGGGGAACCTCGCGCCAGCCGCTCACCGCGATCAGGCTCGTCGGCTTCCTCTGGTGGTTCCTCGCAGGCGAGATGCGCGCGTTCGCGATCCTGGCCTGGATCTGGATCTCGAACGGCGGCCCGTTCCGGGGCGACTCCCAGCACCGTCGCGACGCCCTCTACAACCTGCGCAAGAGCTGGGCGCGCGGCCATCTCGCCGGCGTCCGGATCCTCTTCGGCCTGCGGTTCGAGGTCGAGGGGCTCGAGCACGCCGGGCCCGGTCCGGTTCTCGTGATGATCCGTCACGCGAGCATCGTCGACAACCTCCTGCCCGACTCCCTGATCGCCCAGGAGCACGGGCTCGGCCTCCGCTACGTGATCAAGCGCGAGCTCGAGGCGCTGCCGGTGATCGACATCGGCGGACGCTGGGTCCCGACCAACTTCCTCCGTCGAACGTCCTCCGATCCCGAGGCCGAGCTCGCCCGGCTGCTGCGGTTGAGCGAGGACCTCGTCCCGACCGAGGGGATCCTGATCTACCCCGAGGGCACCCGGCACACGGCGGCGAAGCTCGCCCGCGCGAAGGAGAAGATCGCCGAGACGCAGCCCGAGATCGCCGCGCTCGCGGACGGTCTCGAGAACCTCCTGCCGCCGCGGCTCGGCGGGCCGCTGGCGCTGCTCGACGCGACCCGGAAAACCGAGAACCCAGTTGACGTCATCTTCTGCGCCCACGTCGGCTTCGACGGCTTCGAGACCGTCGGCGACATCTGGCGCGGCGGTCTCGTCGGCCGCACCATCTCGGTGCGGATCGAGCGCGTTCCCGCCGCCGAGATCCCGGCGGACCGGGAGGGGCAGATCCGCTGGCTCTACTCCCACTGGCAGGAGATGGACGACTGGATCGGAGCGCATCGGGAGGCGGCGGGGCCTCCCGAACCACCCGCGGCCTGAGCTCGGCATCCAGCCCTTCACGCGTTCACCGGCCGTTCACATATCCGCCCGCCGAATATCCTGCTCCGATGAGCGAGGTCCCCGCGGACGGAATCGAGCCGCCTGACGGCCGCTGGTGGGCGACCGCCAAGATGGCGTCGATCGCCGGGTTGGTCGTCTACGTGATCGCGACGATCATCCTCATCAACGCCGACGGGGTGCTGCTCTCGCGCGACTCGGTCTTCGTCTGGCTGCTCGTCGGCATGCTGATGGTCTCGCTCGCCGATCTGAAGGGCTGGGCGCGCGGGGTGATCTTCGACTGGTTCCCCTACTTCGCGCTCCTCTTCCTCTACGACTTCCTCCGCGGGCAGGTCGGCCAGAACCCGCTCTACGCCCCGCACGTGATGCCGCAGATCGACTTCGATCGGTTCCTCTTCGGCGGGGTCCCGAGCGTTCAGCTCCAGGAGAAGCTGTGGGACCCGGCTCACGTCGACGCGATCGACATCGCCGCCTGGGCGGTCTACGTGTCCCACTTCTTCACGGTGTTCGTGATCTCGGCCTTCCTCTGGCGGCTCGCCCGCCCGAAGTTCCTCGAGTTCCGGGCCATGGTGATCACGCTCAGCATGGCCGCCTTCGCCACCTACGCCCTGTTCCCGGCGGTGCCGCCGTGGATGGCCAGCGACGACGGCACCATCGGCCCGATCACGCGGATGATCGGCAACGTCTGGGAGCACCTGGGAGTCGGTGCCGCCTCCGCCGTCTGGGGGCATGGGGGCGCCGATTGGTCGAACACGGTCGCCGCCGTTCCCTCCCTGCACACGGGGTTCCCGGTGCTGATCATGTGCTTCTTCTGGCCGACCGGTAACCGGCTGGTGCGCGGGATCTGCCTCGCCTACGCGCTCGCGATGAGCTTCACGCTGGTCTACGCCGGCGAGCACTACGTCTTCGACATCGTGCTCGGCTGGATCTACGCGATCGTCACCTACCAGGTGGTGCGCCGTATCCGCGCGGCATGGGCTTCGAGGCGTGAGCGGCGGAAGGAGGTGGCGGTTCGCGAGGCGATGCCCGTCGCCGCTCCCGTCGCCGCCGGGCGAGCTCGCCTCGAGCGACCCGGGGTCTCGCCGCGGCGATCTATTAGGCGGCCCTAACGGGCGTGCTACGCTCGGGCCATGGCCAAGGGGCGTCTCGTCAAGACGAAGAAGAAGTGCTGCAAGTCGGGCCCGCGCTGCAAGCGCTGTCCGGCGGCGATGAAGAAGCTCGAGCGCGCGGGACTCGCGACGCGGGTGAGCAAGCGCGGCTACGTCATCTCGCTCGACGCGACGAAGAAGGACCTGAAGCTCGCACGCGCCAGGTAGACCCGCCGGGCCAGGTGCCCGCCCGGTCTGACTAGGATCGGCCTCACCCAACGAGGAGGTCGGAAGACGATGAGGATGCGCGCTGCGGTGCTGGAGGAGTTCGGTCAGCCCCTGGTCGTTCAGGAGGTCGAGCTGCAGGACCCCAAGCCGGGCGAGGTGCTGGTCCGCCTCGAGGCCTGCGGCGTCTGCCACACCGACATGTACACGGCCTCCGGAGCCGACCCGTCCGGCTACGCGCCCGCGGTCCTCGGACATGAGGGCGCCGGCGTCGTCGAGAAGGTCGGCGAGGGCGTCAACTCGGTTCAGGCCGGCGACCACGTCGTCACGCTCTTCTCCCCGCAGTGCGGCGAATGCGTCCACTGCGTCGACGAGCGGACGAACCTCTGCATGGCGATCCGCGCCGAGCAGAACCTGGGCCACCTCCCCGACGGCACCGTCCGCCTGAGCCGCCCGGGCGACTCGGGCGAGGAGATCCGCCACTTCATGGGCACCTCGACCTTCGCCGAGTACACGGTCATGCCCGAGATCGCGCTCGCCAAGGTGAATCCCGAGGCGCCGCTCGACCGCGCCTGCCTCTTCGCCTGCGGCCTGTCGACGGGCCTCGGCGCGGCGATGAACACCGCCAAGGTCACCGAGGGCTCGACCTGCGTCGTCTTCGGCGCCGGCATGGTCGGCCTCGGAGCCGTCGCCGGCTGCCGCCTGCAGGGAGCCGAGCGGATCATCTGCGTCGACCTCTCCGACGACCGCCTCGAGCTCGCCAAGGGCCAGGGCGCGACGGACCTGTTCAAGGCGGACGAGAACTCCGTCGAGCGCCTGCTCGAGATGAGCGACGGCGGCTTCGGCTTCGACTACACCTTCGAGGCGACCGGCAGCGTCAAGGTCATGGCGCAGGCGGTCGAGACGGCGCGGATGGCATGGGGCCTCTGCACGGTCGCGGGAGTCGCCGGCAAGGGGGAGACGCTCGACGTGATCCCGCGCTGGCTGATCACCGGGCGCCGCGTCGCCGGCTCGTCCTTCGGCGGCGTCAAGGGCCGCGAGGGAGTGCCGAAGCTCGTCGATCTCTACCTCGAGGGTGAGATCGACGTCGACCCGTTCATCTCCCACCGGATCACGCTCGACGAGGTCAACAAGGGCTTCGACCTGATGGAGGCCCATGACGGCATCCGCAGCGTCATAGAGTTCTGAGAATGATCCTTCAGCGAGTAGAACAGGCCGAGTGGCTGTCGAACGCCTACCTGGCGGTTGACGGCATCGGCGGTACGGGAGTCCTGATCGACTCCAACGGCGTCACCGATCCGCTGGCCGAGCGGGCGGAGCGGGAGGGGACGACGATCACCCACATCCTCCTCACGCACCATCACTGGGACCACGTGTACGGGCTCAAGGAGCTCTCCGAGCGCTTCGGCGGGATCCCCGTTCTCGCCCACCCGAAGACGAAGGAGCTGCTCGACGACGGCCTCGTCACCGGCACGATCGACCACAACGACGTGATCGAGACCGGCGACCTGAAGATCGAGGCGATCCACACGCCCGGCCACTGCGCCGATCACCTCGCCCTTCGCATCAACGACGACGACGTCCTCACCGCCGACGTCCTCTTCAAGGGCACGGTCGGCGGCACCGGCGCACCCGGCGCCACCGGCCTCGGCGACCTCAAGGCCTCGATCATGGACCGGCTCATGGAGCTGCCCAACGACGTCCGGATCCATCCGGGCCATCGCGAGCCCTCCCGGATCGTCGACGAGTGGGAGAACAACCCCTTCATCCGGCTCTGGCGCGGGCTCGACGAGCCGACCTCGGAGCCGGTCTCGATCGGCCCCGCCGACGCCGAGGAGCGGCGCGAGGCCGAGCTGCTGCTCTGGGCTCCGGACTACGACGGCGGCAACAAGGCGCTGATCCGCTACGCCGACGACGGGACCGAGACGATCACCGGCGGTTCCCAGGTCAAGCGGGAGGGCTGAGCCGATGCCCGTCAACACCGAAGCCGTCGGCAAGGAGTACCCGCCCGTCACCTACGAGGTCGGGGCCGAGAAGATCCGCGAGTACGCCGACGCCGTCGGCGAGTCCGGGGACGTCCATCGTGACCGCGAGGCGGCCAAGGCGGCCGGCTTCCGCGACGTCGTCGCACCGCCGATGTTCGTCGTGGTCTACAGCTCGAAGGCGCTCGCGCCGGCGATCCTCGACCCCGAGGTCGGGATCAACTTCGCGACGATGGTTCACGGCGGCCAGGAGTTCGTCTGGGGCGAGCCGGTCTGCTCCGGCGACACGATCACGACGTCCGCGAGGGTCGTCGACATCAGCGAGAAGGACGGGAAGGGCTTCTACGTCTTCGAGTCCACCTCGGTAAACCAGGACGGCGACGAGGTCGTCCGTGCAACCTGGACGAACATCGTCCGGGGCGTCTAGGAGGACCGTGATGGCCGACACCACGAACTTGAACCAGGGCGATTCCATCCCGGAGGTCAAGGTCACTCCCGACAAGTACCTGCCGCACCGCTACGCCGGAGCCTCGGGCGACTTCAACCCGATCCACATCGACAACGACTTCGCGCAGATGGTCGGCCTGCCGCGGAACATCCTCCACGGGCTCTACTCGATGGCCCAGGTCGCCCGCGCCCAGACCGAGGCTGCCGGCGGCGATCCGCGTTCGCTGCGCCGCCTCAAGGTCCAGTTCCGCGGGATGGGGGTCCCCGAGGAGGAGATCGTCGTCACCGGGACCGTGCGCGAGCGCGATGGCGACCGGGTGATCGTCGACACCGAGGCGTATCAGGCGGGCAACGGCATCATCCGCAACGCCGAGGCTGAGATCGAGCTGCGTTGAAGATCGCGGCGATCGTCGTGATCGCCCTGGCTCTCGGGGCGGCCGCGGTTCCGGTCGCCGGCGCCGCCAACGAGATCTCGGGGGAGAGCACCTGCAAGGACCTCGCCGAGGCGGGCACCGAGCCACTGCCCGGAGACAACTGCTTCGACGGCTCGACCCAGCGCCGCGCGGTCGTCGCCGGTCTGCTCGTCCTCGCCGCCGCAACCGCCCTCGGCGCGATGGTCGTCGGCGGGATCGACGTGATGCGGAACGGTCGCGGCCTCGCGATGTTCGTCCTCGCGGTGGTCGCGGTCGGGTTGTTCTTCGGCGCCTACGCCGCGGTCCGCATCTAGCCGCTTTCGTCGCGAATCGACGGCCGACCTAGAATCCATCCCATGCTCACCGAGCGCCAAGAGCTCGTCCTCGACCTCGCGGTCGAGGCCTATCTCAAGTCCGGACAACCGGTCGGCTCGCGCGCGATCTCCGATCGCGAGGACGTCGACTGGGGTCCCTCGACGGTCCGGGCCGAGCTTGCGGTGCTCGAGCGCGAGGGCTACCTGACCCATCCGCACACCTCCGCGGGCCGGGTCCCGACCGACGCCGGCTACCGCCGCTACGCCGACGACCTGATCGAGTCGCGCGTCCGGCCGGGCGCTGTGGTTCCCGCCGCTCCCGGGGGAGCCGGCCTCTCCGCGGTCCGCCGCGAGGTCGACGAGGCGCTTCGCGAGACGACCGCCGCGCTCGCCCAGGCCAACGACCTCTTGGCGCTGGTCACCGCGCCGCCCGCGAGCACGGCCGCCATCCACCGCATCGAGGTGCTCCGGCTGCAGTCGCGGGTCGTCGCCGTGGTGGCGATCGCCGACAACGGCGACGTCGCCAAGCGCGTCTTCACCTTCGACCGGCCCGTCGACTCGGGCCTGGTCGAATGGGCCTCGTCCTTCCTCAACGAGCGCCTCTCGGGGCTCGGCATCGGCTCGCGCTCGATCACCGCACGCCTCGACGACCCTGAGCTCGGCGAGTCCGAGCGGAAGTTCCTCGGGGAGATCGGCGCCGCCGTCGGCGAGCTCGCGGAGGCTTCCCCGCAGGAGCTCTACATGGAGGGGACCGCGCGGCTTCTGTCCGAGAGCCACGCCGCCGACATCCCGCACCCCGACAGCGTCGTCCGCGCGCTCGAGGGGCGCGTCAGCGTGCTCAGCGTCCTGCGCTCCTCGCTGCGTGAGCGCTCCGTCTTCCTCTGCATCGGTGACGAGAACCCGGAGCCGGCGCTGCGGTCGGTGAGCGTCGTCAGCGCCTCCTATGGGCTCGGCTACCGGAACCTCGGCGCCGTCGGCGTCGTCGGGCCGCTGCGGATGGACTACGCGACGGCGATCGACTCGGTCCGTGACGCCGCCGGTGAGCTCTCCCGCTTCTTCGCCACCGTGTACGAGGGGTAGACCGTGCCAGCCGATTACTACGAGACCCTCGGCGTCGACCGGGGGGCGGACGAGGCCGAGATCAAGAAGGCCTTCCGCAAGCTCGCCCGGGAGCTCCATCCGGACGTCAACCGCGACGACCCCGACGCCGAGGAGAAGTTCAAGGCCGCCGCCGAGGCCTACGAGGTGCTCTCCGACGCCGAGCGCCGTCGCACCTACGACGCCTTCGGTCACGAGGGCCTGCGCTCGGGCGGCTTCCACTCGCAGGCTGCGAGCGGCGGCGGCTTCGGCGACATCTTCGACGCGATCTTCGGCGGTGGCGGGGGGAGGCGGCTCCCCCTTCGAGGACCTCTTCGGGGGCGGCCGCGGCGCGGCCGGGCCGGCGCCCGGTGGCGACATCGGCGTCCGGGTCGAGATCGAGCTCGCCGACGTCCTCAACGGGGCGAGCCACGAGGTCGCGTTCCAGGCCGTCGTCCGCTGCGAGCACTGCCACGGCAACGGCGCCGAGCCGGGGACGCCGATCCACACCTGCGAGACCTGCAACGGCCAGGGGCAGGTCCGCCAGGCCACCCGCACCCCGTTCGGGCAGATGGTCCGGGCGACGGCCTGTCCGACCTGCCGCGGCGCCGGGAAGATCCCGGAGACGCCGTGCGCGGTCTGCAAGGGCGACGGCGTCGTCTCCGAGCGCAAGACCTACGACGTCGACGTCCCCGCCGGGATCGAGAACGGCCAGCGGATCCGCATCGCCGGCGCCGGCCACTCGGGCGAGCCGGGTGCGGCGGCGGGCGATCTCTACGTCCAGGTGCTGGTGGCCGACGACGAGCGCTTCCACCGCGAGGGATCCGATCTGGTGACGGTGCTCGAGGTGCCGGCCACCACGGCGATGCTCGGCGCGACCATGGCGGTCGAGACGCTCACCGGCGAGCGCGACGTCGAGGTGGCGGCGGGAACCCAGCACGGCGACTCGCTTCGCATCCGCGGGGAGGGGTTGCCGACCCTGCGCGGCTCCAAGCGCGGCGACCTTCACGTCGCGATGAAGGTCGTCACGCCGGTCAAGCTCAACGACGAGCAGCGCGAGATGGTCGAGCGCTTCGACGGGACCCTCGAGGAGAGGAACGTCCCCGGCGGACTCCCGCGAGGGCCTCTTCAAGCGCGTTCGCCGCGCCTTCCGGTGACGCCGGTGACCCCGTGATCAGGCTTGCGGTCCGCTGCACGCCCGAGCTGGCGGAGCAGGTGCTTGCCGAGCTCATCGAGATCGTGCCCGGCGGGGTGGAGGAGGACCGTGGCGAGGGCTACGTCGAGTACGCGATCTACGGCCCACCCGGGGAGCTCCCGGCCCTGCCCGACCTCCAGGCCGCCGCCGGCGACGGCCTGGTCGAGATCGAGACGACCGAGATCCCCGACGACTGGGCCGACCGCTGGCGGGACTTCCACGAGCCGGTGATCGTCGGCGACGGGCGGATCGTCGTCAGGCCGTCCTGGGAGGCGGAGGCGCCGGGCGTCGTCGCGGCTGAGATCGACATCGTCGTCGACCCCGGCCAGGCGTTCGGCACGGGCGCGCACGCCACCACGAAGGCCTGCCTCGAGCTGCTGCTGGAGCTGCGCGACCGCGGCGAGGCGTCCGGGGCCCTGGCGGATTGGGGAACGGGATCGGCGGTGCTCGCGATCGCGGCCGCTCGGCTCGGCTGGGACCCGGTCACGGGCGTCGACCACGAGGTGCCCGCGGTCGAGGCGGCGCGGGCGAACGCCGCGAGCAACGGCGTCACCGGCACCTTCGAGCGGCTGAACCTGCGCGAGCAGACGCCCCCGGCTGCGCCGACGGTTGTCGCCAACATCACCGCGCCGCTCCTGCTCGACCTCGCGGCGCGGATCGCCGCCGGGAGCATCGAGCGCCCGCGGACGCTCATCCTCAGCGGCATCCTCCGCACCGAGCTGGACCGCGTGACGGCCGCCTACGCCGACGCCGGGCTGGCCGAGGAGACCCGGCGCGAGTCCGGCGACTGGGCGGCCCTCCTGCTCCGCGGCTGACCGCCCTGACGACCGGCGTCCCGGCTAGGTTCCCGCCCATGATCGCCACCGCAGACGTCCAGTTCCACAACGTCGTCCTCTTCGTCCACATCCTCTCGGTCGTGGTCGCCTTCGGGCCCACCTTCGCCTACGGCCTGTTCATCGCCACCGCTCAGCGGGAGGGAGGGATCGCGGTCCCGGCGATCGGGCGCGCGATCGGCAGGTGGGACATCACCGCCGGCACGATCGGCATGACGCTCATCCTCCTCTCGGGGATGTATCTGGCGAGCTACGACGGCAGCCCCTGGGACTTCAGCCAGTTCTTCGTCTCGTGGGGGTTCGTCGCGATCCTGGTCCTGTTCGGCCTCGGCCACGGCTTCTTCATCCCGCAGACGAAGAAGGCCGTCGCCCTCGCCGAGCGCGACCTCGAGGGGGGCGGCAAGCTCTCGGCGGAGTTCGAGGCGAAGAGCGCGCTGATCGGGAAGGTCGGCGCCGCAAGCGGGCTGCTGGTGGTCCTGACGATCTACGTGATGTCGGCAAAGCCCTTCTTGTAGGACCCTTCGGCGCATGGCCGCGCCTCGCAGCTCCCTTCCGATCGGCATGTTCGATTCTGGCGTCGGGGGTCTGACCGTCCTGCACGAGTGCCTCGTCTCGCTGCCCTCGGAGGACTTCCTCTACCTCGGCGACAGCGCCAACTTCCCCTACGGGACCAAGTCGCGGGAGGAGCTCCGCGAGCTCGTCGCCCGCAACACGACCTTCCTGCTCGACCGCGGCGCGAAGCTGCTGGTCGTCGCCTGCAACTCGGCGACGGCGGCCGGGGCCGACGTCGCCCGCGAGATCGCGGCTGAGCATGGGGTGGAGGTGGTCACGGTCATCGGGCCCGAGGCTGAGATCGCGGCGGCGATCAGCGAGGGCGGGCGCGTCGGCGTGCTGGCGACGCCGGCGACGGTCGACGGCGGCGCCTACCACCGCGCGCTTGCGGAGCAGGGACGCGCCCTCGACGTGACCGAGGTGGCGGCGCCCGACCTCGCGCCGATCATCCAGAGCGGGTTCCCCTTCGACGAGAGCGTCGTCGAGACGGTCCGCGGCTACTGCAGGCCCCTGCGGGAGGCCGGCGTCGACACGCTGATCCTCGGCTGCACCCACTACCCGCTGATCGCGCCGATGCTCCAGCGGATGCTCGGGCGCGACGTCCGCCTCGTGACCGCCGGCCATGCCATCGCGGCCAACGCGCAGCGCATCCTCGAGGCGAGCGGCCTCGAGTCCGATCGCACGGGGGAGGGGGAGTACCGGTTCCTCTGCACGGGGGACGCAGCCGGCTTCCGTGAGCTCGGCACCCGATTCCTGCAGATGCCGCTCGGGGAGATCGAGGAGGTCTCCCCGTAATCTGCCTCCGATGGCACGAAGGCAGCTGACCATCGACAACGACGTGGCGGCCGAGCTCGCGGGCTCGGGCGACTCCGTCCTGCGCAAGCTCGAGGAGCGCCTCGACTGCCGGGTCTACCTGCGCGGCAACGTGATCACGCTCGACGGCCCTGACGAATCGGTCTCCGAGGGCCAGGACCTCGTCGAGGAGCTCGTCGGGCTCGTCGAGGGCGGGCACCGGCTCGAGCCTGAGACGATCTCCTCAGTGAGCGACGCCACCGATGCCGGAATGGAGCCCGAGGCGTTGCTCGGCGACGCCGTCTGGCAGCACCGGGGCACCAGGTTCTCCCCGCGAACGGCCAACCAGAAGCGCTACGTCGACGCCATCCGACAGCACACCGTGACCTTCGGCGTCGGCCCCGCCGGCACGGGCAAGACCTTCCTCGCCGTCGCGATGGCGGTCGCGGCGCTCGAGGGCCGCGACGTCAGCCGGATCATCCTGACCCGCCCCGCGGTCGAGGCCGGGGAGCGGCTCGGGTTCCTCCCTGGCGACCTGCAGGCGAAGGTCGATCCGTACCTGCGCCCGCTCTTCGACGCGCTGTACGACATGCTCGATCCGGATCGCGTCAACGAGTACTTCGAGCGCGGGATCATCGAGGTCGCGCCGCTTGCATTCATGCGGGGTCGGGCGCAGCCGCTGTCCCGGAGGGTTCTGACCCCTGAGGGGTTCGTACGGATGCAGCACCTTCGAGTCGGGGACCTCGTGATCGGTTCTGACGGTAACCCGACCCCGGTCTCGGGATCTACCCGCAGGGCCCAAAGGAGGTCTTTCGCCTCCGTGCGCAGGACGGAGCTGAGACCGTCTGCTGCGGCGAGCACCTCTGGCAGGTTCACACCGCAAGCGACCGTCGTCGAGGCAAGCCCGGACGGGTCCTCGAAACGCAGGAGATGATCGGCAACCTTCGCTCCGCGCATCAGCACCGCTACGAGCTTCCGCTCGCCGCTCCGGTCCAGCTGCGGCCGCGCCGCGTCCCAATGGACCCGTACGCGCTTGGCCTCCTGCTCGGCGATGGGTGTCTCACGATGTCGACCACCCCCAGCTTCGCGACGAACGACCCAGAACTGGCGACGGCATTGGAGAATGCTCTCGAGGACATCGAGGTCCACCGCAAGGGGTCGACCTACAACTACGTCCTCCGGCATGTGCATGGGCGACGCGGGCTGGCTCTGGCTAACCCTGTGTCGACTGTTCTGCAGGAGCTGGAGCTCGCCGGTGCGAGATCGAATACCAAGTTCATTCCAGGCGATTACCTCCACAACTCCGTTGCTGTGCGCCTCGGAGTCCTTCAAGGACTGCTCGACAGCGATGGCGGACCCGTAACTCAGGATGGCCGTACATGTCGGATCCAGTACACGACGTGCTCCCCCGAGTTGAACGAGGACGTCACCTGGCTGGTCCGATCGCTGGGAGGGGTGGCCTACACCCGGTGCCGCCCCGCCGAAGGTCGCAAGCCGGGGATGGCGAACGGTCGCCCGGTCCATCACCGTCACGACGCCTTCGTGATGGACGTCCGTCTGCCCGATGGCATGCAGCCCTTCCGCCTGGCACGAAAGCGCAAGCTGTATGAACGCGACGGTGGTGGCAGGCCGATGCGCTTCGTCGACGAGATCGAGCCAGCCGGTGTCGAAGACACGATGTGCATTCAGGTCGCTGCCGCCGACTCGCTCTACGTCACGGACGACTTCCTCGTCACGCACAACAAGCTGAACAACGCCTTCATCATCCTCGACGAGGCGCAGAACACCACGGCCGAGCAGATGAAGATGTTCCTCACCCGCCTCGGTTTCGGGTCGAAGATGGTCGTCACCGGGGACGTCACGCAGGTCGATCTGCCGACCAACCAGCGCTCGGGCCTGATCGTCGTCAGCGACATCCTCGCGTCGGTGCGGGACATCGAGTTCATCCGCTTCGGCGGCGCCGACGTCGTCCGCCACGAGCTCGTGCAGCGCATCGTCGAGGCTTACGACTCGTTCTCGGGCCGGCAGGAGCGGCGAGGCGACGGCGATTGAGCGGCGTCGATCTCGACGACGTCCCCGATGAGCTGCGGCCCGCCGTCGCAGCGGCCCTCGACGCGGCCGGGGTGACCGATGGGCACCTCTCCCTGGAGATCGTGGACGCGACCCGGATCCACGAGCTCAACCGTGAGCACCGCGACAAGGACGAGCCCACCGACGTCCTCTCGTTCCCGATCGACGGAATCGGACCGAGCGCCGGTCCCCGCGAGCTCGGCGACATCGTCATCTGCCCCGAGCACACCGCCGACATGACCGAGGCCGCCGTCCACGGCGTCCTGCACCTCTGCGGCTACGACCACGAGACCGACGACGGCGAGATGCTCGACCTGCAGGCGCGTGTGATGGCCGGGCTGGGCGAGGCGGCCCCGCGATGAGCTTCGTGATTCGCGAGGCGACCGAAGGCGAGGCCGGCGCGGTCGCCGAAGGCTACGAATGGCTCTTCGCGCCCCCCGGTTCCCCGGTCGAGGGCTGGGACCCGGCGGTGGCCGCGGAGCGAATCCGCGCCACGATCACAGGACCTGAGAGCACGATGCTCATCGCCGCCTCCGGGGAGGGTTCCGGCCGCATCATCGGCATCTGCTCGGCCTACATCGATCTGCTTTCGGTTCGCTATGGGCTGCGTTGCTGGGTGGAGGATCTCGCGGTGGATCCGGGGGCTCGCTCCCAGGGGGTCGGCACGGCGCTCCTGGCCGCCGCGCGGGAGTTCGCACGCGCCCGCGGCGCCTCCCACCTCGAACTGGACAGCGGCGACGCGAGGACCGACGCCCACCGCTTCTACGACCGCGAGGGCGCCAACGTCCACTCGCGCAGCTTCGGTTGGCACGGGCTGGGTGCGGGCGCATGACCCGCTCTGGCTTCATCGGCCTCGCCGGCCGCCCGAACGTCGGCAAGTCGACGCTCGCCAACGCGCTCGTCGGCGCCAAGGTGGCGATCGTCTCCGACCGGCCGCAGACGACTCGCCGCGCGGTCCGCGCGATCGCCACCGACCCCGGGGAGGAGTGGCAGATGGTCCTGGTCGACCTGCCCGGCGTCCAGAAGCCGCGCGACGTCCTCACCGAGCGGATGCAGCGGCGGGTGGAGCGCGAGGTCGCTGATTCCGACGCGATCGTCTTCGTGCTCAACGGCGCGCAGGGAATCGGCGCCGGCGACCGCTTCATCGCCGAGACCATGCTGAAGGCAAAGGGCGCCAACCCCAACACCGCCGTGATCTGCGCCGTGAACAAGATCGACATGCTCAAGCGTCACGAGCTGATCGAGGTGCTCTCGGCGGCTGCGGAGCTCGAGGTCGTCGACGAGGTCTTCCCGATCAGCGCCCGGCGGGGCACCGGGCTCGAGGCGCTCCACGCCCATCTCGTCGGGTTGCTGCCGGACGGGCCGCTGATGTATCCGCCGGGCAGCGCTCACGACGAGACGAGCGAGGTCCACCTCGCCGAGATGATCCGGGAGCAGATCCTGCGCCGTACGCGTGAGGAGATCCCGCACGCCGTCGAGGTCGAGGTGGCTGAGCTGACCCGCCGTGAGGACGATCTGCTGGAGATCCGTGCCGACGTCTGGGCGGAGACCGACTCCCAGAAGGCGATCCTGATCGGCAAGCGCGGCCGGATGGTTCAGGAGTTCGGCTCCGCGGCGCGGAAGGAGATCGAGCTGGAACTGGGGGAGAAGGTCTTCCTCGACCTGCGCGTGCGGGTCCGTCCGCGGTGGCGCCGCGACGAGTCGCTGCTCGATCGCCTCGGGATCGACTGAGCGCCGGACAGAATCTGACCTTCCTGATTGAACAACCGGGGGCCCTCGGGGAGGACGACCCGTCCAGACTCGCGTGAGCGCGCCTTGACCACGTCCGCGCCTGCCCATAGGGTCGCCGCGACCTAAGTCCAACTAAAGGGGAGTGCATGGCGGCCGGGTTCCGAGATCCAGAACGAGGACGAGCGGCTTCTCGCCGAGATGGGCTACAAGCAGGAGCTCAAGCGAGGCTGGAGCGCGTTCTCCAACTTCGCCATCTCCTTCACGATCATCTCCGTCCTCGCGGGCTGCTTCACGACCTATGGCCAGGCGTGGAACAACGGTGGTCCGGTCGCGATCTCCTGGGGCTGGCCGCTGATCTCGATCCCGATCCTGATCATCGGCTTCTCGATGGCGGAGATCGTCGCCAAGTACCCGACGGCGGGCGGCATCTACTGGTGGGCGTCTCGCATGGGCGGGCCCGTCTGGGGCTGGTTCACGGGCTGGTTCAACTGGGTCGGCCTCGTCGGCGTCGTCGCCTCGGTCGACTACGCCTGCGCGACGTTCATGGGCGCGCTGTTCGGTCTCTACGGCGTCAACGTCCTCGGCGTCGACTTCACGGACCAGGTGCACATCCTCCCTGAGACGTTCCTGCTGTTCGTCCTGATCCTCGGGCTCGGGATCTTCCTCAACGTGGTGCGGACCCATTCGCTGGCTCTGGTCAACAACGTCTCGGTCTTCTGGCACGTCGCCGGCGTCGCGGCGATCATCCTGATCCTCATCATCATTCCGGACCAGCACGCGAGCGCTCGACTTCGTCTTCACCGAGCGGATCAACAACACCGGCGTTCGGCGGCGGGTCGGTCACCGGCTTCCTCTACTGGATCTACGTCCTGCCGCTCGGCTTCCTGCTGACCCAGTACACGATCACCGGCTTCGACGCCTCGGCCCACATCTCCGAGGAGACGCACGGCGCATCGAGGTCGGCGGCGCGCGGCGTCTGGCAGTCGATCTTCTACTCGGCGCTGATCGGGTGGTTCGTCCTGCTGGCGATCACCTTCGCGATCTCCGACCCCGGTGCCCTGAGCAAGGCCGGCGGCGGTTCTCTGTCGGTCTTCGATCAGTCCCTGTCCATCGGCTGGCAGAAGGTCGTCGTGACCGATCTCCACCATCGGGCAGCTCTTCTGCGGAGTCGCCTGTCTGACGAGCGCATCGCGTATGTGCTTCGCGTTCTCACGCGATCGCGGTATGCCCGGATCGAAGCGGATCTCCAAGGTCAACTCCAAGGGCGTTCCGGTCAATGCGGTGCTGACCATGGCGGCGGCGGCGCTGATCGTCACGCTCCCGGCGCTCAAGGGCGACGGCGACTTTCCCGTTCGCCTTCTTCGCGGTGGTCTCGATCACCGTGATCGGCCTCTACATCGCCTACGTGATCCCAACGTTCCTGCGCTGGCGGCTCGGGACGAAGTTCGAGCAGTCACCGGCCTGGAACCTCGGCAACAAGTGGCGGTGGATGAACCCGTTCGCGGTGCATCTGGACGGTGATCATCACGATCATCTTCTCGCTGCCGTTCTCGACCACCGGCATCCCGTGGAACACGACTGGAGCCGACGGCGACGGCAAGTTCACCTGGGTCGACGTCAACTACGCGCCGATCACCGTGATCGTGGTGCTGGTGGTCGTCGGCATCTGGTGGAAGGTCAGCGCGCACAAGTACTTCACCGGCCAGGTGCGCAACATCGAGATCGAAGAGGCGCTGGAGGGCGGCGACGACGACGCACCACCGGCAAGCGCGTGAGCGTCGCTGAGGCGTAGCGTGCGCCTCGCGTGACGGTCGAGGAACTCAAGAAGGCGGTCGCTGACGGCACGGTCGACACCGTGCTGCTGGCGATCGCTGACATGGAAGGGCGGCTCCAGGGCAAGCGGCTGACCGCGTCGCACTTCCTCAACGAGGTTCTCGAGCACGGGGCGGAGGGCTGCAACTACCTGCTCGCCGTCGACGTCGACATGGAGACCGTCGACGGCTACGAGATGGCCTCGTGGTCGCGCGGTTACGGCGACTTCGAGATGAAGCCGGACCTGTCGACGCTGCGTCCGATCCCGTGGCAGCCGGGCACCGTGATGGTTATCGCCGATCTGCAGTGGCAGGACGGGACCGAGGTCGTCGCCTCCCCGCGGCAGATCCTCCGCAAGCAGCTCGACCGTCTGGCCGAGCGGGGCATGATCGCCAACGCCGGCACCGAGCTCGAGTTCATCGTCTTCAAGACGACCTACGAGGACGCGTGGCGCTCCGGCTACCGCGACCTCGATCCGGCCAACCTCTACAACGTCGACTACTCGCTGCTCGGCACCTCGCGGGTGGAGCCGCTGATCCGGCGGATCCGTAACGAGATGGCGGGGGCCGGGCTGACCGTCGAGAACTCCAAGGGCGAGTGCAACCTCGGCCAGCACGAGATCAACTTCCGCTACGGCGAGGCCCTGCGCACCGCCGACGAGCACGCGATCTACAAGAACGGCGCCAAGGAGATCGCAGCCCAGGAGGACCACTCGATCACCTTCATGGCGAAGTACAACGAGCGCGAGGGCAACTCGTGCCACATCCACCTCTCCCTCGCGAAGAGCGACGGTGGCGGGAACGCCTTCGGCGAGGACCAGGAGCTGTTCGAGCGCTTCCTCGCCGGGCAGCTCGCGTGTTTGCGCGAGATGACGCTGATGTTCGCTCCCTACGCCAACTCCTACAAGCGCTTCGTCGCCGGCTCGTTCGCGCCGACCGCGGTCGCATGGGGGAAGGACAACCGGACCTGCTCGCTGCGCGTCGTCGGCCATGGCGAGTCGCTGCGGCTCGAGAACCGGTTGCCGGGGGCCGACGTCAACCCGTACCTCGCGCATCGCCGCGATGATCGCCGCCGGCCTGCACGGAGTCGACAACGAGCTGCCGCTCGAGCCGGCGTTCGAGGGCAACGCCTACGAGTCCGAGGCGCCGCGCGTCCCCACCAACCTCTACGAGTCGCGCGACCTCTTCTCGGCGAGCGAGGTCGCCCGTGAGGCCTTCGGCGAGGAGGTCGTCGACCACTACCTGAACCGCGCGCGAATCGAGATCGAGGCCCAGGAGGCCGCCGTCACGGATTGGGACAAGTACCGCGGCTTCGAACGACTTTGACTGGCGGACTCGCCAGTTGACCGACGGGCGGCCCGTCGTCGGCATCACCGCGGCCTTCGAGCGGGCCCGCTGGGCCGTCTGGGAGGACATCGAGGTCAACATCTCCCAGCGGACCTACACCGATCGGGTCGATGCCGCCGGCGGGACACCCCTGCTGCTGCCGACGAGCGCGTCGGGGAC
>CAVUFM010000021.1:0-68953 GCA_963740845.1 uncultured Solirubrobacterales bacterium
TCGCTCATGTCCCTCTCCTCGCTTCGCAGGAGTTCCGCATTCGGACCCCGCATTGTGCCGACACCCACGTCACGGCGCGCCTCGCATCGGGAAGAATGCCATCTGTGACCCCCGGTCTGTGGCGCAAACTCGGTGACAGCGCGTCGGTATGGCCCGGCGCAACTACCCCCTCGGGGCCACCTGGTCCCGGAGTCCACGAACTTCGCGGTGCACGCGCCGTCGGCAACGGGGTCTGGGTCTGCCTCTTCGACGACGACGACCCGGAGACCCGGCACCAGCTGACCGAGCAGTCGCTCGGCATCTGGCACGGCGCCCTGCCGGACGTTGCACCGGGCACGCGGTACGGCTTCCGCGCGGACGGGCCCTGGCAGCCCGAACAGGGGCTGCGGTTCAACGTCGACAAGCTCCTGCTCGATCCGTTCGCCCGCGCGGTCAGCGGTGACGTGACCTATGACCCGGCGATCTTCGGCTACGACCTGGCCGCCCCGGAACAGCGCAGCAGCACCGACTCCGCACCGTACCTGCCGCGCGGGGTCGTGACCGGTCCCGACGACTTCGACTGGCAAGGCGACCAGCGGCTCGGGCATCGCTGGCGGGACACCGTCATCTATGAGGCTCACGTCAAGGGGATGACCGCGCTGCACGACCGGGTGCCGGACGAGCTGCGCGGCACGTATGCCGGCCTGGCGACACCCGCAGTCGTCGACTATCTGCGCGACCTCGGAGTCACGGCGGTCGAACTGCTGCCGGTCCACCAGTCGTCTCCGAGCCGCGCTGGTCGAGCGCGGGCTCGAGAACTACTGGGGCTACAACTCGATCGGCTTCTTCGCTCCGCACAACGCCTACTCCGCGTCGGGCGACCGCGGCCAGCAGGTGACCGAGTTCAAGTCGATGGTGCGCAGCCTCCACGCCGCGGGCATCGAGGTGATCCTCGACGTCGTCTACAACCACACCGCCGAGGCCGCGGCGACGGGCCGACCCTGAGCTTCCGCGGGCTGGACGACCACTTCTACTACCGGGTCGGCAACGACGAGACCGACACCCCGCCGACGACACCTACTGGGACGTCACCGGCTGCGGCAACACGGTCGACGCGTCGCATCCGTTCGCGCTGCGGCTGATCCTCGACTCCCTGCGGTACTGGGTGACCGAGATGCACGTCGACGGCTTCAGGTTCGACCTCATGTCCGCGCTCACCCGGGCGACCACGGGATCGACTGACCTGCCGCTTCCTCGATCGATCGGCCAGGACCCGGTGTCGCGGACGTGAAGCTGATCGCCGAGCCCTGGGACGCCGCGGGTCGGCTACCAGCGTCGGCGCCTTTCCCCCGGGTCCGAATGGAACGATCATACGCGACGACGATCCGCGACTTCTGGCGAGGCAGATCGGCATACCGGACTGGCCACCGGCTCGCCGGCTCCTCCGATCGTACCATACGAGCGGCCGCCGGCCGCACTGCCAGCGTGAACTTCATCACCGCGCACGATGGTTCACCGCTGCACGACCTGGTGAGCTACGACCGCAAGCACAACCAGGCGAACGGCGAAGACAACCGCGACGGCACCGACAACAACCGATGGTCCAACTACGGCGTCGAGGGCCCGACCAACGACGCGAGATCCTCGCCCTGCGGCGCCGTCGCGGCGCAATCTGCTGGCGACGCTCTGTCTCTCCCAGGGTGTCCGATGATTCTCGGCGGCGACGAGTTGGGCCGCACGCAGCGCGGCAACAACAACGCCTACTGCCAGGACAACGAATTCTCCTGGGTCGACTGGCGGCCAGACGACGCCTGGCTGGACGTCTACGAGGTGACGAAGACCGCGCTCGCCCTGCGCCGCGACCACCCCGCGCTGCGCCAGCGGCACTGGTTCGAGGGCCAACCGACGATGCGCGGCGGGCCGAAGGACCTGGCCTGGCTGCACCCCGAGGGCCGGGAGATGGACGCCGACGACTGGCACGACGCCGGGCTGACCACCCTCGGCATGTTCGTGACCGGCGCTCCCTCCGGTCCCCCGGCCCCCACGGAGAGCAGCAGGTCGACGCGTCGTTCGTGCTCTGGAGGGTCTGGGCAACGACCCGGTGATCGTCCGGCTCCCGGAGAACGACTGGGTGCACAGCGGCGAGGTGGTGCTCTCCACCGACCCCGAGCATCCGCTCGGTACGCCGGTCAAGGCCGGCGAGGAGCTGGTCCTCGGCGGGTGGACCGTCGTCGTCCTCCGGGAGACGGTGAGCTGAGGCTGGTCGACTCGGTCGCCCCCGATCCCGTACTTCACGTCGGTCAGGCCCATGACCTCGTGCGGATCGGATCGATAGGTGACCTCCAGCGGACCCGGAGCTGGAGCCGGAATCGCCACTCAGCTGGAGAAGGAAGTTCACGCGCTCCCCCGGCTCGACCCGGTCGTTCGTCGACCGGCACCCGCGATAGCCACAGCCGCCGATCCAGCGCGGTCATCCTCGGAGGCAAGCCGTTCCACACGCCGAAGGAGTCGACCAGGCGCCGAGGCCGCAGTGACGTCGGTGGCGATCAGCTCGATCCCGCGCCGTCGGTCGGCCGGGCGGACCAGGGTCACCGGACTGTCGCTCCCGTGTTCTGGGCGGTCGCGACCCCGATCACCCACTGACGGGCGTCGGCAGGTGGAGACGCAGACCTCCGGAAGACTGGTGGGCCCGGTCAATGTCGGCGGGCTCGACCCTGGGCCCGAGGAAGAGCACGCCGGCAGCAACACCACCGCCGCGACGACGAGCTCTGATCACTCGCGACCACGGGCGGGCGGCCAGCATCCGAGGCGTGCCGCTCAACGGCCCGTACTTCCCACACAACAGACCTCCCCGACTGAACACCAGGAAGATCTCCGCCTCGCCGGTGAACCCGGTCCGCGCCGAGAGCGACACGTCCACACCCATAGCTCCCGCCAGCTCGCGCCCACCGTACTCCGTCGGTCCAGGTGATCGCGCCGACCCCCCGCTGGCGTCCCGCTGCGGGGGCGTACCGCGAGCAGACTCGCCGTTCACCTTGAACTGCGGGATGCGCGAGATCACCTGGGTGCCGCGCTCCCACTTGTAGGGCCGGACCGAGTACTCGAAGACGCCGCAGGCCACGCCGTCGCAGTAGACGTGTGTGTACTTGGCGTAGCGGAAGTAGGTCCGTAGTACTCGCCGACCTTCCCGTGCGCCACCGGAAGGTGACCGTTGCGGAGGTGGACCGGGCGTAGTCGGGCTCTTCTAGAGCGAGCCGACCTTCCCGGTCATGGAGGTGGCCGAGCCGATCACGAGGAGGCGCCTTGCCGTAGTTCCAGGTCTGGTCGACGCCCTTCAGGGTGCTGAACCACTGGCCGACCAGCACCGGACGCTTGCGGTAGGTCTTGATCCGCTTCAACAAGATGCTGCAGAGCTGCCGTCGGTCGTCGACCGGCAGCGGACCCCGGTCGGGGACCACGCCGACGTCGGCGTAGGGCGGCTCCCGGTCGGCCTGCGACCCGAACGACTGGCGCACGCCCCGAGAGGGCGCCGAGCCAGTCCGCTACTCGTCGCAACGAGCCGGAGCTCCTGCTGCTGGCGCGTCCACGCCCTGCACCGCCACGGAGTGGGTCCGGACCACCAGACGACGCGGCAGGTTCACCATTTCGAGCCCGTCGGGGCGCTGGAGAGGCGACCTGGAGGTTCAGCGCCGGCCGGATGGATCTGGTCGTGCCGGGCCAGCTCCAGGCCGCCGAAGCGGGACGAAGTAGCAGCCGTCCGCGTGGGTCCGGGTCGGACCCGAGCAGCGGCGCACGTGAGCCGCGTCCGGGTGGTGTCGGGCTCGGCGTGCACCATCACCGGCGCGTCGATGACCGGGTCGCCGTGGAGGTCGGTGACGGCGCCGGAGACCCCGTCGCCCCGGTTGCAGGCGGGGCGAGGCAGCTCGCGCAGCTCGGGGCGGGTCCTGCGGCCGAGAAGGCACCGACAGGGCGCCGCCCACCAGTCCAAGCGTGACCACCATGAGTAGGATAGTGAAGTGAGCGTGCGCAACTGAACCCCCGATATCCCCGCCCTCCCGATGAAAGCGCCGAGGGGAGGATGCGTGCGCACCCCACCCCCCCAAACCAGCCATCCGTGGCCTGTGGACGGGAGCCTGGCGAAGGGTGCCGGCTGCGGCAGCGCGACGACGCCGAGCTCCGCCGGGAGCGCGAGCATCGGGTTCTTCGGTACGACGCGGACGGTGTAGCCGAACGGGCCGCTGACGTCGAGGGTGACCGTCGCCGTCGAAGCGGTGGCGGTTGCCTTCGTAGCTCTCCACCCGATGCAGCGAGCCGATCGTGCTGCCTCGATCTGCAGCATGCCCCCGGCATTCGGTCCGGGCCGTAGGCGAGCTGGACGTCGACGTCGTCGGGGCGTCAGCTCACCGAGCGACACGCAACGCGCGGACGGTGAGCTCTCGCACCCACCTCGGCCGCGTCGCCGACCCCCCGGACTCTCGATGTGCTCGACCTTCACGCCCTGACCACGCGCCGTGTATGCTCGCCTTCCAGGCAGCCAGGGCCCGGGCGCCCTCGAAGTCGGAGTTGAGGGCGCGGGAGTTCTCGGCCGCGGGGGCGTAGAGCTGGCGGGTGTAGTCACGCACCATCCGGGTCGCGAGCACCTTCGGCCCGAAGTGCAACTTGAGGGTGTGCCGCAGCATCGCAACCCAGTGCACGGGTACGCCGTCGTGGTCGGTGTCGTAGAACCGCGGCGCGACGTCGTTCTCGATCAGGTCATAGAGCGCGGCCGCCTCGATGTCGTCACGCTTGTCGGTGCCTCCTCGACGCTGTCTGTGGATGGGATTGCCCAGCCGTTCTCCTCCGGCCCGTCGTACCACTCTATCCCACCAGCCATCGAGGATCGAGAGGTTCAGGCCACCGTTGAGCGCCGCCTTCATCCCGGACGTGCCGCAGGCCTCGTAGGGCCGCAGCGGATTGTTGAGCCAAGATGTCGCAGCCGGGGTAGAGCGGCTGGGCCATCGCGATGTCGTAGTTGGGGAGGAACAGAGCGCGTCATCGAGGCCGAGCGCCTCCCCGCAGCGGAGAAGCGCGTCGAGCACGTAGCCCGTGTGGAAGTTGTCGACCCAGTCGCCCATCCCGTCGGGCCCCTCGGAGTAGGGCCAGGAGCCGTCGGGGCGCTGCATCGCGACGGCGTAGGCGACGGCGTCGCGGGCGCGCTGCGCGAAGTCCTCGCGGCCGGGGTCGCGGGCGGCGAGCCTGGCGAGCACGCTCGCCCCGAGCAGGCTCGCGTTGTGGATCGGGGTGCGGTCGCCGGGGAAGTAGCCGAGGAAGGCGCCCGGGGTTCCCGCGCCGGGAGCGGTCGCCTCGATCCGCCGCAGGAAGAACTCGCCGGCGCCGACGGCGAGGGCGAGCGCGCGCTCCCCGGTCGAGTCAGCGCGGCGCTCGGCGGCGTCGAGCAGACCGTGCGCGGCGAAGGCCGTCGCGATCGTGTTCGGCGTCTCGCGGGAGTAGAAGAAGTAGCGCGTCTCGACGTCGAAGTGGTAGCCCCAGCAGGGCTCGTCGAAGCCCGGGGAGCGCAGCGCCTCGAGCCGGCCGATGGCCCAGATGACTCGTTGTCCGGCGTCCACTCCCAGCGTGTCGGGCATCCGAGCGTAGGCCGAGAGCACGTGGCCGATCGTGTTGGCGTTCTCGCCGCGGGGAACTCCCAGCGGCACGCTCAGGTCGACCGGCGAGCGCTTCGCGAGCTGGATGACGAGCGCGCCGGCCCAGCGGCGTCCGGCCGACGAGCCGCGCCCGCGAGCCGTTCAGCGCGTCGTAGGGATCGCGCCCGCGCCACTCGCGCTCGGCGCCCCAGCGCTCGAGCTCGACGAGGGCGTCGCGCGCGGGCTGTGATGTGGGAGGTCCGCTCATCGGCGCGGCGGAGGGTAGAGCCGCGCGGGCGCCCGACAGCCGCCGAACGAAGCTCAGTTGACGCCGCGGCGGCCGAGCACCGCTGGGAGCGTCTGCAGCATCAGCCGCACGTCGAGCCAGAGCGACCAGTTGGTCACGTACATGTAGTCGAGCTTGACCATCTCCTCGAAGGGGATGGCGGTGCGGCCGAGGACCTGCCAGAGGCCGCTGATGCCGGGCGTGAGGTCGAGGCGGCCGCGGGCCCAGCCGGCGACCATCGCGTCCTCGGCCTCGGGCAGCGGGCGCGGGCCGACGAGGCTCATCTCGCCGCGGAGGACGTTGAGGAGCTGGGGCAGCTCGTCGAGGCTCGAGCGGCGGAGGAACTTGCCGACCCTGGTGATCCGCGGGTCGTCGGCGAGGTCGAGCCAGTTCGGGTCGCGGCTCTGCTTCATCAGCGCCTCGTGGCGCGCCTCGGCGTCGGCCGACATCGTCCGGAACTTGAAGAGCTTGAAGCGCTTGCCGCCACGGCCGACGCGGGCCTGGCGGAACAGGATCGGACCCTTCGAGTCGATCCGGATCGCGAGGGCGATCAGCAGCATCGGGATCGCGGCGAAGAGCAGGATGACCGATGGCGATGGTCAGGTCGAAGCTGCGCTTGATCATCCGCGAGGTGAAGCCGAGCATCGGCGGGTTGACTCCCAGCAGGGTCACTCCCTGAACCGCGTCGACCTCGACCGAGGGGCCGAGCGACTCGACCGCGTCGGGGAGGATCGAGACCTTGATCGCCAGCCGCCGGCAGGTGTCGATCATGCCGATCACGTGCTCGGCGATGAACTCGTTGCGGTCGATGATCACCCGCTCGGGCTGGAGGTCCTGGCAGAGGCGGTCGAACTCGATGCCGGTGCCGAACGCGAGCAGCGGGGCCTGCATGCCGCCGGCCGTGGCGACCGCGTCCTCGGTGGTCCGCTCGATCGGGTCGGGCGAGCTGATGCCGTCGAGCATCGCGATCGGGGTCAGCCCGTACTCGGGGTGGAGGTCGATCTTCCCGAGCAGGTTCTGCATGTTCGGGCCGCTGCCGGCCATCAGCACGGTCTCGCTGCCGAAGAGGAACCGCGAGAGGCGGCTCATCAGGGAGCGGACGATCACGATCGAGACGAGCGCGGTGATGCCGAAGATCGCGCCCTCGAGGAACGGTCAGCTGCTCGACGTCGCTCGGCAGGATCTTGGTGTAGGCCCAGAAGGCGAGCGAGCCGACGAGCAGCGCATGCGCGAGCCAGGGGAGGTCGTCGACCGCGGTGTGGCTGATTCGCTTCGTGTAGTTGTCGTAGAGCTTGTAGACCTTGAGCAGCACGATCCAGACGGGGATCGTCAGCAGGCTCCACTTGACGAGCTCCCAGGGGAAGTAGCGCTGCTTGGCGACGATGCCGGCGAAGGCGACGGCGAAGATGATCGAGCCGGCGTCGCCGAGCGCGAGCATGCGCCGCGTGATCTGATCGCGGCGGCTGCGGCGGGTGCTGACGAGGCTCTTGTCGGCGAGCGCGCCTGCCGAGGATCTCGACCTCGTCGCCGAGATCGGTGAGGCGGCCGTCGACGATCCGCCGGCGCGTCGGGGTGTGCGGGCGCGCTCACGACGCGCTCCGCTCCGGAGCGAGCGCTGACGACCGGCGTCACCGCGCCGCCCGCGGCGAGCGAGGCCTCGGCGGCCTCGACGATCGCGATCACGTCGAGCGCCATGCGCTCGTCGCTGATGGGCTCCTCGCCGGTGGCGATCGCGTCGCGGAAGTCGACGAGCTCGGCGGTGATCGGCTCGACCGCGGGGACGCGCAGGGAGACGATGTCGCCGGAGCGGTAGGACAGCTGGTACTGGCCGTAGTTGGAGGTGTCGCCGATCTCGATCCCGCTGTCGAAGATCCGCAGCGGCTCGGGCGTGCCGTCCTCGTAGACGAGCATCTTCTCGCTGCCGACGATCACGGTCCGGCGCAGCTTGCTCGGCGCGAGCCAGCTCATCTCGGCGTGGGCGAGCATCCCGTCGGGGAAGACGAGGTCGACGAACGCGACGTCCTGGACGCCCTCGCTGATCACGTCGCGGCCCATCGCGCTGACGCGCTCCGGGGTCGAGCCGAGCCAGTAGACGAGCATCGAGAAGTCGTGGGGACCGAGGTCGAAGAGGACGCTGACGTCGCTGCGGTACGGGCCGAGGTTGGTCCGCGAGGAGGAGATGAAGTGGAGGTCGCCGAGCTCGCCGGCGTCGAGGATCTCCTTGATCCGGCGGACGGCCGGGCTGTAGAGGAACGTGTGGCCGCACATCAGCGTCCGGTCGCACTCGGCGGCGATCGTGAACAGGTCGCGCGGCCTCCTCGGAGGAGCCGGCGAGCGGCTTCTCGACGAAGATGTGCTTGCCGGCGCGGAGCGCCTTCGAGGCGAGCTCGTGGTGGGTGAAGACGGGCGTCGCGAGGACGATCGCGTCGAGCTCGGGGTCGGCGAGGACCTCGTCGAGGTCGGTCGTCGTGCGCGCGTTCGGGTAGCGGTGCGGGAGCTTCCCGAACCGGCCGGGGTCGCGGTCGCAGATCCAGGTGACCTCGACGCCCTCGATGTCGGTCAGCGCGCGCACGCGGTTGGGCCCCCAGTAACCCAGGCCGACGACTGCGAAGTTCTGCTCGCGACTCACTCATGGATCGAGACTCCGGCTGTACCGCGGTGGGCGCTCCCTAATACCCGTCAACCCCGGGGAAGCCAAAAGTTCTGGCGGAATGGGGGATCGTACCCAACCAACCCCCGGCATTTCGGGACTCAGCTTGCAGGGAGCCCGGCGCGGATCGTTCGCCGCTCAGCCGTCAGCCTCATCAGCGTGACCGCCGCGAGGCCTGCCGCGAGGACGCCGCGGACGGCGAGCCAGGCGCCGTCGTCGGGCAGCGCGAGCGCGAGCGCGAAGCCGGCGAGGGCGGGCAGGGAGGCGACCGCAAGCCGGCGCGCATCCCAGGGGATCGGCTCCGCGCCCCCGACCAGGCGAACAGGATCAGGCCGAGCAGGACGTAGGCGGCGAGGGTGGCGAGCGCGGCGCCGACGAGGCCGAGCGGCGGGATCAGCGCGAAGCAGAGGCCGATGTTCAGGGTGACCGCGATCGGCGTCGCGGCGGCGATCTCAGCGTGCGGCCGCGCCAGATGACCAGGTTGGCGCTGCTCAGGTAGACGAGGTAGGGGAGCGCCGAGAGCGCGACGATCGCGCTGACGGTCCCGAGGCCGGAGAGGTCGTAGTCGGCGGGAGCGAAGACCTTCAGCGCGAGCGGCGCGCCGATCGCGACGGCGGCGACGGCGACGGCGATCACGCGGAGGATCTCGACGGCCGAGTCGGAGACGAACTTCCAGCGGCCCTCGTCCTCGGCGCCGAAGATGATCGGCTGCCAGGCCCCGTTGAGCCCGGCGACGAGGAAGATCGCGAGGGAGCCGATGGCGTAGGCGACGTAGTAGGCGCCGGCCTCGGGGAGGCCCTCCAGGCGCTCGACGATCATCCGGTCGGCCGCCGAGAGCAGGTAGAGGGCGAGCCCGTGGGGGATCGTCGGGAGCGCGATCTCGAGGGAGCGGCGGAGGAGCGCGGCGCCGCGCGAATCGGGGGCGGCGGCGGGCGCGCCGGGGCCTCGGCGCAGCGCCGAGAGGTCGACGCCGGCGGCGATCCAGGCGGCGGCGGCGGCGAGCGCGTAGCCGATCGTGATCCCGGCCATGTAGGCGCCCGCTCCACCGACGGTCGCCGCGAGGACCACCCCGAGCGCCTGGGCTCCCAGGGTCGCGATCGCGGCGCTCAGCAGGAACCCGCGGACGCGAGCGGCTGCCTGCAGGGCGACCTGCGCGCTGAGAAGAACCGCGGCCGGGACGGAGGCGACCACGGCGAGCTGGAGCACCGTCCCCCACTCCACCCCCTCGAAGATCCCCGCCCAGAGCGGGCCGGTCAGGTAGGCGAGGGCGCCGACGAGCAGGGCGCCGGCGAAGGTGACGGCGATGAGCGCCCGGCCGGCGGGCGGGCCGCCGCCGCGGAACCAGACGCGCGTCACGGCGACGGGCATCCCGAAGGAGGCGACGTTCACCAGCACCGCCTGGACGACGAGCCCGGCGGTGACCGTGCCGTACTCGGAGGGGTCGAGGATCCGGGTCAGGATCGGGATCGTCAGCAGGCCGCTGGCGAGCTGGACGGCCGTCGCGATCGTGTAGAGGGAGCCGCGGCCGAGCACCTGGCCGACGCCATCGGAGGGGCTCGTGGACCCGGCAGTTCCCTCAACGTCGGCTGCGGGCATCGCGTTATGATCGGCCATCGGCAGGTCGTCAGCTGGGGGCTTCTTCTACGACGCCGATGGGGACCCGGGGTTTTGGCCCGTCGCCATGCCCCGACAACCCTTTCTCATGAGCACCGCGCGCACCGAGACATCGTTCGCCTCCCCCGACTCCGGGTTGTCCGTCGACCTCGGCGTGTTCCGGAGGAACCCCGACCTCGCGCTCGTCGCCCTGCTCTTCCTCGCCATCGCCTGCGGCTCGCGCGGCCTCGCGCAGGCGATCCAGGTCGGGCCCTTCTACATCACCGAGATCCTGATGGGCCTCGGCGGCCTGATCGCGCTGGTCCGCCTCGGCGTCGGCCGGAGCTGGCTCGCGCTGCGGCGGCTCCCCCTGATCGCGCTGGCGATCATCTGGCTCGCCGGCGCCTACGCCGCCTACCGCGGGTTCTCCGACTACACGTTCTCGCTCGTCAAGAACGACATCGGGCTCATCGACTACTCGCTCGTCCTGCCGCTCTTCGCGCTCGTCGTCTTCGACCGGGAGCGCTACCGGGGGATGTTCGCCGCGCTCGTCGCGTGCGGCTTCGTCGGGATCGTGACCTTCGTCGTCACCTTCTCCGTCGACAACATCACGAACACCGCCGACTCCCTGATCGCCCTGCAGGGCCAGGCCGCCGGCCTCTACATGTCGTTCGCGATCGTCTGGATCGTCGCCCGGCTGGTCAACGGGGTGCCGACGCCGGCCTGGCTGGTGGCGCTCGCCCCGATCGGGCTCGTCCTGATGTCGCTCACCTCCCAGCGCAGCGTGCTGCTGATCGCGGTGCTGTCGCTCGGCGGCGTGGTCCTGCTCGCGCCGCGCGGCCGGTTCGTCCGCTCCGCGGTCGCGACCGGCGTCGTCTTCGCGGTGACGGTCGTCGCGGCGATCGGGATCTCGGCGGCGGTGAACTCGGTCCTCGGCGGCGTCGAAGCGCGGACGGAGACCTCCGAGGTCGCCGACGGCCTCGGCCAGGGCGGGCTCACCCAGAGCAACGACACCTCCCCGCAGCTCGCCCGGGAGATCGGCGGCCTCACCGGTGGGGGCGGCGGCGCGGAGGGTGACAACGTCACCTGGCGGCTCGCCTACTGGAAGGAGATCCTCTCCAGGGTGCCCTCCGATCCGATCGCCGGCGTCGGCTTCGGCCAGCCCGGCGACTTCCTCTGGAACGGCCGCAAGTACGACTTCCGCGACGGCGACCCCGTCTCCGGCATCGACGTCGCCGGCCCGCACAACTCGTTCGTGAGCTGGGTCTACCGCCTCGGCATCCCGGCGGCGCTCGCGCTCCTCTTCGTCATGTTCATCGCGATCCGCAACGCCTGGGTCGGCGGCCGCGACCCCGATGCCGAGCTCGGCGATCGGGTCACGCTGGCGACGCTCCTGGGAATGCTGGGAGCGGGCATCGGCGTCTCCCTCTTCAACGAGAGCCTCACCGGCCCGTTCCTGGGCCTCTACTTCTGGGCGCCGTTGGCGATGCTGCTGCTGTGGCCGGCGGTGGGGTCGCGGAAGGCCGAGGAGCAAGCCGCGGCGTAGCTGCCGCCGGGCGTGCCCCGGTGGGTCGGGACTGGGGCTGGGGAGGGTGGATGGAAGGTGGCGCGTGCTGGCGTTTTGCCACCGAGTGGTCCGAATCCGCGCTATCAGTGCGCTTTTGGACCACTCGACGCATCGAGTGGCACGAAACGGCCGGGAGACGGCCGTTTGGACCACTCGGTGCTTTGCGGGCACATCGAATCCATATGACCCCTCCACCGGGGTCATATGGCGACGATCCCGCGCAGCGACCTCGAGCCGGACGCATCGACGCCATATGTGGTCCTGTGAGCACCCCAGATCGCATCGATCCCGCGCAGCGACCTCTCGGACGGCAGTGGCGGCTCTTCCAACCTCCCCCTTCCCCAGCCCTCCCGGCCGGACCCCTGACCGCCCGCCGGGCGTCAGCCCCACCCCGGCCAGCCCCCAACCCGCTCCCTACGCCCCCGTCCGCTCCCGCGCCGCCGCCACCAGCTCGCCGATGTCCCCGGCCGCCTCCTCGCTCCGCAGCAGCTCCGTGGCCGCGAGCTGGACCTGGGAGACCCGCCGCAGGTCGTCGAGCGGATAGGCGGCCGGCTCCCCGCGCGTGAACCTTCCCAGCGCCGCCTCGTACATCGCGGCGTGGCCCTTGTCGCGCCAGAGCGTCCGCGAGCGCAGCGGCCTGCCGGCGCGCAGGCCGCGGAGCTTCCAGAGGTCGTCGAGGAAGAGGGTCAGGCCATCGCGGCGGATCTCGATGGCTCCTGCACCCCGCGGACCGAGTCGCCGCGGGCGGTTGGGATCAGCGAGACGGTTGAGCCGTCGTCGAGCGCCAGCGTGAAAGCCCGCTCGGCGTCGATGCCGGTCGCCTCCTGAGAGACCCGCGGGGAGACCGAGACGGACACCGGCTCGGGACCTGGGCCGAGCAGGTGGAGCGCGAGGTCGATCCAGTGGCAGAGGTTGCCCGCGACCCGCGTGCCCTGGTTCGGCCAGAGGTACCAGTGGTCGGGGGTGATGTCGACCTCGCGGATCGTCGCGACCATCGTCGCCGGGCCGCTCGTGCGGGCGAGCTCGCGGCGGGCGCGCTCGACGAGCGGGTTCCAGCGGCGGTTGAAGCCGACCTCGAGCTCCCCGGGGTTGCGCTCGGCGGCCGCGGTCAGGACGTCGAGGTCGGCGGGGGTCACGACCGCCGGCTTCTCGCAGAAGACGCGGTGGCCCGCGTCGAGCGCGCGGGCCGCGAGCGCGGCATGGGAGTCGTGGGTGGTGGCGACGACGACGAGGCCGCGGTCGGGGAGCGCGTCGATCGCGGCGGCGGCGTCGGTCGAGGCGGCGGCGAAGCCGAGCTGGCGGGCGGCCAGGGCGGCGATCTGCGGCTCGCGGTCGACGAGAACGCGCGGCGCAGCGGTGCGCCGTCGAGGGCCGGGCACGACCTCGATCCGAACGTAGTCGCCGGCGCCGAGGACGACGAGCGGCAGGCGCGTAGCGGTGCGGGCCGGTGACCGGCAGGGGCAGGATCTGGGCGGCCTCACCCGCGGCGTCGGCCGGCGGGCGGAGGATCTTCTGGGAGGCGGCGGGAGGCCCCGCGGCGGACGCCGCCAACGCCTCGTCGAGCGCCGCGGCCAGCTCGGCCGGCGGCTCCATCCCCGAGTAGAGGTAGCTCTGGCGGGCGAGCGGCGCGAGCTCGGCGGCGCGGGCAAGCAGCCTCGCGGCCGCGGCGCGGAAGAGCTCCTCGCCCGCGGGGGCGTCGCGGACGAGCGCCGCCGGGGCGAGCATCCAGCCGGCGCACCGCGGCGCCCTGGGAGCGAGCGCGATCACGCGGCGGCCGTCGGACTCGCCGAGGACCAGCACCAGGTGGTAGTCGCCGGTGTAGGTGCCCTCGGCTCGCTTCGAGCGCGCCTTGCGCAGCGTCGCCGCGGGGCCGTCGGTGACCGTGAAGCTCGCGACCTTGCGCAGCGGGTTGCCGAACTCGCGGCCGTGCGCGGCGCCGAAGGGGGCGAGCGGCGCCGTCGCCTCCACCCGGATCTCGGCGGCGCCGGGGACCGGATTCGGCCGCGGCGTCTCGATCCATTCGCCGTGCCAGAGCGTCTTCACGCGGTCACCATCCCACGGTCGACCAGCAGGGCGCGAACCCGGCGCTCGTAGCTCGGCTGCGCGTAGCGATCCTCGAAGCGCTCCCGCCCCGCGGCTCCCAGCGTCGCGACGAGGTCGCGGTCGGTCCGGAGGCGATCGACGGCCTCCGCCAGCGCTTCGATGTCCCCCTTGGGGACGATCAGGCCCTGCTCGCCGTTGAGCACCGTGTGCGGGATGCCGGAGTGGTCGGAGCCGATGATCGCGAGGCCCGCCGACATCGCCTCGAGCAGCACCAGCGGCTGGCCCTCCGGCGGGTAGCGGCTCGGGAGCGCGAGGACATCGGCCCAGCGATAGAGCGCGAGCTTCCCCTCTCCCATCACCGCATCGCGCAGCTCGACCTCGATGCCGGCGGGCGCGAGCCGGGCGGCGGCCTCGCGGACCATCGCGGCCTCCTCCGGCTGGACCTCGCCGACGAGGCGCGCGTCGATTCCGGTGACACCGCGTTCGGCGAGTAGCTCCAGAGCCTCGAGCAGCTCGCGGTGGCCCTTCGTCGGGATCAGGTTGGCGAGGAAGAGGATCCGCAGGCGGTCGCCCTCCTCGCCCGCGGGCCGGTCGGGGTCGCGAACGGGCGGGCCGCAGTCGTCGGCCATGTTCTCGACGACCCGGATCCGCTCCGGCGGCAGCAGGGCGCTGAAGACGGTCCGGCGGTTCTCGGTCTCCACCCAGGCCTCGTCGACGCAGCCGAACGTGCGCTTCACGTAGGCGCGCTCGGCTCCCTTCAAGCCCGCGTAGAAGTCACCGAAGAGCCCGCCGTAGAGGTGGATGATCACCCGGCGGCGGGCGATGTGGGCGAGCCAGATGAAGACCGCGTCACGCGCGAACCCCCAGCGGTTCTGGGAGATCGGGACGTGGACGTCGGCGTCGCGGTGACGGGCGAGCAGGACGATCAGGGTCAGGACGTGCTTGACCCCGAGGTAGACGTTCTGGAAGTCGAAGACGCCGGTGTTGAACACCGGGCGCTCGTCCTCGCCGGTCTCGAGGTGGCCCGCGAGGGCGCCGGCGCGGTCGACCGCTTCGATCAGATGCATGGTCGCGAACGCGCTGCCGTGGATGGGCGGCGGCGTCGGCCCGATCAGGATCAGCTTGCGTGAGGCCCCCATGGAAGCGGCGAGGGTAGCTAGCGTGGGGTCCCATGACCGGTGCGGGCAAGAGGACGCTGGTCGTCGGGGGCGGCCTGATCGGCACCGAGGTGGCGCTGCGGCTGCGTGAGTCCGGCGGCGACGTCAGGGTGCTCAGCCGCACGATCGGCTCCCGGCTGCGCGCGCTCGCGCCGGCGGCCGGGATCGAGTTGGTGGAGGCCGAGCTGGGAACCGGGCTGAAGCTCTCGAGCGCGATCGCCGACGTCGACGCGATCGTCTGCCTCGCCGGCTCGAGCACGCCCTCGCGCGCGGCGGCCGATCCGGCGGGAGCGCTCAGCGGCTCCGTGATGCCGGCGCTGGACGCGCTGCTCGCGGCGGCGGACGCCGGGGTGAAGCGCGTCGTCGTCGCCTCCTCGGGCGGGACGATCTACGGCGCCGGCGCGCCGCGGCCGACGCCCGAGGACGCACCGCGCCACCCGAGCTCCCTGCACGGGGTGAACTCGCTCGCGCTCGAGGAGTACGTCGAGTTCTTCCGCAGGGAGTCGGGGATCGGCGTGACCGTGCTGCGCTTCAGCAACGTCTACGGGCCGGGCGCGGAGCCGCGGCGCGGGCAGGGTGTGATCGCCGCGTGGGTGCGGGCGCTGGCGCTCGGTCAGCGGGTGCAGCTCATCGGCTCGGAGGAGGCCGAGCGCGATTTCGTCTACGTCGCCGATGCCGCCGACGCCGTCGAACGGGTCCTGGGCGCGGAGCCCGGGACTTTCAACGTGGGCGGCGGCGGGACCGTTTCGCTCGCAACCCTCCTCGAGCACCTGCGGGAGGGAACGGGGATCGACCCGGTCGTCGACCGCCAGCCGGCGCGCGGGGTCGACGTTCCCTCCACCCACCTCGACGTGAGCCGGATCCGCGAGGTGGCCGGGTGGGAGCCGACGACGTCCCTGAGCGATGGGATCGCGGCGACCTGGGCCTGGGAGACGCGCGAGCGGACCCGCTAAGCGCGCTTCGTCAGCTCGCGCTTCGCCGCCGCCGACTCTCGCCTCTCGGCCTGGCGCCTCGCCCTCCGGCGCCAGATCAGGCCGCCGATCAGGACCCGCTCGCGGCCCAGCGTCTCGCGGTGGCCGAGCGCCGGCCGGAGCGTGCGGCCGACGAGCCAGGCGAAGGCGCGCGGCGAGGAGTCGGCCCGGGCGATCAGCTCCAGGGAGCGGCGCTTGGCGGGGGCGATCCGCTCCCAGTCGCGCATCCGCAGCACGGCCACGTACTGCTCGAGCATCAGGAAGCGGGCGAAGAACGCCTCGGGCCAGCTCCCCGACTCGGTCGCGAGGCGGAGCCGCCGGCCCATCACCCGGACGCCGTTGAGGCCGCGTTCGACGACGCCCCGCGCGGGCTCCGACATCTGCCGCGAGGCGCTGACGGTGATCGACTCGGAGTGGCGCGTGTAGTCGTAGGTGGGATGGTCGACGTAGGTGAGGTCGCCGAGCGCGAGGGCGCACAGCGCGAGCCAGTGGTCGTGGTAGTGCTGGGAGGAGAAGCCCGGCGGGAACGGCATCGCGAGGTCGAGGACCTCGCGGCGGAACATCGCGGCCCCGCCGGCGACGGTGTTGATGATCGCGAGGGTGTCGATCGCCTCGTAGGCGTTCGTCGACTGGTACCAGAAGGTGTCGGAGATGACGCGCCCGTCCTCGTCGACCACGCGCATGTCGCTGTAGGCGAGCGTCGCGGCGGGCTGCCGCTCGAGGCAGCTCACGAGGGTGCTCAGCTTGTTCTCGTACCAGCGGTCGTCCTGGTCGCAGAGCGCGACGAGCTCGGCCTCGGGAGGCACCATCCGCAGCGCCCGCTCGAAGTTCGCGTAGAAGCCGAGCCGCTCGGGCGAGCGCGAGAGAACGAAGCGGTCGTCGTCGGCGATCAGCTCCTCGATCACCGCGACCGCCTCGGGTGAGGAGGCGTCGTCGCTGATCATGCAGATCCAGCTGTCGCGATCCTGCGCGCGGATCGAGTCGATCTGGCGGCGCAGGAGGCCCGGATCGGGCTCGTACGTTGCCATGCAGATGGCGATGAGCGGCTCCGCGCGCTCGGTCGGGACCGCCTCGGGCGGCGGTGAAGCGAGCACCTCGATCTCGCCGACGACGTGTGAGCGTCCGTCGCTCACGAGCCGCACCTCGTGGACGCCCTTGACTCCGGGCCGGACCGGAGGAGTGACCGGGAGGAGGCACCACCAGAGGACGTCGCCGGGACGGGTCCGGTGACCGACGGAGAGCTCGGCGACACCCGCCGCCTGCGAGCCGATCTCCACCCGGAGTGGGCCGCCGATCAGCGCCGGGTCGATCGTGCCGCGCAGAAGCACGGCGGTTCCGGCGCCGACCCGCAGCGGCTTGGCGATGAGCTCCGGCTCGACCGAGGCCCGCCCGCTTCCCTGCTGCGCGGCTGGCGGACCCGCGAAGGCATCGGAGCCGACGAGGTCGACGACGCGATCGACCATGACCTGCCACGAGAAGCGATCGGTGGGTACCGGTCGCTCCCCGCGCGCCTCGCGCTCGAGGATCTCCAGTGCGCCGGCGCGGATCTCGGCCTCGGCGTTCCCGCAGACGACTCCGTGGCCGCTCTCGCGGAGGATCTCGGAGCCGGGCTCGGGGTCGAGCTCGCTCACGCAGAGCCCCCACGAGTGGGAGCGGGCGATCTCGTAGACCTTGCTCGGGATCTGGACGGCGTTGCGGTTGCCGACCACGAGGATGCCCGCCGCCGAGCTCATCAGCGTCCGCGCCTCGTCCTCGGGGATCACGCCGAGGTGGTGGCGAGCGGCGTCGGGCTCCAGGCGGACCCAGGCCTCGCCGTGGGAGCGGAAGCGGAGCTTGCCCTCGCGATCGAGCTCGGAGAGGACGCGAAAAGCGGGAGTGGGGTCGATCCGCAGGTTCGAGAGCGTTCCCAGCTGCAGGAACAGCGGCGGACCGTCGTCGATGGCGTCGCTGCGCTCGAGCTCGTCAGCGCCGTTGGGCGCGACGACGATCGTGGCGGCCTCGGGGATCTGGTCGCGATAGGCCTCCGCGGTGCGCTCGTTCGTGACGACGAGCGCGGAGAGGCTGCTCATCGTCCACGCCGCGAGCCGCGCCTCGGCCGCGCCGCGGGCGGGCCACGGGTCGCCGAGGTCGCCGATGAGCGGCACGCCCCAGCGCCGAGCGAGAACGGCGCCGAGGACGAGGCTGGAGAAGGGAGCGGCGACCGCGTAGACGACGGTGTCCGGCGAGGGCGGGCTCGCCAGCTCCGGGCGGCGGGCGATGGTCGCGGCCCAGCGAATGTGAGCGTCGGGCAGCGGCACCGCGCGGCGGAGCTGGTCGGCGGCGGCGGCGCGCATGCGGCGGCGGGCGTTCATGCCGGGCTCGCCCATCTCGCCGACGAGCGGTCCTGGCGCGGAGGCGAGGACGCGGCCGGCGATCGCCTCCTCGGGCGGCAGCCCGTCGTCGATCACGATCGCGTGGAGGTCGTGTCCGGCCGCACGCAGCCCGGCGGCGAGCTTGCGCGAGCGCGCCGCCCGCGGCCCGATCGAGTTCGGGACGAGGTAGGGAGCGATCAGGGTCACCGAGTCGGTCGCCACGCGGCTGAGGGTAGAGGGACCGAGCCGAGGTCCCGGGTGCCCACTCAGCCATCATCTGCCGCTGCGCATGGAGCGGGACGAGACCACGCAGGAGTCGCCGGGGGCGCTCGCGGACCTGATCCTGCTCGGTGGGTTGGTCGCCCTGACGGCGACCTTCGGGCGCAGCTTCTCCACCCTCGGGTTCTCCGGGCCGTCGATCTACGTGACCGAGGTGGTGCTTGCGGCCTCGGCGGCACTGGCCATCCTCCGGCTCGGGCCGGCCGCCTGCGCGGGGTTGATCAGGGAGCGGGTGCCGCTCATCCCGATGGCGCTCTTCTGGCTCGCCGCGCTGGTCGCGCTCTTCACCGGCATCGCCGACTACGGCCTGAGCGCGACGATCGAGGACGTCGGGCTCGGCGAGTACTCGCTCGTGCTGCCGCTGGTCGCCGTGGCGGCGTCGACGCAGGAGCGGGCGCAGCTGCTGCTGCGGATCCTCGCCGGCGGCCTCGTCGCGGGCACCGTGATGTACGCGCTCAGCGACTTCACCTTCCGCGTCCTCGACGGCGACGAGTTCCTCTTCGAGGTCCAAGAGATCACCTACGGCCTCTACATGTCGCTCCTGGTCGCGTTCGTCGCGGCACGCCTGACGATGCCGAAGCCGCCGTCGGGCTGGCTGGTCGCGGCCGGTGGCCTTGCGCTCGTCCTGGTCTTCCTCTCGAACGCCCGCGGGGTCTGGATCAGCGCCGTCGTCGGCCTGGTGACGGTCGCCGTGCTGGCCCCCGCCGCGATCCGGCTCCGCTTCGGGGCGGGCGTCGTCGTCACGGTCGTCTGCGCGTTCGCGCTCGCGGTCGGGATCCAGGAGCTGAGCGGCGGCTCCCAGATCGCGAACGAGGTCTCGGGCGCGGTCAACGGCGTCACCGGGGAAACGGGCACGACCTCCAACATCTCCGAGTCGGAGAACGCCGAATGGCGCCTCGACTTCTGGGAGGAGATCGTCGACCGCGCCCCCTCCCACCCCGTCTTCGGCGTCGGCTACGGGGAGCCGATCGCGTTCACCTGGCGCGGCCTCAAGTACGACTTCCGCGACGGCGACCCCGCCGCGGCCATCGACGTCGACGGCCCGCACAACGAGTTCCTCCACGTCCTCTACCGGATGGGGCTGGTCGGGCTGATCGGGTTGCTGGGAGCGATCGCGGTGGCGCTGTGGCGGGCGGTGTCGGCGCTGCGGAGGGGCCTCGATCCCGAGCGGCGCGCGCGGGTCGTCGCCCTGACGGCGATGGTGCTCGTCGCCTCGGCGGTCGCGTGCTTCGCCGACTCGCTGAAGTCGCCGTTCCTCGGGCTGTTCTTCTGGACGGCGCTGGGTCTGCTGGTGGCGAGCACGGCGGGTCGGGACGAAGCGTCAGGTTCGGATTAGGGAGCAGGCCGTTGCGGGGCTGACGCCTGGCGGGAGGGCTGGGGGCGGACGGTCAAGGCGCTCGGCTCACTCGACCGAGGCGCCTCGACCTGCGGATCGCGACCAACTTCGTCGCGATTGGCGGGTCGAGTTGCACTTCCGGACGGTGGTCGTCCGTTTCTGCAGGTCGGCCAGGGTCGACGGCCTACGAGACGCGCAACTCCCAGGGCCAGGTGCTCTCTCCCGGCTGACTCCGCGCCCGCCCGCGCAGGAACGGCGTCGGCTCGCGGACTCCGTACGACGGCGAAAGCCAGCCTTCCTCCAGAGTCAACTCGACGCCTGGCGGCGCAACGAACTCCACCCCCACCCCGCCTATCGAGGTAGTGCAACGGCCGGCTTCCAACTTCGGCTCACCCCCTGCAAGCGTGAACGTCCACATCAGGTCATGGGCGCCGTCGGAGCGAACCGTGTCGGTGACCGCGAGCGAGCACTCCTCGCCGTCCAGCCGGAGCTCACGCTCGTGGACCGCGGGCTCCGGCAGCGCCTCGTAGCCGTGGTGGAGCGCCCGGGCCGAGCCCTCGTCGAAGGCGAGCAGCTCGGTGCGCGTCCGGTCGGGGAGCGCGAAGAGCTTCCCGGGGTCGATCTCGTTCTGCTCGGCGCCGTCGATCTCGCAGGGTCGAGTGGAAGGCGGTCGAGCGGAACCGGTTCCGCGCCTCGGGATCGGCCGTGTAGAGGTAGGCGCCGGGGTCGGCGACCAGCGACTGGCCGCCGGCCGAGAGCTCGAAGGAGAGCTGGTCGTTGTGGGCGTGGCCGCCGAGCCCGCGCATGCCGGTGTCGCCGGCGCGGACGACGACGTGGAGGTCGCCGCCGCGCAGGACGTGGAAGCCGCCGGCGGGTCGTGAGACCGACTCCCCGCCGCCGCTCCCGGCATCGCCGGCCTGCGGCGCAGCAGGTGCGAGTGGTCGCGGTGGTCGACCGCCCCGTAGTCGCCGAGCGGCAGGAAGCGGCCGTCGTCGGCGTCGCCGATCTGCGGCGCGAGCCCGTCGGGGCGCGTGTAGTCGCGGGCGAAGTCGAGCATCGCGCCGAGGCGCTCGTCGAAGGCCGGCGCTCGGGGACCCGGGGACGAGCGCGCGGACCACGTCCGCCGCCGACGCGAACAGCTCGGCGACGAGCCGGTGGTAGGGGATCGACGCCTCGTGATCGACGCCGTCGGGGTGGACCTGGTGGCGCATCTCCGCCTCGAGCTCGCCCGCTCCCCAGTCCAACCACCCCCGGCCCTCCGCTGCCCCCGGCGAAGAGAGCGGCGATCACGAGCAGCCCGGCGACGTCGGAGAGGTAGTGGTTGCCGCGGACCTCGCCGACCTCGAGGTGGTCGCGGATGAAGCGCCCGTGCAGGAGCAGCGAGGCGAGCGCGCGGTCCACCCACGGCCGCCCCGCCGCGGCCTCGGCGCACATCGCAAGCGTGGCGACCCAGTTGGCGCCGCGGATCGCGACGTCCATCGTGCAGGCCCAGTTCGGCCCGAACTCGACCGGGTTGGCGGCGATCCACGAATCGAGCTGCGCGCCGATCTCGTCGAGGTAGCGCTCGTCGCCGGTCAGCCGATGGGCGGCGGCGAGCATCGGCAGATGCTGGGAGCGGGACAGCTCCCAGGGGACCTTGACGTCGGAGTCGTCGTCGTAGGTGACCGGAACCGGGAGACGTGGACGGGCGGCCAGAGCCGCCCCGACTTGAAGTCGCGGCTCCAGTCGATCTCGGGGCCGAGGTCGACCGGCCCCGAGCCGAGCAGGTCGAACTCGTGGCGCATCAGCCGCTCGGCGCGTTCGAGGAGAAGGCCCGCCTCGGCCTCGTCCATCGCGTCGACGCGCGCCTCGAAGGCGGCGACGTCGGGAAGGGCGTCGAGCACGCGGCCGCGGAGAACTGCAACGGGGTCCTCCCCGCCGAGCGCCTCCCGGACCTCGGCCGCTGAGGCGGCCAGCGGCCGGCGCTCCAGCCGCCGCGCCCGCAGCTCCGCCCGCGCCCGTCGGCCGGCCAGGCGCGCGGCCTTCGCCGACCCGCGGAGGGGCCCGGCCTCGCGGAACTTCCGCAGGTTGTCGCCGAGCCCGCCCACGACCGGGCCTACCCGAGCTCCCGCCCGGCGACCCAGTGGTCGTGCCAGGCGCTGACGTTGAGGAGGTTCCAGAGCTGGAAGCTCCAGTGGCCGCGCCCGCTGCGGTGCGACTCCCAGAGCGTGTCCACGTAGTCCATGTCGAGCAGCCCGAGCTCGGCGAGCGACGAGTTGCGGATCTGCCGCTGGGAGCGAACGCCGAGGTCGCCGCGGAACCACTCGGCGACGGGCGCGCCGAAGCCCTGCTTGGGGCGGTGGACGACGTCGCGCGGCAGCAGCCCGTCGACCGCCTCCTTGAGGATCCACTTGCCGACCCCGTCGCGGACCTTGGCGCGCTCGGGCAGCGCGAAGGCGAACTCGACGAGCTCGTGGTCGAGGAAGGGGACCCGCGCCTCGACGCTGGAGGCCATCGTCATCTTGTCGACGCGCATCAGCAGCAGCTCGGCGAGCCGCTGCTTCACCTCGAGGTAGGACATCCGCTGCTTCAGATCAATCGTGGGGAGCTCGCGCGCCGCCTCCTCCCAGATCCGGCCCACGACCTCCTCGGGGTCGTGTGAGCCGAGGCGGTCGCCGACGAGCCGCTCCCGAGCCCGCCCGCGCCAGGCGATCGCGCCTCCCCAGTACGGGTAGCGCTCGAGCGCGGCCCGCTCGAGCAGCTCGACCTTCGCGAGGCCGCGGCCGCTGCGGTGGGCGAGCGGGGAGGCGGCGGCGAGCGCGCCGCGCAGGACCGCCCGCGGCATCCGGCGCAGCCCCTCGACCTGCCCGAGCCCCCGCTCGGCGAAGTCGACGTAGTGGGAGTAGCCGTGGAAGAGCTCGTCGGAGCCCTCGCCGACCTGGACGACGGTGGTGCCGCTGTCCTTCGCCAGCTTGGCGACGTAGTAGAGGGGCACGCAGACCCAGTCGGCGATCGGCTCGTCCTGGTGGTGGATCAGGTCGGGGAGGAAGTCCTCGAGGTCGGACTCGTCGATCGTCACCTCGTGGTGGTCGGTGCCGAACAGCTCCGCGATCCGCCGGGCGTGGCCGAGCTCGTTGTACTGCTCGTGGCCGGCGAACGCGACCGAGAAGGTGGAGACGGGCCGGTCCATGAGCTCGTCCATCAGGGCGACGTTCGTCGAGGAGTCGACCCCGCCGGACAGCAGGACGCCGAACGGGACGTCGGCCATCATCCGGCGCTCGATCGAGCGCCGCAGGATCGCGAGGAGCTCCTCCTGCAGCTCGGCGTCGCCCGCTGCGGCGAGCTCCTCGGTGCGCGAGCGGCTCAGCGGCGTCCACCAGCGCTTGACCTCGGTGCGCCCGTCGGGCGTGACGCGCAGGTACTCCGCCGGCGCGAGCTTCGAGATCCCGGCGAACATCGTCCGCGGCGCCGGGGTCGAGACGAACGTCAGGTAGTCGGCGAAGGCCTCGCGGTCCATCTCCGGCGTGATCGACGGGTGCTGGAGCAGCGACTTGATCTCGGAGCCGAACACCAGGCCGCCCGGCTGCAGCGAGTAGTAGAGCGGCTTGATCCCGACGCGATCGCGCACCAGGAGCAGCTCGCCGCCGCGACGTGCGTCCCAGATCGCGATCCCGAACATCCCGCGCAGGCGCTGCAGGGCGTCGATCCCCTCCTCCTCGTAGAGGTGGACGATCGTCTCGGTGTCGGTGTCGGAGCGGTAGACGTGGCCCTTCGCCTCCAGCTCGCGGCGCAGCTCGCGGTGGTTGTAGACCTCGCCGTTGTAGGTGACCCAGACCGTGCCGTCCTCGTTGGACATGGGCTGGCGGCCGGCCGGGCTGAGGTCGACGATCGAGAGGCGCCGGTGGCCGAAGGCGACGCGCCCGTCGGCGGAGACCCACGAGCCGCGGTCGTCGGGCCCGCGGTGGACCATGGTGTCGCGCATCCGCTCCACCAGGTCGCGGTCGAGCGCGAAACCGTCGCCGAAGCGCGCGATCCCGCAGATGCCGCACACGGGCTAGGCCCTGGTGGGCGGGGTGGCCACGTCGACCGCCGCCCCGGTCGAGAGCGACTCGAGCGCCGCGAGACTGACCGCCGTCGCCGCGTAGGCGGCGGCGATCCCGGGGGTGAACGGCCGCTCGCCGAGCGTCGCGGCGATCACCCCGTCGAGTAGCTGGGAGTGACCCTTGTCGGCGGCTGCGAGCTTCTCCGTGGAGGCACCATCGGCGCCACCGGGCCCGCCGAAGCTGGTCAGGGAGACGAAGTCGTCGAGCACCCATGAGCGGCCGCCGCGGAAGACCTCGATCCGCTCCTTCGGCATCGAGCCGGCGCCGGCCGCCGTGTAATGGACGGTGGCGTGGCCGCCGTCGTAGGTCGAGGTGATGCTCACGGAGTCGACCGCGCCGCCGTCGGGAGGCGGGGTGAGCGCCGCGGCGTAGACGCGCCGCGGGGCTCCCAGCAGCCAGTTGGCGTAGTCGATCATGTGGCAGGCCTCGCCGAGGATGCGGCCGCCGCCACGTGTCGGGGTCGTTCAGCCAGTGGTCGCGCGGGAGCGGGGCGTTGACGCGATAGACGACCTGGATCGGGCCGTCGACGGCGTCGAGCTCGCGACGCAGCTGCACCGACAGCGGTGAGAAGGGACGGTTGAAGCCGATCGCGAGGCGATCGTTGTCGGCGGAGGCCGCCCAGACGTCGTCGATCTCCTCCCGCGTGAGGCCGAGCGGCTTCTCGACGAACACGGCCTTGCCGGCTCGCAGCGCCGCGGCGGCGAGCTCGGCGTGGGAGTCGTGGCGGCTGCCGATCAGGACGAGGTCGATCGCCGGGTCGGTGAGGATCTCGGCCGGGTCGGTGCCGGCGACGGCGCCTCCCCCAGCCGCCCGCGCGGCGTTCGCGGCGCTGACGCCGCTGCGGTTGACGACGCGTGTGACCGCGGCTCGCGGGTTGGCGGTCAGGTTGGGGATGTGGACGGCGCGGACGAACGCGCCGGCGCCGATCAGCCCGACCCCCACGGTGCCCTTGCCGCTCGCGGACTTCGAGGCCGCGCCGGAGCTGCGCTCGAGCTTGGCCTCGCGGGTGCGGCCCTCGCGCTCGTAGGTGAGGAGCGCCGACATCGGCGGGTCGTCTCCCGAGATCGCGGCGTAGGCCTCGCCCGCGCGGTCGATCGGGAAGCTCGAGGCCGATCAGCGGCTCGAGGTCAACGGCGCCCAGCGCCAGCAGGCGGAGGAACTCGCGCATGTTGCGGTTCTCGGTCCAGCGGACGTAGCCGATCGGGTAGTCGAGGCCGGCCTCCTCGTAGGTGGGGTCGTAGCGGCCGGGGCCGTAGGAGGTGGAGATGAGGACGTCGGCCTCGCGCTGGTAGAGGTCGGGGCGCTCGAGGCCGAGGCCGACGGCGCCGACGATCACGAGCTTGCCCTTGCGGCGGAGGTAGCGGATCGACTCGTTGACGATCGCGTCGGAGGAGCTGGCGGCGGTGACGATCGCGGCGTCGGCGCCGAAGCCGTCAGAGAGCTGCTCGATGGCGTCGGCGGCATCGGCGGGGTCGAGCGCGCGGGACGCTCCCAGGCGCTCGGCGAGCTCGCGGCGCGCGGCGACCGGCTCCACCCCGATGACCTCGCAGCCGGCGGCGCGGAGGAGCTGGACGGTGATCAGGCCGAGGAGGCCGAGGCCGACGACGACGACCCGGTCGCCCAATTCCGCCTCCGCGCGCCGGAGCCCCTGCATGGCGATGGCGCCGAGGGTGGTGAAGCGCGGCGTCGCGCGCCTCCACCCCGGGCGGGGCGGGCGCGAGCAGGTTGGCGGGGACGGAGACGATCTCGGCGTGCTCGGCGGAGCCGACTCCCGCGCAGGCGACCAGCGTGCCGGGCTCGAGGCCGGGGATGCCGCCGGCGTCGATCACGATCCCGGCGCACGAGTAACCGATCGTGTAGTCCTCGGCCATCGTGTCCTTGGCCTTGGCGAAGGTGGCCTTGACGCCGCTCTCGCGCACGCTCTTCATCGCCTTGCGGACGAGCTCGGGGTTGCGGAGAGCGCGGGCCGGCAGCGACTTGCCGCCGCCGCTGGAGACGGCGGCGCGCTCGGTCCCGGTGGAGATGACCGAGGCGAGCGTTTCGATCAGCGCGCGGCCCTCGGCGGGGCCGGGAGCCGGGTTGTCGACGAGGGTGGCGGAGCCGCCGCGGGTGACGACCTGCTTCACGGCTTCGTTCCCCGCATGACCCTGAACCAGCCGAAGCGGTGGCGCGTGAGGCGCGCGAGCGGCTCGAGGTGGCTCTCGTCGTAGACGGTGCGGACGCCGGTGACCGTGAGGCCGTCGAGGCCCGCGAACATCGCCCGGAGCTCGGCGTCGGTGTAGGCCTTGGTGCCCTCGCTCTCGACGTTGGCGGCGAGGACGGAGGAGACCGACTGGAGGGGCTTGCCGCGGCCGAGCGCGTAGCGCGCCCACTGCTTCCAGGCGTAGAAGGAGTCGCGGCCGTAGAGCATCACGCAGGCGGTGCCGCCGGGCCGGAGGACGCGCAGCGCCTCGTCGATCGAGCGCTGGGTGTTCGGCGTGTGGTGGAGGACTCCCCAGGAGTAGATCCGGTCGAAGCTCGCGTCGTCGAAGGGGAGCTGCTCGGCGTCGGCGACCTCGAGGCGGCCGATCCGGTCGGCGACGCCGTCGCGCTCGAGGCGCTCGCGGACGAGCTCGATCGAACGCGGGGTGAGGTCGACGCCGGAGATGCGAGCGCCGGCGCGGGCGAACTGGAGGGTGTCGGTTCCCAGCCCGGTGCCGATCTCGAGGACCTCCAGGTCCCGGGAGCCGGCGAAGTCGGCGAAATGGGCGATGTAGGGCTCGAGCTCGTAGCGCTTGCGCTCGACCTCGGCGAAGAACTCCGGGTGCCGACCTCCTCCTCGGTGGTGATCGTTCCGCAGGGATCGGCCTGCCAGAAGGCACGCACGCGGCCCTTCTGGGCGGCGGCGGAGGACGTGTCGCTCTGAAGCTCCAGCTCGGCCATGTGGTCGGGCGCCGCGACCGCGGGATCCCCCGAGGTCCGCCTGCGCAGGGGTCGGAGGGTAGCGTTCGCGGCATGGATCGCCCGGCGAGCGACGAGGGCGCGGCGACCCCCGGCGGGCGGCTGGCGAGCCTCCCCCTCCCCGGCCCGCTGCGGCGCCTGTCCGGCTCGACCTTCGCCCAGCAGGTTGCGGAGACGTTCGGCACGCGCGTCTTCCTGATCCTGATCAACGCGGTCAACACGATCCTGATCGCGCGCCTGCTCGGCCCCGAGGGCCGTGGCCAGTACGCCGTCGCGATCGCGGTCGCGGCGATCGGCGCGCAGGTGCTGTCGCTCGGGCTGCAATCGGCGAACACCTACTTCGTGGCGCGTGACCGCACCCTGCTGAACGGGCTGACGAGCAACTCGCTGGCGCTCGGCGTCGTCGTCGCCCTGCTCGGCGTGCTGACGTTCGGCGTCTTCGCAGCGGTGCCCGGAGCGGCCCCGATCGGGCTCGGGCTGATGGCGCTCGCCATCGCGACCGTCCCGCCGATGCTCCTGACGCTGAACCTGCGGCACCTCCTCCTCGGGATCGGGGAGGTGCGCGACTACAACCTGATCGATCTGATCGCCGGCGTCTCCGGGGTGACGATCACGCTCGTGCTCGCGCTGGCCGGCGCGGCGACTCCCGCGAGCCTGCTCGCCGTCGCGATCGCCGTCGGCGCGATCGGCGCGGGGGTCGCGATGCGCGGCCTGCGGCCCCATCTGGGAGCCCTCCCCCGCCCCTCGGCGCAGCTCCTCCGTCGAGCGGGCGCCTACGGCTTCCGGGTGTATCTGGCGACGGGCTTCGGGCTGCTCGTGCTCAAGTCGGACCTGCTCGTGATCCAGTTCGAGGACGGCTCGGAGGCGAGCGGCCTCTACTCGGTGGCGTCGAGCTTCGCCGACATGCTGTGGCTCCTGCCGTCGGTGATCGGCGCGATCCTGTTCCCCCGGCTGAGCGCGGCGACCGACCTCGGCAGGCAGTGGTCGCTCACCCTGAAGACGGTGCGCTGGACGCTCCTCGGCTTCGTCCCGATCCTCGCGGTGACCGCGCTCGTCGCGGAGCCGGTGATCCGGATCATGTTCGGCTCCGACTTCGAGGGAGCGGCGCCGGCGCTGCGGATCCTCTGCGCGGCGATCCTCTTCTACGGCGTCACGTCGATCCTCTCCCAGTTCCTCGCGGCGCGGGGTTTGCCGTGGGTGGTCGTCGTGGTCTGGGCGCTCGGCTTCGTCCTCAACCTGGGACTGAACCTGGCGCTCGTTCCGTCGATGGGGATCGAGGGAGCGGCGTTGGCCTCCCTGATCGCCTATGCGGGGGTGTTCGTGGGGATCGCTTGGGTTTCCATGCGGTGGGCTCGGCGGGGTGAGGAGAAGGCGGTGGCTACCGGGTAGCTGGGACCAGGGACGGCTTTCCGGTTTCGACAGCGGGCCCGGGCGTGGGGTGGGTCGCCCAGGCCTTGCCGCGCGCCGGCCAGCGCCGGTTGGGGCCGACGGAGGGCGGAACCGCGGCTCGTTGAGTGCCTGGTCGACCCACCCCACGCCCGGGACCGCTTCGGGAGGCATGCGGCCAGGGTGGGCTCGGCCGGGTTGCTGGGAATGGGGGGGGGCTTTGGAGGGGCCGGTGCGCTGGGCGATTTCAACTTGGACTTGTCGTTCCCGACCTCCGACGGGTTTTGGGTCCGCTATGCGGACACAGATCCAGTCGCAGGTCCGGAACGGCGCTCGAACGGCCCATTCCGCCGAGCGTCAGCCCCAGCAAGGCCCACCCCCTTTCCACGTCCCCCCTCCCCAGCCCCAACCGCCCGCACCCCGGTCACGTCCCAGCGTCAGCCCCGCAACCGCCCGCCCCTTCCCCCAGCCCCGCAACCCCCCCCGCCCCTACGCCCGCCCAACCCCCGTCACGTACCAGCCCGCCTTACTCCCCACCCGGTCCAACATGGCCTGCTCGCGCAGCTTCGGGATCGCCTTGGACGCCGCCGAGTAGAGGAACGCGTCTGACGCGTGGAAGTGGGTGACCACGGTGCGGACGTCCGTGAAGCCGGCGCGCTTCATCATCGCTCGCGTCTGGCGCGGCGAGTAGACGTTGACGAGCGGGCGGGCGTCGATGCTCGACACCTCGACCCCGGCGGACAGGACTCCCGCCATCGAGCGCTCGCGGATCAGGCCGCCCTTGAGGATCCCGGCGTACAGGACCTGGTTGACCCAGTAGTGGAGCGAGGAGCGGTTGTAGAGGACGATCCGCGCCTCGCCGCCGGGGCGCAGGACGCGGCGCACCTCCCGCAGGGCCGGCTCGATGCCGGGCGTGTGGTGGAGGACGCCGTTGGAGGAGACGCGATCGAAGGAGCCGTCGTCGAAGGGGAGCTTCTCGGCGTCGCCCTGGACGACGGTCCCCTCCTGGCCGGTCGCGGCGAGGTGGGCGCGGGCGATCTCGGTGTGGCGCGGCGTCAGGTCGATGCCGGTGACCCGGGCGCCGCCGCGCGCGTAGCGGACGATGTCGATGCCCTGGCCGCAGCCGACGTCGAGGACGTCGAGGCCGGAGGTGCCGGCGTAGCCGAGGACCTCGTCCATCCAGGGCGCGTAGTCGCGGCGCATCTCGTCGAGGTCGGCGAAGTAGCCGGCGGTGCCGATCTCGAGCTCGACCTCGCTGGAGCCGCACGGGTCGGCGGTCCACTGCTCGACCGCGGCTGCCTTGTCCGGGTCGACCTCGGCTGTCCTGTCCCTGGTCTCGGTCATTCGTTCCTCGCAGCGGTCGACGGCCGGTCGATCCGCTCTCGGTGAGAATAGCCCGGTGGAGCTGGCGTTCGACCTCACTGCCGAGCAGGCGATACCGCGGGGCGGCGACGCCCACGTGCTCGGGTTCGCCGAGCTGACGGCGGCGGCGCGCTCCCCCCGGGGGCTTGCGCGCACGCTCTGGCGCGGGCGCAACGAGGCCGTCGTGGTGCACGAGGACGACATCCCCAAGAGCGCCAAGCAGGCCGCCGCCGCGCTCCTCGCCGGGACGGCGCGGGCGTCGCGGCGGCAGCTCGACCGCGGGGGATCGCAACGGGACGTGAGCGCGCCCGGGCTGCTGGGGCACGGCATCTGGGAGCTGGCGCGGGCGGTTCCCCGCGAGCTCCGGGACACCCGGCGGCTGCGGCGCCGGGCCGAGGCCGACTGCGAGGCGCGGCGCGAGCTCCCCGGAGCGCCGCGCCGCAGCGGGTGCTCTACCTGCGCGGCAACCCGGCGATGAACTGGAAGGGGCAGGCGATCGGCGGGGCGATCACGCACATGACCGGCGTCGTGAACGGGATGGTGGACTCGGGCGCGCAGGTCGAGGTGCTGGCGCCGGCGACCCCGCCCGAGCTGCGGACGCCGGTGCGCGAGGTGCCGCTGCGGCGGATCTTCCACATCGAGCCGTGGCTGACCTTCGCCGCCTACGCCGAGGAGCTGGAGCGGGCGAGCGAGGGGAGCGACGCCGACCTCGTCTACCAGCGCTACGAGCCCGGATCGCTTGCCGGCCTGCGGATCGCCGACCGGATGGGGGTGCCGCTCGTCGTCGAGTACAACGGCTCCGAGCTCTGGGTCGACCGGCACTGGAGCGAGGCGAAGAAGCCGTCGCCGGGACATCAGCTGCAGGAGCGGATCGAGGGACGCACGCTCGCGCAGGCGTCGCTCGTGGTGGTCGTCTCCGAGCCGCTGCGGGAGGAGCTGCTCGGGCGCGGGATCGAGGCCGACCGGATCCTCGTCAACCCCAACGGGGTGGACACGGACGAGCTCGCGGCCTTCCGCGAGGGCGAGCCCGCGACGCGGCGACGGGCGCTCGGGCTCCCCGACGCCCCGACGATCGGCTTCATCGGGACGTTCGGCTTCTGGCACGGGGTGCTGGAGCTGCCGGAGATGGTGGAGCGGGTGGCGGCCGTCGTCCCCGAGGCGCGCTGGGCGCTCATCGGCGACGGGCAGCACCGCGAGGACGTTCGCGCCGAGCTCGAGCGGCGCGGGCTGCTGGAGCGGGTGGAGCTGCCGGGAGCGCTCCCGCGGCCGCAGGCGCTCGGGATGCTCGCGGCCACCGACGTCGTCGTCTCCCCCCACGTCCCCAACCCCGACGGCTCGCGGTTCTTCGGCTCACCCACCAAGCTGTTCGAGTACATGGGCCTGGCCAAGCCGATCGTCGCAAGTGACCTCGAGCAGATCGGGGAGGTGATCGTCGACGGCGAGAGCGGGCTGCTGCACGCGCCTGGCGACTCGGAGGCTGCGGCGGAGCTGGTGGTGACGCTGCTCGGAGACGAGGAGCTGCGGGCGCGGCTCGGAGCGGGGGCGCTCGCTCGCGCCGAGGAGAACTACACGTGGCGGGCGCACGCCCGGCGGATCCTCGACGCCGTCGAGCGGGGGAGCGCATGAGCGCCACCGACATCGAGACGTTCCGGCGCGAGTACCGGCGAGCGGTTGATGACCTCCTCCCGCTCCTGACGCCCGAGCGACTGGCCGTGCTCGGCCGGCACAACCCCGGCTACGCGGGGATGGACGTTGCGACCTACCTGCGGGCTTCGGAGGCGCGATACGTGCTGGCGCTCGAGCTTGCGGAGGCGGCCCACCCCGGGGCGAGCGGTGGGCGCGTGCTCGACATCGGCGGCTTCATGGGGCCGTTCCCCCTCGCGCTCGCGCGATGCGGCGCCGAGGTGACGCTCTCGGAGAAGTACTCCTACTACTACGGCGCCTTCGACGAGGTGCGCGAGCGGGTGGAGGCCGACGGAGTCCGGGTGTGGGACGCGGACCTGACCGAGCCGCTCGGCCCGGAGGCCGACGAGCGCTTCGGGCTCATCACCGCGATGGCGATCATCGAGCACCTGGCGAACTCCCCGCGGCCGTTGCTCGAGAACGCGCGGGGCCTGCTCGAGCCGGAGGGGCGGGTCGTGGTCGAGGCTCCCAACATCGCCTACTGGCCGAAGCGCTACGGGCTGCTGCGGGGCCGGAGCCCGCACCCGCCGATGCGGCAGATCTTCGACTCCGAGCCGCCGTTCACCGGTCACCACCACGAGTACACCCAGGGGGAGCTGCGGGAGGTCATGGAGTGGAGCGGGCTGCGCGTGGAGGCGGAGACTTCGTTCAACTACACGCCGCAGGACGTGCCCGCCCGGTGGCGGCCGCTCCTCACCTGGCCGGCTCGCAGGCCCGGGTGCCGCGAGGTGCTGATGGCCGTCGGGACGGCTGGAGCTAGCGGGGCAGCCGCGCGCTGACGAGGAAGCCGCTCGCCGCCGACGGGAAGCGGGACGCGAGGGCGTTGTTGGCCCGCATGAAGGGGCCGACGCCGGTGAAGAGGGTCTGGCTGAAAGGGCCGGCGAAGATCGCGGTGCCGCCGACGTCGTTGACCGCGAAGCCGGCGCCCTCGAGGCGGCGGCGGATCGAACGGCGGGTGAAGCGCTGGATGTGCGGGGAGCCGTCGAGCGAGGAGGGATACGGGGCGTCGACGTACCCGCCGGTGAGGCGATGCCGAAGCGCGCCCGCGAGGCGCAGGAGGCCGAGGCGGCGCAGGAGCTCACCGATGCGGAGGCGGTAGAAGAGGGCGCTCTCGAACTCGAACCACCCGTAGCCGTTGGGGACGGTGACGAGCAGGCGCCCGCCCGGACTGAGCTTCTGGCGGACGGCGGCGAGGAGAGCGTCGAGCTGCGCTTCGTCCTGATGCTCGAGGACCTCGGAGACGATGGCGACGTCGAAGCTGCCCTCGACCGTCTCGAGGAGCTGCTCGCGCAGCCGCTCCGGGTCCTCGCCCGCGGCGGTGAGGATGCGGCGGCCGAGGGCGACGCTCCCGGCGTCGAGGTCGACGCCGGTGACGTCGACGCCGTCGCGCAGGAGCGGCAGGGTGATCATGAAGCCGGTGCCGCAGCCGAGGTCGACGACGCGGTCGCCAGGCTGGATCTGCGAGCGGATCCAGTCGAGCCGCTTCACCGAGCCGTAGACGTTCTCCCGCGGCGCCGGGACGGGGGCGGCGATCTCGACGGCATCGGTGGCTGCTCCCGGATTCGCGCTCACGCCGCCACCCCCGCGGCGACCCGGGCGATGGGCTCCTCGAGGGAGGCGCCCTCGATCCAGCTGCGGTGCCAGAGGGCGAAGTTGAGGACGGGCCAGGCGGCGGCGGGCTCGCGGTCGATGAGGTCGAGGGTGGCCGCGCGGTCGATGTGGGGGTCGAGCTCGCCGTCGGCGGTGAGCTCGCGGAGGAGCTCACCGAAGCGAAGCCCGAGCCAGTCGTGAACCGGGGCACCGAAGCCCTGCTTGGGCCGCTGCATGACCCAGTCGGGGACGAGGTCGGAGACGGCGTCGCGGAGAACCGCCTTGGTGCGCTCGCCGTCGAGCTTGTGGGTGAGCGGGAGGCGGTAGACGTAGTCAACGAGCGTGGGGTCGAGGAAGGGGACGCGCGCCTCGACGGAGTTGGACATGGAGAAGCGGTCGATGCGCATGAGCAGGAGCTCGGGGAGGCGCTGAGTGAACTCGTACTCCTGGGTGTCGAAGGCGAGCCGGTCGAGCGGCGACTCGCCAGGCGCGGGCGCGGGCGTCCAGCCGACGGGGGCGGGGCCGTCGAGGAGCTTCCGGCGCTCGATGGCGGGGAGGCCGATGGGGCAGCCCGCGGGGAGCGGGCGGCCGGTGGCGACGCCGTCGAGGGCCTCGGCGATGTAGCCGCGGCCGGCCCTGGCGGCGGCGGTGGCGGCGGCGCGGCGCAGAGGCTTGGGAAGCCGGAGGGCGGCGCGGAGAGCATCGGCGCGAGCGAACGTCTGGGCGTAGCGCCAGTAGCCCCAGAAGAGCTCGTCGGCTCCCTCCCCGGCGAGGACCACCTTGACGCCGTGCTCGCGCGCGAGGCCGCAGACGAAGTGGACGGGCATGCAGACGGGGTCGCCGAGCGGCTCGTCCTGGTGGTGGACGAGGGTGGGCAGGAAGTCGAGGGCCATGCGCTCGGTGAGCTCGACCTCGTGGTGGACCGTGCCGAAGTGGCGGGCGACGCGGCGGGCGTGCTCGCGCTCGTCGAGGTCGGGCTCGGCGAAGCCGACGGAGAAGGTCGGGAGGTCGCGGCCGCGGGCGTGGAGGGAGCCCGCGAGGGTGGTCGAGTCGAGGCCGCCCGAGAGGAGGACGCCGACGGGGACGTCTGACATGAGGCGCGCATCGAGGGACTCGTCGAGCAGGCGGCGCACCGTTGCCGTCGCCTCGGCCGGAGGGTGGTCCTCCCAGACGCGGGGCTCGGTGATGCGGCGGAAGCGACGGAGCTCGAGGCCCTGGTCGGTGCACCGGGCGAGGGTGCCGGGCTCAAGCTTGAAGATGCCGTCGAAGAGCGTCTCGGGGCTGACCGAGACGAGGTTGGCGAGGTAGGGGGCGACGGCGGAGGCGTTGACCTCGGGCGTGACGGCGGGATGGGCGAGCAGCGCCTTGATCTCGGAGCCGAAGACGAGCCGGCCGTCGCGGACGGTCCAGTAGAGGGGCTTCTCGCCGATCGGGTCGCGGGCGAGGAGGAGCTCGCCGCGGGCCGGGTCCCAGAGCGCGAAGGTGAACATGCCGGTGAGGTGCTCGACGAACGCGTGGCCGTGGCGTGCGTGGAGGTGGAGGATGACCTCGGTGTCGCAGTCGGTGGCGAAGCGGACGCCATCGGCTTCGAGGGAGCGGCGCAGCGCCGGGTAGTTGTAGATCTCGCCGTTGAAGACGAGGCACTCCCCGCCCGCGCCGAACATGGGCTGGGCGCCTCCGGCCGGGTCGATGATGGCGAGGCGCCGGTGGCCGAGCCCGACGCGACGGTCCTCGCTCACCCAGGTGCCCTCACCGTCGGGGCCGCGGTGCGTGAGCGTGTCGCGCATGGCGTCGATGAGCGCCGGGGAGAGGCTCCCCGCGCCCCAGGCGTACTCGAAGACCCCGGCGATGCCGCACACGGGCGGGAGCGTAGAGGCGGGGGCACTCCCGCTACCGTCCACGCCGCGATGGCGCCGGCGAACGACGGTCTCAAAGGGCGGGCGCGCGGGGTCGCGCGATCGGCGCGCGTGCGCATCGGCGGGCGTGGCGCCCGGCGCCTGATCCGCGAGGCGGCGGGCGGACCGGTGACGGTGCCGCCCAGCGCCTACCTGGCGCTGGTGCGCGAGCTGGCGCGTGGGTGCGACAGCGTGATCGACGTCGGGACGGGGACGATGCAGTCGCTCGAGCTCTCACCCGTCCGGGTGAAGATCGGCGTCGAGGCGCACCGGCCCTACCTCGAGCACAGGAGCTCGGGGGACGCCGTGCCGGTGAACGCCGAGGCGCTCGGCCTGAGCGCGCTGTTCGTTCCAGGCGCGGTCGACCTCGTGACGATGATGGACGTGATCGAGCACCTCGAGAAGGCGGACGCCCTCGAGGTGATGGGCCAGATCGAGACGATCGCCGCCAAGCGCGTCGTCATCGCGACGCCCCGCGGCTTCTTCGAGCAGGACGCCCACGACGTCTTCGAGGCCGGCCTCGGCGGCGAGGAGCTCCAGGCCCATCGCTCCGGCTGGGAGGTCGAGGACTTCACCGCCCGCGGCTACCGCGTGGCGATCGTCGAGGGTTTCCACGGCGCGCAGAACGCCGCGTTCCAGCGGGCCTACGGGGAGGACGCCAAGCCGATCGACGGGCTGGTGGCGTGGAGGGAAACCGCGAGAGGATGAGAGCCCGGAAGGGGATTTGAACCCCTGACCCCCTCCTTACCATGGAGGTGCTCTACCACTGAGCTATCCGGGCAGCGGTGGGCAACCTTAGCGAGCCGGAGCCGACCGACAGGAGACGATCGACGATGACGCCAGGACAGATCGCAGGGACGACCATCCTCGTCGCCGGCTTCGTGATGACGATCGTCGGGCTCGTGCTCGCCGTTGCGCTCGATCCGCTCATCGGCGGCGTGATCTTCCTCGTCGGCGTCAGCGACTTCGTCGTCGGGATGATGTTCCGCTCCGGGAGGCTGGGCGGAGCGCCGCCATCGACGGAGGGAACCGTGGCCGGAACGGCCCCGACGGAGCCCGCGGCCGAACCGAACGAGGCCGCCTACGGAACGACGGCGGACGGCGCCGCGATCACGGGCGACGAGAACCCGTACGCGCGCGAGGACTGAGGGGGCGCCGCCGGGCGGCGGCGGATTACCTGGGTGTGGACGAGCCGGCTCGACTGATCAACAGGCGGCGCCAGGGCGACCTCGGCGAGATCTCGGCGATGGATTGGTTCACGCGGATCGGAGCCACGGTCTTCACGCCATTCGGCCACAGCCCCGACGTCGATCTCATCGCCCTGGTCGGCGGGGAGGCTCTCCGCGTTCAGGTGAAGACGACGGTTCAGGAACATCAGACACCCAATGGTGGTTGGCGCTGCAACGTGAGCCTGGCGACAAGGGGCGGAAATCGCAGTTGGAGCGGGAAGGTGAAGGGGCTCGATCCATCTCGTGTGGATTACCTTTTCGTGGCAGCCGCACGCGGGCGGCGGTGGTGCATCCCCGTTGCAGCGCTCGAGTCGGATTCGGGCGTCACGCTGGGAGGCGCCAAGCACGCTGAATTCGAGATCGAGGAGGGCACCGCCTTCCGGTCACTTGTCTACGGCGTCGAGGACCCACCATTAGAATCGTCGCCCCCTCAGGGGGAGTATCCAAGTGGTCAAAGGATGGCGGCTGTAAACCGTCCGGCTTTCGCCTTCAGAGGTTCGACTCCTCTCTCCCCCACTCCGTTCGAGGAAACGAAATACGAGCGCCGGCTCGGCAAGAGTGGCCGCGCCGTGATCAACCAGAAACGGCGGGTGACGATCCCCGCTCGCGCAGCGGCTGAGGCCGGTCTCAGGAATGGAGACCGAATGGCGGTACGCGTGGAGGGTCCCGGACGCGTGGTGCTCGAGCGGATCGAGCTGCCGAACGGAGCTCAGCCCGAGCTCACCACTCCCGGAGGCTCTGAGCCTGCGGAAGCCGCTTGAGCTTGCGGAGCGAGTTCGACTCGATCTGACGCACGCGCTCGCGGGTGATGCCGAAGTCGCGGCCGATCTGCTCGAGCGTCATCGGATCGGAGCCGAGCAGGCCGTAGCGAAGCTGGATCACCTTGCGCTCGCGCTCGGTGAGCAGGTCGAGGGCGCGCTCGAGGCCCTCTCGCTGGAGTGAGTCGGTGGCGCGCTCGAAGGGGCTCTCCTGGGACGTGTCGGGAACGAGGTCGGCGACGCGGCCGTTGCCGTCGTCGCCGATCGGCGCCTCGAGCGAGATGGGCGTGGCGCCGATGCTCATCAGCTCCCGCACCTCGCTCACCTGCATGTTGAGCTCGGCGGCCACCTCGTGGGGCTCGGGCTCGCGGCCGAGGTCCTGGACGAGGTTGCGCTCGACGCTGCGGACGCGAGAGAGCTTCTCGTTGACGTGGACGGGCACCCGGATCGTCCGGCTCTTGTCGGCGATGGCGCGGGTCACGGCCTGCCGGATCCACCAGGTCGCGTAGGTCGAGAACTTGTAGCCGCGGCGATAGTCGAACTTCTCGACGGCGCGGATCAAGCCCAGCGAGCCCTCCTGGATCAGGTCGAGGAAGCTCAAGCCCGCGGCCGACGTAGCCCTTGGCGATGGAGACGACGAGGCGCAGGTTCGCCTCCACCATCTGCCGCTTGGCATCCATGTCGCCGCGCTCGATGCGCTTGGCGAGCTCGACCTCGCCGTCGGCGGTCAGCAGCGAGACCTTGCCGATGGAGTGGAGGTAGAGCCGCAGCGAATCGACGCCCGGCTCCACGGTCAGGTCGGGTGAGCTCGCGATGGCGGGCGCGGGCGTCGCGCCGTTCTCGCCGGCGGCGGTGTCCCCCATCACCTCGATGCCGGCCTCGACGAGGTGCCCGTGCAGCTCGCGGATGCCGTCAGCCCCCAGCTCCACCTCCTCGAGCGCGGCGGCAACCTGCTCGACGGTGACGTAGCCGCGTTCGCGTCCTGCCGCGATCAGCGACTGGGCCAGCTCCTCGCTTCCCCGCTCCTCAACGGCGAGATCCGTGTCCTCGAGACCTTCTGCCATGGCTTACCACCCCCTCCGGGTGCCCGCCTCTCCCTTGATTGCCTCGCGAGTATGGCACGCAGGCGAGCGTGGAACCGCACCTCGTTTCCCCCATTCTCCGGCGTAGACCGGCGATCAACGACCGGCGTCGCGCCGCCTAGGCCGCCGTTTCGGCCGACCCCGCCTTGCGCTCCTCGTCCATCAGCCGCCGAACCCCGAAGAAGTAGTCGGCGCCTGAGATCACCGTGACGGCCACCGCCGCGTAGACCAGGATGTCGACCGCGGTCGTCGCCGGATCGACCGCGATCAGCGCCACGATCGCCGCCACCTGCAGCCCCGTCTTCAGCTTGCCGAGCCAGCTGGCCGAGATCACGACCCCCTGCTCGACGGCGACGGCGCGCAGGCCGGTCACCGCCAGCTCGCGAGCGATGATCACCATCGCGATCCACGCCTGCAGGCGATCGAGCGAGACGAGCGAGACGAGCGCCGCGATCACCAGCAGCTTGTCGGCGATCGGATCCATGAGCTTGCCGAACGTCGTCACCTGGTCGCGGCGCCTCGCGATGTAGCCGTCGAGGCCGTCGGTGAAAGCGGCGATCGCGAAGACGATCCCCGCCCACGTGTCGCCGTTCGGGACCTCGGCCAGCAGCGCGACCACGACGACGGGTACCGCGAGGATCCGCAGCATCGTCAGCGCGTTCGGGATGTTCAGCGGGACCAAAGTTCGGACCGGGCTCCGCAGCCGATCTTACGTCGGCGCGTGCGAGAGCTCCGACAGCTCGCGCGCGCGGGCGAAGACGGCGTCGATCATCGGCTCCGTCAGCTTCCCCGTGAAGGTGTTCTGCTGGCTCGGGTGGAAGCAGCCGAGGAGGGTCATCCCTCCAACGGTTCCCTCGCTCATGTGCCCGAAGCGCGGCTTGGGCCGCGGGATCTCGGCGCCGCTCGCGCGCAGCGTGCGCAGCGCGCCGTCCCAGGCGAACGATCCCAGCGCGATGACGACCCGCACCCGACTCAGCAGCGCCAGCTCACGCACGGTGTAGGGGATGCAGGTGTCGCGCTCCTCCGGCGTCGGCTTGTTGGCCGGCGGGGCGCAGCGCACGATCGCCGAGACCCAGGCGTCGGTCAGCCGCAGCCCGTCGTCGGCGCTCACGCTCACGGGCTGGTTGGCGTAGCCGGCGCGGTGCATCGCCGCGAACAGCCAGTCCCCGGAGCGGTCGCCCGTGAACACCCGGCCGGTGCGGTTGGCGCCGTTGGCGGCGGGAGCGAGCCCGACGACGGCCACGCGCGCCTCGGGGTCCCCGAACCCGGAGATCGGCCGCGCCCAGTAGGTCTCACCGCGGTGGCGCTTCGGCGGATTCGCCGCCACCGCCTCCCTCCACTCCACCAGCCGCGGGCAGGCCCGGCAGCCGTGGACCTCGCGCGCCAGCGCGGCCAGGGCGTCCCGTCCATCCTGCTTCTGCGCCTGGGGAGCCACTTCCCAGCAACCTAGCCGCCCTCGCCAGATCGCCATTCCCTCGCTACCCTCGGGGGCCGTCCCCGGAGGGTTCACCTCCGCGCATGGGTCGGCCGAGCGTTATGCCCGACTCCTCCCGACAGCTCAAGCTCCTAGCCATCGTCCCCGCTCTGAACGAGGAGGACATGGTCGGTCGCGTCGTCCGCGACATCCAGCGCCAGGAGCCCGGATTCGACGTCGTCGTCGTCGACGACGGCTCCGTCGACAACACGGTCGCGGTCGCCGAGGCGCAGGGAGCGGTCGTCATCCGCCACCCCTTCAACCTCGGCATCGGCGGCGCCATGCAGTCGGGCTACAAGTTCGCGATGCGCAACGGCTACGACGTCGCCGTCCAGGTCGACGGCGACGGCCAGCACAAGGCCGAGTACCTGCCGCAGATGCTCGAGAAGCTCAACACGGGCGACGAGGCCGACATGGTCTACGGCACGCGCTTCCGCGGCGACCCCGGCTACAAGGTCCCGATCGGCCGCCGCGTCGGCAACCTCATCTTCGCGATCCTGCTGACGCTGCTCGTCCGCCAGCGCATCACCGACCCCACCTCCGGCTTCCGGATGACCAACCGCAAGGGCATCGAGCTCTTCGCCCGCGACTACCCGCACGACTACCCCGAGGTCGAGGCGATCCTCATGCTCCACCACCACCGCCTCCGCATCCACGAGGTCCAGGTCCGGATGAACGCCCGCGGCTTCGGGCGCAGCTCCATCGACTACCCGCGCGCCGCCTACTACATGGCCAAGGTCATGCTCGCCCTCTTCGTCGGCCTGCTGCGCCGGCGTCCCACCCCGATGGACGGCCGCCCGCCCGAGACCGGTGAGTTCGAATCGGTCACGCCGAGCGCCGCGACGGCCGGGGTCGGTCCCACCGAGGACGGTGGCAAGGCGTGAACCTCAGCGCCGTCCTCCTCACCGCGATCGAGGAGTCGAAGCTCTCCGGCAAGGCGCAGATCATCGCCGTCGTCGTGACGGTGCTGCTGCTGGCCCTGGTCATCGACCTCGTCCGCCGCCGCCGGCTCGTCGAGCGCTACGCCCTGCTCTGGATGCTGGCCGCCGCGTTCCTCGTCGTGCTCGCGGTCTGGAACGGCGGCCTCGAGTTCATCGCCGACGTCGCCGGGATCAAGTCCCCGCCGAACGCGCTCTTCCTGCTCGGCCTGGCGGTCATCTTCGGCCTCCTGCTCAACTTCTCCATCGCCTTCTCGCGGCTCAGCGAGGAGACGAAGATCCTCGCCCAGGAGGTCGCCCGGATGGACCGCGAGCAGCGGCGAATCCGCAAGGGCGGCCTCGTGATCCCGGAGGGCAACGGCGACGGCCCGCGAGGGTACGCAGGCGAGCCCGACCCGACGCGGGCCCACGCCCCAGTCCCGGGACTGAGCCGATGCGCGCGGGGGGTCGCGCGGGCAGGACGGCTGGTGTCTGGCGGCGGCGGCGTTCGCGCTCGGCGCGGTCTCCCTCGCTCCCACCGCCGTCGCCCAGGTGGCCGACGGCCCCGAGGGGCCGCTCGGGCTGACGACCGTCGAGCAGCGGATCGTCCCCGACGGCACCGGCGACGGCTTCCTCACCCTCCGCCCCGGGCCGGGCGAGGGCTACGTGGTCCGCGAGGAGGGGCTGGGAACCGCGAAGCCGGCGCGCGTCAAGAACCGCCGCTCGCTCGCCTACCTCGCCCAGCTCTCCGACTTCCAGCTCGTCGACGAGGAGAGCCCGGCGCGGGTGGAGTCCCTCGACCCGCTCGGCTCGCCGGTCGAAGCCGCGTGGCGCCCGTGGGAGGCGCTCGAACCCCAGATCGACGACTCGATGATCCGCCAGGTGAACGCCTTCGCCGACGCCGGGCCGGTCCTCGCCGCGAAGGACCGCCGGGTGCCGATGGACTTCGCGATCGACACCGGCGACTCCGCCGACAGCATGCAGCTCAACGAGACGCGCTGGGTGCGAACGCTGCTCGACGGCGGGCGCCTCGATCCCAACAGCGGCATCGACCCCGCCGGCTACGCCCACCCCTCCTGCCCGCCCGTCGGCGTCCCCGGCGCCGCCGAGGCCGCGCGCTACACCGGCGTCCAGGACTACGACGACTACCCGCTCGCCCCCAACACCTACTTCTACGACCCCGACGACGTCCAGGGGACCTTCGCCGGCTTCCCCGGCTACCCCGGGCTCATGGACCAGGCCCAGGTGCCGTTCGACGCCGCCGGCCTCCGGGTTCCCAGCTACGTGTCCTTCGGCAACCACGACGCCCTGATCCAGGGGAACCAGGCGGCGAGCGCCGGCTTCGAGCAGATCGCGACCGGGTGCTCGAAGCCGCTCGGCCTCAACAACCTGATCCCGCCCGACCCCGACCGCCGCTTCGTCTCCAAGCGCGAGTACATGGACCTCTTCCGCGAGTCGCCCCAGGCCGACGGCCACGGGTTCGGTCTCACCGACGAGGCGGTTCGCCAGGACTCCGGCGGCTCGGCCGGCTACTACTCGTTCTCGCCCGTGAAGGGCCTGCGGATGATCGCCCTCGACACGGTCTCGGAGGGTGGCGTCATCGGCCCCTCCTCCGACGGCAACATCGACGATCCGCAGTTCCGCTGGCTCGAGGGCGAGCTCGTCGAGGCGACGAAGCAGGGCGAGCGCGTCGTCCTCTTCAGCCACCACGCGATCTCAAGCCTGACCGCGGACGTGCCCGACGAGGCCGCCGGGCCCTGCACCGTTCCCGACTCCCACGGCCACGACGCCAACCCGGGCTGCGACGTCGACCCCCGCTCCTCGACGCCCATCCACCTCGGCGAGGACCTGACCGAGCTGCTGCTCGGCTACCCCAACGTGATCGCCTGGGTGGCCGGCCACAGCCACGTCAACGACGTCCAGCCCTACGTGAGGCCGAAGGTGACGACGGCTCGGGCTTCTGGATGATCCGCACGGCCGCCGAGGCCGACTGGCCGCAGCAGGCCCGCCTGATCCAGCTCTTCGACAACCGCGACGGGACCCTCTCGATCTTCGGCACGGTCATCGACCACGCGAGCCCCGTCGCCGCCCCGCCGAGCGGCACCGAACGCCGCCGGCCTCGGGCGCGCCGAGCTCGCCTCGATCGGCCGCACGCTCTCCTACAACGACAACCAGAAGGGCGCCCGCGAGTGCGACCCCGCCTGCGGTGAGGGCGATGCCGGCGGACCGCAACGTCGAGCTGCTCATCGACGACCCGCTGCGGCCGTGCGCCGTGAAGGTCCCGGGGACCGGCGACGGCCGACCGCATCCGCGGCGGCGACGGAAGCGAGCGCATCCTCGGCGGCCGCGGCAAGGACAAGCTCGCGGCGAAGGGCGGCGCCGACTGCGTCCTCGGGGGAACCGGGCGCCGACAAGATCGTCGGCGGCTCCGGCAAGGACAAGCTCCGCGGCCAGGGCGGCAACGACCTGCTGCGCGCCCGCGACGGCGAGCGCGACCGCGTCGACTGCGGCAAGGGGAACCGGGACGTGGCGGTCGCCGACCGCAAGGATCGCGTCCGCCGGTGCGAGGTCGTGCGGAAGAAGTCAGGGCTAGCCGGGCAGCTGCCGCGAAGGCTTCGCGGAGCCGCCGCACGCGTCGCCGGGCGCACACGAATGCCCGGCCATCTTCGTCAGGTAGGTCCGCAGCCGCTCCTGCTCGGCCGAGGTGAGCGGGGCGAGCATCTCGGCTTCCGCGCTCTTGACGACCGTCTCCGCCCGGGCGAGCCGGCGCAGCCCGTGGTCGGTCAGCTCGAGCAGGTAGCGGCGCCGGTCCTCGGGGTCGCGGCGGCGGATCACCGAGCCGTCCGCCTCGAGCGCATCGATCATCGCGACGAGGTTGCTCGCGTGGATGCGGAGCGCCCGTCCGAGCGCCTGCTGGGAGATCGGGCCGGCCTCGTAGAGCTGGTGGAGGATCGCGAACTCCGGCGCGCGCAGGCCGACCTCGGACAGCGCCCCGCCGAGCCCCTCCGTCGAGGCGCGGGAGATGCGGAAGAAGAGAACCCCGCAGCTCGGCTTCCGGGTCGAGATCTGCTGGGGACGGGAGGCCATGCGGTCTCGAGCATACCTACGAAAGGACGGAATTCATAATCGTTGGTTCTCATAACGATTGGTGATACGGTTCCATCTCCAACCAGCCAGAGAGGACACCGAAACCGCATGAGCACCCTCCCCCTGATCCCCCTTGATGACGTCGTCGTCTTCCCCGGGATGAACCTGACCCTCGCCATCGACGTCGGCGCCGAGGATCGCGTGCTCCTGGTCCCGCGCAAGGACGACGAGTTCGCCACCGTCGGCACCATCGCCGAGGTCCACGACCGCCTCGATCTCCCCGGCGGCGACGAGCGCCGTCACCCTCGAGGGCGTCGCGCGCGGCATCGCCGGCGCGGCCCGCACCGATCTCAACGGCACGCTTCGCATCGAGGTCACCGAGCACGAGGACCCGACCGATCGCACCGACGATCTCCGGGCGCTCGAGCGCGAGTACCGCGCCGTCGTCGAGGAGATCCTCGAGCTGCGCAACGCCGACGACCGCATCCGCGCGTTCCTGCGGGCGATCGTCGAGCCGGGCGCCCTGGCCGACACCGCCGGCTACTCCCCCGACCTCTCCCACGAGCAGAAGGTGGAGCTGCTGGAGACGCTCGACGTGACCGAGCGCCTCGAGCTGGCCATCGCCTTCCAGCGCGAGCGCATGGCTGAGCTCCAGGTCCGCTCCCGGATCCGCGACGACGTTCAGAGCGGCGCCGAGAAGCAGCAGCGCGAGTACTTCCTGCGCAAGCAGATGGAGTCCATCCGCAAGGAGCTCGGCGAGGACGACGAGTCCGCAGCCGACGAGTACCGCAAGCAGATCGAGGAGTCCGGGATGCCGGACGACATCCGCGAGCACGCCGAGAAGGAGCTCGGGCGCCTCGAGCGCATGGGCGACAGCTCCGGCGAGTCGTCGATGCTCCGCACCTACCTCGAGTGGCTGATCGCCGTCCCGTGGGGCGAGCGCTCCGAGGAGCGGCTCGACCCGGTCCACGCCCGCGAGGTGCTCGACGCCGACCACGCCGGCCTCGACGACGTCAAGGAGCGGATCACCGAGTTCATCGCGGTCCGCAAGCTGCGTCACGAGCGCGGCGTCGCCGAGGAGGGCAAGCAGGCGGGAGCGATCCTGACCCTGATCGGTCCTCCCGGCACCGGCAAGACCTCGATCGGCGAGTCGATCGCCCGCGCCACCGGACGCGAGTTCGTCCGGATGTCGCTGGGAGGCGTCCGCGACGAGGCCGAGATCCGCGGCCACCGCCGCACCTACATCGGCGCGCTTCCGGGCCGCCTGGTCCGCGCCCTGCGGGACGCGAAGACCATGAACCCGGTGATCATGCTCGACGAGGTCGACAAGGTCGGCGCCGATTGGCGCGGCGACCCGAGCTCGGCCCTGCTCGAGGTGCTGGACCCGGCGCAGAACCACTCGTTCCGCGACCACTACCTGGACGTCGAGCTCGACCTCTCCGAGGTGATGTTCATCGCCACGGCGAACGTCGCCGAGACGATCCCGGGCCCGCTGCTCGACCGGATGGAGGTCGTGCACTTCGACGGCTACACCACCGACGAGAAGGTCGAGATCGCGAAGGGCTACCTGCTCCCGCGTCAGCTGAAGCGCAACGGGCTCGAGGCCGACGAGGTCGAGATCACCGACGACGACGTTCGCCGGATCGTCACCGAGTACACGCGTGAGGCCGGCGTCCGCGGGCTCGAGCGCGAGCTCGGGAAGGTCCTGCGGAAGACGGCAACCCAGATCGCGAGCGAGTCGGCGAAGGAGTCGCCGGTGAGGATCGACGAGAAGGCCGTGCGCAAGGCACTGGGCCGCCAGCGGTTCTTCCAGGAGGCAGCCGAGCGAACGGCGGTCCCCGGAGTCGCGAGCGGCCTGTCGGTCAGCGGCGCGGGCGGAGACGTCCTCTTCATCGAGACGACGTCGATGCCCCGCTCAGACCACGGCGAGGAGTTCGTCCTGACCGGTCAGCTCGGCGACGTGATGAAGGAGTCGGCGCGGATCGCCCTCTCCTACGTCCGCGGCCATTCCGACGACCTGGGAATCGACCCGGAGACGATCGCCGACAAGGAGTTCCACGTCCACGTTCCGGCCGGTGGGATCCCCAAGGACGGCCCGAGCGCCGGGATCACGATGACCACGGCGCTGGCGTCGCTGCTGACGGGGCGCCCGGTCAAGCACACGGTCGCGATGACCGGCGAGGTGACCCTGCAGGGACGGGTCCTGCCGATCGGCGGGCTCAAGCAGAAGGTCCTCGCCGCGCACGCCGCCGGGATGACCGACGTGATCATCCCCGAGCGCAACCGGGGCGATCTCGAGGACGTGCCCCAGGAGGTGCGCGACGAGATGGCGTTCCACCCGGTGATGACGATCGGCGAGGTGCTGGAGCTGGCGCTCGAGCCGGAGGTCGGCCACCTCGCTGGCATGAGCGGCCGGGGAGGAGCGGGGTGCGCGGGAGGCCTACGGTCGCGGGGCAGGCCCCGCTCCTGGAGGGCGGCTTCCCCGGCACCCCCGCCCCTCCCCCTTCGATCGGCTAGAGCAGGGAGCGGGCTACTCGCCAGTAGGTGCGTAGGAGGGTGCGGAGCAAGCGTGAGTGGCTTGCCCGGCCCAGGTACTCGCTGTCCAGGTCGGGGGTCAGGCACGCGTCCGCGAACGTCGCGGCGTCGATCTGGCGGGTTGCCTGGATCTCCCGGCGCTCCCTCAGCAGGCGCGGCAGGGAGCGGGCCACGTCGGCGTTCGCGGCCAGCTTCTGCGGCAGCCAGCCTCCCAGCGTTGCGACCAGCAGGAGGGCGAGCTCCGTCGCGAGCAGCGCCGGCGCGACCACGGCGAGGAGGCGTCCCGGGAAGTCGCGGATGACCGTCGCCCAGCGGTTGCGCTCGAGGTAGCGCCACTTCGCGGGGCCCTTGGCGAACTCGTACTCGTGGTCGCAGAGCGCTCGCGGCTCGATCCCGACCGCTTCGCCGGCGAGCCGGAGCCGCAGCCCGAGGTCGGTGTCCTCGTGGTAGAGGAAGTACGGCTCGCTGAAGCCGCCGAGCCGCTCCCAGAGCTCGCGCCGGATCGCCAGGCACGCGCCGGAGGGACAGGGGATCTCGACGGGTGCGGAGGGCGCCCGCTCCCGCGGCCACCCCGCTCCCCCCGCCCACGAGATCCCGGTGAAGTGGACGACGCCGCCCATCGTGTTGAGGATGGAGCCGCCCCGGTCGGTCACGAGGCCCTGCCACGCGCCCCAGCCGCGGCCCTCGAGGAGCGGCAGCTCGATCGCGTCGCGGAAGCCGGGCTCGACGACGTTGTCGGGGTTGAGCAGGAGGATCAGATCGCCGGTGGCCTGAGCCGCGGCGCGGTTGCAGCCGGCCGCGAAGCCGAGGTTCTCCCCCGCCTCGATCACCTGCGCCTCGCGGGATCAGCTCGGTGATCAGCGGGACGGTCCCATCCCCGGAGCCGTTGTCGCAGACGATCAGCTCGTCATCGGGACGGAGCTCGTCGCGGAGCGCCGACAGCGAGCGCGGGAGCGCCCGAGCGGAGTCGTAGGTGACCATCACCACGGACAGCCGAGGCGAGCTGGCAGCCGCCGGGCCCTCGCGGGTGTCGGCCCCATCGCGCAAGCGGGCGCGATGATAGGGCCGTGGCCCGCTGCTTCGTGACCCGCGCACTCCCCGGAGAGGGGATCGCACGCCTCGCCGCAGCGCACGAGGTCGATCTCTGGGAGGAGGACCGGCCCGTCGACCGGGAGGTGCTGCTCGAGCGGGCCGCGGCCGCCGAGGGGCTCCTCTGCACGCTCACCGACCGGATCGACGCGGAGCTGATGGACGCCTGCCCGGACCTCCGCGCGATCGCCAACTACGCGGTCGGGGTCGACAACATCGACCTCGACGCGGCGCGCTCGCGCGGCATCCCGGTCGGCAACACCCCCGGCGTCCTCACCGAGACGACCGCCGACCTCGCCTTCGCCCTGATCCTCGCCTGCGCCCGCGGGCTTCCCGCCGCCGAGGCCGACGTCCGCGCCGGCCGCTGGACGACCTGGTCGCCCGAGGGCTGGCTCGGCCGCGATGTCCACGGCGCCACGCTGGGGATCGTCGGCGCCGGCGCGATCGGCTCGGCCGTCGCCCGCCGCGCGGAGGGCTTCGGGATGGAGGTCCTGCTGAACGGGAGCTCGCCCGCGAAGCCGGGCCGGGTCGAGCTCGGCGAGCTGCTGGAGCGGTCGGACTTCGTGAGCGTCCACTGCCCGCTGAACGACGCGACGAGAGGCCTGATCGGCGAGCCCGAGCTGCGGGCGATGAAGGAGACGGCGATCCTCGTCAACACGGCGCGCGGCCCGATCGTGGACGCGGTCGTCGCTGCGCCGCGCGCTGGAGGAGGGCTGGATCGCCGCCGCCGGCCTCGACGTCACCGACCCCGAGCCGCTGCCCGCCGATGATCCGCTCCTCGACGCTCCCAACCTGCTCGTCCTCCCCCACATCGGCTCGGCGACGCACGCCACGCGCGAGGCGATGGCCTCGCTCGCCGTCGACAACCTGCTGGCCGGGCTGGCCGGGGAGCCGATGCCGCACGCGGTCGGTTGATCCCGGGGCGACGGGGGGCCGTAGGTAAGGTCGTGAGCATGAAGGCGAGAGCAGACGCCGATGATCGGCCCGCTCGAGATCGTGATCCTCATCGTGATCCTGCTGCTGATCTTCCACAAGCGGCTTCCCGGGCTCGGCCGCTCGGCTGGAACCCAGGCGAAGATGGGCACCGAGAAGGCCCGCGAGCTCTACGACGCCAACGCCCCGAAGGCCAAGGAGCTCGCCGAGAAGGCGAGCACGAAGGGCGGCGAGGTCGGCTTCGAAGGTCGGCGATCGCATCGACCCGGCAGAGATCGGCCGCAAGGCCGGCTCCGCGGCTCGCGAGGCGCGCGACATGCGCTCCGAGTTCAAGGGCTTCCTCGATCCGCCGCCGAAGTCCGCAGGACCTCGCCCGCGGCCACCCCCGCCGCAACCCCGGCGACGCCCGAGATCGCCGCGGAGGCCGAGGGGGCTCCGCGCCCGAGCCCGAGGCGGCCGAGGAACCGACGACACCGAGACGAAGGACTGAGCGATGTCGAACTGGACCAAGACGAGCTTCAACGAGATCGAACCTCCAGCGACGAGGACGCGCCGGTGACCACCAAGTTCGGCCGCAAGCACATCGACTCGACCGAGCTCGGCGTCAGCCACTTCACCTACGAGGCGGGCATCAAGGCGCCCTTCGGCCATCGCCACGGCGAGCAGGAGGAGGCCTACGTGGTCATCGGCGGCGGCGGCCGGATGAAGCTCGACGACGAGATCATCGAGCTCGCCGAGAGGGACCTGATCCGCGTCGCGCCCGAGGTCATGCGCGCCTTCGAGGCGGGTCCCGACGGCCTCGACCTGATCTGCATCGGCGGCCACAAGCCCGAGGGCGGGGACGGCGAGAAGGTCGACGGCTTCTGGGACTGACCGATGGCTTCCTGGGCGAAGAGGAACTTCAGCGAGATCGAGCCCAAGACGTTCGGTGACGCGCGCGTCGAGGCGCGGTTCTCGCGCAAGGAGCTCGACTCACCCGAGCTCGGCGTCAGCCGCTTCACCTACGAGCCCGGCGAGCGCTTCGCGTTCGCCCATCGCCACCGCGAGCAGCAGGAGTCCTACGTCGTCGTGGCCGGCTCCGGCCGGATGAAGCTCGACGACGAGATCGTCGAGCTCGCCCCGTGGGACGTCCTCCGCGTCGACCCCAAGGTCGCCCGCCAGATCGAAGCCGGCCCCGACGGCCTCGACATCATCTGCATCGGCGGCAGCCGCCCCGACGGCGGCGACGGCGAGCCGGTCGAGGACTTCTGGGACTGAGGGCCAAGCGGCGGGCGGGTGCCCTCCCGCGCCGGGCCGCGGCCCAGAGCTCGACCGATGGCAGCGCTGAAGCCGCTCTTCTCGCGAGGGGTGCTCGTCGCCTCCGTGACCCCGCTCGCCTCGATCTTCGGCAGCGGCTTCCTGATCATCGTGCCCGTCCTGGAGCGGACGCTCGGCGCGCTCGCGATCGTCGGGGTGATCGGCGTCTGCGCGCTGATCTGGCTCGTCGGCACGGCGATCCGCCACAACGTCGCCACGGTCGAGCCGCTGCAGGAGAACGGCCAGCTCGACGCCGGGACGAGACGGCTCGAGCAGGCGTCCGACCTGGTGATCGTCGTCGCCTACGTGATCTCGGTCGCGCTGTACCTGCGGATCATGTCCCAGTACGTCATCGACTTCGCCTTCTCCGGCTCGGACCTCGCCGAGCGAGGGCTCGCTTCCGCGGCGGTCCTGACGATCATCACGATCGGCATCACGCGGGGCTTCAAGGGCCTCGATCTGATCGAGCGGGTGGCGCTGGTCGGCGGTGCTCACGCTGACCACGGTGCTCGGCGCCGCGCTCTTCCTCAACGATGCGGGCGACCTGCTCGGCTCGGGCCTCGACCTTCCCCCGGTACCCGACCGCGGGCTGATCGACGTCCTGCTCGTGCTCGGCGGTGTGGTCATCACCGTCCAGGGCTTCGAGACGGTCCGCTACCTCGCCGACGAGTACGACCGCGAGACGCGGATCTGGGCGTGCCGGCTCTCGCAGCTCGTCTCGACCTCGATCTACATCGGCTTCGTCGCGGTCGCCACTCCGGTGATGGGGCTCGGCACCTCCGACGGCGCCGACGAGACCCTGCTCGACATCACCGGCCGGGTCGTCCCGCTGCTCTCGCTGCCGCTGGTGATCGCCGCCGTGCTCAGCCAGTTCAGCGCCGCCACCGCCGACACCGTCGCGGCCGACGGCAACCTCAACAGCCTCTTCTCGAATGCGATGCGCGGCTGGCGCTCCTTCGCCGTCACCGGCGCGGGGGCGATCCTGCTGATCTGGATCGCGCCGACGTTCACGATCATCGCCATCGCATCTCGCGCTTTCGCCGCCTACTACGCGCTGCAGTGCATCGTCGCGCTGCGCACCTCCGAGGGCCCGGCGGCGAAGGTCGGCTTCGGCATCCTCGCGGCGATCCTCGCCGTGATCGCGCTGCTGGCCGAGCCGGCCGGGCTGAGGCGCCAGAGCCGACGAGCGGATTCGAACCGCTGACCCCTTCATTACGAGTGAAGTGCTCTACCAACTGAGCTACGTCGGCGCGGCGGCGGAGTCTAGAGACAGAGGTCGTCGGCTCTCGCGGGTTGGGTCCCCGAGGTCGACGTCGGATCGGGACGTGGCGACCGAGGGCTGGGCATATGGGCCGTTCTGGGTCGCCACGTATGCGCGAATCCCGAATGGAGCGAGCGCCTAGTTGAAGGTGGTCGGCTCTCGCGGCAGCGTCTCGGGGTCGAAGCGGTCGACCAGGTCGGCCGCAGTGACCCGCTCGCCCTCGTCCGCCATCCCCAGCGACCCCGCCATCCAGCGCACCGCATCCGCCGGCTCCCACCGCGCTCCGCCGCGAGGTCGCGCAGCGTCACCGCGCCGTGGCGCTTCGCCAGCCGGGAGCCGTCGGGTCCCAGCACCAGCGGGACGTGCGCCCACGCCGGCCGCTCCAGCCCCAGCAGGTCGCACAGGTGCGCCTGCCCCGCCGTCGAGGGCAGCAGGTCGTCGCCGCGGACGACCTCCCCCACTCCCTGATCGGCGTCGTCGACCACGACGGCGAGGTTGTAGGCCCAGGCGCCGTCGCGGCGGCGCAGGACGAGGTCGTCGACGACGTCGGTCCGCTCGCCGTGGAGCCGGTCACGCACCGTCACCTCGACGCGCTCGGCCCGCAGCCGAAGCGCGAACTCCTCGCCGCCGTCGGCCCGCCGCTGCGACTCCGCGTCGCTCAGCGCAAGGCAGGTCCCCGGGTAGAAGCCCTCGGGGAGCTCGCCGTGCTGCGCCGAAGCGGCCTCGCGCACCTCCCGGCGGGAGCAGAAGCAGCGGAAGACGCGCCCGGCGTCCACGAGCCGGCCGAGCGCCTCGGCGTAGAGATCGGTCCGCTCCGACTGGCGGACGACCTCGCCGTCCCAGTCGAGCCCGATCGCGCGCAGGTCTCCCAGCTGCTGATCGACGAACTCCTCGCGGACGCGGCCGACGTCGAGGTCCTCGACCCGCACCAGGAACGAAGCCCCGGCCGACCGCGCGAAGAGCCACGCAAGCAGCGCGGTCCGCAGGTTCCCGATGTGGAGCTCGCCGGTCGGCGAGGGCGCATAGCGGCCGGTCGCCGCCAGGGCGGGGCTCTCCACTCGGGTTCGGCGAGCTTGTAGCCGATGCCGCGCACCGTGACCACGAGCTCCGGGTCCTGAGGATCGCGCTCGATCTTCTGGCGGAGGTTGGAGATGTGGACGTCGCAGGCACGGACGTCGCCGGAGAACTCCGACTGCCAGAGCTCCTCCATGATCTCGAGGCGGCTGAAGACCTGGCCGGGGCGCTCGGCGAGGAGCCGCAGCACCTGGAACTCGGAGCGGGTCAGGTTGATCGGCTCCGCGCGGACGGTGACGAGGTGGCGGGCGAGGTCGATGGAGACGTCGCCGGCCTCGATGGACTGGCCGGCTGCCGCTGCCGTCGCCGGCGACGCGATCGAGCTCCCGGCGGCGCAGCTGGGCGCGGACGCGGCCGAGCAGCTCGCGGACGCTGAAGGGCTTGGTGACGTAGTCGTCGGCGCCGACCTCGAGGCCGACGACCTTGTCGACCTCGGCGTCCTTGGCCGTGAGCAGGATGATCGGGACGGGGCTGCGGCCGCGAACCTCGCGGCAGATGTCGAGGCCCGAGCGGCCCGGCATCATGATGTCGAGGACGAGCAGATCGAAGGGGACGTCGCCGTCGCCGAGCTTGCTGCCGGCGTCGTCGCCATCGGTGGCGATGGTGACGTCGAAGCCCTCCTGACCCAGCGCGTAGCCGACCGACTCGCGGACCGAGGGCTCGTCGTCAGCAACGAGGATGCGACCGGTGGACATCGATGACATCTAAGCGATGGGGGTCGGGCTCGGCGCGGCCGCGCGCAGCTTGATCGTGAAGGTGCTGCCGCTTCCGGGCTCGGATGCGACGGAGATCTCGCCGCCCATCACGTCGACCATCCGCTTGGCGATCGCCAGGCCGAGGCCGAAGCCCTCGCGCTCGAGGGAGCCGCTGCCGCGGTAGAAGCGATCGAAGACGCGATCCTGCTCCTCGGCGCGAATACCTGTTCCCGTGTCCTCGACTTCGATCACCACCTTCTCGGTTCCCTCGGCTTGCGCCCGAAGCGTAACGGCGCCCGGAGCGGCGGTGTGCTTGAAGGCGTTGGTGAGCAGCCCGATCAGCACCTGCCGCAGCAGGACCGGGTCGGCGTTGGCGACGAGATCGGGGGCGATCGTCGTCTCGAGCGTGATGCCATCGGGGGTCTCGAGCGTGGCCACGGCCTCGTCGACGGCCAGGTCGACGGTGACGACCTCCGCCTCGCCCTCGCCGATCGCCTCCATCCGGGCCAGCGTCAGCAGCGCCTTGGTCAGGCGGCTGACCCGGTCGACGTCGATCGCAAGCCGGTCGAGGAAGTGGTCTCGTGCCTCCGGGTCCTCCTTGGCGCCCGAGCGCAGGACCTCGATCGCTCCCGACATGCCGGCGATCGGGTTGCGGAGCTCATGCGCGGCGTTCGAGACGAACTCGCGCTCGGCCTGGTCGCGGCGGAGCTCCTCGGTCCGGTCGCGGACGACCAGCAGCGCCGAGCGCTCGGCCGGGAGGTAGCGCGCGCCGATCGCGAACGTCCGCGAGCCGATGGCCACGTGGTCGCTCTGCGCGCTGCCGCGGTGGGTCGCGCGGCGGATCCACGGCCGGAGCGCCTCGACGACCGCGCCGTCGTCGTTGACGAGGTCGGCCGAGGCGGGGTTGGCGAAACGGACGTCGCCGTTGGGATCGACCACGATCACGGCCTCCGCGAGCGACTCGAACACCGCCGAGAGGCGGTCGCGCTCCGACGACAACGCGTCGAACGTCTCCGCAAGGGCTATCCGCATCGAGTCGAGGGTGCGGCCGAGGTCGCCGATCTCGTCGCGGCCGCCGGTGTTCAGGGGCTTGTCGAGGTGCCCCTCGGCGAGCTCGCCCGCAGCCGCGGCGAGGCGCTTGACCCGCGTCGTGATCAGGCTCGCAACGAGGAAGCCGATCAGGCCGGCCACGATCACCGAGACCACCAGCGCCGTCAACCGCTGGCCGCGCAGGGCCGCGAGCGCGGAGGTCACCTCCTCCGGCTGCTCGGAGAGCGACAGCAGCGCTCCCTGCTTGCCGCAGGCCGACGAGCTGCACGGCGACCAGGGTCTGGCCACCCGGCAGGTCGGAGTTGATGAAGGTGCCGCCGTCGGGCAGCACCTTCTGCACCGCCTGCCGGGCGCCGGGGACGTTGGCGATGTCGAAGCCCTGCACGACCCGCGAGCTGACGACCCGTGATCCGACCCGCGTCCCGTCGGGCTTCCGCACCGGCGTGTTGTAGATCCAGGTCCGGAAGCGATCGCTCGGGCGCGACTTGCGCAGGACCTCCTCGGCGGGCCCGACGTTCGCGCGGGTCAGCCGAGAGTCGGGCAGCGCCAGCTCGACGTTGTCCTGCAGCCGGTTGGTGCGGCCCGCGGCGAGGTCGGAGGTGCGGCTCTCGGCGGCGTTCTCGCTGGACCCCGAGACGAAGAGGTAGACGGTGGTTCCGGTGAGGATCCCGATCGCCGCGAACATGAGCGCGAGCCAGAGCCGGACGCCGAACGGTCGCTTGCGCTGGATCGGCCCGATCGCCGGACGCTCGGCGGTGACCGGAAGCTCCGGATGCGACGGCGCACGGCGCGGCTGCCCGGGATCGGAGTCGGAGGAAGCCATGGTCCTCCAGCCTTTCTAGAGCACCCGGTCCCCGGCACGGAGCAGGGAGGCGGCCCGGTGGAAGAGCGCATCCAGCGCCAGGTCCTCGTTGACGTTGACCTGGAGGTGCCGACGGGTCCGCATCGCAAGCGCCGCGGCCTCGCGAGCCGCGACCGGGTCGGCGCCCTCGGCGTCGGCCAGCAGCTCGGCAGTCCGGTCGCGGTTCCGGGCGAGGTCGGGAGCGCCCTCGGCGACCGCGACCACGTCGGTGAACCACGCGGCGACGAGCCCGAGTGAGACGTCGACCGCCTCGGTCCGGGCGCGACGCTCCGCCCGCTTGGCGGCCTCCCCGCCCTCGCGGCGCACGCGATCGGCGTCGCGGCCCTTGCCCAGCTCCGCGGCGCGCTCGTCGGCTGCGTCGGAAACCGCGGCCCCCTCGACCTTGCCGCGCTCGCCGGCGAGCGCCAGCAGGCCGGCCCAGGGCCGTCCCGATCCGCTGCCCGCCAGCGCCCAACGCGCGCACTCCTCAGCCGCTCCGCGCAGCCGCTCCCCGGTGGGGGAGCCGAGCATGAGCGCCCGGCCGAGGTCGCCGCCGCCGAGCAGCGCCAGCGCGGCGAGCTGCTCGGGTGACGCGCCCGGCAGGGCCGTGGACGAGCTCGCGCTCCATCGCCGTCGCCGAGAGCGGCGCGAAGTCGATCCGCTGGCAGCGGCTCAGGACCGTGTCGAGGAGCGCCGCCGGCTCGGCGCTGACGAGGATCAGGTGGGCGTAGCCCGGCGGCTCCTCGAGCGTCTTCAGCAGGGCGTTCTGGCTCTCCTCCGCCATCGCGTCGGCGACCTCGATCACGAACACCCGCCGCTCCCCCTCGAACGGCCGGTAGGCGACGCTCGCGATCACGTCGCGGCGGACGTCCTCGACCAGGTGCTGATTGCCGGGCGGGCGCAGCCAGACGAGATCGGGATGCGGGGAGCGCTCCGCGAGCGCCCGGCGGCGCGCGTCGTCGGGATCTGAGGACCCGATCGCGAGGAGCTCGGCCGCAAACGCACGCGCGGCCGCGGCCTTGCCGCTTCCCGACGGCCCGGCGAAGAGGTAGGCGTGCGACGGGCCGGTGCGGAGCGCGGCGCTCAGCGCAGCGCGGACTCCGGGCTGCTCGCCGGTCGCGGCATCCAGGGCGGCATCGGGGCGTTCGCAGCGTCCGGCGCGCTCAACGGCCCACCGCCTCCATCACCCGCGCGTGAACCTCGTCGACCGAGCCGACGGCGTCGACGACGGCGATCCGCTCCGGCTCCTCCGCGGCGATCCGGTCGAAGGCGGCCGCGATGCGCTCCTGGAAGACGGGACCCTCGCGCTCGAAGCGGTCGGACGCGCGCACCGCTCCCCCTCCCCGCTCCTCGGTCCTGCCCACCGCGCTGCCGACGTCCACGCGCAGGAGCACCGTGCGCTCGGGCATGCACCCGTCGACCGCGGCGGCGTTGAGCGCCGCGACCAGCTCGGGGTCGATCCCCCGCGCACCTCCCTGATAGGCGACGGTCGAGTCGACGAAGCGGTCGCAGACGACGTCGCGGCCGGCCTGGAGCGCCGGCTTGATCACCCGCTCGACGAGCTCAGCGCGGGCCGCGCAGAAGAGCAGGAGCTCCGAGCGCGGCGCGAGCTCGAGCTCGCCGTCCTTCAGCAGGGAGCGCAGGCGCTCCCCGACGGGCGTGCCACCCGGCTCGCGGAGGAGCAGCGTCTCCGGGCCGAGCGCCTCGGCGAGCAGCTTCGCCTGCGTGCTCTTGCCGGCGCCGTCGACCCCTTCGAGAGTGACGAACAAGGGCCCCGGCCGGCCGTCAGCTGCGCGTGCGCGCGGAGCCCGAGGCGGAGGTCTTCGCCCGTTTGGTGCGGGTCGTCGTCTTCGGCGCCTTCCGGGCTCGGCCCTTGCCCTTCTTCCCGTTCGGTGAGGCGGCGGTCGAGTCGGCGGCGGTTCCCTTCTTCGCCTCCTCCTCGGCCTTGCGGGCGGCGGCCTCCTCCTTGGCCTTCTGACGCTCGGCGCGCTTCTCGCGCATCTCGATCATCGTCGGGCAATCGTCGTTGAGGCAGAGGTTCCAGGGGCGGCCGCGGAACGCCTTCACCTTCAGGCGGGGCGTCGTCTCGCAGACCGAGCAGCGCTCCTCGAAACGCCACAGCTCGTAGCCGCGCCCGGGAAGCGGGCGGGAGAAGTGACAGGCCTTCGGATCCTCAGGATCGTCGCGGTTGTAGCCCTCGCAGCCGACGAACCGCTTGCCGCCGCGCATCTCGATGATCCGCAGGCGGTTCGGGTTGCCGTCCTCACGCTTGCGACCGGCCTCCTCGCAGACCTTGCACGGGCCGATGAACTTGTCCTCGTCCATCCCGGCCCAGATCACCTTCGCGAGGTCCTCGCGCTTCTTGAAGAGGTCGTCGTAGGTGCCGTGGAGCATGTCGCGGCTGATCTTCAGGACCTCCTCGTGGGAGATCTCGCCGCCCGCGATCCGGTCCATGTCCGCTTCGAGCTCGGCGGTCATCTCCGGCGTCGCCATGCGCTGGACGTTCTCCTTGAACGCCTTGTACATGGCGATCCCGGTCTCGCTCGGCTCGGGCGGGTTGTTGTAGACGTAGCCGCGATCGAAGAGCTTCTGGATGATGTCCGGCCGCGTCGCCTTCGTCCCGAGGCCCAGCTCCTCCATCAGCTCGAGCAGCTTGCCCTGGGAGATGCGCGACGGCGGCTGGGTCTCCTTGTCGTCCATCCACGGCGCGCCGTCGAGGTCGAGCTCCTGGCCCTCCTCGAGCGCCGGCAGCTCGTTGTCGGCGGAGCGGGCGTAGGTGTAGATCCCGGCGTAGCCCGGGTCGACGACGATCGAGCCGCGGACGAAGTACATCTCGCCGCCGGCGTCGATGTCGGCGCGGGCGGACTCACTGATCATCGGATCGCTGAACGTGGCGAGGAACCGGCGGACGATCAGCTCGTAGACGCGGCGGTGGGGACCCTCGAGCGCGTTCGGGTAGACGGCCTGCGTCGGGTAGATCGGCGGGTGGTCGGTGGTCTCCTTCTTGCCGCGCGTCGGCGTCAGCGGCTTGTCGAGCAGGCCCTTCGCGGCGCTGAACTCGGGGATCTTCACCAGCGAGGTGACGAGCTCGTCGAGCGGCAGCGACGCCGGGTAGACCGTGTTGTCGGTACGCGGGTAGGAGACGAACCCGTCCATGTAGAGGTCCTCGGCGATGCGCATCGCCCGGGAGGGCGTGATGCCGAGGCGGCTGGAGGCGTCGGTGGCGAAGGCGGTCGTGTTGTAGGGAGTCGGCGGCTTGCGGGTGTTCTTCCGCTTGCTCAGCTCGACGACCTTGGCCGGGGCGTCCGTGGAGGCGAGGGCGGCCTCGGCCTCGGGCTTGTCCCAGAACTTGTCCGTCTTGTGGTGCGCCGTGAAGGACCCCTCGGGGTGGGTGAACTTGGCGTAGACCTCCCAGTAGGGAACCGCGACGTGGGCGCGGCGCTCGAGCTCGCGCTCGACGATCAGCCCGAGCGTCGGGCTCTGCACGCGGCCGACGGAGAGGAAGTTGGAGCCGAAGCGGCGGGTGGCGAGGGAGACCGCTCGCGTCAGGGTCGCTCCCCAGATCAGATCGATCTCGCCGCGGGTCTGCGCCGCGTGAGCGAGGTCGTAGGAGAGCTCGTCGAGGTTGGAGAAGGCGCGCTCGATCTCGTCCTTGGTCAGCGCCGAGTAGCGGGCGCGGAGAACGGTGCCGCGGCTGTCGACGGTGCCGTCGATCAGGCCGGGGTTGACCTCGAGCATCTCGCGCAGGGCCTCGAGGCCGATCAGCTCGCCCTCGCGGTCGAAGTCGGTTGCGATGACGATGTCGTCCGCTTCCTTGGCGAGCTTCTTGACCGCCTTGACCACGTTCTTGTCGGTGGCCTCGGTGACCAGCTCAGCGTCGATCAGCGTCTTCGGGTCGGTCTCCTGCCAGTTGGAGTAGCCCTCGGGGAAGGCGGGGTTGAGCACGTGACCCTTGAGGCCGACGGTCATGTGATCGCCGTCGGCGTCGCTCCATGTATAGAAGGGCACCTTGTAGGTGGCGTCGGCTTTCGCATCGCCGTTGCTGAGGATCTCGGAGATCTTCTTGGCGGAGTTGTTCTTCTCGGTGACGATCAGGCGCATTGGGGTTTCCCTTCTCTTAGGCGGCCTGCCGGAGGGCGGCGCGACTGTAGCAACCGTCATCGGCGCCCCTTGACGATCCGTCCGGGGATTGATCTGGGAATCGCCGGCCGGGCGGCACCGTGCGGGGTGGTCGAGCGCGCGTGGGTGCACGGGGCGGCGAGGACTACGATCGCGGCGTGAGGACACTCGTCACCGGTGGGGCCGGCTTCATCGGTTCGCACCTCGTCGATGCGCTCGTCGCGCGCGGTGACGAAGTGGTCGTGATCGACAACCTCTCCACCGGGCGCGGGGAGAACATCGCCGACGCGATGGCCCGGGGGGCGACCCTGGTTCCCGCCGACGTCACCGACCTCGCCGCGATCGATCGCGTCTGCGCGACCGCGAAGCCCGAGCAGGTCTTCCACCTCGCCGCCCAGGTCGACGTGCGCGTCTCGGTGAGCGATCCCGGGTTCGACGTCCGGACCAACGTCGGGGGCACGGTGAACGTGCTCGAGGCCGCCCGCCGCGCGGGAGCGAGCGGCTTCGTCCTCGCCTCGAGCTGCGCCGTCTACGGCGAGCCGGCGGACGGCGACGTTCCCCTCGTCGAGTCCGCGCCGGTCCACCCCGGCTCCCCCTACGGGCAGGCGAAGCTCGCCGCCGAGGGCTACGTCGCGCTCTACCGCAACCTTCACGGCCTGCGCGCCTCGAGCCTGCGCTTCGGGAACGTCTACGGGCCGCGGCAGGGAGCCGTCGGCGAGGCAGGCGTCGTCTCGATCTTCTGCCGCGCGCTGATCAATGGAGAACGGCCCACCGTCTTCGGCGACGGCAACCAGACCCGCGACTTCGTCTACGTGAGCGACGTGGTCGCCGCGCTCCTCGCGGCCACCGACGCCGGCGCCCAGGGTGAGTTCAACGTCGGCACGGGTCGCGAGACCTCGGTGCTCGAGCTCGTCGACCACCTCGGCACGATCGGCGGCCGCTCCGACTTCATTCCGAGGCCCGAGCCCGCCCGCGCCGGTGAGATCGACCGGATGGCCCTCGACGCGACCCGCCTGCGGACCTCGCTCGACTGGCAGGAGCAGGTGCCGGTCGAGGTCGGCCTCCGCCGCACGTGGGAATGGGCCCAGGGCGGTCCGAGCGCCGCCGCCGGCGCCTCGGCCAGCGTCGCGACGGCTCCCAGCCCGGACCCGCCCTCCCCTACGATCCCCGGAGAGATGTCGAGCCCAGAGTCCATCGGCTAATGCCCGCCCAGAGCTATCCGGGTAAGGAGTGCGTCTGCCAGTTCCGGCGGGGCATCTGCGACCAGTCCTGCGTGCGCGGGATGCTCGAGACCCCCTTCTACATCGCCTGCCTGCGGCTGAGCGGGCGCCAGTGCCTCGTCGTCGGCGGCGGCTCGGTCGGCCTCGAGAAGATCGAGGGCCTGCTGGCGTGTGACGGCGACGTCGTCCTCGTCGCCCCGGAGGCCTGCGAGGAGGTCGCGGCGCTCGCGGCCGAGGGCTCGATCACCTGGGAGCAGCGCGCGTTCGAGCCGGCCGACCTCGAGGGCAAGTTCATGGCGATCGCCGCCACCAACGACACCGACGTGAACATCTCCGTCTACGACGTCGCCGAGGAGCGGGCGATGCTCGTCAACGTCGTCGACGTCCCCTCCCTCTGCAACTTCATCCTCCCGGCGATCGTCCGCACGGGTCCCCTGGCCGTCGCGATCTCGACGGCCGGCGCCTCACCCGCGCTGGCGAAGCGCATGAAGCGCGAGATCTCCGAGCTCTTCGGCGAGGCCTACGCCGAGCTCGCCGGGATCCTCAACGAGGAGCGCCTCTGGGCGAAGCAGACGCTCCCCACCTACCAGGACCGCAAGGCCTTCTTCGAGGAGATCGTCAACGGCGAGCCCGACCCGGTCGCCTTGCTCCGCGACGACCGGCGGGACGAGCTCGCAGCGGTGATCGCGGCAGCGCGCGAGAAGCACGGCGCGGCAGTAGCGACGGCTTAGCGGCGCCCGGCCCGGAGCGCGGCCACGACGGCCCCGGGGCGCTGCGGGAAATCGGCACGGATCCGTGCCCAAGCCGGTGCGTTCGCGCCTAGATCCGTGGCACCGGGGGCGCGAGGGTCCGTCGCGTGGCCGGATCGTCGCCATATGACCTTCACGGGCGGGGCGATATGGCATCGATGCGGGCGAATGGGCTCATCGCTGCGCAGTTCGGTCCGATCGCTCGCCGCCAGCTGCTGGCGGTCGGCTTCACTCGTCGGGGCGCGTCAGAGAGCTGGCTCCGCACCGGCCGGCTCCACCACACCCGCTTCCCTGGCGTCTACGCGGCCGGCCGTCCGGACCTCCCGGAGGAGGGAGACCTCTCGGCCGCGCTGCCTCTTCGCCGGCCACGGCTCCGCCCTCGCGGGCATCAGCTGCCTCTGGTGGCGCGGCTACCTCCATCGCCGTCCGGACCTGATCCACGTCGACACACCCACTCGGTCCCGCTCCTACGCCGACGCGCGAATCCGTCACCCGCGAAGCGTGGACCGCCTCTGGCACCGGGAGCTCCCCGTCGTGCCGCTCGTCCCGGCGCTCCTCGCCGCAACCGAGCAGCTCGAGCCACGACTCCATCCGCCTCGTCCTCGGCCGCGCCGAGTTCGACCGGAAGCTCTCGCTCCGCGAGCTCGAGGCGGCGCTCGGCCCCGGCGTCTCCGGCAGCCGCAAGCTCCGGCGCGCCATGGGCGCCCACCTGCCGCAGCTCGCGAAGTGCGTCAACGGGCGGGAGCGCGAGTTCGTCCTGCTCTGCGAGGCGCGCGGGATCCCGATCCCCGAGCCGAACGAGCCCATCGGCCGCTTCCGCCCCGACATGCTCTGGGAGGACCGCCGCCTCATCGTCGAGCTCGATGGTCCCCGCGCCCACTCCACCCCCGCGCAGCTCGCGAGCGATGCGAAGCGCGCAGGAATGGCTCGAGTCACGGGGCTACACGGTCATCCGCTTCACCCACGACGAAGTGCGACATCGCCCCGACTGGGTCGCGGCGCGAGTCCGCGCCGCCCTCGCCGCCCTCGCCTGACCTACCGCGCGAGCGCCGCGCAGACCGCCTTCTCGTCGGCCTTCAGCAGAAGCTCGAAGACGTCGGCGTTCCCCTCCGGGGTGAGCTGGGAGCTGGCGGAGACCGTCACCGAGCGCTGGCCGTTCCGGGTGGCGGCGAAGAACTGCGTGTAGCCGAAGATGTTGCCCGTGTGGCCGTAGACCGTCCCGCAGCTCGTGCGGTAGCGGAAGATCCCGGCGCCGGCGCTGTTGCGGCCCGGGCCCGGCGGCTCGGAGTGGCCCTTGACGAACTCGAACTGCTGCCGCTGGACCTTGCGGCCGAAGGGCTTCGCGCTCGCGTAGGCCCGCGCGAACTCGTTCAGGTCGTAGGGGGTCGAGACGAGGCCACCCGAGGCGCTCGACCAGTCGGGGCTCGAGAGCAGGCTGAGGTCCTCCGGCGGGTTCTCCTCGACGTCGTAGCCGTGGATGTAGGGCGTGGGCATCTTCGTTCGTCCTCGGCAGCGAGGTCCGCTGCAGCCCCAGGCCGACCGAGACGTAGCGGCGGAGGGCCGCTCGGTAGCTCTTGCCGGTGGCGGCCTCGACCATCAGCGCGACCACGATGTTGTCCGAGTTCGAGTACTCGAACTTCGAGCCCGGCGTGAACTCGAGCGGCTCGTCCTCGACGAAGGAGAGGAGCGTGGCCGGATCCTTGGGTCCCTTCTCCGGCGAGGCGACGAAGGCATCGACGAACGCCTTGCTCGCGGTGAAGGTCGGGACCCCGCTCGTGTGGGTGAGCGCCTGCTGCAGCGTGACCTCTCCCCAGTCGGCGGGAAGGTCCGGCAGGAGCTCGGCGATCGTGTCCTCGAGCTCGAGCTTCCCCTTGCGGACGAGCGCGAGCGCCACGGCGCCGCTGAACGCCTTCGACGTCGAGGCGAGCCGCATGCTCTGCAGCGGCTTGGGCGCCTTCCCTCCCAGCTCCGCGACCCCGGCCGCGTGCACCTCACGCTCGTCGCCCCGCTGGACGACCGAGATCACTCCCGGCGCGCCCCCCTTCGCGTCGACGACCCGCTCGAGCGCCCGGTCCAGCGCGCGGTCGGCGCGGTCGGTCGCCGTGGAGGCCGACGCGCCGGCGGGCGCCAGCAGCGCAACGGCGGCGAGCCCGATGAGCGCCGGCCTGAACCTCATCCCTACCGGCCCTTCTTCTTGTACCGGCACTTGGCGTGGCCGGCCATCCCGACCGCGTCGTCATCCGAGGCGCTGCTGAACGCGGAGATGAAGCCGATGCCGAGGTCCTTGCCGTTCCCGGAGAAGGCGAGGGCGCCGCCGAACGGGGGCGGCTGATCACCCGGGAAGAAGAAGTTCGAGTAGTAGGGCGAGCTGGCCGCCGTCGGATAGATCAGGAAGTTCGTCTCCCGGATGCCGTACTGGATCCCGTACTCCTCGCGGAAGCCACTGAACTTGTTCGCGTGGATCTCGATCCGCCAGCCGTTGCCCGACTTGCCCTTGGCGATGAACTTGTGCCCGTTCTTCTTCACCGCGCAGCTGAGCTTCCTGAACGTCGTCAGCTCCTTCGTGTCCTCTCCGAAGATCAGGATCTCCTTGTCGGGATCGGCGGCGTGCGCAAGGGCCGGCAGCGCCAGCGCCGCGACGAGGATGGACAGTGCGGTGACGGCGAGGCGGCTTCTCATCCGCGGGAACCTAGGGACCCGGCGAGCGCCGGTCAACCGGGCTGGACGGGCGAGCCGTCGGGCCGCTCCATCCGCCACATCGTCGCGCCGCTCGGCATGGCGATCTCCCCCAGCACCTCGTAGCCGAGGCGCTCGTAGAAGCGGACGTTCTCCTCCGACCCCGTCTCGAGGAAGGTCGGGATCGCCGAGCTCGGCCGAGTCCGCGTGGAGCTCGGCGAGGAGCGCCCGGCCGATTCCCCGGCTGTGGTGCTCCGGGTCGACCCCGAGGAACCACAGATACATGTGGGGGTGGGTCACGTGCTGGGAGCGCATCGCCCGGTCGTCCTTGAACCCGCGATACGCGGGCAGCGGCCCCGCGACGACGAGCCAGCCCAGCTCCCAGACGATCGAGCCGTCCGAGAGCGGCCAGCGGCCCGGCTCGAAGGCGATGGACGCGCCGAGCACCCGGCCCCCCTCCCGGGCGACTCTGATCCGCGCGCCGCCGCGGCGCGACCCCGCGACGATGCCGGCGAAGGAAACGCGGTTGGAGACCCGCCGGTGCGCCCGCCGCCGCGGGCCGAGGGCCGTCCACACGGGGTCGTCGACGAACGCGGCGGCCAGCACGCGCGCGGCCCCGCTCAGCTCCGCTCGGGACGCCGGAGGGCCGACCTCGGGCAGCGCTACTCCCAGCTCCACGAGTCCATGATCTCCTCGAACTCGGCCTCGGCGGCGTCGCATCGTCGCCGGGTCGCGGTCGTGAGCGTCACGGAGTAGACGGAGTCCTCGTGGAGGATCTGCACGAGCTGAAACTGCAGGGTCGCCCCGGCGGGTGCGGCCTCGTAGGAGATCGCGAAGGCGTCGTCGCCGGCGACGGTCGTCGGGTCGGGGCCCGAGAGGATCTGGCGCCCCGGGAAGCGAGGTCTCGATGAGGTCGAGCCCGGCGTTGACGGCGGTCTCGAAGTCGACGCCGGCGGGAAGCGGCTCGGTGATGACGTTGACGTTCGTTCCCTGCGCCGCGTCGGGGTCGCGGTAGTAGACGTCCTGGTAGGAGAGGGAGGAGCTGTCGACCCCGAGATCGTCGAGCTCGCCCTCGGCCGCGTCACCGACATCGGCGGCTCGTGCCGTCTTCGGCGGCCGCCCAGCCCCCGGGAAGCTCGATCGAGTACGAGCCGTCGGAGCCTTCGACGCGCTCGCCATCGGAGGTCTCGGCGCTCGTCGTGTCGGTTGCCGTGGTGTCGATCGCCGCAGCCGGTGAAGCACGAGGCTGAAGGTCGCGAGCAGGACCGGAGGGACGCGCGGCGCAGCATCAGCTCGCGTAGAGCGCGATCGCCGTGAAGTGGGCGGCGGCCGCCGCCACGACGAGCACGTGGAAGATCTCGTGGTAGCCGAAGACCGCGGGCTTGGGGTTGGGACGCTGGAGCGCGTAGATGACCGCGCCGATCGTGTAGAGGAGGCCGCCACCGGCGATCAGGGCGCCCGCGCCGATCCCGGCCTCGGCGACGATCGAGGGGAAGGCGATGGCGCCGATCCAGCCGACCGCGAGGTAGACGAGCACCGAGACCCACTTCGGCGAGTCGGTCCAGACGAGCTCGACGAGGATGCCGGCCGCCGCGCCGACCCAGACCGCGACGAGCACCGTCGTCGCCAGCGAGCCGTCGAGGACGAGGAGCGCGAAGGGCGTCAGGGTGCCGGCGATCAGCAGGAAGATCATCGAGTGGTCGAGGCGGCGCATCCACTTGCGCGTCGAGGGCCGCTTCCAGTTCACCCGGTGGTAGAGGGCGCTCGTGCCGAGCAGGGCCGAGAGGGAGACCGCGTAGATCAGCAGCGCCACCCGCTCGCGCCCACCCGAGGCGAGGGCGACGAGAACGCCGCCGGCGATGACCGAGACGGGGAACGCGCCCTCGTGGATCCAGCCGCGCAGCTTGGGCTTGACCTTGTCCTTGAGGTCGGTGGCCGCCTGCTTGGCGTCCCCGACGAGCTCGCCGGTCGCCTCCTTGGTCGCCTCGATCCGCTGGGCGGTCGCCTCCTTGGCGGCCTCCACGCGATCGCTCGTCGCCTCCTTGGCGGCGTCGATCCGGCCGTCCATGGCCTCGCGCGCGGCGACGGCTCGCTCGCGGCCGGCCTCGACCCGTCTGCGCATGTCGTCGGTCACGGTCTCTGAAGTATCGCCCCTCCGCCCGGAGCTGTGGGGAGGTTCGGTCACGAAGCGGGGCGCCGGCGCCCCGAAAAGCTGGTGCCGGGAAGGCCGATGCCGTAAAATGCGCCTTCCCCGCGCGACCGATGCAAGCTCAGTTTCCCGCCCTTTGCGGAGTCGCTTGAGAGCTGCGATCCAGGCGTCCCTAGGGTGACCCGAAGCGTCTGGAGAGCGCCCTTTCGGAGCTTGTTACGTCCGACTCGATCGCAACCATCGCGCGTTACCACTTCAAGCAGCGTTCTGAGGGAGAAGAGTAGATGGAGAAGGCAGTCACCGAGACCGATATCGACACCGAGGCGAGGGTCGCCGAGGGTGGTCTGAAGATCGAGCGACGGTTCACCACGGAAGGTGTCGACCCCTTCAGCGAGGTGACCTGGGAGGAACGCGACGCGGTCATCGGAGACCCCGCGAGCCCGGCTTTCGAGCAGCGCGGCGTCGAGTTCCCCGATACCTGGTCCCAGAACGCGACGAACATCGTCGCCCAGAAGTACTTCCGCGGCCCGCTCGGCTCGCCGGAGCGCGAGCGCTCGGTCAAGCAGATGATCGGTCGCGTCGCCGGGACGATCGCCGAGTGGGGACGTGAGGGCGGCTACTTCGCAACCCCCGCCGACGCGCAGGCGTTCGAGGACGAGCTCACCCACATCCTGCTCCACCAGAAGGCGGCCTTCAACTCGCCCGTCTGGTTCAACGTCGGCTTCGAGGAGCACCCGCAGTGCTCCGCCTGCTTCATCCTCAGCGTCGAGGACACGATGGAGTCGATCCTCGCCTGGAACACCAAGGAGGGTCAGATCTTCCGCGGCGGCTCCGGCTCCGGGATCAACCTCTCGAACATCCGCGGCTCCTCCGAGCAGCTCTCCAAGGGCGGCTACGCCTCCGGGCCGGTCAGCTTCATGCGCGGCGCCGATGCGTGGGCCGGCACGATCAAGTCCGGCGGCAAGACCCGCCGCGCGGCGAAGATGGTCGTCCTCGACATCGACCATCCGGACATCGAGGACTTCATCTGGTGCAAGGCCAAGGAGGAGGACAAGGCGGCAGCCCTCCGCGACGCCGGCTTCGACATGTCGATCGACGGTGAGGGCTTCACCTCGATCCAGTACCAGAACGCCAACAACTCGGTTCGCATCAGCGACGAGTTCATGGAGGCCGTCGAGGCCGACTCCGACTGGGACCTGACGGCCCGCAAGGACGGCTCGACGATCAAGACGCTGCCGGCCCGCGACCTGCTCGAGCAGCTGTCGGAGGCCGCATGGCGCTGCGCCGATCCCGGCGTCCAGTTCGACACGATCATCAACGACTGGCACACGTGCCCGGAGTCGGGGCGCATCAACGCCTCCAACCCGTGCTCTGAGTACATGCACGTCGACGACTCGGCCTGCAACCTCGCCTCGATCAACCTCATGAAGTACCGCCGCGAGGACGGCAGCTTCAACACGGCTGACTTCGAGCACACCGTCGACACGGTCCTGCTCGCGCAGGAGATCGTCGTCAGCCCGTCGAGCTACCCGACCGAGGGCATCGGCACCAACGCGCGCCGCTTCCGCCAGCTCGGCCTCGGCTACGCCAACCTCGGCGCCTTCCTGATGAGCAACGGCATGCCGTACGACTCCGAGGACGGTCGCGCCGTCGCCGCTTCGATCACCGCGCTGATGACCGGCCGCGGCTACCGCAAGTCGGCCGAGATCGCCGCTGCGATGGGTCCCTACGACGAGTACGCGAAGAACCGCGAGCCGCACAACCGCGTCATGCGGATGCATCGCGACGCCTCCCACGACATCGCCGAGACCCACATCACCGACCGCGAGCTGCTCGACGCGGCCCGCCGCTCCTGGGACGAGGCGGTTGCCCTCGGCGACGAGCACGGCTACCGCAACGCGCAGGCGACGGTGCTGGCCCCGACCGGGACGATCTCGTTCCTCATGGACTGCGACACGACGGGCATCGAGCCCGACTTCTCGCTGGTCAAGTACAAGGAGCTCGTCGGCGGCGGTTCGATGACGATCGTCAACCGCTCGGTGCCGCTCGCGCTCCGCACGCTCGGCTACACCGATGAGGGGATCGAGCAGATCACCGCCTTCATCAACGAGAAGAGCACGATCGTCGGCGCCCCCGGCCTCGAGGACGGCCACCTGCCGGTCTTCGACGTCGCCGTCGGCGAGCGGGCGATCAGCCACATGGGCCACATCCAGATGATGTCGGCGACTCAGCCGTTCCTCTCGGGTGCGATCTCCAAGACCGTGAACCTGCCGGAGACGGCGACGGTTGCTGACATCGCCGACGCGCAGGCGTTCGAGGACGAGCTCACCCACATCCTGCTCCACCAGAAGGCGGCCTTCAACTCGCCCGTCTGGTTCAACGTCGGCTTCGAGGAGCACCCGCAGTGCTCCGCCTGCTTCATCCTCAGCGTCGAGGACACGATGGAGTCGATCCTCGCCTGGAACACCAAGGAGGGTCAGATCTTCCGCGGCGGCTCCGGCTCCGGGATCAACCTCTCGAACATCCGCGGCTCCTCCGAGCAGCTCTCCAAGGGCGGCTACGCCTCCGGGCCGGTCAGCTTCATGCGCGGCGCCGATGCCTGGGCCGGCACGATCAAGTCCGGCGGCAAGACCCGCCGCGCGGCGAAGATGGTCGTCCTCGACATCAGGCCCATCCGGACATCGAGGACTTCATCTGGTGCAAGGCCAAGGAGGAGGACAAGGCGGCAGCCCTCCGCGACGCCGGCTTCGACATGTCGATCGACGGCGAGGGCTTCACCTCGATCCAGTACCAGAACGCGAACAACTCGGTTCGCATCAGCGACGAGTTCATGGAGGCCGTCGAGGCCGACTCCGACTGGGACCTGACGGCTCGCAAGGACGGCTCGACGATCAAGACGCTGCCGGCCCGCAACCTGCTCGAGCAGCTGTCGGAGGCCGCATGGCGCTGCGCCGATCCCGGCGTCCAGTTCGACACGATCATCAACGACTGGCACACGTGCCCGGAGTCGGGCGCATCAACGCCTCCAACCCGTGCTCTGAGTACATGCACGTCGACGACTCGGCCTGCAACCTCGCCTCGATCAACCTCATGAAGTACCGCCGCGAGGACGGCAGCTTCAACACGGCTGACTTCGACACACCGTCGACACGGTCCTGCTCGCACAGGAGATCGTCGTCAGCCCGTCGAGCTACCCGACGAGGGCATCGGCACCAACGCGCGCCGCTTCCGCCAGCTCGGCCTCGGCTACGCGAACCTCGGCGCCTTCCTGATGAGCAACGGGATGGCGTACGACTTCGAGGACGGTCGCGCCGTCGCCGCTGCAATCACCGCGCTGATGACCGGCCGCGGCTACCGCAAGTCGGCCAAGATCGCCGCTGCGATGGGTCCCTACGACGAGTACGCGAAGAACCGCGAGCCGCACAACCGTGTCATGCGGATGCATCGCGACGCGTCCCACGACATCGCCGAGACCCACATCACCGACCGGGAGCTGCTCGACGCGGCCCGCCGCCTGGGACAAGGCCGTTGCCCTGGCGACCAGCACGGCTACCGCAACGCGCAGGCGACGGTGCTGGCCCCGACCGGGACGATCTCGTTCCTCATGGACTGCGACACGACGGGCATCGAGCCCGACTTCTCGCTGGTCAAGTACAAGGAGCTCGTCGGCGGCGGTTCGATGACGATCGTCAACCGCTCGGTGCCGCTTGCGCTCCGCACGCTCGGCTACACCGATGAGGGGATCGAGCAGATCACCGCCTTCATCAACGAGAAGAGCACGATCGTCGGCGCCCCCGGCCTCGAGGACGGCCATCTGCCGGTCTTCGACGTCGCCGTCGGCGAGCGGGCGATCAGCCACATGGGCCACATCCAGATGATGTCGGCGACTCAGCCGTTCCTCTCGGGTGCGATCTCGAAGACCGTGAACCTGCCGGAGACGGCGACGGT
>CAVUFM010000022.1:0-287025 GCA_963740845.1 uncultured Solirubrobacterales bacterium
GGGCGCTTCTTGTCGATCGCGATCCGCTTGCGGATCGTCGACTTCTCGATCGAGCCGAAGGACGTTGAGACCTCGGAGCGACGGGCCGAATCGGCCTCCTCGTCACCGGTGTCCGGCGCGTACTGCGCGAGGACGGCGTCCTTGATCGCCTCGATCGCCTCCTGGCGAGCGAGCTTCTCGGGGACGCTGGTGGCCTCGTCGATCGCCGTCTGGTGGGAGCCGGTGATCTCAGCGATCAGCGACTCGTTGACCTTCGGAGCCTCGACCTCGAGCTTCTCCTTGCCGGCGATGCTCGCGAGCTCCTCCATCGCGCCGACGAGCTTCTTGATCTCGGCGTGAGCGATGTCGAGGGCGTCAAGCACCTCGGCCTCGGTGACGTTGTCGGCGCCGCACTCGACCATCAGGATCGCGTCCTTGGAGCCGGAGACGATGAGGTCCATCGTCAGGTTCTCGTGCTCGACCTCGGGCGGGTTGACGACGAAGTCACCCTCGAGCTTGCCGACGCGGACCGCGCCGACGTACTCGGCCACCGGGACCGGGGAGATCGCGAGGGCGGCGGATGCGCCGTTCATCGCGAGGATGTCGTAGGGGTGCACGTGGTCGACCGAGAGCGGCGTCGAGACGAGCTGCGTCTCGTAGTGCCAGCCCTTGGGGAACAGCGGCCGCAGCGGGCGGTCGATCATGCGGGCCGTCAGCGTCGCCTTCTCACCGGCGCGCGCCTCACGGCGGAAGTAGGAGCCGGGGATCTTGCCGACGGCGTAGTGCCGCTCTTCGACATCCACCGTAAGGGGGAGGAAGTCCACATCGCGGAGGTTGCCCATCGTCGCGGTGCAGAGAACCATCGTCTCGCCGGAGCGGACGACAACGGAGCCGCTCGCCTGGCGGGCCATCTTGCCCGTCTCGAACGAGATCTCCTCGCCCCCAATTTCCACGGAGACGTTCTTCACGTCAAACATAGTCATGTATTCGTTTTTCCTTCCGGGGTCGTCGCGTCTGGTGCGGGGGAGGCTGCTTGGCAGGTCCCGTGCGGTGACGACCCGACTTGATTCGGGTTGTTTCAGTCAGCGCGTGAGAGTACAGGTGCTGCCTGCTGCCCGCCGTTAAAGCGGTTCCGGCGACCGTCGGAGGCGACGGCGAAGCCCCACAACACAAAGCCGCGACGACGAAAACCCCCGTTTTGCGCGTTCGGCTCACCTGGGCGTTGTCGCACCCCCTTTCGGTGCCCGCGCCGGTGCATTATCTGGACCGGCGCGCTCCGCTGGCCGCCCCGAACGACCCCTTGAGCCCCGACCCCTACACCAGCCGCCTCGAGACGAGCATGCGCCTGCTCACCGATCGCCTTGCGTGGCTCGACGGGCACTCGCGGCAGCTCGCCGCCGAGAACGAAGCCCTGCGACGGGATCTCGACGACGCGGTGAGACGCGCCGAGGCGGAGCGCGAGCGCGCCGACGCGCTGCCGAGCGCCGAGGCTCAGGGAGCGGAGCGCGCGCGGCGAGTTCGACGAGCGCCGCGTGGCCATCGCGGCGCGGCTCACCGAGCTCGAAGGGCGCGCCCGGATCCGGATCGAAGAGATCCGCTCGGACTCGGAGCGGCTCGAGGACGCTGCCCCGCCGGAGCCCGAGCCGGCGGCGCGACGAGCGGACCTCAAGTGCCCTCGAGGGCGACGTCTCGGCGCTGCTGCGCAAGCGCGGGGAGATCGTCGCGAGCGTCCGCGAGATGCTTCTGGCGCTGGCCGAGAAGCTCGCCAAGGCGGAGCGGGAGCACCTCGCGACCCTCCCTCCGCCCGAGGGCGATCCGATCAGCCAGCCTGACTAGGCGGCGGACCGCACCTCTTCCGGCAGCGGTATGAGGCGGTGAGGGTGGTGTTCGCGGTCGACGAGCACCTGGTGGGAGCGGGATCCGCCGTCGCTCCAGCCCCGGAACTCGAGGACCTTGCCGCGGCGGCGGAGCACCTTCGGCACCGCGACCCGGATCGAGGCGCCCCGGCGCACGGTCACCGCGGTCCCGCCGAGCTCGATGCGCTCGCCGATCGTCACCCGAGTCCCCTTCGGCTTCGTCCGGACGCGCAGCTCCGAGGTCGGCTTGGCGTAGGAGATCTCGTGGATCGAGCCGCCCGCGATGTCGACGTAGAGGATGCCGCCGAGGCCGGAGGTGAGGTCGATCGGCGTCGCGGCCCCCGACTCGAAGATGTCGAGCGCTCGGCGCACCGGCCTGCCGAAGCGGCCGGGGCCCATCGACCAGATGCAGCCGCGGGTGTAGTCGGCGAACAGCAGCGCGCCGTCGAACGGGTAGGGGAAGCGGTCGCCGCGGTCGAACTCGACGCCGCTGATCGCGGCCGCGTGCGTGTCCGCGCACGCCTCCCCGTCGACCACCGGCCCGCCGTGGCGATAGGTGAAGAACGGGTCGCTGACGTCGGTCTTGGGGTTCAGGCCCGCGCAGAGCGGGTTGCCGAGCTGCGTGTAGCGCGGCTGGCGCGAGCTGCCCTCGAAGCAGGGCCAGCCGAAGTTCTGGACTCCACCGGTGAGGCTCGCGACGTTGATCTCCTCGTTCCGGATCCAGCCGACGTCGCCGATCCAGACCTCGTCGGTCCCGGGCCGAAGCGCGAAACGGAAGGGGTTGCGCAACCCGTAGGCCACGATCCGGCCCTCGTTCCCGGCCGCCGGGTTCGGGTTCCCGATCGCCGGGGCACCGTCGATCGGGCTGATCCGCGAGATCGTCCCGTCCAGCCCGAGCGGGTCGTCCGGCGTGCGCATGTCCTGGGAGCGGAACGCCCCACCCTCGCCGGGGGGATCGAGGCAGATCCCGACGGGGTTGCCGCGGTTGCCGGTGTCGGGAGCGTTGAAGTTCGCGCCCTCCCCCCCTCCGACCAGCAGCGCGCCGTGACGGTCGAAGGCGAGCTCGCCGATCGAGTGGCTGCCGAACTGCTGGCACCAGTCGGTCACCAGCGCCTGCTCAGGGCCGGCCTTGCCGCTTCTTGTTGATCGGGAAGCGGCTGACCCGGCTGCTCACGACGCAGCCGCGCTTGTAGCCCAGGTCGGGGATCCCGCCGAGGCAGGCCTCCTCCTCCCCGAGGTCGTTCCGCTTGACGTTGAGCCCCCAGAACGGCGCCGGGGCCCCCAGGGGCGCGTTCAGGGTGTAGGAGACGTAGATGAAGGGGCTCTTCGGGTAGGCCGGATCGACCTCGATCCCGGTCAGGCCGCGCTCGTCGAAGGAGTGGACCGCCTGCTCGAGGTTCGCGACGACGGTCGGATTGCGGTCGGTGCGGCCGCTGAAGCTGAGGACGCGGCCACGCTTCTCGGTGACGAAGATCGTGCCGTCCGGGGCGACGGTGACCGCGGTCGGCTGCTTGAGGCCGTCGAAGACGACGCTGTCGGCGAACCCGGGCGGCAGATCGGCGGCGGCGCTGCCGGGCGCCGCGAGCGCGAGCACGGTCGCCGCGAGGGCGAGCGCGACGCCTCGGGCGCCTCGGGCCCGGATCCTCACGCTCGCCGCCTCGAGCGCGCCGGGTAGCTCCCCGCGCACCGCCTCACCGCCGACGAAGGCCGTGGGGGTTGCGGTGACGCCGGCCCTGATGCCGCCCAGGAAGTCGTCGCGCACCCGTCTGGCGACGGCCTCCGAGCGGCGGTCGCGGTCGAAGCGCTCGACGCTGAGCCCGAGGCGCTCGGCCTGGCTCCAGAGGTGCGGGTCGTCGGTGCGCGATCGGTCGGCGAGCAACGCGTCCCAGAGCTCCCAGAAAGCCTCCTCCGATTGCAGGGCCGCGGCTTCGGTCGCGGCATGCAGGGCCGTCGCTCGCGGGCGCTTGCTCGCGATCGGGAAATGGCGGACGCAGAGCCGCAGCGGGAGCCGGCGGATCCCCTCCCATGCACCGGCGCACCGCGGGCATGCGAGATCGAGGTAGAGGATCGCCTCGGCGCCCTCCCCGCGAACGTGGTCGCCCTCCCCGATCGGGGCCGGGGGCGCGCTGCCGAGGGCCTGGGACTCGGACATCCGCGACGGCCCGGGTGCTTCAGGCAGCTGCCAGGGCGTCGAAGATGAGGTTCGCGCCGGGGATCTCGAGCGGCGTCGGCGCCTCGTAGACCCACTCGACATCGCCCTCGGGCCCGACCAGGACGAGCGAGCGGTTGGAATGCCCGCGCTCGGCGATCAGCGCCCCGTAGGCCTCGCAGACCTCACCCTTCGGATGGAAGTCCGCCAGGAGCGGGAACGTGAGCCCGAGCTTCTCGCGGAAGGCGGCAAGGGCGAAGGAGGAATCGACGCTGATGGCCACCAGCTTCGCTCCCTGAGCCTCGATCTCGCCGAGGACCTCCTGGTAGATCGAGAGCTGGTCGGTGCAGACCGGGGAGAACGCCAGCGGGTAGAAGGCGATGACGAGGCGGGAGCCGGCGAAATCGCTCAGCGAGACGTCGTTCTCGTCCTGATCGGGGAGCGTGAAGTCGGGAGCCTTCGCGCCAGCCTCGATCATGCGGCGGGCAGTCTTTAGCGGCGGAGGCCGAGCTCGGAGACCAGCGAGCGGTAACGCTCGAGGTCAGTGCGCTCCAGATAACGGAGCAGGCGGCGGCGCTGGCCGACGAGCATCAGCAGGCCGCGGCGCGAATGGTGGTCCTTCTTGTGCTCGCGCAGGTGCTCGGTCAGGTCGTTGATGCGCTGGGTGAGCAGCGCGACCTGGACCTCGGTGGAACCGGTGTCGGTGCTGTCGCGGCCGAACTTGCCGACGACTTCCGCCTTCTTTTCCTTTGCAAGACTCATTCGGAGCGCGAGAAGGTAGCACAGAGGTCCCGCGCCTCCTCAACGTCGCGGTGCATCTGCGCGATCAGATCCTCGGTGCTCGCGAAGCGCTTCTCGCCGCGCAGGCGCTTGATGAAGGCGATTCGGAGCGGCCGGCCGTAGAGGTCCTCGTCGTGATCGATGATGAACGTCTCGACGAGGACGCCCCGGCCGGTCTCGAACGTCGGCCGGACGCCGACGCTGACGGCCGCCGGGCGCCCATTGGCGAAGGCGGCGTAGATCCCATGGCCCGGGTACACGTAGTGCTCGTCGGGGACGATGTTGGCCGTCGGGAAGCCGAGGGTCCGGCCGACCCTGTCGCCGGAGACGACCTCCCCCTCGAAGATGAACGGCGCCCCGAGGCAGGTCGCGGCGGTCTCGACGTCACCGGCGGCGACGAGGGCGCGAATCCGGGTGGAGGACACGGTCTCCCCCTTCGCCTCGATCAGCGGCACCACGGTCGTCTCGAACTCCTCGTGGGCCGCGAGGACCTCGGGAGTCCCCTTGGCCTTGGCTCCGAAGCGGAAGTTCTCGCCGACGGACACGCGCTCGGCGCCCAGCTGCTCGACGAGGATGCGATCGCAGAAGTCCTCGGGCGGGATCGAGGCGAACTCGCGGTCGAAGGGGATGACGACGAGCTCCTTGACCCCGAGCCCCTCGATCACGTCACGCTTGACCGGGAAGGGCATGATCAGCTTCGGCGCCGCCTCGGGATGGATGACCGACAGCGGATGGGGCTCGAACGTGAGCACGGTGTCCGCGTTCCCGACGACGGCTCGGTGGCCGACGTGGACGCCGTCGAAGCTGCCGATCGCGATGTTCCGCGGGCGCGGCTCGGCATCGGGCAGGGATGTGACCTTGATCTCCATGGGGTTCGGCTAGGCGAGAATCTTCTCAGGACCGGTCAAGCCGATGTGGCCGGCGGCAGAACCATGTCGGTGTGCAGCCTTCCCTCGACCGTCCGTGCCACCGCGAGGAGGGCGCCCTCGCAGGTGATCCGGAAGGGCTCATCGCCGAGTCCGAGAGCGGCATCGGGGGCATCGATGCGAACGCCGTTGGTGACGGAGTCGCGCCGCCTCGGGGTCGAGTGCGACCTCCGGCATGAACGTCAGCAGGTCCTCGGCCGGTTCGACCTCGCCCGTCGCATCGCCGAGCTGCAGCGGCCCGATCGCGATGCGCCGGAGCTCCGCGCAGTAGGCGTCGCCGAGCTCCTCGACGAGGGCTCGGACGTAGGTGCCCGACGAGCATTCGACCTCGAAGGTGGCGGTGCCGGCGGCCTCATCGGTCGCGAGGAGATCGGCGCGCATCACCTCGACTTCGCGAACCGGCCGCTCGACCTCCTCCCCGCGATGAGCCTTCTTGTAGAGCCGCTCCCCGCCGACCCGCACCGCCGAGGTCATCGGCACCCGCTGCTCGATTCGCCCGGTCGGGAGCGCGAGCTCGCTGCGGCACGTTGCCCGTCTCCGTCAGCTCCCCGTCGGAATCCCCGGTCGTGGAGCGCCAGCCCAGCCTGGCGGTCGCGACGTAGGTCTTCGGCAGGCCGAGCACGTAGCGCTGCAACCTCGTCGCCGGTCCCAGCAGGACGATCAGGAGACCGGTCGCGAACGGGTCGAGCGTCCCGGAGTGGCCGACGCGGACGCCCTTGGGGTACTCGCGCCGGACCCTCGCGACCACGTCGTGGGAGGTGACCCCGGCCGGCTTGTCGTAGCGCAGGAAGCCGGAGGTCAAGCTGCGGGGGAGCTGCCCGAATTGCCCGAAGTGCCGGATTGCCCGAATTGCCATTCAGGCCGGCCTTCGCCTCGGCGGTGATGAAGTCGACGAGCTCCTCGTAGGGCTGGTCGGTCGAGAAGCCGGCGGCGCGGCGATGACCGCCGCCGCCCATCTTCCGGGCGATCACCGAGACGTCGAGGCTGCCGTCGGTGGAGCGCAGGCTGACCTTGCGGGCCTCGCGGTGGCTGTCGGGTTTGTCGCGGACGACCGCGGCGACCGAGGTGCCCTCGATCCCGCGGACGAAGTCGATGATCCCCTCGGTCATGGTCTCGTCGGCGCCGGTTGCGGCGTAGTCGTCGGCGGAGATGTAGGTGGTCGAGAGGGTCCCGTCGAGGCGGCGGTCGATCTTGCCGAGAGCCCTGGCGATCAGCCGCAGCTTCTCCTCGGGGACGCGCTCGTAGAGGCGGCGGAAGATCTCGTTGACGTTGACGCCCGCTTCGATCAGCTCGGCGGCGACGCGATGGGTGCGGGCGTCGGTGTTCTCGTACATGAACATCCCGGTGTCGGTGATCAGGCCGACGTAGAGCGCCTGGGCGATCGACGGCGTCGTGGTGGCGCCGAGCCTGCCGCAGAGCCCGAACACGATCTCCGCCGTGCTCGAGGCGTCGACGTCCACCAGGTTGATCTCGCCGAAGCGGGTGTTGTCGTGGTGGTGGTCGATGTTCAGGATGCGCTCGCCCTCGCGCAGCCAGGTCACCGGCATCCGGTCGATGTTGCCGCAGTCGAGGAAGACGATCGTGCGATCGGAGAGGTCCGCCGGCGGCTCGTGGAAGACCTCCTGAAGGGCGAGGAACCGGTACTCGACCGGCAGCGGGAACTCCTTCTCGGCCAGGAACATCACCGAGTCCTTGCCGAGCTGCGTGAGGATCTCGTGGAGGGCGAGCAGCGAGCCGAGCGCGTCGCCGTCGGGGCCCTCGTGCGTGGTCAGCAGGAAGCGGTCGGCCCCCTTGAGCGCCTCGACGACCGCGTCGAGATCCTGCGCCGTCTCAGGCGAGACGGCGGTGGTTGCGGCGGAGTCGCTCACTCCTCTTCGTCGCCCATCAACCGGTTCAGCCGGTCCGCCCGCTCGATCGAATCGTCGTAGGCGAACCTCACGGTCGGCGTGCGCTTCATGCGGATCTGACCCCCCAGCGACCGCTGGATCAGGCCTCGTGCCGCCTGCAGGCCGGCCATGGTCTCGTCCTTCTCCTCGTCGGATCCGAGCACGCTGACGTGGACCAAGGCGGTCCTGAGATCAGGGGTGGTATCGACTGCTGTGACGGTCACGAATCCAATCCGGGGGTCCTGGAGCTCCCCGGCGATCGCTGCTCCAACCACTTCCCGGATGACCTCGTTCACGCGGCGCATCCGCGCGGTGGACATGGGGGCCGACTATAGCCGGGCGCTCGCTCCTCCCTCGATCCGCGCGCCGAGTGGTCTGATTCGGAACTGCTGGTTCCGATTCGTGCCACTCGACGGCGTCTCGAGGCCTCAGCTCAGTCCCGGAGGTCCTCGAGGCTCCGGAGGGTGTGCTCGAACACAGCACCCTCCCCCGCCCGGGCGACCACGATCTCCTCCAGCGCGTCGCCACGGCGCTGCAGCTCACGCTCCTCGCGGCCCACGAGCGCGCACAGGAGCGTCGCCCGCTGCCAGGTGTCCTGACCGTCGACCTCGGCCACCGCGGCCCCCAGGCGCTCCCTGAGCGCATCCTTGACCGAGCGGACGACCTGGCGCTTGGACTTCAGGCTCTGGGACTCAGCGACGTGGAGCTGCACCTCGACGAGGAGGACGAACGCCACGGCACCCGGCTACTCCAGGGTCTTCGCGACCTGCGTGGTCTCGAACGCCTCGATGATGTCGCCGACCTTGACGTCCTGGAAGCCGTCGAGCGTGAGACCGCACTCCTGGCTCTCCTCGACCTCGCGGACATCGTCCTTGAAGCGTCGGAGCGTGCCGATCTTGCCGGTCCAGACGACGGTGCCGTCGCGCACGAGCCTGACGTCGGCGTCGCGGGTGATGCGACCCTCGTTGACCCGGGAGCCGGCGATCGTGCCGATCTTCGAGGCCTTGAAGAGCTCGAGCACCTCGGCCTCGCCGAGCGCGCTCTCGACCTCGTCGGGCTCGAGCATGCCCTGCATGGCGTCGCGCAGCTCCTCGGTGATCCGGTAGATGACCGAGTAGGTGCGGATCTCGACGCCCTCCGCCTGCGCGGCGCGCCGGGCGTCGGCGAGGGGCCGGACGTTGAAGCCGATGATGATCGCGTCGGAGGCCGCCGCGAGCATCACGTCGGACTCGTTGATCCCGCCCGCCTGGGCGTGGATGACGTCCACCGTGACCTCGTCCTGCGGAAGCTTGGCGATCTCGTCCTGGAGCGCCTCGAGCGAGCCCGAGACGTCGGCCTTCAGCAGCAGGTTGATGCCCTTGAGCTCTCCCTGCTTCGCCTTCGAGAAGACGTCCTCGAGGGTGATGCGGCGCGCCTGGCGGCGGGCCAGGGCCTCGGTCTTGAGGCGGTTGGCGCGCTCGCCGGCGAGCTGCCGGGCCTTGCGGTCGTTCGCGACGACCTGAGCCCGCTCGCCGGCCTCGCAGACGCCGTCCATGCCGAGGACCTCGACCGGATCGCCCGGGCCGGCGGTCTCGATCCGCTTCCCGGTGAAGTCGTGCATCGCGCGGACCTTGCCCCACTGGGAGCCGGCGACGACGGCGTCGCCGACCTTGAGGGTTCCGCGGCCGACGAGGATCGTGGTGACGGGTCCGCGGCCGGCGTCGAGATGGGACTCGATGACCGTTCCGGAGGCCTCGGCGGAGGGGTTCGCCTTGAGGTCCTCGAGATCGGTGACCGTGAGGATCATCTCCAGCAGGTTGTCGAGACCCTCGTGGGTCTTCGCGGAGACGTCGCAGTAGACGGTGTCGCCACCCCAGTCGTCGGGCGTCAGGCCCATGTTGGCGAGCTCGCCGCGGACCTTGTCCGGGGCTGCGCCCTCCTTGTCGATCTTGTTGACGGCGACCATCACGGGGACCTCAGCGGCCTTCGCGTGGTCGATCGCCTCGACGGTCTGCGGCATCACGCCGTCATCGGCGGCGACGACGATGATGGCCACGTCGGTGACCTTGGCGCCGCGTGCGCGCATCGCCGTGAAGGCCTGGTGGCCCGGCGTGTCGAGGAAGGTGATCGTGTGGTCCTTCTGATGGACCTGGTAGGCGCCGATGTGCTGGGTGATGCCGCCGGCTTCGCCCGCGGTGACCTCGGTGGCGCGGATCGCGTCGAGCAGCGACGTCTTGCCGTGGTCGACGTGGCCCATGATCGTGACGACCGGAGGGCGCTCGACGAGGTCGGCGTCGTCGTCCTCGAAGGTGGGCTCCGGGTCGGCCTCCTCGCCCGCGTGGACGATCTCGACCTTCTGCTCGAACTCGTCGGCGAGCACCTCGACGGTCTCGTCGGTGAGGGTCTGCGTCAGGGTCGCCATCTCGCCCTGCTGCATCAGCTTCTTGATGATCTCGGCCGGGCTGACGCCGAAGGTCTCGGAGACCTCGCGCACGGTGGCTCCTGAGTTCACCTTGAGGGGCTCGGCCTCCTCGGTGCTCGGACCCTTCAGCTCGGGTGACTCGTCGAAAGCGGGACGACGCCTGCGGCCGCGACGTCGCGGCGGGCGCTGCGGGGGACCCTGCGACATGTTGTCGCGGCGGGCGGCCTGGGAGTCGATGACGACGCGGCGACGCTTCTTGGCGTCGGCGCTGCCGCCGCCACCGGCGGCGCTGGGCGGCTGGGGCCGGCGGGCGCTCGAGGTGCCGCTCGAGCCATCGGGGCGTGCGGAGGACCCCGGGCGGCTGCCCGCGGGCGTCGGCTTCTTCTTCGGGAGTGCGCCCGCGGCGGCGAGCGCCTTCAGCGCCGCGGCCTGCTCGACGCTCGACGACGCGGTCTTCACCTCGACGCCGGACGCCTTGAGCGCGGAGATGACCCGCTCGCTCTCGAGCCCTAGGGCCTTCGCGATCTCATGAACTCGTTGCTTGGCCATGTGCTCCTAGCTCGTCTCCTCGACGGCGGGCTCGGGATCGGCTTCCTCGGAAGCGACCTCGACCTCGGGCTCCTCGGGGGCGGCGCCGTCCTCGGCGGGTGCCTCCTCGGCGGCGGGCTCCTCAGCCGGTGCCTCCTCGGCGGCGGGCTCCTCCTCGGCGACGACCTCCGCCTCCTCGGCGGGGGCCTCATCCTCGGCGGTGGGCTCCTCGGCGGAACCCTCCTCGATCCTCTTCGCCCTCGGCGGCTTCCGCGTCCTCGGCGGCGGCTTCGCCGCCCTCGGCGGCTTCCGCCTCCTCGGCGGGCGCCTCCTCCTCGGCGGGCTCGTCGAAGATGGCCTGGGCGCGAGACACGATCGGCTCGATGTCACCGGCATCAGCCGCCGGATCGGCGAGCATCGCGACCTCGTCGTCGCTCAACGGCGAGAGGACCGTCACCTGGTTCGTGCTGAAGCGGGCCAGCGCCTGATGCTGCGGAAGACCGCAGTAGCGAGACCCGTCAAGCGAGGCGTTCGGGCAGCGGCGGCCGGCGGAGAGCACGGCGGCGCAGCGGCCGTCGTGTGCCTCTTCCTCGCCCTCGAAGCCCTCTTCCTCGTCACCCTGCTCAGCGAACTCGCTCTCGCCGACGATGTCGACGCGCCAACCGGTCAGCTTGGCTGCGAGACGGGCGTTCTGTCCCTCGCGCCCGATCGCCAGCGACAGCTGGTCGTCGGGGACGATGACGGTCGCCTGACGCTCCTCGTCGTCGACCAGGACCTCACGGACCCGAGCCGGCGAGAGCGCCTTCGCCACGAACCGGGCGGGCTCCTCGTTGTAGGGAATGATGTCGATCTTCTCGCCGCGGAGCTCGGATACGACCATCCGCACGCGGGAACCGCGCGGGCCGACGCAGGCGCCGACCGGGTCGACGCCGTCAGCGTGGGAGACGACGGCGATCTTGGAGCGGAACCCCGGCTCGCGGGCGACCCCGACGACCTCGACGAGCTCGTCGGCGATCTCGGGAACCTCGAGGGCGAACAGCTTCTTGATCAGCTCCGGGCTCTTGCGGGAGACGACGATCGCCGGCCCCTTGCCCTCGGCTGAGACGTCGGTGATGACGGCCTTGACCCGCATCCCGTGGTCGTAGCGCTCGCTGTAGATCTGCTCCGAGCGCGGCAGCAGGGCCTCGACCCGGTCGCGCAGCTGGACCAGCGTGTAGCGGTTGTCGGACTGCTGGATGATCCCGGTGATCAGCTCGCCGACGCGATCCTGGAACTCCTCGTACATCATGGCCCGCTCGGCCTCGCGGATCCGCTGCAGGACGACCTGCTTGGCGGTCTGCGCGGCGATTCGCCCGAAGTTGTCGGGGGTGACGTCGATGGCCTCGATCTGGTCCTCGTAGGGAGCCAGGATCTCGGGATCGAGATCGGGGTCCTCGGGCTCGCGCATCTCGCCCGTGGCGGGATCGATCTCGGGCTCCTGGGACTCAGCGACCTCGGCGAGGAGCTTCTCCTCGAGCTCAGCCGGAAGGATCAGCTCGAAGACCCGGAAGTCCGCGGTTTCGCGGTCGAGGTCGACACGTGCGTACCTCGCCGAGCCGGGGCTCTTCTTGTAGGCCGACAGGAGGGCGTCCTCGAGGGCCGCCATCAGGGTCTCGGAGTCGAGGCCCTTCTCCTGCTCAAGGACCTTGATCGCATCGACGATCTCGCGACTCACGAGGGCACCTCCGTCAGCTCGGGTATGAGATTGGAACGATGGACGCGCGTCGAGATCGATCTCGACGCTCCCATCATCAGTTTCAAGGGTGACCGTGGCGCCGTCGACGGCGCCGATCCGGCCGGTGAAATTGCGCTGCCCGTCGATCGGGGAGGCGAGCTGGACCTTCACCTCGGAACCGACGAAGCGGGAGTAGTGCTCGGGCTTGGTCAGCGGGCGATCGAGCCCGGGCGAGGAGACCTCGAGCCCGAAATCGGCGGTGAGATCGCGAAGCTGGTTGGTGACGGCCTCGCAGTGCTCGAGGGTGACGCCATCGGGGTGATCGATGAAGATCCGCAGGTTCTCGCGCCCGAGCCGTTGCACGGCGATGATCTCGATCGCGGGATCGAGGTCTGCGACTTGGGTTTCGATTTGGCTCTGGAGCTGGTCCAACGCGGGTCTCCGGTTTGGTTCTAGGCCGAAAAAAAGGCGGGCCGGCGGGCCCACCTCTCGCTACGGATTCGTATGCGGAACAAAGGTGAACGGCGAGTATAGCCGTCGTTAGCGTTCGTTCAAGGAGGCCGCAGGCGTCGGCGACTCCACCAGGAGCGTGACCGGGCCGTCGTTGACGAGATCGACCTCCATGTGGGCCCCGAACACGCCCTGCTCGGCCCCGAGGAGCGAGCAAACGGCTTCGTAGAGAGGCTTGGCGGCCTCGCCGGGAGCCGCCTTCCCCCAACTCGGGCGGTTCCCCTTCGTGACCTCGCCCAACAGCGTGAACTGGCTCACGCAGAGGACCTCGCGGTCCCCGAGTGGCTCGTTCATGCGGCCCTCGGCGATCGTCGAAGATGCGCAGGGAGCGGAGCTTGCGGGCGATCCACTCGGCCTCCGTCCGCGAGTCGCCGACGCCGACGCCGAGGAGGACGACCATCCCCGGACCGATCCGGGAGATGAGCTCGCCGTCGACGGCGACCGACGCCGAGGTGACTCGCTGGACGAGGGCCCGCAAATGCCGACGGCCGCCGGACGGCCTCTAGGAGGCCGCCGCGGCGCGCTGGCGGTAGACGCGGTAGTCGCTGCGGTCAGGGCGGAGGTTGGCGGCGATCGCGAGGTGCCGGTTGGCGCGCTCGCGGTTGCCGGTCAGGTCCAGCGCCCTGCCGAGGCAGAACTGCGCGTAGTCGTTGGTCGGGTACCGCTCCACGACGGCCTCGAACTCCTCCGCCGCCTCAGCGAATCGGCGGGAGCGGAAGAGCGCCCGGCCGAGCGCCTCGCGGACGGACGACTTCTCGGGCTCGCGCGCGGCGACCTTCCCGAGTGGCACCGTCGCAGCGGCGAAGTCGCCATTCTCGAGCAGGTCGATTCCGCGCAGGTAGAGCTCGTACGTCTCGGTCTGCTGGTTGTGCGGTTCGATCTGTTCCATACATCCAAGTTACGGAAGTCGTCAAGCCTCCCGTGCCCCTCTCAGGGCCACCACCCGGTCGAGGATCGCACCGGCGATCTCAGGCTTGGTCGCGCGCGCCACGGGCACCTCGCCGTCGCGCTCGACGAGGGTCACCTCGTTGTCGTCGGAATCGAAGCCGATGGTCGGGTCGGAGACGTCGTTGACCACGATCGCGTCGAGGCCCTTGCGCTCGAGCTTGCCGCGGGCGCGGGCGACGAAATCACCGCCGTGCTCGGCGGCGAACCCGACGAGCACCTGTCCGGGCCGCCTGCGCCCACCGAGGCCGGCGAGCACGTCCTCGGTCTCCTCCAGCTTCAGCTCGAGACCGCCGGAACCCTCGCGGGCGAGCTTGCCGCCGGCCGCCTCGGCCGGGCGGAAGTCGGCGACCGCCGCGGCCATCACGAGCACGTCGCAGCGGTCGAAGGCCTCGCCGGTCGCCGCAGCGAGCTCCGCGGCGCTCTCGACGTCGATCCGTTCGATCCCGGCCGCGACGCCGAGCGAGACGTTCGCGGCCACGAGCGTCACGGCGGCGCCGCGAGCCGCAGCGGCCTCGGCAAGGGCGACCCCCATCCGGCCGCTCGAGCGGTTCCCGATGTAGCGGACGGGATCGATGGCCTCACGGGTGCCGCCGGCCGTCACCAGGACGCGGACGCCCTCGAGGTCGCCGGCACCGGCTCCGAGGGCCGCCTCGACGGCCGCGAGGATCTGCGCCGGCTCCTGCATGCGGCCGCGGCCTCGCTCCCCGCGGGATGCGAGGGCGCCCTCGACCGGCTCGAGCACCTTCACCCCGCGACGGCGCAGGGTCTCGGCGTTCTCACGAGTCGCGTCCGCCTCCCACATGCGGCCGTTCATCGCCGGGGCGATCAGCCGCGGGGCGCGGGTCGTGAGGAAGGAGGTCGTGAGCAGGGAGTCGCAGAAGCCCGCGGCGAGCTTGGCGATCGTGTTCGCGGAGGCCGGCGCGACGACCATGGCGTCGGCGTTCTCGGAGAGCGCCAGATGGGAGATCGGCGCGTGCTCGGGAACCGGCTCTCCCGGGTAGGCGCCGCGCGCGGGGTCGGGATCGAACTCGGCCCGCAGGACCGGGGCGCCGGTGATCCCCTCGAAGGTGGCGGCGCCGACGAAGCGCTCGGCCGCCGGGGTCATGAGAACCCGCACGCCGTGACCGGCCTGCGTCGCCAGCCGAGCGAGCTCGACCGACTTGTACGCGGCGATTCCGCCGCTCACACCGATCAGGATCCTTGCCACCGCGATCTCCCTTCGGAGCCGCTCGCCGGGCGTGGGCCCGGCGGGTACTCAGCTAGTGCCGGTACTCGTACTTGATCTTGTCGGCAGCGACTTCCTCGAGCGCGATCGTGAGGTAGTTGTCGCTGGCGATGTTGACCATCGGCGGCGTGTGCTCCTCATACGTGCCCTCGCCGAGAGCGCGGTAGTAGCTGTTCAGCTGCCGGGCTCGCTTCGCCGCGACGATCACGGCGGCGTAGTGCGAGTCGGTGCGGTCCATCAGTTTGTCCACTCGGGGCTTAACCATCGGGGCGGCAGTGTACGGGTCGTGTCCAGACGGCCCCGTCAGCCCTCGCATTCGCGGACGATCTCCGCCAGCTCGGCCGTCGCCCGCCCGACCTCGTCGTTGACGACCGTGTGCCGGAACTCCCCCTGCGCCGCCAGCTCGCTCTCGGCCACCTGGAGCCGGGACTCGATCACCTCCGAGCTGTCGGTCCCCCGACCCTGCAGCCGCTCGCGAAGCGCCTCGGGGCTCGGCGGGGCGATGAAGATCTGGACGGCCTCCGGCATGCTCTCGCGAATCTGCCTGGCTCCCTGAACCTCGATCTCGAGGACCACCGGAGCCCCGCGGCCGGTCCGCTCATCGACCTCCGAGCGCAGCGTCCCGTACCGGTTGCCGCTGTAGGTCGCGTGCTCGAGGAACTCGCCGCGGTCGACCCGGCTCGCGAACTGGTCCTGGTCGAGGAAGTGGTAGTCGACCCCGGGCTCCTCGCCGACGCGCGGCTCGCGGGTCGTGGCCGAGGTCGAGAGCTCGATCTCAGGGATCGCCTCGCGGAGCGCCCGGATGAGCGTTCCCTTCCCGACCCCCGAGGGCCCCGTGATGACGTAGACGGACGACACGACGCCGCAGTTGTATCGGGCGGAGCGGCTACCTACGTCGGAGGTGGGCGACCAGCTCAGAGCGCTGGCGCACTGAGAGGCCGCCGATCGTCTTCGAGGGCGAGATCCGGCACTGGTTGAGCACGCGGTTCACCTTCACCCGGCCGTACTTGGGGACGGCGAGCATCAGATCGAAGACCTTCGCCGAGCCGAGGTACTCGGGCGGATCGAGCAGCAGCTTGTCGATCTGGATCTTCCCGGCCTTGAGGTCCTTCTTGAGCCGGGCGCGGCGGGTGCGGATCTCGTTGGCGGCCTCCAGGGCGCGCATCCGCTGGCTGTGGCTGCGCTCGGGAACGGCTGCTGTGGGCGACGGGGAGGAGGTCATGAAGGACGCGGCGATCATATACACGGCTCGCCCCTCCGCAAGCGTCTTGGACGCCTTTTCAGGCAGATTCGACTCAACCTCAGGTCGAGGTCGAGCCGACCTTGTCAGGGAAACCTCGATTTTGCGCGATCAAGCCCGCATCGCGGCCGTTTTTCGTGCTATAGGCGTGCCTGGAGATCGGCCCTCGGAGAGCTCCGCGAGAATGCGCTCAGCCGCCAGCGGGTCGCGGAAGCTGGCCGTCCCGACCGCCACGAGCGCAGCGCCGGCGTCGAGCAGGTCGCGGGCGTGCGAGCCCCGCTCCACGCCGCCCATCCCGACCGCGGGGATGCTCACGGCCGCCGCGACGTCAGTGACCTGCTGCAGGGCGATCACCCGGACGGCGGGGCCCGAGAGGCCACCGCTCCCGCCGCCGAGCCAAGGCTCGCCACCGAGGAGCGGGCGTGACTTGATCGTGTTGATCAGGGAGACGGCGTCGGCGCCACCGGCCTCCGCGCCGCGCGCCACCTCGGCCGGGGCCGCGACGTTCGGAGTGAGCTTGACGATCAGCGGCTTCGACGTGAGCGGGCGCAGGGTCCGAAGCAGCGCCTCGGTCTCCGCCGGCTGCTCGCCCACGATCAGGCCGGAGTGGACGTTCGGGCAGGAGACGTTGAGCTCGATCGCCGCAACCTCGTCCCGGGCCGCGACCGGTTCGACGAGAGCCGCGAACTCCTCGGCGCTCGTCGCCATCACCGAGACGATCAGGGGGACCGGAAGCTCCGCCAGCTTCGGCAGGTCGGACGAGAGGAACCCGTCGGCGCCCTTGTTCGGGAGGCCGATCGAGTTGACCATCGCCGCGGGCTCCTCCCAGAGCCGCGGCGGCGGGTTGCCGACCCGGGGTGCCGGCGTGATCGTCTTCGAGACGTAGGCGCTGAAGGGGAACCGCTCGAGCACCGCATCGCCGAATGCGCGCCGCGCCGCGATCGCGTCGAAGGTCCCCGATGCGTTCACGATCGGATGCGCGAGCTCGATCCCGCAGAAGGTGGTCGGCCCGGCCGGCCCGGTCGCCACGTCCACCCCATTCATCTGTGACCCGCCCCCTCGACGAGCGCGGTCTCGATCTCGCGGGCGTTGACGACGGGGCCGTCGACGCAGAGCCGCATGTAGCCACCGCCGCGAAGCGGCATCGCGCAGCCGAAGCAGGCGCCGTAGCCGCACGCCATCGGCGATTCGAGCGCCAGCTCGGCCTCGACGCCGCGGGCCTCGCAGAGGACCCGCACCGCTTCGAGCATGGCGGGCGGCCCGCAGGCGTAGACGGCCGCGGTGCCCGCGGCATCCCCCTCCAGCATCTTCGCCAGGAGGTCGGTGACGTAGCCGCGGTGGCCGGCGTGGCCGTCCTCGCTCGCGAGCCGGAGCTCCGAGCAGCGGAAGAGCTCGAGGCCGCCGGAATGCGCCTCGTCGCGGAACCCGAGGAGCGACCGTTCCGGGAACGCGCGAGAGGCCAGCTCCCGGCGCAGGAGCGCGAGCGGCGCGAGGCCGATCCCACCGCCGACGAGGATCGCTCCGGCCGCGTTCGGATTGACCTCGCGCGGCGCCGAGAACGGGCGGCCCAGCGGCCCCGTGATCAGCAGGCCGTCCCCCGGCTCCAGGCGCGCGAGCTCATGGGTCCCCGGCCCGACGTCCTCGAGCAGGAAGGTCAGCCGGACGCCGCCGTCGCCCCGCGTCGCCTCGGCGACGGAGAACGCTCGCGGGAGGAAGGGCCGGCCCCCTCCCCCGCCCCAGCCCTCCTCGGCGGCGAGCATGTAGAACTGCCCGCCGCGCGGCAGCGGGCCCTCGGTGTCGACGGAGGTGAGCAGCTTGTAGCCGCCGCTGGTCGGCGTTGGCGACCACCTCGGTGCGCCGTCGCCCGAAGGGGGCGAGAACGCGGTCGTCCGCCGCGTCCGCGACCGCCGGGCCGCTTTCGGGCGCCGAAGCCAAGTCCCCTACGACCTGGACCCCTCGACCGCTTCGCGCGCGGCGCCGTGCAGCTCCTGGAGGCTGCGGACGTCCGTCTCCTCGCGATGCGCGCCGATCGCCCTGACCGCGGCGGAGGCGCCGGTCATCGTCGTGATGCAGGGAATGCCGCGGCGGGTCGCGGCGCTGCGGATCTCGTAGCCGTCGGTGCGGGCGCCGGAGCCGGTCGGGGTGTTGATGACCATGTCGACCTCGCCGGCCTCGATCTTGTCGACGACGTTCGGCGAGCCCTCGGCGATCTTGTGGATCGTCTCCACCGGGACCCCCATCCGGGAGATGGCCTGAGCGGTTCCCCCGGTGGCGACCACGTTGAAGCCCATGTCGCAGAGGTTCGTCGCAAGCTGGGTCGCGGCCGCCTTGTCGGCGTCGGTGACCGTGATGAAGACCGTGCCCGAGCGCGGCAGCCGCACCCCGGCCGCGGCCTGCGCCTTGCCGAAGGCCGTCGGGAAGTCGCGGGCGACGCCCATCACCTCGCCGGTGCTCTTCATCTCGGGGCCGAGGACCGAGTCCGCTCCGGAGAAGCGGGAGAACGGCAGCACCGCCTCCTTGACGGAGACGTGATCGGTCGGCATCCCCGGGACCTCGAGGGCCGCGAGCTTCTCGCCGAGCATCAGCCGGCAGGCGAGCTTCGCGATCGGCGCGCCGACGGCCTTCGAGACGAACGGGACGGTCCGGGAGGCGCGCGGGTTGGCCTCGATGACGTAGAGCTCCCCGGCCGCGACCGCGTACTGGATGTTGATCAGCCCGATCACACCGAGCTCGAGCGCGATCTTCGCCGTCGTGTCCTCGATCCGGGCGAGCATCTCCTCGCCGAGGCTCATCGGCGGCAGCACGCAGGCGGAATCCCCGGAGTGGACCCCGGCCTCCTCGACGTGCTGCATGACCCCCGCCATCACGCACTCGCTGCCGTCGCAGAGCGCGTCGACGTCGACCTCGATCGCGTTCTCGAGGAACCGGTCGAGGAGCAGCGGGTGCTCGGGGCTCGCCTTGACGTGCTGAGCGAGGTAGCGCGACAGGTCCTCGTTCGAGTAGCAGATCTCCATCGCCCTACCGCCGAGCACGTAGGACGGGCGGACCAGCAGCGGGAAGCCGACGTCAGCGGCGATCTCGATGGCCTCCTCGGCGCTGAGCGCGGTCCCGTAGGGCGGGTGGGCGATCTCGAGGCGACGCAGGAGGTCACCGAAGCGGCCGCGGTCCTCGGCGAGGTCGATCGCATCGACGGGGGTGCCGAGGAGCTTCACGCCGGCGTCCTCGAGCGTCTTCGCCAGCCGCAGCGGGGTCTGCCCGCCGAACTGGACGATCACGCCCTCCGGCTGCTCGCGCTTGATCACCGCGAGGACGTCCTCGGCGGTGAGCGGCTCGAAGTAGAGGCGGTCGGACGTGTCGTAGTCGGTCGAGACCGTCTCCGGGTTGCAGTTGATCATCACGGCTTCGCGACCCGACTCGCGGACGGTCATCGCGGCGTGGACGCAGCAGTAGTCGAACTCGATTCCCTGGCCGATGCGGTTGGGCCCCGAGCCGAGGATGACGACGCTCGGGCGCTCGCCCGGCTTGACCTCCTCAGACGCCACCGGACCGCTCGAGCGACGCTCGTGGGAGGAGTAGTAGTAGGGAGTCCGGGCCTCGAACTCGGCCGCGCAGGTGTCGACGGAGCGGTAGACGCGCTCGAGCCCCTCGGTTCCGTCGCCGTCGATCGCGAGCGCCTGGAGCTCCCGCAGCCACCAGAGGTCGATCGCGGTGCTCGCGTGGATGGCGTCGACGCTGACGCCGCGGGCGAGCCCGGCGAGGATCAGGTCGTAGCGGTCCGACGACGGCGTCCGCAGCCGCTCGAGCAGCTCCTCGTCGTCGCCGGGAACCTCGGCGGGTGAGTCGAGCTCGCGCGAGCGCATGGCCTTCGCGAACGACTCCCGGAAGGTTCGGCCGATGGCCATCGACTCGCCGACCGACTTCATGTGGGTCGTGAGCTTGCCCTCGCTGCCGGGGAACTTCTCGAAGGCGAAGCGAGGGATCTTCGTGACCACGTAGTCGATGGTGGGCTCGAAGGCCGCAGGCGTCGCCTCGGTGATGTCGTTGGGGATCTCGTCGAGCGTGTAGCCGACCGCCAGGCGCGCGGCGATCTTCGCGATGGGGAAGCCCGTGGCCTTCGACGCGAGCGCCGAGGAGCGCGAGACGCGCGGGTTCATCTCGATCACGACGATCGCCCCCGTCTCGGGGTTGACCGCGAACTGGACGTTGGAGCCGCCGGTCTCGACGCCGACCGCGCGAATCACCTTCAGCGCCTGATCGCGCAGCTCCTGGAAGAGCGGGTCGGTGAGCGTCTGCGCCGGGGCGACCGTCACCGAGTCGCCGGTGTGGACGCCCATCGGGTCGATGTTCTCGATCGAGCAGACGACGATCACGTTGTCGTTACGGTCGCGCATCAGCTCGAGCTCGAACTCGCCCCAGCCGATCACCGACTCGTCGATGAGGACCTGGTTGATCGGGCTCGCGGCGAGGCCCTCGGAGACGATCTGGCGCAGCTCGGTCTCGGTGTCGGCGACGCCGCCTCCCTGCCCGCCCATGGTGAAGGCGGGCCGGATGATCGCCGGGAGCTTCAGCGAGCCGTCCGCGAGCGCGGCCTCGATGTCGCCCACCGACTCCGCGATCAGCGACCACGGCATCCGCAGGCCGGCGCCCTCCATCGTCTCGCGGAAGGCCTCACGGTCCTCGGCCCGGTGGATCGCGTCGTAGTCGGCCCCGATCAGCTCGACCCCGAGACGCTCGAGGGTGCCGTTGTCGTGCAGGTCCTTGGCGAGGTTGAGGGCGGTCTGGCCGCCCAGCGTCGGCAGCAGCGCGTCGGGCCGCTCGCGCTCGAGGATCGTCGCGACCACCTCGGGGAGCAGCGGCTCGATGTAGGTCCGGTCGGCGAACTCGGGGTCGGTCATGATCGTCGCCGGGTTCGAGTTGACGAGGACGACTTCGTAGCCCTCCTCCCGCAGGACCTTGCAGGCCTGCGTCCCCGAGTAGTCGAACTCGGCGGCCTGCCCGATCACGATCGGCCCGGATCCGATCAGGAGGATCTTCTCGATGTCGTCGCGTCTAGGCACCGGAGCCCTCCAGCCTCGTCCGGACGCTCGGCCACTCGTCGTCGACGATCGAGAAGAAGGCGGAGTCCCGCACTCCGACCACCGGCATCAGCATGTGCTTGCGGAAGATCCCCTCGAACCGGGCCGGCAGCGCCGTCAGCGCGGCTCGGGAGCGCTCGTTCCGGGCATCCGTCTTGAACTCGACCCTCATCGCACCGAGCTCATCGAACGCGAACGCGAGCATCAGGCGCTTCGCCTCACGGTTGGCGCCGGTGCGCCAGGCGGAGGGGTGCAGCCAGGTCCAGCCGATCTCGAGCCCGTCGTGCTCGGGGCGGATCGCGAGGTAGGAGGACGAGCCGACCGGGCGCCGATCGCTCGCCAACGTGGTCACGAAGCACCACTCCGAGCCCGATGCGGAGGCCGCCACCTTCCCGTCGAACCACGCGTTGAACTGGGCCGTTTCCCCGGGCATCCGGCGATCAACCCAGGTCCAGGTCTCGGGATCCAGCGAGGCTGACTTGAGACCCTCGCGATGCTCCTCGCGAATCGGCTCGAGGACGATGATGGAGCCCTCGAGAGCCCTGCTCGGAGGTGGCCAGATCACGAGGCCAGCTCCAGGAAACGGTCGAACAGGTGGCGGGCATCGTGCGGACCCGGGCCGGCCTCCGGGTGGTACTGGACCGTGCCGCCGGGGACGTCGAGCAGGCGCAGGCCCTCGACCGTGCGGTCGTAGAGGTTGAGATGGGAGAGCTCGGCGGTGCCGAAGTCGGTCTCCCAGCGGACCGGCTCGTCGGTCTCCATCCGGCTCTCGCCGTTGGGGCCGACGACCGCGAAGCCGTGGTTCTGGGAGGTGATCTCGATCTTCCCGGAGGCCAGGTCCTTGACCGGGTGGTTGGCGCCGCGATGGCCGAAGGGCAGCTTGAAGGTGTCGAGCCCGACCGCGCGGCAGAGGAGCTGATGGCCGAGGCAGATCCCGAAGACCGGCTTCTTGCCGACCAGCTCACGGACCGTGCCGACGACGTGGTCGAGCGCGGCGGGATCGCCGGGACCGTTGGCGAGGAAGACGAGGTCGGGGTCGTGGGCGAGCACCTCCTCGGGCGGGGTGCCGCAGGGAAGGAGCGTCACCTTGCAGCCGCGGTCGCGGAGCTGGCGGACGATCGAGAGCTTGATCCCGGTGTCGAGGCCGACGATGTGCGGACCCGGCCCGTCGAGCAGAACCGGCTCGGCCGGGGTGACGGTGCTCGCGAGGTCGGAACCGGCCATGTCAGGCTCGCCGTTCACCCGCTCCATCGCCTCGGACTGCGGGATGGCTCGCCGGGAAGATGCCGCCGCGCATCGCCCCCGCGTCGCGGATGTGGCGGACGATCGCGCGGGTGTCGATCCCGGTGATCGCCGTCACCCCGCAGTCAGTGAGCCAGTCGAGCCATCCGCGCTCGGCGGTCGCGGCGTCCTCGCCGTTCTTGGCCTCGCGCATGATCACGGCGCGGGCGTGGACGCGGTCGGACTCCATCGCCTCGGCGCAGACCCCGTAGTTCCCGATGAGCGGGTAGGTGAAGGTGATGATCTGACCCGCGTAGGAGGGGTCTGTGACCGACTCCTGATAGCCGGTCATGCCGGTGTTGAAGACGACCTCTCCCGTCGTCGGCTCGCCGCTCGCGCAGATCTCGCCGTCGAGGCGGGAGCCGTCCTCGAGCAGCACGTATCCAGGCTCGAAGGCCGCGCTCACGGCGCCAGCTCCAGGACGAGCTTCTGGACCGACTTGAACTCGTCGGTGCCGGCCGCGCCGAGCAGCTCGAAGAGCGCCGTCTCGACCGAGGTGAGCCAGGCTCCGGCCCGCTCGGCCTTGGCCAGGCCGAGGTCGCGGTTGGGGGTGCTGCGGGAGCCGACCGCGTCGGCGACCACGTGGACCTCGGTGCCGACGTCGAGCAGATCGAGCACGGTCTGGTTGACGCAGACGTGCGCCTCGATGCCGCAGACGATCGCCTGGTCGCGTCCACCGAGGTCGAAGCCGTCGGCCTCGGCCGCCGAGAAGATCGTCTTCGGAAGTCGTTCGACGCCCTCGGGCAGGTGGTCGGCGACCTCGGGCACGGTCGCTCCCAGGCCCTTCGGGTACTGCTCGGTGACGACTATCGGGATCCCGATGGCGTCGGCTCCGCGGACCATGGTCGCGGTCGCCGCCGCGATCCCGGCGAACCCGGGAATCGCCTTGCGGAAGCCCTCCTGGACGTCGACCACGACCAGCGCTGCGCGGTCCCGATCGAGCTTCGCGGCAGCCATGTCCGGCATGCGTGCCATACGTGTCATGCGTCTACGCCATCCTCATTGCGAAGGCGCGGCGACGGTAGGCGACCTGGCCACCGACGATCGTCAGCTGGACCCGAGAGCGCAGGTTGCGGCCGTTGAAGCAGGAGTTCTCCGAGCGGCTCTCCCAGCCATCCGCCCCGGCCTCCCACTCGGCCTCGAGGTCGATGAGCGCGAGGTTCGCTTCGGCGTCGATCGCAATCGTGGCGGGCTCGAGGTCGAAGAGCTCAGCGCCCGAGCCCATCCGCTCAACGAGCAGTCCGAGATCGATGACTCCCGGCAGCACGAGCTCGGTGTAGAGCACCGAGAAGGCGGTCTCGAGGCCGGTGACGCCCATGTTGGCCTCCTCGAAGGGAACGTCCTTCTCGTGGGAGGCGTGCGGCGCGTGATCGGTGCCGATGCAGTCGACCACGCCGCTCCGCAGCGCCTCGATCAGCGCCTGGCGATCGTCCTCCGTCCGCAGCGGCGGGTTCATCTTGAAGTGGGCGTCGAGGCTCCTGACCTCCTCGTCGGTCAGGGTCAGGTGGTGCGGGGTGAGCTCGGCGGTCAGCTTCGCTCCGGCCTCCTTGGCGACCGCGACGGCCTCGACCGAAGCCCGCGCGGAGAGGTGCTGGACGTGCGCGCGGGCGTCCTCGTAGAGGCAGAGCGCCCCGTCGCGGGCGATCATCGTGGACTCCGAGACCGCGGGGACACCGGCGAGCCCGAGCTCGGCGGAGACCGCCCCCTCCCCCATGACCCCGTCGCGGGTCAGGTCCGGATCCTCCTCGTGGAGGAGGATCGTTCCGCCGACCAGGTGCTGGTACTGGAGCGCTCGCTGCATGACGCCCGCCGAGCGGATCGGCAGGCCGTCGTCGGAGAACCCGACCGCGCCCGCCGCGCGGAGCGCCGCCATCTCGGTCAGCTCCTCGCCGCGCATGCCCTTGGTGACGGTGGCGACGAAGCCGGTCGGGACGACCGCCTCCTCCCCGGCGCGCTCGCGCAGGGCGGAGATCGCCGAGGGCTCGTCGACGACGGGGTCGGTGTTCGCCATCGCGACGATCCCGCAGTAGCCGCCGGCGGCAGCGGCCCGGGTCCCGCTCTCGAGGTCCTCGCGGTACTCCTGCCCGGGCGTTCGCAGGTGGACGTGCGGGTCGAAGAAGGCCGGAAGCGCATGGAGGCCGGAGGCGTCGATCTCCTCGGCGCCTTCGGGGGCCTCGCCCGCACCGGCGTCGGCGATCGCGGCGATCCTGCCCGCGCGCACCACGATGTCGCACTCGCGCTCGATCCCCGCGCGGGGGTCGAGGGCGACCGCGCCGCGGACGATCAGGTCGCCGGCGTCGCCGTTCGATCCCTTGGGGCCGGCGCCGCGCCAGTCGAGGCTCGTGATCGGCTCGCTCATGCCGGCTCCCCGATCGGCGAGGGCTCGGTCGGAGCGTCCTCGGAGCCGTTGCCGTCACGACGGCCGCGCGTCCGCTCGCCTCCCGCGAGGACCTCGTAGAGGACCGCCATCCGCACCACGAGGCCGCTCGCCACCTGGGCGGTGATCAGCGACATCGGGCCGTCCATGGTCTCGGGGGAGATCTCCACCCCGCGGTTGACCGGGCCGGGGTGCATGACGAGCTGGCGCGAGCTCAGCCGTCGCGAGTTCAGCTGGTAGTTGATCGCGTACTCGCGCAGCGACGGCACGAAGGAGTCGTTCATCCGCTCGCGCTGCATCCGCAGCCCGTAGACCACGTCGGCCTCACCGATGTCGTCGAGCGTGAAGCGCACCGAGCAGCCGAGCTCCTCGATGCCCCGCGGGATCAGGGTCGGGGGCCCGGCGACCGTGACCTCGGCGCCCATGAGCCCGAAGGCGCGGATGCAGGAGCGGGCGACGCGGCTGTGGAGGACGTCGCCGACGATCCAGATCCGCTTGCCGTCGAGCGGGCCGACGCGGTCCAGCAGCGTGTGGACGTCGAGCAGCGCCTGGGTCGGGTGCTCGTGCTTGCCGTCTCCCGCGTTGATGACCGAAGCCTCGGTCCAGCGGGTGATCAGCTTCGCGGCGCCGGCGTGAGGGGCGCGGATGACGATCGCGTCGGGCCCGAGGGCCGAGAGGGTCGCGATCGTGTCCTGCAGCGACTCGCCCTTGTCGACGGAGGAGCCGGCGGACTTCACCGAGACGAGGTCGGCGGAGAGCCGCTTGGCGGCGAGCTCGAACGACGAGCTCGTCCGGGTGCTGGATTCGTAGAAGAGGTTGACCACGGTGCGGCCGCGCAGCGTCGGGACCTTCTTGATGTCGCGGTGGGCGATGTCGGCGAAGCTCTGGGCGCGCTCGCAGATCCGCTCGACCGCGGCCCGGTCGAGGTCCTCGATCGAGAGCAGGTGGCGCATCAGGAGGCTCCCTGCCCGTTGGCGCTCGGGACGGGAGCGGCGGCGATCGCCACCTCGTCCTCCCCGTCGATCTCCTCGAGCCGGACGTAGACGCGCTCGTCGCGCGCCGTCGGGAGGTTCTTGCCGGCGTAGTCGGGGCGAATCGGAAGCTCGCGGTGGCCGCGGTCGGCGAGGACCGCGAGCTGGACCCGCTCCGGGCGGCCGTAGTCGAAGAGCGCGTCGATCGCGGCGCGGACGGTGCGGCCGGTGAAGAGGACGTCGTCGACGAGGACGATCGTGCGGCCGTCGACGTCGAAGTCGAGGTGGGTGGCGTGGACGACCGGGGCGTCGGAGGGGGAGCGCCCGAGCGCGTCGTCGCGGTAGAAGGAGATGTCGACGTCGCCGATCGGAACATCGGCGCCGGTGAGCTCGGCGACGATCGCGTGGAGCCGGCGCGCGAGCACCGCTCCCCGGGTGTGGATGCCGACGATCGCGACCGCGGCCTCGCCCTCGTCTCCGGGGTTCTTCTCGATGATCTCGTGCGCGATCCGCACCAGCGTGCGGCGCAGGTCATCTCGGTCGAGAACTACTCGTTCTCCCATTTTCCTATTCGGCTCCTTCTCGGCCTCACGGGACCGCGGTTAAAGGAACAGGTCTGTGTTCGCTGACGAGGCTAGCAGCGAGCGCGGCGCGAGCCGAACCCGGATTTGGGAGGAATCCCCCAATCTGGGAGGAGTTGGGCGGTCGGGTCAGCTCGCCTTGAGCTCGTTGACCGTGAACTCGACCTCGTCGGTGCAGGTCACGTAGACCTTGCCGTCGCGCCGGAACACGACCTCGGTCTCGAGGGTCCCCGAGATCTCGTGCTTGCCGGTGTACTTCCCGGTGACGTCGTGCTTGTAGCGGGCGCTGTAGGTGTCGTCGGAATCGGTGTCGGAGCCGACGTCCTTGAATCCGTTCTTCGTCGAGCGGTCGAGTGGCTTGCGCATCTCGATCTGCACCCGGAAGTCGTCGAACTGGCCGTCGCAGTCGGTCATGACCGTCCAGGCGCCGCGAATCGCCCGGCCCTGGGAGTCGACGACGACCTTCGCCTTCCGGCCCTCCTCGGTGTCACCGCCGAACTTGACGTTCCCCTTGGCGGCGAGAGCCGCGCCGGGGCCGAGCGCGAGCAGCACGGCACCCGCGGCTGCGAGCCGGCTCGCCCTTCCTCTCCCTCCGCCCATCCCCATGGAGGCTTTCTACCGGAGCGGGCGAGCGCTCGCGCCGGCGGGGGCCTCGCGGGCGCCGTTCTCGACGAGCTGAGGCTCTCCGCGCTCGGGGAACGGGATCTCCACGACGTCGAAGTCGCGCGGGGCGACCGTCGCCGGGAACGCCTCCCGGGCCTCGGCGAGGACGTCGGGGATGAAGTGCCGGGAGGAGACGTGGACGAGCGCCAGCATCCGGGCATCGGCGGCCGCGGCGAGCTCGGCCGCCTCGACGCAGGTGGAGTGCCCCGTCATCTCCGCACGGTCGGATTCGGCGGTGGTGAAGGTCGCGTCGTGAACGAGCAGGTCGGCCTGGTGCGCGGCCACGCGGGTCGCCTCGCACGGCCGGGTGTCGCCGGTGATGACGACCTTCCGCCCCTGGCGCTCCGCCGCCATCACGTCCTCGGGCATCACCTCGCCGTCCTTGCCGGGGACGGGCTCGCCCCGCTGCAGCGCGCCGAACGCCGGCCCCGGCTGGACCCCGAGCGCCTTGGCCGCCTCGGGGTCGAAGCGGCCGGGGCGCGGATCCTCGTAGAGCGCGTAGCCGTTGGCCACGATCCGGTGCTCGACGTCGAACGGCTCGACCACGTAGTCGTCGCGCTCGACGAGCTCCCCGCGATTGAGCTCGGTCAGCGTCACCTCGTAGGCCGGGCGGCCGACGATCCGGCCGATCGCGTTGAACAGGTCGACGAGCCCGGGCGGGCCGTAGATGTCCAGCGGCTCGATCCGGTCCTGCATGTCGTAGCTCTTCAGCAGCCCCGGGAGCCCGAGGTAGTGGTCGGCGTGCAGGTGGGTGATGAAGATGGAGTCGACCGGGATCAGACCGACCGAGCGCTGCATCTGGCGCTGCGTCCCCTCCCCGCAGTCGAACAGCAGCCGGTCGCCGCCCCGCCGGACGAGCACGCTCGCGGTGTTGCGGCGGGCGGAGGGCACCGAGCCCCCCGTTCCGAGGAATACGACGTCGAGGTCCATGGACGCGGAGCGTATGCCGACCACGGCCCGACGGGGGCTCACCTAGACTGACCATCTCGGCGCTCCGTAGCTCGGAGGATACGAGCGCTCCGTCGCTCCGGAGGCGGGAGTCGACAGCGCGAATCCTATCGGCGACTGTAGCTGATCGAGTCGCGCTCTAGACGGCCCAGTGATCGAGCCCTATTCCCGCGAGCCGTGACGGCCAGGCTCCCCGCGACTCGGCCGTGCGCGGCCTCGCTTCCCTCAGACTCGCGGTCGGCGCTTTCGGGTCGCGCGCCACTGCGCCACGCCTGGGTCCGTCTCACCCGTCGGGCCGGGGATCCAGAACGTCTTGCCCGGCTTGCGGGGCCGGCGGGTGAGCGGGCGGCCGCTCTCGGTGGCCCTGGAGTACGTCCGGCGCCCGCTCGGGCCCCAGAGCGCGAAGTAGCAGGGGCCGCAGAGCGCATGACCGCCCGGGGCTTCGTAGCCGAGGCCGTCGCCGACCTCCGAGAGGCATTGGGTGCAGCGGAGCTTCACGCCGTCCGCATCGACGTCCGCGGGCGCCTCCTTTAGGGGCGTCCGCCGCGGCTAGGGGAAGCCATTCCAGCCCGCCGCGTAGCAGGGGTTGGGCCCGCACGGGTTGGTGATCTTGCCGTTCGTGTCGATGAAGGCGGCGATCTGGGCCCGCGCCAGCGGCGAGTTGTTGACCACGGTGTCGTGGGGGTCCACTCCCGCCTCGTCTCCAGGCGGGGGCGTGTTGGTGATCGGCGGCGGCTGCGGTGCCGAGGAAGCCGCCCATGCCGTTGTCGCGCTTCGGCCCGATGTCCCAGACGAAGTAGCCGCTGCCGTCGGCGGCCGGCCCGGTCAGATCGCCCAGCGTCCCCGACTCCGGGAAGAGGTCGACGTAGGAGCTCGGAATTCGGAAGGCGTCGACGGCCGGTCGCCGCAGCGGGGCGCCGATCGTCCGCGCCTCTACCCCGGTCTGAACGTTGGCCACCTGGTGATCGCCATAGGCCTCGAGGATCAGCACCTTGTGAGCGGGCGTGCCGGGGAGCGGGTCGCCTGTCATGTGACTGGCGTAGCCGCTCGGCTCGCCGCGGTCCCAGAGCGACTGGACCAGTGTCAGAGCCAGGGGCCGCGTCGACTCCTCCGGGTAGGCCGGGTAGAGCACCGAGGCATAGTCGATCTCGGCCGGGTCGGGATCGTTGAAGTCGACGCTCCGCGGCAGCAGCGTCGCGTAGGTCATCCCGGGCACGTAGAGCACCGAGCGGGTGAAGTCGGTGGCGACCGCGGTGAGGGCGCCACCGGCGATGCCGCCCTGGCTGTTGCCCCAGTAGAAGAGCTCGTTCGTGTCGATGGCCGAGGTGCCGCTGAACCGGAACGCCGGGTCCGCGGTGAGCCCGTTGGGGTGGATCAGCGCCCGTCCGAGGTAGAGGAAGTCGAGGAAGCCCTGCTGGAGGCGGTCGGGGATCGGCCTGAACTTCGAGAGGTCCTGGAGCGCGGGGAACGCAACCGGCAGGACGTCCTCGTCCGCCATCCCGATCCAGTCCGCGGCGCAGTTGAGCACGCCGTTCTCGTTGCCGAGCCGGCGGACACTCCCGGCGTAGACCTCGTCGAACTCGCCGAAGAGGCCGTGGCCGTAAAGCGACGGCCGCGCCGGGTTCGTGACGGTGTAGACGCCGGAGTTCGGGGCGGTCTCGGTCACCGCAGAGCGCGGGATCCCACAGCCGAAGCGAGCGTCGTAGGTCCCGTTCTGCTGCGGGACGCCGTTGGCGTTCAGGTTCAGCTCCGAGCCTGGGTCGCAGGGCTGGGCGGGCCCGCCGCCGTCGGGGTCGGTCATGTAGCAGGGGACCTCGACGGTCCCCTCGATCGTGCGTACGTACTCGACGCCGCGTCCCGAGACCGAGTTCGAGGGGAAGTCGGTCACGGTCGTGATCGTGAAGTCGGGTGAGGTGCCCTGAACTGTTCCGTCGGTCAGGTTGCTGTCACCGAGCTGGGTGAAGGCGTCGTTGCGCATGGCGAGCATGCGGCCGGTGTTGTTCTCCGTGCTGGCGGCGGTGAAATCCCAGGCGAGGTAGAGGTCGTCGCGAGCGATACCCGCGCTCGCAAGCTCACCGAGAACCTTGTCGAGGGGGCCACGACGGCTCTCGATCGCCGGAACGCCGGTCGGGATCCCGTCGCGGATCAGGCGGAAGCCCTCCGGCGCCGGAAGGGTCGCGCCCGAGGCGTCCTTCATCCCCCGCAGGGCGACGATGTAGCGATGGCCGTCCTGGAAGTTCTTGCCCGGGTGGATCTCGAGGACGGTCTGAGCGGCTGAGGTCGCGTTCGAGTCGAGCTCGGTCCAGATCAGCTGGCGCTGGCCGGTGGCGGCATCGATCACGACGACCTTCGCCTCGGGAGCGAATGAGGCCGCCATGTCGGTGACCGGCGGCGGGGCGGTGTTCGCGAACGCCTGCGGGGTGTCCATTCCCGGAACCCGGACGAGGATCGGAGCGCCGGGGCTGAAGCCGTCGCTCTGGTTGATGTCGCTCGGATCGATCGGCGTGCCACCGGCGTTCTGCGGCATCGCTGCGGCCTTCAGGTCGAGGCGCTTGCCGGTCGGGGAAGTCGCATCGGCCCGCGTGTAGAAGTCGTTGGGATAGGGGAACAGGCACCCCTGGCCCGTCGGTGCGATCAGGTCGCAGCGGTCAGCGCGATCGAGGTCCACGCCGACGGGGTTCTCGCCGTTGCAGCGGCTCGCGTCCCGCTTGACGGTCTTCTTCGAGGTGAACTTCCTGCCGCCCACCTGAGCGGTCGCGATGAGCTTCGAGGTGAGGCAGCTCTCGACGAGCGGCCTTGCCTCGTCGCGGACCGCGAGCTTCAGCTTCTTCGCCTTCTTGGGCTTGAGCTTCAGCGATTTCGTCCCGGTCAGCTTGGTCTTCTTGCCACCCTGCTGGATCGCGACGCCGACGCGGACCCTCGCGCGCCGCTTCGACTTGACCTTGACCGTGATCTTGCCCGCGACCAGGTCGGCCTGCTTGGCCCCGACGATCGAGACCTTCGGCTTCGGCTTCCCCTTCGGCGCGGCGCTCGCCGTCGCCGGCACGAGCGCCAGCGCGAGGAGCGCCAGGGCCGCCGAGGCCCACTTGATCTGGACCTTCGGCAACCCGTTCATCTGCTTGCTCCTCCTCGCGCCGGCTCGCCTAAGGCGACGGTGTCCCGCCGAAGGAGAGGTCGTGACACGCGGGCCCGGCGGTGCCGACGCACGTGTTCGAGATGGAGCTCTGCGCGTTCGGTCGCAGGAAGTCAGCGACCATCTGCTGCTCCTGCAGCGTTGCCCGCGGCAGGCCGTGCGGATCGACGCCGCTGCGGTTCGGGGTGTTGGTCAGCGGCGGCGGATCGGTGCCGAGCGTTCCACCCGCCCTGGTCGGACCGCTGTCCCAGTAGACGAGCGCCGAGTCGGTGAACGGGTAGGTCGTGATCCGCGGGATGTTCCAGAGCTCGTCGACTCCGGGCCAGCGGCCCGGATCGACGACGGGCGAGTGCGCGGAGGCGCCGATCGTGCGCGCCATGGTGTCCGCGGTGAACGTCGACACCTGATGGTCACCGAACGCGACGTTCATCAGCACCTCGTGTGCCGGCGTGTTCGGCAGAGGGTTGTCGGTCAGCCGGTGCGCGTAGCCGTTCGCCTCGCCCCGGTCCCAGAGCATCTGGATCAGGCTCAGCACCAGCGGCCGCTTGAGCTTGTCCGTGTAGTTCGGGTTGAGGGCGATGTTGGCGTACTGGTCGAAGTCGACCGAGCGGTTCAGCAGCACCGAGTAGTTCATGCCGACGACGCCCAGGCTGCCCCGGGTCGCGTCCGGCGAGATCGCCATGAAGGCGCCGCCCATGATCCCGCCCTGGCTGTTGCCGTTGTAGTAGAGGCGGGAGGTGTCGATGACCGGGCGCGCTGCTGACGTCGGACACCATCCACGTGGAACGCGGGTTGGATAGGAAGCCCGCCGGGTTGATCATCAGGCGCCCGAGCAGGACCTCGTTCAGCAGGCCCTGCTGGAGGCGGTCGGCCGCCTCCGGGAACCGGCCGAGCTGGCCGAGGACCCCGATCGAGTTGTAGATGTCACCGGTGGAGAGGCCGATCTCGTCGGTCGCGCAGGACATGTACCCGAAGTTGTTTCCGAGCGTCTTCTGCGGGGTCGAGGTCGCCTCACCGGCGCTGCCGAGCAGGCCGTGCCCGTAGACCGTCGGGTGGGCCGGAGTCGGTACCCCGTCGATCGCCGAGCGCGGGATCATGCAGTTGAAGTTGGCGGTGTAGGTGCCGTTCACGGTCGGCCTGCCGTTCGCGTCCAGGTCGAAGGTGCCAGACGCGTTGGTCGGGACGTTCGGCGGCTGGTTCGCGGGCAGCACGTCGCAGGTGGGCTTCAGGTAGCAGGGGACCGTGAAGGTTCCCTGGACCCGGCGAGCCATCCGCGCGTCCTGCCCGACGGTGAAGTTCTGGGTGCTGGTGACCGTGAACGACGGCGCGGTGCCCTGGACGACGCCGTCGCCCGGGGTGTTGTCGCCGAGCAGCGCCAGCGACTGGTCACGCATGGAGAGGAGCCGGCCGGCGATGTTCTCGTCGGTCGCCACCGTGAAGTCCCAGGCGAGGTACAGGTTGTTGCGCTTGATGCCGGAGTCGCGGAGCTTGTTGAAGATCCCGTCGAATCGATCGCGCTGGCCGTTGATCGCCGCCTCGCTCGAGGGCAGGTCGTCGCGGTAGTAGCGGAAGCCGTCGGGAGCCTTGATCGGCGTGCCGCCGGCGTTCTTCAGGTTCCGGATGGCGATGATGTAGCGGTGACCTGACTTGTAGTTCACCGACGGGTGGATCAGCACTGCCGTCTGGGTCGGAGAACCCTCGGCGTTCGTGTCGATCTCGGCCCAGATCGGATGACGCTCACCGGTGGCCGCGTCGATCACGACGAATGACGTGTCAGCGTCGGCGTAGGAGCCGAGCTGCGCCAGCCGCGGGTGAGCGTTCGCGTCGAGATCCGCGGCGGTGTCGATGCCGGGGATCCGGACCACCGCTGCCTGGCCGGGGCTGAAACCGTCGTTCTGGTTGTACGGCTCGCCGGCCATGTTCACGCCGGAGTCGTTCGCCGGCATCGCCGAGGTCTTGAAATCGATCCTCCGGCCGGTGGCCGAGCTGGGATCAGCCTTCGTGTAGAAGTCGTCGGGGAACGGCACCATGCAGAGCGACTGCGTCTGGGAGCCGATGAAGTCGCACTCGTTGGCGCGGGAGAGATCGACGTTGCCGGGCTTGCAGTCGGCGGTGTCGCGCACGAGCTCGAAGGAGGTCTTGCTCTTGCCGGCGGTGACCGTGATGTCACGCGCCTCGCAGGATGCGACCGCGTCCTTGCCGGCGGCCGTGAGCTTCAGCGTGACCGACTTCTTCAGCGTCTTCTTGCCGCCCTTCCGGCCCTTGCCGCCCTTGCCGCCCTTGCCGCCCTTCTTCTTCTTCTTGGGCTTGAGCGTGACCTTCTTCTTCTTGACCAGGGGCTTGGCAGCCGGGTCGTCGAACGTCGTCGAGGTGGCCGCGACCTTGGTCTTGACCTTCTTCTTCGACTTGACGGAGACCTTGACCTTGAGCCCCTTGCCGAGCAGGGCCTCCTGACCCTTGCCCGAGACCTTGAGCTTCACCTTCGCCTTCTTGGCGAGACCCGTGTCGGATGCATTTGCGACGAGCGCGCCCATCAGCGCGATCGAAAGGAACACCCCGAACGTGACTGCAAGCAGCCGTGAAGCAAGCCTCAAAACTCTCTCTCCTCCTGATTGGTGCGGCGCCCATCGCGCCTCACTCTCCACTCCACCGGCGCCCCCTGAGCCCGGTGCGAGCCCGCAGAGGTTATATCCGGCGCCGCCCGGGATGCAACGCCCAACCGTGGCGGGCGCTCCGCTCAGCCCTCCGCGCGGCGGAAGCGAACGGCGTCCGCCTGGATCTGCCGCTGCCCGAAGCTCCCCGTGAAAACCGGACCCGAGGCGGCGAGCTGATCGCCTGGTCTGGGAAGCGGAGAGGGCCGCAGGTCGGCCCGGACGTCGATGACCGAGACACCGGGCGCGGTGATGCTCTCGACGCTGACCAGGACGAAGTGCGCGTCTCCATCGCCGTCGGGATCCACCCGCTCGACGAAGGCGATCTCGCCGGAGGCCCGCTCGCAGTTCTCGACCGCCGGGCACGGCGGCGCCCGCAGGGGCCGCAGCGGTGGCTCCTCGCCGGCGGTCGTCGTCGACGTCGAGGCATCGGTCTCGGGTGACGTCCCCTCTCCCCCGCCGCAACCGATGGCCGCCGAGCAGAGCAGCACCCCGAGCGCCGCGAGCGGGATCCATCGGGGGAGGTCGGCGGCCATCCCGGCAACGTAACCTGATCCCCATGCGCCACCTCCTGCGCCCGCTCTTCGACCAGGTCGTCATCAAGGAGCTCGAGCCGGATCGCGTTCGCAGCTCGGGCCTCGTGGTGCCTCCGGGGACCCGCGAGCCCCCTCCCCAGCACGGCATCGTCGTCGCGGTCGGGCCGGGACTCGACTGGTGGGAGGCCGCCGGCGTCAAGATGCCCGTCGCTCCCGGCGACCACGTCGTCTTCCCGGCGGTCGCGGGCGTCTGGATCGAGGTCGACGAGGAGCGGCTGCTCGTCTGCGCCGTCCGCGACCTCCTCGGCACGCTCGAGGAGCTCAGCGACTGCCCGCTCTGCCACAACCAGGGACCGGTGGACGGCGATGCCTGCCCCGTCTGCGGCCGGACCGCGACCGGCACGACCCCCGGGGAGCCGCGCTGAACCGGCGCACGGCCCTGGCCCGGCGGATGCCGCCGCCTCCGGCCGCGATGCGCACCCGGTTGCTCACGGTCGGGCCGATCCCGCCCGAGTGGGGCGGCCGACTGCGCGGCGGCGTCACCCGGTTCAACGTGACGCTGCTCGACGAGTTCCGGCTGCGGCGATGGCGGCACCGGATCGAGCCCCTCGGCGTGCTGATCCCGCCGCCGCAGAGGGTCCAGCGCCTCAAGGCCGAGCGCAAGGCGCCGCTGCCGATCTTCATGCAGCCGGAGGACGCTCGACCGCGCCGCTTCACGACGCTCCTGCTCGAGCGCGAGCGCCCCGACGCGATCCTGCTGAACAACCTCGCCGCCTTCAACGGCGCCCGCTTCTCGCGGATCCGGTCCGAGGTCGCGCCCGATCTGCCGACCGTGGCCGTCGTTCACGAGTGGCGAGCGATTCGCGCCAAGGGCGAGAGCGAGCGAGCCGAGCGCTACCGCCGAGCCGCGCAGGACGGCCTCGACGCAGTCGACGCGGTCGTCTTCCCCTCGGCCTACACCCGCGATCTCGGCCCGGCGGAGCTCGGCCTGAGCTACCCGGAGCGGGCCCTGGTGATCCCGAATCCGCTGCAGCCCGGCTTCGCCGACCCCGGCATCGACGTCGCCGGCCCGCGCGAGGGCGTCGCCTTCGTCGGCTCCTTCAACGAGCGCAAGAACCCCGGAGCCCTGATCAGGGCCGCTGCGGCGACGCCCGGGATGCGGGTGACGATGCAGGGCCGCGGTCCGCTCGAGGACGACCTGCACGAGCTCGTCAGGGAGCTCGGGGTGGCCGACCGGGTCAGCTTCGCGCCCTTCGTCAAGCCCAAGCTGCACGTCGCTGCGGTGATCGACGTGATGCGTGGGGCGGAGCTCGTCTGCCTCCCCTCGTTCAGCGAGTCGTTCGGGCTGGTGATGATCGAGGCGCTCGCCGCCGGCGCGCCGGTGGCCGGCTTCGGCCCGACGCTCAGGGAGATCCGGGACCTGCTCGGCATCGATGTCGGCGAGCCGATCGACGACCCGACGCCCGAGAACGTCGCCGCCGCGATCGCGGCGATTCGCGCGCGGGAATGGGATCGCAAGCGGCCTGAGGCGCGCGGCGCTCAGCGAGTTCTCCGCCCCCAGCGTCGCCCGGCGCTACGCGGGGTTGATCCGGTCGGTTCGCTGATAGGGGCCGATCGGCGGTCAAGTCGGCCTTCTGAGCGCCGATATCGCTCTCAAGAGCCGGGGGTTTGCTCCCGGGGGAATCGACAAGAACCGGCTGGATGGCCGGGAAATGAGGGAAAAGGAATGGATTTCCGTAAGTGGCGGCTGTTGCCGTGCTTGACCGCGGCATTGGTGCTCGCCGGCGTCTCGTCGGCTGAGGCGGCCAGGGTGATCTACCCCGCGGATCAGAACGTGAGGACACTCGACTCCGGACGGGCGGGATGGACCGACTCATCCAAGGTTGATGGCGTATGCGTCGGGCCGCTCCTGTGTCCGACCGTCGCGAACTCGGTGCCGTCGAGCGGTGGCGCGGGTGGCGGTGGCTACCTCCTCACGGAGGTGGACAACTTCGTCGGCGTGGACGCAAGCGCGACCAGCACGTTCGAGAGCCCGCCGTTCGACTACGACGGTGTCGCGGGCGAGGAACCGAGCAAGATCGAGCTGCGGCTGGCTCGCAATCGCCGACGTCGAGTCCTTCCTCGCCGTCGAGGGCGACAGCGCGACCTACAGCGTCCAGCTCGTCGACACGGGCGCGGGACCGAACGTGAGCCTGATCGCGCCGACCACACTCGGTGGCGCAACTGAGTTCACCGAGATGCGTCCGGTTGACGTCGATCCGGCCAGCCTCAAGGTGGGCCACACCTACAAGGTGCGGATCATCTCGACGTTCAACAACGGGACCGCGGCCGTCATCCCCGGCGGGTCAGCCGGCTACGACGACATCCGCATGATCGCCAAGAGCACGACGGGCGGCGGCGGCGGGAACAACCCCGGCGGGCCGGGCGGCCCGGTGGCCCGGCGGCCCAGGTGGTGGCGGGGGCAACGGCAACGGCGGGAATGGCGGCAACGGCGCCGACAGCCGGTTCAACGGCAACGGCGTCGTGGCGGGAACCGCGAAGTTGAAGGGCAACCGCCTGATCGTCAAGACCAAGTGCAAGGGCAAGCCGAAGGGCCGCTGCCTGCTGAACCTCCAGGCCAAGCTGAAGAAGCGCGGTCCGGCGGTCACCAACAAGCGGACCGTGCGCGTGCGCGCCGGCAAGAAGCGCAAGGCCTCGCTCGACGTCAAGGGCAAGTTCCTGGCGGACCTCACGTCTCGAGCCGCGAACGGCAAGAAGATCGTGATCCGTCAGAAGCTGCGCAAGGGCGGCAAGGTCACGAAGGGGTTCGTGAAGGTCCGCGTGAAGCTGACCTGACCAGACGAGCGGGGACTCTCTACCGGTCACCCTCCTCCGGCGATGCCGGCTCGCCACAGGGCGGGGGCGGCTCTCGTCGCTCAGGGCGGATCTCGGGGTTCTCCCGATACCAGTCGAGCGTCCGCCCGACGCCCTCGGTGAGCGAGACCTGCGGCCGCCAGCCGCAGCGATCGGCGATCTTGGACGCGTCGACGTACTGCTTGTCGATCTCACCCTCGGGGTTCCCCGAGCCGCGCACGTCTGGCTCGAGGTCGGTGCCGGCGACCCGCGCGATCTCGGAGACGATCTCGAGCACGGTGTAGGGGCGCTCACCGCCGGCGTTGAACGCCTCGCCCCGGACGCCCGTCGCGTCGTCCCGAGCTTGGCGGCGATCGCGAGATAGGCGCCGACCGCATCGTCGACGTGAAGCAGGTCGCGCACCGGTGAGCCGTCGGAGCGGAGGACCGGCGCGCGCCCGTCGAGGACGGCGCAGACCGCCTCGGGGACGAGCCGCGAGAAGTTGAGGTCCCCTCCCCCGTAGATGTTGGCGAAGCGCGTGACCGCGACCGGGACGCCGTAGGCGGGCCAGTACGAGCGGGCGATCAGGTCGGTCGCGGCCTTCGACGCCTCGTAGGGAGCGGTGGGCTGCAGCGGCAGGTCCTCCCGGTAGGGCAGCTCGTCGTGGGCCCCGTACGCCTTGTCCGAGGAGGCGACGACGACGCGTTCGACCTCCTCGCGCCGGCACGCCTCCAGGAGCGTCCAGGTCCCGGCCACGTTCGTCTCGAAGCCGCCGACCGGATCGGCCTGGACGGTGCCGACGATCGTCTCCGCCGCGAGATGGAAGACCGAGTCGACTCCGGCGACGGCTGCCCCGACCGCCGCCGCGTCGCGCAGGTCCCCCTCGACCTCCTCGACCTGGCCGGCGGCGCCGAGCAGCTTCAGGGTCGACGGCCGCTCGTGGGGGCCGCGGCGGTCGAGGGATCGCACCTCCACTCCGGCCTCGAGCAGTCCGCGGCAGAGCCAGGCGCCGACGAACCCGCGCCCGCCGGTGACGAGCGCGCGCCTCACCGCGCCCCGGCGCTCCGATCGGCCTCGCCGCGGGCAGCCGGCTCCCGGTCCCAGATCCGCCAGGGCGCCGCGCCCGCTTCCCAGAGGTCGTCGAGCACAACGGCGTCCTTGTAGGTGTCCATGCAGTCCCAGAAGCCGTCGTGACGCCAGCCGCGCAGCTCGCCCGCGGTGGCCAGGCGCTCGAGCGGCCCGTGCTCGAGGACGCTCGATGCGTCGAGCTCGGCGAGGACGCGCGGCTCGCAGAACATGAAGCCCCCGTTGACCCACTGCTCCATCCGGGGCTTCTCCATGAAGCCCTCGATGCGGTCCCCCTCCCCCATCCGCGCGACTCCCCATTGCGCGTGTGGCCGGACCAGGGTCACCGTCGCGGCGCCGTCGTGGCCACGGTGGAAGTCCAGCGCCGCGCCGAGGTCGACATCCGCGACGCCATCGGCGTATGTCAGCGCGAACGTGTCGTCGAGGCGGTCGGCGACCGCGGCGACGCGGCCCCCGGTGGGGGTGTCGAGGCCGGTGTCGACGCACTCGACCTCGATCCCGCCCGGCAGGTCGGCGGAGCCGGCGAACTCCGCGATCATCTCGCCGCGATAGCCGCAGAGGAGCAGGAACCGCTCGAAGCCGTGAGCAGCGTAGATCTGCAGCACGTGCCAGAGGATCGGCCGCCCGCCGATCTCGACGAGCGCCTTCGGGATCGCATGCGTCTTCTCCTGCAGGCGGGTCCCGCGCCCGCCACAGAGGATGGCGACGGGCTCGGGGCGGGTGGCCGGGGCCGGGGCCACGACCGGAGCTAGAAGGCCCCGCCCGCCACCGCCGGCAGGATCGTCACCTCGGCGCCGTCGGCGACCTGGGTCTGCAGACCGTCCTGGAAGCGGATGTCCTCACCCGAGACGTAGACGTTGACGAAACGGCGGAGGTCGCCGTCCTCGGTGATCCGCTCGCGCAGACCGTCGTGCTGGTCGAAGACGGCGTCGAGGGCATCCCCGACCGTTCCGACGCTCCCAGGATCGACCTGGATCTCGCCCTCGCCCCCGGTGGCGGGTCGCAGTTGGGCTGGGATCTTGACGGTGATCGGCATGTGAATTCCTCTCGGCGGGGGGTCGCGAAACCTAGCAGCGGCCGGCGTTCAGGCCACGGCGGCGGAGCGCTGCGGAACCGTCTCCGCGAACGACTCCAGCGTCGGCTGGATCTCGTGCATCTCGAAGCCCTCACGGACCGCGTCCAGGGTCTTCAGACCCTCGCCGGTGATGTAGACGACGACGCGATCGTCGCTGCCGAGATCGCCAGCGTCGGCCAGCTTGGCGAGCGTCGCAGTCGTGACGCCACCGGCCGTCTCGGTGAAGATGCCCGTGGTCTCGGCGAGCAGGCGGATGCCGGCGCGGATCTCGTCATCGGTCACCGACTCGACCGATCCACCCGTGCTGCGGGCCAGATCGAGCGCGTAGGGCCCGTCGGCCGGCGTCCCGATCGCCAGGCTCTTGGCGATCGTGTCGGGCTTGACGGGCCGGCAGACGTCATGTCCGTCGGCGAAGGCGTTCGCCACCGGGCCGCATCCGGCGGCCTGAGCGCCGTGGAAGGCGGGGAGCTCCCCCTCGATCAGCCCGAGGTCGAGCCACTCGGTGAAGCCGCGGCCGATCTTCGTGAACAGCGAGCCGGAGGCGATGGGCGCGACGATCTTGTCGGGCAGGCGCCAGCCGAGCTGCTCGGCGGTCTCGTACGCCAGCGTCTTTGAGCCCTCGGCGTAGTAGGGCCGGAGGTTGACGTTGACGAACGCCCAGCCGCGCTCCTCGGCGAGCTGGGTGCAGAGGCGGTTGACGTCGTCGTAGGCGCCCTCGACACCGACGAGCGTCGTGCCGTACACCGCCGTCGCGAGCAGCTTCTGCTCCTCGAGATCGGAGGGGACGAACACGTACGAGTCGATTCCGGCCGCTGCCGCGTGTGCGGCGACCGCGTTCGCCAGGTTGCCGGTGGAGGCACAGGCGACGGTGTCGAAGCCGAGCTCGATCGCCTTCGCAAGCGCGACCGCAACGACGCGGTCCTTGAAGCTGTGCGTCGGGTTGGCGGCGTCGTTCTTGATCCAGACCTCACCGACGCCGAGCTTCTCGGCGAGGCGGTCAGCCTTGACGAGCGGCGTCAGTCCGGGCTCGAGCGAGCTCGACGGGCGCGACTCGAAGGGGAGGAAGTCGGAATAGCGCCAGATCCCGTTCGTTCCAGCCTGGATCTTCCGCTTGACCGACTCCGGGTCCAACCCTGAGAAGTCGTAGGCGACCTCCAGGGGACCGAAGCAGTCCTCGCAGAAGTAGAGCGCCTCGAGCGGGTAGTCCCGCTTGCACTCCTTGCACCTGAGTCCTTGCAATGCCATCTGATAGCTCCTGTTCCACTCGATTGAGATTCAAAAAAGACCTCTGCCATTGCGAGCAGAGGTCCCGAGTGGAACTCCCACTCACATCTCCCAGGTATCTCCTGATGGAATTGGCACCTTTCTTCAAACTCTCGCTTGAAGCGGTTGCCGGGGTTTCGTAGGGCCAGTTCCCTCCACCCCTCTGGATGTGGCGGTCTATGTGTCGAGCACTGTATCACCGCCGCCCGGATCCTCCGCTTCGCGTCCGGTCCGGGCGGGTGAATGCACGGCATGTCCCGGGCTTCGGGCCGGCCCGAGAGCCTCGCGTAACCTAGTGCCACCCGATGGAGCCGAGCGAACCTCCCAGTACGAGCCATGCCGAACCTTCCAAAGCCCCGGCTGCGACGCACCGACCGCTCGGTGACGCTGGCCCCTGCCGCGCCCACCGCGCCGGCTGAGCCCAACGTAGACATCGTCCAGGGACCCGGCCTCCGCTGGGTCAACATCGAGCGGCCGACGCCGGTCGAGTGGGCATGGCTACGCGAGAACTTCGACTTCCACCTGCTCGATCTCGAGGACGTGGCTTCGCGCAACCAGCGCCCGAAGATCGACGAGTACCCCGACTACCTCTTCATCGTCCTCCACCTGCCGGTCTTCGACCGCGCCGTCGGAAGGCTGAACGTCGGCGAGCTCGACATGTTCATCGGCCCGGATTTCGTGATCACGATCCCCAACCAGGCTCTGCAGCCGGTCGAGTACCTGTTCGAGCGCTGTCGCTCCAGCGAGGAGACCCGCGAGAAGCTCTTCTCCCGGGGCGCGGGATACCTGCTCTACCGGATCGTCGACGACAGCTTCGACTACTGCTTCCCGATGCTGCGGAAGATCGGCAACAAGCTCGACTCGATCGAGGACGACATCTTCGAGGAGGAGCGCTCCGAGGAGGTCGTCCGCGACATCTCCAAGGTCAAGCAGGAGATCATCAACTTCCGCAAGGTCATCCGCCCGCAGCGGCCGGTCCTGCGCGACCTCGAGAACAGCAAGAATCGCTTCCTGACCCCCGACCTGGACCTCGAGATCTACTTCGACGACATCGTCGACGCTCACGAGCGCATCTGGGACATGCTCGAGAACTACAAGGAGGTCATCGAGGCGCTCGAGGAGACGAACGAGTCGGTCATCAACCACCGGGTCAACGAGATCCTCCGCGTGCTGACCTCGATCAGCGTCATGGTCCTGCCGCTGACCCTGATCGCGAGCATCTGGGGCATGAACGTCGGCGTGCCCGGCGAGGGCGACGAGACGGACTTCTACATCGTGATCGGCGTCATGATCGCGATCCTGGCGGCGATGCTCGCCTACTTCCGCAAGCGCGACTGGCTCTAGCGGCGGCTCGATCGCAGCTCTAGGGCTGCGATGCCAGCAGCGCGACGACGACCGCGCCATGGGCAGTCCAGACCAATGCGCGGATCAGGTCCGCGCGGAGCAGCCGCCGCAGGCCGGGCTCGGTGAGACCGGGTCGGAGGGCGCGATGAGCCGGGACGGCGCCGAGGCCGGTCAGTGCCCAGGTGCCGGCGGCCAGGATCGCCCCGGAAAGCGGTCCGTCTCGACGTGAGCGAAGAGCGGGTAGTGGACGACGTGCACGAACCAGGCGAGGCCGACCATGAAGAACGTCGCGGCGGCGTTGGCGAGCAGGAGCGCGTCCATCGCGAACGAGGCTAGAGGCACACCCTCCCCAATAGGATCACCCGCCGATGGCCAATCATCGGATCTGGGCGCCATGGCGCCTGCGCTACGTGTCGACCGCGAGCAAGCAAACCGAGTGCGTGTTCTGCGCCAAGCCCCTCGAGGGATCTGAGGGAGACGACCGCACGGCCCTGATCGTCCATCGGGGCGAGCGCGCCTACGTGATCCTCAACCTCTACCCGTACACGAGCGGGCACCTGATGGTTGCCCCGTTCGAGCACGTCGGCCGGCTGCAGGACATCGATCCCGAGGTGACCGCGGAGATGATGGACCTGGCACAGCAGGCGATCCGGAAGCTCGAGTCCGTGTACTCGCCGGAGGGGTTCAACATGGGCGTCAACCAGGGCAGGGTCGCGGGGGCTGGCGTTGAAGGTCACATTCACCTGCACGTCGTCCCCCGCTGGGCCGGCGACAACAACTACATGCCGGTGCTGGCGGACACGCGCGTGATGCCCCAGTCGCTGGAGGAGACCTACGACGCCCTCGAAGGAGGCTTCAGTTGACGAACGACGCAAGCGGTGAGAACGGCGGACCCGGGAGCGGTAAAGCCCGAGATCTTCAAGGCATACGACGTCCGCGGCCTCTACGGCAGCGAGATGGACGGCGACACGAACTTCCTCCTCGGCCGCGCGTTCGCTCGCGTCCTCGCCGACCTTCGCGGCAAGCCGGTGAGCGATCTGCGGGTGGGCGTCGGACGCGACATGCGGCTCCAGGCTCCCGAGATGGCCGGCCGTCTCAGCGAGGGCCTCCAGGCAGAGGGCGTGCACGTCCTCGATGCCGGGATGGTCGGTACCGAGATGCTCTACTTCATGGTCGGTGCCCGGGAGCTCGACGGCGGCGCGATGATCACCGCCTCCCACAACCCGAAGGCCTACACCGGCGTGAAGCTCGTCCGCGAAGGGGCGCTGGCCCTCTCCGGTGAGACCGGGATCGAGGCGATTCGCGACCTGATCCTCGAGGGCCTCGGCGACGCGCCCGGTGGCGGCGGGACCGAGGACGTCGACATCGTCGCCGAGTTCGAGGAGCGCGCGATGTCCTTCGTCGACCCGGAGGCGATCAAGCCGATGAAGGTGGTCGTCGACGGCGGCAACGGGATGGCGGGTCAGATGGTCGGGCCGCTGCTCGACCGCCTGCCGATCGAGCTCATCGCGACCTACTGGGTCCCTGACGGGAACTTCCCCGATCACGAGCCGAACCCGCTCCTGCCCGAGAACCGGACGTTCATCATCGACCGGGTCCGGGCGGAGGGAGCCGACGTCGGAATCGCCTGGGACGGCGACGCCGACCGCTGCTTCTTCATCGACGACGAGGGCGAGTTCGTCGACGGCGACTTCCTGACCGCGCTGCTCGCCGAGCTGGTGCTGGAGAAGGTCCCCGGCGCCGACATCCTCTACGACGTCCGCGCGAGCCGGGCGGTTCCCGACACGGTCGCGGCCGCGGGCGGAACGGCCCACGTCAACCGGGTCGGCCACGCGTTCATGAAGCGCTCGATGAAGGAGCTGAGCGGCGAGTTCGCCGGCGAGGTCTCCGGCCACTACTACTTCCGCCAGTTCTACAACGCCGACACCGGCACGATCCCGGCGCTGCTGGTGCTCGAGCTGCTCTCGAAGACCGGCCGCAAGCTCTCCGACCTGGTCGGCGAGCTGCGCTCGAAGTACTTCATCTCCGGCGAGATCAACTCCGAGGTCGCCGACCCCGAGGCGAAGATGAAGGAGATCGCCGAGTCGCATCCCGACGCCGAGGTCACCTGGCTCGACGGCGTCTCGGTCGACTACGAGGACTGGCACTTCAACGTCCGCCCGTCGAACACCGAGCCGCTCCTGCGGCTCAACCTGGAGTCGCTCGTCTCCCGCGAGGACATGGAGTCGAAGCGGGACGCGATGCTGGAGCAGATCCGGAGCTGACTCCCTCGGCGGAACCCGCTCGGGAGCGGGCCGGAACCCACCGAGCGGGTAACCCACCTCGCCGTTCGGGTATGAAGGCGGGATGAGCAGCGCCCCCTCCACCCTGCCTCCGGCCGACGTTCCGGAGGCAGCCGCGCACCCGGACGGGCGCCCGGACAAGAAGCGGATGCTGATCATCGTCAACCCCTACGCGACGACGGTCTCCGATCGACTCAAGAACCTGGTCGTCTACGCGCTGCAGGGCCGCTACGAGGTCGAGGCCGTCTCCACCGAGGCCCAGAACCATGCGACGGAGATCGGGCGCGAGGCGGTCAACGGCGGCTACGACATCGTCGTCGCCTTCGGCGGCGACGGGACGCTGAACGAGGTCGCCAACGGCCTCGCCGGGACCGACATCCCCATCTCGGTCCTGCCGGGCGGATCGACCAACGTGGTCGCGCGGACGCTCGGGATCCCCAACGACGTCGTCGACGCCACCGAGCACCTGCTCGGATGCGCGGATCGCTGGGCGCCGCGCGCGGTCGATCTGGGAACCGCGAACGGACGGCGCTTCATGTTCGCCTGCGGCGCCGGGATCGACGCGAGCGCCGCCAACCAGGTCGACTCCCATCCGCGGATGAAGCACCGGTTCGGTCCCTACTACTACACGTGGGCGACCGTGAAGAGCTACTACTCGCAGTACCTCCGCGACCCGGTGCAGATGACGGTGTCGACGCCCAACGGCGACAGCGCCGGGGTCACCGCGATCTGCCAGAACTCGACGCCCTACAGCTACTTCCGCGGTCGCGAGCTCCACGTCTGCGAGGGCGTCGAGCTCGACTCGCGCTCGCTGTCGCTGGCCGTGCTGCGGCGGACGCGCCAGCGCGACGCGCCCTTCATCGCCGCGCGGGTGCTGGGCTCCCGCTCGACGGCGGGCGATCACCGCCACATCGACCACTTCGAGGGGATCGACGGCGCCCGGATCGAATCGGCCTCGCGCGACGAGTCCGGGGCGTGGCGCGGCTTCCCGGTGCAGGTCGACGGCGACTACATCGGCCTTCACACCGAGCTCGAGCTGGGGCTGGAGCGCGCCGCACTCAAGGTCATCGCCTAGGTGCCGGCCGGCGACTGCATCTTCTGCGGGATCGTTCGCGGTGAGATCGACGCGGAGATCGTCTTCGAGGACGAGGCGACGGTCGCGTTCCTCGACATCCGGCCGCTCTTCCCCGGCCACGTCCTGCTGGTGCCGCGCGAGCACCACGTGACGATCGAGGACCTCCCCGAGGAGCAGGTCGAGCGCTTCTTCCTGAACGGCCGGCGCCTGGCGGCCGCGGTCCGGGAGGCGATGGGAGCCGAGGGGACCTTCGTCGCGATGAACAACGTCGTCAGCCAGAGCGTCCCCCACCTCCACCTCCACGTGGTCCCGCGGGTGAAGGGCGACGGCCTCCGCGGTTTCTTCTGGCCCCGCCACAAGTACGGCGAGGGTGAGATGGAGGCGGCCGGTGACCGGATCCGAGAGGCGCTCGGCTGAGACTCCGGGCTCAGCTGCCCACGGGCGTCGGAGGGCGCTCCGGAGACCAGCTGAACCTGCTGAAGCGAACGTCGCCGACGTCATCCGCGGCGATCCGGCTCCGCGAGTTCCTCCACCCTCTCGGCGGCGAAGGCGAGCGCGCCGTCACGGCCGCCGAAATCCGCCAGATAGAGCTTCATCAGTCCGGGCAGAGTGACTCGGCCGTTCGGCTCCACCGTCGTCTCAGCTTCGAGGTAGGCGGCCGTGGCGAGTTCCAGGTCAGCCAGCACCGAATCGGCGGAGTACCTCCGGATGGGCGGGCAGGAGCGAGCGCCGCAGTTCAGGGCGAAGTGGATTCTGGGGTCGAACTGCGAAGGCAGCGCGCGAAGCCGTCGATCGCCCTCGCGAAACGGGCGGCGCGCCGATACCGGTGCGCGCCGGTTGCAGCGGAGGACTCCGTGTTCGATCAGCCGTTCATCGAGTAGCTCTCGCCTCCGATCACCAATCTCCGTGGTCGAGAACATCCGCAGGTGCAGGAGCATGCTCCTCGCCGCCGTTCCGCTGGCCGGAGATCGCATCGACGTAGAGGCAGCAGCGTTGTAGGCGTTGATCCAGAAGGCGAGCCGCGTACCGTCGCCTTCGAATTCGCTGGAGCTCCAGATGCCGCGATTCGCTTCGCCGCGGACCTCCACTCCTCATCGCGTGACCAGGTCGGCCGCAACAGCGCGCCGACGAGCTCGCGCCGGATCGGTCACGCTGATCGGCGCTAGCTGCCCGGGGTGACCCGGTAGACGTCGAAGACCGCCTCGACCTGGCGCAGGCGGGCGATTCCCGCCTTGATCTGGGTCGTGTCACCGACTTCGACCACGAAGCGGTTGTGCACCATGGGGTGCTTGGTCGAGCAGCGGGCCTCGAGGATGTTCACGCCTGCTTCGGAGAAGGTCCGCGAAAGGTCTTCGAGCAGGCGGGTCCGGTCATAGGCATCAACCGCGATCTCGACTCGGTAGGAGGTGCGGTTGTCGCCGTCCCATGAGACCGGGGTGAATCGCTCCGGCGACTTCATGAGGGCCTGGACGTTCTTGCAGTCCTCGCGATGGACGGTGATGCCGCGGCCGAGGGAGACGTAGCCCACGATCTCGTCGCCGGGAACCGGGCGACAGCACTTGGCGAGCCGGATCATCACGTCGTCGACGCCCTCGACGCGGATGCCGTAGTCGGTGGCCTCCTGCGTGCGGCGCTGGCGCTCGTCGCGGCCCTCGAGGACGCCCTCGAGCTGCGCCTCGGTCTCGTCGCCGGCGACGGCCTCCCCCTGCTTGAGGCGCTGGAGGACCTTGTTCGCGACGGTCTTGGTGCTGATCTTGCCCTGGCCGATCGCGATGTAGAAGTCCTCGGCCTTGCGGAAGCCGGATTCGCGGATCACGTCGACGAGCAGCGGGGAGCCGGCCACCTTCGCGGGCGGCAGGCCGCGCTTGCGGAGCGCCTCCGAGAGGTCCTCGCGGCCCGGCGCGCTCGGCGTCCTCGCGCCGCTCCCGCTTGAGGAACGCGCGGATCTTGTTGCGGGCGCGCGAGGTCCGGACCAGGCCCAGCCAGTCGCGCGACGGCCCGCGCTCCCGCTTGCCGGTGAGGATCTCGACGATGTCGCCGCTCGCGAGCGCGTAGTGCAGCGGCACGATCTTGCCGTTGACCTTCGCCCCGACGCAGCGGTGGCCGACGTCGGTGTGGACGGCGTAGGCGAAGTCGAGCGGCGTCGAGCCCGCCGACAGGTTCTTGATCTCGCCCTTCGGCGTGAAGACGAACACCTCGTCCTCGAAGAGGTCGACCTTCAGCGCCTCGAGGAACTCCTCGGCGTCCGACTCGCCCTCCTCGTCGAGGAGGTGGCGCAGCCAGGTCATCTTGTCCTTCTCGGCGCCGCGGCTCGGCTTGTCGCCGTTCTCCTTGTAGACGACGTGCGCGGCGACCCCGTACTCGGCGAGCTCGTGCATCTCGCGGGTCCGGATCTGGAGCTCCAGCGGCTGGCCCATCGGCCCGATCACCGTGGTGTGAAGCGTCTGGTACAGGTTGAGCTTCGGGGTCGCGATGAAGTCCTTGAAGCGCCCCGGCAGCGGCTTCCACAGGGTGTGGACGATGCCGACGGCCCCGTAGCAGTCCTTGACGGAGCCGACGATCACCCGCATCGCGGTCAGGTCGTAGATCTCGTTGAACTCGCGACCCTTCTTGGTCATCTTCGAGTAGATCGAGTAGAAGTGCTTGGCCCGCCCGGAGATCTCGGCGTCGATCCCGACCCGCCCGAGCTCGCGGTCGAGGAACTCGCCGGCGTCGGTGACGTAGCGCTCCCGCTCCTCGAGCTGCTGGTCGACCAGCTTCTTGATCTCGTCGTACTTGCGTGGGTGGAGAACCTGGAAGGCGAGATCCTCCAGCTCCCACTTGATCGCGTGGATTCCCAGGGTTCTCGCGCTCGTCGGCTGCTGGTCGACCAGCTTCTTGATCTCGTCGTACTTGCGCGGGTGCAGGACCTGGAAGGCGAGGTCCTCGAGCTCCCACTTGATCGCGTGGATTCCAGCCGGTGCGCGAGCGGCGCGTAGATCTCGAGCGTCTCCCGCGACTTCGCGACCTGCTTCTGCTTCGGCATCACGCCGATCGTCCGCATGTTGTGCAGGCGGTCGGCGAGCTTGATCAGGATGACCCGCACGTCCGCGGACATCGCGACCATCATCTTCCGGTAGTTCTCGGCCTGGCTCTCGTCGCGGCTCTCGAACGTGATCCCGGTCAGCTTGGTGACGCCGTCGACGAGGTGAGCCACCGGGTCGCCGAAGCGCTCGGAGACGTCCTCGAGGCTCGCGCTCGTGTCCTCGACCGTGTCGTGGAGCAGCGCCGCGCACAGCGTCTCGGTGTCGAGGCGCAGGCCGGCGCAGATCTTCGCGACCTCGACGGGGTGGCTGACGAACTCCTCGCCGGAGCGACGGCGCTGGTCGGCGTGGCGCTCGCAGGCGAAGGCGAAGGCGCGCTCGACCGTCTCGCGATCGATGATCGAGCCGTCGCCGGGCTCGTGCTCGGCGATCACCGCGAGCAGATCGCCGAGGAGCTCGCGCTCGCGCTCGGTGAGATCGCGGGTGAACTCGTCGATCGGGAGCCGCGGCGGGCGCCGTTCCCGTTCGCGGAGTCGGCGCCGACGCGGACGTGGCCGGTCCGCTCGATCACGGCAGGCTCGAGCGGAGCACCGTTCCCGGCGCCCTCTTCGCTGCTGGTCAGCGTTCCGTTCTTCTGCTCTGCAGGTATTTGCGCCCCTCTTGGTGGATCGACGCGCAGGCGCGCCAGGCGCCTGATCGCTCGAGTTCGGTCCGTTCCGAGGATACGACCCCGATCCAGCGGGCGCCTTCGCTCCCGCCGATCTCCGCGACGCCGATCTCACTGAGGATGCGGGCGCAGCGGGCCGCCGCCTCGGCGGAGCGGCCGTACCGCCCCGGCCCGCACAGGACCTCGCGAGCCGCCGGCCATCGGCTCGCTCGACCGCCGCAAGCGCGCGGTAGACCTCGGCGAGCGCGCCGCGCAGGGACCACTCGGCGTCCCAGCAGGGCTCGGCGATGTCCTCGGCGCCGGGCCCCACGCCTCGTGCAGGTAGCCGTCCCCGCCGAGCGCGAGCGCAGCGCAGCGCCGGCGACGAGGGCGGATCGACCGCGACGACGTGCTCGAAGCCGCGGCCGCCGCGCCCGGCGCCGCGCCGAGCGACGACCAGTCGGTCAGCGAGCAGGGAGCAGCCCGGGTCGGCGGCCGGCCGCGGAGCTCGGCCGGCGGAGCAGCGGATGCAGACCGTCGCCGGCCTGCCGCCGCCGACCGAGATCCACGAAGTCGGCGAGCGCCGCGCGACGGCCGGCGTCGGCGGTGAGGACCAGCACCCGCGACCCGCTCGAGAGCAGCTCGGCGATCCGGGCGACCGCGGAGCCCCTGCGCGCGTCGAGAACCCGCGCGCTCTCCGTCCGCGGCGAGCACGGCGAGGGCGGGCGCGGCGAGGTCGCGGCCGAGCTCGCGCTCGAATCGCTCCCACCACCAGCCGTCGTCCGCGCCGGCCGCGCATTCGTGGCCGTGGCGCTCCCGTCGCGCCGGACGCGGGTAGGCGCCGCCGAGCACGGCTCGCGGCTCGACCGCGCCGTTCCAGTGGTTGACCTCCAGGCGCACGGTCAGGTCGTGGGCGCCCGGGTTGCGCGCTCGAGCACGCCGTTGGAGTTGAAGGCGACCCCGCGGGCGGAGAGCCCGCCGCTGAGCAGGTTGAAGCGGGCGTGGCGGCCCTCCTCCCCCATCGCCCGCACGTCGCCGACGCGCGCGCCCGGGACCAGCAGGCGGATGTCCGGATTGCCCTGGCCGAAGGGCGCAGCGAGTCGAGCTGCTCGGCGACGTCGAGGTCGAGCGCCTCGGCTCCCACGACCGCGTCGATCCGCTCGGGAGCGCCGAGGCCGCCCTCGGGAATCGACGGCCGCGGCGTGGGCGGCGAAGGCGCGTCCCGGAAGGCGTCGATCGAGCTCGGCGCGAAGCTCCAGCCCGGCGGCCAACCGGTGGCCGCCGTAGCGAGTGAGGTGGCGGAGCACGGCGTCGAGCGCCCGCGAGCAGATCGAAGCCCGCGACCGAGCGGCCGGAGCCTCGCGCCTCGCCCTCCTCGTCGATCGAGAGGACGATCGTCGGCTTGCCGTGCCGCTCGACGATGCCGGGAGGCGACGATCCCGACCACGCCCGGATGCCAGCCCTCCCCCGCGACGACGATCGCGGGGGCGGCGCGCACCTCGTCGGGGAGCTCGCGGAGCGCGGCCTCGGCCGCGTTGCGACGACCTCGCGCTCGGTGTCGCGGCGCTCGCGGTTGGCGGCGTCGAGCTCGCCGGCGATCGTGGCGGCCCGCGTCGGCGTCGTCGGTCAGCATCAGCTCGACGCCGGCATCGGCGCGGTAGAGGCGCCCGGCCGCGTTCAGCCGCGGCGCCAGCCGGAACGCGACGTCGCCCTCGTCGAGCCGCTCGGGCTCGATTCCGCGAGCCGGTGATCAGCGCCCGCAGGCCGACCCGCCGCGCGAGCCGCAGCTCGGCGAGCCCCCGGCGCGCCAGCGACGGTTCTCGCCGACGAGCGGGACGAGGTCGGCGATGGTCGCGAGCGCGACCAGGTCGAGGTCGCGGTCGGCCTGCGCTCCGGCGTCGCCGAGCTCGCGCTCGAGCGCGACGCACGAGCTTGTGCGGCGACGGCGGCCCCGCAGAGACCCTCGAACGGGTAGCCGGAGACGACGGGATGCACGATCGGGCAGTCGGGGAGCACGCTCGCCGGGCTGATGGTGGTCGGTGACGACCGCGGCGATCCCGGCGGCGCGCGCCGCCTCGACCTCCTCGACCGAGCCGATGCCGCAGTCGGCCGTGATCAGCAGCTCGGTTCCCCGCTTGACCAGCTCCGCGACGGTGGCCGTCGCTCAGCCCGTAGCCGTCGCCGAGCCGGTCGGGGATGATCCAGTCGCAGTCGGCGCCCTCGCGGCGCAGCGCCGAGACGAGGATCGCCGTCGAGCAGATCCCGTCGACGTCGTAGTCGCCGTGGACGGTGATCTTGCTGCCCGGCGGCGAGCGCCGTGCGGATCGTCGCGACGGCGTCGTCGATTCCGGCGAACAGGCTCGGGTCGTGGGTCTCGGCGGCGGCGAGGAACTCGCGCGCCGGCCTCACGGTGTCGTGCCCGCGGCGGACGAGCGCGATCGCGATCGGCTCGGCGAGGTCCGAGCCCGTCGGCAGAGCCGCGCGCGCCCCGTAGTCGTAGGGGTCCGCGCGTGAAGGGTCTTGCCGGGCGCCGCTCACCCCGTTGACTGTTGCAACGCCGGGGGATGGAACCGGCGCGCGATCAGCCGCAAACTGGGCGGGTCTACAGCGTCGGCCGTCATGCGACGTGCCGCGCTCGTCGCGAGCCCGATCGCGTAGACGAGCGCCCAGCCCGAGCAGGCAGCCCGGAACTGCCGCGAACACGGTGAGGATGTTCGTCTCCCGATGCCGTCGCCGATGGCGAGCTGCCAGAGGGCGCCGGTGATGACGCGCCGGTCGTCGCGCCGAGGAACGCGCCGACGATGCCGCCGCGGAAGTGGTCGGGCACGAACACGCTGAAGTGCCAGAGCGCGATTCCGATGGTCACCCAGACGAGGATTGCCATCAGCGGGGCCTCCCATGCTTGCGCTTTGGCCTGCCGGCTGCCGGCGGGCGGCAAGGCGGCGCTCGCGATCGGTCATCCGGCGGCGTCGGCTCACGGCTCGGCGTGGTCGGCTCGGCGGGCTCGCCGCGGTCGGCCGCCTCGTCGGCCGTCGCGGCCTCGGACGCCGCGGGCTCCGGCCCGGCCTCGGGGCTCGGGGCGGCCGGCGCTGCCGGCCGGCGTCGGGTCGTCGGGGGCGCACCTCGACGATGTCCTCGTCGGCATCGGCCGGCTCGCCGCCGTCGATCCGCGCCACCTCGTTGTCCTCGGGGAACGCGGGGACGTAGCCCATCTGCTCCGCGATCCTGGCGGCGCGGGAGCGGTAGGCGGGCTCGCGCTCCTTCCAGGCGATCAGCACCGGCGTGGCGATGAAGATCGACGAGTAGGTGCCGGAGAGGACGCCGACCATCATCGCGAAGGCGAAGTCCGCAGGGTCTCGCCGCCGAAGATGAGGATCACGCTGATCAGGAACACGGTCGAGAGGCCGGTGATCAGCGACCGCGTCAGGACCTCGCTCAGCGAGCGGTTCGCGATCTGGGAGAAGGTCGCGCGCGGCAGGCGCGGGACGTTCTCGCGCACGCGGTCGAACACGATGACGGTGTCGTAGAGCGAATATCCGAGGATCGTCAGGAAAGCGGCGACGGTTGCGCTCGAGACCTCCCTTCCGACCAGGGAGTAGACGCCCGCCGTGATCAGGATGTCGTGGACCACGGCGATCATCACCGGGACCGCGTACTTGGCCTCGAACCTGAACGCCACGTAGGCGGCGATCAGCAGCAGCGAGAAGACGATCGCGTAGCCGGCGCTGCGGGCGATCTGCTCGCCGAAGGTCGGGCCGACGGCTGTTGCTCTGGAAGCCGTCTGGGCGCTCCCCTCGAACCGAAGTCGTCCTCGAGCTGCGTTCTGCACGTCGCCGACCTGCTCGGGCGGGATCGTGTCGCCTGGATCTGGAAGACGTTGGTGCCGAAGTCGGGGTTGTCGGCCTGCTGGATCTTCGACCGCGTCGGCGTCGTCGACGCCGGCCGTCGTCGAGCGAGTCGCGGACGCCGTCGACGGTGGCGTCGGCTGGCCGAGCGCGACGTCGATCTTGCGTCCCGACTCGAAGTCGATGCCGAAGTTGAGCTGGTTCGTCGCGAACGAGAAGGCGCCGATCGCGAGGATCACTCCCGAGATCGAGAAGAACCACTTCGCTGGCGCCGGCGAAGTCGAAGTGCCAGCGGACGCGATCGTCGATCGCCGGCGCCGATCAGCTTCGGCGAGCGCAGCAGGCGGGTGCGGCCGAGGACGCCGAGCACGGCGCGGGTGAAGACGACCGCGGTGAACAGCGAGACGATCGTGCCGACCCCGAGCAGGAAGGCGAAGCCCTTGACGCCCGCGGTCGCGAGGCCGAAGAGGATGAACGCGGTCAGCAGCGTGATCACGTTCGCGTCGATGATCGTCGCGATCCCGCGCTTGTAGCCGGTCGTGATCGCCGAGACCATGGAGTGGCCCTTGCTGGCCTCCTCCTTTATTCGCTCGAAGATGACGACGTTCGAGTCCGCGGCGACGCCGATCGTCAGGATCAGGCCCGCGATGCCCGGCAGCGTCAGCGTGATCGGGATCAGCTTCATCAGCGCGAAGAAGAAGATCGCGTAGACGCCGAGGCCGACGACCGCGATCAGGCCGAGGAAGCGGTAGTAGAGGAGCAGGAAGAGCGACGACGAGGATCAGGCCCGCGAGGCCCGCCTTGAGGCCCTGGTCGAGCGCCTGCTGGCCGAGCGTCGCCGTGACCGTGCTCTGGCTGATCAGCTTCAGGTCGACCGGCAGCGCGCCGATCTTCAGGAACTCGGCGAGGTCCTGCGCCTCCTGGACGTTGAAGCTGCCCGAGATCTGGGCGCCGTTGCGGCCGTCGATCCCGTCGGGGTTCTCCTCGAAGTCGATGATCGGCCGCGAGACGATCTCGCCGTCGAGCACGATCGCGAAGCGCAGTACGGGATCGCCCGAGTGCCGGACTCCTGACGCCGCGCTGGGCGATGTCCCGGGTGATCTCCTGGAAGGCCTCGCGGCCGTCGTCGGTGAAGTCGAAGGTGACGTTCGGCTGGTTGTTCGGGTCGAAGTTCTGCTCGGGGTCCTCGATGTCGTCGCCGCTCAGCGACGGGTTGTCCTTGAGGACGAAGTAGCGGTCGGGGGCGCCGTCGACTGCGTTGCCCTCGGTGTCGGTCTGGGGCTGGTCCTCGACGACGATCGTGCCCTCGGGGACCTCGAAGATCTTGCGGTTGCCCTCGGGGACCTCCTGCGACTGCGGCAGGCTGAGCAGGTCGCGCTCGGTCTCCTCGGGGCCGGCGACGTACTGGCGCGAGCTGCTTCTCGAAGAGGTAGTAGGCTCGGCCCGGTCGAGGAGCAGAGGTCGCCGTCTCGCACTCTGCGGCTCCTGCTCGGAGGCGAGCTCAACGGCGTCGTACTGGCTGGTCGTCGACTGTGCTCGAGGTTGTCGGGGTGACCTCGCCGGCTCGACGCGTCCTGCAGCGGGACGACGTTCGGCTCGAGGTCGTAGAAGTAGAGCTGGCCGTGTCGCCGATCTGCTCGATCGCGCGCTGCGTGTCCTGGACGTCGGGCAGGCCGACCTGGACCTGGTCCTGGCCGACCTGGGAGATCTCCGGCTCGGCGACGCCGAACGCGTCGACGCGGTCGCGGATGATCTCGATCGACCCGGTCGATGTCCTCGGGGTCGATCTCCGGGTTCTGCGCGTTCGGCACGCGCCTGGTAGACGAGCTGGGTGCCGCCGCTGAGGTCGAGGCCGAGCTTCGTCGGCTTGGTGGCGATCACGTAGAACGAGCCGGCGAGAAGCGCCAGCACGAGCGACGATGATCGAGATGTTTACGCGGCGTGAGCCCATTGCAGCCCGGAGAAGCTACTCGGGCGTGAGGACGAGCAGCATCCCGCCGTCGTCGTCATATGCAGGGAAGACGTCAGCCACGGCCTTCGCCGGGAGGTCGCCCTCGGCGTGGACGGCCACCCGCTTGCCGAGCGACCGCACCCCCCACTCGAGCGTCGTCTCGATCGGGTCGGCCACCCCGTCGCCGTCGGTGTCGGCCTCCTTGCCACCGCCGCCGGGGTCGATCCACTCGAGCCCGAGCACGTCCTTGACCGGCCGGCCGATGACGTCCTCGTCGGTCAGGCCGGTCAGCTCGAAGCCGCCGCGGCCGACGTCGAGGACGCGGCCCTTGCCGTCGCAGGTGAAGAAGGCTGCGTCGGGCGCCGGGTAGTAGTCGTCGAGCAGCTCGAAGAGAAAGCCGAATCCGCACTTGGGGCAGCCCTTGGGCCGGTTCGAGAGGCCGGCGGTGCGCTCGCCGCTCTGAACGCGGTTTCCGCAGTTGGGGCAGATGAAGAAGGGCACGCGCGCAAGGCTAGTGAATCGGCGCTTCCCACCCTTGCGGTGCGTTCGCGCTGGGGTCTGCCCGGCCCGCCGCGGACGGCAGCGGGCGCTAGAAGAGGCTGGCGTGCCCTCGGCATCGGCAGCCCGAGGTGCGCGTAGCCGCGCTCGGTGACGACGCGGCCGCGCGGGGTCCGCTTGATCAAACCCTGCTGGAGCAGGTAGGGCTCGTAGACGTCCTCGATCGTGTCCGGCTCCTCGTCGACGGCGGCCGCGAGGGTCGAGAGGCCGACCGGGCCGCCCGAGAACTTGCCCGTGATCGTCTCGAGGATCGTGCGGTCGTGGCGGTCGAGGCCGCCCTCGTCGACCTCGAGCATCGTCCAGCGCGGAGGAGGCGATCTCGGCGGTGATGACGCCGGTGCCGTGGACCTCGGCGTAGTCGCGAACCCGCTTCAGCAGCCGGTTTGCGACGCGCGGCGTGCCGCGGGAGCGGGAGGCGATCGCAGCGTTCCCGACGGCTCGATCCCGACGCCGAGGATCTCGGCGGAGCGCTCGACGATCTCGCCGAGGTCGACGGCGTCGTAGTGCTCGAGCCGGTGGCTGACGCCGAAGCGGTCCCGCAGCGGCGTCGAGAGCAGGCCCGCGCGGGTCGTCGCGCCGACGAGGGTGAAGGCGGGAAGCTCGAGCTCGACGGTGCGCGCGCCGGCGCCCTGGCCGAGCACGACGGGAAGCCTGCGGTCCTCCATCGCCGGGTAGAGGGTCTCCTCGATCGCCCGGTTGAGCCGGTGGATCTCGTCGATGAAGAAGACGCTGCCGGGCTCGAGCGTGGTCAGGAAGCTCGCGATGTCGCCCTTGCGCTCGAGCGCCGGGCCGGCGGTCTGGACCAGCGGCACTCCCAGCTCGGTGGCGATGATGTGGGCGAGCGACGTCTTGCCGAGGCCGGGCGGGCCTGCGAGCAGGACGTGGTCGAGCGCCTCGCCGCGGCGCTTGGCGGCCTCGATGAAGACCGCGAGCTGGTCGGTGACCTGGCGCTGGTTGACGAAGTCGGCGAAGCCGGTCGGGCGCAGGCTGCGGTCGAGGTCCTCCTCCCCGCGTCTCGGGCCTGCGCGTCGGCGATCCGCGGCTCTCGATCGGGATCGTCCGGGTCGTTCAGCGGGATGCGCTCGATCGCCATCGGTTAGGAGTGTTCCCGACTACGCGGCGGCGCGACCGCTGCGAAGCGCCGAGGCGACCATCTCCTCCGCGGTCTCGCCCGTCGGCCTTGTCGAGCATCCGCTCGACCTCCTGCGGCGTGTAGCCGAGCCCGATCAGGCCGTCGCGCGCCTCCGCGCGCGGGCCGGCCGCCTCGGTGGCTCCCGTGACGACCTCCTCCTCGAGCTGTCCGGCGACCTTCTCGCGCAGCTCCACGATGATCCGCTCGGCGGTGCGCTTGCCGATCCCGGGGACGGCCTGGAAGCGCTTGGCGTCGCCGGAGGCGATCGCCCGAAGGAGCTCGGGGACGTTGCCGCCCGAGAGCGCGGCGAGGCTGACCTTGGGGCCGACGCCGGAGACGGAGATCAGCGAGAGGAACAGCGCGCGCTCCTCCTCGGTCGCGAAGCCGTAGAGCGCCATCGAGTCGTCGCGGACGATCAGGTGGGCGAGCAGGGAGACCTCCTTGCCGGCCGCCGGGATCTCGCGCAGCGTCTCGGTCGAGACCGAGAGCAGGTAGCCGACGCCGGCCGGCCTCGACGACGACGTGATCGGGCCGCCGGGAGAGGACCTCGCCGCGAACCGCGGCGATCAAGAGAGGGCGACCTGAGCCGCGGCGCCGGCGACGGGGCTCGCGGGGCGGAGCGCGCTCGCTCCCTGCAGGTGGGCGGCGTGGCAGACGGCGACGGCGAGGGCGTCGGCGGCGTGGTCGGAGGGCGGCTCGCAGGGAAGGCCGAGGAGGACGCCGACCATGTGCTTGACCTGGTCCTTGGCGGCGCTGCCGCTGCCGCAGACGGCGAGCTTGACGGCCTGCGGCGTGTAGTCGATGGCAGCCGAGGTCGTGCTTGGCGGCGGCGAGCATGATCACGCCGCGGGCCTGGCCGACCGGCAGCGCCGAGCTGACGTTCTTGCCGAAGTAGAGGCTCTCGAGGGCGACCGACTCGGGCGAGTGCCACTCGATCAGCTCGGTCAGCGACTCGTGGATCGTGCGGAGCCGCCGCTCAGGCGGCGTGTCCGGGGGCACCTCGATGGTCCCGCCGTCGATGGCGCTCATCCTGGACCCGGCGACGCGGACGACACCGAATCCGGTGTTGGCCAGCCCAGGATCGATGCCCATGACGATCCTCATACGGGGAAGGATTCTCCCCGGACCGTCGGATGCCTTCCCGGATCAGGCCGTCAGGCCAGGACTTTCTCCATGATCTCGTCGGAGATGTCGAAGTTCGCGTGGACCGCATCGACGTCGTCGTGGTCCTCGAGGGCGTCCATCAGCTTCAGGAGCGTCTTGGCGTCGCCCTCCTCGACCTCGACCGTCGTCTTGGGGTCCATCACCACATCGGAGGACTGGATCTCCATCCCGGCCTCCTCGAGGGCCGTGCGGACCGCGGTCAGGTTGCTGGTCTCGGTCAGGACGCGGACCATGTCGCCGTCGGTGTCGACGTCCTCCGCCCCGGCCTCGATCGCGACGAGCAGGTCGTCCTCGTCGTAGCGCTCGCCGTCGAGCAGGATCACTCCCCGCTTCTCGAACTGCCAGGAGACCGAGTTCGGCTCGCCGAGGCTGCCGCCGTGGCGGTCGAAGGCGTGGCGGATCTCGGAGCCCGTGCGGTTGCGGTTGTCGCTCATCGCATCGACCAGCAGCGCGGTGCCGCCGGGCCCGTAGCCCTCGTAGACGATCCGCTCGATGATCGTGCCGTCGGAGCCCTCGCCGGTCCCGCGGTCGATCGCCCGCTGGATGTTGTCCTTGGGCATCGAGTTGTCCTTCGCCTTCTGGATGGCCGTGGCGAGGGTCGCGTTGGAGTCGGGGTCTCCCCCGCCGTCACGCGCCGCGACCGTGATGGCGCGGGCGAGCTTGGTGAAGAGCTTGCCGCGCTTCGCGTCGGCGGCGCCCTTCTTGTGCTTGATCGAAGACCACTTGGAATGACCGGACATGGACTCGATTCTAGGAAAGGCGCGGCCGGCGCACCAATGGCGCTCCGAATGGGCGCTCGGCTAGTGCTTGCCGCCGTGCTTCTTCTTCTTTTTCTTCTTCACGTTGACCGAGGACGTAGCCGGGGAGGCGTCCTTGTTCCCAGCCGAGTCCGTTGCCACCACCGCGAGCGTGTGCTTGCCGGGCTTGAGCGTGAACTTCGCCGGCGAGGTGCAGGCCGAGAACGAGCCGCCGTCGACGCTGCAGGCGAACGTCGCGGCCTCGGAGGCCGAGAACTGCAACTCAACGGTTGCGCGTTTCTTGGTCTTCACGGTCTTCGGCGGCGCCTTGGTGATCGTCGTCTCCGGAGGGGTCGTGTCGCCGGCCGGCGGCGGCGGCGTCGTGGAGACGTTCACCGTGAAGGTGCGGCTCTCCGGCGTCGTGTCGGGGTTGCCCGCGGTATCGGTGGCCCGGACCTGGAAGGTGTGGCTGCCATTGGCCAGGGTTCGCGTGTCGCTGCCGCTCGTCCCCGGCCCCGGCGACTGCAGGGGCCGAACGAGCCGCCGTCGTAGGCGCACTGGAAGGTCGACGGTCTCGTCGGCGCTGAAGGTGAACGTCACCGATGCCGAGGTCACCGTCGATCCGCCGGCTGGCCCGCTGGTGATCGTCGTCACCGGGGGCGTCGTGTCGGGCGGACCGGCGCTCGTGGAGATCTTCGCGACGAAGGCGTCGTCGGTTGCGCCGGCATGGGTGGTCTGGAACGCGCCGGGAGTCGTCAGCATCGTGGACGAGCTCTGCGTGAAGCCCGCGACGTAGACATCGCCTGACTGGGCTCAGCGCGATGCCGTTGGCCCTGTCGATCTGGTTGCCGAAGCCCGCCGTTCGGGATCGAGGTCGACCAGGCGAGCGTCGCCGGGTTGCTGCCGCTCTGGACTGATCTTGGTCACGAACGCGCTGCCGCGGGTCGCGCCGGTCCCGAGCTCGTCCGGCGTCGTGTCGTAGTGGTTCTCCGTGTTCGGAACGGGAGTCCGCGGACACGGCGATGTAGGCGTCGCCGTTGCCGTCGACCGCGATCGCGCCCCCGGGGAGTCCTGGTTGATGCCGCCGATCAGGGTCGAGTAGAGGAGCGAAGCGTTGCCGGATCGCGTTCGTGTCGAACTTGCGACGAACCCGTCCCCGTTGACGCCGACCGCCTCCGGGACGGCCCTCGTATGCGTTCTTGAGCGGGAAGTCCGGCACCGGGAGTCCCCTGGTTCGAGACGCCCGTGATGTACGCGGATCCCGCCACGGGACCGAGCGCGACCCCGTACCCGTAATCGGTCCCATTGTTGGCGGAGCCGTTCCCATCGACGCCGATCGCGGTCGAGTACTCGAGCGCCGTGCCGTCGGCCGAGAGGCGGCTGAGGAAGGCGTCGGTGCTGTCGTCAGGCGTGGCGTAGGCGCTTGACCGTCGGGAAGTCGTTGGGGTTCCCCGCGAAGCCTCCCGTAGAGCCCGTCACGTAGGCGCGGCCGACCGAATCGACGGCGATGGCCTCGCCGGCGTCGTCGCCGTTGCCTGGTCCTCCCAGGAGGGTCGAGTAGACGCTGGCTGGAACCGGTCGGGTTCAGCTTCGTGACGAAGGCGTCGTCGTTGGCGACGTTGTTGTCGCTCCCCTGCCTGATGGCACCGGCCGTCGTCGGGAAAGCGATCGGCGAGGAGCGTCCGAGGGACCCGCTCAAGCCGGCGACGTAGATGTTGTCCGAGCTGTCGAGAGCGATGCCGTTGCCTGCGTCGAGCGAGCTGCTGCCGAAGACGGAGGAGAACACCAGCCCGGTGCCGGTGGCGTTCAGCTTCGTGACGAAGACGCTCCTTTGTCGCGGTCGCCGGGCTCTGGAACGCTCCTCCGGTGGTCGGGAACTTGCGGGTTGCCGGATCCGAGTCCGACCAGCGTCTAGCCGGTGATCACGGCGCGGCCTGAGGAGTCGAGCGCGATGCCCTTGCGCCTCGTCGTCTTCGACTCCCCCGATGTACGTCGAGTAGTCGACCGCCGATCCGGTGGCGTTCAGCTTGGTGACGAAGGCGTCGGAGAGGTAGTACGCGCCGCTGTTGTTGGTCGTCTGGTAGGCGCCCGATGGACGTCGGGAAGCTCGGCGAGAAGCGTCTCACCGGTCACGAACGCGTGGCCCGTCGAGTCGACGGCGATCGCGTTCGCGTGATCGTTGCCGCCGCTGCCCGAGCCGTTCGTCCCGCCGCCCAGCAGCGTCGAGTAGCTGAGCACCAGCGGGTCGATGACCAGCGGGCGCGACGGCGTCGTAGGCGCCGAGACTCGAAGCCGACGCGGTCGCCGTGGACCGAGAAGCTGGAATCGACAAGGTCCCGGCCGTCGGCTCCCGGCTGGAAGGCGACCGGAGCCGCTTGGCGCAAGCGATCGGCGCCGGAGCCGACGACGAGGGCGCCGGCGTCGGTCACGCGGACGGGCGCGCCGTGGAAGTCGACGGCGATCCGCGAGGGATCGGCGCCGGGGTCGACGCGGAAGTCGTACTCGAGCGTTCCGGACGTGCCGTGGTAGTCCATCGCGATGCCGGGATAGACCTCGGCGAAGCGCACGCGGGCGAAGGTCGGGATGTTCGCTCCGCCACTGGCGACGGGTCGTCGCCGCGCAGGTCGTTGACCACGCCGGGGAGCTTGGAGACCGCCTGAGGCGTTGAAGCGGCCGCTCCGACCAGGCCGATCTCGATCGGCGTTCCGGCGCCATCGGCCGAACTGGGAACGATCGTCGCGCCCGCATCGTGGAGCGCCACGGAACCCGCGGCTGTCGAGGCTGTGAAGTTCCCGCCATCGCGCATGAACGCGAGCGGCAGATCGCCGTAGGACCGCTCGACCGACGCGCTGCTGCTCGCCGCGACCGGCAGCTCGACGACCGGCGCGCCGGACAGGAGCGCCGCCATCGATCGCGAACCCCACCAGCGCAAGCGCCGCGAACCACGCGGACGCTCGCCGCGCCCCATCCATCCCCAGATCCATCACGCGACTACTTCCCGCCCTTCTTCTTGTGCTTCTTCTTCTTCTTGACGTTGACCTCCGCCGTCGCCGGCGAGGCGTCCTTGTTGCCCGCGGAGTCGGTCGCGACGACCGCGAGCGTGTGCTTGCCGGGCTTCAGCGTGAACTTCGCGGGCGAGGTGCAGCCTGAGAACGAGCCGCCGTCGACACTGCAGGCGAAGCTCGCCGCTTCGTTGGCCGAGAACTGCAACTCAACGGTTGCACGACGTTTCGTCTTCACGGACTTCGGCGGCGCCTTCGTGATCGTGGTGTCCGGCGGAGTGGTGTCGGGGGGCGGCGGGGTGACGGTGCTCACCGTGAACGTGCGGGTCGCGGCCGTGGCGTCCGTGTTGCCGGCGGCATCACGTGCCTTGACGGCGAACGTGTGCGTGCCGTCGGCGAGAGCCTGGGCGTGAGAACCACTCGATCCGGGCCCCGGCGCGGTGCAGGGCGAGAACGCCCCGCCGTCGTAGGAGCAGGTGAACGTCGAGTTCGGCTCGGTCGAGGAGAAGGCGAAGGTCACCAACGAGGCGGCGACGGTCGTCCCCTCCCCCGGCCCGCTCGAGATCAGCGTGTCCGGCGGGGTCGAGTCCACGACGTTGACCGTGAAGGCGCGCTGGTCGGGGGTGCCATCCGTGTTCCCCGCGGCGTCCTTGGCGCGAACGTAGAACGTGTGCGGGCCGTTGGCCAGCGTTCGGGTGTCGGAGCCGGTGGTCCCGGGGCCCGGCGAGCTGCACGGCGCGAAGGAACCGCTGTCGTACCTGCATTCGAACGTCGACGTCTCGTCCGCGGAGAAGTTGAAGGTGACCGAGGCGCTGGAGACGGTGCTCGCCGGCGGCGGGCCCGACCCGTGATCGTCGTGTTGGGTGGGGTCGAGTCGTTGCTGATGGTGATCTTCGCCGCGAACCCGTCGCGATCGCCGCTGACGTCCTTGGGCTGGAAAGCGCCGGCCGTCGTTCCCAGTTGTCCGTTCCGGCTGGTGCCGCCGACGTAGACGGCGTTGGCCACCGGGTCGTACTGCAGGCCGCCGACCGAATCGTCCGAGCTCGCCCCTTGGATCGTGGTCGAGAACCCGAGCGTCGCGTTGTTGGTTCCGGTCTGAACGATCTTCGTGACGAAGGCATTGCCGCGGTTGGTGCCGCCCCCGAGCTCGTCGGAGGTGGTCGGGAACGGGATACCGCTCGCCGGGCCGCTCATCCCGCCCACGTAGGCGTTGCCGGCGGAGTCGACGTCGATCGCCGAGCCCCCGTCCTCAGGGGTGCCACCGAGGAGGGTCGAGTAGACCAGGGAGGCGTTGCCCGAGGCTGTGGTGTCGAACTTGCTGACGAACGTGTCTGCACCGGTGCAACACCCTCCGGGACGGCCTTGGAAGGGGAACTTCGTCGGGAAGTCCGCCCCGGTCTGGCCGGTCGTTCTCGTGCTACCGGTGATGTATGCGATCCCGTCGGTCGGACCGGTTGCCACAGCTACGCCGTAATCGCCGCCGTCGTTGCCGCCGGTTCCATCCGTGCCGATCCCGGTCGAGTAGTCGAAGCTCGATCCATTCGCAGTCAGGCGAGCGAGGAATGCGTCGGTGCCATTGGTCTCCACCGCCGCGTACCTGTTCGCTGCGGTCGTCGGGAAGTCGTTGTTGGAGAAGGCCGCAGCGAAGCCGGTCACGTACGCGCGACCGAGGGAGTCGATGTCGATCCCGTTCACCTCATCCTGGCCGGTGCCTCCGAGGTAGGTCGAGTACACGCGCTGCCCGCTGCTGTCGAGCTTGACGACGATGCCATCGCGGGTTCCGTTCCCGCCGGAGGTCGCCTGGGCGGCGCCAACCGTCGTCGGGAAGCCGACCGGTGCGTTATTGGTGGACGCCGTGTAGCCGCCGACGTAGGCCGCTCCCGACGAATCGACCGCGATGGCGCGTGCCTCGTCGCCGTAGCTGCCGCCGAAGACCGAGGAATAGACCAGCGAGGTTCCGGTGGCGTTCAGCTTGGTCACGAAGATGTCACCGAACCCGCTGTCGTTGGACGTCGCGAAGGCGCCGCCGGCGGTCGGGAACTTATCGGTCGGAGCTCCGGTGATCGAGGCCGTCTGGCCCGTGACGTAGGCGTTGCCCGACGAGTCGAGGGCGATGCTGTCAGCGAAGTCCGTGTTGTTGCCCCCGATCAGCGTCGAGTAGACGAGTGCTGAGCCCGACGGGTTCAGCTTCGTGACGAAAGCGTCAGTGTTCCCTCCTGAATACGTCGTGTCGTATGACCCGGAGGTCGTCGGGAAGGTGCCGTCCACCGTGTACCCCGTGAGGTACGCGGCTCCGGTGGAATCAACGGCGATGTCCTGAACGCGGTCCTCGTCGCCCCCTCCCAGAAGCGTCGCGTAGCTCAGCACCAGCGGGTCGATCGTCAGCGGGCGCGAGGCGTCGTACGCGCCGAGATCGAAGCCCACCCGATCGCCGTGGAGCGTGAAGCTGGAATCGACCGGATCGCGGCCGTCGGCTCTGGGCTGGAAGGCGACCGGGGGCGCCTGGCGGATCCGATCAGACCCGCTGCCCACCACCAGGGCGCCGGCGCCGGTCACGCGGACCGGGGCGCCGTGGAAGTCGACTGCGATCTGCGAGGGATCGGCACCGGGGTCAAGCCGGAAGTCGTACTCCAGCGTGCCCGTCGTGCCGTGGTAGTCCATCGCGATGCCGGGGTAGACCTCGGCGTAGCGGACGCGGGCGAAGGTCGGGATACCGCTCCGCCACTTCGATGGGTCGTCGCCTCGCAGGTCGTTGACCACGCCGGGAAGCTTGGAGACGGCCTGGGGCGCGGACGCGGCGGCCCCGACAAGGCCCATCTCGATCGGCTCGCCAACGCGGTTGCCGCCGACCGGGACGATCGTCGCCCCGGCGTCGCGAAGGCTGATGCTCCCGGCGGCGGTGCTCGCGGTGAAGCCTCCGCCGTCGCGCATAAACGAGAGCGGCAGATCGCCGTAGGAGCCCTCGAGACTGGCTCCCGCGGGCGGGTCCCATCCCGGGAGCTGGATGCCTTCGGCGCCTGGCCTGGCGGCGAGCAGCATCAAAGCGAGAAGGAGCGCAAGCCCGAACCCGCTGAATCCAACACGGCGCGTCTCAGCTCCAGCTACATCGATCACTCGAAACTCACTCCCGGTCTCAGTTTCGCGCACAGGCATTCGAGCACGTGAAGCGAGCCTAGCCCCGGAGGGTCGGCACCGCCATCCCCCATCAGGGTGAGCCGACCACCCCCCTGCGAAATTCGGGCAAGGCGATGAGGACCGGGCCTACGGGGGGATCGAGACCCGGTCCTCATCAAGGTCCGTCAGCTCCGCTACGTCTCCGGCGCGCTCCCGCAAGCGACCAGGTTGGTGGCGGATCAGGACTCTGATGGCGCAAACAGACGCGCCCGGGGAAAGTTGCGCCGGCTCGCGCAGCCCGCTTAAGGATTTCCTCATCTCTTCGAGCCCTTCGCCGAGAGCTTCACCTTCGCCGGCAGCGTCTCGGCGTTCCCGGCTCCGTCGGCGAACTCGACGCTGACGGTCGCCTTCGCCTTCTTGCCGGATCCGATGACCTTCAGGATCTTGCGCAGGCTCTTCTTGCTCGCGGGCTTCAGCTTCAGCTTCGCGGTCTCACCCGCGGCCACATCGGCCGTAGGCTTGCTGAGCGCGAGCTTCTTCTTGCCGAGCTTGACCGTGCCGGTCGCGGAGATCATCACGGCCTCATCGGCTCCGGCCTCCACCGCGATCACGACCTTCCGGCCCTTGACCTTCTGCTTCTTCTTGATCGTCAGCTTGGCCCCGTTCACGGTCACGTCCCCGAGCTCGGCCGCTCCGATGTCCGTGCCGTCGCCCCCGGACGTGCCCGGCTGGCGGACGGTTACGAGGCATTCCGCGCTGATCGGTCGACGAGGCCGTTCGCCGCGCCGGCATCGATCACCGGGCTGCCCGTCGGCGGGAGCATCGTCTGGGTCGGGACCGCCGTTGTCGGCGAGCGGTGCGAGCGGAATCGCGCCCGCGTTGAGGTTGTTGGTGCCCGGTGCGCTTTCCGTGACCGCGGCCCCAGCCGTCGAACCCACGAGGGAGTTCGCAGCGCGGAAGCTCCCGTCCGCGATCAGTCCGTCCGCGAGATCTCCCCCTGCGCCCGAGAGGTTGTTGGCGACGACCGTGCTGGCCAGCGAGATCTCGTCGGGACCTTCGTAGCCCACACCGGCGCCGTCATAGCCAAATCGGAAGATCCCGCCGCCTCTGGATGTCGACACGTTCGACGCGATCGTGGAGTTGGCGATCGAAACCGGCTTGTCGAAGTATCCGAACGAGTAGATGCCGGCGCCGTTGCCAAGCGCGGTGTTGCCGGCGATGGTCGAGTCCGAGATCGACGTTGGGCCGGACGGCGCGTAGATCTCGATCCCGGCGCCGACGCCGCTCACGGAGTTGGTTGAGAAGGTCGAAGAATCGATCGTGAGGCTGTCGCCGTAGCCGAAGTAGAGACCGCCGCCGCCATCTCCGGCGAGGCTCCCCGAGACCGTCGATCGAACGATCGTGGTGGGACCGTCGGCGGATGCAATCGCGATCCCGCCTCCGAAGCCGGTCGCCTGGTTGCCGGTCAGCTTCGAATCCGTAAGCGCCAGCGAGGAGGGGGTCGGGCTGGCGCTATCGCCGATGGCGATCCCGCCCCCAGACAGCGCCTTGTTCCCCGAGAGCGTCGAGCCGACGACCGCCACCGCGGCGTCTCTGCCGTAGATCGCGCCGCCACGCGTGCCCGCCATGTTCCCCGTCAGCGTCGAGCCGATGACCGAGAGGGGCGTGTTCTCAACGAAGATCCCGCCGCCCTGGTTGGCGGCGGTCCCCCCGGATATGACGCAGTTGCGGATCGTCGCGCTGCTACCGCTGCCGATCACGAAACCTCCGCCGCCGCTACCGGGCCCGGTCGAGTGGCCCTCAACGGTCAGCCCCTCGAACTCGACGTCGATGCCCGACGGCAGTGTGTCGTTTTGGAAGAACGCGTTCCCGGTCGGGTTGACGACCTTGAGCGTCCCCGCGCCCGGCCCATCGATGATCGTCGATCGGGTGACGACGATCGTGCTGGCCAGGTTGATCGTGCCGGTGACGTTGGGAGCGAACACGATCGTGTCTGAGGGCGTGGTCATGTTCCCATCGAGGACCGCCTGCCGGAGGCTCCCGGCCCCCGAGTTATTGGTGTTGGTGACGGTGAAGGTCGCCGCGGCGGCTCCCGCGGGAAGGGCAACGGTGCCGAAAGCGGCCCCCGCGACGGCAAGTCCGGCGGCGCGACGGCGGCGGCGCATCGCGCGCCTTTGACCCTCGCGCCTGATGGAACGTTCTGACATCGGATCAAGCCTTGCGCTGCGGCGGTCCCCCGTCAAGACCCCTATGTGGGTGGTCCGACCACCCATGCCGTCACAGCCGCAGCGAGCCTCAATACATCAGACGACGAACTTGCCGTCGCGCTGCAGCACCTCTCCGTCGACCGTCACCGAGCCGCCCTTGCGAAGGTCGCAGATCATGTCCCAGTGGACCGCGGACTCGTTGACGCCGCCGGTCTCGGGGTAGCTCGCGCCGACCGCCAGGTGGATCGTGCCGCCGATCTTCTCGTCGAGCAGGATCTCCCCCGTGCCGTCGGTGATCCCGAAGTTCGTGCCGATCCCGAGCTCACCGAGGCTGCGGGCGCCCTCGTCGGTGTCGAGGGTCGAGATCAGGAAGTCCTCGCCCCGCTCGGCGGTGGCATCGACGACCCTGCCGCCCTCGAAGCGGAACTTGACGCCTGAGACCTCGCGGCCCTGATAGGCGGCCGGCAGGTGGAAGGTGACCTCGCCCTCGGCGGAGTCCTCGACCGGACCGGTGAAGAACTCCCCGTCGGGCATGTTGTACTTGCCGTCGGCGGGCACGAAGGTACGGCCGGAGACGTTCAGCTTCAGGTTCGTTCCCGGACCTTCGATGACGACCTCCTCCTTGCCCTGGATCCACTCGCAGAGCCGGTTGGTCTCCTCGGCGGCCTGCTTCCAGGCGGCGACGGGGTCGGGTTGGTCGAGCAGGCAAGCGCGGTAGAGGAAGTCCTCGAAGGCGACCTGGCTCATGGAGGCGGCCGACGCGTAGGCCTCGGTCGGGAACATCGTCACGTTCCAGCGCATGTCGCCGCTGGCGCTGCGCTTCATCATGCGGTTCATCAGGTCGCTGCGGGAGCGGGCGCGCAGCTGCTGCTTCTCCGGCGCGACGGTCGAGAGCTCCTTGACGTTGGTGTCGGAGAGGATCTTGATCCGGGCGTCGCCCTCGTCCATGACCCAGTCCTCGACGGGCGAGATCCACTTGATCTGATCGTCGCCGGCGTGCTCGTAGAAGCTCGCCTGCTGGCCCTCGAAGGCGAGGTTGACGATCGGGTTGGCACCCGCGGCGAGCACCGCCTCGTAGATCGCCTTGACCAGCGGCTCGGCCGCGGTCGTCGCGTCGATCGCGCACACCTGGCCCGGCTTCAGCTCGAGCGAGTACTCCGTCAGCACCCTTGCGAGTCCGTCGATCCTTGGATCCCTCATCCGCTCCGCTCTCCTTCCGTCGCGCGCTCGCGAGCCGCGGTTGTCGCCATTGCCATCAGCAGCGCGTGGACGCGCGGGTCGTCGGTCAGCTCGGGGTGGAACGAGCAGGCGAGGACGTTGCCGTCGCGGATCGCGACCGGATGCCCCTCCCACTCGGCCAGGACCTCGACCCCGGCGCCGTGCTCCTCGATCCAGGGTGCCCGGATGAACACCGCCTGGATGGGCTCGTCGCCGATGCCCTCGATGTGCAGCGGCGCCTCGAAGCTGTGCGACTGCCGGCCGAAGGCGTTGCGGCGGGTGGTGGCGTCGATCAGGCCGAGGTGCTCGGAGTCGCAGACGATCATCCCCGCGCAGGTGCCGAGCACCGGCCTGCCGCGCTCGGCGTGTGCGGCGATGGCGGGAGCGAGCCCGTCGCGCTCGATCGCCTTGGTGATCGTCGTGCTCTCGCCGCCGGGGATGACGAGGCCGTCGAGGTCGTCCAGGTCCTCAGGGGTCCTGACGGCGACGGCCGTGGCGCCGAGCTCCCCGAGCATCTTCAGGTGGGCGGCGAAGCCTCCCTGGGAGGCGAGAACTCCGATCCGAAGCGGCGGGCCTGCGGCGGCGTCGCCGCGCACTACCAGCCGCGCTGCTGCAGGAGCTCGCCGTCGGCGAGCTGGGCGATGTCGTCGCCGCGCATCGGCGCACCGAGGTCGGTCGAGGCGGCGAGAACCCGCTCGGGGTCCTCGAAGTGGGTCGTCGCCTCGACGACGGCCTTCGCGACCGACTCCGGGTTCTCGGACTTGAAGATTCCCGACCCGACGAAGTTGCCCTCGGCTCCCAGCTGCATCGTGAGCGCGGCGTCGGCGGGGGTTGCGATGCCGCCGGCGCAGAAGAGCGGCACCGGAAGCCAACCGCGCTCGGCGACGTCGCGGACGACGTGAAGGGGTGCCTGGAGGTTCTTCGCCTCGGCGAAGATCTCGGCGGAGTCGAGCGACTGCAGGCGGCGGATTCCCTGCGTGATGTCGCGCAGGTGGCGGACGGCCTCGACGATGTTGCCGGTGCCGGCCTCGCCCTTGGAGCGGATCATCGCGGCGCCCTCGCCGATGCGCCTCAGGGCCTCACCGAGGTTGGTGGCACCGCAGACGAACGGGACGTCGAAGGCGAGCTTGTCGATGTGGTTGGCCTCGTCGGCGGGCGTCAGGACCTCGGACTCGTCGATGTAGTCGACCTCGAGGGCCTGCAGGACCTGCGCCTCGGCGAAGTGGCCGATCCTGGCCTTCGCCATCACCGGGATGGTCACGGTCTCCTGGATCGCGGCGATCATGCTCGGATCCGACATCCGGGCGACGCCGCCGTCGGCGCGGATGTCGCTCGGGACGCGCTCGAGGGCCATCACCGCGACGGCGCCGGAGGCTTCGGCGATGCGGGCCTGCTCGGCGTCGACGACGTCCATGATGACGCCGCCCTTGAGCATCTCCGCGAGGCCGGTCTTGAGACGGAAGGTGGCCGGTTCGCTCACGCGCCTCAGTCTAGAGAGGCGCCTCCGGTGAGCCCCCTCCCGGGGGTCACACAATCGTCGCTGAGATACAGAGCGGGCAGACCCGACGTCGCAAGCGGAGCGATCTGCCCGCAGGTCGTCTACTTCAGCTTGAAAGCGCGGATGCGGTCCTTGAACGCGCCCTTGTCCCTGGCGTAGACGCCGTGCGCCAGCGCCTCGACGAGAGCGAGGAGCGCCGTCGTCGAACGGGTGTAGGACGGGGAGTCCGAGGACCAGTAGAGCGTGTGGTCGGCGTGCTCGCCGACGTCGGAGAGCGTTGCGTCGGTGATCGCGATCGTGCTCGCGCCGCGGTGGCGGGCCAGCTTCATCGCGCGAATCACCAGCGGGTGCGCCCGGCCGGCGGAGAAGGCCACGACGAGGGTGTTCTCGTCGACGCTCCCCATCCGGGTGATCGACTCCTGCCGCGGCTGGGTGACCGTCTCGGCGCGGATGTCGAGCAGCGCGAGCATGTGCCGCAGGTAGGAGGCGAAGAACGCCATCTGATCCATCGCGACGATGACCACGCGGTGTGCGCTCGCGAGCTCCTCGACGCAGGCGTCGACCTCGTCGCGGGTCAACCCGCGGACGGTGCTCTCGATGTTCGCGTGATCGGCGGCGAGCGAGGACTCGAAGTCCGTGTGGTCGAAGTCGAAGAGCGCTCCGCCGGACGAAGCGCCCGTCGTTGCGACCGTCGTCCGGTACTCCTCGATCGCCGCCTGCTGCAGCTCGGGGTAGCCGTCGAAGCCGAGGGCCTGGGAGAAGCGGACGACCGTCGAGGAGGAGGTGTCGGCGCGGCGCGCGAGCTCCTCGGCGGTCTGGAAGGCGGCTTCCTCGAGGTGATCGACGATGTAGCGCGCGACATCCTTCTGCGAGCGCGAGAACTCGTCGAACCGCTCGGTGATGTAGGCCGAAAGGGTCTTGCCGATCTGATCCGGCGTCGGGGCCTCGGAGCTGGCTCCGTTGCCAGTCGCGGTGCCATTGGTGCCGTTACGGCGGGGCTTGGTCTTCGTGGCGGTCTTGCTCATCGGTGAGCACAGCTTCGCCTCGGTCGATCGTTTCCCTTCCGGGCGGCCGCCGAATTCGGAAGCGATTCAGCGGAGGGGCCGCCGGGCCCCGGTTCAGCCGCTCTCGCCCCGCGCGCAGCCCGGCAGGCCCGCCCGGCGAGCGAGCGCGGCCCGCTTCTGCGCTCCGTCGATCGCGTCGCGCCGAGCCTGCTCGTAGGCCTCGCCGTCCTCGGCTGCCGCGGCGGCGCGCGCCTGCTCGAGCAGCTCGGCGACCTCCGCGCGCGCATCGAGGTAGCGCCCGAACGCCTGCGCACGCGATCGTCCGGAGGTTGCAGCGCGGCGAGGCTCGCGTCGCCCTCCCGGGCGATCTCGAGCAGCGCGCCGGTCACCTCCTCACCCTGGGCGAAGGTGCGCGGGTCGTCGACCTGCGCCTCGGCGAAACGGTCCGCCACCTCGGCGCAGATCGATCCAGCCGCCTGCTCGTAGCCGGACGCATCGGCCTCGATCGCGGCCTGATCGCCGCCGAGGTCGAGGTCGGTTCCTCCGCATCCGCCGATGAGCAGGGAGAGGCCCGCGGCCGCCAACCGCGGCGAGTGTCGTGCTTGCCCTTCGCATCAATCGGGAACGCTACGTGGGTAACCGACGCAAGAGGAGCACCACATGACTGACAACAAGACAGATGGCAAGGTCGACGAGGGCAAGGGCCGGGTCAAGGAAGCCGCTGGGAGCCTGACCGACGACAGCAGCCTCAAGAACGAGGGCAAGGTCGACAAGGCCGCCGGCAAGACGAAGCAGACGCTCGGCGATGCGGCCGACGGCGTCGGCGATGCCGTGAGCGGCGCTGCCGACAAGGTGAAGAAGGCTCTCTGAGCCGACCGCCGGAGGGGCCGGGCCATCAGGCGCCCGGCCCCCCTCGGCCTGTTTGTTAGCTTGGCCCGATGCCTGCAACCGACACCTGGAACCTCTCTGACCTGATCGATCTCGAGGCGGCCGGAGTCGAAGCTCCAGGCGACGGCGGGGACGAAGCGGCCTTCGACGCGCTCCTCGACGAGGCCGAGCGGCTCGCGGCGGAGTTCGCCTCCGAGTACGAGGGATCGGTCGCGTCGCTCGACGGTCCCGGGCTCGTCGCGGCGATGGAGCAGCTCGCCCGGATCTCCGAGCTCGCGGGCCGGGCGCTCAACTTCGCCCACCTGCGCTTCGCCGCCGACACCGCCGATCCCGCGGTCGGCGCGCTGCTGCAGCGCGGGTCGGAGCGAGCCACGCGGATCCAGACGAAGCTCCTCTTCTTCGAGCTCGAGTGGGTCGAGCTCGACGACGCGCGCGCCGAGGAGCTGCTGGCGACCGAGGGTCTCGACTTCGCCCGCCATCACCTCAGCCTCGAGCGCCGCTACCGGCCGCACCTGCTCACCGCCCCCGAGGAGCGCATCGTCACCGAGCTGTCGATCACCGGCGGCGGTGCATGGAGCCGCCTCTTCGACGAGCTCACCTCGGCCATCCGCGTCGAGCTGCCCGAGGCCCAGACGACTCTGAGCCCGTCACCCTCGACGAGGCGCTCTCGAACCTCTTCGACCCCGACCGCGACCGCCGCCGCGAGGTCTCCGAGGCGGTCACCGAAGCGCTGCAGCCCGGGCTGCGGACCCGGGCCTACGCCTTCAACACGCTGCTGCAGGAGAAGGCGACGATGGACCGTCTCCGCTCCTATCCGCACTGGCTCGCAACCCGCAACCTCTCCAACGAGGCATCCGACGAATCGGTGCAGGCGCTCGTCGAGGCGGTCAAGTCGCGCTACGAGCTCCCCCGCCGCTGGTACCGGACGAAGGCGAAGCTCCTCGGCATCGATCGGCTCGCCGACTACGACCGGATGGCGGTCGTCGGCGCCGACGACGAGGAGATCGGCTGGGAGGAGGGCCGCGGCATCGTCCTCGACACGTTCGAGTCGGTCTCGCCGCGGATGAGCGAGGTCGCCGGCCAGTTCTTCGACGGCTGGATCGACGTGCCGCCGCGGCCCGACAAGCGCGGTGGCGCCTTCAGCGCCTCGACGGTGCCGTCCGTCCATCCCTACGTGATGCTCAACTGGACCGGCCGGCGCCGCGACGTGACGACGCTCGCCCACGAGCTCGGCCACGGCATCCATCAGTACCTCGCTCGCGAGCAGGGCGTCTTCCACCAGAGCACGCCGCTCACCGTCGCCGAGACCGCCTCGGTGTTCGCCGAGGAGCTCGTCTTCGGGCGCCTGCTCGAGACCGCCGACGACCCGCGCTCGCGCCTCAACCTGCTCGCCGAGTCGATCGAGGGCCAGATCGCGACGGTGTTCCGCCAGATCGCGATGAACCAGTTCGAGCACAGCGTCCACACCGCACGCCGCGAGGAGGGCGAGCTCTCGGTCGAGCGGTTCGGCGAGCTCTGGTACGAGACCCAGACCGAGATGCTCGGCGACTCCGTCGAGATCACCGACAACTACCGGTCGTGGTGGTCCTACGTCCCCCACTTCATCGGCACGCCCGGCTACGTCTACGCCTACGCCTACGGGCAGCTCCTGGCGCTCTCGGTCTACCGGCTCTACGTCGAGCGCGGCGAGGAGATCGTCCCGGGCTACCTCGAGATGCTGGCCTGCGGCGGCTCGCGCTCACCCGAGGAGCTGGGAGCGATCGTCGGCGTCGACCTCGCCGATCCGGGCTTCTGGGACAGCGGCCTGGATCTGGTCGCCGAGCAGCTCGACCTCGCCGAAGCAGCGGCCGACGCGATCCTCGACGGACTGACGAGTCCGAGCCGTCAGATCAGGACGAGGAGGCGATGCGGCCCTGTGCCGTGAGCCGACGATGACGCCGAGCTGACGGATCGGCCGTCAGTGTGACTAGAGTCACGTTCGATGGCCACGGAGACGACCGAAGCCGACCGCAAGCACGCGATGCGCGCGGTCATCATGACCGCGGCGATCGCCGGCCTCGGCGGCCTCCTCTTCGGCTACGACACCGGCATCATCGCCAGCGCGCTCCTGTTCATCGAGCCGGAGTTCGGCCTCTCGAGCTTCGGCTCCGGGCTGGTCGTCGCGGCGGTTCCGATCGGTGCCGTCGGCGGCGCGCTCTTCGCCGGCCGGCTCTCGGACACCTACGGGCGCCGGCTGATGATCCTGATCTCGGCGGCCATCTTCATCGTCGGCGCGATCGGCAGCGCGGTCGCCGGCGGCGTGGAGGTCCTGGTCATCGCCCGCGTCGTGGTCGGCGCCGCGATCGGGCTCGCCTCGGCCGCCGCTCCCGTCTACATCTCCGAGGTCGCCCCACCCGACATCCGCGGCCGCCTCGTCACCTTCTTCCAGCTCTCGGTGACGATCGGCATCGTCGTCGCCTACGGCGTCGGCCTCGCCTTCGAGCCGAGCGAGGACTGGCGGCTGATGCTCGGCCTCGGCGCCGTCCCGGCGATCGCGCTGCTGATCGGGATGCTGCGGATGCCGCAGAGCCCGCGCTGGCTCGTCATGGTCGGCCGCGGCTACGACGCGAAGGCGACGCTCGAGCGGATCCGGGTCCACGACCCGGCGGCGATCGACGCCGAGCTCGACGAGATCGCCGACAGCATCGTCTCCGAACCGGGCGACTGGAAGGACCTCCTCCAACCGGTCGCCCGCGCCGCCCTCATCGTCGGCGTCGGCCTCGCGATCCTGCAGCAGGTCTCGGGCATCAACACCGTCATCTACTTCGCGCCGACGATCGTCGGCTACACCGGGATCGACGGCGACTCGGCGGCGATCCTCGCCTCGGTCGCGGTCGGCCTCGTCAACGTCGGCATGACGATCGTCGCCATCCGGCTGCTCGACCGCGCCGGGCGCCGGCCGCTGCTGCTCTGGGGCACGCTGACGATGGCGGTGGCGCTCAGCTCGCTCGCGATCGTCTTCGCCGCGGGCGCCTCGTCGACCGTCGGCTCGGTCGTCGCCGTCGGCAGCCTGATGCTCTACGTCGGCGCTTTCGCGATCAGCCTCGGCCCGATCTTCTGGCTGCTCAACGCCGAGCTCTATCCGATCGAGCTCCGCGTCGAAGGCGGCATCGGTCGGCACGATGGCCAACTGGACCTTCAACTTCATCGTCTCGCTGACGTTCCTGCTGCTGATCGACGGCCTCGGCCGCAGCGGCGCCTTCTTCTTCTACGCGGCGATCTGCCTGCTGACCTTCTTCTTCTGCAAGGCGCTGGTGCCCGAGACGAAGGGCAAGCGCCTCGAGGACATCCAGGCGATCTTCGAGGAGCGCGTGGCGAAGAAGGACAGGGCCAAAGCGAGCTAGGGCGCGGGCATCAAGGCAGCGGCGGGCGACCAGCCAGCTCGGTTTCCTCATCGAGTGGCAGGAATCGGAACCGTGAGTGCCGATTTCTGCCACTCGGTGCATGTGGTTCCCCTCGCTGCCAGAAAGCGAGCCGGTCGGCGGCCTCAGCTCAGACCCGAATGACGAGCTTGCGGCCGGGGCTTTCGCCCTGACGCTTCCAGGCATCCGCGATGTCCGCCAGTGGGATCTCCTCCGACTCGACCTTCAGATCACCCGCGGCGGCGTGCTTGCACATCTTCCGGAAGGCGTCGGCCTTGTCCTCGTTGGGAACGAGGAAGTTGGAGTGGCCGATGATCGAGGCGTGCTTGTTGCGGAAGTGCGGGGCCGACAGATCCGCCTCGGGCCCGGAGGCGTTGCCGACCTGGATCAGTCGCGAGTAGTGAGACGCCGCGTCGATCGCGGCCACCGCCGCCGAGCCCCAGACCGGGTCGACGATCACGTCGATCCCGTCCGGCGCCGCAGCGCGCAGCGCGTCGGTGAAGCCCTCGTCGGTGATCGGGACCGTCGCGTCGGCTCCCAGGGCCTCGAGCTCGGCGAGCGCGCTCTCGTTCCTGGCGGCGGCGATGACGCGCCCCGCTCCCAGCAGCTTCGCGGCCTGGACGGCGACGCGGCCGACCATGCCGCTCGCGCCGAGCACCAGCACGCTCTCCCCCGCCTGCAGCTTCGCTCGCCACTCGAGCGCCAGCCAGCCGGCCATGCCGGCGATCCCGAAGCAGACCGCGGTCGCGTCGTCGACGCCGTCGGGGACCTCGACGAGCGACTCGACGGGAGCGCGGGTGCGCTCGGCGAACGCGCCGAAAGGCGGGATCGCCACGCCGAAGTAGACGCGCGTCCCGTCGGCGCGCGTGCCGATGCCCTCGAAGCCCGGGACGCACGGCGGCTCCGGCTTCATCGCCGGATGGTTGCCTGAAGCGACGAACAGGTCGACGGGGTTGAGCCCGGCGACCGCAACCTCGATGGGCTCGCCGGGGGCGTCGGCGGGCGGCTCGTCGAACTCCCCGGCCTCGGGGACGCCGCCGAGCTCGCGCAGCACCGCGGCGCGCATCAGATGCGCCTCCGAAGGGCGGGGTCGGCGACGGCGGCCGGCGTGTAGCCGCCCTCGTCGGCCAGGTTCGTCCCCGGCGGGACGATCGCGTCGATCGCGTCGAGCACGTCGCCGGTGAGCGTGACGTCGGCGGCGCCGATCTGGCTCTCGAGCTGCTCCATCGTCCGCGGGCCGATGATCGGCGCGGTGATCGCAGGGTGGGCGAGCGTGAAGGCCAGGGCGAGGTGGATGAGCGAGATCCCGGCCTCCGCGGCAAGCCCCTCGAGCTTCTCGACCGCGTCGAGCTTGGGCTGGTTGTCGGGATGGTCGGTGTCGAAGCGCTTCGCCATCATCTCCGCGCGAACGGAGGACCCGGGAGCCTCCCCGCGCTTGTACTTGCCGGCGAGCCAGCCCATCGCGAGCGGGCTCCAGGGGATCACGCCCATCCCGTGGCGCTGAGCGGTCGGCAGGACGTCGCGCTCGATGCCGCGGATGAAGATCGAGTACGGGGGCTGCTCGGTTGCGTAGCCCGCGAGCCCGCGGCGCTCGGCGGTCCAGTGCGACTCGACGATCTCCTCGGCCGGGTAGGTCGAGCAGCCGAACGCGCGGATCTTGCCCTCGCGCTGCAGGTCGTTGAGGACCGCGAGCGTCTCGGCGTGATCGGTGTGCGCGTCGTAGCGGTGCACCTGGTAGAGGTCGATCCAGTCGGTGCCGAGGCGCTCCAGGCTCCGCTCGACCTCCCGGGTGATCCAGCGGCGGGAGTTGCCGCGCTCGTTGGCGCCCTCCCCCATGCTCCCGTGGACCTTCGTCGCGAGGATGACGTCGTCGCGGCGCCCGCCGGCGAGCGCCTTGCCGACGATCTCCTCCGACTCGCCGCGCGAGTAGACGTCGGCGGTGTCGATGAAGTTGATCCCCGCGTCGAGCGCGGCGTGGATGATCCGGACCGACTCGTCGTGGTCGGGGTTCCCCCACTTCCCGAACATCATGGTCCCGAGGCAGAGCGGGCTGACCATCATGCCCGTGCGCCCGAGGCCGCGATGTTCCCCAAGTGAAACCGGGGCGCTCAGTTCTTGTACGTCCCGACCAGCCGCGCCTGCTCGAGCACGAGGTCCTCGATCGCGTCGAGGAGCTGACGCCGGTCGAGGCCGGGCTCGAGATCGGGATCCTCGCTCAGCGCGTAGACCCAGAAGTAGTAGTGGTGGGTCCCGTGGTCGGGCGGCGGCGCCGGTCCGTTGTAGCCGTCGTTGCCGTTGGTGTTCGGACCTTCGGCGAGGCCGGAGACTCCCTCGGGGAGTCCGGTGGCGTCACCGTCGATGCCGTAGGCGACCCAGTGGGTCCAGCCCGTCGACGATCGGGGCGTCAGGGTCGTGGCAGACCACCGCGAAGGCCTGCGTCCCTTCGGGGGCGCCGGTCCACTCGAGCGCCGGCGAGACGTCCTCGCCGTTGCTCGTGTGCTTGTCCGGGATCGAGTTGTGGTGGTCGAAGGCCGGGGAGCGTGATCTTCAGCTCGTCTAGGAAGAAGCGTTGGGCCATGCGCGGAACCTACCCGAGCTGGTTCCTCGGGAAACGAGCGGCATCAGCGCCGGCGGCTGAACTGGCCGTGGAAGCTGAACGGGATGTGATGCGGGACGCGAGCGCGGGCCCGCTCGCTCAGGTCGGAGGCATCGAGGACGAGCAGGAACGAAGTCCCCGCCTCGGCGTCGAGCACGACCGAGAGGAGGACGCCGGCGTTCTCGGCTTCGGCACCCGGCTCGGCGACGAAGACCGGCTCGCCGGGGTAGCAGCCCGGCTCGTACCAGGTGAGCGTCGAGCGCTCCTCGAGGTCGACGGCGAGGATGCGGTCGAAGAACGTGCCGCTGCCCGGCTCCATCCCCGAGCCCCAGACGTATCTGTACGGCCGCTCGTTCACCCGCCCGTAGTTGATCCGCGGCAGGTCGATGCCCTCGGGGACGAGCTCCTCGTGGGTCACCGAGCCCGCAGCGGGATCGATCGTGAAGCGCGTCAGGGACGGCTTCGGGACCGGCGCGCCGTCGCGCAGCTTCCCGAGGTAGAGGCTCTCGACGATCTCGGCGTCCTCGAACGTGCAGATGTCGGCGACCACCGCGCCCGTTTCGTCCTCGTAGGCGTTGACGTGGTGGAAGCCGAAGCAGGCATCGGTCTCGAACGGGCCGCTCGCCTCGCCGGTCGCGCGATCGATCAGCGTGAAGCGCGTGCCCAGCTCGGGCTTCCAGCGGTAGTTCTCGATGTACGGGCGCCCCGAGAGCGCGAGGCGCAGCGGGTTGACGACGAAGGGGAACTCCGCGAGCACGATCCAGCGCTCGGTCAGGCCGAACGAGTGCATGTACGCGGGCTCGGAGACCGGCGTCGAGGAGATCATCTCCGGCGACTCGGAGTCGGGAGCGATGTGGAAGAAGCGGTACTGGTTGCGCGGCCCGAGCTTGGCGGCGTAGTTGAGCAGCCCGCCGGTCGAGCGCTGGAGGTGCGGGTGGGCGGTCGTGAGCTCGCCGGGAACCTTCCAGGCGACGCCGGCGGCGGCGAGCGTCTCCGGGTCGAACTGGACCGGGATCGGCGTCTCCGTCAGCGCGACGTATCGCTCCCCGAGCTCGACGAGGTTGACGTTGGCGTTGTCGGTCAGGCTCGGCGAGAACATCGACGTGACGCGCTTGAAGAGCGACCGGCACGGATCGGTCCCGAACTCCGGCATGGAGATCTCGCCGCTCTCGTCAGCGGACTTCTTCGCCTCCGTGTCGAGGAAGCGGTTCGCGTAGGAGACCTCGCCGTCGGCGATCCCGAAGCGGTGCAGCATCGCGAGGCCGTCGAACCAGTGGCGCATCGACTGCTCCCCGACCTCGAACTTGGCGGGACCCGTTCGCAGCAGGGAGCCGTGGAGCCAGGCCGGGAGCTCGCCTTCGACCGGCAGCGCGTCGATCCGGACCTCGTCCTCGAGCGACTCGAATCCGATCTTGGCCTCGGCGTAGTCGCGGGGCTCCGCGTGGCTTCGGGTCGGTGCGGCGGTGGGCTCCATGGTGCGCTCCCCTTCGAGAAGTCGACGCGTCCAATAGTTCGGAATGAACGATGCGGCCGGAACTGTAGCATGTCCGCCGTGACCGAGCCGCGCCTCACCCCGACCTCCCACGTCGTCCTCGGGCTCATCGAGATGCTCGAGCCGGCGACCCCCTACGACCTCAAGCGCCTCTCGGCGATGAGCGTCGCCAACTTCTGGGCCATCCCCCACACCCAGCTCTACTCGGAGTGCGGCCGCCTCGCCGAGCTCGGCCTGCTGGACGAGGAGCGCGAGAGCGGCGGCAGGCGGCGGCGGATCTACCGGTTGACCGCCGCCGGCCACGAGGCACTCGAGGCCTGGCGCGCGGACACCGACACCCGCAACCTGGGAGTTGCGCGACGCCGGGATGCTGAAGCTCTTCCTCGGGGCCGACCCCACCGCGCTCGCGGCGACGCAGATCGCCTCCCACCGGGAGAAGCTCGCCGAGTACGAGGCGATATCCGAGCTGGAGATGGCCGCCGGGATGCGCCTCGCCCTGGAGGCCGGCACCGGATTCGAGCGCGAGTACATCCGCTTCTGGGAGTCGATCGCCGAGCGTTCCAGCCTGATGGACCAGCTCGTCCAGATCGTCGGCGCGATCCTGATCCTCGTCGCCTACGCCGGCGCCCAATTCGGCCGGATCGACCAGCACTCGGTCCTCTACCTCGTGCTCAACCTCATCGGCTCGGCGATCCTCGCCGTCCTCGCCGCGATCGACAGCCAGCTCGGGTTCCTCCTGCTGGAGGGAGTGTGGGCGATCGTCTCGGGCTGGGGCGCTCTTCCGCGCGCTCCGGCCGGCGGACGCCTGAGGAGCTTCCTCAGGCCGGGATTGAAGGATCCCTGGCGAGCGCCGCCGCCGACCTCGGCCTGCGCTCCCTCGTCCGACAGCCCCGACGCCCGGAGCAGGTCCACCGCGATCGAGCGCACCTGGCTGACGATCGCGCTCACCGAGAGGTTCGCCGTGTCCGCGAGCGACTTGGTCGCCAGCACCGCCGCGCAGAGCGAGGCCTCCCTCGCCGCAGCGGTCGCCCCCGGGTCCCAGAGCGAGCGGTCGAGCTGCCGGGTCGCCTCGGCGAGCAGGCGGACGCTCTCGACGGCGTCGGGCGGAGCCGGGTCTCCGAGATCGATCGAGCGCATCGAGTTCCTGGCGAGCACCCGGGAGTTGCGCCAGGCGAAGTCGATCGGGTCGATCGCGGTTGCGAGCTCATCGATGACGCCCCGGTTGCCGCGCCGGGGCGGTGCCATGACCGTCACCTCGAACCCCGCGGAGAGCGTTGCGCGGACGGTCGCGATCGCCGGCTCGCCGCGACGGCCGCGCGCGAGAGCCTCGGCCGCCGCCGCGCGGTCCTGGGTTCGAAGGGCGCCGGCGAGCTGGTCGAAGATCGAGGCGAGCTCGGCGAGCAGGGGCTCCAGCTCACGCTTCGCCATCCGCACCGGGTGCGACGGGATGAGCGCGTTGAGAAGCAGGGCGACCCCAGCTCCGATCAGCGCATCGATGAACCGCGCGCCCGAGTAGCTGGGGACGGGGAGCGTCGCGACGAGGACCGCCGAGGCCGCGGCCTGGTTCACGAGCATCGCTCCGCCGCCGGCGAGGATCCCCGCGACGACGGCGAGCGACACGATGAGGCCGACCTGCCAGGCGCCGGTCCCGATCACGAAGACGAGCAGGTCGGCGACGCCGATCCCGAGCGCGACGCCGATCCCGAGCTCGAAGGCGCGCCGCCCCCGCTGACCGATGCTCACCCCGAGCGTCAGGACGGCGGCGATCGGAGCGAAGAACGGCGAGGAATGACCGACCAGCTCGTGGGCGATCAGGTAGGCGAGGCCGGCGGCGAGGCCGACCTGCACCACCGAGAGCCAGGCCTCGCGCACCTCGGCCAGGCGATCACGCCCGACCGAGCGCGCACTGGCGATGGGGTGCGTCCGGTCCACGACGGACGAATCTAGAGCGCGGCGGACCGCGCGAGGGCGCCGCCGCTCCGGGACGTGTGGCATTCTGCGCCGACTCATGACCGATCTCAGCGAAAACGCGAAGCTCTGCCTCGAGAGCCTGCAGACCAAGCCCGCCCTCAACACCCCGGCGCTGATCGCCCAGAACGAGGGCATCGAGCGCGCCGAGGCCGAGGAGGGTCTCGCCGAGCTCAAGGGAGCCGGCCTGGTCCGTGAGGGCCCCATGGGCTGGAAGCTCCCCCGGACGGCCTGAGGGTCGGCAGCTCTGCGTCCTCGTCGGCTCGCGCCCCGGAGGCCGCGTCACCTCCTGCGTCCTTGATCTGACGGCCTTCAGACTCGTCCGGCTGGGAATATCACCGGATGGCGGACCGCTCCTATCTGATCCTCCACGGGTTCGGCTACGACGGCGACCCCGCCCACTGGCACGCCTGGCTGGAGCGCACCCTGCGAGACCGCGGCGAGTCGGTCTCGCGGCCGCTCATGCCCGATCCCGAGTCGCCGAGCCGCGAGCGCTGGGCGGGAATCGCCCGCGAGGAGCTCGCGGCGATGGCCGGCGAGCGCACGGTGATCTGCCACTCGCTCGGGACGCTCCTGTGGATCCACCTCTCCCCCGCGCTCGAGCGCCCGGTCGACCGGCTCCTGCTCGTCTCTCCGCCCGAGGATCCCGAGGTGCCGGCGGGAGGCGAGGAGTTCCACGTCGGTGACTTCGACCCGGCGCCGCTGCGCGCGAGCTCCCGGGCGACGCCGCGCCTGGTCCGCGGCGAGGGCGACCCCTACAGCCCGGGCGGGGTGCCCGCTTGGGCCGATGCAGCCGGCTTCGAGGTCGACGAGATCGCGGGCGCCGCGCACCTGAACCCCGACGATGGGTACGGCGAGTGGGACTCCGTGCTGCGTTGGTGCGAGGATCCGGCGGTGCGGATCGAGGCGAACCGATGAGCGGAACCGGCGACGACGCCACGAAGTACATCGTCCCGTTCAGCTATGGGATCACGGTGTTCGTACCGATCCTGGCGCCGCTCTTCGCCTACTTCCTGCTTCGCGAGGATCACCCCGGGCACGCCGTCGGCGTGGTCGTGCTCGCGATCGCGGTGGTCGCCGGCCTCGTCGCCTTCGTGCTCTAGGAGCCCGGTTCCCAGCGCTCCAGGTCGCGCAACCACGCGGTTGCGGTTCCATCGGAGGGCGCGCGCCAGTCACCGCGCGGCGAGAGCGATCCGCCGTGGGAGACCTTCGGCCCGTTCGGCAGCGCCGAGCGCTTGAACTGGGCGAAGGCGAAGAAGCGCTCGCAGAAGAGCTCGAGCCAGCGGCGGATCTCCGCCTCGTCGTAGGTCGACGCGCTTCGGCGTCGGGGAAGTTCGGCGGCCACTGGCCGGCCTCGGCGTCCTCCCAGGCGTGGCACGCGAGGAAGCCGATCTTCGATGGCCTGAAGCCGAAGCGGAGCACGTGGAAGAGCGTGAAGTCGTGCAGCGCGTAGGGGCCGATCTTCGACTCGGTCGACTGGAGCTCGTCGCCCGGCACGAGCTCGGGGCTGATCTCGGTCTCGAGGATCGCGGTGAGCGTCGTGTTGACGTCGTCGCCGAACTGCCCCGACGCCGCAACCCAGCGGATCAGGTGCTGGATCAGCGTCTTCGGGACGCCGGCGTTGACGTTGTAGTGGCTCATCTGGTCGCCGACCCCGTAGGTGGCCCAGCCGAGCGCAAGCTCGGAGAGGTCGCCGGTTCCGAGGACGATGCCGCCGCGCTGGTTGGCGATCCGGAAGAGGTAGTCGGTGCGCAGACCGGCCTGGACGTTCTCGAAGGTGACGTCGTAGACCTCCTCGCCGCGGGCGAAGGGGTGATCGATGTTCTCGAGCATCAGCCGGGCGGTCTCGGTGATGTCGATCTCCTCGGCGGTGATCCCGAGGTCGCGCATGAGCGCGTGCGCGTTCGTCTTGGTCTCCTCGCCGGTCGCGAAGCCCGGAAGCGTGAAGCCGAGGATGTCCGAGCGGGGCCGGCCGGCGAGATCCATCGCCTTGGCGGCGACGATGAGGGCGTGGGTCGAATCGAGCCCGCCGGAGACGCCGATCACGACCTTGGGCTCGCCGATCGCGTCCATCCGCCGCTGCAGCCCAGCGACCTGGATGTTGTAGGCCTCGTAGCAGTCCTGCTCGAGCCGCTCCGGATCGGCGGGGACGAACGGGAACCGCTCGAGCCGGCGGCGCAGGCCGAGGTCGCCGCCCGGCGGGGCCAGCTCGAAGTCGATCGTGCGGAAGGAGCCCGTTCGCTCCGCGTGGGTGCGGCGGTTGTCGTCGAAGGTGCCCATCCGCATCCGCTCCTGCCGGAGCAGATCGAGGTCGACGTCGGCGACCGTGCGCCGCTCGCCCTGCGGGAACCGCTCGCTCTCGCCGAGCAGGACCCCGTTCTCCCAGATCATCGTCTGCCCGTCCCAGGAGAGATCGGTCGTCGACTCGCCCTCGCCGGCCGCGGCGTAGGCGTAGGCGGCGAGGCAGCGAGAGGACTGCGCGCGGCAGAGCAGCTTGCGGTCCTCGGCGCGGCCGACCGTGATCGGGCTGCCCGAGAGGTTCAGCAGGACGGTCGCGCCGGCGAGAGCGGCCTCCGAGCTCGGCGGGATCGGCACCCAGACGTCCTCGCAGACCTCGGCGTGGACGAGCAGGCCAGGAACGTCGGTGGCGTTGAACAGGAGGTCGGGACCGAAGGGAACCTCGGCGTCGCCGACCCGGATCGAGCCGCGCCGGTCGTCGCCCGGGGCGATCTGCCGGCGTTCGTAGAACTCGCGATAGGTCGGGAGGTACGACTTGGGGACCACCCCGAGCAGCCGGCCACCCTGGATCGCGAGCGCGCAGTTGAAAACCCGGCCCGCGTGGCGAAGCGGCGCACCGACCACAAGCAGCGGGGAGATCCCGGCCGAGCCCGAGACGACGTCCTCGATCGCGCTCTCGACTGCGTCGAGAAGGGCGTCCTGATGAAGGAGATCCTCGATCGAGTAGCCGCTCAGGCAGAGCTCGGGGAAGAGCGCCACCGCGACCCCGTCCTCCGCGCAGGCGCCGGCCTGCCGCATGACCCCTGCGGCGTTGGCCTCGGGGTCGCCGATGACGACCGGTCCCGTGCACGCGGCGATCCGGGCGAACCCGTGCTCGTATAGCGAGCGGAAATCCATGCGCTGAAGTGTGAAGCCTGCCCGCGAATAGGTCTCGGAACCTCGGGCACATGCAAGCCATGTCGCGCATCGCCACCATCGTCATCGACGTCCTCAACCCCTACGACCACGAGGACGCTGAGCAGCTCGCGGCGAACGCCGAGAGCAGGATCGAGCCGCTTCGAGAGCTGATCGCCGCGAGCCTCGACAACGACGACGCCGAGCTGATCTACGTCAACGACAACTACGAGGACTTCACCGCTACGTCCAAGGACCTCGGCGCGGCGGCGATGAATGGGAAGCGCCCGGATCTGGTCGAACCGCTCCTGCCGCCGAAGGGCACCTTCTTCCTGCAGAAGGTGCGCCACAGCGCCTTCTACAGCACCTCACTCGATCATCTGCTGCGCGAACACGGGACCGAGACGCTCGTGCTGGCGGGGCAGGTCACCGAGCAATGCATCCTCTACTCGGCGCTCGACGCCTACGTCCGGAGCTTCGAGGTTCGCGTTCCGCGCGACGCGGTGGTCCCGATCGACAGCGAGCTCGGCGACGCCGCGCTGAAGATGATGGAGCGCAACATGCGGGCGGAGATCGTCGACGCCGCCGACGCGCTCGGCTAGGTAGAAGATGCCGAGGACGAGGAAGATGGTCGCGGCGAACAGGACCGCACCCTCTCCCCCTGCCTTCCAGCTGCCTCCATACGATGACTCCCTCTCCGTTGATTGCCGAAAACCACCCCTACGACGACCGGCGACGACGAACGGGTCCGATGGCCAAGGGTTGGAGACTCGCTTTCATTCCCCTCGTGGGCCTGATCGCCCTCGCCCTGGCGCTTCCCGCGGCTGCCGACGCGGCCGCCGGGCCGCCGCTCGAGATCACCGACGCGGACATCGACTCGGCGCTCACCTGCAACACGACATTGGCTGAGGCCTCAAGCGACCCGGTCCTGCTGACCCCAGCGTTCTCCACCGCCGAGGCCTCCTACGGCTGGAACTACCTGGCCCGGCTGCCGAAGCTCGGAATTCCCACCTGCTCGATCACGGTTCCCGACAGCGGCTACGGCGACCTCCAGCGGACCGCCGAGTACGTCGTCGCCTCGGTGCGGCGGATGAGCCGGGAGAGCGGGCGCGACGTGATCCTGCTCGGCCACCAGCACGGCGCGCTCGACGAGCTCTGGGCGCTGACCTTCTGGCCGGACGTCGCCCGCAAGGTCTCGGATCTGATCTCGCTCGCCACTCCCTACAACGGGACGTCGCAGCCCCAGGCGCTCTGCGGGAACGGCGCACCCTGCGCGGCGGCGACCCGTCAGATCACCGCCGGCTCGGCCTTCATCGCGGCGCTCGCCGCGGCGCCGGTTCCCGGACGGACCCGCCTTCACCTCGATCACCAGCCTCAACGACACGCTCATCACGCCCCAGCCCGACGCGAGCAGGTTCCGCGGCGCGACCAACATCGTCCTGCAGGATGTCTGCCCCGGCCGCCAGGTGAGCCACTTCGACATCCTCGCCGACGCCGTCGCCTACGAGCTCGTGATCGACGCGATCGAGACACGACGGGCCCGCCGATCCAGCGCGCATCTCCCCCGCCCCCTGCGAAACCGAAGCTGATGCCGGACGCCGACCCGATCATCGCCACCGTCGCCAACGGCTTCCTGCCGATCTTCCTGGCGCAGAACGCCGCCGCCGCCGTCCCGCCGAGCCGGCGACCCGCCCCTACGCGCAACGGCGCGACCCGATCCTCTCGATCTCGCGGCGAGCCCGTCGCGGCCCCGGCGCGGCCGGCGGATCAGCCTCAGGGTCGGATGTGAGTCGGTCGGTGCCACGAACTGCACGGCCCGCCTGACCCTGCGGGCCGGCGGCCGGGCCGTCGGCGGCCGGCGCGTGAGGCTGCGGCCCGGGAAGACGCGAACGGTGCGGCCGCTCTTCCCGCCGAAGAGCGCGCGCGTCTCCGTGACCCTGAGCGCGAAGGATGCGCTGGGAAACCGTTCGAAGTTGGTGCGCCGGCTCCGAGTCCGCCCCTGATCACCGATATCGCGCGCCGTCCTCTCCCTTACTCGGCGCTCGATGCCCCCGCGGGCCTAGACGAAGTGATCGTCGTAGACGCAGAGGCCCCAGATGATGATCACGTCGATCGCCATGATCAGCAGCGACCAGATCGGGAACACCGGCAGGAAGAAGATCTGCGTGACGAAGCTGAACGCGCAGAGGACGACGCCGGCGCCCTGACCGTTCGCGTTCTTCTCGAAGATCAGCTTCGCGACCAGCAGCTGAACCGCGCCGATCGCCATCATCAGGATTCCCCAGAAGGTCAGGTTCGCGAAGAAGAGCTGCTCCTCGGCGAAGTGGTCGTCACCGGCGAGCGCGAAGACCCCGACGATGACGTTGAAGATGCCCAGGACGAGGAACATCGTCGCGGCGAACAGGACCGCTCCCTCTCCCCTTGGTCTGCGTGCTGCCTCCATGCGACGGCTCCTCTCCTAGCGGATTGCGGAATCCGACTTCTACTAAGCGTGCGGCGGCGGACCGCGCGGCGCGAGCGCGGGGACGCTCTCGCGCAGACGATCCGCCCGCTTCCGTGGCAGATCGCCGGGGCGAAACAACTCCTCTGCTCCGAGCTGGGCCCAACCGCTGAGCGGAGTACGGGCCGTGCGCCTGGTGCTGGTGCGGCTTCGTCATGGACTCGGCTGCCCGCAGCGCGACGCGCAAACCGCCGAGCTCAGGGAACCCAGTCATGGTCTAGCGTCTGCTCGGATGACCGGGCCGCCCACGCGATGTGCGCTTGCGCTGGTTGCCTTGCTGTCGGTCGCGGCCCTCATCGCCGGCTGCGGCGGGGACGGAGGCTCGGAAACCACGACCGACCCCTCCACCGAGCGGGTGATCCCGATCAAGGACAAGGTCCTGTCCGAGTTCAAGCCCGGGATGTCCGAGGAGGAGGTGCTCGAGGTTGCGGGCGTCGACCCCGTGCTCAGGCAGGGCCCGACCAAGGGCTCCCCGGAGGGCTGCATCTACTTCCCGCTGCCGAACGAGCCTCTCGCTGACGTCCTGCAGATCTGCTTCGACGAGAGCGGTCTGACGCTCGTCGTCACGGCGCTGTCCAAGTCGCAGCCCGCACCTCCGGAGGATGCGTCTCCCGGCCGGGCCGCGCTCATCGGGCGAGCCGACTCGACCTGCCAGTCCATGTACGGCCACCTCGGTGAGATCACCGGCGAGCTGCAGCGGGCACTGGGAGCATTCAGCGACGACATGACCCCTTCGAACCGGAGCGAGGTCGCCCGCCTGATGGACCGGTTCATCGACAACCTCGTCGACACCCACGAGCAGATCGCCGCCTTCGAGGCACCGGACGATGAGATCGAGACGCTGACGGCGTACACGGACGGGCTGAGCTCGCAGATCGAGACGCTCCGCGAGGCCAGGCGCGCCATCGTGGCGGATGACATCGATGCCTACGAGCAGTTCGGCGAGACGTTCACCGCCGAGGGCAAAGATGCCCGTCAGGACGCACGCGACTACGGATTCACCGTCTGCTCGGCATCCGGCTGGTCCTAGCTCGGGAGCTCTGTTCCCCTTGACTACAACCGACCCCCGGATGTAGGTTCGCTGAACAGAGCTTCGCGAATGGCGTCGGGGCAAAACATAAGGGGATGTAATTCGGATGGTTGAAGTACTCGCGAGCAAGCGGTCGATCCTCTTCTTCCCCCTTGCCCTTGTCATCGCCGGGTTGTTCGTCATCGCGCTTCCCAGCAGCTCAAATGCTGTGACCTGCAAGCTCAAGGGCAACAACAAGGTCAAGTGCCCCACAAGCAAGCTCAAGGGCCCCACCGGGCCCGCGGGTCCCCAGGGACCGGCCGGCGGCGCTGATCCGACCGCCCCGAAGGTCAGCAGGTTCACCTTCCTCGCAACGGGCGGCGCGCCGAACACGGTGATTCAGAACTTCACCGGCGCCGTCGCGGAGTCGAGTTGCGCCGCGGGCACGTTCTCCCAGGCTCGCCTCCGCTCAACCGCGAACGACGGGGCCGCCGACGTCATCAACGTGCGGGTCGGCACCTTCGCCCAGGACACTGATCTCGACAGCTCGCAGACCGTGACCCTGATCCCCGGCAACGTCGACGACCAGATGGACCTGACCTACATGTCCGCCGGCGGCGCGCAGGTGGCGACGGCGCACTACTCGGCGATCGACGGCACCGGCATCTCCGGTGTCTTCGACTGCGCGATCTTCGGCACGTCCATTGCCGGCTAGAGGTCTTCGAAGCAAGCCCTGAGCTCACTGCGCTCGCAAGAGCGCGGTGAACAGCGCGGTGGGAGCTGAGCGCTCCAATCGACGCAGCCTTCCGGTTGCGGCCCTCGGGTGTGGGCAGCGACGCAGGTGGAGATGAGTCAGGAGCGAACCGAGCGGCGAGTCAAGGTGCCAGGAGTGGAACTTCACGTCACGGAAGCGGGCGATGGCCCGCCGCTGCTCCTGCTCCATGGCTGGCCACAGGACGGCAGCATGTGGGAGCCGCTGGTCGACCGGTTCGCCCGCGACCACCGGGTGCTCGTGCCCGACCTCCGCGGCTTCGGCCGGTCGGAGGCGCCCCGCGGGAGCTACGCGAAGCATCAGCTCGCCGCCGACGTCCTGGCCCTCCTCGACGGCGAGGGGATCGAACGCGCCACGATCGTCGGTCACGACTGGGGCGGCTGGATCGCCTGGCTTCTCGCGCTCGAGCACCCCGAACGCGTCGAGCGCTTCGCGGCGCTGGACATCCCACCGCCGTGGCGCTTCGACCCCTCTCCTGAAGCGACTGCCGCCTCAGCTGCTCTTCGGCAGCTACCAGTACGCGATCTCGACGCCGTTCCTCGGAGAGCGACTCGTCAGCTCCCGCTCCCTGATCCGGAGCTTCATCCAAAAGGGCTCCGGCGGCGAGCGACGGGTCCCGTGGCATGCGGCCGACCGTTACGCCGAGGGGATCGCCCGACCGGAACGGGCGCACGTGTCGGTCGCGCTCTACCGGACCTTCCTGCTGCGGGAGCTGCCGGCGATCGTTCGCGGCACCTACACCCAACGCGAGCTGCAGGTCCCGGGCCTGGCGATCATGGGCGGCGACAGCGCCGTGACGAAGTTGGTCGGCGCGCCGGAGCCCGGAGCGAACCTCGAGGTCGAGATAATCGAAGGAGCCGGCCACTTCGTCGTCGACGAGGCACCGGAGGTCGTGGGCGACCTGCTCGACTCGTACCTCTCAGTGGGCCGGGAAGGGATCGAACCTTCGACCTACGGATTATGAGTCCGCTGCTCTAACCAACTGAGCTACCGGCCCCGGTGACTCGGGGCCGAGGGTATCCGGTGGATGGGACTGCGAAATCGGACGAACTTCGTCCGGATCGGCAGGGCGAGAACGACCGCGCGCCACAGGCCCTCGACAACCTGCTTCGCCGGGCCAACTCAGCGAATGCGGGCCGCTAAGCGAGACCTTCCTTCGCGGCCGCCTCGATCTCGCGCTTGAGCTGCTCGGCGTCGGCGTCGATCTGCTTCTCGATGAGCTTGGTGGCGCGGGTGACCGCCTTCTCGAGCTGCTCCTCGATCTTCGATTCGCCGATCACGATCACCGCGGCGTTGCCCTGGTCGAGCTCCTCGCCGAGATCCTTGAGCTCGCCTCGGGAGATTCCGCGCGAGAGGTGGCCGATGAGACCGCCCGGCGCCGGCACCCACGATCGCGGTGCCGATCAGGGCGGGCGGGAACACGAGACCGACGATCGCGCCGACGCCGGCTCCGGTCCATGCGCCGTGCTGGGTGGGCTTCTCGGTCTTCGTCACGCGGACCTTGCCCTCGCCGTCCTTGGTGACGATGGCCGAGTCGAATGTGCCGATCGCGCCCATGTCGTGGAGCTCGAAGACCGAGTCGTAGTCGTAGTTCGCAGCGTCGACGTTGTCGTAGATCGCTGCGTAGACGAACACGGGTCGATCGGACATCGAGGTTCCTTCCGTTGGGGCGAGCGGCTGGGCGCTACTCGTCGGCTTTGATCGCGTCGCAGAGGTCGGTGAGAGCCGACTGGGCTTGCCGCTGCGGCAGGCCCGAAACGGCGTCCTTGCACGCGGTCTCGGTCTGAGCGAGGGCCTCGTCGACCTGATCGCTGCCCTGGCTCAGCGCCTGCTTGGCGCTGTCGCCCACGGTCGTGCATGCGGCGCCGAGCGCGGAGCCGACGGCCGGCAGGCTGGAGGTCCTTCGCCTTCTCGTTGCACGAGGCGACTGCAGCGTCAATCGATTCCGACCCGCCGCCGTCGGTGCTGGTCGACGATTCCGCGCTCGTTCCGCTCGTACCGTTCGTGGAGTCATCGTCGCCGCATCCCGCGGCGATGAGGCCGCATGCGAGCAGGGCCACCAACCCCGCCATCACCATCGAACCGTGTCCTCGCATGTTCTTCGAACCTCTCTCTCCTCCGCGGTGCGTCGGAAACCCGACCTCGCAGCGGAACGTAAGCCGAGCCGCGACCCGCCGCATCATCCCGATGGGGTGATCCCGGCTGATTGACTGAGCGCCTCCATGGCTCTAGTCCGGCAGGCGACTCCGACCGACGCACCGCTCCTCGCGCGGATGCTCCACGACTTCAACACGGAGTTCGAGGATCCGAGCCCGGGCGTCGACGTCCTCTCCGAGCGCGTCGCCGAGTTCATCGGCGACGGCGTCAAGACCTACCTGCTCGGCGGCGAGGGCCCCGATGGGTTCGCCCAGGTCGACTTCATCCGCTCGATCTGGTCGGAGGGACCGGTCGCCCACCTCGACGAGCTCTACGTCGTCCCGGCGATGCGAGGCCAGGGGATCGGGAAGGCGCTGATGGCCGCGATGCTCGAGCTCGCGCGCGAGCTCGGCGCCGCCGGGGCCGAGGTCGTGACGGGCGAGGACGACACCGCGGCCCGCGGCCTCTACGAGAGCTTCGGCTTCCTCAACGAGATCGAGGGTCCGCAGGCATCGCGGTCGCTCTTCTACGAGCTGAACTTCTGATGGCCGGCGACGAGGAGATCCGCCCCGACCTCGCCGAGGTGCTCGAGCGCCGCGCCGCGCTCACCGACGACGCCCGGCCCGAGGCCGTCGCCAAGCGCCACGAGGCCGGTCGGCGGACGGCCCGCGAGAACCTCGACGACCTGTCGACCCCGGCAGCTTCGTCGAGTACGGCGGCCTCGCGATCGCCGCCCAGCGCGGGCGCCGCGAGCTCGAGGAGCTGATCGAGCGCACCCCCGCCGACGGCCTGATCGGCGGCACCGCCCGGATCAACGGCGACCTCGTCGGTCCGAGGCGGCGGCCTGCGCCGTCCTCTCCTACGACTACACGGTGCTCGCCGGCACGCAGGGCGCGCTCGGACACCGCAAGAAGGACCGGCTGTTCGAGCTGATCGAGCGCATGCGCCTGCCGACCGATGCTCTTCGCCGAGGGCGGGGGCGGCCGGCCCGGCGACACCGACTACGCCGTCGTCTCGGCCCTCGACAGCCGCGCCTTCGCGCTCTGGGCCCGGCTCTCGGGCGTCGCGCCGCGGATCGCGATCGTCTCCGGCCGCTGCTTCGCCGGCAACGCCGTGCTCGCCGGGAGCGCCGACCTGATCGTCGCCACCGAGGACATCGCGCTCGGCATGGGCGGCCCGGCGATGATCGCGGGCGGCGGCCTCGGCGCACTTCGAGCCCGACGAGATCGGGCCGATCGACGATGCAGGCCGCCAACGGCGTGGTCGACGTCCGCGGTCGCCGACGAGGCCGAGGCGGTCGCCGTCACCAAGCGGCTGCTCGGCTACTTCCAGGGACGCTCGCGCGACTGGGACCGAGCCCGACCCGCAGCTCGCCCGCGACGTGGTGCCCGAGAGCGACGGCGGCGCGCCTACGACGTCCACAGGGCGATCGACGCGCTCGCCGACGTCGGCACCGTCACCACCTCCGCGACGGGTTCGCCAAGGGGATGGTCACCGCGCTCGCGCGGATCGAGGGGCGGGCCGTCGGGATCGTCGCCAACAACCCGATGCAGATGGCCGGCGCGATCACGAGCGACGGCGCCGACAAGGCCGCGCGCTTCATGCAGCTCTGCGACGCGTTCGGGATCCCGATCGTCTCGCTGATCGACACCCCGGGGATGATGGTCGGGCCCGACGCCGAGGCGACCGGGCTCGTCCGCCACTGCTCGCGCCTCTTCATCACCGGCGCCAACCTGCGGGTGCCGCTCGTCGCGGTGGTCCTGCGCAAGGCGTACGGCCTCGGCGCGCAGGCGATGGCCGGCGGCGGGATGCACGAGCCGCTGCTGACCGTCGGCTGGCCGACCGCCGAGCTCGGCGCGATGGGCCTCGAGGGCGCGGTGCGGCTGGGCCTGCGCCGCGAGCTCGAGGCGATCGAGGACGACGACGAGCGCGAGGCGCAGGTGCAGGAGATGACCGCGCGCGCTCCACGAGCACGCGAAGGCGCCTGAACGCCGCGACGCTCTTCGAGATCGACGACGTGATCGACCCCGCCGACACGCGCCGGCTGATCTCGGCGACGCTCGCGGCGGCGGAGCCGGCGGCGCCGCGCGGCTGCGCCGCGCAGGAGCCACGGCCAGTCGACGCCTGGTAGCCCGGCGCATAGGCTGGGCGCGGCCCCGCGATCCGAAGGACTCACCTTGCTGCATCCTCCGCACTGTCCAAAGCCGCCATCGCGTTCGCAGCGTTCACCGTCTGCGTCGCCGGTGCATCGAGCACCGCCACCGCCGCTTCGACAATCGGGCAGTCGCCTCCCCAGGCCGGCAGCCCCATCAACTGCGCCGCGGGCGTGGGTTTGCAGGGCGCGGTAAGCGATGGAACCGACTACGTCGTCCCGCCGGGCGGTGGTGTGATCACCGGCTGGAGCAGCTCCCTGACCGGAACGGTCGACTTCAGCGTCTTTCGCGGCTCGGGCAACGCCTGGACCAGGATCGCCGAGGACCGGGGCACCATCGCCGGGTCTCCGAAGACGTTCGATGTCCGGATCCCGGTAGCGGCCGGCGACCGGATCGGGATGATCATCCCTGCGAACACGCCTGGATGCGCCTTCGTGACGATGCTCCCCGGCGATCAACTCCTGGTCTCCGCCCTCCCTGCAAGCGCGCTCAACGCGTCCACCGTCTTCTCGGACGGAGGGCCGGCCCGCTTCAACTTGTCCGCAGCGGTGGAGGCTGACGCCGACGGCGACGGATTCGGCGACGAGACCCAGGATCGCTGTCCCGGTAACGCCACCGTTCACACGGCTTGCGAGCCCGCTCCGAGCTTGACCGGCAAGCCCGCGAAGAAGACGAGCAAGGCGAAGGCCTCGTTCGTCTTCAGCGGCGACAGGCCTGACGAGACCTTCGGCTGCGCGATCGACGGCGGCGCCTTCGCCGCCTGTACCTCCCCGTTCAAGAAGAAGTTCAGACCCGGCAAGCACACGTTCCAGCTCCAGGCGACGGACTCCGTCGGCAACCGCAGCGTGCCTCTCAGCTACACCTGGAAAGTCGTCAAGAAGAAGAAGTAGGAGCCGCGGCAGATCGACTCCTGGTAGCGGCTCGCGCCGCGGCCCTTCCGGGCAGATCGACCAAGGTTCCTCAAGTTGCAGGCGCAAACCGCCGATGGCAAGCCACGGAGGGGATCAAGCGCTCGACCGAGCGCGTACCGCGACTGCCGAAACGCACCGCGCCCTACTACCCCCCGCTTCAGGAGAAATAATGAGAAGGGCCCCTCGTTCACTCGCGCGGAAGCGCACCACTGCTGCGCACCGCGGCACCACGAACCTTCGCAGGGGAACCCTTTCGTGCGTCGCCTCGGCAACTGCGGTACTGGCCATGTTCGCCACGGCGAGCCCCGCATCGGCCGCGCCGACCGACGTCGGGCTGGGAACGGCGAAGAGCTTCGCCATCCTCGCCGGCTCCGGAGCGACCAACACCGGCCCGAGCGTCATCAACGGCGACGTCGGGACCTCCCCCACCCCGGCCCTCACCGGTTTCACCGGCGCGCCGCTCGCGACGGTCAACGGCTCGATCCACGCCGCTGACGCCGCAGCCGGCTCGGCTCAGGCTGCGTTGGGGACCGCCTACGACAACGCCGCGGGACAAGGGCCGACCACGACGATCGCCACCGAGCTCGGCGGGCAGACCCTGACCCCAGGCGTCTACAACTCGGCGTCCGGCACCTTCGGCATCACCGGGCCGCTCACGCTGAATGCCCAGGGCGACCCTGACGCGGTCTTCATCTTCAAGACCAACGCGACGCTGGTCACCGCGGTCGGCTCGAGCGTCAACATGGTCAACGGTGGCGCAGTCCTGCCACGTCTTCTGGAAGGTCGGCTCCTCCGCGACGCTCGGAGCGAGCTCCTTGTTCTCCGGGACGATCATGGCGGCCCAGGCGATCTCACTCAACAACGCGGTGACCGTCGAGGGCGGCTCCTCGCCCGCAACGCGGCGGTCACCCTGATCAACGACACCGTCGGTCCGAGCGCATGCGCCACGCCCCCCGGCGGCGGCGGCGGTGGCGGTGGCGGCGGCAATCCCGGCGGCGGTGGCGGCGGCAACGGCGGCGGTGGCAACGGCGGTGGCGGCAACGGCGGCGGCGGCGGTAACCCCGGCGGCGGTGGCAACGGCGGTGGCGGTGGCAACACCATCACGAACGTCGTCGGCAACGGCAACGGCAAGAGCGCCTGCGCCGACAAGGGCTTCCGCGCCAAGTTCAACATCCGCTCCCGCGGCGCCATTCGCAGCGCCAAGGTCTACGTCGACGGACAGCTGATCGCCCGCAGCACCTCGAAGAGGTTCTCCGCCTGGGTCTCCCTGCGGGGCCTCCGCGCCGGGGGCAACACGATCCGCCTCGTCGTCGTCGACGAGAACGGCCGGCGCGACGTCACGTCGGAGCGGTTCCGCCGATGCGAGAAGGCGGTCCCCGAGCCGTCCTTCACGGGTCGCGTCGCTCTCGGACTGTGACCACTGAACTGGCGGCACGACCCAGGCGGTTCAATCTCGCCCGGGTCGTGCCCGCTGGGATCGCGGTCGTCGCGCTGGCGTTGACCGCCGGCTCGGCGCCGGCCGCCGGCGGGCACGGCGAGCCTGGCCGGGCCGATTCTCGGGGCTCCACGTTCTGGGCCCACCCCGCCGAGCGCGCCCCGATCCGGTCGAAGCCTTCGGTCAACTCGCGACCGATCGTCTCGACCCATCTGCAGACCGAGGACGGCTTCCCCGAGGTCTACCTGATCATCGGCTCGCGGACTGATTCAGCCGGGAGCGATCTGGCTTCACATCCGCGTCCCGATGCGCCCAACGGCACACCGGCTGGGTGCGGGAATCGGCTCTCGGACCGCTCTACCGCGTCTCGACCCGGCTCGTCGTCGACCGCTCCGATCAGAAGGCGGTCCTGTTCCGCCACGGCCGGCGGATCTGGTCGGCGCCGGTCGGGATCGGCGCGCCGGACACGCCGACTCCCCCGGGCCACTTCTGGATCCGCGAGAAGTTCAAGGTCGCCGACTCCTCCGGCATCTACGGGCCGCGAGCATTCGGCACGAGCGACTACTCGGTGCTCACCGACTGGCCCGGCGGCGGAGTGATCGGGATCCACGGCACGAACGAGCCCTCGCTGATCCCGGGCCGGCCCTCCCACGGCTGCATCCGGCTGAAGAACGGCGACGTGAAGAGGCTCTACGGGCTGATGGGGATCGGCACGCCGCTGCTGATCAAGTAGTCGGGTTCCCTGCAAGGACAACACCCGAACTGGCTAGCGGGCGTCGGAGGATGTAGGCTCGTTCGAAGGGGTACAGCGATTCCGCTGAGACTCGCGAGCAAGGTCCACGGAAGGACCACATGTTCGGCGACGAGGACCACGACCGACGTCCCATGGAAGCGGACCCGCCGAGCCTCGGCTCCTCAGCGGTCCTGGATGCCCACCCGGACGGGATCTGCGTGATGGATGGGGAGGGCCGCGTGACCGCGGTGAACCGCTCGTTCGAGCGCATGGCCTCGAAGACGCGCGCCGAGCTGATGGGGACGGTCGCGCCGTTCGCCTGGTGGGACGACGCCGAGCGCGGGGAGATCGTCGCCGAGCTGTGCGCCCAGCTGGCCTCCGGCCATGCTCGCCACGACTTCGAGGTCACTCGCGAAGATGGGCTCTCGGTGCCGGTGTCTCTCGAGCTGGCTCCGCTCGGGGCAGGTCCGGGGACGGGCGTTCTGGCGATCGTGCGCGATCTCAGCTCGGAGGTGAACGAACGGATCCGCCGGCTGGACGCCGAAGGCATGGCCGGGCTCTCGACCTGGGAGTGGGATCCCAAAACCGATCGCATTTCGGGTTCGACTGGGCTCCTCACGGCCGCTGGGATCGATCCGCGGGAGTGCGGGACGATGACGTCGTTCCTCCGGTTCGTCCCCGATCCTGACCGCGAGGCAGTCGGGGCGACGATGCGTGCCTTCGCCACCGGCGCGAAGGACGAATGCGTCTTCGAGCACCGCCTGCGCGGAGGCAGCCCCGAGGTCGAATGGATGCAGGTCCGCGCGCGCAGCGTGCGTGACCGCGAGGGTGCGGTGGTCCGCGTCCAGGGGGTGACCCAGGACGTCTCCGATCAGCGCCGGGTCGCGGAGGAGCTCCGGCAGAGCCACGAGCTCTCGGAGATGGCTGAGCGGATCGCGCAGGTGGGCAGCTTCGAGGTCGAGGACGGATCGGGGCGCGTCCGTTGGTCGGGCAACCTCTACCGGCTCTTCGGCGTCGACCCCGCTGCCGAGGGCGATCGCCAGGAGATCGCCTTCCAGATGATCCACGACGATGACCTCGCCGCGTTCCAATCGGTCCGGGCCCAGGTCCGTGCCGAGGGAACGGCCAGGAGCCTTGATCATCGCTACCGCCGCGGGGAGGAGCTGCTCTGGGCCGAGACCCGCTTCGAACCCCTGCTCCGCGATGGCGTGATCATCGGGGTGCGGGGCACACTGCAGGACATCACGGACCGCCGGAGGGGCGAGCGCGAGGCAAGGCTTCAGGCGCACCTCGTCGATGCCGTCGACGCGGCCGTGATCGCGACGGGTCTCGATGGGCGCATCACCCACTGGAACTCTCGCGCCGAGGCGCTCTACGGCTGGACCGCCGAGGAGGCGATCGGTGAGCGGACCACGATGCTCAAGGTCACTCCGGAGGAAACGAGCGAGACCAGGGCGATCGCCGCCACGATCGAGGCGACCGGCGCCTGGAGCGGGTCCTTCGAGGTGCGGCACAAGGACGGGAGGGCCTTCACGGTTCTGGTCCATGTCTCGGTGTACGCGGACGAGGAGGGCGCACGCTCCGGGCTGATCGGCACATCCATGGACATCAGCGAACGGGTCGACCTCGAGGAGACGACCGCAGCCGCGCGCGATTACCTGCTGGCGGTCACGGACTCCATCGGGGAGGGAGTCATGACCCTCGATGAGACGGATCGGTTGATCTACATGAACCCGGCGGCGCAGAACATGCTGGGCTGGCGCCCCGAGGAGCTCGGCGACGAGGCCCTCGACGACATCATGCAGGGCGATCACCAGGACGGCGCCGACCCGGGGAACGGGGACTGCCAGATCCTGCGAGCTCGTTCCGAGCGGCGAACGATCCGAGTCGACCACGACGTGTTCGTCAACAGAGACGGCACCGAGATCCCGGTCGAGTACGTGGCGTCGCCGATCGAGATCGACGGCGGGATGAACGGCTGCGTCGTCGTCTTCGACGACATCAGCGCCCGCCTGGCACATGGTCGCGAGATCGACGAGCGCATCGCCTCCCTCTCGTGGATCGGGCGCATCCATGACGCGCTCAAGCGCGATCTCTTCGTCGTCCACGCTCAGCCGATCCTCGACCTGCAGACGGGGGCCGTTGCCCAATACGAGCTCCTGATCAGGATGGTCGACGGGGACGGCTCGCTCATCCCCCCTGGCCGGTTCCTGCCGGTCGCGGAGGAGTTCGAGGTGATGGGCGAGATCGACCGGTGGATGACGGCGCAGGCGGTTCAGATCGCCGCCCGCGGCCACTGCGTCCACCTCAACCTCTCGGCTCAGTCCATGGGCAGCCCGACCGAGATCGCGACGCTTCGCGAAAGCCTCGAGGCGACCGGGGCGCACGCCGGCAACGTGGTCATCGAGCTGACCGAGACCGCGATGATGGCGAACGAGGACGTGGCCAAGCAGTTCGCGCATGAACTGCGCTCGATCGGCTGCCGGCTCGCGCTCGACGACTTCGGAACCGGGTTCGGCGGCTTCTCCTACCTCAAGCAGCTCCCCGTCGACTACCTGAAGATCGACCAGGAGTTCGTCTCCGACCTCGTCGAGAACGCGGCCAGCCGGCACGTCGTCACCGCCGTCGTGAGCCTCGCCGGCGCCTTCGGCCAGAAGACGATCGCCGAGGGCGTCGAGGACGCGGACGTTCTCGCCGTGCTGCGTGAGCTCGGCGTCGACTACGCCCAGGGCTTCCACATCGCGCGGCCGGCCCCGGTCGCCGAGGTCCTTCCGGTTGAGCAACTGCAGTGACCGACGACGAACGCGAGAGCGAGAGAGGGACGGCCATGGGCGAATCCGAGGACGGATCCATCGAGACGGAGCGCGAACAACGCGACCTTCAAAGCCAGCAGAACCTCGACCACGAGCAGGCCATCTCGGATCTGGAGCAGAGCGTCGGCGACCGCCAGCAGGCCCTGGGCGACCGGGAGCAGGGGCGGATCGACAGGCTCGACGAGGAGCACCAAGCCAGCGTGTCCGGCTCCCGGCCGCTGAGCCGAAGGGATCAGAGGCGCATCGAGCACGTCCGATCCGACATCGCTCGCGCACAGGCACGTCGTCGCCTCGATCAGGAGCAGCTCGACCGCGCCCAGGATGGACGCGACGAGCGCCAGCACCTGCTCGAGGAGCAGCAGGCCGTCCTCGACGACCCGGCCCTCAACCCGCCGCAGCTGACCGAGGAGGAGCGGGCCGAGGAAGCGCGGCGGCGCACCGAGGCCGCCGTCAACCGCGCCGACGCCACCGCGCGGCGCGCGGAGCATGCGCTCGAGCGAGCCGAGGAGGCGCGCCTGAGGCTTGCTTCGCTGACGGGCGAGGGCGAAGCTGAAGAGCCGACGGGACCCTGACCGGTCCCGCGGGCGCCGCTAGCGGACCACCCTGTACTTGGCCCCGGCCGGGGTGCGGTCGACGTTTCCGGCCGCATCCGTTGCGCGGACGAGGAAGCGGTGCTTGCCGGGCGTCGCCTTGAACCGCGCCGGGGAGCTGCATGGCTTGAACGCGTGCTTGTCGATCGCGCACTCGAAGCTGGAGCCGCTCTCGTCCGCGGAGAACTTGAACGCGACCTTGGACTTGCGGGTGACCTTCGGTGCGCCCTTCGTGATCTTCGTGTCGGGAGCGGTCCGGTCGCGCGGGTCGGAGGGGTCAGGCGGGTCGGGGTCGCCTACCGAGGAGGTCGAGATCGTCAGCGACTGCGCCGCGGACCCGACGTTGCCGGCCGGATCGGGAACCGAGGCCACAACCGACCAGGTCCCGATGCCGACGGGTGCTGGAGTTGCGTTCCACCGGCCATCGGACTGCAGGAGCGTCGTCATCGTCTGACCCGCGATCGTGACCGTCACGGTCGAACCTGGAGCTGCGTCCGAGGTTCCGACGATGGTCGGATCAGGATCGTCGCTCGTCGCCGTCGAGCCGCCGAGGATCGCGACGTCCGGGGCCACCGTGTCGACGGTGAGCCACTGAGTCGAGACCGTCCGGTTTCCGGCGGGATCGGAGGTCGCGACGACCACGCGGTGGGGGCCGTCGGCGAGAGCCGAAGCCGTCGCAGCCCAGGCCCCGCTGCCTCCGACGAGGGCGGTGAGCGTCTCGTCGGCGAGATCGACGGTCACCGTCGAGCCCGCCGGGACGCCGGCCGTGCCGCGGATCTCCGGAGTGGCGTCCATGGTCAGGGCATTTGCGCCGCCCTCGATCGTCAGGGCCGGCGCGACGGTGTCGACGGTCAGGTCACGCGAGTCGGTGCCCTCGTTCCCCGCCGGGTCCGTGACGGCGGCGACGACCGGGTGGGTGCCGTCGGCGAGCGCGACCGGCCTGATGTTCCAGGCTCCCCCAGCGTGGACGAGCGCACGCAGCGTCTGCGACGCGACCGTGACGCGGATGACGGTGTCGACCGCGGCGTCGCTGGTCCCCGAGATCGTGGGCGTCGGATCGTTGGTCACCGACGGTCCGTCGAGGGTCACGACGGGAAGGACGGTGTCGACGGTCAGCTGCTGGGTGACGGTTGTCTTGTTGCCCGGCGCATCGCTGACCGAGGCGACGACGGGGTAGTCCCCGTTGGGCAGGATCGCGGAGGTCACCGACCATTCGCCGGCGGTGGGGGTCGCGGTGAGGGTCTGCCCGGCGATCGTGACCGTGACCACACCCGGTGCCTCGACATCGGTGGTGCCGCTGATCGTGGGGGTGGTGTCGGTCGTGTAGGCGGTGGCGCCCCCGTCGATCGTGACTGCGGGCGGGGAGCTGTAGAACTCGTTCGTGTCGAGCGTCAAAGCGCCGTTGCGAGCGAACGCACGACCGTTGACCTCGGTGCCCGCGCCGATCCCGACCGCGTCCATGGCCAGGAGCGTTCCGGCGAACTTCGAGTTCGCGCCGACCGCGCCGGCGCCGTTGACCTGCCAGAACACCCGGGATGCCTGGGCGCCGTTGACCAGCTTGACCTGAGATCCGGCGGCGAAGGCCAGCGCTCCGTTGACCTGGAAGACGAATACCGCGTTCGGGTCGCCCTGTGCGTCGAGGGTGAAGGTGGTGGTGTTGGACGCGGCAGCAGCGATCGTGTGAAGGCCCGGGGTGACGGTCTCGCCGGCCAGGGCGCCGGCCAGCGGCGTGCCGCCGGTGCGGGCTGCGATCTCCGCGTACGCGGCGACGAGGTCCGCGTGCGCCTGGTCCGCTCCCGCGCCGACCCGGGTCGCGCCGGTGACCACGCCGGGCGGGAAGCCGGTCGGCTGAGCGTTGGCCTTGACGCCGAGGTCACCGCGGAGCGTCGTGTGCGGAGCGCCCGGGGCGCTGACGGTGTTGGCGACCGAGGCGCCGCTGAGCACCGCGTAGGTCGATCCCTGGCCCAGATCCACCATGGGCGTCGGGGCGGCCGCTGCCGGTGCGGCGTTGAGCGCTGCGAACAGCACCACGGCGGCAAGGGCTGTGAGGAGCGGGAGGGCCGGGTTGCGGCCAGAGGGCTTGGCGATCCGCGAGCACGACGCGGAGGACTGCGTACCGAACATGAACAGGCCCCTTTCGAGGGGGGCTGCCCGAGCCCGGCGGTTTGACTGTCTGTCACTCGCCACCATCGGCGCCGGATCACGGCTCCGTGAGCCGAGACGCCAAGCCGCAGACGAATGGGGCGATGCCGGGAGGCGCACCCGTTCGGCGAGAATGGAGACATGGCGAACCTCGACAACCTCCCCGACTCCCGGCAGAGCCTGCTCGGATACGACCACGACGGCGACGAGGTGTGGCTGATCCGGGGGATCTCCCAGAAGCCGTACACGTGCCCCGGCTGCTACGGGGACGTGCAGATCGGCGAGGACCACGTGATCGCGCAGACCGTCCACCGGCTCGGCGGGACCGAGCATCGGCACTGGCACCGCGGCTGCGCCCTGCGGACGCTCGCTCCCTCCCTGCGGCGGCTGAAGGCGGTCGACGCGCGCGAGGCGGGTAGGGACAAGCTCGAGCGGCGCGGACGCCGGCCGGCGGGCAAGCGGGGCCGGCGAGCCCCGCGACGGCGCTAGGAGACCTTGTCGAGCGCGGCGTTCAGCTCGGCCGCGCTGAAGGCACCCTCGATGCGGGTTGAGACCTTGCCGTCGGAGTCGATGACGAAGAGCCAGGGCTCCGACTGCAGGCCGAAGTCCGTCACCTGGGAGCGCGCGTTGTTGTCGGGCTGCTCGGCGTCGGGCTGGTTGTCCTCGTAGATCTCCATGTGGATGAACTCGGCGTCGTCGGGACGCTCGTTCTTGACCTCCTCGGCGATGTCGACGACCGGGCCGCAGACGCGGCTCTGGCAGAGGGCGGGCGTCGCGAAGAGGAGGACGACCGGCTCCTTGCCGACCACGTCGGCGAAGTCGACGTCGTGCATGTCGTCAGGCGGCATGCGGGTGTCGATCTTGGCGAGGTCGCCGCCGACGTCATCCGCCGTCGGGGTGCTGATGTCGGGGACGGGGTCGCCGACCTCGGGGATGTTGTTGGGACGACCCACGTCCGCGGGCATGGCGACGGCCGAGTAGGCGAAGGAGCCGTCGTCCTGGCGGATCAGCGCGAGCATCTGCCACTTGCCCTCGGAGGGGAAGTCCACCTCGGTGGTGTAGACGGCGCTCGCGGCGTCGGGGTCGTTGGTGGTGGTGGCCGAGGCGTAGGCGGGGTCGGTGGTGAGGGACTCGACGGCGGCGGGGAAGGGCCCGATGGCCGGCTCCCCCGGCTTGTTGGCGTAGATGGCGACCTCGGCGTCGTCGATCTGCTTGCCCTCGACGGTGAAGACGCCGAAGGCGTAGCGGTTCTCGCCCTTGGCGAAGACCGATTCGGTGGGAGCGATCGGGGTGTCGGTCTGCTCCCGCTCCTGCGCGAACTCCTCGAGGGACTTGCCATCGGTCTTGGGGAAGACGGCGGCGTCGGGGGCGTCGGCGGAGGTCGACTCGTTCGCGCCACCGCAGCCCGCCGCCACAAGGGCGAGCGCCACCGGGGCGGCGATCAGCGAGAAGCGGGCTTGTCTGCGCAGGCCGTGCACGGCGCGCAATGGTAGGGAAGGCCTCATGAGGGCCTCCTAAATTTCGGCGTGCGTGGGCGGGGAGCGTCGCCGGGTTAGGGTTGCGACACCGTAAACGGACTGAGCGAACGAGGAGAGTCAGTGGCCGAGAGAGCAGCACTTGTCACGGGAGCATCGAGTGGGATCGGGCTGGCCATCAGCCGCGCGCTCGCCGAGGACGGCTACGCGATCACCGCGTCGGGGAGGCGTCCCGACAAGCTCGAGCAGGCGGTCAAGGGACTCACCGACGACGGCTTCGACGTGAGCGCCGTCGCGGCCGAACGTGGCCGAGGAGGACGACGTGAAGGCTCTCGTGGCCGCCCACGAGGAGCGCTACGGGCGGCTCGACGTGCTCGTGAACAACGCCGGCGTCGGGATCGGCGGCGCTGTCGCCGATCAGGAGACGAAGAAGATCGACATCCAGATCGACGTCAACCTTCGCTCCTACGTGATCGCGATGCGGGAGTCGATGGCGATGCTGAAGGTTGCGGGCGCCGAGCACGGGAAGGCGCTCATCGTCAACACGGCCTCGATCGCCGGCAAGGGCGGACAGGGCTGGCTCGCCGTCTACTCCGCCACGAAGGCCGGCGTCATCGGGCTCAGCCAGGCGACGCAGATGGAGGTGGGAAACGAGGGCATCCAGGTGACGGCCCTCTGCCCCGCGTTCGTCGACACGCCGATGACCGAGTGGGTCCAGGGGCAGGTGAAGCCGGAGGAGATGATCCAGCCGGAGGATCTCGCCGAGACCGTGCGGCTGCTGCTGAAGACCTCCCGCCACTGCCTGATCCCGGAGGTCGTGTTCGCCCGGCCGGGCGACCCGTCGGCCTTCGCGACCTGAGTGCGCCCCGGGTTTGCTCGTAAGGGTCTAGGCGACGCCGGCGCGCTCGCGGCGTTCGGCGCGCGCGGCGGAGCGGCACGAGGCGGCGGATGCGGATCAGCATGCCCGGACGATCAGGCGGGGTGATGGGATCGGGGATGGTGGCCGGCGCGGCTGCCGGGGAGCTGGCGCGCTCGTGGCGGATCTCGGCGGCGATCTGGACGAGGCTTCCCTCGACGCCGGCGTCGGCGGCGAGGCTCGAGACCAGCAGGGAGCGGAGGGTGCGCACCTCTCGCGACGTTGCGAGACGGGGGCGGCGGGCGTCGGTGTAGCGGTCCCAGGAGCGGGCGAAGCTGGCGAGGTCGGTGCGGCCGCCGTTGCGATGGGCGGCGAGCATCGGGCAGATGCCGCCGCTGGCGCTGTCGGTGTAGGCGCCGACGATGATCGTGTTGTCGTCGATTCCGCGGAGCATGGCCTCGCGGGCGTCGCGCGGCATGGCCTCGACCGCCGTGCGGAGGCGCTGGCAGGCGTTGCGCGGGCGGGAGCGCATGAGCATGGGATTGAGGATCCCGGCGGCGCGGCCGAGGCGCGCTCGGGCGGAGCTCGCGCGGGAGCGGTCTTGCAGCGGCAGGACTTCGGAGATTGAGCAAGAGGCTCCTCGTAGCCGCGTTCGGCGACGCCGGGCATGCCTTCCCCGCGCTGGCGCTCGCCCGCGAGCTGCAGGGGCGAGGGCACGAGGTGGTGATCGAGACCTGGGAGAAGTGGCGCGAGCCGGCCGAGGATGCCGGGCTGCGCTTTCAGGCGGCCGAGGAGTACGTGGTGTTCCCGCCGCCACCGCCCGGCGAGGGGCCGGGAGCCGCCGAGGCGGCCGTGGCGCTGCTGCCGCTGCTCGACGAGGTGCGGCCCCATGCCGTCGTCAGCGACATCCTGACTCTGGCGCCGTCGCTGGCCGCCGACCTCCGGGGGGTGCCGCGGGCGACCCTCGTGCCGCACCTCTACCCCGTGCACGAGACGGGGATGCCGTTCTTCGGGATCGGCATGGCGCCGCCGCGGACCGCGCTTCGGGCGGCGGGCCTGGCGCGCGGCGCTGCCGGCGCTCGAGACGGGTCTGCGCCGCGGGCAGCGGGAGCTGAACGGGACCCGGGCGAAGCTCGGCCTCGAGCCGCTCGACGGCTTCCACGGCGGGATCAGCCCCGACCTCGTGCTCGTGGGGACCCTCCCCCAGCTCGAGTTCCCGCGGGAGTGGCCGCCGGAGGTGGAGCTGACCGGGCCGCTGGGCTTCGAGATCCCGCACCCGGAGATCGAGCTGCCGCCGGGCGAGGACCCGATCGTGCTCGTCGCGTCGAGCACGGCGCAGGACCCCGAGTGCGACCTGATCCGTCGGTGCTTCGACGGGCTCGCCGACGAGCCGGTGCGGATCGTCGCCACCAGCAACGGCCACATGCCGCGAGAGCCGATCGACGTCCCGGCCAACGCGACGCTCGTCGGCTGGCTCTCCTACTCGCAGCTGATGCCGGCGTGCTCGGTCGTGGTCTGCCACGGCGGGCACGGCACCGTGGCGCGGGCGCTGACGGAGGGCCGGCCGCTGGTCGTCTCCCCATCGGTCGGCGACATGGCCGAGAACGCGGTGCGGGTGAGCTGGGCGGGCTGCGGCCTGACGGTGCCGGCGCGGCTGCGCCGTGGCTCGACGCTGCGGCGTGCAGTGCGGACGGTGCTGAGCGAGCCGTCGTTCAGGCAAGCGGCCGAGTCAATCGCCGCGAGCCCGTGGGCCTCAGGTGGAGCCGAGGCGGGCGGCGGCCGCGGTGGAACGACTCGCGCACTGAATGGCAGCTCCGGGGGTGGGACTTGAACCCACAACCTTTCGGTTAACAGCCGAGCGCTCTGCCAATTGAGCTACCCCGGAAAGAGAGTGCCGCGTCCGTAGTAGTCACGGGGCGACGGCTTCGTGGGCGTCACTTTACAACGAGTTCGCCTGCCTCAACCATCGCGTGGCAGTTGGCGCACAGGAGGACGCACTTCGCCGCCTCGGCACGGGACGATGCGATCGAACGGGTGATGCCGGCCGCGCCCAGGGCGAACGACTTCTCCGCCGGGTCCAGGTGGTGGAACTCCAGCGCGACCATCGAGCGGTCGAACCCGCAGATGGAGCAGACGCCACCAGCCTCGGCAACCAAGATCTCCTTGACCTTCCGGCGCCTCTTGGCGACGTTGAACGAGTTGCAGCGCCGGCACCGTACTGCGCTCTTACCGACCCAGAACTCGGTGATGCCATGAATCGAGCATTCGAGAACGGCGTGGTTCCGACCGTCGGCACGCGCCTCGCGAATCAGTGCGATTCGGTCCTCTCGCGTCACTGCCTCAGCCTCATGGCTCCGATCGTGACCTCACCTCCGGACGGACTTACGAACGCCCGTTCGCCCCTCGGGTGGGAGGCGTCCGCTCAGCTACCCGAGAGCTCTCCGCAACGCCTCGAGCAACTCCTCCACGTCCTCCTCCGTCGTGTCCCACGCGCACATCCAGCGCACGACGTCGGCGTCCTCGTCCCAGACGTAGAACGGGTGGTCTCCTTCGAGGTCCTCCATCAGGCGGTCGATCGCCGGGCGCGGCAGCTTCGCGAAGACTCCGTTGGCCTCGACGGGATGGACGAGCTCGGCGCCGTCCATCGACTCCACGCCCTCCCCCAGCCTGCTCGCCATCGCGTTGGCGTGGCCGGCGGCGCGGAGCCAGAGGTCGCCGGCGAACAGCGCGTCGAACTGCGCGCTCATGAAGCGCATCTTCGAGGCGAGCTGCATGCCCTGCTTGCGGACGAACTCGAAGCCCTCGACTGAGTCGGCGCGGGTGAATACGACCGCCTCGGCGCCCATCGCGCCGTTCTTCGTCGCGCCGAGCGACAGCGCGTCAACCCCGGTCCCGGTGATCAGCTCGCCGAGCGAGACGCCGAGCGAAGCGGCGGCGTTCGCGAGCCGCGCGCCGTCGACGTGAAGCAGCATCCCGAGCTCGTGCGCCCGGTCGGCGAGGGCGCGCAGCTCCTCGGCCGAGTAGACCGTCCCCACCTCGGTCGCCTCCGCGACCGAGACGAGCCGCGCCTGCGGGAAGTGCTGGTCGCCGCGGCGCGGCTCCCAGGCGTCGAGGTCTCCCGGCGCGAGCTTGCCGTGCTCGGCCTCGACCGTGAGCAGCTTGATCCCGGCGTAGCGCTCCGGAGCCCCGCACTCGTCGACGTCGATGTGGGCGCCGCGGGCGCAGATCACCGCCTCGTAGGGCCGGGTGAGCGCGTCGATCGCCAGGACGTTGGCGGCGGTCCCGTTGAAGACGGGAAAGCCGGCGGCGTCCGCGCCGAAGTGCTCGCGGATGATCCCGTCGAAGCGCTCGGTCCACCAGTCCTCGCCGTAGGAGGCGGCGTGGCCGGTGTTGGCATCGATGATCGCCTCGATCACCTCCGGCAGGACGCCGGCGCGATTGTCGGAGGCGAACCCCCGGGCCTCAGCTCCAGATGAACCCGTCACGGGTGCAGGGAGAGCCGCTGGCCGTTCATCCGCGCGGCCGAGTCCGAGCAGAGGAACGCGAGCGCGTCGGCGATGGCCTCCGCGGGCGTGAAGCCGGGGTACTCCTTGCGCGGGTGCGCCTCGCGCATCGCCTTCGTGAGGATCGCGTTGATGACGACGATGTTGGCCGTCGCGCCCGTCCCCTTGAACGAGTCGGCGAGCGCCAGCGTCCAGGTCTCGGCGGCGCCCTTGGTCGCCGCGTAGGCGGCGTTGGTCGCCTCCGGGAACTGCGCCTGCTTGGAGGAGACGATCGCGAAGCGCCCGTTGCCGCCCTCGGCGAGCGCGTCGTGGAAGGCGCGCGTCACGTACATCGTCGTCTTCACGAGCAGGTCGTGCAGCAGGTCGTAGTCGGCCATGTCGAAGCTCTCGATCGGGTCTCCCCCGCGCCAGCCGCCGACCAGGTGCATCAGCCCGTCGACGTGCCCGAACCGCTCCACGAGCGCGTCGCACCAGGCCTTGGCGTCGTCGGGGTCCATCAGGTCGACGACGCGGACGTCGAGCCGGTCCTTCGGCAGCCCCAGCTCCTCGCCGACGGCCGCCATCTTGTCGGCGTCGCGGTCGCAGAACGCCAGCGTGGCGCCATCCTCCGCGAGCCTCCGCGCCACCTCGGGCCCGAGGCCGCCACCGACGCCGGAGATCGCGATGACGCGCCCGTCGAGCTCGCCCATCAGGCCGCCACCGCCCCGCCACGGTCGCCGCTGGGACGGGACGGACGCGCGTGCGAACGCCGGCTGCGAGCTTGGGCGCGAGCTGGGTGTAGAAGAGGCTGAGCGGGAACTCGTCGTCGCGGACGAGGTCGACGAGCTCCTTCGGCTCCTCGACCTCCGGGAGGTCACGCCGGTCCTTCGCCCACCGCGAGCCCTCCGCCGGCGGCACGTAGGTCGCGACGAGGTCGTGGGCGGCGATCCACTGGCCGAGCTTCGAGCGGTCGATGCCCGAGTGGTAGAGCCGGCCGACGAGCTCCCGCAGGCCGCCGACGCCCTCGGCCAGCCGGTCCCACTCGATCACGAGCCGGTTGTCGGTCCAGTGCAGGAAACCCTCGTGATGGAGATATGCGAACAAGAGCTGGCCTCCGAGCCCGTCGTAGTTCTTGATCCGCCCGCCGGTCAGCGGGAAGCGGAAGAGCCGGTCGAAGAGGATCGCGTACTGGACGTGACGGCCGAGCGCGAAGCCCTCGCCCTCGAGCTTCACCGCCTCACCGAACGCGGTCAGGTCGCAGCGGAGCTCCTCGAGCGAGTACATCCAGTACGGGCTCCGCTGGCGGATCATGAAGGGGTCGAAGGGAAGATCGCCGCGCATGTGGGTGCGGTCGTGGATCAGGTCCCAGGCGATGAACGCGTCCTGGGAGAGGTCCTCCGAGGCCAGCAGGCACGCGGCGTCGGGCGGGAGGTTCAGCCGCAGGATCTCGGCCGCGGAGCCGCAGATCCGCCGGAAGCGCTCGGCCTCGCGGTCGCAGAAGATCCCGCCGAAGTGGCTCGGCGGACGCTCCGCGGTCGCGAAGGTCTCGGGGAAGAGCACCGCGCACTCGGAGTCGTAGCCGGTCGTGAAGTCGACGAGCTCCACCGGCACGAACTTGGCGTTGTCGTACTCCCGCTCGAGCTCCGCCGCCCACTCGGGCCACGGAACGCGGACGATCAACGCCTCGAAGCAGGTCCCGGGCGGTCCGTTCTGCTTGTACATCGGGAAGACGGCGAGGTGCTCGATGCCGTCGCGGCGCTCGCGCTCCGGCCGGTAGGCCTCGACCGAGCGGATGAAGTCGGGCTTGCCGAAGCCGCCGTCGGCCCAGGCCGCCAGGTCCGCTCCCAGCGCCTCGATGTAGTCGGCCTGGTGCGGGAACCGCGGCACGAGCGCCTTCGCATCGGCGGCGATCCCCTGCGGTCAGCTCGCGCAGCCGCGCGTCGTCGCGCCCCTCGGCCGCGACCGAGCCGTCGGCCTCCTGGTGGGCGCGCAGCTCCTCGACGGCGTCGCGAAGCGAGATCCACGCCGGATCCGCCGCCGCCTCCGACGCGGGCCGCTCCGCCGGGCGCCCGAACGAGGGCGCGGCGGCCCAGTAGGCGAGGTTCACCCAGAGCGCCTCGTGGTCGAGCGCGCCGATGCAGTCGTCGCCGAAGAGGTCGGAGTCGGAGAGGACGACGACGCGGCCGGCGCCGTGCTCGACGACGGCGGCGAGCGGCGCCTCGGGCGGCGCGGCTGTGGCGGAGGTGCGGGCGATGGCGCGGGCGCCGTTCGCCAGCGCGAGCGTCCCGGCGCGATAGAAGCAAGCCTCCCTGACGCGAGCGAGCGGGTCCGCGCCGGCGACCTCCGCATCGACCAGGTCGGCGTAGATCCAGGTCGGAGCCTCGCGGTGGTGCTCGTAGTCCTGGACCGTGCAGTTCTCGATCTCGACCCCGAAGCGGGCGAGCAGCTCGTTCAGGTTGTTGCCGTACTTGGCCTGCTCGGTCTCGCCGAGGACGATCAGCCCACCGCCGCCCTCGACCCACGCGGCGAGCGCCTCGATCTCAGCCTCGGTCAGGACGGGCGATCCCTCTCCGACCGTCGATTCCCACTGCGGCTCGGAGGGGTGGGCGATGACGAGGACGTCGGCCGCGGCCAGCGTCGCCGAGGTGAGCGGCCCGCCTGCGTTGACCTCGACCCGGAAGTCGCGCTCGGCGAGCGCCTCGGAGGCGCGCCCGAGCGACGAATCCGCCGGATGGGTCGCCTGCATCCGCGCGGCGACGTCCGCTCGCACCGACCAGGCCTCCGAGTGCGCCTCGTCGAAGACGATGCGCGCACGCTTGGTCTGGGTCTGCGGGGCCATGACCCCACCAAAGGTAGCGCCCGGACAGGTCCGTTCGGCTCCGCGGACGGATGAAACGGACGTCGGCGGTTGTCCGCCGCGGACAGTCCGCTCAGGCGGATCCGGAGGCGATCGCGTCCTTCAGCTTCGCTCGCTCCCGCTGCAGCGCCACCGTCTCCTCGAAGTTGCCGTCGTGCTGCGCGCTCCGGAGCCTGCTGTCGGTCAGGTCCAGCTCCAGCATCCGCCAGAAGTAGGTGAGGTTCTGCTCGGTCGGCGGGCCCTCGTCCAGGGCGCACAGCCGCGAGATCGCGTTGTGCAGGTTGGCGTCGGAGTCGTCGATGCCCTCCAGCGGCGACTCGAGGTGCTCGCGGAGCCAGAGGAAGGCCTTGCGGAGCGCCGGGGAGCTGAAGTGGTCCTCGGTCAAGCCGGTCGAGGAACCGCTGCCCCTCCTTCGGATCGGCGATGCAGAGCGCGAGCATCCGGTACTGGTGCTGCTCCTGTGGAGTCGCCTGCCGCCGCGGCCGGCGGCGCGGGTCGGCCCTCCCCGGCGGGCTCCGGCGTCGCGACCCGAACCGGCTCCGGCCGGGGGCCGCCCTTGAGCCTCGCGACGACCATCGTCGGATCGGTGTCGAGGCGGTCGGCCACCTCCCGGACCATCTCCTGCCGGGTGATCGTCTCGCCCATGCCGACGAGGACCGGAGCCACCTCGTCGAGCGCCCGGTCGCGCCCCGCCGGCGTCGAGAGGTCGGCGTCGCCGAGGATCGCCCGGGCGTGGAACACGGCCAGATCAACCGCGCCCGCCAGCGCCTCGCGCATCCGGTTGCCGCCCTCCTCGGTGAGCATGAGGTCGGCCGGGTCCTCGCCCTCCGGCATCGGCGCCACGAGCAGCCGCAACCGCCCGGAGCCGGCGACCCGCTGGGCGCGCAGCATCGCCTCGCGGCCCGCGCGGTCGGCGTCGAGCGCGAGCACGATCTCCTCCGCGTAGCCGCCGAGCAGCTTCAGCTGGTCGGGCGTGATCGCCGTTCCCATCACCGCGACCGTCTCCTCGATGCCCGCCTGGTGGAGCGCGAGCACGTCGGTGTAGCCCTCGACGACCACGGCGCGGCCGCCGCGCGCGATCGGCCCGCGCGCGCGGTCGATCCCGTAGAGCGTGCGGCTCTTGCGGTACATCTCGCCCTCCGGCGAGTTCAGGTACTTCGGCTTGGCGTCCGGTCCCATCCCGCGCGCGCCGAAGCCGACGACCCGGCCCCGGTGGTCCTTCACCGGGAACGTGATCCGGCCGCGGAAGCGGTCGTAGTGGCTCCCCGGCTTGTTCTGGGAGCGCTGGATCAGCCCGGCCGCGAGCAGCTCCGGCACCGAGAACCCCGCGCGCTGGCCGCGGGTGAGCACCGAGTCCCAGCCGTTGGGGGCGAAGCCGACGCCGAACGCGCGCAGGATCTCCTCGCCGAGGCCCCGCTCGTCGGTCAGGTACTGCGCGCGCCTTCGCGGCCTTGGGCGACTCCCAGAGGAACGCCTCGTAGAACGCGGAGACGCGCGCGAGCGCCTCCCCGAGGCGCCCGCGGCGGCGGCGTGCCTCCTCGGCCTTCGGGTCCTCCGACTCGACCTCGATCTCGACCCCGTAGCGCTCGGCGAGCGACTCGACCGCATCCGGGAACGCGAGGCCCTCCTTCTCCTGGACGAAGCGGATCGTGTCGCCGCCGGCCTCGCAGCCGAAGCAGTAGTAGAAGCCCTCGGCGGGCTTGACGCTGAAGGACGGCGTCCGCTCGTCGTGAAACGGGCAGAGCCCGACGAACCGCTCGCCCTGCCGCCGCAGGTCGGTGTGGACCGAGACGACCTCGACGATGTCGGCGGCCTCGCGCACGCGCTCGATGGTCTCTGGGGTGAAGCGGCTCATGGGGTCATCTCTCTCCCAGAATGCCGTGCGAGCCAAACCGCGCCTCGGCGGACCGACCCCTCCGCCTCACAGCCGCGACTCCTCCGGCAGGGCGATCCGCCGGAACGTCGCGATGCAGAAGCGGTCGGTCATCCCGGCGATGTAGTCGGCGACGCGCTGCAGCGGCTCCTCGTCGGCCCCGGCGGCCGGCATCTGATCGGGATGGGCCAGGTAGTGGTCGATCAGCGTTCGCAGCGCCAGCTCGACGCGATCGTGCTCGGAGCGCGCCTGGGTGCCGAGGTAGACGCGGTCGAACATGAACTTCCGCAGGCGCAGCATCGCGCCGCCCATCTCCTCGCTCTGGACGATGTCGCCGGCCTCGCGCGAGCACTCGACGATGTCCCGCACGAGGGCGTCGATGCGCAGGGAGCCGGTCGGGCCGAGCCGCTCGATCTGCTCGGTGGGGAGATCGGCCTCGGCGATGATCCCGGCCCGCACCGCATCGTCGATGTCGTGGTTGATGTAGGCGACGCGGTCGACGAGCCGGACGATCCGCCCCTCGAGCGTCGCCGCCCGCAGCGAGCCGGTGTGGTTGAGGATCCCGTCCCGCACCTGCTCGGTCAGGTTGAGCCCGCGACCGCCGCGCTCGAGCCGCTCCACGAGCCGCAGCGAATGCTCGTTGTGCCGGAAGCCGCTCCCGCCCCGCTCCTTCAGCGCCGCGTCAAGCACCTCCTCGCCGATGTGGCCGAAGGGCGGATGCCCGAGGTCGTGGCCGAGCACGATCGCCTCGGTCAGATCCTCGTTCAGCCCGAGCGCCCGGGCGGTGGTCCGGGCGATGAAGCAGGTCTCGAGCGTGTGGGTCAGGCGGGTCCGGTAGTGGTCGCCCTCGGGAGCGATGAACACCTGCGTCTTGTGCTTGAGGCGCCGGAACGCGGTCGAGTGCGCGATCCGGTCGCGGTCGCGCTGGAAGGGCGTCCGCACCGGGCTGTCGGGCTCGGGAACGGCGCGGCGGGCCGGGTAGGAGCGTTCGGCCAGCTCCCAGAGGAACGCGCTCCTCCTGAGCCTCGATCCGGCTTGCGAAATCGGCGAGGCCCGATTCCCCTGCCGTTCGCGCCGATGCCTCCACGCAACCGATTCTAGGCGCGGGTGCTGACCCCCGCGATAGGTTTCCCCGATGCCCACGGCACTCATCACCGGCGCCTCCTCGGGGATCGGCGCCGAGTTCGCTCGCCGGCTCGCCGAGCGCGGCTACGACCTCGTGCTCGTCGCCCGCCGCACCGAGCGGCTCGAGGAGCTCGCCGCCGAGCTGGGAGGCAAGCCGGTCGTGGTCTCCCACGACCTCGCCAACGACGCCGCATCGCTGCCGCCCGAGCTCGAGCGGCGCGGCCTGGAGATCGATCTGCTCGTCAACAACGCCGGCTTCGGCTCCTACGGCCGCTTCTGGGAGCTCGACCCCGCCCGCGAGGCCGAGCAGGTCCGGCTCAACTCCGAGGCCGTGGTCATCCTCACCGGCGCGCTGCTGCCGGCGATGGTCAAGCGGGGAACCGGCGGCGTGATCGTCGTCGCCTCAACCGCCGGGATGCAGCCCCTCCCCTACCAGGCGACCTACGCGGCCAGCAAGGCGTTCGCGCTCAACTTCACCGACGCGCTCGCCACCGAGCTGCGCGGCACCGGCGTGAAGGCGATGTCGGTCAACCCCGGCCCGGTCCCGACCGAGTGGCAGGCGGTCGCCGGCTTCCACGGCGGCGAGGACAAGGTCCCGGGCAAGATCGAGGTCGAGCAGGTCGTCGCGCGAGGCGCTCGCCGCCTGGGACAAGGGCAAGCGCTCGGTCGTCCCAGGCGCCGTGATCCGCTGGGTGATGCGCGCGCTCGGCGGCATCACCCCGCGGACGATCAAGCTCCGCGTTCATCGAGCGCCTCGTACCGGCCCTCGAGGCGCGTCGCCTCCTGCGTCATCCAGCTCGACCTCGTCAGGCAGCACTGAACGCAGCCGCACGTGGGCGTGGTGCTCGAGCGTCTCGTTGATCGCCCGCTCCGCCTGACGCAACGCGCGCTCTGAAGCATCCGGGAGCTCGGCGATCGGGCGGCCGAGCGCCGTCACCATGAACTCGTGGGCCTCCGCCGAGAGCGGGAACCCCCCGCCCTCGCAGGAGGAGCAGACCACGCCGCCGGCGGCCCCGGAGAAGGCGGCGATCCCGTCGGCCTCCCCGCAGCGCGAGCACGAGGCGAGCTCGGGCGAGAAGCCGGCCGCGAGCGCGAGCTTGAGCCGGAAGGCGAGCCCGACCGCGGCCGGGTCGAGACGGCTCGCCGGCGGTCGCTCCCGCATCGAGCAGCCCCAGGTAGCGGCAGAGCAGGTTGTAGGCGGGGCGGTTGGGGTCGGTCGAGTCGAGCAGCCGCAGGACCGCGTCGCAGCCGCGGGCGGCCGCGTCGATCGCGGGGCCGTCGGAGCGCAGGCCGGGGTAGCCGTCGAGCGTCGAGGCGCCGGTGACCGTGCAGAGGTCGCTGCGCCCCTCGTGCAGCATCAGGTCGAGGCGGAAGAACGGCTCCAGCCGGCCGCCGAAGCGCGACTTCGGCCGCCGCGAGCCCTTCGCGATCGCGTTCACCCTCCCCCGCTCCACCGTGTAGAGGTGGAGGATCCGGTCGGCCTCGCCGAAGCGGATCGAGCGCAGGACGACGCCCTCGGTCTTGAACGTGCCCGGCATGCCCTCCCATGATGAAGGGCAGCCGGGACGGGCGGCTCCGCCGCCTAGGCGCGCTGGACGATCCGGATGTGGTTGCCGAACGGGTCGCGGAGCGCGCAGTCGATGCCGTAGGACTGCTCGACCGGCTCCTGGGTGAACTCGACGCCCTTCGCGACGAGGTCGTCGTAGGTCGCCCGGCAGTCGTCGGTCGAGAAACCGATCCAACCGCCGCCGGCGCCCTTGGAGACCATCTCGCGGATCTGCTCGACGGTGGTCGCCTGGTAGCCGGGCTCGCCGGGCTTCTCGAGGAAGATCTCGCGGTCCTCGTCGCCGGGAACGCTGACGGTGAGCCAGCGCATGAAGCCGAGGTCGGCGTCGACGTTGACCTTCAGGCCGAGCTTGCCGACGTAGAAGTCGAGCGCCTCGTCCTGGTCGAGGACGAATATGGATGAGAGTCGCGTGCTGTTGATCATGCACGCAACCTACGAAGCCCTCGCGCGCCTCGCTTCTCCGAAACTGCTCGGTCTGGAGTAGGTCATCGAGTGCGAGGTCGGCGCGACCTGACGCTCGGCGCGGAGCCGGTACTCGCTCGGCGGCACCCCGACGATCTCGGCGAACGTGCGCGAGAAGGCGCCGAGGCTCGTGAACCCGACGTCGAGGCAGATCCGGCTGACGCTCGTGTCCGTCTCGCGGAGCATGAACATCGCCCGCTCGATGCGCCGCCGCTGCAGGTAGCGGTGCGGCGTCTCGCCGAACGTCGAGCGGAACTTGCGGATCAGATGGGACTCGGAGACGTGAACGGCGGCGGCGAGCCCTCTCAGGTCGAGCGGCTCGGCGTAGTTGCGGTCCATCAGGTCGCGGACCCGCAGCATCCGGCGGTTCGACTCCTCGACGGCGCGGCTCACGTCGCGCTCTCCCCCGCCGCCTGGCGAACGCCGTCCCGGATCGCGGCGGAGACGACCGTCGCGGCAAGCGTGCCGATGCGGGCCACGAGCCAGGAGTCGGTCGCTCCCTCTCCGGAGGCGAGGCAGAAGACGATGTCGCCGTCGAAGGGCGTGAAGACGGGATCGATCGCGCGGGCGACGCCGGCGCCGGCCATGCGCGCGACCTTCGAGCAACCGGACCTTGTCGAGCGCTGCGTCGGTCATCACGCAGACCAGGGTGGTTCCCTGCCGCTCGGCCTCGGCGGCGGCCCACTCCGGCGGCCCGGTCACGTTCGCGAGCAGCTCGGCGCTCCGCAGCGTCTCGCCGTCGTCGCCTCGCGGGCCCGCCAGGATGGAGCCGTCCTCGGCGAGGACGTCGCCGGTGGCATTGACGACGGCGACGGCCGCAACGGTCTCGCCGGCGCCGTTGCGGGCGCTCGCGTAGCCGACGCCGCCGGGGCTCGCGTGCTCCCGGCCGCGCGCCTTCGCCACCGCCGCGCCGCGGGCGGCTCCAACGCTCCCCCGGGCAGGGACGCCCTCGGAGGCGGCCTCGCAGGCCGCGTAGCCCTCGGGAGCGCCGGGGCGGGCGTTCGCCGAGCCCGCGGTCAGGTCGTAGATCACCGCGGTCGGCACCAGCGGGACCAGGCCGCCCGGCGTCCGGTAGCCGCGGTCGTGCTCCTCGCACCAGCGCATCACCCCGTCGGCGGCCGCGAGGCCGTGAGCGCTGCCGCCGGTGAACAGGACCGCGGTCGCCTCCTCCGGGTTGGAGAGCGGGCCGATGATCTCGGTCTCGCGGGTGCCGGGCCCGCCGCCGCGGACGTCGACCCCGGCGCGGGAGCCGGCCGGCGGCAGGATCACCGTGCAGCCGGTCCGGGCGCCCTCCGCGGTCCAGTGGCCGATCGCGAAGCCGCCGGGAGGGTCAAGGGGATCTGAAGCTTCGGCGCTCATCGGCTCGGCCGCCGCCGCGGCTTGCGCCGCTTGCGCAACCGGACCTGGCAGGCGGCGCAGAAGTAGGTGGAGCGACCTCCGACGACGATCCTGGAGATCAGCCCGCCGCAGCGGGGGCACTCCTGCCCCTCGCGGGTGTGGACGAGGAACTCGTCCTGCATCGAGCCCTGCTCCCCGCGCGAGTCGCGGTAGTCGTCGATCGAGGCCCCGCCGTTGGCGAGCCCGGCCTCGAGCGCCTCGACGATGCCCTCGCGCAGCGCCTCCCAGTGCTCGGCGCGCATCGAGCCGGCGGGCGAGAGCGGGTGGAGCTCGGCGCGGTGAAGCGCCTCGTCCGCGTAGATGTTGCCGATGCCGGCGATCCCCTTCTGATCGAGCAGGAACGACTTCAGCGGGGCGGTCCGGCCGAGCGCCACCCGGCCGATCAGCTCCGGCGTCAGGTCGGCCGAGAGCGGCTCGACGCCGAGCCGGGAGTCGAGGTAGGGACCGAGGTCCTCCGGTCCGAGCAGCGACGCGTGACCGAACCGCCGCGGGTCGGTGAAGAGCAGCCGGCGTCCATCGTCGAGCTCCATCTCGGCGCGCAGGAACTTCGGTGAGGTCGGCGGCTCGTACAGGCGGTCGACGCCGTAGCTCCTGCCCTCCGGCGCGGCTTCGTCAGCGAGCAGGAGGTTGCCGGTCATGCGCAGATGCATGAGCAGCGTGGAGCGGTCGTCGAGTCCCAGCATCAGGTACTTGCCGCGGCGGCCGACCGATTCGATCCGTCGCCCGGTCAGCGCCGCCGCCACCGGTCCCGGCGGCTCCGGGCGGGTCCAGCGCTCGTCGTGGATCGCGGCGGCGACGATCTCGCGCCCGAGGATCTCGGGCGCGAGCTGGCGCCGGATGGTCTCGACTTCAGGTAGCTCGGGCATCCGGCTCGGAGCCTAAGGGGTGGGCACCCCTCGGCTCCGGGGCTAGCCGGCGGTCATCTTCAGCTTGATCTTGCCCGTGTAGGTCGCCTGCGCGCCGCCCTCCGACGTGACCGCCAGGTTGACGCCGCTGAGCTTGCCCTTGCCCTTGGCCTTGAACGCCTTCAGCGCCTTGCCCTTGAGCGCGAGCGTGACGGGGCTGGACTCACTCATGGTCATCGAGCCGGCCAGCGTGAAGCTGACGTTGAACCGCTTGCTCCCGACCTTGAGCTGAGCCGAGTTCGCCGTCACCTTGCACCCATCGGGCTCGACGCAGGTGACCGAGCCGACCGTGGCGATGCCCTGCTTCGAGACCGTCGACTCCTTCGCGATGTAGAGCGTCGGCGTTGCGGAATCGCGGATCGTCCACTTCCAGCTCACCGGAGCACCGGTGTTGCCCGAGGCATCGACGGCCCGTACCTGGAACTCGTGCGTTCCGCTCGGCAGATCGGGCCAGGTGACCGGCCCGGTGCATGCTCGGAATCCATCGCCGTCGAGGCTGCACTCGAAGGTGGCGTCGGCCTCGTTCGATGTGAACTCGAACGTCGCGCTGCGGTCACGGGTGCTGAGCCGGAGGCTTGTTCGTGATCGTCGCCGAGGGGTTGACCAGGTCGATGCTCCAGGTGGAGCTGGCCGTCAGGCTGACGTTCCCGGCCTCGTCGGTCGCCCTGACGTCGAACGTGTGCTCTCCGGCGCTGAGGCCCGTGAGCGAGCGGGGCGAGACACACGACGCCCAGGCGCCGTTGTCGAGCCTGCACTCGAACTCGGTGTTGTCCTCGTCGGCCGAGAACGTGAACTCGGCGTCGGTGACGTTCGTCCGCGCCGGCGGACCGGATTCGATCGTCACCTTCGGCAGCCTGACGTCGATGCTCCATTCGAACGTCTTGTCGGGGCCGACGTTGCCGAGCGCATCGGTTGCGCTGACGATCAGCAGGTGATCGCCGGGCTCGAGGTCGGTGAGCGCGTAGGGCGATTCGCAATCCTCGAAATCACCGTTGTCGATGCTGCACTCGAACGTCGCGGCGGCGTCGTCGGCCTCGAAGCCGAACGTGGCGTCGAGCTGGTTGGTGATCTCGTCGGGCGTCGCCGTGAACGTCGTGACGGGACCCGTCGTGTCCACCGTGAACGTCCTGCTCACGGATTCACCGGTGTTGCCGGCCTCATCGACTGCCCGGACCTCGAGCGAGTGCTCGCCGTCCTCGAGCTCGTCGAGGGTCGTCGTGACCGGCTCGTCGGCCGTGGTCTCCCCGCAGGCCTCCCAGGCGCCCTCGGGGTCAGGGTCCTCTTCGGTCGGCTCGGGGACCACACCGCCATCGATGCGGCACTCGAACTTCACGCCACCCTCGATCTCGTTGAGCGCGGCGAAGGTGAAGTCGGGCGTGCTGTCGGCGATGACCTCGTCCTCGTCGGGACCGTCGACGATCGAGGCGACGGGATCGGTCTGGTCGACCACGAAGCTGAACTGCGCGATGCGAGCAGTCGCCGAGACGTTGGCGGGGGTCGACTTGTCGACGCCGCGGACCCAGAGGGTGTGCGGGCCCTCGGTCAGACCGGCCATGCGCGTGCGAGCCCGACTGGGCGCCGTCCTGGCTGTCGGAGCAGGTCTGCCAGGCCCCGCCCTCGTTGGTCGAGCACTCGTAGCGCAGGACCGGCTCGTCGGAGACGAAGCCGATCGTCAGGTCGGACTCGTCCGTGCGGAACGTCAGCGGCTGGTTCTCGGCCGGCGTGATCCGCGGTGCCTCGTTGTCGAAGATGAAGGACTTGGTCAGCGGCTCACCGCGGTTGCCCGCGCCGTCGATCGGGATCACGGTCAGCGTGTTCTCGCCCTGCAGCGGGACGCCGAGGCGGTTGGTCGTGGTGCAGAAGATGATCAGCACGCAGCTCTCGGTCGTGTTGCCGGTCGCCGCGGTCGGCTTGCTGGCCGTGTTGTTCGTGCCGGTGACCGAGTCCGGGATCGACACCGCGGCATTACCGGTGTTGATGCAGGCCTGCTCGGCACCGCCGTTCCAGATGCACCGGTAGGTCGCCGAGGCCGTCTCGTTGGAGACGTAGCCGAAGCGGTTCACGTTGTTCTGCTCGCCGGTCTGGCTCGTCCGGGCGGGACCACCCCAGCCGACGCTGACGATCGGCTTGACGGCATCGACGACCCAGGTGCGGGTCGTGGTGGTGACCCGGCCGGAGCGGTCGGTTGCCCGGATCTGGAACGTCCGCGAGTTGCCGTCGACGGCATCCCACTGACCGGGGTGCTGCCGGCAGCCGCGCACGGCTCCCAGTTGACGGTGTTGTTGGTGACGGTGTCGGCGGTCGAGCCGTAGCGGCACTCCGTCGTGTTGAGGCCGGACTGCGCATCCGACATCGTCCAGGTGACGGTGCCCGACGTCTGATCGGCGTTGGTCCGGTTCACGCTGCTGACGGAGACGCCCGGGCCGGCGCTGATGGTGGCGGTCGGGTTGGTGCCGTCGATGTACCAGCTGTAGACGGTCGGGAACTGCGGCGTGCCGTTGACGACCGCGCGCACCTCGAACCAGTTGGTGTTGTTGTTCGTCGCCGTGAAGCTCCGCGGCGAGGTGCACGCCGCCCAGCTCGCGTTGACGTCGTTGAACGGCGTCGCGCTCTTGTTGCGGCACTGGTAGGTGACGGTGTCGCCCGGCTGGGAGACGCCGCTCGCGATCGCGAATGTGAAGGACGCGGCGGTGGCCTGGGCGAACGCCGCCGGCTTGGCCGTGATGGTCACCGAGCCGGTGCCGATCGTCCAGCTGCGCGACACCGTGGTGCCGACGTTGCCCGCCTGGTCGATCGAGCGCACCTCGAAGGTGTGGGCGCCGTTCGCCAGTCCGGTGAAGGTCTTGGACTGGGTCGCGCCGGTCCCGCAGCTCACGAACGGGTCGGAGTCGACGCGGCACTCGTACTTGAGCGTCGGGTTCTCACCCGTCGGGAAGGCGTCGGTGCCGGTCCAGGTGAACTTCGCCGAGCTCTCGTTCGTCACGGAGCCCGCGAGCGGGCCGTCGTTGATGTTCGAGATGGCCGCAGCCGGCGCGGTCGTGTCGACCGCGAAGGCGAACGTGCCGATGCTGGCGCCGGCGGACACGTTGCCGGCGGCGTCGGTCGCGCGGATCCGGATCACGTAGTTCGTGTTGGTCGGCAGACCGCTCGCCTGGAAGCGCGTCGTGGTGCTGTCGATCACCTCGGTGCACGCCGTGTACGCGGCGGTGCTCGCGACGCTGCACTCGAATCGGTTCGGGATGTCCGGCGTCGCCTCGTCGGAGGTCGCGGTGACGTCGAAGGACCCGACCTGGGTCCGCGCCTGCGGCAGGGTGCCGGGCTGGAGCGTCATGACCGGAGCGACGCCGTCGAACAGGAAGTCGTAGCTCTGGCCGACGGGATCACGGTTGCCGGCCTCGTCGACCGCCCAGACCTTGAAGTGGTTGACGCCCTCGATCGGCGCTCCGAGGCGGTTCTGAGCAGGCGTCGTCTGCGCGCCGGTTCCGAGCTGGATCGGGGCTCGCGCAGGGGCGCTCGTCACCGTCGTTCAGCTTGCAGACGAACGAGCCGTTGGTCGGCTCGCTGGTCTCGAAGGCGAAGTCGCCGTTGGCCGTCGCGGTCTGGTTCGTCGGGTTCGTCTCCGTCGCCGGCTGGTTGTTGAGGATGTTGATCGGCTGGTCGGTCAGCGTCGTCGACGGGTTCGTGAGGTCGACGGTCCACGTGCGCGACGCGACTCGCTCTTGTTGCCGGCCTGGTCGATCGACCGGACCTCGATCGTGTGGCTGCCCTCCTCGTTGGGCCAGGTGACGTGCTTGGGCGAGGTGCAGCTCTGCCAGCCCTCGTCGGCGACGGAGTCGTAGCGGCACTCGAACGCCAGGTCGTCGCCGGCGGAGACGCCGTCGTTGCCCGTGAAGGTGATGTCCGCCTCGTTCGTCGCACCGTTGACCCGCGGCTGCGGCGCCGAGGTGATCGCGACCGTGGGGTTGGTCTGGTCGACGGTCCAGGTGTAGGACGTCGGCAGGCCCGGCGCCCCCTCATCGTCGAGGCCGCGGATCTGCAGCGTGTGCTCGCCCTCGGCGAACGCGGGGTCGGGGTCCTCCTCCGACGCCGTCGGGAGGTCGAGCGGCGACTCGCAGGGCGTCCAGTCGGCCGCGCCGTCGAGCTTGCATTCGAACTGCGTGCCCTCGGAGTTGGTGAACTCGAAGTGCGCCGAGGTCTCGTTCGTGAACCGGTCCGGCTTCGCGGTGATCGTCACGACCGCGCCCGTCACCGTCAGCGACTTCGTGATCGAGGTCTGCGCCGGGTTCGCGCCCGACCCGACCACGGTCAGCGTGACGTCGTAGTTGCCGGGGTCGGTGAAGACGTGGGTCGTGGTGGCGGTCGTGGTCGTCTGATCGACCGTCCCGTCGCTGTCGAAGTCCCACTGGTACGCCGAGATCGGCCCGGCGTTGCGCTGGGCGCGGGACGACGACCCGTCGAGCGTCACGTTCAGCGGCGCCTTGCCCTGCTGCGGGGTCATCGTGAAGTTGGCGCGGATCGGCGCGAGGATCTTCGGGTTGACCGTGAAGTCGAGCGTGCCCTCGTTGTTGCCCGAGGCGCTCGGCAGCCCGAGCGAGCTGTCGACGGTCCCGTTGCCGAGTCCGAGCGGGCCGCACTGGCTCCCGCTGTTGCCCGGTGGTCGGCACCGCGAAGGTGTTGTTGACCACGGTGAACTTGCCGGTCGCCTCCTCGTAGGGGCTGCCGGAGAGCGAGGGAGCGGGCGGGTTGGCGGGGACGGTCGCCGTGGTCAGCTGGATCCGGACCATGTTGGCGCCGCTCGCAGCGCCGATGAAGCAGTTGTTGCCGAGGTCGATGCCCGACGGGTTGCCGTTGAGCTGCACGCGCAGCGAGCCCGACAGCGTCGTCACGCCGGTCAGCGGGTCCAGCGAGCCCGTCCATGCCTCAGCGGCACGGATCGTGACCTTGACCGGAGGGTCGGCCAGCTCGACCTGCGGGAAGTAGACGCCGGAGACCGGGATGTTGATGGCTCCCGCCGCGTCGATCGTGCCGGTGACGGTCGGGTTGTCCTCCCCACCGCCCAGATCGAAGGACTGGCTGCCGATCTTCAGCGAGCCGCTGGGGATCGTCGCCTTGAACGGACCGGGGTTGTAGACCGATGCGGCCTCCGACCTCTGCGGCGCGGCGAGCAGCAGGAGCAAACCTGCCGCCGAAACGATCAGCGCCGCCACGAAATGGCGACGGAGGAACGACGGATGCGCCGAACTCATCGGAAAACTCTCTCCCTCTCTAGATCCCTCTACCCAACCCCCACCCGTCTCCGGCGAGCGAGGCCGCGGCAACCTAGCACAGGAATAAAATTGACGCGCAACTGACCTCGCAACTCACCTGCAAGGATCGGGTTTTCTACCCTCCAGTCGCGCGCGCGGGTGGGCCTCGAAGTAGACGTCCTTGATTCGCTGGTCGGTCAGGTGGGTGTAGATCTGGGTCGTCGAGACGTCCGCGTGGCCGAGCATCTCCTGGACCGAGCGAAGGTCGCAGCCGCCGGCGAGCAGATGGGTGGCGAAGCTGTGCCTGAGGGTGTGCGGGCTCATCCGGTCGGCGAGGCCGACGGCCTTCGCGCGGCCCTGGATGACCTTGTAGAGGCCCTGCCGGGTGAGGTGGCCGCCGCGCTGGTTGAGGAACAGCGCGCGCTGCTCGTCCTTGGGGTCGGCCATCGCCGGCCGCCCGGAGCGCAGGTAGCGGTTGACCGCGGTCGCGGCCTCGCTCCCGAGCGGCACGATCCGCTCCTTCGAGCCCTTGCCGTGGGCCCTGAGGAACCCGCGCCGCGAATCGATCGAGCCGGTGGCGTCGAGGCCGATGGCCTCCGAGGCCCGCAGGCCGCAGCCGTACATCACCTCGAGGAGCGCCCGATCGCGGAGGTCGGCCGGCTCGGCGCCGTTGACCGAATCGAGGAGCTTCTTGACCTCCGAGTAGCTGAGGACCTTCGGGAGCGGCTTGCCCTTGCGGGGAGGGCGGACGCCCGCGGTCGGGTCCTCGGTCACCAGCTCCGCCCGGCGGAGATGGCGGTAGAAGGATCGGAGGCAGGCCGTCTTCCGGTTGAGCGTCGCGGCGCTGCACGGCGGTCGCTCCTCCCCGCCGCGCGCCAGATCGGAGAGGAAGTCACCGACGTCGGCGGTGCTCGCATCGGTCGCGTCGGTCCCGCGACGGGCGAGGAAGGCTCCGTACTGGAGCAGGTCGGTCCGGTAGGCGCTGAGGGTGTTCCGGGAGAGGCCGCGCTCGAACTCGAGGTAGGCGAGGAAATCCAGCAGGTGCGCTCCGAAGCGGGCCTCGACCCCGGCCTCCGTGTCCCTGATCTTCGCTTCTGCGACCGCGCCCACGCAAGCCAGGTTCACCGCCTGGCACCACCGGCCTCCCGGTGCAAACCGCCACCCGCCGCCCGGTCAGACCCCGACTCGGGTTGGAGCGCGCCGCAAGCGCCGCTCCCGCGGCGAGCGGAGCGGCGAAGAACAGCCCGTCCTCAGCGAGCTCGCGGCCCATGGTTCGGGTCGGCAGGCCGCTTGCCGCATACGCCTCGACGTCGGTCGCGTGCTCCGAGGCCCGGTGGAGACCCGCGGTGGCGGCTGCGATCGCCGCGGTGGGATCTCCGGCGTCCTCGGGCCACATCGAGCCGAGGCCCGCGGGGACGGGTACCTCGACCCCGCCGAGGAGCAGCTCCAGGACCGACGCCGTGTGATGGCTGAGGCCCAGGTGCCGCGGGCGGGCGTCCCCGGCGGAGAGGCGCGGCGAGATCAGCGTCGGCAGGCCGAGCGCGAGGGAGCTGTGGGCGGCGTCGAGCGCCGCCATGCCCCCATGCCCGTAGCGCGTCTCCGAGCCGAGGATCCCGGGGCCGGGGCCGATGATCGCCGCGTCCCAGCCGAGCTCACCCGCCGCCGCGTGGAGCGCTCCGAGCGGGCTGATCGCCTCGAGCTCGCCGCCGTAGCTCGGCGACGCCGTCATGTGCGCGGAGAGGAGCCCCCGCTCGAGCAGGGTCGGAGACATCGCGCGACAGCGTCCCGGGGAGACCGCCGCCGGCCGCCTGCACGAAGCCGACCCTGCCGGCGCCGGCCTGCCCAGCCGCCCACGCGGCGGGGGCGAGGTGGCCATGGAGCGGCAGCACGAGCACGGGCATCGGGTGCGCTGGACGGGTCGGCGAGTCCAAGCCGGACTCAGCGGGGTCGACCGCGTGCTGGAGGGAGCTGTAGTTCAGCTTCATCACGTGGACGCCGGGTGGCGTCTCCCCGCCCGCCAGCCCGCGGGTCAGGTTGACGTGGACGACGTCGAAGCCGCCCGAACCGAGCCCGAGGTCGATCGCCGCGGTGTTGAGGACGACCTCGTCGCCGATCTCGGCGGGACCGACCATCGACTCGTCCGCCCAGGCGGGGCGTCGCTCTCCCCCGACCTCGACCTCGAGCGGCTCGGTCGCCAGCACCGTGCCGCGCCGGAGCTTCAGCAAGCCCCGGCCTCCTCGACGATCGCCGCGCACACCTCGAGCATCCGCACGAGCTCTGAGATCGCGACGCTTTCGTCCGGCGTGTGGTTGGCCTCGGTCCCGTTGGCGAGCAGGAGCGCGTCGTAGCCGGCGGCGCGGAGCGCGTTGGCGTCGCTGCCGCCGCCGGTCGTGCGCTCGATCGGTTCGATGCCGCAGCGCTCGAGGGCGGCGCGAGCCAGCTCGAGGGAGCGCGCGGACGACTTCACCCGGTAGCCGCGGAAGTAGGTCTCCATGAGCAGGTCGACGTCGATGCCCGCCTCGCCGGCCGCCCACGAGCAGGCGTCGACCATCCGCTGGGCGACGTCCTCGGCACGCCCCGCGTCGACCGCGCGCGCCTCCGCCTCGAGCCGGCAGATGCCCGCGACGACGTTGGGAGCGGTCCCGCCCTCGATGACCCCGACGTTGGCGGTCGTCTCAGGGTCGAGGCGACCGAGATCCATCGTTGCGACCGCGTGAGTGGCGGCCTCGATCGCGCTCCGGCCGTCCTCGGGGCGGATCCCGGCGTGGGACTCGATCCCGCGGAACTCGGCGAGGATCTTCTTGTAGGTCGGCGCGGCGGTGATCACCTCGCCGATCGGGGTGGCGTGATCGAGGACGAATCCGGACTCCGCCTCGAGGATCGACGGGTCGAGCGCGGCGGCTCCCCGCAGACCCTGCTCCTCGGCGACCGTGAAGACGAGCTCCACCCCGACCGGCCCGGGCTCAGCGATGAGCTGCGCTCCCAGCTCCGTGATGACGGTGACGGCGGCCTTGTTGTCGGCGCCGAGGATCGTGTCACCGGCGCTCCGCAGGACGCCGCCGTCGTCGACGACCCGGATCGGCTGGTCGTGGGGAACGGTGTCGAGGTGGGCGAAGAAGGAGATCCACTCGGTGAAGCCCTCGCGGCCGGGGATCCGCGCGATCAGGTTGCCGGCGCCCGCGCGAGCCTCCTCGGCGGAGTCGTCCTCCTCGAACTCGATCCCGAGCTCGCGCAGCTCGGCGGCCATCGCGTCGGCGACGGCGCGCTCGTCCCCGGTGATGCTGGGGATCTCACACAGGCGTACGAACCTCTGGACGAGGCGCTCCTCACTCATGGCGGGAGGCTAACAGATACCGGGAATCCTCCGCTGCGCTTCCGGTTCCCTTCTTGAAAGAATTTCCGGCAGCCTGTCGATTTCGGCGTCGCCCGTTCGACGCAGGGATGAAAGGGCCGAGAAGCGGCCTCCGAACGAAGGAGCAGAGCGATGAGGGTCATGGTCATGGTCAAGGCGAACGAGGACACCGAGGCGGGCGTGATGCCGACCGCGGAGGAGCTGACCGCGATGGGCAACTTCAACGAGGAGCTGGTGAAGGCCGGCGTGATGCTCGACGGCGACGGGCTCCACCCCTCCTCGAAGGGCGTCCGGGTCACCTACGGCGGCGATGAGCCCTCCGTGACCGACGGGCCCTTCGCGGAGACGAAGGAGCTCATCGCCGGCTACTGGGTGTGGCAGGTCCGCGACATGGACGAGGCGGTCGAGTGGATCAAGCGCGCCCCCTTCACCGAGAAGGACACGGTCGAGCTCCGTCCGTTCTTCGAGGCCGAGGACTTCGGCGAGGAGCTGACGCCCGAGGTCAAGGCGCAGGAGGATCGCCTCCGCGAGCAGCTCCAGGGCAACTCCTGAGCTGACGCGGAAGCGCCGGCGCGATGCCCCCAGCGGACGTCAACCGCACGGTCGAGGCCATCTGGCGAATCGAGTCCGCGAGGCTCATCGCCGGACTGGCCCGCACCGTGCGGGACGTCGGGCTCGCCGAGGACCTGGCGCAGGAGGCCCTGGTCGCGGCGCTGGAGCAGTGGCCGCGCGACGGCGTTCCCGACAACCCGGGCGCCTGGCTGATGACCACGGCGCGCCACCGCGGCATCGACCGCATCCGCCGGGAGCGGACCGGGCGGGACAAGGCCGAGGAGCTGGGTCGCGAGCTCCAGCGAGCCGACGAGCAGCGCGACCTCGCCGCGGCGCTGGACGATCCGTTCGAGGCGCTCGACGACGACCTCCTGCGGCTGATCTTCACCGCGTGCCATCCGGTGCTCGCGAAGGAGGCCCGGGTCGCGTTGACGCTGCGGCTCGTCGGCGGCCTGACCACCCCCGAGATCGCCCGGGCCTACCTGATCACCGAGGCGACGGTGGCCCAGCGGATCGTCCGGGCGAAGCGGACGCTCAAGGCGGCGCGGGTGCCGATCGAGGTTCCCGACCGGGATCAGCTCCCCGAGCGGCTGGCCTCCGTCCTCGAGGTCATCTACCTGATCTTCAACGAGGGCTACTTCCCCGGCTCGGGCGAGCTGACGGCCCGGACCGAGCTGATCGAGGAGGCCCAGCGACTGAGCCGGATCCTGGCCGTGCTCATGCCCGACGATCCCGAGGTCCACGGGCTTGCGGCGCTGATCGAGCTGCAGGCCTCGCGCACCGCGGCGCGCGTGAACGCCGACGGCGAGGCGATTCCCCTGCTCGAGCAGGACCGCGCACGCTGGAACTGGACGCTCGTCCGCCGCGGCCTCGACTCGCTCGAGCGCGCCTACGCGACCGGGGGCTCGTTCGGTCCCTACGCGCTGCAGGCGGCCATCGCGGCCTGCCACGGGCGCGCCCGGACTCCGGAGGCGACCGACTGGGTCCGGATCGCCGCCCTCTACGACGGGCTGGCCCAGGTCGCCCCCTCCCCCGTCGTCGAGCTCAACCGAGCGGTCGCAACCGGGATGGCCGAGGGGCCGGAGGCGGCCCTGACGATGCTCGACGACCCCGCGCTCGACGAAGCGCTCTCGGGCTACGCCCTACTGCCGGCGGCCCGGGCGGACGCCCTCGAGCGGCTCGGCCGCCACGCCGAAGCACGGATGGAGTTCGAGCGGGCGGCGGCGATGTCGGAGAACCTGCGTCAGCGCGAGGTGCTGCTGAAGCGGGCGGCGGCCTGCTGAGGGCTGCTGACGTCAGCCCTTGCGGGCTGAAATCTCGGCGTCGTCGTCCTCCATCACCCGGTCGCCCGCGCCGTTCGCTGCCGCGCCGACGAACTCGCGGAACAGCGGCTCGGGGCGCGTCGGGCGGGAGTTGAACTCCGGGTGGAACTGGGAGGCGACGTAGAAGGGATGGCCGGGGAGCTCGACGATCTCGACGAGGCGCTCATCGGGTGAGGTGCCGCTCATGATGAGGCCCTCGTCCTCGATCCGGCGGCGGAGCATGTTGTTGACCTCGTAGCGGTGGCGGTGGCGCTTGTAGATGACGGCCTCGCCGTCGTAGATCTCGCGCGCCTTCGTGCCCTCGTGGAGCTTCACCGGGTCCGCTCCCAGCCGCATCGTGCCGCCGAGGTCGGTGATCTCCTTCTGCTCGGGGAGCAGATCGACGACCGGGAACGGCGTCTCGGGATCGAACTCGGCCGAGTTGGCGCCGTCCATCGAGCAGACGTGGCGGGCGTAGTCGACGACCGCCATCTGCATCCCCAGGCAGATGCCGAGGAACGGGATCTCGTTCTCGCGGGCGTATCGCGAGGCCGCGACCTTGCCCTCGATGCCGCGCTCGCCGAAGCCGCCGGGAATCAGGATGCCGTCGGCGCCCTCGAGGTCAGCGGTGTCGAGATCCTCGGAGCTGACGAGGTCGATGTCGACCTCGACCCCGTGATGCCAGCCGCCGTGCTTGAGCGCCTCGATCACGGACTTGTAGGCGTCCTCGAGCTGGACGTACTTGCCGACGAGCGCGATCCGGATCGTCCGGTCGGCGGCGTCGGCACGCGCGCAGAACGCCTCCCAGTCGGTCAGGTCGGGCGGCGGCGGATCGATGCCGAAGTGATCGAGGACGAGGTCGTCCATCCCCTCGGCGCGGAACGCAAGCGGCACCTTGTAGGTGTTGTCGACGTCGCGGGCCGAGATCACCGCCGACTCGGGAAGCGAGGCGAAGAGGGCGATCTTGCGGCGGATGTCGCGGTCGAGGCCGCCCTCGGAGCGGCAGAGGACGGCATGGGGCTGGATCCCGATCCGCCGGAGCTCGTTGACCGAGTGCTGGGTGGGCTTCGTCTTCAGCTCGCCGGCGTGGCCGACGTAGGGAACGAGGGTCAGGTGCAGGAACATCGAGCGCTTCGGGCCGAGGTCGGTGTAGAGCTGGCGAATCGCCTCGAGGAACGGCAGCGACTCGATGTCGCCGACGGTGCCGCCGATCTCGGTGATCACGAAGTCGACCGACTGCGCCTCGGCGACGATCAGGATCCGCTGCTTGATCTCGTCGGTGATGTGCGGGATCACCTGGACGGTCCCGCCGAGGTAGTCGCCGCGACGCTCGCGGTTGATGACCGAGTTGTAGATCGCGCCGGCGGAGACGCTCGAGGCCCGCGAGGTGTTGTGGTCGGTGAAGCGCTCGTAGTGGCCGAGGTCGAGGTCGGTCTCGGCGCCGTCCTCGGTGACGAAGACCTCGCCGTGCTGGAACGGGCTCATCGTCCCCGGATCGACGTTGATGTAGGGGTCGAACTTCTGCAGCTGGACCCGGAAGCCGCGAGCGACGAGGAGGCGGCCGATCGAGGCGGAGGCGATCCCCTTGCCGAGGGCCGAGACGACGCCTCCGGTCACGAAGATGAAGCGAGTTTCTCCTGCGGGAATCCGAACGCTCAAACCGGGATCCGAGTGTAGTGAGCGGGTGGACGGAAGCGGACCCGCCGACGCCCCATTCCGGCTTCTTCCCCGCTAATTGGGCTGATTCGTTTCGCGGCCGAGGCCGTCGATCCACCGCAGCGGAGCGATCCGCTCGATCGCCGCCGAGATCGAGCGGAACTCGCCGTAGACCGTCAGGGCCGCCACGATCACCAGCGCAACCAGGCGCGCGTCCTCGCTCAGGGACACGATCAGGGCAACGCCCGCGATCGCCCCGGCGAGGTTCGCGCCGGTGTCGCCGAGCATCGCCCGCTCCCGCAGGGTCAGCGCCGCCCCGACGAGCACCGGCCCGATGAACACCCCGAGGACCTCGACGGGATAGGCGCTCCAGGCGCCGAGACAGAGGCCGATCAGCAGCAGGGTGAGCACCTTCTCGACCCGGCCCGGCCGCAGGTCGAGGAGGTTGAAGAGGTTCGTGGTGAGGAGCAGCAGCGCCAGATCGGCGAGGTAGCCCGGCCATTCCCTTCCCAGCCCCGAGACCGCGAAGGCCGCCAGGCCGAAGGCTCCGGCCGCCTTGATCACGCCGGTCGAGAGCTGGCCGTTCAGCAGCGCCTTCGCGTGCCCGCGCCAGCCGCGCGCCGTGTCGCCCGCGTGGCCGCGGCCCAGCATGTCGTCGAGGAGGCCGAGCATCGCCACGCCGATCACGTAGGCGGCCCAGCGGCGCAGGTCCGGCTCGAGCAGGTCGAGGTCGGCGCGATCGTTGAGGATCGCGAGCGGAGCCAGCGCGATCAGCGAGGCCGAGATCGCCAGCGCTCCGAGCGGGAACGCGAGCGTCCTGCCCCGCCAGTTCTCGCGGGTCAGGCCGCTCGCTCGCATGTCGGCGCTCCACGGCGGCAGCACGAGCGCCGCGACGGCCGCCGAGATGATCAGGCCGGCCCAGGTCATCGCGCCCCGGCCACTCCGCTCACGGCGAGGGCTGGTCCGGGAGCAGGTCCGGGAGCAGGCTCGAGGCGCCGTCCTTGGTCCCGAAGTCGCCGGGCGCGCCGTCGAGGGCGAGGACGATCGAGACCTTCCCCGCCGGGGTGTCGACGTGATCGATGGTCGCAACGCCGAGGTCGGAGAAGGTTCCGAGGGTCGTCGGGTCGGTGCTCGTCCGCTCGACTCCGGCGATCCCGTCCGCTCCGTCGGCCGCTCCCTCGATGAGGCCGCGCTCGAAGGCGTCGTAGAGCTCCTGGTCGTCCTCGTCGAGATCGTCCGGCGGGTTGCGGATGAGGACGAGCTCGGAGACGTCTTCGAGCGAGCCGTTGAAGCCGGCGAAGAGCTCCGCCTTGACGCGGTCGATCAGCTCGCCGCCGCCCGCGAGCCGGCTGCCGATCCGCCGGCCGAGGCGCTCGAGCTCGTCGGGGTCGCGCAGCTTCCCCTTGAAGTCGCCACCCATCGCCGCCGCCAGGGCCTGCATGTCGAGCGGCAGCTCGATCGAGGAGACCGACGCGAGCTCACCGCCTCCCTGCTCGACGGCGTCGATCGCCGCATCCGCGGTGTCGTCGACGTCGTCGTCGGGAACGTCGCCGAGCTCCACGACCGCGAAGCGCTTGCGATCCAGCCGGCCGTCGACGAGAGCCGGGTAGGTCGCCTCGCTGAACTGCTGCTCCATGTCGAGGTCGCCGCGGAGGTCATCGGCCTCGGCCTCGGCCTGGTCGCGCTCATCCCGCAGGCTCTGCTCGAGCTCCTGAGAGGCGGTCGAGACGACGTCGTCAGCCAGCCCGATGCCGATCAGGATGCCGATCGCGAGCGCGATGAAGACGGCCGCAAGTGAGGCTGCGTGATAGCGACTGCTGTAGCCCATGTCGTGAAGCCTGCCACGGCTGAACGGACGCCGCCCCCGGCGGCGAGACCCCGGTCAGCGGGCGTTCAGGCGCCGATGGCGTCCTTGATCTTGATCCAGAGGAGCTCGGCGACGTTGTCGAGCCCGGGCGAGGCGATGATCACGATCACCAGCAGGAGCAGGAAGGCGAAGGCGAACATCGCCGCCCCGCCCTTGCCCATCCCCGGTTGGTAGAGGCGGCTCACTCCCTTGGCGTCGATCAGCGTCTCGCCGACGCGGAGGCGCGTCAGGAAGGTGGACGACATGCCGGCGCGGTTCTTGTCGAGGAACTCGGTGAGGTTGTAATGCGCGCCGACGCTGACGATGAGCTCGGCGCCCTTCTCGTGCGCGAGCAGCATCGCGACGTCCTGGCTGGTGCCTCCCGCCGGGATCACGAGATGGTCGAGCCCCGCTTCCTGCAGGCGCTCGCGCCCGGGCGCACGGCCGTCCGGGTAGGCGTGGACGATCAGCTCCGCCCCGCACCGGAGCGCCTTGTCGGTTGCGGAGTCCATGTCGCCGAGGATCACCTCCGGCTTCATGCCGCGCTCGAGGACCGCGTCGGCGCCGCCATCGACGGCGACGATCAGCGGCCGGACGTCGCGAAGGTAGGCGTGCAGCGCGGCCAGGTCCTCGCGGTAGCCGGGCCCGCGAACGACGACCAGGACGTGCCGGCCGGCGAACCGCGTGCGCGTCTCGGGAAGGTCGAGCTCGCCGGAGAGCATCGCGCTCTCCTCCCGCACGTGCTCGAGCGTGTTGGTCGCGAACTCGGCGAGCGCGACGTTGATGCGATCGCGCTGGTCGCTCAGCCGCTCGCGGATCTCGTCGATCGTCGGCCGGACCCCTTGGCCGAGAACCTCGCCGCCGCGGCGGATCTCGCCCCCGATGATGCTGATGATCTCCCCGTCCTCGACGGCGTCGAAGATGTCCTCGTCGGGCGCGTCGACCAGGACGACTCCGGCGTCGGCCAGGATCAGCGGGCCGACGTTGGGGTAGCGACCCGTCGAGGAGCTCGCGCAGTTGACGACCCCGACGATCCCGGAGGTGGAGAGGTCCTCGGAGGCGACCCGATCGAGATCGGCGTGATGGATGAGCGCGATCTCACCGACCTCGAGCTTCTTGACGAGGTCCTTCGTGCGCTTGCCCTTGCGCACCGGGCCCGAGACCGGCGCGAGCAGGGTCGCGCGACGACTCCGACTGCCGTCGAGCGATGAGGCCGCGGAAGGCCCCTCGTGCTGCCGTCCCCTCGGGCATCGGGGGAATTATGGGAGCTGGGAGCCGACGCGGCAAACCCGCGGCCCCGAGCTCAGGCGGCGAGCAGCTCCCTCGCGTGCTTCCCAGCGGCCTCGTCGCCCTCCTCCGCGCCGAGCATCCGGACGATCTCGGCGTGCTGGCTCTCGCCGGAGACGGCCGCGACCGTGGCGACGGTCGAGCCGGCCTCGCTGTGCTTCTCGACCCGGAAATGGGTCGACGCCAGCGAGGCGACCTGCGCGAGGTGGGTGATGCAGATGACCTGGCGGCCGTCGCCGAGCGCCCGCAGCCGCTCTCCGACCCGTCGCGCCACCTGCCCGCCGACGCCCGCGTCGATCTCGTCGAAGACGAGCGAGGAGACGTCGCCGCCCGGGCCGAGGCCGGCGAGGGCGAGCATCACGCGGGAGAGCTCACCGCCGGAGGCGGCGTCGCGGAGCGGAGCGAGCGGCATCCCCGGGTTCGTCGCGACGCGGAGCTCGACGGACTCGGCTCCTGAGGAGGCGTAGCCGTCGGGGTAGGGGTCGAGCCCGACCTCGAGCCGGGCGCCGTCCATGGCGAGCTCGCCGAGCACCGCCGCCACCTCGGACTCCAGCTTCGGCGCAGCCTTCGCGCGGCCGGCGCTGAGCTTGGCGCCGAGCTTGGCGCGCTCGGCCTCGACCCGCTCGAGCTCGGCGTCGAGCTCTGCCCGGCGCTCGCTCGCGTGCTCGAGGGACGCAAGGCGCTCCCGGCACTCGTCGCCGTGAGCGAGCACCGCCTCGACCGTGCCGCCGTGCTTGCGCACGAGGCGATCGATCGTCTCCAGGCGCTCCTCGGTGGCCTGGAGCGACTCCGGGTCCCCCTCGATCGACTCGGCGTAGTCACGAAGCTCGCCGGCGACATCGGTGATCTCGAGATCCAGCGCCGCGATCCGCTCGCCGAGCGCGTCCAGCCTGGGATCGACGCCCGCGCTGCGCTCGAGCGCGGCCCCCGCCTCGGCCGCTCCACCCGACGCCCCTCCCCCGCCCTCGGCTCCGGTCAGGCCGATCAGCGCCGCCGCGGCGGCGTCGCGGAGTCCCTCCGCGTGCCGGAGGCGATCGCGCGCGGTGACGAGCTCCTCGCGCTCTCCAGGTTCGATCGCGGCCGACTCGATCTCCTGGAGCTCGAAGCGCAGCAGGTCGATGTCGCGCTCGCGGGCCCCCTCGCGCGCCTGGAGCTCCTCGAGGTCGCGGTGCACGCGGAGAACCTCGGCGTGGGCGGCGCGGTAGCGATCGCGCAGCTCCAGGTGCTTGGCGCCGGCGTAGCCGTCCAGCACCTCGGCCTGGGCGGCGGAGAGGGTCAGCTTGCGGTGCTCGTGCTGGCCGTAGAAGGAGAGCATCCGGGTTCCCAGCGCGCGCAGGTCCGCGGCCGACGCCGAACGGCCGGCGATGAAGGCCGACGATCGGCCGGAGCTCGCGTGGACGCGACGCGCGACCGTCACCTCCTCGCCGGCGGGAAGGCGCTCGGCGAGCTCCTTCAGCTCGGGATCGGCGCGAATGGCGTCGGGGAGGTCGAAGGTGCCCTCGACCCAGGCCTCCTCGCATCCGGGACGGACGACCGCGCTGCGGGGCCGGCCTCCCAGCAGGAGGTCGAGGGAGTGGGCCAGCACCGTCTTGCCGGCGCCGGTCTCCCCGGTGATCGCGTTGAGACCGGGGCCGAAGCGGAGCTCGGCCCGTTCGATCAGCAGGAGGTTCTCGATTCGGAGTTCGCGGAGCACAGGGGTGTGGGATAGCAACGGGGCTGGACAGAACGTGCGTTTGCAGGGTGGTCTTGCGGCTGGCGGTTGGCTCTGGTTGGTGGTTCCGTTGGGCGGCCGCGGACGTGGGGTGGGTCGTCCGGGCGCCAACTCGCGGATTGGCCGCGCTGGCTGCCGATGGGAGCGTTGGTCCGCTCGGGCTGAGTGCCCGGGCGACCCACCCCACGCCCGCGTCCGCCCTTCGCTCCGGCGGGGCCGAAGCAGCAAGGACGCGGGAGTCCGAGGGGAAGCAACGCGGGAGTCTGATGCGGAATGGGGTCCTCTCAGGACCCGATATGGCTTCGATCCGAGCGATCTCGGCCGCGATTGTCGCCGAGTGGCATGAATCGGCGACGGGTTCGCCGATTCCTGCCACTCGGTGGGTTTCACATCTGTTCGAAGCCCGGCCGCCGCTCATCTGCGCCCGCCGCCGGCACCGCGCCACCTCCCATCCTCCTTCCCCAGCCCCGCCGTGCAGGCCCCCGCCTGCAGCGAGCCCACTCCGGCATACCGGAGGTCGCCTGCAGCGAGCGCGCCACGGCCGAACCCTCCCGCGCCAGACTTGGCCCCACGGCCGACCACGACGCAGCTCTGCGCCCGCCTCAGTGGGCCAGGCGGCCGAACTTCTCGCGGATTCTGCGGTAGAAGGTCTCGCCCTCCATCTGCGCGAGCAGCGCCAGGCCGTCGCGGAAGCCGACGTGGACCTCCTCGCCGGGGCCCAGGGAGCCGGCGGACGTGCCGTCGACTCCGACCTCGACGCGGTTGCGGTCGCCGACGTTCTTGACGTGGAGGACGTCGTCGGGAGCGACGACGAGCGCCCGGGCGGTGAGGGTGTGGGGCGCGATGAAGCTGACGACGAACCCCTCCACGCCCCAGGCGAGGATCGGTCCGTTGTTGGCGAGGTTGTAGCCCGTGGAGCCGACCGGGGTGGCCGCGACGAGGCCGTCGCAGCGGACGCGCCCCACCTCCTGGCCGCTGATCGAGTACGAGAGCTCGGCGACGCGCTCGTGCGCGCTGCGGGTGAAGGAGACGTCGTTGACGGCCTGGTCCTGCCCGCCGTCGCGGGTCACGTGAAGGCCGGGGAGCGAGACGACCTCGTAGTCGCCGCCGAAGGCGCGAGCGAGTCCCTGGTCGAGCTCGGAGGCCTCCGCGGAGGCGAGGAACCCGACCGTGCCGTAGTTGATGCCGAAGACCGGCACCTTCGTGCCCGAGTAGTGACGGAGGGCGCGCAGGATCGTGCCGTCGCCACCGAGGGCGAGGCAGAGGTCCGGGCTCTCGGCGGCGGCGTCGGAGATCGTCAGCCCCGGGATGTCGCTCGGGGGGCTGCGGAGCTCGCTCGCCGCGAGCACGAGCTCGCTGCCGGCAGCCGCGGCGGCCGCGGCGGCGGTCGTGATCGCCCTCTCGGTGTTCCGGAGCGGCTCCTCGTGGGTGAAGAGCGCGACCTGGCGCGGTGCCTCGCTCATGCCGGGACCCCGATCGCACGGTCGATGAGCGCGTCGCGCTCGGCCTCGATCACGGCCTCGCCGCGGTCGAGGCGGACGAAGACCTCGCGGTTGCCCTTCGGGCCCGGCACGCCGGCCTCGGTCGCGGCGCGAAGGCTCAGCCCGATCTCGGCCGCCGCGGCGACGACGGCCGCAACCGCCTCGCGCCGCTCGGAATCGGCGCGGACCACGCCGCCCTTGACCCGGCCGCGGCCGAGCTCGAACTGGGGCTTGACCATCGCGAGGACGGATCCCTCGGCGGCGACGCACGAGGCGACGGGACCGAGCAGCTTGGTCAGCGAGATGAAGGAGACGTCGATCACGGCCAGGTCGGCCTGGAAGGGGATCTCGCCGGGAGCGAGCTCGCGGGCGTTGAAGTCCTCCATGACCGTGACCCGCTCGTCGTTGCGGAGCGACCAGTCGAGCTGCCCGCGGCCGACGTCGACGGCGGCGACGCGCGCGGCTCCCCGCTTCAGCAGGCAGTCGGTGAAGCCGCCGGTCGAGGCGCCGACGTCCAGGCAGGCGAGGCCCTCGACATCGATCTCCATCGCATCGAGAGCGGCCTCGAGCTTCAGCCCCCCGCGGGAGACGAACCGCCGGCCCTCCTCGACCCTGACCTCGACGTCCTCGTCGACGGGACGGCCGGGCTTCGCGGCGATCTCCTCCCCGCGCCCGACCCGGACGCGGCCGGCGCGGATCAGCTCCGCGGCAGCGGTTCGCGACGGCGCGAGGCCGCGGTCGGCGATCAACGCGTCGAGCCTCGTGCGGGCCATCGTGGGAAGGACGGTACCGCCAGAGCGCCTCCGAATCAGCCTTCGGCCGGCCGCTCGCACGCCGTCTGCCGATCGTGTGAGGGACGTGTGAGTGCTCTCACACACAAGGGGGACACACGTTCGTAAGCTCGACGCAGACTTAAGGACCGACTGGCCACCGCCCTTCCGGCAGTGTCCGAGTAGCCGGTCTCTCTCGAAACACATAACTCTCCTCCCTGTACCCGAGAGCGCCTCCCTTGAGGGGGCGCTTTCGTGGTTGTAGGGCCGGATTCAGCCCGGCGCTAAGCGCTCGTGCGGCTGCCCAGGGCGGCCAGAACGCGCTTCGCCACCTGCGGGACCCGTGAGGCCGACCTCCTCGCGCAGGAGGGCCGGCTTGCCGTGGGTGACGTAGCGGTCGGGCAGGCCGATGCGGAGGATCCGCGCGCGGTCGCCGTCGAGGCGAATCCTCGGCGTGCTCCAGCACCGCGGCGCCGAAGCCGCCGGCGAGGACGTTCTCCTCGATCGTGACGACCAGGTCGTGCTCGGAGCAGAGCCGGTCCACCAGGTCGCCGTCGAGCGGCTTGGCGAAGCGGGCGTCGGCGACCGTCGGATGGAGGTCGTGGCCGGCGAGCTCCTCGGCGGCGTCGTTGGCCACCTGAACTCCCCAGCCGTAGCCGAGCAGCGCGACGCGCTCGCCCTCCTGGAGGATCTCGCCCTTGCCGATCTCGATCTCGCGGGGAGGCTCCGGGAGCGGGACGCCCTCGGCGGTGCCGCGCGGGTAGCGCAGGGCGATCGGGCCCTCGTGGGCGATCGCGGTCCGCAGCATGTTCACGAGCATCGCCTCGTCGCGGGGAGCCATCAGCACCATGTTCGGCAGCGGGCGGAGGTAGGAGATGTCGTAGGAGCCGTGGTGGGTCGGGCCGTCGTCGCCGACGAGGCCGGCGCGATCCATGGCGAAGACGACGTCGAGGTCCTGGAGGCAGACGTCATGGACGATCTGGTCGAAGCCGCGCTGCAGGAACGTCGAGTAGATCGCGACGACCGGCTTCGCTCCCTGCAGCGCCAGGCCCGAGGCGAAGAGGACCGCGTCCTGCTCGGCGATCCCGACGTCGTAGTACTGGTCGGGGAGCACCTTGGCGAGCTTGTCGAGCCCGGTCCCGCCGGCCATCGCGGCGGTGATGCCGATCACGCGCTTGTCCTTCTCGGCCTCGGCGATCAGCGCCTTGCCGAACACCGAGGTGTAGGCGGGCGGCGCCGGGGTCGGCGGCGGCTCCTCGAGCTTCTCGGGGGCGATCGAGTCGGGCGCGTCGGACTCCTGGACCGGGATCGGCCGCGGCGGGGTCCCTCCCCCGACGGGAGCGCCGGCGACCGGAGAGGGCGCCTTCGACTTGGCCGGCTTGCGATCGACGATCGAGCCCGGCTTGGCGGCGTGCCACTCCTCCATGCCCTCGAGCCCGCCGTCCTCGGCGGCCGCGAAGCCCTTGCCCTTGACGGTGTGGATGTGGACGACCACCGGCCGCTCAGCCGCGAGCGCCTGCCGCAGCGCCCAGCGCAGGTCGGCGACGTCGTGGCCGTCGATCACGCCCATGTAGGCGAGGCCGAGCTCCTCGAAGAGCAGTCCGGGAGCCCAATAGGCCTTGATCGCGGCCTTGACCTCGGGGCCGAGGCGCTCGATGCGGCGACCGAGGCCCATCGGCAGGCGCGTCAACCGCTCCTCGACGTCCTCGCGGGCGTGGAACAGGCGCGGGTTGAGCCGCACCCGGTTGAAGTAGTGGGAGAGCGCGCCGACGTTCGGCGAGATCGACATGCCGTTGTCGTTGAGGACGATCACCATCGGCGTCTCGAGGCCGCCGGCATGCTGGAGCGCCTCGTAGGCGACTCCACCGGTCAGCGCGCCGTCGCCGATGATCGCGACGACCTTGCCGTCCTCCCCGATGCCGTGGCGCATCGCCTCCTTGAGGCCGACGCCGTAGCCGATCGACGTCGAGGCGTGGCCCGCGCCCATGATGTCGTGCTCGGATTCCGGGATCGAGCAGAACGGGGCGAGGCCGCCGTACTGACGGATGGAGCTGAGGCGGTCCTTGCGGCCGGTGAGGATCTTGTGCGGGTAGGCCTGGTGGCCGACGTCCCAGAGGGTCTTGTCGCGCGGGGAGTCGAGCAGGCTGTGCAGCGCGACCGCGAGCTCGCAGGTGCCGAGGTTGGCGCCGAAGTGGCCGCCGATCTCGCCGATCGTGTCGACGATCAGCTCGCGGACCTCCTGAGCCACCTGCTGAAGCTGGGCGTCATCGAGGCCGTGCAGGTCCGCCGGGCCGTCGATTCCCGGAAGGAGCGGCGCTTCGTTGCGATCGGGGGAGGACAAGACCGTCCAATTGTCACAGGTCGCGGGCTCCTGGTGCCGACGAAGGAGGAGCCGGGAACCCCGAAATGCGACGGGGCGGCCGAAGCCGCCCCGTCGCGATCAGGTGGACGCCGTCACTCCGGCGTCAGACCCTTTACGAACCCGCCCGTCACTGCCGGGGGTCAGACCCTTTACGAGCCCACCCGGGTCAGGCCTTGAATTCGCGCTGCCCGACCCACTGCGTTTGATCAACGCGAGGGGTTCCCTCGCGGATGCAGGGTTTCGATTTCGTCGGGTGGCGGGCCGTTAGCGATCAGGGACTCCAGCTTCCGCCACGGGTCGCCTCCCCCCACCTTGAGGCGCTCAAGGAGATCGTCACCATGGAGCCAGGGAGGCTCCCTACCTACGACGAAGCTGGGGTAGCTACTCCAGGTCCACTCCTCAGCAGAGCTGCAAAGCCCGGCGACGATCGGGTTCCTCGCGATATAGGCCACGGTGAGCAGCAACTGCGCGTCTGACTTGATGCGCTTGGCGCCGTACCGTCCCTGAAATAGATGGCCAACAGATCCATGGCGCACGTTGAAACTCTGCACATAGGCGCCGTGGAGCCTTTGCATGCCTTCCGACAGGTCGGCGTTTGGCGTCTGCACGAGCAGATGGACATGGTTCGGCATCAAGCAGTAGGCGAAGCACCGCCACTTGAGCGCCAGGACGGTCGAGCCAACGAGCCTGAGGTAGTTCCGGTGGTCGTTGTCATCGGCGAACACCGCCCTCCGATCGTTCCCGCGTGCGTACACGTGGTAGATGCCGTCCTCGATGTTCTCCCTGGGCTTGCGGGGCATACCCATCCAAGCCCGCGGAGAGCACTGGCGCCCTCCCGCCACAGGGCATGATCCCCGCGTACCTAAAGGGTCTGACCCCTAGGACTGACGCGTGAAGATGAAGTCGCTGATCTGCCGCAGCGCCGAGGAGTCGCCGTGGGCCTCCGTCAGCGCCGCGAGGGCCGCCTCATGGGAGCCGATCGCCAGCTCGCGCGCCCGCTCGAGGCCGAAGAGGCTGACGTAGGTGACCTTCCCGTGGCGCTCGTCGGAGCCGCTCGGCTTGCCGAGCTCCTCGTCGCTTCCCGTCACGTCGAGGATGTCGTCGACGATCTGGAACAGGAGCCCGAGCTCGGTTGCGAAGCGCCGGTAGGGATCCTGCGCGGCGGACTCGAGGCCGCTCAGGACGAGCACCGAGCAGACGCTCGCGAAGATCAGCCGGCCGGTCTTCAGGGAGTGGAGGAGCTGCAGGGACTCGGGGTCGGTGCCGCCCCCGATGACGTCCACGTACTGGCCGCCGACCATGCCGTCGACGCCGGTGGCGCCGGCGATCTCGTTGATCGCCGAGAGGACCCGGGACGGCTCCCCCTCCTGGCGGTCGGCGACGAGCCGGATCGCCTCGGCGAACAGGGCGTCGCCGGCGAGGATCGCGACGTCCTCCCCGTGCGCGACGTGCGAGGTCGGGCGCCCGCGCCGGAGGTCGTCGTCGTCCATCGCGGGGAGGTCGTCGTGGATCAGCGAGTAGGTGTGGATGAGCTCGATGGCGGCGGCCGTCGGCAGCACCGTTGCGGGGTCCATGCCGAGGGCGCGCGCCGTCGCCAGGCACAGCACCGGCCGCACGCGCTTGCCGCCGGCGAGCAGCGAGTACCGCATCGCCTCCTCGAGGCCGACGGTCTCGGTCCGGTCCGAGTACCGCAGCTCCGCCAGATATCCCTCGACGAGGTCGCGGAGGTCGTCGGGGTACTCGCCCGCCACCTCTCCCCCGCTCAGGAGCCCTGCTCGGCGCCGCGCTCGGCGGCCGCGCGGGCGGAGTCGGCGGCGACCGAGCCGGCGTCGGCGGCGATCTGAGCCGCCTCGCGCGCCAGCTCGACGGCGCGTGCATCGGCGAGGGCGGGGTCCTCGAGCTCGACGGCGATCTGATCGAGGCGGGAGGCGGCCCGCTCGAGGCGTTCGATGCCGGGGTCGGTCACGCCCGCGACTCCTCGACTTCGGCGTCGGCCGCTCGACCTCGGCGTCGGCGGTCGCCTCGGCGTCGGCCGTCGGCTCGGCCTCGCCCGCGTTGCGAGCGATCGCGGAGAGGACGCCGTTGACGAACCCCGGCGCCTCGGCGCCGCAGAAGCGCTTGGCTGAATCGACGGCCTCGTTGATCGAGACCGGCACCGGGATCTCCGGCCGGTGGTGGATCTCGAAGACGGCGATGCGCATGATCGCCCGCTCGAGCGGCGCGATCCGGTTGATCGTCCAGCCGTGCGCGTTCGCGCCGATCTCGGCGTCGATCTCGGCCAGGTGCTCGTCGGCCCCCAGGGCGAGGTCCTTCGTGAACGGCTTGGCGTCGACGAGCAGCTCGTCGAGCGGACGCCGGGTGACGTCACGCTGGTAGAGGGCTACGGCCGCATCGCGGCGTTGATCTGAGCGGCGCATAAGGTGGATCCGGAGGTTACGCGGCCCGGTGGCGGGGCCGCGCGATCTCGTGGCGGGGAGGCGCTAGGCGCGCGAGACGTAGGCGCCGCTGCGCGTGTCAACGCGGACGATCTCGCCCTCTTCGATGAAGAGGGGAACGTCGATCTCGACGCCGGTCTCGAGCGTCGCCGGCTTCGAGCCGCCGCCGGAGGCGGTGTCGCCCTTGAGGCCGGGCTGGGTCTCGGTGATCTTCGAGATCGACGGCGCTCGGGATCTGGATCCCGGAGGGGCGCTCGTCGACGAGCAGGACCTCGACCTCGTCGTTGGGCCGGACCCACCGCATCTCCTCGCCGGTGACGTCGGCGCCGAGCTCGATCTGCTCGTAGCTCGAGTTGTCCATGAAGACCTTGTCGTCGCCCGAGTCGTAGAGGTACTGCATCTTCTTGGTCTCGGTCCGGACCGGGCGGAACTTCTCCCCCGCCCTGAACGTCCGGTCGATCACGGAGCCGTCCTCGATCCGGCGGAGCTTCGAGCGGACGAAGGCGCCGCCCTTGCCCGGCTTGACGTGCTGGAACTCCATGATCCGGAAGATCTTGCCGTCGACCTCGATGTGGGCGCCGTTCTTGAATTGAGCGGTGGAGATCACGGCGGCGGAGGGTAGCGGTCCCGACCGGCCCTACTGGTCGAGCGGCTCGCCGTCGAAGTACTCGACGTTCGCGGAGCGCGGCACGATGACGTTGTCGGCCTGATCCTTGCTGGCGTAGACGCCGATCTTGTCGCTGTCGGGATAGACGGTCACCGCGGGCCACCGCAGCGTCGAGAACATGAGGATCCGCGCGGGCTCCCCGGAGCGGTTGCTGATCTTGTGGGCGCCCTCGGGCGCCGGCTCGAAGAAGGCCACGTCGCCGCGGGCGAGCTCGCGCTCACCGCTCGGGGTCCGCAGCGTCGGTCGTCCCTCCAGCACGACGAGCCACTCCTCCTCGGCGCGCTCGTAGTGGTACGGGCAGACGCTCTGGCCCGGAGGGAGAACGTAGACCGACATCCCGGACTCCTTCGCGCCGAGGTCGTCGCCGGGACGGAGCAGCCCCGCGCGGTAGCCCTGAGGATCGTCCTCGTCGAAGGCGATCTCGGAGTCGAAGACGTTCAGGCGACTCGGATCCGTCACAGGGGCGATGATGCCGGACCACGATGGTCCACGTCCCCCGCCCCCACCGCCCCCAGATCAGCGCCCGGATGCGCGACACGGAGACGGTCACGCCGCTCGAGCTCTTCTTCGACCTGGTCTTCGTCCTGGCGCTGACCCAGTGCACGCAGCTGATGGCGGACCTGCCGACCTGGGAGGGCGTGGCGAAGGCGATGCTCGTCCTCGGGATCCTGTGGTGGGCCTGGGGCGGCTACGCGTGGCTCACGAGCGTGATCGACCCCGAGGAGGGCGCGGTCCGGCTGATCTTCTTCGTGGCGATGGCCGCCTTCCTCGTGTGCGCGATCAGCGTTCCGGAGGCCTTCGGCGAGCTCGGCCTGACGATCGCCGTCGCCTACGCCGTCGTGCGCGTCTGCCACATCGGCCTGTTCCTCATCGCCAGCGCCGATGAGCCGGAGCTGCGCAAGTCCGTCATCGGCCTCGCCGGGAGCACCGCGATCGGCGTCGGTCTGCTCCTCGGCGCCTCCGCGCTCGACGGCTGGGCGCAGGGAGCCCTCTGGGCGACCGCACTGCTCCTCGATCTCGCGGGTCCCTACTTCTTCGGCGCCGAGGGATGGAAGATCGTCCCGGAGCACTTCGCCGAGCGCTTCGGGTTGATCATGATCATCGCCCTCGGTGAGTCGATCGTGGCGATCGGCGCCGGTATCGAGTACGGCGTCACCGCCGGCGTGCTCGCCGCCGCCGTCCTCGGGGTCGGGATCGCCGCCGCTCAGTGGTGGGCCTACTTCGACGTCTCCGCGATCGCATCGGCGCGCCGTCTCGCGGCGCTGCCGCCCGGCAGGGAGCAGAACGAGCTGGCGCGCGACTCCTACGGCTACATCCACTTCCTGATGGTCGCGGGGGTCATCCTCGTCGCGCTCGGCCTCAAGAAGACGATCGGCCACACCGACGAGCACCTGAAGCTGGTCCCGGCCTTCGCGCTCCTCGGCGGTGCCGCGACCTACCTGATGGGGATGGTGGCCTTCCGCTGGCGCCACATCCACTCGTTCGCGCATCGCCGGGCGATCGCGGCGGCCGTCTGCCTGGCGTTGATCCCGGTCGCGCTCGAGATCCCGGCGCTCGCTGAGCGTCGGGCATGCTCTTCGCCGTCCTCTGGACGATGATCTTCTTCGACCAGCGGAGCTACGGGGAGCGCCGCACCGAGCTGCGGCACGGCGGCGGGCACGCCGTCGGCGAGGCCGGCGGCCCCGCCGCGGACGTTCAGCCGATCCCGGGCGGGTCGACCTCGTCCACGTAGAGGTCGACCTGGGGCTCGGCGTCCTCGACCGCCGAGTAGACCGAGAAGTCGGTCACGCCCTCCTCGACGAGGACGTCCTCGCAGAGGTAGAAGTTCCCGGTGCACTCGCGGCTCGGCCGGTTGAGCACCGCGTAGGCGGCGTCGGCGTAGACCGCGGGGGTGCGAGCGCGCTTCATCGCCTCGTCGCCTCCCAGCAGGTTCTGGACCGCGGCGGTGGCGACGATCGTCCGCGGCCACAGCGAGTTGAACGCGATTCCGTCGTCGGCGAACTCCGCCGACATGCCGAGCGTGCAGAGGCTCATCCCGTACTTGGCGATCGTGTAGGCGACGTGCGCCGCGGCCCAGCGCGCCTCGAGGCTCAGCGGCGGCGACAGCGTCAGCACGTGGGGGTTCTCCGCCTCCTTCAGGTGCGGGATGCAGGCCTGGGAGAGGACGAAGGTGCCGCGCGCGTTGATGTCCTGCATCAGGTCGTAGCGCTTCATCGGGGTGTCGACCGTGCCGCTGATGTTGATCGCGCTCGCGTTGTTGACGGCGATGTCGATCCCGCCGAACTTCTCGACGGTCTCGGCGACCGCCTCGGCGACGCGGTTCTCGTCGCGGATGTCGCCGACGATCGGCAGCGCCTTCCCGCCCGCTTCCTCGATCTCCGCGGCCGCGGTGTGGATCGTCCCTTCGAGCTTGGGGTGGGGCTGGTCGGTCTTGGCGATCAGCGCGACGTTGGCGCCGTCGGCGGCCGCCTTCAGCGCGATCGCGAGTCCGATGCCGCGGCTGCCGCCGCTGATGATCATGGTCTTCCCTTGGAGGCTCATGCGGCTGACGCTACCTTGCCCTCGTGGAGAACGCCGCCGAAGTGAACCGCGCCCACTGGGACGAGCTCGCCTCGATCCATGGCAAGGGAGACCGGATCTACGACGTCGACGCGCTCGCCGGCGGCGAGGACTCCCGGACGAAGTACGAGCGCGATGCGGTCGCGGCGGCCGTCGGTCCCGACCTGAGCGGCCTCCGGATCCTCCATCTCCAGTCCCACATCGCCTTCGACTCGATCTCGATGGCGAGGCTGGGAGCCGAGGTCACCGCGGCGGACTTCTCGCCGGTCGCCCTCGAGCGGGCGCGGGAGCTCGCGGCGAAGTGCGGCGTCGAGCTCGAGACCGTCGAGACCGATGCGACCGACCTGCCGTCGTCGCTCGACGGCCGGTTCGATCTCGTCTACGCCAACATCGGCGCGATCTGCTGGATCGAGGATCTGGGCGCGTGGATGCGCGCCGCGGCCGGAGCCCTCAAGGCCGGCGGCGCGTTCGTCCTCTACGAGATCCACCCGGCCTGCCTGATGCTGGAGACGGCCAAGCCGCCGAAGTTCGGCTACTCCTACGAGTTCGACGGACCGCAGATCGACGAGGAGCCCGGCTCCTACGCGGATGCGAACGCCGACGTCAAGGCGAGGAAGACCGTCAGCTTCGCTCACTCGCTCGGCGAGACCGTCGGCGCCGCCATCGCGGCCGGCCTCGTGATCGAGCGGCTCGACGAGCACACCGAGTCCGAGTTCGACGTCTGGGGCGACGGCGACATGGAGCAGGAGGACGACGGGCTCTGGCGCGTCCGCCTCGACGGACAGGCCTTCCCCCTCTTCTTCACGCTGATCGCCCGCAAGCCCGCGGGCTGAGCGGCGGGCCTACCGCCGCGAGCGGCTGCGCTTCTTCTTCTTGCTGCGGGAGTGCCGCGGCGGCCGCGGGTCGCGCCGGCTCCGGCGCCTGGCGCTCGAGCTCACGCTCGAACTTCGAGTCCTCGTCCGCCTCGACCACGTCCTCGATCTCGGCGGCGAGCGCGGCGGTCCCGGCGGGAGCCGCCGACAGCCGCCAGAAGGTGATCTGCTGGCCGAGGCTCCAGAAGCTCGTCGTGATCGAGTAGATCGCCAGGCCGGCCGGGAAGCGGGCGATCACCCAGGCGAAGAGGAGCGGCAGCGCCATCGCGATCCGGCGGTGGCTCGGCTGCAGGGTGCGGGTCGAGATCGCGCTCGAGGCCAGCTGGGAGCAGACGTAGATCGTCAGCATCGCGATCAGGACGCCGCCGGTCGGGCGCTCGGTGAGGTCCGGGATGAAGAGGAACCCGCCGTCGCCGAACAGGCCGTTCGTCGCGTCGTGGCGCAGCAGCGTGTAGAGCGAGATGAAGATCGGGATCTGCAGCAGCAGCGGCCCGACGGAGGCGAGCGGGTTGATCCCGTGGGTCTTGTAGTAGGCGGCCATCTCCTGCTGCAGCGCCTGCTTGTCGCCGCCCTTGTGCTTCTCCTGGAGCTTCTTCAGCTCGGGCATGTGCAGCTTCATCTCGCGCTGGGAGCGGAACTGCTTGACGATCAGCGGCAGCATCAGGAAGCGCGTCAGCAGCGTGAGCCCGACGATCGCGAGGCCCCACGTGAGGCCGATCGTGTGGAGCGTCTCGAGGACCCACTCCTCGACTCCGGTCAGCGGGGAAAGGATGTTGGCGGCGAACATCCGCCGGGAGGCTACTCAGTCACTTGGGTCGCGAGCTCAGGTTTCGGTGGCCGTCGGCCGTGACGACCACCAGATCCTCGACCCTGACCCCGAACTCACCGGGCAGGTAGACGCCCGGCTCCACCGTCACGACCTCGCCGACCTGGAGCTCGTCCTCGGAGCGCTTCGAGAGGCGGGGCGGCTCGTGGACCTCGATCCCGACGCCGTGGCCGAGGCCGTGGCCGAAGCGCTCGCCGTGGCCGCCCGCGGCGATGATCTCGCGCGCCACCGTGTCGATCTCGCGGCCGTGAGCTCCGGCGCGGACGGCGTCGAGAGCCGCCAGCTGCGCGGCCAGCACCAGCTCGTAGACCTCGGCCTGAGCGGGATCGGGATCCCCCTCGACGAGGGTGCGGGTGCAGTCGGAGCAGTAGCCGTCGACGATCGCGCCCATGTCGATCACGACGAACTCGCCGCGGCCGATCTCGCGGTCTCCCGGCACGGCGTGGATCTGGGAGCCGTTCGGGCCGGCGGCGACGATCGAGGGGAACGACGGGCCCTCGGCGCCGAGCTCTCGCATCCGCTGCTCGGCGGCGAGCGCGACCTCGCGCTCGGTCCGGCCCGCGAGTCCCGCGTCCTCGAGCCAGGCGTAGACCTCGTCGGTGAGCTCGGCCGCGGCCGCGATCGCCGCGATCTCCGATTCGTCCTTGACCCGGCGAAGCCCGTCGAGGAGGCCCTCCGCGGCGGTCAGCGTGGTCTCACCGGCGACGGCCTCGACGAGCTTGCGGTGGTTCTCGACGCTGATCTTCGACTCGTCGACCCCGACGGTCCCGAGCCCGTCGAGGAGGCCGGCCACGGTCTTGGTCAGGTCGGCGGTGCCGTCGACCACCTCGAAGGTGGAGGGCACGACGGAGGCGGCGACCTCCAGGTACCGGAAGTCGGTCACGAACCAGCGATCGGAGCCCGAGACGACCGCGATGCCGCTCGTGCCGTCGTAGCCGGTGAGCCAGGTGATGTCGGCCATCGCCTCGCGACCGGAGTCACCCGGTCGCACCATGTCGCCGACCAGGATCGGCGTCCAGCCCGGCCGATGCCGCCGCCTCGATCAGCCGGTCCGCCCGGGCGTCGGGTGCCGCCCTCAAGTGTCGAGCTCCATCTTCAGCACCTCGAGCCCCTGGCGGTAGCCGTCGATCCCCTTGCCGGAGATCTTCGCCGCGACCAGCCCGTCGAAGACGGAGACCCCGCGCCACGGCTCACCTTCGGCGCGCTTGTCGACGTCGCTGATGTGGACCTCGACCGTCGGCTTCCCGGCGACCTCGAGCGCGTCGCGGATCGCCCACGAGTAGTGGCTCCAGGCGCCCGCGTTCACCAGCACCGCGTCGGCGGTCTCCGGGACGCGATGCAGGTACTCGCAGAACTCGCCCTCGTGGTTGGTCTGGAAGAACGCGGCCTCGAGGTCGAGCTCACGGGCGAACTCGTGGACCCGGTACTCGAGCTGGCTCAGCGTCTCCGAGCCGTAGATCGCCGGATCGCGCCGACCGAGCGTGTCCAGGTTGACGCCGTGCATGACCGCGACGCGGTTGCGCACCGAGGTCAAGACGGGGCCTTCTCGTACAGCTCGCTCACGGCACCCCTGAGGCTATCCCCGTCGACCGGGTGACCGTGGCTGACGTCTCCGGGTCCCTTCGCGAGGACGAACGGAACGCCGTCCGAGGTGGCCTTCTTGTCGAGCGCGGTCAGCGCGATGACGTCGTCGAGGCCGATCGCCGGATCGAGCGTGGTCGGGAGCCCGGCGCGGCTCAGCAGGTCGCTCACCTGCGCGCGCAGCTCGTCGGTGCCGGAGAGGCGAAGCGCGGCGAGCATCCCGAGGCCGACCGCCTCGCCGTGGCGGTAGCGCCCGTAGCCGCTCGCGGACTCGATCGCGTGGCCGACGGTGTGGCCGAGGTTGAGGACCGCGCGGCGACCGCCGTCGCGCTCGTCGGCGGCGACCACCTCGAGCTTGGTCCGCGCGCAGTCGAAGACGAACGGCGCGACGCTCTCGGCGTCGACGCGCTCGAGGGAGCTGATTCCCTCCCAGAGGGAGCCGCCGGCGATCAGCCCGGTCTTCACGACCTCGGCGAAGCCCGCCGCGAGCTCCTCGGGCGGGAGCGTCCGCAGGGCGGCGGGATCGGTCAGAACGGCTGCGGGCTGGTGGTAGGCGCCGACGTAGTTCTTGGCCGCGGGCAGGTCCACCCCGGTCTTGCCGCCGTAGGCGGAGTCGACCTGGGCGACCAGCGTGGTCGGCACCTGGACGACCGGGATCCCGCGCTGGTAGACGGCGGCGCAGAAGCCGGCGAGATCGCCGACGACGCCGCCCCCGAACGCCAGCAGCGCGTCGTCGCGGCGGACGCCGGCGCGGACCAGCGCCCCGATCACCTCCTCGGCGGCGGCCAGCGTCTTCGCCTCCTCTCCCCCCTCCGCCTCGATCGGCGGGTCCTCGACCGGCGGCATCAGGTCGCCGGTGGCCGCGAGCGCCGCGCGATCGGCAACGGCGAAGGTTCGTGCTCCGGCAGCGGGGACGCCGGCGGCCCCGAGCAGGCGGGTCGCCCCGGGGCCGATCACGGCCGGGTACTCGCCGGAGGCCGAGCGGGCCCAGATCAGCCTTACTCCGGGCGCCTGGCGCAGGGCGCCGACCCACGTGAGCGCCGCGTCGGGCAGCTCGCCGTCGACCGGCAGGATCGCCCGCGCCACCTCGGCGTAGAGCGGCTCGCGGGCGCTGAAGCGGCGGCGGAAGCCGTCGCGGTTGCGCGCCAGCGGCCGGTCGGTCCCCGCGCAGCGGGCCCAGGCGAGGTCCTCGGTGACCCGGCACCAGACCGTCACGTGCGCCGCGAGCGCCTCGCGGATCGCGGCGCTCTCGACCGCGCCGCCCCCCAGGGCCACGGCACCGCCGCGCTCCAGGGCCGCCAGCGTCACCCGCTCCTCGAGCTCGCGGAACCCCGACTCGCCGAGCTCGGCGAAGAGCGTCGCGATCGGCCGCCCGGTCTCCTTCTCGATCAGCGCATCGGTGTCGGCGACCTCGATGCCGAGAACCCGCCCCGCCCGCTGCGCCATCGTCGACTTGCCGGCTCCCATGAAACCGATGAAGGCAATCGCTGGTGAGGCCTCGGTCAAGGTCGAAGCAGCGTATCCGCGGACGCCGATGCGCCCGACTCAGCCACGCTCACGGCACGGGGCCTGGCATACCCCTCGGCCGAGCGGTGCGATGCAGGTCCTCTCAGCGATCCATGCAGCGGCTATCACCGAGATATCCCGCTCAGGCGATACCGCGATACCGCTCCGCACCGGTATCCGGCAGCGGCTGATGGACGCCGGGGACATCGCTCGGCGGCGCCTCCCGAGAGCCCTGCGGCGAAGCCGCGGGCCCGATGAGCGGTTCCCGCCGTCCGCCGCCGCGGCGGGGAACGTTGCCTCCGAGCCCGCGGCGAGCTGCGCCCGAGAGCTTCCGGCTCACGCCCGGAAGCTACCGGCGCCAGTCGATCCGCTCGCGGTAGGCGGCGATCGCGGCACGAACGTCATCGATGTGGTCGCCGCCGAACTTCTCGCGGTAGGCGTCAGCCAGGACGATCGCCATCATCGCCTCGCCGACGACGCCGGCGGCGGGGACGACGGTGGAGTCGGTGCGCTCCTTGTGCGCCTGCTCCGGCTCCTTGGTGTGGACGTTGACCGAGCGCAACGGCTTGGTCAGGGTCGAGATCGGCTTGATCGCGACGTGGGCGATCAGGGTCTCGCCGTTCGTCATCCCGCCCTCGAGGCCGCCGGCGCGGTTGGTCTCGCGGAAGTAACCGCGCTCGTCGGAGTGGAAGATCTCGTCGTGGGCCTCTGAGCCCGGGCTCGCGGCGACGTCCCAGGCGGCGCCGATGCTGACGCCCTTCACCGACTGGATGGACACCATCGCCTGCGCGATCCGGCCGTCGAGCTTCTCGCTCCAGGAGACGTGGGAGCCGAGGCCCGGGACCAGGCCCCAGGCGCGCACCTCGAAGGTCCCGCCGAGGCTCTCGTTCTCCTTGCGCAGGCGGTTGATCTCCTCGACCATCGCCGCCGAGGTCGCCTCGTCGAGGCAGCGCACGGGGTCGTCGTCGACCCCCTCGAAGTCGGACGGCTCGAGGTCGTGGGGAGCGGGAGCCTCGACGCTCGCGATCCGCGTCACATGGCTGCGGATGGTCACGCCGACCGCGGCGAGGAACTGCCGCGCGACCGCGCCGGCCGCGACGCGCGCCGCGGTCTCGCGAGCGCTCGCGCGCTCGAGCACGTTGCGTGCGTCCTCGAAGCCGTACTTCTGCAGACCGGGAAGGTCGGCGTGGCCGGGCCGCGGCAGGTGGACCTGCTTGATCCCCTCGCCGCTCTCCCAGGGCCCCATGCGCTCGATCCAGTTCTCGTAGTCGCGGTTGGCGACGAGCAGCGCGATGGGGCTGCCCATCGTCAGGTGGTGACGAACTCCGGAGCGAACCTCGACGGAGTCCTTCTCGATCTTCATCCGCCCGCCGCGTCCGTGGCCGAGCTGCCGCCGCGCCATGTCGCGGTCGAGGCCCTCCCGGTCGAGCGCGAGGCCCGCGGGCAGTCCTTCGACGATCGTCGTCAGGCCGGGGCCGTGCGACTCGCCCGCGGTCGTGAATCGGAAGCGCGACATAGATGAATCAGGCGGAGAGGCTACCCAGGCCCACCCGCCCGGTGACGCCGGCCGGCGCCGGCGGGGGCGCGATCAGCCGCTGAGGGCTTCGGTGAGCTCGCGCCGAGCGTCGTCCGCGTTGTCCTCTGAGCTGCTGCCACCGGGCTCGTACGGCTCGCGGTGCTCGATGATGTCCTTGAGCTCGATCCGGTACTGCCGGTCCTCGAAGATGAAGAACATCTCGTCGCCGGGGCTCATCACGAGGTACTGGCAGTCCTTGCGGCTGCGGACGCACTCGGCATCGCCCTTCACGGCCGCTGCGGACGGGTTGACGATGAAGGCCACGCGCTTGCCGTTCGTGTCCGCTTCGATGTACTCGACGAGCGGGTGGCGGCGGTCGGGAAGGAACTCGAGCTGCTCGACGTCCTGGATGACCTTCGTGTCGCCGACCGGGCCGACGCGCACGTCGATCCGGTAGGAGATGAGCTCGCCGCCGCTACCGCCCGAGCTCGAGCCGTCTCCGCTGCTCGATCCGTCGCCCGTGCCGGGGTCGGTGCCGGTGCCCGGGTCGGTGCCCGTGCCCGGGTCGGTGCCCGTGCCGGGATCCACCGAGCCGACGTCGTCGGTGCTCGGGATGTCGATCTCAGTTCCGTCGGTGCCGTGTCGGTCCGGGGTCGGTGCCGGTGCCGGCTGCCGTCGCCGGCGCCGGTCGCCAGTCCCGGTCCCCTCGCCGCCGGAGTCGCCGGCCGGCTTCGTGGGGACCTTCGGCTTGAAGGGGTTGTTGCTCTCGTACCCGGCGAGACGCTCGTGGAAGTCGCGAAGCCCGGGCGCCTCGGCGAGGACGACCGGGCTGAGCTGCTCATCGCCCTCGAAAGGGGCACCCGCGTTCACCGAGGGCGGCGGCGGAACTTCATCCTCGCCGGAGCCGCCGAGCAGGAACGGCACCGCGATGATCGCCACGACCAGGGCGATCGCGATCGAGAGCATGCGCCGATCGCGCAGGTCGGCGTAGAGGTTCTGGATCGGGCCGGGGACCTTCACGGGGTCACCGTCGCGGCCGTGGCCTGGGGTGCGGCGCTGAGCGTGGTCGCCTCCTCGGAGGCAACCGTCGGGGGACCCGCGGGTGTCGCGCCGGCGGAGATGCCCTGATCGGCCGGAACCGAGTAGTTGGTCAGCGCCAGGGTCGCCGTGACCGTCGGGGTAGCCGCGGAGTTCGTTGTTGATCAGCGCGAATCCGTCCACGGTGACCAGCCGGCCGCGAACCGTCGGCTGCTCGGTCAGGTCAGGTGAATCGCTGACCGAGACGGTGTCGTCGAGGTCGCCGAGCAGGTTGGCGACGTTGAAGAACGTCCCGGAGTAGTTGAAGCGGTACGGGGTCAGCGGCAGCCCGGCCGGGCCGACGATCGAGCCGAGCGGGAGCGTTGAGACAGCGGCCACCGTCGGGGTCGCGGCGACGGGGGTGCCGCCTTCCGCGGCCGGCGCCGGGGCTGCCTCCTCGCCCTCGCCACCCTCGGTGGCGGGCGGAGTCGGCGCGGGGGCGGCGTCGGCGGGAGCGACGCTGCCGGTGTCGCCGAGCTCCCATGAGCGCAGCTGCACGGAGTTGCTCTGGCCGAGCCTGGTCATCGAGTAGACGAAGGTCGCCTGGTCGCTGTCGTCGGGAGCCGCGGCGCCGAGCTTGACGATGTCCGCGTAGTTCTCGTCGTAGGCATCGCGCGCCGCTTCCGCGCCGCCAACGGTGCCGGTCGAGTTGGTGATCGCCCCGTTGAGATCGTCGATCTGGGTGTCGAGATCGGAGATCTCGGACTGCTTGGGCGAGATCACGAGCAGGTAGAAGCCGATCGCCAGCGCGGCGAGCGGGAGGATGAGGAGGATGACGCGGTCGGTGCTCTTCATGTGCATGGCTCAGCCTCCCGGGGTCAGCGTCGGAGGAGCTGTGGACTCCTGGCCCTCGGTCCCGGGCCCTTGCGCGTTGTCGGAGCCCGTGTCGGTTGAAGTCGGGACGTTGGTCGCCGGCGGGGTGACGACGGCTCCGGGAGTGCCGGGCACCTCAGGGACGACGATCTCGTCGAACGCAGCGACGAGCTGGAACGAGGGATTCGACGCCGGGCACGCGGTGTCATCGCCGGCCCCCTCCGCGCCCCCGCTGGCATCCGACCCCGTGTCCGTCTTGATGCCGTTCACGGCGGTGACGCGAGTGACGCCGTCGACGTCGTTGATCGCGGAGATCAGCTGAGCGATGAAGGCCTGGCTGCGGGCGCACCCGACGAGCTCGATCGCGGGACCCGGCACCGAGCTCCGGAGGGAGAGCGCCGGCGGAGTTGTCGATCTGGACGTCCGGGCGGATCGTGCCGGTCATGTTCTGCAGCCAGACGCCGCTCGGGATCAGCTTCGTGACCTCGCGGATCACCCGCTCCCAGTCGAATCGGCTGCGGGCGAGCGAGCCGATCGTCTCGACCCGGGCGTCGCGAAGCTGCTGGAAGCTGACGTAAGGAGAGAGCGCCTGGGAGCGCGCCTCGGTCTCGGCGGCCTGCACCTCGAGGCTTGCAACCTCCGAGCGCTTCTCCTCGACCGAGTTGCCCAGCATCACCACCGCGATCACGGCGAGCAGGACGACCGCGAGCGCGCCGACGACGATGAAGGCGAGGGGACCGGTGCGGGCGGGCGCGGACTCGCCGCGCCGCTGGTCCAACGGGATCAGGTTGACCGGGCGCACGCGCTACTCCTCCAGGGCCAGTCCGTAGGGGACGGTCAGCCGCGAGGCATCCGGCGTCGCGAAGCCGGCGAGAGCCACGGGGCGAGCGGGTCGCAGGGCGAGGCCGAGGTCGAGCTGGAGGGCCGCGGGCAGACCGGGCACCGCGGAGCCGGCGCCGCAGACGATGATCTCCTCGATCCCGGCGGCGTCGCCCTGGGAGCCGTAGTAGTCGAGCGAGAGGCGGATCTCGGCGGCGAGCTTCGAGGCGCCCTCGGCGAGGACGTCGCGGGCGGCGGTGACGATCGCGGCATCGCCGGCGACCTGGTCGAGGGGAGCCTCGAGGCCGACGTGGCCGAGCCACATCCGCGCGTGCTCCATCGTCAGGCCGGCGCGCTCGGCGAGGGTGGTGGCGATCGCCTCCATCCCGAAGGGGAACACGCGGGTGAAGAGGCAGCCCGAGCCGCGGGCGATCGCGAGGTTGGTGACGTCCCCGAGGCTGCAGTAGAGGCGAGCCTGAGCGCCGGGCACACCCTCGCCGCCGGGGGCTCCGGCCGCGTAGGGACCCGAGGAGGCGATCGCGGCCTCCTGGGCGAGCGCGCGGATCATCCCGAAGGCGGCGACGTCGACCCCGATCGGGCGCAGGCCGGCGGCACGCGCGGTGTCGACCAGCGGCCTGACCATGTCCCAGCGGGCGGCGGCGACGGCGACGTCCATCTGGCCGCTGCTTGCGAGCTCAGGGCCGGACTCGAGCACCTGCCAGTCGATGACCGCGTCGTCGAGCGGCATCTGCATCTGCTCCTGGGCCATGAAGCGGACGGCGCTCTCGATCTCGCTGTCCTTCTCGACTCGCGGTATCCGCAGGGTCCGGACCACGACGCGCTGGTTGGCGACGCCGATGCGGACGTCGCGGCTGAGCTTCGAAGCGGCGAAGAAGTCCTTGAGAGCCGCGCTCAGCGCGCCGGAGTCGGCGACCTCGCCGTCCTGCGTGGCGCCCTCCGGCAGCGGCGCGATCGCGGTCCCCTCGATGCTGATGTTCCCGTTCCGGCGCAGCTCGACCGCGGCCACCGAGGAGGTGCCGATGTCGAGTCCGACTACGTTGGTTGCCTTCGCCATCTTCTGAGTGGGTCTCCGGGGGAACGGAACGATTCGAGGCGCTCGCACGCCTTCCGCTCCAAGATCGGCCTCCCCGCCGCGATTCCTTGAATGGCGGGGTGCTTGGTTCAACGTCCGCCGGAAGCGCCCGGCGGCGAGCCGGAGCGCCTCAGGCCGCGCTCAGCGGATGAACGAGTCCAGATACCAATCGACGATGTCGTCGCCCGCGAAGAGGCCGACGACCGCGCCGAGCGCCAGAAACGGCCCGAACGGGACCTTCTGCTTGCGCGCTGCCTGTCCGTGTCGGGCGATCAGCGCGATGCCGTAGATCGCGCCTGCGGCGAACCCGATCAGGAGCGCAGGGGCCACCGCGCGGCCCGAGGAAGATCCCCATGACCGCGGCGAGCTTCACGTCCCCCATCCCCATTCCCCGCGGGTAGAGCAGCGCGACGACCAGCAGGAACCCACCGGCAGCCGCGGCGGCGATCAGGTGGGGCGCGATCTCGTCGGGGTCGGCGACGACGAGCAGCACGAAGCCGATGATCGCCGCCGGGCCGATCACCACGTTGGGGATGATCTGGTCCTCGATGTCGGTCAGCGTGATCGTCGCCAGCATCGCGATGAAGACGCACGCCAGCGCCACCCAGGCGGCCCCGTCGCTCTCGAAGGCCAGATAGGAGCCCGCGAAGCCGGCGGCGACCGCGACCTCGGCAAGCGGGTAGCGGGCCGGGATCGAGACGCCGCAGTGACGGCATCGCCCGCGCAGGAGCAGCCACGAGATCACCGGGATGTTGTCGTAGCCGGCGACGGTCTCGCCACAGGAGTCGCAGCGGGAGCGACCGGTCAGCGGCGACTCCCCGATCGGCACGCGGTAGGCGACCACGGCGGCGAAGCTGCCGATGAGCAGCCCGAATGCGGCGAGGAAGATTGCGGGGACGAGCACGGGCGGGCCTGAAGCGCGACGAACCTAGCGGGCGGGTCGGCCGGTTCGGGGATCTACGGGTTGGCGATCGTCTGGCGCTGCATGTGCCAGGCCGACTCGACCGGATCGAGGAACTTCGGCGGCGCCAGGTACCGGAGGCGGTCGTCGTAGTTGTAGTCCTTGCTGTAGCCGTGGTTGCCGACGATGCCGACCGGGCCGCGGAACTTCTGCGAGATCGCGCCGTTCACCGTCAGCGTCCCGAGCTGGTTGCCGCAGTCGTAGTGGTCGACGATGAAGGAGTGCTGGATCGCCAGCATCGCCGCGTCGATCCGCAGGTTCGAGAGCGACCCGGTCCCGTTGACCCCGCCGTTGCAGTCGTCCTTCGCGGTCTCGGACGAGATCGTGCCGTTCGTGCAGCCGAGGTTGTTGGAGGGGCACACGGGATGCTTGACCCGGATGAAGTTGTTCGCGATCAGCCCGAGCAGGCCCGCGCCGGTCGGCGACGTGCAGCTGCCGCGACAGAGGTTGCCGTCGATGATGATGTCGTTCTCCGCCGCGATCGTCAGCTGGCTGGAGTAGGTGCCCTTGACGGTGACGTTGCCGCAGGTCGAGGTCGACGGATAGGTCGCCGTGAACGGGTTGTAGAGCGCAGCTGCAGGAGCTGTTCGAGACGTAGACGACCGCGCCGGACGCCGGGAGCGCCTGGTAGTAGAGGGTCGGCTGCCGCCTTGACGGTCAGCGTCATGTTCTGGCCGCTGAGGGTGATGTTCACCTGGCCCGTGAACTTGATCGCCCCGGGCACGGCTCTTGAGCTGACCGTTGGTCGGGGGTGGCGTCAGCGTCGGGGCCCCCTTCAGGAACTGACCCTTGAAGGTCGGGGAGCTGCCGCTGCAGCCCGAGCTGTACCAGCCGGGATCGATCGCGCTGACCTCGATCAGATCCGATGCGTTGCGGCCGAAGGTCGGAGTTCCGCAGATGATCAGCGCGTCGTTGGTGTGCAGCGGCCCGTCGATCGTCTCGCCGGTCGCGAACACGATGTAGTCGCAGTAGGTGCCGTCGCTGCCGGGGATCGGACGAGCTCGTAGCGACCCTGCTGGATCGTCTTCGAGCATTGCGTGTAGGCGCCGTTGATGGTCGCTGCGTTGCCGTACGTCTGCGGGTCGGAGGTCTCGAGCTGCGTGAAGTAGACGTAGTCGAGGAAGCTCGCGCGCTTGTACGAGGCGACGATGCTCCGCCGCACGCACTTGCCCCCGGTGGGAGCGGTGGCGCATCCCGGGCCCGAGTAGCCCGTCGAGCGGATCCGGAACGTGCCCGTCGCGGCTCCCGACCCCTCGATCATCGAGCCGACGGGGTCGGTGGTGCTGCAGCTCGACTTCCCGGTGGCCGGGATCAGCTCGATCGCGTAGCGGGCATCGGAGTCCCCGGGCACGAGTCGCTTCTTCGTCGTCGAGCCCATCTGGTTGACGGCGTTGGGCGTCGGCACGCCCGTGCAGCGCGCCCAGTACCCGTTGTCGTTGTTGAGATGGAACGAGTAATCGGCGATGCCGGCCTGGGCCGCCTCGTATGCCTGCTTCTCGTCGAGGCTGCGCGCCGTGATCTGGACGTTCGAGTTGGTGGCCGAGATGGTGGCGACGGCGAGGAGCGTGGCGACGCCCACGCCGGCCACCACGGTCGCCATCGCGAAGCCCGACTCGTCTCCGCGGAGACGGCGAAGGAAGTTCGTGATCACGTGCATGGCAGGCCCGCCTTGTTCGTGTCCTCGTTGCTCGGGGAGAACCTGAGCAGGGCGCTGCCGGAGTACTCCGACGCGGTCCCCGGATCGACCTTGTCGACGCCCGGGAGCATCGCCTTGAAGTTGACCGTGACCTGGACGACCAGCTTGGCGTTCTCGACGCTCAGCGGAACCGCGAGCGGTGTCGGCGAGATCGCGCCGTTGAGATAGCGGTAGTAGCGGAAGACCGGCACGTAGGTGCTGGTGCCGGTCTTGACCTGGGCCACGCGCGGAAGCAGCGCGAAGTCGTTCGAGGAGAGGGCTGGAGAAGGTCCAGTTCGGCGCGGCGCCGCCGTTCGTCGGGAAGGTCTGATCGATCAGCGTCCCGGGGTTCGCGCCGCTGCCGCTGAAGGTGATCTTCCGCAGAGTCGGCGTCGGGTTGGCCGCGAGCCCCGTCGCGTGGATCATCGAGAGCTGCGAGGCGGTGCTGCCGGCCTGAATCGGCGCCAGGCCCGGGTAGACGCAGGTCGAGTTGAGCTCGTCGATGATGCGCTGCATCGCCGGGCGCGCGAGCTGATCGACGGCGACGCGGCTCGTCGTCCTCGTGTTGGCGCGGACGGTGAAGTTGACGAGGGTGAAGAGCCCGCCGAGGACGACCGTCCCGACGATGATCGAGACGAGCAGCTCGGGCAGCGAGTAGCCCTCCTCCCCGCGCCGGACCCGGTGAAAGCGCCGCACCGCGGCGTCGAGGCGGATCACGGGCAGGCTCCAGCGGCGGACCCGACGGCGCTCGAGCCGAGGTAGATGGTCGGAGCGGTCGTGTCGGTCGCCGTCGTCTTCACCGAGACGTTGGAGACGGTGTTGCGGCGCGTCCCGTTGTAGGCGCAGATGTTGTAGACGCCGTAGGGAAGGCCCGGGTCGACGTAGGACTGGCCCTGCGGCACGAGCCCCGTCGGGGACCCCGTCGTGCGGTTCGTGAAGGTGCGCTTGATCACGCCGCCGGTGCTGGTCGTGCACTGGGTGTCGGTGACGACGACGGTGGCGTTGCTCACCGCGGTGCCGGGGCTCGACGCGCTGTTACCGCTCATCACGTTGACCTTGAGGGCGGGAAGCTGGATGGCGGCGGTGTTCACCGACTGGCCCTTCAGCACCGTCGCCGTCGTGGTCGCCGCCGCCGCGGGCGGGTTCGCGATGTTCGTCGGGTTCGGGTTGTTCGAGGAGCAGCTGCCGGCGTAGACCGTGTCCTGCGAGGTGAACGGGAAGAGCGGAGCGGCGGTGATCGTGGACTGCTCGGTTCCGACCGTGCCGAAGACCGCCTCCTTCGTCATGCCGGAGTTGAAGACCACGAGCTGATCGGCATGAGAGGCCTGGATCGTCGTGCCGATGCGGGTGCGGAACGGGACGACGAGCGTGCCCGGCGAGTCGTACTGCAGCGCCACGGTGTTGGTGGCCTGCGACACCACGCTCACGGTCACGGGGCCCGGCGCCTTGCCGTCCTTGTCGACGACCCCGGTCCCCGTGCTGGGAGTCAGGGTGTAGTCCCCCTCGTTGACGTTCGCGAAGAGGGCGCAGCCGTTGGTTCCCGTGGTCTGGCTGCGGACGCCGCTGAGGTTGAGCGGGACGCCGGCGACCGGGTTGCTCGCGCTGTCGCGAACCGCCACCGCCAAGCTGCCGGAGTCCGCGCCGAAGGTGCCGTTCGGAGGCGCCACGATGCTTTCGATCACCGTCGGCGGGGTGGTCGTTGCCGCCGGTCCAGTTGACGGTCGAGCTGATCTTGATGTAGTCGGCCGCCGCCGTTCCGTCGTCGCAGGACGCCGTGCCGCTCGAGTCGGTGACGAACTGACCGGTCGACTTGACCGAGAAGCTGGTGCCGTCCAGGACGACCGTGCGGGTCTGGTCGAGCGTCATCAGCTGGCTGATGCGCAACGAGCGCATCCGGGTCTGATCGTCCTGGGCGACCGTGTAGGACAGGGTCCTCAGCCGCTGGTCCTGCTCCACCCGCGCGCTCGAGCCGAGCATGCCGTAGGTGGCGGTCATCACGCCGAGCAGAACGACCCCGGCCATGAGCCCCTCGATGAGGGTGAAGCCGCGCTGATCGCGCAGGCGGTTTTTGAGCAGGCGCAGGGGCACGGGGACCCATCGGCACGGGGTCACAGGACTTGAAGCGTGGGCGCTTGCGTGGGCCGATCGGCCATACAACGACGAGAGGCGGGCCTGAGCCCGCCTCTCGCGTCGTCAGCTGCCTGGTCAGAGACCAGGCCGGCTGGCTACCACTTACAGCCGCTACCCGTGCAGGTCTGAGACGTTGCACCGGTGTTGGCCCGGGTGATCAGGTACTTGTTGCCCGAGTCCGACGTCGACACGATGGTGAACGTGTCATCGCCGGGGACCGGGGTCAGCGCGACCGAGGTCGACATGTCGGTGATCGCACCCTCGATGCTCGGCGAGGTTCGTCATCGTCGCGCCGGTGTACTTGCCGTCGTGGTCGATGGCGTAGGTCTCGAGCGCCGTCTGGACGGTGCGGGCGTTGGCCTTCGCGTCCGAGTCGTAGCCCTTGTCACGCTGACTGAAGAACGCGGGGATCGCGATCGCGGCCAGGATGCCCAGGATGAGCATGACAACCAGGAGCTCTACCAGGGTGAAACCTGACTCCTCGTTGCGCTTCTCACGGAACTTCTCCAACATAGTTACCCTCCTCAGGGTCTCTGTGTGGAGTCAGAGCCGGTGGCCAAGCCAGTCGGGTGTTCGAACCCCGGTGGTAACCCGACTTGCTCCCGACTCCGGAAGCCCCGTGGTTTTGCGTCCTCGCCTCACGACGAGTTTGCCTCTGCACCAGAGCCCTGACTCAATTTCGATTACGCGTGGCCTATCGGAGAGGTAGGGAGAGACCTTGAGCAAGATCCGGTGCGAACTCAACACTTGTCTAGTCGCGGGCCTTCATGTGCCCCTAGGGGCTGGACACCAGATCGGGAAATCCGGTCAGGGATCGGCATGAGATGGCCGCACGACGCCTGATCATCGTTCTCATCCTGCTGCTGGCCGCTTCGGTGGTCGCCGCCTCGATCGCGCCCGACCGGACGAGCCAGCTGGTTGGCGTCGAGCCGAACGACACCGAGGAGACGACGGCGACCACCGCCACGGACGCCACGACGACCGAGGACACCACCGGCGAGGCCACCACGACGGCGCCCGAGGCCGCGCCGCAGGAGACGGGAGCGCCGGAGGGCGCCGCCGGACTCGGGCAGAGCCGCCGCATCGAAGCCTCCGTGGAGAAGCCCGAGACCGTCAGGGCGGTCGTCGGTGACCAGCTGGCCCTCCTGATCGGGTCGAATCCGCCTCGCACCGTCACGATCCTGCCCCTGGGGGTCACCGCCTTCGCCGGCGACGACGCCCCCGCGCGCTTCGATCTGCTCCTGCGTGAGGCCGGCACCTACGCGGTGACCGACATCGACGACCCGAACGTCGTCCTCGGGCGCCTGCAGATCCGGGAGCCGTTGAACCCATAACCCATAGCGTGCTAATAATTAGCGCCCCATGGAGTCCACCACGCCCCCGCCGCCTCACCGCCACCGAATCGGAGCTCGCCGAGCTCTCCGCGGCCTGGGACGAGTTCTTCGGGTCGGTGCGACGCGCGAAGGGACGCGCCTCCCGCCAGCACGGAATCGAGCTGACCCTCCCCCAGCTTCACCTCCTCGACGCGCTCGCGGAGCTCCCGTCCGCCCGCTGCGGCGTCCTCGCCGAGGCGGCCGGCATCGCCGCGCCGACGGCCAGCCGGATGATCGACGGCCTCGAGCGCGAGGGCATCGTCGAGCGCCGGCCCTCCGCCGAGGACCGCCGCGCGGTCGAGGTGGCGATCACCGAGCACGGCCGCGAGCTCCACGCGCGCAAGCGCGAGGCCGTCCAGTCCAAGCGGGCGGCCCTGTTCAGCTCGCTCTCCCCTGAGGAGCGCCGAGAGCGCCGAGCACCTGCTGCGGCGCCTCGCGGAGGTGATCGACGAGCTGTGAGCACGGCGGCCGAGACCACGCACGAGCCCGAGCGGCAGCACTACAACGTCACGCTCGCGGTCCTGATCACGGGCGCGCTCGCCTACGCCCTCTCCCAGACGATGATCGCGCCTGCGATCCCGGCGATCCAGGAGGAGCTCAACACCTCGACGACGCTCGTCACCTTCGCCCTGACCGCCTTCCTGCTGACGGCCTCGATCGCCACCCCGATCGCGGGCCGGCTCGGCGACATGTTCGGCAAGCACCGCGTGCTCGTCATCACGCTGATGATCTTCGGGCTCGGCTCGCTGGTCTCGGCCCTCTCCCACTCCATCGAGCTCCTGATCGCCGGCCGCGCGATCCAGGGGATCGGCGGCGCCGTCTTCCCCCTCTCCTTCGGGATCATCCGCGACGAGTTCCCCCGCGAGAAGGTCGCGACGGGCATCGGCCTGATCAGCGCGACCTTCGGCATCGGCGGTGGCGTCGGCCTCGTGCTCAGCGGCGTGATCGTCGACCACCTCGCCTACGAGTGGATCTTCTGGCTCGCGCTGATCGTCGTCTCGATCGCGGTCGTCACCACCCACCTCTTCGTGCCCGAGTCGCCGGTCAAGAGCCCGGCCAAGATCGACTGGGGCGGAGCCGCGCTGCTCGCCGCCGCGCTCAGCTCGCTGCTCGTGGCCGTCAGCGAGGGCGGGTCATGGGGCTGGGGCTCCCCCGCGTTCCTCGGTCTGCTCGCGGCCGCGATCGCCTTCGCCGCCTTCTGGCTCTGGTTCGAGGCGCGGCATCCCGAGCCGCTCGTCGACATCCGGATGATGCAGCAGCGCGCCGTGTTCACCACGAACACCGCGGCGTTCCTCGTCGGCTTCGGGATGTTCGGCTCCTACATCCTGATCCCGCAGTTCGTCCAGGTTCCGGCCGAGGCGGGGTTCGGCTTCGGCGCCTCGGTCACGGGCGCCGGCCTCTTCATGCTCCCCTCGGCCCTGGTGATGCTCTTCGCCGGCCCGATCTCGGGGTGGATGGGCTCGCGCTCGGGCTCGAAGCTCCCGCTCCTCCTCGGCACGATCATGGCCACGGCGAGCTTCGCGATGCTCGCCGCCTGGCACAGCTCCCACCTCTCGATCTACGTCGCGACGACGCTGATGGGCCTCGGGATCGGCTTCGCGTTCGCCGCGATGGCGAACCTGATCGTCGAGGCGGTCGACCAGACGCAGACCGGCGTCGCCACCGGCATGAACACGATCATGAGGACGATCGGCGGCGCGATCGGCGGCCAGGCCTCGGCGAGCATCGTGGCCGCCCACGTCACCTCCTCGGGCCTCCCCGAGGAGTCCGGCTACACCCTGGCCTTCGCGATGTCCGCCGTCGGCGTCGCCTTCGCGTTCGTCGCGACGCTCGCGATCCCGGGGAAGCTGTCGGCTCGCCGGAGGACGGCCACCGCGCCGGGATCCGCCGGCGAGGGCGCCCCGGCCGGCGCCGGCTCCTGACGCCGTAGCCCCGGCGGCGCTAGCCGAGCACCTCGGCGAGCAGCACGATCGAGCCGAAAGCCGCGGCGGCGATCGTGATCGCGGCCACGACGCGCGGCGGTGGTCCACCGTGGATCCCGGTCTCGTGGACGGCCGCGTGACCTCTCCCCCGCGCGATCAGCCAGCGGTTGACCGGAACCGCGAAGACGAAGGCGACGGCGAGCGCGAACGAGAGGCTTCCCCAGAAGAGAAGGTCACCGAGTCCCGCGTCCATCGCCCCCGGGATCGCGACGATGATCAGGTTGTCGACCACCTCCATCGTCGCGATGCTCAGGGTGTCGGAGGCCAGCGCGATCGGGATCACGACGGCGAGCGCCATGCCCGCGCGCAGCAGCGGCAGGCTCGTGAGCGCGTATCCGAAGAGGAACGCGAGCGCGATCGACAGGACGACCGTCGACGCGTCGGCGAGGCCGGCCGCGGTTCCGATCGCCATCCCGGCGATCTCCCCGATCGCGCAGCCCGTGAGGCAGTGGAGCGTGGCCGACGTCGCGACCGCGGTCAGCTCGCGCCCGCCCGTCGGCATCGCGTGATGTTGGTGGCCGCTCGTCTCCACTTGCCCAGGCTAGAGCCGCGGCCGCGCAACCCCTCAGTGGTTGCGCAGCGCCTTGATCAGCTCGTCCTTGTTCATGTCGGAGCGGCCCTCGATGTCGAGCTCGCCGGCTCGGTCCTGCAGGTCGTCGACCGACCAGTCCTCGTAGGAGCCGGACTCGCCGCCCTTCTCGGAGACGTCCTCACCGCCGGCCTTCGCGTTGGCGATCCGCGCGGCCTTCTCCTTGCTGTTGCCGTCGTCGCGCAGCTTCTCGTAGAGCTTGTCGTCCTTGACGGACGGTCCGTGGTCGTCGGCCATGTCGGTACCTCCTCGGCTGGGTTCCCCGGCCAACTACCCGCCAGCGGCGGTTCCCGAACGCGGATTCGTCAGCGCAGGAGCTGGACGATCGCCGCCAGGCCGACGACGACGATCACGGCCCGCAGGACGGGGTCCGGGATTCGCCTGCCGATCCCGGCTCCGATCAGGCCGCCCGCGGTCGATCCGATCGCGATCAGCAGCACGACGAGCCAGTCGAGGTCGGCGGCGAAGATGAAGATGAGCGCCGCGGTCGCGTTCGCGAGCCCGGTGAGCGCAGCCCGGACGACGTTGATCGAGATGAGCTTGCCCGGCAGCGAGTTGGCCAGGAGCGCGAACAGGATGATCCCCTGCCCGCCGCCGAAGTAGCCGCCGTAGATGCCGACGCCGAAGACCCCGAGCCGCACCATCGGACCACCGTGCGGGAGCTGCTCCTCGCGGCGGGCGGTCAGGTAGGCGGAGATCCGCGGCTGCAGGACGACGAGGACCAGCGCGATCGCGATCAGCACCGGCACGATCGTCTTGAACGCCCCCGGCGGCAGCAGGAGCAGCAGCGCGGCGCCGCAGATCGAACCGCCGATGGTCATCGGGGCGAGTTGGCGAATGCGCTCCCCCTCCCCTCGCAGCTCCCTGCGATAGCCGTAGAGGGAGCTCGCGGCGCCCGGCACCAGACCGAGGTTGTTCGAGACGTTGGCGGTGACGGGAGGCAGCCCGATCGCCAGCAGCACCGGGAAGGTGATCAGCGTGCCCGAGCCCACGAGCGCGTTGATGGTCCCGGCGGCGAACCCGGCGACGAGCACAGCGACGATCTCGAGCAGCGACACGGCCGCGGGATGGTGACGGAGCGGGACGCCGAACGCGTCCCACCGATCTCCGCCTGCACCGCCGCAGTCCGACCGCGACATATCCGCGCCCAAACGGGGAACCTTGACTCCATGAGCCCGAGAACCGTTCGCGACGAAACCGACGACGCCGTCGCGCCCGGCGACCTGAGCAGGCTCACGGGCGGCTTGGCCGGGCAGGGCAGCTGGCTCCTCCCCGAGCAGATGGATCGCCGGCGGATGCTCGACATGGATCGGAGGCTTGGGCCACCGAGGATGGCCACCTACGGCGTGATCGCGCTCGCGCTGGTTGCGATGGCGCCGTGGACGGGCTGGTGGACGCTCGCGCCGCTGGCCCTCGCGGGCCTCTCGTTCCGGCTCGCCACCGGATTCATCAACCGCAGCCAGCGGGCGGAGTACTGGATCTTCGCGGCCTGGGTGGGAACGCAGATCATGATCGCCGGCAGCGCCCTGATCGCCTGGAACGAGACGACCCAGGGGGCCGCGTGGCTGGCGATCCCGATCGTGACCCTGAGCGCCCGCTTCTCCCTGCGGGGAGTGATCCTCGGGGTCGGGATCACGATCGCTCTGCTCGCCCTCATCACGCTCGGGCTGCACTTCGACGACGTCATCGACGAACCGCCGATCGTCCTCATCCCGCTGACGGCCGTGCTGGCCGTCGGGATCCTCTCGACGGCCCTGATGGGCTCCGACCGCGACCACCGCGACGAGGCGCTGATCGATCCGCTCACCGGGATGCTGAACCGCGCCGGGCTCCAGCGCCGCGCCAGTGAGCTCGAGGCTCAGTCGCTGATCGGCGGCGGCTCCGTCGGCGTCGTCGTCGTCGACATCGACCGCTTCAAGCGCGTGAACGACACCTGGGGGCACTCGGTCGGCGACGAGGTCCTCCAGGGGGTCGCGGCCGCGATCCGCGAGGACCTCCGCGCCTACGAGCTCGCCTATCGCCTCGGCGGAGAGGAGTTCCTCCTGCTGCTGCCCGGCGCGAACTCAGAGGAGGCGGAGCGAATCGCCGAGAGCGTCCGGAGCCGCGTCGAGGAGCGCGAGCACTCCGGCGGGATCACCGTCACGGTCAGCTGCGGGGTGAGCACCCCGGCGCCGAACCAGCCGTTCCGGTTCAACTCGCTGCTGGACGCCGCCGACCGCGCCCTCTACCGGGCGAAGCAGAGCGGCCGCAACCGCACCCAGGTGGCCTGAGGCGCCGGAGCTACTTGATCTTGTCGTACATCGAGAAGATCGGCAGGTACATCGAGATCACGATGAACCCGACGGCGGCGCCGACGAAGATGATCATGATCGGCTCGATCAGGGACGTCAGGGCCTTGACCTTGGCGTCGACCTCGGCCTCGTAGAAGTCGGCGACCTTGCTGAGCATGTGCTCGAGCTGGCCGGTCTCCTCGCCGACGGCGACCATGTGGGTGACCATCGTCGGGAACACCGGCGAGGCGTCGAGGGGAGTGGCGATCGTGCCGCCGCGGCGGACCGAGGCGTAGACGTCCTCCATCGCCTCGGCGACGACGGCGTTGCCGGAGGTCTCGCCGGCGATCCTGACCGCCTGCAGGATCGGGACGCCGGCGGCGATCGTGCCGGAGAAGGTCCGCGACCAGCGTGCGATCGCCACCTTCTGGACGACGTCGCCGACCTTCGCCGGAAGCTTCAGCTTGAACGCGTCCCAGCTGTAGCGGCCCTTCTCGGTCTTCTTCCACTGGGCGAACGCGAACCAGAGGCCGGCCATCGCCGGGAAGAGGATGAACCAGTAGCCGGTCACCGCGTGGGAGGCGTTGACGGTGATCTGCGTCATGAACGGGAGGGAAGCGTCCTCCCCGCTCTCCTCCGAGAGCTCCTCGAAGAGCCCGACGAAGACCGGCACGATGAAGGCGACGACCGCGATCATCACGAGCCCCGCGAACCCGAAGATGAGCATCGGGTACATCATCGCCGACTTCACCTGGCGCCTCAGGGAGTCGAGCTTCTCGAGCTGGATCGCGACCATGTCGAGCGCGGACTCGAGCCGACCGGAGCTCTCCCCCGCCCTGACCATCGAGCGGTAGAGCGGGTCGAAGATGCCCGGGCGGCGTTCCATGGCGTCGGCGACCGAGCTGCCGGCCTCGACGTCGTTGCGCAGCCCGCCGATCGCGTCCTTGATCTTCGGGTCCTGGGTCTGGTCCTCGAGCGTGTAGAGGGACCGGAGCATCGGCATGCCGGAGCCGATCAGCGTCGCGAACTGCCGGGAGAAGACCGAGAGCTCGCGCATGTCGATCCGGCGGAACCGGTCGAAGGCCGCGTCGATCTTCAGCGCCTCGCGCTTCTCGGAGACGTCGAGGACGATCAGGCCGCGCTGGCGAAGCTGCTCGGTGACCTGGGTCTTCGAGCCGGCCTCGAGCTCTCCGCGGGACGGAGCGCCGGCGAGGTCGACGGCCCGGAACGCGTAAACGCTCATCAGACCGGGGAGCCGAGGGACGTCGCGGCGCCCTGGTACTGGGGCGGCGGCGGCGCGGCGTTCTGGGAGTTCATCGTGCCGGTGCCGAGCAGGCGCCTGAGCTCCTCGGGCACGGCGGCGCGGGCCTCGGCGAGCTTCTGGGTGATCCGGTTCTGGCGCACGAGCTGAGCGAGATGCGCGTCCATCGTCTGCATGCCGGAGGCGCCGGACGTCTGCAGGGCCGAGTAGATCTGGTGCGTCTTGCCCTCCCGGATCAGGTTCCGGATGGCGGGGCTCGGGACGAGGATCTCGCAGGCGCAGGCGCGGCTGAGCCCGTCGGCGGTCGGCAGGAGCTGCTGGGTGACGATGCCCTGCAGGGCGATCGAGAGCTGCATCCGGACCTGAGCCTGCTGGGCTGCCGGGAAGACGTCGATGATCCGGTCGACGGTCTGGGAGGTCGACTGCGTGTGGAGGGTCGCGAAGACGAGGTGGCCGGTCTCAGCCGCGGTCAGCGCGGTCGAGATCGTCTCGAGGTCCCTCATCTCGCCGACGAGGATCACGTCGGGGTCCTGGCGCAAGCGCGGCCTTGAGCGCCATGGCGAAGTCAGGAGCGTCGGCGCCGATCTCGCGCTGGTTGACGATGCAGCGCTTGTGCGGGTGCATGAACTCGATCGGGTCCTCGATCGTGAGGATGTGCTCGTCCCGCGAGGCGTTGATCGAGTCGATCATCGCCGCGAGCGACGTCGTCTTGCCCGAGCCGGTCGGGCCCGTGACGAGGACCAGGCCGCGCGGCTTGCGGGTGAACTCGTCGAGCACCTGCGGCAGCCCGAGCTGGGTCATCGACTTGATCTTCTCGGGGATGAAGCGGAAGGCGGCGCTGATCGCCCCGCGCTGGAAGAAGCAGTTGACGCGGAAGCGGGCGACGTTGGGGATCGCGTAGGCGAAGTCGAGCTGCATGTTGTTCTCGAACCGCTTGCGCTGATCGTCGTTGAGGATCGAGTAGACGACCTCGCGGGTCTCCTGCGGGGCCAGGGCGGGCAGGCCCTCCAGCGGGACGATCGAGCCGCGCACGCGGACCGCCGGCGCGAAGCCGGGTGAGAGGTGAACGTCGGACGCCCCCAACTCGACCATGCGGTTGAGGACAGCTGCGAAGTCGAAAGCCATCGCAAACCTGATCGGACGAGACCGCCGAAGCCTTGAGCCGCGCGGACGCTCGCCCACGCTCGTCCCTCGGGAACCGGACGCGCAGCGGAGGATTCCCAGTTATCTACGCGCGGGAGGTTCTTCCTCCGGCTCGGCCACTGGCTCAGGCGTTGGCGCGCTCGCCCCGGCCTCATCCCCCTCGGCACCCGGCGCGAGCGCGGACCCTCCCACGGCGGCCGCGGCCACGCCGACGTGGGATCCCGGCAGCACGGTGCCGCCCTTGTAGGTGCGGCGGAACTCCATGTACTCGCGCGCCGCGATCTGCATCGCCGCCGCCGCCGGGATCGCGAGCAACGCCCCGACGATCCCGAGCAGGACCCCGCCGCAGATCGCCGCCACGACGATGATGAACGGGTCGAGCGCGACCGCCCGGCTCTGGATCCGCGGCTGGACCACGTAGTTCTCGAACTGCTGGTAGACGATCGCGAAGATCGCCCAGATGATCGTCACCGTCGGGAAATCGGTGAACAGCGTCACGAGCCCGACCAGGAGCGCGCCGATGGTCGCGCCGATCAGGGGGATCAGGTCGAGGATCGCGATGATCACCGCAAGCGCCAGCGGCGCCGGAACGCCGAGGATCTGCAGCATCACGAACGCCGCAACGCCGGCGATCGTCGCCTGCAGGAGCGCGCCGCCGACGTAGGAGGAGACCGCGGAGGCCATCCGGTCGAGCGCCCGGCGAATCGCCTCGGCCTCCTCCGGGGGGCGGGTGCGGAGGAACGAGTCGGTCCACGACCGCCCGCGGGCGACCATGAACATGCTCATGACGAGGATCGTGAACAGGGCGAAGATCGAGGAGACGAGCCCGGCACCGACGTCGGCCAGCAGCCCCGCGACGTCCCCGACGGATCCCGCGGCGTTGTCGGCCTGATCCTGGAGCTTGCTGACGAGGTCGAAGTCGTCGTTGAGGTTCCTCAGCGTGTCGTTCTCGTTGACGGTCGTGCTGATGTCGTCGACGTACTCGGGGAAGTCCGAGATCAGATCGCTGACCGCCTGCACGCCCGGCGGAATCAGGATCGCGCCGATCAGGATCGGGGTCAGGACGACGAAGAAGTAGATGAGCGCGATCGCGAGCCCGCGCGGCATCCGCGTGCTCAGCCGGTTGACCGGAGCCGAGACGACCACCGCGACGAACGTCGCGAAGAACAGCCACGAGATCGGCTGGCGGAGGAGGTAGACGAGGTAGAGCGCGAACGCGCTGAGGACGACGGTCGCGACGACGCGGAGGATCGAACGGACCGTCGGCTCACGCGGCCGCCAGGCCTGCGTGGCAGCGCTGGTGGCGGAGGCGACGACTCCCTCGCCACCCTGCCCGCCGGACGATGCGGGAGAGTTCTCCATCGACAGGATGCTAGGCGCGCATCGGACGGCTCCACGGGGCACGCCTCGGGACGCTGCTCAGCCGCCGATCTCCACCCCTTCGCCCGGCTGGAGGACCCGCACCCTCGTCTCCGGCGCCAGCTCCGCAACCCTCGCGGCGAACCGCTGCGCCGGGGCCATCCGGTCCTCGACCTTCATCAGGACCCGCTCGTACGTCCCCCAGTGGATCGGGACCGCCGTCCCCGCTCCCAGCGCCGCCGCGGCCTCCGCGGCCTCGTCCGGGCCCATGTGCCCCGGGCCGAGCTTCGGCCCCCAGCCCGCAACCGGGAGCAGAGCGACGTCGACCGGGCCGATCGCCGCGAAGTCGGCCTCGGCGCCCGTGTCGCCGGCGAAGTAGACCGACTCGCCCGCCGGCGACCGGACCACGAACCCCACCGCGTCGCGGTTGCGGCCGGGGAGCGGCCAGCGGCGGCCGTCGTGCTGGGCCTCGGTCACCTCCAGCGTCACCCCGCCGACCTCGACCCGCGACCCCGCGGTCACGACCTCCGCCGCCAGCCCCGCGGCGCGCACCGGGCCCGCTGCGGGCGCCGGGCAGACCACGCGCGGGGAGCCGGGCAGCGCGCGCAGGGAGCCGACGTCGAGGTGGTCGTAATGAGCGTGTGAGAGCAGGACCGCGTCGAGCCGGCCCGAGGTGCTCGGCGTCCGGCTGCCCGACCACGCGGCGCAGATGCGTGACCCGGGATCGATTGACCGGATCGGTGAGGAGGCGCGCGCCCCCGATCTCGATCAGGACGGAGGCGTGGCCGACGTAGGTGACGCGAAGCACGGGCCCGAGACTAGACGGCGACCCGCGCGACCTCCTGGATGCTGGTCGATCCCTGGCGGACCTTCTCGAGCCCGTCCTCGCGGAGGGTCGCCATCCCCTCCTGGCGGGCGAGGCGTTCGATGTCAGCCTGCGAGGCGCCGTTGACCGTCATCTCCTTGAGCCCCTCGCTCATCTGCATCACCGAGTAGATGCCGAGCCGCCCGCGGTAGCCGCTCCCGCCGCAGCGGCCGCAGCCGACCGGCTCCCAGGCCTCGACGTCGGCGCCGACGTGGAAGCCGGAGCGCTCGAGCGAATCGCGGTTCAGCACCGTGCGGCGCTTGCAGTCGACGCAGAGCGTCCGGGCGAGCCGCTGGGCGACCACGCAGTCGACGGCCGAGGCGGTGAGGAAGGATTCGACGCCCATCTTGTTCAGCCGGGTGATCGCACCGGGGGCGTCGTTGGTGTGCAGCGTCGAGAGGACCATGTGCCCGGTGAGCGCCGCCTCGATGGCGATGCGAGCGGTCTCGGGGTCGCGGATCTCGCCGACCATGATCACGTCGGGGTCGGCGCGCAGCATCGAGCGCAGTCCGGTGGCGAAGTCGAGGCCGGCCTTGCGGTTGACGCCCATCTGGTTGACGCCGTTGATCCGGTACTCGACCGGGTCCTCGATCGTGAGGATCTTGCGGGTGACGTCGTTGATCTCGTTCAGCGCCGAGTACAGCGTCGTCGACTTGCCCGAGCCGGTCGGACCGGTGACGAGCACCGCGCCGTAGGACTGCGAGAACGCCTTCGTGAAGCGGACCCGTCCCTCGCCGAGCATCCCGAGCTCGTCGAGCGTCCGCAGGGCCTGCGACTTGTCGAGGATCCGGATCGTGGCCCCCTCCCCGCGCTCGGTCGGGACGGTGACGACGCGCAGGTCGATCTTCTTCTCGTCGACGTTGACGGCGACGCGACCATCCTGCGGCACGCGCTTCTCGGCGATGTCCAGCTCGCTCATGATCTTGATGCGGGAGACCACGCCGGCGACCATCCGCTTCGGGACCCGAGCGACCTCCTTGAGGACGCCGTCGACGCGGAAGCGGACACGCATGTCCTTCTCCTCCGGCTCGAAGTGGACGTCGGAGGCGCCGTCGTTGACCGCCTGGCCGAGGATCGAGTAGACGAGCTTGATGACCGGCGCGTCGTCGGCGGACTCGCGCAGCTCGTTGACGACTCCGGGCGAGAGGTCCCCGTCGGGATCGTCCTCCTCGACGGCCTCGGTGACCGCGCTCTCGAGCGAGTTGAGCTTGCTGATCAGGTTGTCGATGTCGACCTCGGCGGCGACGACGACCCGGCAGTTGAGGCCGGTCATCATCTGCACGTCGTCGATCGCGAGGACGTTGGCCGGGTCGGCCATCGCAAGCAGCAGGGTGTCGGTGTCGACGAAGCCGATCGGAACGGCCCGGAAGCGCCGGGCGGCCGAGCTCGTCACGAGGTTGGCCGCGGCCATGTCGAGGCTGTAGAGGTCGAGGTCGACGTGGTCGAGGCCGTAGCGCTCGGCGATGGCGCGCGACAGCTGATCAGCGCTGAGCAGGCCCTGCTCGACCATCAGGGTCTCGGGCGAACGGCCCGAGGTGCGAGCCTCGGCGACCACCTGCTCGACCCGGTCGGCGCTGAGGTAGCCGAGGTCGACGATGACGTCGGTGATGAAGCGCCCGGTGTGGGAGCTCGACTGCGGAGACGTCAACCCGGGCGTCCCGGTCACGTAGGGATCCATCGCGGGCGCGGCGGAGCCCGCCTGGGCGCCGGCCGGCACCGGGCGGAGGTAGTCGGGTCGGTCGCCCGGAGTCATCGGTTGGAGATCGCTTCGCGCATTGCTTGCAGAGGTGGTTCCAGGCTGGTCCAGATCTCGAATGAGAGTGCTCCCTGGCGGACCAGGATCTCGCGTCCATCGACGATTGCCGCACCGCCGCGCCTGCCAGCGGCGACCAGCTCCGTCGGTTTGGATGCGTAGACCATGTCGACCAGGATCAGATGTTCGTCCAAGCCATCGGCCTCGACGCCCAGCTTCTTTAGGTTCGACCCCGGCTCTCGGACATCCGCATCCGGGTTTGCAAGGCCGACCGAGGTCGTGTTGACCAGGATGTCGTAGCTCGGAAGCTCAATCGGGCGATCGGCGGAGACGGCGCGGCCGCCGATCTCGGCGACCAGATCCTCGGCCCGGGAGGCGGTCCGATTGCGGACGTCGACCTCCGCCCCGGCTCCCAGCAGAGCCCACACGGCCGCCCTCGCGGCGCCGCCGGCGCCGAGGACGATCGCGCGCGCACCGGCGACCGGCCCGGGCAACGCGGCGATCAGGCCCGGGGCGTCCGTGTTCTCGGCGCGGACCCCGCCGGGGCCGAAGGAGAGCGTGTTCGCGGCGCCGATCGCGCGGGCCGCCTCGGACGCCTCGTCGGCGAGCGCGAGCGCCGCCCCCTTGTGCGGGATCGTGACGTTGGCCCCCGCGAAGCCGCGCTCACGCAGCTCCGCGACCCCGGCGGCGAAGCCCTCCGGGGTGAGGTCGATCGCCTCGTAGCTCCACTCCTCGCCGATTCCGAGCGCGGCGAAGGCCGCGGAGTGCATCCGCGGGGAAAGCGAGTGAGCGACGGGATGGCCGAGGACCGCAAGGCGGTTCATCGGTCCATCTTGGCGCTACGTCAGCAGGTTGGGGAGCCGCCTGCTTCGGCTTGGGCGGCGTCGTACTCCGCCGAGGCGGCGGCGAACTCGTCGTAGGTCTCGGTGAAGGTGTGCTCGGCAGGGCAGGTTCCCGGCTTGACGACGTAGTAGAGGAACTTGGTGTCGTCGGGATTCGCGGCGGCCTTCAGCGAGTCCAGGCCCGGGTTCGAGATCGGGCCACAGGGCAGGCCCTGGTTGTTGTAGGTGTTGTAACAGGAGTCGACCTCGAGATCGTCGGTCGTCAGCGAGTCCGTGAAGTTGTTGTCGAGCGCGTAGCGGACGGTGGCGTCGATCCCGAGCGGCATGCCGTCTGCGAGGCGGTTGTAGATGACCGAGGCGACCATCGCGCGCTCCTCCGGGACCTGGACCTCGCGCTCGATCATCGAGGCGATCGTGACCACGTCGAACTCCGTCAGGTTCTTCTTCTCGGCCGCCTTCATGTCGACCGTTGCGAAGTTGGCGTCGAAGCCCTCGGTCAGCTGCTTGTCGATCAGGTGCGGAGACGTTCGCGCCGCGCTCGACGTTGTAGGTGGCCGGGAACAGGAACCCCTCGAGCGTCGCGTCCTTGGGGCCGCCGAGCTTCTCGACGCCGAAGCCCTTGGCGGCTTCCTTCTCCGCCTTGACGTAGTCGCCCTTCAGCCCGGCCTCCTTGGCGACCTTGCCGATCTCCTCCGCCGTGAGTCCCTCGGGGATCGTGATGTCGACCGTCTTCACGGTCTCCTCGCGGGGCGGTGGGAGCGGGCTCGTCGGCGCCCCCGAGCTTCGAGAGCACCCATGCACCGCCCGCGACGAGCACGACGAGCGCGCCGAGCGCGAGGAGCCGCCGGCGCCAGAGATCCCATCCGGTCGCGGCGGCGGGCGTGCGCCGCGGCGGGCGGCGGGAGCCGCCGCCGGAGCCCCCGACGGTCTCCGCGCGGCGGCGGCGCGGACCATTCCTCGCTCTCGCCCGAACGACGGGTGGCCGTGACGGGCTCGGGTGCGACGGCGTCGGCCTCACCGGTGTCGACGGTGTCGACCGGGCGCGGGGTGAAGAGCGATTCGCGCCTCGGCATGAGCTCGTCCGGGGAGAGCCTCCGCTCACCGTCCGCCGGGCGCTCGAAGAGGGTGTCGTCGATCTCAGGCCGCGCGGTGGCGCTCCGGCTCCGGCGCGCTCTCGGGCGGCGACTCGGCGCGGCCCGGGGGTTCCCGGGTTGTCCTTGGTCCGCGGCGCTGCGGCCGGCCGGCGGAACGACGGCGGGTCGACTCCCTCGGCGGGAGGCTCGGGGGAGCGGGCGCGCTCGCGGGTCTGCTCGATCGCCTCGCGGCCCTTGGACGTCGCCCCCTCCAGGGCGCCGCTCACGCGCTCGGCGAGCGACGCGCGGTTGTCGCGCTCACGCCGCTTCGACTCCCGCTCGGCGCGACGGCGCGCGCGCTCGCGAGCGCCCTCGTCGTCGGCGAAGGGATCCTCGAAGCTCGGGTCTCGCGGGCTCACCGGCGGGCCTCCGCGGCCATCAGCCAGGAGTCGAGCAGATGGGCTGCGGCGAGCGAGTCCTCGGAGGCCTTGGAGCCGGCGCGGCGCGAAGCCGAGGCCATCCGGGTCGTCAGGCGCTCGTCGTAGGTCGTGACGGGGACGGACCCCGCCTCCTCGACCGCCTCGGCGAAGGCGCGGGCCTCGGCGGCCTGCGCTCCCTCCTCCCCGCTCAGGGAGACCGGCAGGCCGACCACGACGAGCTCGGCTCCGATCCCGGCGGCGAGGCGGGCGACGGCGCCGGGGTCGGGTGGCTCGATCGGATCGAGCGGGCGCGAGATCGTCCCGGTCGGGTCGGAGACCGCACAACCGCAGCGGGCGGCGCCGTGATCGATCGCGAGCACCCTCATGCGCCGAGCCCGCTCCTGATCGCGGCGCGCGCGGCCTCGAGGGCCTCGCCGAGCTTGGACGGATCGCGGCCGCCGGCCTGCGCGAGGTCGGGCTTGCCGCCACCGCCACCGCCGACGATCGGGGCCGCCTCGCGCACGAGGTCGGAGGCGGAGAGGCCACGCTCCATCGCGGCCGGCGAGAGCACGGCGACGAGGCCGACCTTCTCGCCGGAGCTCGCGCCGATGAAGACCGCGGAGCTCTCGCCGAGGCGCTGGCGGATCGAGTGCGCCTGGCCGATCAGGCCCTTCGTGTCGGAGACCTCGCCGAGCGAACCGACCGCGACGGTGACGCCGCCGATCTCCTCAGCGCTCGCCGCGAGCTCAGCGGCGATGTCGCCGACGGCGGCGTCGCGCTCCTTCGACGCGGCGGCCTCGAGCTCGCGGAGCCGGTCGCGCAGGCGGCCGGCGGCGGCGACCTCGTCGCCGCGTGCCTGCAGCGCCTCGCCGACCAGATCGAGGGCGGTGCTTCGCTCCCGGAAGTGGTCGATGGCGGCCGGGCCGGTGATCGCTTCGATCCGGCGGACGTTGGAGGCGCTCGAGCCCTCGGAGGTGATCTCGAAGATGCCGATCTCGGAGCTGTTGGCCACGTGGGTGCCGCCGCAGAGCTCGCGGGAGACCCCCTCGACCTCGACGACCCGGACCCAGTCGCCGTACTTCTCGCCGAAGAGCGCCATCGCTCCCAGCTTCTCGGCCTCGACCTTGGACATCTCGATCGCCCGCACGGGCGCGCTCGCCTTGATCCAGCCGTTGACGCGATCGCTGACCGCGGCGAGGTCCTCGGGGCTGAGGCGCGCGCCGTGGGTGAAGTCGAAGCGCAGCTTGTCCGGCCGCACCGCGGAGCCCGCCTGGCGGACGTGGGTGCCGAGCCGCTCGCGCAGCGCCGCATGCAGGAGGTGCGTGGCCGTGTGGTTGCGCATCGTCGCGTGGCGGTCGACGTGCGAGACCTCGGCCTCGACGCGAGCGCCCGATTCGGGCGCCTCGCCGCGGATCCGGATGGCCTGGTCGGTCCCGACGCGGTAGACGTCGAGCACCTCGGCTTCGGTCCCGTTCCACCGGAGCCGCCCCGCATCGGCGACCTGGCCGCCGCCCTCGGCGTAGAACGGGCTCTCCTCGAGCTTGACGAGCGCCTCGCCCTCCCCGAGCGCCGTCGCTGCGGCGACGCTGGTGCCGGCGCTGAGGTCCTCGAAGCCGACGAAGCGGGTCTCGGGCGCGGAGCCGACGAAGGCCAGGACCTGCTCGTGGCCGCCGCCCCCCTCCCCGCTCCCGCCGCTGCGCGCGCGCTCGCGCTGCTGGTCCATCAGCTCCTCGAAGCCCTGATCGTCGACCGACATCCCCTGCTCGGCGGCGAGCTCGCGCGTCAGGTCGTAGGGGAAGCCGTAGGTGTCGTGAAGCTCGAAGGCGTCGGCGGCCGAGATCCACGAGGTGCCGGCGTCCTTGGCATCGGCGATGAGCCGCTCGAGGAGCTGGCTGCCGCGATCGAGCGTGCGGCCGAAGCTCTCCTCCTCGATCCCGACCCAGCGCATGATCGAGTCGCGATCGCCGGCGACGGCGGGGTTGAACGGCGCCACCATCTCGATCGCGCGCTCGGCGAACTGCCCGAAGTAGGGAGGCCTCGAGGCCGAGCGTCCGGCCCTGGTGGATCGCGCGGCGCATGATCCGCCGCAGGACGTAGCCGCGACGCTCGTTCGAGGGCACGACCCCGTCCCCGAGCAGCTGCACGGCGCCCCGGGTGTGGTCGGCGATGATCCGCATCGCCCGGGTCGCGGCCTCGTCGTCGGCGCCGTACGAGCGGCCCGAGAGCTCGGAGGCCAGGTCGACCAGCGGCCGGAGCAGGTCGGTGTCGAAGACGGAGTCGACTCCCTGCTGGATGACGGCCATCCGCTCGAGGCCGAGGCCGGTGTCGATGTTCTTGGCCGGAAGCTCGGTGAGGGAGCCGTCCTCGCCGAGGTCGTAGGCGGTGAAGACGAGGTTCCAGTACTCGAGGTAGCGGTCGCTGTCGTCGCCGGGACGGTCGGTGTCAGGACCCCAGTCCGGCCCGCGGTCGATGTAGAGCTCCGAGCACGGGCCGCAGGGCCCGGAGTTGCCGGCCTGCCAGAAGTTCTCCTTGCGCGGCAGCCCGATGATCCGCTCCGCCGGGACGCCGAGCGCGCGCCAGATCTCGATGGCCTCCTCGTCGGGGCCGAGGCCGAGCTCCTCGTCGCCCTCGAAGATCGTGATCCAGATCTTGTCCTCGTCGAAGCCGAAGCCCTCGCGGGAGAGCTCCCAGGCCCAGGCGATGGCCTCCTCCTTGAAGTAGTCGCCGAACGAGAAGTTCCCGAGCATCTCGAAGTTGGTCAGGTGGCGGGCGGTGTTCCCGACCTCCTCGATGTCGGGCGTGCGGAAGCAGCGCTGGGAGGAGGTGAGGCGCGACTTCGGCGGCGTCTCCTCCCCGCGGAAGAACGGCTGGAACGGCTGCATCCCGGCGACCGTGAGCAGGGTGGACGTGTCCGTCGGCGCGGGGATCAGCGAGGCCGAAGGCACGCGCAGGTGCTCGCGGCCCTCGAAGAACGACAGATATGTCTCTCGGATCTGCGCAGAGTTCATGGTTCACCCGTCCCGGTGCGAACGGTGCAGGCTACGGAATCGGACCCCGGGGGTGCCGGATCAAGCGATGGTGCCGTGGCCGACGATGAGGTCGCCGTCGAGCAGGACCGCCGTCTGGCCGGGCGAGCCGGTCCTGGCGGGGGCGGTCAGCTCCACCGCGAGGCGCTCGTGCAGGCCCGGCCCGACCTCTCGGCGCGGTCCCTCCTGCACCCGGCAGCTCAGCGGCTGGGAGCGGTAGCGCAGCCGGATGGAGCCGACCCGGGCCGCCGGCCGGTGCAGGACGACGTCGCGGATCGCGACGTCCTCGACCTCGAGCTCGGCGGCGGGGCCGACGGTGACGCGGTTGGTCGCGGCATCCGTCGCGAGCACGTACAGCGGCTCGGGCGCCGCGATCCCGATGCCGCGGCGCTGGCCGACGGTGAAGAGGTGATGGCCCCGGTGGGTCCCGACGACCTCGCCCGAGGAGGTGACGAGATCCCCGGGCCGGTCCGCGAGCCCGGCGTGGGCGGCGAGGAAGCCCGCCTTGCCGACGCCGGCGAGGAAGCAGAGGTCCTGGCTCTCGGCCTTGTTCGCGACGGAGAGCCCGGCCTCGACGGCGATCTCGCGAACCTCGGGCTTGCTCAGGGCCCCGAGGGGGAAGCGCATCCGTCCGAGAACCTCGGCGGGGAGCGCGGTGAGCATGTAGGTCTGGTCCTTGGCGTCGTCGGCGGCGGCGGCGAGCAGCGGGCCCTCGGGCTCGCGCTCCACCCGGGCGTAGTGGCCGGTCGCCAGGCCGACCGCCCCGAGTCGCTCGGCGATCGTGACCATCGGCTCGATCCGGACCTGGCCGTTGCAGCTGACGCAAGGGTTCGGGGTCACGCCGGCGGCGTAGCCCTCGAGGAACGGCTCGACGACGCCGGCGCGGAACCGGTCGCGGAGGTCGACGGTCAGGTGCGGGATTCCCAGCGAATGGGCCAGGGCGCGGGCGGTGCGGACCGCGTCGGCGGAGCAGCAGGACTGGGTCGCGTCGTTGGCGGGGTCGGACCAGAGCTCGAGCGTGATCGCGAGGACGTCGGCGCCGCTCCGCTGCTCGAGCAGGGCCGCGACCGCGCTGTCGACGCCGCCGCTGACCGCGACCAGCACCCGCTCGCCGTCGGCCGGCGGCTCGAGCAGCTGCTCCTCGGCCGTCGCGACGGCGACGCCGAGCGCGCGGTGCAGCGCCTCGGCCGCGAGGTCGGCGGCGTGCGCGCCGACCGGGCTGAGGCCGCCCAGCTCGGCCGAGACCGCGGCCGCGTCGATCAGCGCCGCCTCGTGCAGGGTTGCGCCGTCGGCGAGCTCGGCGACCGCGGCGGCGGCTGCCCGCGCGGCTCCACAGCCCGAGGCGGTGACGAGCACGTCGGCGACGCGGCCGCCGCGCAACCGCAGGCCGACCTCGATCAGGTCGCCGCAGGCCGCTCCGCCCGCGCGACCAAGCGGGGTGTCGGCGGCGAGCTCACCAACGTGGGAGCGGTCGCCGAGGTAGTGCTCGAACAGCTCGGAATCCACGCCGGGAGCGTAGCCCGCTGCCTCGCACCGACGGCCGTCGCGGGTCAGTCCTTCCCCTTGCCCTTGCCCTTCTTGCCGCTCGGAAGGCTTCAACGGGTAGGCGGGGACGTTCCCGCCCTCGTAGAAGGCGTCGTCGATCGCCTGCGTGATGGTCCGCTTGTCGGTGATGTCGTAGGTGACGGTGGCCATCGGGCCCCCCGCGCTCAGCTTGCGGGGGCGAACGACGACGAGAGCGGGGGCCCGGGAGACGGAGACGCCCTCGGTGATCCGCGAGTACTTCGCGATGTCGTCCACGTCGACGACGAAGACCGCGACGTCGCCGCGGGCGCTCGCCTTGACGGTGTCGGCGAGGCGCTTGGAGCCCGGCGCCTTCGGCTCGGTGACGAGCAGAACGATCGCGTCTCCCTTGGCGTAGGCGACGAGAAGATCCTTGGGCAGGCCCTTCGACGGCAGGAGGCCGTCGGCGGAGCTGGTGGGAGGCGGCGCGACCGTCCCGGTGTCGGCCGGCGGGGCGCGACGGTGCCGGTGTCGGCCGGCGGCGCCACGGTGCCGCGTCGGTCGCGGGGCACGGTGCCGTCGCGGGAGTGACGGTGCCGTCGGCGGCGGGTACTCCGGCCTCAGTGGTGACCGGAGGCGTCTCGACCGGCTCCTCCTTCTTGAGGACCGTCGTGAACATGATGAAGGCGAGGACCACGGCGGTGATCCCGAGCACCGCCATCTGGACCATCGGGTTCTCGTTGAGCGCGGTCCTCATCGCAGCCCGCCCTGGGAGCGGATGCCGACCGGGCGGACCGCACGGCCCGCCCAGCGCATCGCCAAGATCATGGGCTCCAGCTCGCCGGTGCCGCCCAGCGAATGAACCCTGTGAAACAGGGGGGAATCTGCCAAAGCACCCACGGGCGCTTTGGACGACGACTCCCAATCCAATCGTGTTGGTTCACAATAAGAGCGGCTGTCGTACGAGCTCGGGCCCATGATCAAGTTACCAATCACAGGGTTCGGCTCGCGGGCCGGAAACCTTGAGCCCTGACCGTCGGCGGCCGCGCCGGGCGACCGTTGAGACCCAGCCCTAGCCGGAGCTCTGGGATTCGAACTGGAGGAGCGCCGAGCGGGCGTCATCGTGGACTGTGAGCCGCTTCAGGGCTTCCCCCTCCAGCTCGAACAGGAGGGCGATCGGGGTGCTGTCGGCGACCTCGCCTCCATCGGCCCAGACGTACTGGACGGAACCGAGCGCGAGGACCGCATCGCCGCGCCTCCGGTACTCGTCGATCGCGTAGACCTTGCGCAGGTGGTCGTACTCCTTCGAGGCCCAGGCGAGCACCTTGTCCTCCGCCGCATGAACGCTGCGGCCGGTGACGATCTCCGCGCCCGGGAGCGAGCCGGGCGGAGAGTCCCTCGCCGTCGCGATCGTTGATCGCGGCGATCACCGCCGCGGCCGCGGCTCCTGGGTCCTCGGAACCGCTCACCGCACCGGCGGTGGCGGCGGTGGCGGCTCCGGCGGGCGCTCCTGCGTCGGGGGATCGACGGGTGGTGGCGGCTGCGTTGGAGCGGTGGCGGTCGGCGCGGTCTCGTACGCGGCCCCGGGTGCCGGCGGCGCGGCATCGGCCGGGAGCGGCTCGCGACCACCCTGGAACATCCCGCCGAGGCCAAGCGCCGGTGGGAACTTCCCGGGCAGAAGGCTCCAGATGAACGCGGCGGCGCCGACGATGCAGACGAGCAGCGGCCAGCCGAGGATCTGCGAGCCGGCGTCCTCCTCGTTGAGGTCGAGCGGCGTCTCGTCGTCGAGGTCGAAGCCGACGCTGAGGGTGAAGACGATGAGGATGGATCCCGACGTAGACGGGACCCCGGAGGCCGCGGCCGACCCCGAAGACGATCAACCCGAGCGACGCGATCAGCGAGAGGACGTCCCAGATCATCTCCTGGCCGGCCCTCGCCGCCGGTGTCGAGGAACGACTCGGCGGCTTCCGCCGGGCCGAGGATGAAGGCGAAGAGGGCCGTCAGGCCTGCGCCCGTGAGCAGCTCGCCGAACGCCTCCTCCGGCTCCGGCCCACCACGGCGGCGGACCAGGAACGCGGCGACGATCAGGATCGCGGCGAAGAGGAGAAGGAGCGCGCGGATCGTCGAGAACTCGCGGTCCTCGAGGCCCTCGGAGAGGACCTTGTCGAGGAAGGCGAACCAGGCGAACGCGGCGTAGAGCGATCCGAGCAGGAGCTGGAAGCGGACGTTCGCGATGACCCAGGAGAGAACGCACGCGACCGCGCAGGCGCCGAAGATGAACATCGCGATCAGCGTCTCGTCGTAGGTCTCGTCGATGAGGTTGACGAGCGCGTAGAGCGCGATCGGCATCAGCAGCATGCCGAAGACGACGTAGACGCTCTGCCAGCGCCGATCGGAGGAGCCGAGCACGCGACCGGCGATCCCGACCCCGTAGAGGAAGACCGCGGGCAGGGCGAAGATGAGGAAGATCTTGAAGTTGCTCGGGTCCTTATCGAAGAACGAGAGCCGCGCCAGGTAGCGGAAGGCAACGAGCAGCATCCCGGTGCCGATCAGGATGCCGGCCACCACCCGGACGACTTCGCGGGCGTCGTTCGGCCTGAGGCCGTCGGTCAACTTCTCCATGGTCCCCTCTCCCAAAGGTGATGTGTCGCGCGGGTCGCGCCCGCGCAACATATAGAGGGCCGTGGTCGCGGCACCGGGTCTCACCTACTGCGTCGGCGGTGGCGCCGCCGGGGGGAGCTGCTCCGCCCACTACGGCGGCGGCGAGGCCGGCGACCCCCAGCACCACGAGGACGAGCGACCAGCCGGCGAGGCCGGAAGGATGAGAACCCGAAGGTGAGGCCGAAGATCGGTCCGAAGGCCACCACGATCGCCGGTCAGTCCGGTTTGAACATAACGAGGCCGGACGGGGCCTCGCGGCGGTCAGGCCTGGCGCGGAGGCGCCGTCGACGTCAGGCCGAGGTCCCGGAGCTGGCGTGCGTCGACCGGCGCGGGTGCGCCCGTCAGGGGATCGCCGCCGGAGGCGGTCTTGGGGAAGGCGATGACGTCGCGGATCGTCTCGGCGCCGGCCGCGAGGGCGGCGATCCGGTCGATTCCGTAGGCGATGCCGCCGTGAGGCGGAGCGCCGAAGCGAAGCGCCTCGAGCAGGAAGCCGAACCTGGACTCAGCCTCCTCGGCGTCGATGCCCAGCAGGGCGAGAACCGCCTGCTGGGTCTCGGGGTCGTTGATGCGGATCGAGCCGCCGCCGATCTCCCAGCCGTTCCAGACGACGTCGTAGGCGCGGGCGACCACCTTGCCCGGGTCGTCGCCCAGATCGCCGTCGAAGGAGGTGAAGGGGTGATGGAGCGCGTCCCAGCGGCCCTCCTCCTCGCTCCATTCGAGGAGCGGCCAGTCGGTGACCCAGACGAGCGAGTCGACGCCCTCGGGGATCTCGCCCCAGCGTGCAGCGAGGCGGCTGCGCATGGTCCCGAGCACCTGGTTCGCCACGGCGGGCTTGTCGGCGACGATCAGGAGCAGGTCGCCCTCCTCGGCGTCGAGCGCGCCGTTCAGGGAGGCGAGCTCCGCCTCGGTCAGGAACTTCGCGGTCGGCGAGCGCCATCCGTCGCCCTCGCGGAAGGCCCAGACGAGCCCCTTCGCGCCGAGCTCCTGCGCCATCGAGATCAGCCCGTCGAGCTCCGAGCGCGGCGCCTCGCGCTTGCCGCAGTTCATGCCCTTGACGATCCCGCCGCCGTCGAGGGTCCCGCGGAAGACGCGGAACTCGGTGTCGCGCAGCGCCTCGGAGAGCTCGACGAGCTCCATCCCGAAGCGGGTGTCGGGGCGGTCGGTGCCGAAGCGGGACATCGCGTCGGGGTACGTGATCCGCGTGAACGGCGTCTCGATCTCCTTGCCGGCGGCGGCGAGCACATGCGCGAGCAGGCGCTCGTTCGTGTCGATCACGTCCTCGATGCCGACGAAGGACATCTCGATGTCGAGCTGGGTGAAGTCGGGCTGGCGGTCGGCGCGCAGGTCCTCGTCGCGGAAGCAGCGAGCCACCTGGTAGTAGCGCTCGAAGCCCGAGACCATCAGCAGCTGCTTGAAGAGCTGCGGGGACTGCGGCAGCGCGTAGAAGGACCCCTGCTGGAGGCGGGCCGGGACGAGGAAGTCGCGCGCGCCCTCCGGGGTCGAGCGGGTGAGGACGGGCGTCTCGATCTCGAGGAAGCCCTCGGAGTCGAGGATCTCGCGCATCGCCCGGACGAGCTTGGCGCGGAGCGCGAGCGCCTCGCGCATCGGCTCGCGGCGCAGGTCGAGGTAGCGGTGGCGCAGGCGAGTCTCCTCGCCGACCTGAGCGGCGCCCTTGGCGTCGATCTCGAACGGCGGCGTCGCCGACTCGGCGAGGAGCTCAGCTCCGTCGACACGGACCTCGAAGGCGCCGGTCGGGATGTCGGGGTTGACCTGCTCGGGATCGCGCTCGACGACCTTCCCGCTCACGCTGAGCACGTGCTCGCCGCGGAGCCTGTGGCCCAGCGCGAAGGCCTCCGCCTCGGTGTCGTCGGGATCGAAGACGAGCTGGACGATGCCCGTCCGGTCCCGCAGGTCGATGAAGATCAGGCCGCCGTGGTCGCGGCGCCGGTTGACCCAGCCGGCGAGGCGAACCTCGGAGCCGACCCGGTCGGAGAGCACCTGCCCGCACCACGCATCGCGGTAGGAGTTGCCGCGGTGGCGCGGGAAATCGTGGAGTGGTCTGAGTCGGGGGTCACGGCCGCGCAGTGTTTCAGGCCCGGAGCTCGGCCACGATGGCGTCGGTCGCGAGCTCGCGCTGCTCGCCGCTCGACATGTCCCGGAGCTTGGCCGTGCCGTCGGCCTCGAGGATCACCGCAAACCGCGCGCCGGAGCGATCCGCCTGCTTCATCTGGCCCTTGAAGCTGCGCTCGGCGAGGTCGAGGTCGGCGCCGACGCCGGCCGCCCGCAGCTCGGTGACGAGGGCGAAGGCCCGGTCCCGTCCCTCGGCGGCGACGACGAAGGCGTCGACGGCGGACTCCGCCGCCGGCGCGTCCATCGCGAGCAGGATCCGCTCGATTCCCGCAGCCCAGCCGATCGCGGGCGTCGCCGGGCCGCCGAGGAGCTCCATCAGCCCGTCGTAGCGGCCGCCGCCGCCGACTCCCGACTGCGCGCCGAGGCGATCGCAGGCGAACTCGAAGACGGTGCGGTTGTAGTAGTCGAGGCCGCGGACCAGCGTCGGGTCGAGGTCGTAGGCGACGCCGGCCCCGTCCAGCAGGGAGCGCACCTCGGCGAAGTGCTCGGCGTCGGCCCCGTCGAGGCGGTCGAGCATCGTCGGTGCGTCGGCCATCACCGCGCGGGTGCCGGCGTGATCGGAGTCGAAGGCGCGCATCGGGTTGAGGTCGATCCGCGCCCGGACCTCGTCGGAGAGATCACCCTCGTGCTCGCGCAGGAACTCCCGGAGCTCGTCGCGGTAGGCCATCCGCTCCGGTGTTGATCCCAGCGACGAGAGCTTGAGCGTCAGGCCCTCGATGCCGAGGCCCCGCAGGAGCTGGTCGAGCAGGACGATCAGCTCGGCGTCGACGAGCGGGGAGTCGGAGCCGATCGCCTCGGCCCCGATCTGGTTGAACTGGCGGTAGCGGCCCTCCTGCGGGCGCTCGTACCGGAAGAACGGTCCCGAGTACCAGAGCTTCACCGGCTGCGGGAGCCGGTGCATCCCGTGCTCGGCGTAGGCGCGGCAGACCGGCGCGGTGCCCTCGGGCCGCAGCGTGATCGAACGGCCGCCGCCGTCCTCGAAGGTGAACATCTCCTTGCGGACGATGTCGGTGGCCTCCCCCACCCCGCGCGCGAACAGCGACGTGTCCTCGAACGCCGGGGTCTCGATCCGGCCGTAGCCGGCGCCCCCGAGGATCGCCGTGGCCCGCTCGGCGACGAGCGCCCGCGCGCCCTCCTGCTCGGGCAGGACGTCGAAGGTTCCCTTGGGTGCCTGGAAGGAGGCCATCGCGCCCGACCTTACCCGCCACCGAAGCGCCGAACGTCCCCCGACGGGGCCCCTGGACCCCGCTCCGGGACGTTCGGCGCTTGGGGAGGGCTCAAGCCGCGATCAGGACGACGCCCGCCAGCGCGGCGGCGACCCCGATCGCCTGGGTCCGCGACAGGCGCTCGCCGAGGACGCCCGCGGCGAGGGCGACCGTGAACACCGGGAAGAGCGATCCGAGGACGGAGACGATCGAGAGCTGGCCGTGGTCGGCGGCGACGGTGTAGAGCAGGGTCCCGGCGACGAGCAGCAGCCCGGGGACGGCGAGCACCCCGCTCGAGCGGCCGAACCGGACCCCCGCGAGCTCCCGGCCCGCCCAGAGGCAGACGAGCGCGACGAGCGCCACCCGCGCATCGAGCAGCGCCCAGGCGCGACCGTCGGGCGCGACCTCGGCGATCGCGGTGAGGAAGACGCCGAAGCAGACGGCCGAGCCGCACGCCCAGATCACGCTCGCGCGCGGGTCCGGGTAGGTGTTCTCCTCATCCCGGGTGACCCGCGCCGCAAGCGCGGCGCCGCCGAGCGCGAGCAGGATCCCGGGGACCTCGAGCGTGGTCAGCGCCTCGCCGCCGATCAGGCCCCAGGCGACGGGGACGATCGCTCCCAGGGCTCCCAGCGGCGCGGCGACGCTGAGCGGCCCGAGCTCGGCGGCCTTGTAGAAGCCGATCAGCCCGCCGGCGTTCCCGGCTCCGGCGAGGAAGGCGACGAGCGTCTCGTCGGCGGCGAGCGGGCTGGAGCCGTCGGCGAGGACGTAGATCGCGCAGGCGATCAGCGCGGCGAGCTGGGAGGTGACGAGGACGACGACCAGCGTGTGCCGCTTCGAGAGCTGCGGGCCGATGAAGTTGGAGACGCCGTAGCAGGCCGAGGAGCCCAGGGCGAGGAGGACCGCGGTCAGGTCTTCAACTCTTCAGCTCCGCCAGGAACGGGTTGCTCGCGCGCTCCGCTCCCAGCGTGGTGATCCCCATGTGGCCCGGGTAGACCGTCGTCTCGGGCGGATGGTCCTCGACGAGCATCCGCAGGCTCTCCGCGAGCGTCGGCCAGTCACCGCCGGGGAGGTCGACCCGGCCGACCGAGCCCTGGAAGAGGACGTCGCCGCTGAACATCGCGGCCTCGTCGGGAACGACGTAGGTGACGTGACCGGGGCTGTGGCCCGGCGTGAACAGGACGTCGATCTCGAAGCCGGCGAGCTCGAGCTTCTCGCCGCCCTTGACGGTCTCCTCGGCGTCCCAGCTCTCGAACGGGCCGAAGCCGGGCCAGGGGACGAAGGCCATGATGTCGGCGAGCACGGGCACCTCGAGCTCGGGGCAGTAGACGGGGGCGCCGGTCTCGCGCGCGACCGGGGCGACCGCGCCGACGTGGTCGAAGTGCGTGTGGGTGAGGAGGATCGCCTTGAGGTCGAGCTCGAGCTTCTCGATGGCTCCGAGGAGCAGCGGCGCCTCGTCGCCGGGATCGATGATCAGCGCCTCGTTCGAGCCGTCCCGGCGGAAGATGTAGGAGTTCTCGGCGACCTGGCCGACGGTGAAGGCGCGGACGTCCACGCTCAGCGACCGCTTTGCTTCTCGGCCTGCGCCTTCGCCCGCTCCTGGGCGATCTTCTGCTGGCGGCGCCGGTAGAAGAAGCTCTCGGTGTAGAAGCCGAGCGGCACGTAGAAGACCGCGGCGACCAGGCTGAGCACGATCGCGCCGACGAGCGGCTGGCCGAAGAGCAGCGAGACCGGGATCAGGAGCGCCGCGAAGATGACGCCGCGGATGATCGCCCCGCGCCACGTCGGCGGGACGTCACGGCGGTCGACGGGCTGGCTTCGCTTGCCGCCTCCCTGCCGGCGGCTGCGGGCCTGCGCCATCGCCTCCTGGCGGTTGCGCGGCCGCGACCGCGAGGCGGAGCGGGAGATGCTCCCCGTCTGCGTTCCCCGGTGCTTGCGGCGGCGTGGCTTCTGGTTGCCCGGCATGGCCGGGGAGACTAGATCACCGGCGCCGTCAGGAGCCCGGCACCGGGCCCGTGCGGCCGCCCGTGTAGGGAACCTTCTCGCTGCACTTGCCGAGCCCGATCTTCACGGAGCCCTTCAGCTTCGTCGCGTTCGTCCAGCGGCCCTTCCAGTCGACCGACAGCACGTCCTCGGTTCCCGCGACCGGGATCTTCTCCTTGGCGTGGAAGCGGCCGGTCTTCGAGATCGGCACCGACTCCGCGGTCAGCCCGATGTCGTAGGGGTTGCAGCCGTCGACGCGCTCGGGCCAGTAGATCGCCGCGAACTCGGGGCTGCGGACGATCTCGAGCTTCTTCCCGTCCTTGACGACGGCCCAGCCCGCCCGGCTGGTAGGCGTCGTCGCCGGGCTCGAGCTTCGGCATGCCCTCGTAGAGGCCGGGCTTCGGCGGCTTGGTCTTGGCGCCGGTCGCACCGGTCGCGCTCAGCCCGAGGGCCAGAACCACCGCAGCGATGATCGAGAACGTCGCCTTCATCCCATCCTCCTCAGCTCGCGAAATCCGAAGCGTGCATCCTATGCAGCCGCCGCCCGCCGGGGCGGCTCAGCCGAGGGCGGCCAGCCGCGACTCGACCGTGCGGCCCGATGGGTCGGTCCCGTCGATCGGGACGTCGGCCGGATAGCCCTCGAGCGCCGCGGCCGGGACCAGGCCGACGAGCTCGGCGCGGACGGGCCCGGCGCCCTCGGCGGCGGCCAGCTCGCGGATCCGCGCGACGACCTTCGCCAGCGGGACCGCGACGGGGTCGTGGACGTTGGTGGAGACCTGCATGCGGTCGGGAGCAAGCTCGACGCCGATCGCGCGCACTCCCGGCAGCCCGCCGCCGGATTCGCGCAGGCTCGCGGCGATCGCCTCGGTTCCCTCGATGGTGGCTCCCGGCGCCAGCTCGACGTTGAAGGCGGCAAGCGGCGGGCGGGCGGTGACGAGCACCCCGCCCGCGGTCGGGTGCGGCCAGCCCGGGCCGAGGTCGGGCAGGAGCTCGCCGGCCTCCATCCGCCGGGCCAGCGCGACGTGGCCGCCACGGCGGAAGTACGCGCGCTCGGCCCGCTCGGGCGTGGCCGCGAGCTCGCCGTAGAGGAAGACGGGCAGGCCGATCGAGCCGAGCTGCTCGGCGACGGCGAGCGCGACCTCGCGGGCGTGGTCGCGAAGGTCGGGCGACGGCCAGACGATCGGGCAGACGTCGATCGCTCCGATCCGCGGGTGGGCTCCCCGCTGGCGGGTGATGTCGATCGCGTCGATCGAGCGGCAGGCGAGGTCGCGCAGCGCCCGCAGCAGCGCCGCGTCCCGGCCCGCGAGCGTGAAGACGGTGCGGTTGTGGACGGCGTCGACGTGCTGGTCGAGCAGCGCGACGGGGTCGTGCTCGATGCCCTTCTCGATGCGGCCGAGCGCCTCCGGGTCCGCCCCCTCGGAGACGTTCGGGACGCTGAGCAGGATCGATCGTGAGAACGGGCTCAGAGCAGAAGCTCCCCGTCACGGACGATCACTTGACCGTCAACCGTGACGACGGGCCGCATCACAACCGAATCGAGATGCACCGGCACCTGGATCCGTCCCCCGATTGCCTCCGAGGCACCGAACGCGACGTGCGCGGTGCCGAGCAGCTTCTCGTCCTCGATGATCTTGCCCGTCAGCTGGGCGCGCTCGTTCGTCCCGATCCCGAGCTCGGCGATCGTCGTCCCCTCCGGCCCGTGAGCGCTGAGCAGCTCCATCAGCCGCGCGCCCTCCGGCCCGGTGGCGTCGACGAGGCGGCCGCCCTCGACGGTGAAGGTGACCGGCTCGGCGGGGACGCCGACCGTGGCGATCGTCCCGTCGATGACGAGCGTCCCCTCGCAGTCGGTGTCGTCGGGCGAGATGAACCCCTCGCCGCAGGGAAGGTTCCCGAAGGCCGAGCGCTCGGTCAGCTCGCCGGCGTCGGGGATCGCCTTGCGCCCCCTGAGGCTGAGCCGGAGGTTCGAGCCGTTGGCGCAGGTGATCGTCGCCTCCTCGCCGGCATCGAGCACGTCGGCGATCGCGTGGCCGCGGCGACGGAGCTCGGGCATGTCGGCGCTCATCAGGCGGGCGAGCTGGTCCTCGTCGACGCCGGGAAGGGTGGCGATCCGCGCGCCCGGCCTCCGAGGCGGCCTTGCGCGAAGCGGTGTGGGAGAGCGACTGGACCGTGGGAGCGAGGACGACGTCGGCCTCCCGCATCGCGGCGGCGACGGGCGGCGGGGGCTCGCCGGCATGTGAGGCGCGCTCGGCCATCAGCGCCAGGACCGCGTCGGCGCCGGCGCGACCGGCCTCCCCGCGGAGGCGCTCGCCGAGGCCGAGCGTCGCCGGGTTCGCGACGACGAGGACGCTCTCGCCTTCGCGCACGCCCATGCATTCGCGGATCACCGTCTGGACGGCGCGGGCGATGTCGGGGGCGTCGGGCACGCGGCTCGACACTAGTGCACGACCTCGAACCGAAAGCGCCGACTCGCTGTAATTGGGGAATGGACCCCAGAGCGAAACGGCTTGCGGGAACGATCGGCGGCCTCTTCAGCTCGGTCGCGGTCGAGCATCCGGAGCCGCCGGAGCGCGGTGAGCCCGCGGGCCCGCCCGACGGCCGCGCGCTGGCGGGAGAGGCGCTCGCCGGGGTGCAGATCCCGCGATTGATCGCATCGGCCCCCCGGCTTGCGCGCGCGCCCCGCGGGGACGGCGGGCCCGTCGTCGACATCCCGGGCTGGCGCGCGCCGGAGTCGTCGATGGCGCCGCTTCGCGCCTACCTCCGCCGGCTCGGCCACGACGCGCGCACGTGGGGTCTGGGAACGAACATGGGCGACCCTCAGGGAGACGCCGTCCGGATGACGGAGAGCGTCCGCGAGCTGGCGCTCGAGACCGGCAGGCCGGTTGCCCTGGTCGGATGGAGCCTCGGCGGCGTGATCGCCCGCGAGGTCGCGCGCGAGATCCCCGAGCACGTCTCGCAGGTGATCACCTACGGGACGCCGATCGTCGGCGGCCCCGTCCACACGATCGCCGCGCGGAACTACTCCCGCGAGGACCGCGACGAGATCGAGCGCGTCGTCGCCGAGGTCAACGCCCGGAGCTCGATCGACGTCCCCCTCACCGTGATCTTCAGCAAGCGCGACGGCATCGTCGCCTGGGAGGCATCGATCGACGACTGGAGCCCGCGAGCGCGGCACATCGAGGTCAAGTCGACCCACCTCGGCCTCGGGATCGACCCGGACGTCTGGATGATCGTGGCGCGGGCGCTGGCCTCGCCGCCGGGCTGAGACCGCCGCGGCGAGTCGCTGCGCACGGGACCCGGCGTCCCGAAATCCGCGGCTCGGCGGGCGGTTCGAGTCCACTCCCCGGACCTGCGACTGGAAATGGGTCCGCTGTCCGGACCCGGATCCAGTCGGAGGCGCCGAGTGAGAGCTGGCCGGCGCGGGCCGCCCGGCTGAATCGCCGCCGCCGCTGAGCCGCACGCACCGGGACCCGGCGTCCCGCCGCCGCCGCTGAGTCGCACGTAACCGGACCTGGGCGTCCCGAAATCCGCGGCTCGGCGTCGCTCGAGTCCACTCCCAGGACCTGCCACTGGAATTTGCTCCGCCATCCGGAGCGAATTTCAGCCGGAGGCACCGAACGAGAGCCGACCGTGGCGGGCGCCGCCGACCGGAACAGGCGGCGGTTACGCCTGCGCGGGAGCCTCGAGCGGCGCGTTGCGCCGGTACATCAGCCGCGCGAACGCTCCCGCCGTGACGAACATGAAGCTCGCGTAGACGGCGGCCGGGATCGTCAGCTCGGTCGCGATCGTCGCCCCGACCGCGATCGCCAGCGTCGAGTTGTGGACGCCGAGCTCGATCGCGATCGCGGTCGCCTGCCGGTCGTCGAGGCGGGCGATCCGGGCGATCGTGAACGAGATCCCCATCGCCGCGATGTTGAGCGTGATGACCGCGGGGAGGATCGCTCCCAGGTCCTCGGTCACGCGATCGAACTCGGCGATCACGACCCCGATCACCACGGCGACGAAGACGCCGAGCGAGACCTTCCGCACGGTGTCGCGAACCGCGTCGACCCGCACGGGCCACCGCGAGCGCAACCACATCCCGAACCCCAGCGGCACGACGGTGATCAGGAGCACCCGCGCGACGACGCCGAGCATGTCGACGCTCTCGTCGAGCCCGGTCGCGCCGAAGTGATCAGTCGCGAGCGAGAGGAACAGCGGCACCGTGATGACCGCGGCGAGGCTCGAGATCGCGGTCATGGAGATGGACAGCGCGGTGTCCCCGCGGGCGAGGTGGGTGAGGAGGTTGGCCATCGTCCCCCCGGGTGATGCGCCGAGCAGGACGAGGCCGACCGCCAGCACCGGATCGAGGTTGTAGAGCTCGGCGATTCCCAGCGCCAGGAGCGGCGAGATGACGGCGAGGTTCGCGATGCCGACGGCGATGCCGCGGGGCTCCGTCGCGACCCGGCGGAAGTCGGCCGTGGTCAAGGCGAGGCCGAGGCTGACCATGATCACGGCGAGCGCGACCGGCAAGACGACGGTCGCGAGCAGCGAGTCCTCCACGCGACGACCCTATGCGACTAGCGTCCACCCGATGGCCACGCCCCGCGAGACCCTCGACCTCGCCGACTGGCGCCGGCGCGTCGCGATGCTCCACCTCGGGTTCGCCGGGCCGGGCGAGGAAGCGGTCGGCGAGTTCCGCGAGCGCCGCGACGAGCTCTTCCTCACGCACCCCGTCTCCCCGCTGAACGCCGAGCAGCGCGAGCGCTTCGGCGGCCTCCCCCACTTCCCGTTCGACCCCGACGCGCGGGTCGAGTGCGAGCTCTCCCCGCCGGAGGACGACGAGCCGCTGGAGATCGACACCGGTGGCCCGGACGGGACGATCCGCTACTCGCGCGTCGGCCGACTCGAGACGCCGTGGGGCGGGTTGACGCTGTTCTGGACCGACGGCTACGGCGGCGGCCTGTTCCTGCCGTTCCGCGACGCGACCGCTCCGGACGAGACCTACGGCGCCGGCCGCTACCTCACCGACACCATCAAGGGGACCCTCGCCGGCGGCTTCGAGGCTCCGGTCGAGGGGACGCGCGTGACCCTCGACTTCAACTACGCCTACAACCCGTCCTGCGCCTACAACTCGGCCTGGGCGTGCCCGCTGGCGCCGCCGGAGAACCGACTCGAGGAGCCGATCCGCGCCGGCGAGCTGGCCTACCCGGACCCGGCCTGAGCGACGGCATAAGCTGCGCGAATCTTGTTTGAGCTTTCCACCGGGGTTCTCGCGCTGCTGCTCTTCGCGGTCACCCTCGGGTCCGTCGCCCTTGGAGCCTTCATCGGGCACCGGGTGCGCCACCTCTCCGACAGCCTGAGCGAGTCCTTCGGCGTGATGCAGGGCGCGATGCTCGGCGTCGTCGGCCTGATCCTCGCCTTCGGCCTCTCCCTCGCGCTGTCGCGCTACGAGGACCGCCGCGCCGCGATCGTCGACGAGGCGAACACGATCGGCACGACCTACCTGCGCGCCCAGACCCTCACCAGCCCCACCCGGGAGCGCTCCCTGCAGCTCCTCGTCGAGTACACCGAGAGCGCCATCGAGCTCTCCGAGTACGTGCCCGGGAGCACCGAGGAGAACGAGGCCGCGGCGAGTGAAGCCCTGATCCAGCGCCGGCTCTGGGCGCTCGCCGGAGACTCCCTCGACGCCGCAGCCCGAGGCGAGCGCACCCAAGCTGTACGTGGAGACCCTCAACGAGATGATCGACGCCCAGACGGTCCGCGTCTCGGCGCTCAACAACCAGGTCCCGACGGCGGTCCTGCTGCTCGAGATCGTCGGCGCGGCGATCGCGCTCGGCCTTCTCGCCGCCTACGTCTCACTCATCGGCCGTGGGATCGCCGGGGTCCTGATCGCTGCGGTCCTCGTCGGACTGCTGCTGTTCGTGACCACCGACCTCGACCGTCCGACGCGCGGCCTCATCGTGGTCCCGGACACCGTGCTCAAGGACCAACTCGAATCGATGGAGCTCCCGCCGGCTGCGAGCGGGCCGGGCCGGGCCGAGTAGCTCGCCATGGCGAAGAACGTCTACTACGCGGCGATGAGCCTCGACGGCTACATCGCCGGGCCCGACGAGGAGCTCGACTGGCTCACGAGCTTCAAGCCGGCCGGGTACGCGAGGGCCCGAGGAGGTCGACGACGCGCTCGAGGACATCCCCCGGTTCCTCGAGGGAATCGGCTCGATCGTCATGGGCTCGCGGACCTACGGCTTCCTCCTCGAGCACGACGCCTGGGACTACGACGAGCGCCCGAGCTGGGTGCTCTCCAGCCGGAAGCTGGAGCGGCTCGAGTCGGCGCCGGACCTCCGCTTCGCCTCCGGCGACGTCGCCGACCTCGACGCGGAGATCCGCGAGGCCGCCGGCGATCGCGACGTCTGGATCCTCGGCGGCGGCGACGTCGCCTCGCAGTACGCGGCCGCGGGCCTTCTCGACATCGTCGAGCTGACGATCGTCCCGGTGATCCTCGGCGACGGGTTCCCGCTGTTCCCCAAGCCGATCACCGAGGCGATGCGCCTGCTCGAGGTCCAGCCCTTCGCCAGCGGGATGGCGAAGGTCAAGTACGAGATCCCGCGCTAGCGCGGGGCCGGCCTACTCGATCTCGGCGGCGTCGATCTTCCAGGTGCCGTCCTCGAGGACCAGCGTGTACTTGCTGGTGATGTCGACCCCGCCGCCGCCGACGATCGCCGTCGCCTTCTCGCCGGTGATCTCGACGTCGGTGATCTCGATGTCGTCCTCGGAGTAGATCGGCGGCGTGAACCCGCCCTCGAAGGCCTCGCAGCCCTGCTCGCGGTCCTCGGAGAACGTCTGCGCCTCGACGAACTTGTCCGTCATCAGGTCGCAGTCACCCTCGAGCAGCCACGTCGTGATCGTGGTCTCGACGGCGCCGGTGTCTCCGCTGGACGCCGAGCTCGAGTCGGTCGAATCCGACCCCGAGTCGTCGCCGCCGCAGCCGATCAGGAGCGCGGCGACGACCGCCACCGCGAGGATGAATGCTCGTTTCATGGGCGGGCAGGCTAGCTCGCGGCGGCGCGGCGGTACTTGGCGACGGCGATCGGGGCGAAGATCCCGATCAGCACGAACGCCCAGACGATCGAACCCCAGACGTTGTTGCCGGCCGGCGTGTCGAGCCAGAGATGCCGCATCGCGTCGACCAGGATCGTCACCGGGTTGATGTCGGCGAACCACTGGAGCGCGTCCGGCATCGTGTCCACGGGGACGAACGCCGAGGAGATGAACGTGATCGGGAAGATGATCGTGAACCCGACCCCGTTGGCCGCCTCGGGCGAGGAGACCGACATGCCGATCACCGCGAAGACCCACGACGACGCGAATCCGAAGAGCAGCAGCAGCAGGATCCCGCCGATCGACCTCGAACGGCGCCGGTGAGGAAGCTGAAGCCGATGATCAGGCCGGTGATCAGCAGCACCACGATCCCGAAGAAGTTCGTGACGATGTCGGCGACCGTCCTGCCCGCGAGCACCGATGCCCGCGACGTCGGCAGCGACCGGAACCGGTCGATCAGGCCCTTGTTCAGATCCTCGGAGAGACCGAGGGCCGTCACGAACCCGCCGAAGCAGACGTTCTGGACGATGATCCCGGGGATCAGGAACTCGATGTAGTCGAAGCCGGGAGTGACGATCGCTCCGCCGAACACGTAGGCGAAGAGCAGCACGAACATGACGGGCTGGATCGTGAATCCGATCGCGAGGTCAGGCTGACGCGGCAGCCGGATCAGGTTCCGCTCGGCCAGGACGATCGTGTCGCTGATGAAGCGCCTCATGAGCGCACCTCCTCGTTGTCGCCGGTTTGCTGCTCGCCGTCCTGGGCCTCCTCGGGCGGGATCTCCTGGCCCGTCAGCGCGAGGAAGACGTCGTCGAGGGTGGGCTCGCGGACGGCGATGTCGTCGGCGTTGACGCCGGCGGCGTCGAGCTTGCGGACGGCCTCCATGATCGTCCCGTCCTCGCGCGGCACGCGAATCCGGACGAGGTGGCCGTCGACCTCGGGCTCCTCCTCCGACATCTCGGCGAGCGCTCGCGCGGCCTCGGCCGGGTCGGAGGCGGTCGAGACGTGAACCTCGACCTTCAGCCCGCCGACCTCGTCCTTGAGCTCGGCCGCGGTGCCCTCGGCGATCACCTTGCCGCGGTCGATCACGACGATCCGGTCGGCGAGGCGGTCGGCCTCGTCCAGGTACTGGGTCGTCAGGAGCACCGTGGTGCCGTCCTCGACCAGGTCCTCGATCGTCTCCCAGAGGTCGATCCGGCTGCGCGGGTCGAGCCCGGTGGTCGGCTCGTCGAGGAAGAGGACCGGCGGCTGGGCGACCAGCGCGGCGGCGAGGTCGAGCCGGCGGCGCATGCCTCCCGAGTAGGTCTTGACGATGCGGTCGGCGGCCTCGTCGAGCTTGAAGCGCAGCAGCAGCTCCGCGGCGCGAGCCTTCGCGTCGCCGCGGCTCATCCCGTAGAGGCGGCCGAAGATCGTCAGGTTCTCGGTGCCGGTGAGGTTCTCGTCGACGGCCGCGTACTGGCCGGCGAGGCCGATCTTGGTGCGGAGCTCGGCGGCGTCGTCGGCGACGTCGAGGTCGAGGACGCGCGCGGTGCCGGAGTCGGCCTTGAGCAGCGTCGCGAGGATGCGGACGGCGGTCGTCTTCCCGGCGCCGTTGGGACCGAGGACGCCGGTGACGGTCCCCCGCTCGGCGACGAGGTCGATGCCGTCGAGGGCATGGACGTCGCCGAACGACTTCCGCAGGCCCTCTACGACGATGGCCGGATCGGTCGACTTGGTCGACTTGTCTACTCCTGCTTCTGGCACGTGGCTCCTTGGGTCGGTGACGCGCAGCCACGGTATTTAGCATTGAGGTCAGTTCTCGTCCGCTATTTCTGGGACGCTCGAGCCATGGCCGAGACGACATCCAGCCGCCTCCTGAGCCTCCTCTCCATGCTGCAGGCCCGCCGCGACTGGCCGGGCGGGGAGCTCGAGAGCCGGCTCGAGGTCTCCCGCCGCACCGTCCGCCGCGACATCGAGCGGCTGCGCGACCTCGGCTATCCGATCGAGTCGATGAGCGGCCCGGCCGGCGGCTACCGGCTCGAGGCCGGGACCGCGATGCCGCCGCTCCTGCTCGACGACGAGGAGGCGATCGCGATCGCCGTCGGGCTGCGGACGGCCGCCGGCGCGTCGGTGGCCGGGATCGAGGAGACCTCGGTGCGCGCGCTGGTGAAGCTCGAGCAGGTCCTGCCGAAGCACCTGCGCAAGCGGGTGCAGGCGCTCGGCGCGGTCGCCTCCTCCCCCGCTCCCGGCGGCGGCCCGCTGGTCGATCCCCAGGTGCTGTCGGTCGTCGCCTCCGCCTGCCGCGACCGCGAGCGGCTCCGCTTCGCCTACACCGGCCGCGACGGCGAGGCGAGCCGGCGGCTGGTCGAGCCGCGGTCCCTCGTCAACTTCGGCCGCCGCTGGTACCTGCTCACCTGGGACTGCGGCCGCATGGACTGGCGCACGTTCCGGCTCGACCGGGTGGAGCGGCCCGCCGGCGCGGGTGGACGGTGCGCGGAGCGGGAGCTCCCGGGGGGCGCCGACGACGCCGCCTACGTCCACGCGAACCTCTCGGCCGCCCGCCAGCGCTACGAGGCGCGGGTGACGGTCCAGTGCCCGGCGAGCGAGCTCGAGGGCCGGAGCTGGCTCTTCGGCTCGGTCGAGGCGATCGACGAGGGCAGCTGCGAGTACCGCACCGCCGAGGACAACCTCGACTGGCTCGCCATGCGCGTCTCGATGCTCGGCCACGACTTCGAGGTCCACGAGCCGCCGGAGCTGATCGAGCACCTGGGAACGGTCCGCGACCGGATCTCGCGCGCCGTCGGCTAGCCACCCGGAGGGGTGAGCGGGACCACCCCGCGAGGAGCGTCGGTTCAACCCGCGGGCCTCTGGGAGCGGGGCTCCCCTGCGACGAGATTGGAAGTGCAATCCGATCTCCTCAAGGAGGAACCCAATGACCACAACGTCCAACACCCACCTCTCCCCCGCCGTCCGCGTCGTCGCCGCCCTGGCCTTCGGGCTCGTCGCGCTGCTGATGCTGCTGCAGCCGTCGAGCGGCGAGGCGCACGGCATGCAGAAGGCGAAGTTCGGCGCCGACCTGTCCCAGCCCGGGATCACGGCGGTCGCCGCGCCCGAGACGTGCCCGTTGCCGGGCGCGTGCACCCGGGTCCAGCACTACTACGACGGCCCGCCCCACGCCGGCAACACCCCGTTCGCCCCGTTCGACGGGACGATCAAGAAGGTCACGCTGCTCGCCAACGCGCCCGGCAAGCTGAAGCTCCAGCTCGTCGAGTACGGCATGGGCGGCGAGGCGAAGGTGACCCGGAACGGCCCGACGATCCGCTACGAGGGCACCGGCTCGGTCGAGACCTTCAAGGTCGCCGTGCCGGTCAAGCACTACGAGTGGCTCGGGTTCAAGTCCAAGGAGGCCAACACGCTCTCCTGCGACCCCGTCACCTCCGGCGAGGGCTACGTCTACCAGCCCGCCCTGGCTCCGGGTGGCGCGTTCGCGGCACCCACCACGACGGAGATGTGCACGGCGCTGATCGGCGCGAAGGTCGTCAAGTAATCGGACGACGCCGAAGCGGACGCGGAGGCGGCCGGCCGAGCGCCGGCCGTCTCCCGTTCGGCCGTCGATCCTCTCGCTACGATCCGCGCCCCCGCCGGAGTAGCTCAGCTGGTTAGAGCAGCGGAATCATAATCCGCGTGTCGGGGGTTCAAGTCCCTCCTCCGGCATCTCGAAGGTCCTGCGAACCGGCCACCTGGCGATCGTTCAAGCCGACGTCTGCGAGCGCCCGGCCCAGACATCCGCTGGCGTAGGGCACAGGGACCCGCTTTGCGGAAAGCGGCATTTCGGACCACGTCGATGTGAGCTCTGGCTTGCGATGGCCCTAGCCGCAACGCGATGATCGGAATCCTTCTTCCCGGCCCGCAAAGCGAAAAAACGCGTTGAAACGCTGATCCAGCCGGTGGCGGTCCCACCACGACCCTTCGCTCCGCTCGACCATTGAGGGAGCCGAACATTCCGAGCTTCGGAGCGCAACGACCATCAGAACCAGATCTGGGAGTGCTTGCGGCCGTCTCCGTCAAGGTGTCCCTCGTCGACGAGGTTCTCGCCTAGGCAGAGTTCCTGATCACGCCTCCGCAGCGTCGGAGGCGATCAGAACCAGCATGCAGCGGGAAGCGGATAGGGTCGGCGGTCAATTAGGCAACTACTGAAGGGCAAGATGACCGGGCGAATCACCAGGTACCTGCGTAACAACGTCGTCGGGTTCGTAGCCCTGTTCATCGTCCTCGGAGCCGGCGCATATGCCGCCGGGCTGCCCAAGGACAGCATCACGTCCAAGCAGATCAAGGCAGGCGCCGTCAAGAGGGCGGATCTCGGACGCAATGCCGTGACCTCCAAGTCGGTGAAGGACGGATCGCTGCTGGGCGCGGACTTCGCCCCCGGTCAGCTGCCCGCGGGTGCACCTGGACCCGCCGGGCGTAGCGCCCTTTCCACGCTTCAAAGCGGAGAGACGGTTCGCGGCGTTTGGGCCGTCCAAGGTTCAGAAGGAGCCCAGCGCACCGGGATCACCTTGCCGATCCCAGCCCCCACGCAAATCGACAGTCGGCACGCGGCGTTCGACACGACCCTTACGGAGGCGCCCGCCGCCGCCGGGTGCACCGGGAACGTCGTTGATCCGGTGGCGGCGCCAGGTTACGCCTGCATTTACGCCAGCAGCGCGTCGGATCAGGACAACAACTCCGCGGGCTACGGCGTGGACTGCACCTGCGCGAATCCCCAGGCGACTGGCGACGGGTCGCGATTCGGCTTCGTCATCGTCACGAACGCTGCCGGCGCCCACGCGGTCGATGGAAGCTGGGCATACACCGCTCCTTGAGGTATTCGGGGTGAGCTGAACCGCAGCTTCAGCCGGCCACGACGAAGACGGCCCGAGCACGGACGACCTCTCGGCCTTCAACATGCAGGGTGCAGTCGGCGAAGGCGAGGGTCTCGCCGACCCGGTCGACGCTCGTTCGGGATTCGATCCAGTCCCCTGGGTTTGCCGGCTTCAAGTAGTCGATCGTCAGGCTGACCGTGGCGAGGTCGCTGTCGCCGTCGGCCGCGTCGCGATGGATCGCCCGCGCCAGGGCGAAGTCGGCGCAGCTCGCCAGGAGCCCGCCTTGGACCGTTCCGCGCGGGTTGGCGTGACGTTCCTCCGCCCGCACTCCGAAAATCGGAGGGCCATCGCCGGATTCGCGGACCTGGATCGGCCCGATCAGCTCGAGGAAAGGACCTTGGTCGGGAAAGGGCTCAAAGCCATCGGGAGCGTCCATCAAAGCTCCCCATGCCCGCTGTGCGGTCCCTATACCAGGGCTGTCCCTTAACCCTCGACGAAGGGCGACCCCCCGACGACTGCGCCACCAAATGTCACTTGGCGACATTACGTCAGACTCGGACCCGCGGGGTCGGGCAACGGTCGGGATCTTCGCCAAGGAGCTTGCAAAGCACCGCTCTTCGTCCCAGCGGTCTTCCTTCCACCCCCGCGAAAAGGGCGTACCTATCTTCCGAACAACTAGCGCCTGACAAGTCGCGGCTCCCCTCGTTGTCATGGATGAGGAGGAGAAACATGAACCCAACTTGGACGAGTCCCGCCGTCACGAAGTCGCCGGCGCTGCCCGAGGCCCATCCGATCTTCGCTGCCCGGCGTCGGGCGCTGCGAGAGGGCGATGAGGTCCTGATCGACGTTCTGCGCAAGCACGACCCGCACCTGGAGAACCATGCTTCGAGCGTGGGGCAGATGGCTCGTGCCGTTGCCGCCGAGCTGGGTTGCAGCGAGCGGGAGATCGAGATGATTGCTCGCGCGGCATTGCTCCACGACATCGGGAAGGTCGCGATCCCGCTGACGATCCTCCGCAAAACCGGACCGCTGAACGCGGACGAATGGATGGCCATGCGCGAACACACGCTCGTCGGGCAGAGCATCCTCAACGCCGTCCCGAAGTTCCGCGAGGTCGGAGTCCTCGTCCGTTACTCCCATGAGCGGTGGGACGGGGCCGGCTATCCCGACGGTGTGAGCGGCGAAGAGATCCCGCTGGGATCGCGGATCATCTTCGTCTGCGACGCCTTCGACGCCATGACCGAGAACCGGCCTTACCAACAGGCCAAGACCCGCGAGGAAGCGCTCGAGGAGCTGCGCCTCGGCGCCGGCTCCCAGTTCGACCCGGACGTCGTGGCCGCGTTCCTCGGGCTCCTGCTGCCGATCCGCGTCACCTCCACCCGGGTCCGCGGCTCCAGCCCAATCTGACCTTCGGCGTCGATCAGGCTGTCGACGGGCTCGGTCGCTGGCCCGCCACTCCCATGAGCTGGGAACGCCCTCGTAGTCGCTCATCTCAACCCGCTGGCGACGCTGCGCCTCCGGCGGATTCGCTGCGATCGCCCTCACGCGCCAACGGCGCTTAGTCAGGAAAATTCGATCGGTTAGGTTCCCGGTCCTCGACCTACTTGTCCGGGGGACAGGTCGCGAGATCGCCCCCGGTGCCCGTTCCCCCGCGGTGTACCGGGGGCGTTGTCGTTCAAGAACACCGGCGAGCGCTGAGGCGCCTCGGTCTCGCTTTAGGCGACCGAAACCCCTGACGGCGCCCGGGCGGCTCGATGGCCGCCCGGGCGTTCGTCCTCTCGGAGCGCTCTACCGGCGCTTGGCGAGGGCCGCGCCGCCGGCCGCCAGGCCCAGTGCTCCCAGGACCACGCCGAGGATCGCGAGCCAGGTCGGCGCGCCGTCGTCGCCGTCCTCCTCGTCGACCTCGGCGACGGAATCGACCGGCTCGGCCTCCTCCTCGTCCCCGGGGGCAGCGGCGGCATGATGGTCCTCCGACGCCTCGGTCAGCGTCACCGTCGAGGCGGGATCGTCGCCTTCCGGGTCGTCGCCGATCCAGCGGACGACGTCACCGTTGTCGTAGGTCTGGATCGCCGGGAACGTCAGGGTCTCCCCCGCCTCGTACTGCTCGGGGATCCCGACCGAGAGGCCGAAGTCCCGGAACTGGCCGGGCTGGATCCCCTGGGAGTCGCCGTCGGCGGTCCAGGTGATCGAGCTCACCTGCGTGTCGTAGGAGCCGCCCTCGGCCTCGATGGGCTCGTCGAGCTTCTCCGACTTCACCTCGGTGGTCCAGCCCGGAACGGCCTCGTAGGAGGCGAAGATGAACCCGTCGGGCATCTGCACCTCGACCTTCGTCGTCGCCGCGTCGTCCTGCTCGTTCGGCACCCGGACGTCCAGCCGGGTGAAGCCCCCGGCGGGAACCTCGCCCGGTTGCACCGTCACGTGGGCCTGCGCCGCCGCGGGGAGCAGCAGCGCAGCGGATGCGGCGATCGCAATCGCTGTCCTCATCGTCTTCGTCATCACTTTCCTTTCGTCGTTCGGTTCATCTGCGTGTCAATCGATCGGGATATCGATCTCGACCTCGTCCTGGTCGAAGCGCGACGACCGGACCGTGATGTCCACGGTCCAGTCGCCCGCGATCCCGAAGTCCGCTCGCGGCGCCACGTAGTGGCCGGGACCGGCCTTGCGCAGCTCGAGCTCGAGCGGACCGACGTCGGCCGAGTCGAGGCCGGCCGTCGCGGTCAGCTCCCTCGGGTCGACCTGGCTCCCGTCGTCGGAGTCGAAGAGGTAGAGGTGGAGCTCGTTCGAGCCGACCGCGGCGGGCTCGACCGTGTACTCGAGGTAGTTCGCGCCGACGGTCTGGGAGCCGGAGACCGGGCCGGCCTGCGCCTCCGACGGTGGCGCGTAGCCGACCATCATCGAAGCGGCGATCAGCGCGGCACCGAGACCCAGGACCTCGAGGCGGAGGTTCGTCCGCAGGCGCCGCCCGGCCTCGCCGGTCGGCTCCCGCCTCTCGACGCGCTTCGCGATCGCGGGCATCAGGCGGTTGCGGTTGGCGTAGCCGAGGCCGATCAGGCCCGCGAGCAGGATCGCCTTGATCACGACGGCCCGGCCGAAGCCGGTGTCGAGCAGAGCTCCGAAGCTGCCGACCTCGATGATCGCCTGGACCGTGCCGCTCAGCGCGAGGACGAGGACGCATCCCAACGCGAGCGGCGAGAAGCGCTTCAGCGTCGCGATCAGCAGGGAGCCGCGCGCCTCGGCCGGCAGCTCCGCTGTCGCCGCCGGGAGCGCGAGGAGCAGCGCGGCGAGCCCGCCGAGCCAGACCGTCATCGCCCCCACGTGCAGGACGTCGAGCGGGAACAGGAGCCAGCCGGGGTCCTGCGTGGAGGCGTGACCCGAGAGCGCCGGCGCGACCAGGAGGAAGCCGGCTGGGACGATCGCGGCGGCCGTGCGCGCTCGGCCGGCCCGCGGGACGAGCACGAGGAGCGCGAAGAGGAGCGCAAACGCGGCCGCGCGGAGCGCCTCGACCGTGCCGAACCGGGTCGAGAGGACATCATGGAGATACCCGCCGGTCAGGGCGTCCGGAAACGAGACTCCCGCCGCCGCGGTGACCTGAAGGGGCAGCGAGAGGAGCGCCGCGAGGAGTCCGGCGGCGGCGGCGGCGATCGTGATCCGGCGCATGCGGCGGGCCATCGCATCCGAGGCCCGCTTCGCTCCCGCACCGGCGCCGGCGCCCGTGAGGGCCGGGCCGCCGGCGAAGAGCATGAAGACGAGGCCGCCGACGAGCAGCGCCGTCGCGGCGTAGCCCACCCAGCGATCGACCACGAATGCCGGCGAGCTCGTGCCGCCCGTCCCCTCCTGCTGCTCGAGCAGGTCGGAGATCGGAGCGCCGCCGGAGTCCGGCTCCCCGATCGAGAAGACGAAGCCGCCCGAGACCGGGTGCGAGTCCGCCGACACGACCCGGTACGTGGCGGTGTAGGTCCCATCGGGCAGGTCGGGCTCGAGCGCCGCCGCGATCGCGCTGCCGTCATCGGCGGGTCGCAGGACGTCGCCGATCTGGACCTCCTCCCCGTTCGAGTCGTAGACGCGAACGGAGCCGAAGGCGGACTCGACCGGCTCGCTGAAGTAGAAGGCGACCTGCTCGGGCTGCTTCTGGACGTCGGCGCCGCGCGTCGGCGTCGTCCGCTCGAGCACGGCATGCGCGCTCGCGACGGCGGGTGCAACGAGGATCGCCGCGACAACGGCCGCAGCGACGAGGAGCGCGCGACGGATCACCACGCCTCCTGCTCGTGGGCCTGGGCGGCTCCGGGCCCGCTCCCTCCGTCATCGTCGGCCTCGTCGCGCCGACGTCGGCGCCGGACCACGATCACGAGCACGACCAGCAGCAGCGTGACCACGCCGAGGATCACGAACGGCAGCAGCGGCGCGTCGTCGTCCTGGCCGACCCAGAGGAGGGTGCCGTCGATCGAGCCCTTCTCGTCGCCGACCTCGATCGGGATCGAGTAGTCGAAGACCTTCGTCCGGACGTCCTGGTCCTCGACGATCTGCGGGACGCCCTCGCCCATGTAGTGGGAGCGGTGGTCGTGCCAGGCGTACTCGCCGGTGTCGCCGACCTGCTTCCACTCCGGCGGGTCCCCGGGGTCGACGTCGCCGGGGACGTCGACTCGGGCGTAGCGATCGGTGTTGAGGTAGGCGGCCGGCGAGCTCTCGTTGACGTAGACCCGGCCGTCGGGCTCGAAGCGCAGGTAGGGCTCCTCGTTGTAGCCGAGGACGACGACCGTCTCGTCGCTCTCGTTCGTGAGCTTCAGGTCGGCGTCGAAGTTGAGGATCTCGGCGCTGATCCCCGGGCTCTCGGGGGCGATCGAATCGATCTCGGATCTGTAGTTGGGGTCGCCACCATGTGCGGAGGCCGGCGCCGCGGCGAGCAGGCACGAGGCCAGCACGCCGAGCGCTGCCACCACGGCGGCCGTGGGGCGTCGCAAATTCATCTGCTCTCCCTGGTCTGGGAATGCGGATCCGCCCGCGTCGACCCCAGGAGGGGCGGCTACGAGCGGCTAGCGGGTGAAGAGGAGCGCCGGCGGCGGGCCGCGCTCGGCCATCGCCGAGGCGAGCAGGAGCCCACGAACGGGATGGTGGAAGAACGAGAAGCTGGGGCGCCGGTCACTGCGAGGGCGGCGGGTGCGGCGCGGAGTGAACCGTTCGATCAGGCGCTGCAGCGACTCTTCGCCGGGAACCCGGCCGAGGACGATCATCGCCACCAGCAGGGCGAGCACCGGGAAGACGCCGACGATCCCGCCGACGGCGACGATCGCAACGGTGGCGGGCAGCGTCGCGACGGCGAACACCGCCGCGGAGACCCGAACCGACCTGCGTCCGTTCATCAGGCGGCGCAGTCTATGTGCCCGAAACCCAAGGTCTCCTAAAGCACCTCAGGTGGAGACCTGCAGGAGGCGGTCCTGGCGGTGCTCGACCTGCAGGGTCGTGTGTTCGATCGAGAACCGATCACGGAGGATCTCCTCCAGCACGACCCGCGCCCCGTGGCAGTCGTCGTCGGCCCCGACGATGACGTGAGCCGAGAGGGCCGGGAAACCCGAGGTCACCTCCCAGACATGGAGGTCGTGGACCTCGCGCACGCCGGGGGCGGTCAGCATCGCGCCGCCCACCTCCTGGACGTCGATGCCCTCGGGGGCGGCCTCGAGGAAGATCCGGCCCGATGCCCTCAGCAGGCCCCAGGCAGACCAGATCATGATCGCCGCGATCAGGAGCGAGGCGATCGGGTCCGCCCGCTCGTATCCGGTCAGGAGGATCACACCGGCGGCGACGGCGGCGCCGATCGATCCCAGCGCATCGATCAGGTTGTGCTGGAAGGCGCCCTCGACGTTGAGGCTCTCGCGGTTCGCCTTGACGAGCGCCCAGGCTGCTCCCAGATTCGCGAAGAGGCCGGCGATGCCCACCCAGAGGACGAGCCCCGCCTCGACGTCGGGCGGGTCGATGAGCCGGGTGATTCCCTCGTAGATCACCCAGATCCCGAGGAGGAGCAGCGTCAGGCCGTTGAACTGGGCGGAGAGGATCTCCCCGCGTTTGAGGCCGAAGGTCATCGAGCCGCTCGGCTGCCGCTGGGCGAGCCGTGCGGCGACCAGCGCGAGGGCGATGGCGCCGGCGTCGGTGAACATATGGGCGGCGTCGGTGAGCAGCGCGAGCGAGTTCGCGACGATCCCGATCACGAGCTCGACCCCCATGAAGGCGAGGTTGATGCCGAGCGCGATCCCGAGCATGCGGGTGTCGGCCTCGGCGGAGACGCCGTGGGAGTGCCCGGCGTGACCGTGCGCGTGGTCGTGGGCGCTTGCGCTCATCCACCGCCGAGATTAGTCCTCGGAGGGGGGCCCCACGCTCCCCCCAGCGTGGGCCCCTTCCGAGGATGCGAGCGACGTCATGTCGCCTCCCTCCCGCTCCCCGGGGTGACCCGGTTCTGCGAGAGGCCGGCGCCGGCCGCGACGATGTCACGTCCCCCGACCGACGCAAGACAAGCTCTTCCGATCACGGTTCGGGCTCCGGCACGCCCTCCTCCCCATCGATGCCCCGGAGCACCTCCGCGCACGTCGGGTTCTCCGAGCCCTTCTCCCGGCAGATCTCGATCAGGCCGCGTGCGATCTCGCGATTCATCTCCTGGGTTCGCGGCGAGGACGTGGCCTGCTCGACCTGCTCCGAGCGGTCGTGGTCGAGAACCTGCGTCACCACTGCAGCCGCGCCCGCCGGCACGATCAGCAACGCAGCGATGATCGCGGCGATCTGGCGTCTTGTGAGCCGCCGCAGCAACGCGCGCAGCCTGCCGGGCGGCTCGGCAGCCATCCCCTCGAAGGAGGCCTTGATGTCCGCCGTCTCCTGCGGCGTCGCCGGCTCGACGCCGGGCCGAGCCCCCCGGATGTACTCGAGGGCCTCCATCAGCCACTCCCCCCTTTCTCGCCCGCATCAAAGGTCCCATCGGGCTCGCCCGGACCGGGCGCGGAGATCTCGAGTGCGGCTCGCACCTTCTCCAGCGAGCGCGAGAGCCGGGACTTGACCGTCCCGATCGGCAGCTCGAGTGCCTCGGCGATCTCCCGGTGGGAGAGATCGGCCCAAGCGTGGAGAAGAAGAAGCTCGCGATCGTCGCGTCGCAGGGAGGCAAGCGCCTCGTAGACCCGCGGACTGAACGAAGCCGCGTCGGCGCGCGCGTGGACCGCGGCGTCGTCGAGGCTCGAATCGACCTCGGGCGCGGACCTCGCATAGGCCCGTGCCTGCCGTCGCTCGCTGCGGCGATGGTTGCGGATCGTGTTCGCCGCGATGCCGAAGAGCCAGGGCCGCGCATCGTGGCGCGAGCGGTCGTAGCGCTCGCGACCACGGAAGGCGATCGCGAACGTCTCCGAGGTCAGGTCGTCCCCGGTCGCGGCGCCGACCCGGCGATGCAGGTAGCCGCGGATCTCCGCGACGTGGCGGTCGAAGAGATCCCCGAACCTCGCCGGATCCTTCAGCGACGCCTCGATCAGAAGCGCGTCGCTTCGCTCTACCACTCAAAGCCCATCTACCCACTCCTTGTCCGCAGAGGTGGGATCGGTTCCACGAGTTCTCTTGACAGCGCGTCAGATGTCCCGCGCCTGCAACGACCAGGCCTTCGAAAGACGAAACCCGAAGGGGGAACGGAACATGGGAATGAGGATCTCGGCAACTTGCGTTGCCATTCTGGCGCTGGGGGTGGCGGCCACGACCGCACTCGCCGGGCCGAACAAGACGGACGACCCTGCGCCCGCGGGGCACACGCCCGCTCAGCTGGAGCAGGCGCTGAAGCTCACGGGACCGCAGGACCCAGCGATCACCCGCGGGCTGATCGACGGGTGCAGCCGACTCGCGGCGGCGGGCCTGAGCAGCGAACCCGTGCATCGACCTGCTCCGCGAGGCGAGCGTCGCGGCCTCGGAGGCGGGCCGATGACCGCCGCGAGGAAGGGAAGCGAACGGGCCTTCTGCGCGCTCGTGATCCTCGGCTCGCTGGTTGCGATCGCGTTGATGCTGCCCACGTTCGGGGCTGCGTTCACCTGTAGCGCCGACCCGTGCAATGGGACCAACGGCGACGACAGCATCTCCGGTACCAACGGCGGCGAGACGATCAATGCCAGGTCCGGGGATGACACCGTCCTGGCCAACGGTGGAGGCGACCTGATCTCCGCCGGAGCGGGCGCCGATGGCGGCTTCGGCGGCCCCGGTTCGGACTGGCTCCTCGGCGAGGGCGGGAGCGACAACCTCAACGGAGGTGATGGAGGTGACCTCTTCTACACCGGGGGTCCCAACGGCGTCTTCCTCGGGGTCAGTGGCCTCGATGACGGCGACGACCTCGACGGCAGCGACGGCGCCGACTACGTCTCGGGCGACCTCGGACAGGACACCGTTCGCGGTGGTCTGGGCGACGACCTCGTGACCGGCGAGGGCGACGGCGGCGATCGCGATCACCTGTTCGGGGGCGGCGGCAACGACGTCTGCGACGGCGGCGTGAACGACGTCATCGACACCTCGACCTGCGAGGTCTATTGAGGGATGGGGAGTCGGGTGGGTCCGCCCGGTGCGGGCCCACCCCGTTCGCTCAACGGTCGCCGACCGCGTCGCTCAGCACTGGCTTGATGTCGAGGACCGGCGTTCCGTCGATCGCCTCGAGCCCGGCCACGGTCAGTCGCGCCTTAAGCGCATCCGCGAAGCGCTCGTCGACCACGATCGTCGCCTGTGGCGCGCCTTCGTCGGGCTGCCGAGGAGCCTCGCCGAGCTCGGTGAGCGTCGACGAAACGAAGCCGATGGGAGCGAGATCGATCGGGGCGCCGGAGGCCATGTGGCCACCCTATTCCCGGGGGCAGGGCGGCGCCGGACTCACGCACGGCGTAGGTTGCACTCATGGCCGTCGCCATCGTCACCGACAGCACCACCTACGTCCCGGCTGAGCAGCTCGACCGGCTCGACGTCCAGCGCGTGGACCTCTACGTGGGCTGGGACGGCGAGATGCAGCCGGAGAGCTCCTACACCGACCTCGACGCCTTCTACCGCCGGCTGACCGATTCCGACAAGCCGCCGACAACCTCCCAGCCCTCCGTCGGCGATTTCTGCGACGTCTACCGTCCGCTGCTCGACGCCGGAAACGAGATCGTCTCCGTTCACATCGCTTCGGGGCTCTCGGGGACGCAGGACAGCGCCTCCGAGGCCGCCCGCTCGCTGGATGCCGAGGACCGGATCACCATCGTTGACGGGCAGACCGGCTCGGGCGGGCTCGGCTGCCTCGTGATCGTCGCGGCGGAGAAGGCACGAGACGGCGCCTCGGCCGCTGAGGTGATCGCGGCCATCGACGAAGCCCGCTCCGGGCTTGACATCTGGTTCTGCCTCGAGACCCTCGAGTTCCTTCGCAAGGGTGGCCGGATCGGCGCGGCTCAGGCGCTCCTCGGGAGTGCGCTGCGGATCAAGCCGGTCCTCACGTTCGGCACCGAGATCTCCCCGGTCGGCAAGGTGAGGACGAACCGCCGGGCGCTCGAGCGCATGGTCCATTACCTCGAGGAGCTGCAGCTCCGCGGCGCGACCGATTGGATCGTTCAGCACGCCCAGTCGGCCGACTCGGCTGCTCAGCTGGTCGCGACCGGGCGGGAGATCTTCGGCAGCCCGCCGCTCTTCGCCACCCAGGTCGGGCCCGTCCTCGGAGCGCACCTGGGCCGCGGGACACTCGTCGGCGGCATGACCCGCGCCTAGGTAGATAACTGCGGGAGATCCTCTGCTTCGCGTCCGGTCTCCCGACTGCGGGAGATCCTCTGCTTCGCGTCCGGTCTCCCGGGTGGCTCAGGGCCCATCGGCCGGTCCGGCGACGGTCCCGATCGCGTCGAGGACCGTCTCGCCGGTCGCATCCACGCTGTCGATCGAGATGGCGTCGAGGGTGTCGGAGAGCTCGTGGCCGGGGTAGTCCCAGTCGATCAGGTCGACCGCTGGGATCCCCGCGCGGAGGAACGGCGTGTGGTCGTCGGTGATGGTCGGCCCGACCCCATCGGGGAAGACGCGACCGACACCCACGCGCCGGGCGGCCGCCCGGATCTCGTCCCAGAGCTCGGGCGTCGAGGAGGCCTCTCGGGGCAACGACAGGTTCTTCCCCGCGACGTAGTCGAGGAGGATCATCGCGCCGACCTCGTCGCCGTGGCGGTCGACGTAGGCGCGCGAGCCGCGCAGCCCGGTCGAGTAGAAGTCGTTCTGCTCCTCGGGCAACCCCTTCGCGGGCTCCTCCCCATCGAAGAGGACGAAGCGGACCTCGCGCGCCCCCGCAGGACGCTCCTGCTTGGCCAGCTGGCGCGCGAGCTGGACGACGATCGCGGAGCCGGCGGCGCCGTTGTTGGCGCCGAGGAAGCCCTTCGGCTTGACGAGCGTGTCGTAGTGCGCGCCGACGACGAGGGCCGGCTCCTCACCCGGCACCACGGAGACGACGTTGCGCAGCCGCGGCTCCCCGGGAATCGCCTCGAACTTGCCGGCCGGCATTCGCTTGCGCAGCTCGACCGCGAGCTGCCGGAGCTGTGGCGAGCCCGCCGGCCGCTGCCCGGAGCGGAGCTGGAGCTTGATCAGCTTCCACGCCTTGCGCTCGTCGAAGCTGCCGTCGGCGCGGGCCGCCGGGGGCGGCGCGGCGGCAGCGGGGTCGGAGCCATCGTCGCCGCAGGCGGCGAGGGCGAGGACAAGGCTCGCGGCGAGGGCGACGAGCGCCGCGAGCGCTGCGGCGGCGCGGCTGGGCGCGGTCATCGGGGAATCGTGGCAACTCGGCCGGGTCGGCGAGCCGGAGGGCTCAGCGGACCCGGCGCTGGACGTAGCCGAGGTGGGTGGCGCCGAACATCTTGGTGCCCTCGACCCGGAAGTAACGGCGTCGCGACTGGCCCTCGTGGACGGCGACGATCCGCTCGAGCACGAACGCCTGGAACAGGCCGAGGAGGACGAGGACGAGCGTCAGGCGCAGCCCCATCGCCGCCCCGGCCAGCTTCGTGACGACGACGGTTCCAACCGCGACGACGAGGGGCAGCTGCCAGAGCCCTCGCGGCTGGCCATCCCCCAGGTCGGGGGTGAAGAGCTGCGCCGCGCGCCGCACCGCGACGTGGACCGAGCGCGGTCCGAGCCAGGCGATCAGGAGGAGCGCGACGAATAGGACGATGAGGGTCCTGGGCAGCCCGTCGGTCGCGCCTGAGGCGGCGAAGAGCAGGACCAACGCGGCGAGGAAGGCGCTGCCCGCCAGGGCGAGGCCCTCGACCCGCAGTCGCTCTCGGTAGCTCGGCGGCACCTCAGTCCCGCCCGCGATCTCGAACCAAGTTCATCGGCTCGGATCATGGCAAGCGGCCCGGCTCCGCCCCGGGACCCGCGGGCGGCTGGTCCATAGGGTGCGGCGTTGGACGCGACCTCCCTGATCAGCGCGGCGATCGCCGAGGCGGCGGACCGGCTCGGCGATCACGTCGGCCCGCCGGCGCGGGTCGACGTCGTCTAGCCGAAGGTCGCGACGTCGATCACGGCGCGGTAGCGGACGTCGCTCGCGGCGACCCGCTCGTAGGCGGCGTCGACGTCGTCGATCCCGATCGTCTCGATCAGCGGAGCGATGTCGTGCTCGGCGCAGAAGTCGAGCATCTCCTGGGTCTCCGGGAGGCCGCCGACGTTCGAGCCGGCGAGGCTGCGGCGCCCGCCGATGAGCGAGAACACGTGGTAGCTGTCGGGCTCGGCGGGGACGCCGACGTTGACCATCGTCCCGTCGACGCGGAGCATCGAGAGGAAGCGGTCCACCGGGAGGTTCGCCGAGACCGTGTTGAGGATCAGGTCGAAGGTCGAGCGGTTCTCCTTGAACGTCTCCCGCTCGGACGTCGCGAAGTAGTGGGAGGCACCGAGCTTCTTGCCGTCCTCCTCCTTGCTCAGCGACTGGCTGAGGACGGTCACCTCGGCGCCCATCGCCGCTGCGATCTGGACCGCGACGTGCCCGAGGCCGCCCATCCCGACGACCGCGACCTTCTTGCCCTCGCCCGCTCCCCAGCGCTTCAGCGGTGAGTACGTGGTGATTCCGGCACAGAGCAGCGGCGCGGCGACGTCGAGCTCGATCTCGTCCGGGATCCGGACGACGAAGCGCTCCCTGACGACGATCCGCTTGCTGTAGCCGCCGTAGGTCGGGTCGCCGTCGTAGTCCTTGCCGTTGTAGGTGAGAACGACGCCCTTCGTGCAGTGCTGCTCCTCGCCGGCCTCGCAGTACTCGCACTCCCCGCAGGAGTCGACGAAGCAGCCGACGCCGACGCGATCGCCCTCCTTGAACCCCTCGACATCGGCCCCGACCGAGGCGACGACGCCCGCGATCTCGTGCCCGGGGACCATCGGGAAGATCCCGGCGCCCCAGTCGCTCTGGGCCTGGTGGATGTCGCTGTGGCAGATGCCGCAGTGCTTGATCTCGATCTCCACGTCACCCGGCCCGGGATCACGGCGCTCGATGGTCGTGCGCTCGAAGTTCGCCCCTGATTCGGGGGCCTGGAGGGCGTCGGTGGTGATCGGCATGTAGCTCCTTCGAAAGGCTTGGTTGCGATGTGGCGGTCCGACCCCCATACCCGGACCTGCCGATGGATAGCCTCGCAGCCATGCGTTTCCCGCGGCCGCTCCTCGCCCTCATCGCCTGCGCGCTCCTCATCGCGGGCTGCGGCGACTCCTCCGACGACGGAGCGAGCACGGCGGGGAGCACGACCGAGACCGCGCCGACCGGGGCGACCGAGGAGACGACTGCTTCGGACGACGACGGAGGCAGACGACGCGGCGGCCGACGACGGCATGACCGAGCTCTACTTCACCTCCGGCGAGCAGTTCCGCAAGGTCGAGCGCGAGCTCCCCGAGGGCTCCCCCTCCCAGGAGCTGACCGCCGCGGCTGAGGCGCTCGTCGCCGGACCGACGAAGAGCGAGGCCGCCACGGAGGTGGAGACCGCGACGCAGATCCCCGCGGGCACCGACGTCGAGGGGGTCAAGCTCGACGGGGACACCGCCGTCGTGGCGGTGTCCGGCGAGTTCACCGCGGGCGTGCCGGCCGAGCCGGGCTCCCGGAACCGCGCCGAGAGCTCCGAGCTCGACGCCCGGATCGCTCAGGTGACCTACACGATGACCCAGTTCCCAGAGGTCGAGAAGGCGAAGGTCGTCGCCGGCGGGACGCCGGTGGAGCCGTCGCCCGAGGTCGAGGCCGACGGGCCCGTCCAGGCGCGCGCCGCCTTCGACCGGCCCGAGCGCGGTCCGCAGCGGCTCGACCGCCCACGCGGGGAGCGCTCCGGCTCGATCCGGTCGCTGCAGGAGCGGCTGGCGGAGCTGAAGTACCTGCCCAAGAGCGCGGTCGACGGGGTCGACGGCTACCGGACCCAGCAGGCCGTCCTCGCCTTCCAGTCCTGGCGCGGGCTCGACCGAGACGGCGTCGTCGGCCCGGCGACGAAGGCGGCCCTTGGCGAAGGCAAGCCCGCCGCGGCCGCACGGTGACGGGCCCGCCAAGCGCATCGAGGTCTACCGCGAGCGCGGCGTCACGCTCCTGATCAAGAACGACCGGACCAAGCGCGCGATCCACGTCTCCACCGGCGGGCCCGGGAACGAGACGCCAACCGGGACCTACGAGATCTTCCGCAAGGAGCTGAAGTCGTGGTCGGTGCCGTTCCAGACCTGGCTTCCCTACGCCTCCTACTTCAACGCCGGGATCGCGTTCCACGAGTACCCCGACGTGCCCACCTACCCCGCCTCCCACGGTTGCGTCCGCGTCCCGGCTCCGGAGGCACCCGGTGTGTACGACTTCGCCGCGATGGGCACCACGGTGATCGTCCTCTGATGGCCTCCTCGCACGTCCCACTCGAAGCTGCACCCGCGCGTCGCGATCGCCGGCTACCGCGACGTCGCGCCGGAGTTCCGCGACGACGAGCTGCTGCTGGCCAACCTGCGCGCCCGCGGGGTCGATGCGAGCACCGCGCCCTGGGACGACGAGGACTTCCCCTGGAACGACATGGACCTCGTGGTGGCGCGAACGGTCTGGGACTACGTCCTCAAGTACGACCGGTTCATGGCTCTGGCTCGACGGCCTCACCGCCCCGGTCGAGAACGACCCCGACCTGCTCCGCTGGAACAGCGACAAGCGCTACCTCGACGATCTGCTCGAGGAGGGCCTGCCGGTGGTGCCGACGACGTTCGTCGGCCCCGGCGAAGAGCCGCCGAAGATCACGGGGGAGGTCGTCGTCAAGCCGACGGTCTCAGCGGGCGGGCGGGACACCGGGCGCTTCAGCGCCGCGATGGCCGACTCCGCGCGCGAGCTGATCGCGGCGATCACGAGCCAGGGCAAGACGGCGATGGTCCAGCCCTATCTCGGCGAACGTCGAGGAGCGTGGTGAGACCGCGATCGTGATGATCGACGGCGAGGTCAGCCACGTCCTTCGCAAGGGCGCCATCCTCGGCCCCGACGAGGTGGCGCCGGTCCGCGACGACTCGCTCGGCGTCGCGGAGCGGATGTACGACCCCGAGCTCGTGCTCGCCTCGGAGGCGACCGAGGCCGAGATCGATCTCGCGGAGCGGATCCTCGGGGAGGTGCGGAGGCGCTTCGACGTGACCCCGCTCTACGCCAGGGTCGACATGCTCCCCGGACCCGACGGCGAGCCGCTCCTGCTCGAGCTCGAGGCGGTCGAGCCGAACCTCTACTTCGATCAGGCGCCCGAGGCGCCGGACCTGCTCGCCGAGGCCATCGTCCGCCGCGCCCGCAAGTCGACGACCCGGCGCTCGAGCACCTCCAGCCGGACGTGGGAGAGCAGCCCGTAGGAGGGCGGCGGATCGGACCGGTCGATGTAGTCGTCGGTCCAGAAGCCTCGCTCGCCATGGAGGAGCCGGGCGCAGTCGTGGTCGCTCAGCGGCGCGAAGGCCGACTCGAGGAGCTCCTCGGCCGCGGCGTCGGCGTGCGCGGCGACCGGCTCGAGCCGCTCGGCGTCCCACTCCTCCCAGAAACCTCCCTCGCGCCCGTATGAGGTGCCGTCGCAGTGGGCGACGAAGCCGGCCGTCGCGAGCTCCTCGGCCCGCTCGACCTCAGCGGCCTGCGCGGTGCGCGAGCCGCGGAAGGACGGCAGGTCCTCGTAGAGGTCGGGGCGCAGCCGGAGCGCGAAGCGCTTGACGAGCCGCGCCGACTTGTAGCCGCGGCGGTGCTGGGCGAAGCGGATCTCGGCGTCGCGGGCGCTCGAGCCGACGTACACCCACGGGATGCGGGGGTCGCGACGGCGCCCCGCGTCGGGGGTCAGCTCGATCACGTAGACGCGCGAGGCCATCCCAACGTGTTCGACGGCGAGGGCGGGGAGCCTGCGGGGTGGGCGCGACGAGGGGCCACTGGGGTCGCCTATGGCGCCATTGCGCAGTGAGTGACCCCAGTGGTGTGAAGGTGGCCGTGACGCGAGCCCACTGGGGTGTCCTGACACGACATTTCGTGGTGAGAGACCCCATTGGGGCTGGGCGGGCGTGCGGCAGGTCTGGGGTCTCCTATGACGCAATTGCGCAGTGAGCGACCCCAGTGGGAGGAAGGTGGCCGTGCGCAGCCCCTTGGGGTCTCCTGTCGCGACATTTCGTGGTGAGAGACCCCAGCGGGATGACGTCGCCGTGCCGCAGGCCTACTGGGGTCTCCTGTCACGACATCTCGCGGCCAGACGCCCCACTGAGATGGAGACTCCCCGCCGTCCGCGAGCGCATTTGGGATCTCCTATCGCGTCATTTCGCGGTGAGAGACCCCACTGGGATGAGGTTCGCCGTGCCGCAAGGCCGCTGGGGTCTTCTATCGCGGCATTTCGCGGCCAGACGCCCCACTGAGGTGGACGCGGCTCGCGCGCGTGACGGGACGGCGGCGACCAGAGGCGGGCGGCGGGTGCCGGGGGTGCCGACCGGCCGCCCTCCTGATGCGAGCGAAGCGAGCGAACGCGAAGGCCGGGCGGCACCCCCGGTGCCCGCCGCCCGCCGCCGCTTCAGCCCAGCCAGGCCCTACCCCACCCGCACCACCAGCTTGCCGGTGTTCTTCCCGTCGAACAGCATGTTCAGCGCGTCCGGGAGGTCCTCGAAGCCCTCCACCACCGTCTCGAGCGGCTTCAGCTTCCCCTCGGCGAAGAGGCCGCCGATGTCGGCGCCCGCCTCGGCGGCCTGGCCGAAGTGGTCGAGGACGATGAAGCCCTGGACCGTCGCCCGCTGGATCAGCAGGTTGCCGAAGCTGCGCGGTCCGGGGGGCGGGTCGTCGTCGTTGTAGCCGGAGATCAGGCCGCAGAGCGCGATCCGGGCGCGGATGTTGATCCGGGTGAAGATCGCCTCCATGATCTCGCCGCCGACGTTCTCGAAGTCGACGTCGATCCCGTCCGGGGTGGCGTCCTTGAGCTGCTCGCGCCAGTCGTCGGCCTTGTAGTCGACGGCGGCGTCGAAGCCGAGCTCGTCGGTCAGCAGCGCGCACTTCTCGGGACCGCCGGCGATGCCGACCACCCGGGCGCCGTCCGCCTTCGCGAGCTGCCCGGCGATCGAACCGACCGCTCCGGCGGCGGCGGAGACGACGACGGTCTCCCCCTCCTTCGGCTTGCCGATCTGACGGATCCCGACCCACGCGGTGAGCCCGGTCATCCCGAGCGCGCCGAGATAGGCACTCGCCGACCCGACGCCGGGGACCTCGGTCACGGGGAGCAGCGGCTGGGAGTCGGAGACGACCATGTACTCCTGCCAGCCGGTCAGCCCCTGGTAGAGCTTCCCCTCCTCGTAGTTCGGGTTGTTGGAGGCGACGCAGCGCCCGAGGCCGCCGGCCCGGACCACGTCACCGATCGGGACGACGGGAAGGTAGGTCGGCGTGTCGTTCAGCCAGCCCCGGTTGGTCGGGTCGACCGAGATCCACTCGATCTTGATCAGGGCCTCGCCCTCGCCGATCTCGGGGACGTCCTCGGTGACGAGGTCGAAGTTGCTCCGCTCGACGCGGCCACTCGGCCGTTCCTTGATCAGGTAACGCCGGTACTGCTCTGACATCGGGGCTCGCTCTCCTGGTGGGTGGAGCCGAACCCTCTCACTTCCCCGCCCTCAGCGCAGCTTGACGCGCACGCTCTTCGATCGCGCCGACTTGTACTGGTCGGCGGATTCGAACCGGGCGCGCAGCTTCATCTTGCCGCCCTTCGCCTTGACCGCGAGCTTCGCGCGGCACTTCCCGCCGCCGGTCACGCCCGTGCCGACCTTGCGCCACTTGCCGCGCTTGCGCTGCTCGAAGACGACCGGCTGGAAGCCGACAGCCGGGCACGGCCGGAGCTTCGCCTCGAGCGCGACGCGCTGCTTCTTGCCCTTGCCCTTCACCTTCGCCTTCAGCCCGAGCTTCGGCTTCACCGGCTTCACGGTCCGCTCGGGGCCGAACTCCTGCCAGGTGCCGGCAAGCGGCTGCTCGCCGACGCCGGGCTGCGACCAGTCGCAGACGCCATCGGGGAACATCGCCGTCAAGCCGGTTCCGCTGGGCCGGACCCGGCGCGCCGTAGTCGGCGAAGTTCGAGCGGCTTCAGCTGGCACTTCAGAGCCAGCGAGTCGAGCGGCTTGCCGGCCTGGTTGGCGGGGAGGCTGTGCGGCGGATAGGTCGCCTCGCAGATGTTCGGCGCGCCGACCCTCGCGACCGCATCGGTGCGCTGGCCGCCGGCCGTCCAGCAGGCGTCGACTCCGTCGGCGGGCTTGTTCGCGATCACCTTCTCCCGCTGCGGGCGGTCGCTCGAGTCGGCCGCGATCGCGTCCATCCAGCGCCCGATCAGATCCAGTGCGGCCGCGTTCATCGCCCTCGTGTTCTGACCGCCCTTGCCGCGGAACATCACCTGGTTGTCGTGGTTGCCGTAGGCGCGATCGAGGCGGGCGCGCATCTTGTAGGTGTTGACGTACTGGTGGACGTTCGGCTCGTCGTCGACGTAGTTGCGAGCGTCGACGACCGGGATGTCCCCGTAACCGCCGGTGCCCTGGTTGACGCGACCGCTCCGGTAGGCGATCGCGAGCGCCTCGGGGTCCGCGATGGAGCGGTCGCTCCGGATCTCGCCGTTGTTGTCGTAGCCGCCGATCCCCTCGTTCAGGTCGAGGAACTCGCCGAGCGTGATCGCGCCGCTCTCGAGCGCCTCGAGCCCGTACTGGACGCCGACGTTGTCGAGCGTCCGGCGCGCGTAGCCCGTGGCCGGGTCGCGGCCGTAGATGTTGACCATGCTGTCCCAGACCGTGCAGCGGATGCCGGTCGGGTTGGTGGCGGGATCGAAGATCTGCGCCGGCGGCACGACGGATTCGTCGCACCCCTCCGTCGCGTTGACGACGTCGGCCCCCGCTCCCAGGGCGGCGCACCCGTTCGGGTTGCTGAGGCCGCTGATCGCCTCCCGTTGCGCGTTGCTGAGCGCGGAGCCCGCGGGGGTCCCGTAGAAGGCGTTGAGCAGGCGGCAGTCCGGGTAGTCGGGCGCGGAGCCGTCGGGGAAGCTCGCCGACGGGAGCAGGCCGTCGAGGATGCCCGGGTAGTTCTGGCCGATCAGCTGGGCCTGGACCGAGCCGCCGGAGCCACCCTCGCCGATCGTCCAGACCGGCTTGCGGCCGAGCTCCTCGATCACGTGCTCCTTGAGCATCGTCGCGGCCTCGGCCGAGAGCACGTCGTTGCAGGCGGTGTTGAGGACGTTGAGGCTGCCGTTGAGCAGGGCGTAGCCCTGCGAGAGCTCCGCGTTGTCGAGCACCGCCCCGAGGCCGGGGTTGCCCTGCTGATAGCCGGCCGCGCAGCCTCCACCGAACTGGTAGATCAGCCGCTGGTTCCAGCCATCGCCCACCCGGCCGCCGGGGGCGAGGATCGCCCAGCGGTAGATCGAGCGATCGATCACGCCCATCTCGACGCGGACGATGTAGTCGACCGTCCTGCCGTCGCGGGTGGTCGTCTGGATGCCGTCGGCCGGCAGCGTCGTCGGGTCCGCGAGGGGAGCGAAGTCGCCGCCGTTCGTCCGGTAGAAGAACGAGACCTGAGTCGGCGCAGAGCAGTTCGCATCCGTCTCGGGGCCGAGGCCCGCGGCCTGCGTGCGGCAGAAGAACGGGCTCTGGTGGGGACCGGAGAAGAGCGGGCCGGTGATCGGGGTGTCGTAGAGGGCGAGGCGCGCGGGCTTCTTGAGACCCTTCGCGTAGGCGGTGAGGAGGTTGGCGCCGGGGTCGAGGCCGTCGACGACGCCGACGAGCCGGCGCGTGCCGTCCTCCTCGCGTGAACTTCGAGGTCACGTCCTCCCCGTTCAGACGGACGCGAACCTTCGACGGCTTCGTCTTCTTCGGGACCGTGGCGGCGACGAGGACGTCCCCTCCCGTGACGAGATCCGGCTCGCTCGAGAGGGACTCCAGCCCGATCTTGCCGCTCTTGGCCTCGGCGGAGGCGGCGAACGCGAGCATGGCGATCAGCGCGACGAAGATCGCAATCGGGGTTCTCGGGTTCAAGGTCGGGCGTCCTCCCAGTCGATGTTCACAGCCCCCGGGTGGATAACCCACCGTACGGACGAACGATTCGCGCGACGGCATAGTCTGAGCCCATGAGCGAAACCGAGAAGTACACACTGAAGAACCTCGATTCGGTCGACGACATGGCGGCCCAGCACGGGATGTCGGACATGGGCGAGGCCCGGTTCGCCAACGGCGAGCTGGAGACCGAGCAGACCGGAATCAGCTTCCACCGGCTGAACGCGAACACCCGGCAGGGCTTCGGCCATCAGCACGAGACCGCCGAGGAGGTCTACGTCGTCACCGCCGGCTCCGGCAAGGTGAAGATCGATGACGAGATCATCGACCTGGCGACGCTTGATGCGGTTCGCATCTCCCCGGCGGCGATCCGCGCCTTCGAGGGCGGTCCCGACGGAATGGAGATGCTCGCCTTCGGCCCGCTCGCGAAGGGCGACGCGGAGATCATCCCCGACTGGTGGTCGGACTGATCGCGGGCTAGAGCGGCCCGAGATCCGGCCGCTTCGGCTCGCGGCCGTCGCCGGATGATCGGCCGCGCAGCCGCCGGATCATCCATGGCGTGAGGTGCCGCCCCGCCCACGCGGCATCGCGGGCGATCCGCAGCGGCGCCGGTGCGCGCCGGGGGTGCGGGAGCGGGTCGTCCCAGCCGGCAGCGGGGTCGAGCCCGAGCGCGTGCGCCGTGGCCGCCGCCATGCGCTCGTGGCCGAGCGCGTTGGCGTGGAGCCGGTCCGCCGACCAGTAGCGCGGGTTGGCCACGTCCTCGCGGTCGAGGTCGACCAGGACCGCGTCGTGCTCACCGGCAACGGCGCGGATCCGCTCGTTGAAGGCGGCGACGCGGTCGCGGACCCTGCTTCCCGCCATCGTGATCACGGCGGTCGGGTCGGGGTAGGTCATCATCACGACCGTCGCTCCCGCCGCGCGCAGGGAGCCCACGATCGCGTCGAGGTCGGCACCGATCAGATCGAGCTCGACCGACGGCCGGAGGATGTCGTTGAGCCCGCCGAGGATGCTCGCGAGGTCCGGTTCGAGGGCAAGGGCCGGCTCGAGCTGCTCGGCGCGGATCTGCGGCAGCTTGCGGCCGCGGATCGCCAGGTTGGCGTAGCCGAAGTCCGGCTCCTGGGCCGCGAGCATCTCCGCCAGCCGGTCCGCCCAGCCGCGGTACTCGCCGCCGGGAAGGGGATCCTCGAGACCCTCCGTTGTCGAGTCGCCGAGGGCGACGTAGCGGTGGAAGCTCACGCCGCGATTATCGCCACCGCAACGACGAAACGCCCCCGCACCGAGGTGCGAGGGCGCTCCGGGCAGAACCCGTTCGGCCGTCCGGGCCGAGGTGGCTAGGCGGCTGCAGGCACCGGCGCGGCGGCCGGGCGCCGCTCCTCGCGACCGGCGTAGGCGGCGAGCGCCGCCCAGTAGCCCGCGGCGAGCAGTCCGCCACCGAGCGGCGAGAGCGGGATGCTCACGATGAGCACGAGCGGCAGGCCGACGGCCAGCGGCTTCGGCACCCGGCCCATCCGCACCCCTCTGACGGCGATCACTGTGAAGGAGACGAGCAGCGTCAGCAGGCAGGGAGCCGCAACGAACCCGAAGAAGGACGCGTCCTCCCCCATGACGTTGCTGCTGACCGCCAGCGCCGAGAGGACGGTGCCGGCGACCGCCACCGGGACGGCCGGCCGGACGCTGCCAGTCGCGCGCCGGGCGAGGAACGCGACGGCCGGGATCAGCGCCAGCAGCATCACGCTGAACAGCGATGCGGCGACGTGCTCGACGGCGCCGATCGTGGTCGACTCGCCGGACTGCTCGTGGGTGAGCTGAATGACGGCGCCGGCGCCGGCGGTGACCGCGGCGAGGGCGGCGCCGGCACCTGCGAAGCGGTTGGTGGGGTTGAGCGGGTTCATGGCGTTTCTCCTCCTCGGAGCTCGTGTTCGAATGACACGAGCACCATCGCCCCGGCGAGCCCCCGCGGCGTCAGCCGCGCTGACGATCTCGCCGTCGGTCGGGAGGACCCCCGGGTCGTCGTCCGGAAGGACTACGGGTGCTTACTCGGCGCGAGGGCCCGGGATGTTCCGGAACCTGAAGTTCTGCGCATCGATGCCCGGCTGGACGAACCACGCCTCGCCGCTCATCTCCCCGGTGAACAGCGAGACAACAGCGTCGGCCACCTTCTCGGCCGGGATGATCGGCATCCCGCTTTCGACCAGCATGTGGCGGAACGGAGCGATGATCCCCGACTCCGAGAAGCCCGGGCAGATCGCGTTGAAGCGGATCCCCTCGATCGCGCCCTCGAACCCGAGCGAGCGCATGAGGCCGACGACCGCGTGCTTGTTGGCGGCGTAGAGCGGGTCGTAGGGAACGGCCGTGAGCCCGGCCAGCGACGCGGTCGCAACCACCGACCCGCCCCCGTGCTCACCGAGGACGCGAAGCGCCTCGTGCGCGCCGAAGACGACGCCGTCGAGGTTGATCCCCATGACGCGCCGGTAGGTCTCGACGTCGAAGTCGGCGCCGACCCCGATGCCGCTCGAGATGCCGGCGTTCAGGAAGACGTGGTCGAGGCCGCCGAAGCGCTCGACGGTCGAGTCGAACATCTCGCGGTTCTCCTCGGGGCTGCTGACGTCGACGCGGAGGAAGGCGCCGTCGACCTCATCGGCGATCGCCTGGCCACCGGCCTCGTCGATGTCGGTGACCATCACCCGGGCTCCCTCGGCGGCGAGGGCGCGCGCGGTCGCTGAGCCGAGGCCACCGGCGCCGCCGGTGACGATCGCGATCTTGTCCTCGAGGTCGGCCACGGCGGGCACCCTATTGGCGCTGCGCCCCGGGCGGGGTCTGACCCGTTCTCCCGAACTTAAAGGGTCTGACCCCTGCCGGGAGCGACCAGGCCGCTCTCGTAGGCCCGCACCACGGCCTGAACCCGGTCGCGGAGTCCGAGCTTGAGGAGGATCCGCGCGACGTGGGTCTTCACGGTCGTGTTCGAGACGATCAGCTCCTCGGCGATCTCGGCGTTCGAGAAGCCGCGGGCGATCAGCAGCAGGACCTCCATCTCGCGCGGGGTCAGCTCCTCGAGGTCCGGCGGCGTCCCGCGCTCGGCCGGAGCCACCCGCGAGAACTCCGCGATCAGGCGCCGGGTCACCGAGGGCGCGAGCAGCGCCTCGCCCGATGCGACCAGCCGAATCCCGTCGACGAGCTGCTCGGCCGGCACGTCCTTGAGCAGGAACCCGCTGGCCCCCGCCCGCAAGGCGTCGTAGACGTACTCGTCGAGCTCGAACGTCGTCAGCATCAGCACGCGCACCGGCTCGTCGGTCTCACCCGTCGTCTCGACGATCCGGCGGGTCGCCTCGATCCCGTCCATCTCCGGCATGCGGATGTCCATCAGGACGACGTGCGGCTTCAGCCGCTTGACCGAGTCGAGCGCCTGCACTCCGTTGGCCGACTCCCCGACGACCTCGATGTCCTCCTCGGCCTCCAGGATCATCCGGAAGCCGGCGCGAATCAACGCCTGGTCGTCGACGAGGAGAACCCGGATGCTCATGCGCCCACCCTCTCACGCACGACCGGCAGGCGCCCGCTGACCCGGAAGCCCCCGCCGTCGCGGGGTCCGGCGTCGACGACGCCTCCATAGACGGCGAACCGCTCGCGCATCCCGATCAGCCCGTGACCACCGCTCTCGGCCAGCGGCGGCAGTTCCTGGGAGCCCTCGTCTGAGACCTCGATCGAGACCCCGTCAGGGCGGTACCCGAGCGAGATCGACGTGCGCGGCGTGCCGGCGTGCTTGATCGTGTTGGTCAGGGCCTCCTGGATCAGCCGGTAGGCGGCCATGTCCGCTCCCGGCGGGAGGTCGATCGGCTCGCCGGCGACGTCGAGGGTCACCGGCAGCCCGGCTCCCTTCGCCCGCTCGAGGAGCGCGTCGACCTGAGCCAGCCCGGGCGAGCCCTCCAGCGCCTCCCCCTCCCCGTGGCGGACCGGCCCGAAGACGTGCCGCAGCTCGACGAGCGCCTCCCGCCCCGACTCCTCGATGAGCCGGGCGGCGGCGACCGCCGACTCCGGGTTGCTGTCGAGCATGCGCCGGGCACCCGAGGCCTGGATGACCATCACGCTGAGGTTGTGGGCGAGGACGTCGTGCAGCTCGCGCGCCACCCGCGAGCGCTCCTCGGAGATCGCGCTGCGGCGCTCCTGGCTGCGGATGTGGCGGAGCTTGGTCTCCTTGTCGGCGAGCTCGCGGGCAAGGAGCGTGTGGCCCCGGAGCACACGGCCGATGCCCCAGGGCGCGATGCCGAACAGGAACGCCGGGAAGATGATGTCGTCGGGCGTCTCGAAGATCGCGGTGACGACGATCGAGGCGAGCACGACCAGGAGGCCGAAGCGGGCCTTCCGGAGCGACTCCTCGTGCATCGCGAGCGAGAAGTTGGCGATGATCAGGGCGATCGTCGCCGGCGGGAACTCGAACGATGGGGTCGCCAGCGCGGTGAGCAGCCCGTCGAGCACGGCGACGGTCGCAACCGTCTGCAGGGGATGCGAGCGCCTGAAGACAAGTACTGCGGTGACGGGCACCGCAAACGCCAGGTTCAGGGCGACCGAGCCCTCCCGGGTGGTGGACGCGAACACCACGAGGACCATCAGCACGGTCATGAACGCCGCGATCCCGCGATCGATCGCGCGCTGGTCGTAGCGGTTCCAGCGCTCGCGCAGGCGGCTCATGCCGTCACCCGCTCCAGTGGGAGCCTGGCGGCGACGTGGAAGCCGGCGCCGCCGGTGCCCGCCTCAGCGCGCACCCGGCCCCCGTACAGGCCGAGCCGCTCGCGCATCGCCATCAGCGGCTCGGGGTCGAGCGTGCCCGTCGCCCGGTCGTCGGTCACCTCGAGCCGGAGCAGCCCGGGCTCGAAGCCGATGAGGACATCGGCGCCCGCCGCCCCGGCTCCCAGCGCCTGCTCGAGCGCCTCCTCGAGGATCCGGTAGGCGGCCAGGTCGGCACCGGGCGGGAGCGCGACGCTATCGCCGGTCAGCTCGAGCTCCACCTCGAGGCCGGCCTCGCGCACCTGGGCGGCGAGCCGCTCGGCCTCGGCGAGCGTCGGCAGCGGTGCAAGCGACGGGGAATCGTCGTCGCGGCGAAGCACGCCGAGGAGGCGGCGCATCTCGCCGAGCGAATCGCGGCCGGTCTCCTCGACGGTCAGCAGCGTCCGCTCGGCCCGGTCCCGCTCGCCGGCGGCGATGAGCCGGGGCACCGCCTCGGCTCCCAGGACCATCGCGCTCACCCCGTTGGCGATCACGGCCTGGAGCTCCCCGGCGATCCGCGCGCGCTCGTCGGCGATCGCGCGCTCGGCGGCGGTCTCGCGATCGGCCTCGAGCTCCGCGGTTCGCGCCAGCAGATCCTGCTGCAGGTGCGTCCGGCCGGCCATCGCGCGGCCGACCAGGAACGGGCCGAGGCCGAGGACGAGGAACCAGAGCAGCTGGAAGGCCGTCGTCTCGTACTGGTCGACGAAGAGCGTGAAGACGACCACGGAGGCGATCACCGTCACCGCCGCGGCCGACCCCGTGCGACCCGGCTCGTAGCGGCCGAGTGAGTAGAGCGTCACGAACATCGCGACGAACGTCGAGCCCGTGTCGGAGAAGAAGTCCGGGTCGAGGGTGCCGGTTCCGATGAAGACGAAGCACGCCGCGCCCGCAGCGATCAGCGGCCGCGTGCGGCGGACGAGCAGCGTCGCGATCGCACCGAGGCCGAGCGCGAGGTCGAGCGCGACGATGGGCGAGGACCAGTCGGCGAAGGCGATCGCCTCGCCGATGAAGTAGACCGAGAGGACGGCGACCAGCGCGATGTCGATCACGCGCGGATCGAGCGAGCGCAATCTGCTCAGGCGGTCGGCCATGGCGCGAAAGCTACCGCCGGATCGGACCCTTTCCGTCCCTCCGCTGGACGACCGCGGCCTCATCCCTGCGGACGACCCGGCGTCTGGACCATCCTTCGCCTGAGGGGTGGCGAGATCCCCACCCCGAGCGACGACGCACCGCCGGCGCAGTGGGAATCTGGCGGCATGAACCTCGACGCCGAAACCACAACCGCGCTCGTCGCCCGCGACATCCGTGTCGACGGCCGCCGGGGCGGGGCGCCGCTCCTTGACGGCGTGTCCCTGGAGATCCTGGGAGGCCAGCTCACCGTCGTGACCGGATACCCGCCCGAGTCGAGATCGGCGCTGGTCCGGGTTCTCGCGGGCCTGCGCCTGCCGAACCGCGGCTCGGTCTCCTCAACGGACTGGGAGAGCCGCGGTGGCGGCGACCCCCGGGCGAGGCGGCTCCGCACGGGCGAGGCGGCGTTCGTCGCCGGAGCCTCGCGCGCCCGCGGTTGGGGCCGGCTGGGGCTGCCATCGCGGCGCCGCGATCCCTCGGGCCGACTTGCGGCGGCCCGACAGGCGACGGCGATCGAACGCGCGCTCGCCCCGGAGCTGCGAACGCTGTTCGCCGATCTCGACCCGGACGGCGAGGCCGAGTGCCTCGGGGCGATCGCCCACTGGGTGAAGAGCCGGCGCCTGACGGCGATCGTCGCGGCAACGGACCCGCGTGCGGCGATCGTGGCTGACCGGGTGCTCGTGCTCTCACACGGGCGGGTGGTCGGCGACCTCGAGCACCCCGAGCGGGCCGAGCTCGCCCGCGCGATGGAGCTGGCCGGGTCCGGATAGGGTCTTCCGCCGTGGAGGACTCGGTCCCAGCGGGTGAAGGGTGATCGCTCTGATCGTCGTCGGGGCGATCCTCGTCGTCGTCGGCGTCTTCGTCCTGGTCATCTACAACGGGCTCGTCCGCAAGCGCCTGGCCGTCGACAACTCCTGGGCTCAGGTGGAGGTCGCCCTGAAGCTGCGCTACGACCTGGTTCCCAGCCTGGTCGAGACCGTGGCCGGCTACGCCGGGCATGAGAGCGCGGTGCTGGAGCGGACCAGCAACACCCGCGGGCAGGCGATGGCCGCGACGGCGGCGGGACCGGGGACCCGCGGCCCGCTCGAGGGAGCCCTGGCGCTCGGCATCGGCAACCTGGTGACCCTCGCCGAGGCCTACCCGGACCTGAAGGCGAACGAGAACTTCCTGGCGCTGCAGGACGAGCTGGCGTCGATCGAGGAGCGGATCTCGATCACCCGCCGCGTCTACAACGACACGGTCGAGACGCTCAACACCGCGATCGCGATCTTCCCGCCATCGCTCGTCGCAGCGGCCTTCGGGTTCAAGGCTCGCGACTTCTTCAGCGCCGGCGCCGAGGCGTCCATCGCTCCCGCCGTCTCGCTGCCCGCGGCGGAGGCAGGCCGATGATGAAGCGGGTCACGCAGGGGCATTTCCTGCTCCGGCTGATCCTCGTCCTCATCCTCACCGCCGCTGTCTGGGCGGCGTTCACCTACATCCCCGACGCCGACACGAGCGAGAAGCAGTACGAGATCAAGGACGCGGACGTCGCCGTTCAGCTCCAGCCCGATGGAAGCCTCCTCGTCCAGGAGGAGCTCGAGTTCGACTTCAACGGCTCCTTCACCGGCGCCTACCGCGACATCCTCCTCAACGGCGACGCGCGGATCACCGACGTCCGGGTGCTCGAGGACGGCGAGCCGTACAAGCCCGGCGGCAACACCGTGCTCGGCTCATTCGACTTCCCCGGCACCTTCGGGACCGAGAAGTTCGACGGCACCTCCGACTTCGACGGCGCCGGCGACACCGATCAGGGAGACCGGGGCTACAGCTTCCTGCGGGTCGTCTGGCACTACAACGCGCTCGACGAGAACCGGGAGTTCGATCTCGTCTACCGGGTCAAGGGCGCGGCGAACGTGCGCGACGACGTCGTCGACGTCACCTGGACGGTCTGGGGCGATCAGTGGGACTTCTGGCTCGACAGCCTCGATGCGAGCATCTCGGCATCGAGCGGCGTCGCGCCGATCCGGACGGCGCTCGCGCCGCAGTCGCTCGGCGTCGACTCGAAGATCGAGGGGGACGCAGCCGTGGCGAACGTCGATCGCGTTCCCTCGGGCCAGGCGGTCGGCCTGCGAGCCGTGTTCCCGCGCAAGGCGATCAAGACGACGGGCGGCGCGACGGTCGATCCGGGCGACGGGCTGGCTGAGATCGACGAGCAGATCGCCGCATCTGGACGACGAGGTCTCGGCGATCACCAGGCTCCGCAACCAGGTCACCGACAACACGCTCGCGGTGACCATCGCCCTCGCGCTGCTCGGGCTCGGCGGCCTGATCGGGTTGATCGTGATGGCCCGGGAGCGGTCGCGTCGACGTTCCCGAGTACCTGCCCGAGCCGCCGGAGGACCTCCCTCCCGCCCTCGGCTACCAGCTGGCGAGCGAGGGCAAGTACAACGAGCGCCTGGTTCTCGCGACCCTCATGGACCTCGTCGACCGCGGCTACTTCGAGGCGAAGGCCTCGGAGGGCAAGGACCTCGACCTGATGATCCGCAAGGCCGAGGATCGCCCGACCGCGGGCAGCCTCGAGAAGTACGAGGTCGCGGTCATGGACTTCTTCGACCGGCTCCTCGGGGCCAAGTGGGTCGCCATCGGGAAGATGAAGGACGAGGTTCCCGAGCACTCGAGCTCCTGGCGCAACCGCTGGGAGTCGATGAACGAGAAGCTCGACGACGCCGAGACCTCGGCGCTCAACTGGGACCGCGACCTCTCCAAGTGGCGGACGATCCTCACCCTGGTGGTGTTCGTCCTCTTCCTCGCTCTGATCGTCGCGGAGTGGACCCGGACCAACCGCATCGCGACCCCCCTCGCCGGGATGGTCCTGACGGTCGGCATCCTGATCTCGGCACCGACGGTCTGGCTGAAGCGGCTGGCGGTCGGACCGCGGCTGCGAAGCGCGCAGTGGCAGGCGTTCCAGAAGTGGACCCGCGACTTCCCGCGGCTCAAGGACGATCCGCCCGCGACGCTGCAGCTGTGGCGGCGGATCCTCGTCTACGCCGTGGCCTTCGGCACCGCCGAGCGGATCGCGAAGTCGGGGCGGATCCCCGAGCCGGTCATCGCGGAGTCGGGTGACCTCTGGGTCTCCCACTCCTTCTACAGCGCCGCCGCGTTCAGCTCCTTCGACTCCTTCGGATCGGGCTTCGCCTCCCAGGTGGCGCCCGAGTCGAGCTCAGGCGGCAGCAGCGGGTTCTCCGGCGGTGGCGGTGGCGGGTTCTCCGGCGGCGGCGGTGGCGGCGCCTGGTAGCCCTACCCCGCGTCCCGCCTGGAGGGCCACCAGGCACGCTCCCCGAGCAGGCCGGTGAGCGAGGGAACCAGTAGGGCGCGGACGATGAAGGTGTCGAGCAGAACGCCGATGGCGACGGTCGCTCCGATCTGAACGAGCGCCTCGAGCGGGAGCAGGGTGAGCGTCGCGAAGGTCCCGGCCAGGATGACCCCGGCGCCGGTGACGACGCTGCCGGTGGCGACGAGCGCCCTCCCGACTGCCGTCGGCGTGTCGGTGCTCTGCGCCTCCTCACGCACCCGGGTCATGAGGAAGATGTTGTAGTCGACCCCGAGCGCGACGAGGAAGAGGAACGACAGCAGGACGAGGTTGAACGCGAGGCCCTCGCCGAAGACCTGGCTGAAGAGGAGCGTGACCAGACCGAGCGTCGCCGCGAAGGAGAGGACGACGGTCGCCATCAGGTAGAGCGGCGCGACCAGCGAGCGAAGGACGAGGCAGAGGATCAGGAACACGACGAGGACGACCGCGGGGACGATGACCTTGGTGTCCCGCGCGTTGGCGTCCTGGACGTCGAGGTTCTCGGCGGGGACGCCGCCGACGAGCGCGTCGGAGTTGATCTCGGCGAGGTTCGAACGGAGCTCCTCGACCACCTCGATCCCCGCCTCGCCGTAGGGGTTGCCCTCCGAGATGACGCCGATCACGGTCAGCTCCTTGTTGGAGGACTCGTTGAAGGGAGCCGCGACGGCGATCGCCTTGCTGTCGTTGATGTCGTCGACCGCGTCGGCGGCGTCGTCGGAGACGATCAGGGCGAGGATCGGCGCGCTCACACCCTCCGGGTAGTGGGCGTCGATGACGGCGGTTCCGCGGCCGGAATCGGTCGGCTTCGTCTCCCCCTGGCCGAAGCCGATCGAACCGTGGTGGATGAAGTTGCCGGCGGCGAGGACGATCAGGAGCGTCGTGATCGCTCCCACGAGCAGCCGCCCACGAGAGGAGACGAGCGCGGCGACGCGGTCCCAGATCGCGGGCGGACCGCCGCCGCCGACCTCGCGGGCCGGCCAGAAGGCGCGCTCGCCGAGCAGCGAGAGCAGCGCCGGCAGCAGGGTGAACGAGGCGAGCAGCATCACCGCGATGCCGATGGCGAGGATCGGGCCGAGCCAGTGCGTCGACTCGAGGTCGGCGAGCAGGAGCACGAGCATCGCCGCCATCACCGTTCCCGCCGAGGCGCCGATCGGCGGCATGCTCGCGTGCGTCGCGAGCGCGAGGGCCTCCTGCGCCGAGCCGCCGCGGGCGAGCTCCTCCCGATATCGGTGCACGAGCAGCAGCGAGTAGTCCGTTCCGGCGCCGAAGACGAGGACGAGGAGGAGGAAGGTTCCCTCGGTGTTGACCGTGATCAGATCGGCTTCGATCAGGCCGTAGGCGATCGCGCTGGCCATCAGGTAGGCGACGCCCACCACCACGAGCGGGGTCAGCGCGAGCAGCGGCGCGCGGTAGACGAGCAGGAGCAGCAGGAGCACGAGGCTGACGGTGGCGATCAGGAGCGTCCTGCCGGCGTCGTCGGCGACCTGCTCGAGGTCCGCCGCGACCCCGGCGGGACCGGTGACGTGCGCCTGCAGGCCGGGCACCTCGTTCTCCGCGAGGAGCGCGCGGATGCGCGCCACGCCATCGGAGATCGCGTTGCGCTCGTTCGCGTTGATCTCGAGGGCGACGATGGCTGCATCGCCGTCCTTCGAGAGCAGGCCGAGGCCACCGGGCAGGTCGTCGGCGCCGGCCTCGCTCAGCGGATCGAGGACGGCGCTGCCGCCCACGAGGTCCAGCTTCGTCAGCTTCTCGCCCAGCTCCCCGATCGCCTTGCGGTCGGAGCTCGTCAGGCCTCCGGATCGCTCGAAGACGACCAGCGCGGGGATGTCGTCGCCGCCGCTGAACTCGCTCCCGAGGATCTCGACGACGCGAGTGGACTCCGAGTCGGAGGGCAGGAAGCTGCGCTGGCCGGCCGCGGTGACGTCGTTGATCTTGGCGTGGAGGATCAGCCCGACCACGGCGATCGGGATCCAGGCGGCGATGACGACGAGGCGGCCGCGACGGCTCGTGACGAACCGAGCCAGCGACATGGACCAGCGCGAACCCAAGGCGGGCACGGTCAGGTGGTGGGCTCGGCCTCGCGGGCCGGCGGCTTCCGGCCGAACCGAGCCGCGGTCGTAGCGGTTCGGCTTGGCGTCCTTGGCGTCGCGGAGGCGCGCGTCGGCGGAGGCGAGGAGCCCCTCGAGCGTCTCGGCGTCAGCGGGGAAGAAGGCGCATCCGATCGACGCGCCGATCGGGTCGCCATCGGGAGAGACGCCCTTGACGGCCTCGCAGAGGCGGCGGTGGAGGTGGTCGGCCTCCTCGCGGTCGGTCTCCGGAGCCACGACCGCGAACTCGTCGCCGCCCTGGCGGACGACGATGTCGTGATCGCGGACGCCGCCGAGCAGCGCCGCCGCGACCTCCTGCAGGACCATGTCGCCCCGCTGGTGGCCGTAGCTGTCGTTGATCCGCTTGAAGTCGTCGAGGTCGATGACGAGGAGGCTCAGCGGCCGGCCGTGACGACGGTGACGGCGCAGCTCCTGGGGAACGCGCTGGCTCAGCATCCGGTAGTTGCCGACGCCGGTCAGCGGGTCGATCTCCGACAGCTGGCGGTACCGCGCCTCGCTGGCGGCGAGACGCTCGCGGAGGAACGCCACCGCGCCGGCGGCGAGGATCAGCGTGGGCACGAGCACGAGCGCCTGGATGAGGTTCTGCCTCGCCATGTCCGGGTCGTAGATGAGCGGCGCGAACGCGATGAGGCTGACGAAGGCGACGTGGAGGCCGATCGCACGGCGGCTTTCGATCACGTAGGCGGCGAAGATCGCGATGAACGTGAAGTAGATGGAGAAGACCTGATCGGCGAGAGCGGCGGTCAGCGCCACCTCGAGCGCCGCGATCACGGCGACGACGTGGAGCGCGCCCCGCGGCAGCCGGCCGGCCAGGGTCCAGACCACCAGCCCGGATACGACCGCCAGCAGCGGCAGCAGGTAGACCGTCGTGGGATGCGGCGGGTCGTGGAGGGCGTCGGGGAGCAGGGCGCCCACCCCGCCGCCGACGAAGAGGATCGAAGCGAGGACGTAGTGCTGGCGGGTGATCTCGCGGCGCAGCCGTTGCTCGTCTTGCGCCGTCTCGACGGCGGCGCCCATCCCAAGGGGCACCACGGCAGCGATAGGTCTTTCGTCCCTTTCCATGCTTCACTTTCCCCCGCGGTCCCCGCTTCCGAGGTACTTGTTACGCCCGTCGGGCACGAGCTTGGTCGCCCGTGATCCAATCTATCGGCTGCGGACGGCGATGCATGAGCCGCGACCGTCGTTCCGCAGGCTCAGGTCCCGTCGGAGGAGAGGTGCTGGTAGTCGGTGGGTTGCGGCCACGTCCCGCCCCACTCCCAGCCGATGATCCGCTCGAACGAGCTCGTGACCACGTCGTGGCGGAAGATCATGCCCGGGCGACGCTTCGAGCGGTCCGCGTAAGGCGCCCCTTCGGGCGGCGAGACGTGCGAACCGGACACGTATGGGTTCTCGCGTGGGTTGATGTCGATCGCCTCTCCGTAGGCGTGCTTCGACCAGCGATCGGTGCCGGCGACGACGCGGCAGTTGAAGGCGGAGGTGTTGTCGTGGGCCATCGAGCGGTGGTCGTCGCCCCCGTAGCGGTCGATCAGGTCCATCCGCCGGATCGGGAACTCCTTGGCCCAGAGCCTGCGGAGGATCTGCAAGATCCCGTTCGCGTACCGCTCGGCGACGATGACCGAGCCCTGCTGATCGCGGCCCTTGAAGTCGACGTAGGTGGCGCGGACGAGCCGGAGGTCGCCAAGGCCGACCGGGCAGCCCTCGTGCCAGGTGACGCCCGTCATTCGCTTGCGGAGCTTCGGGCTGAGCCTCTCGACCTCGCCGCGGAACCCGTCGGGACGGGCCTGGGTCGGAGCGCCCCAGGCGGGTGCGGGCGCCGGGTCCGTGGCGAGTCCAGCCGTCGCGGCGAGGGCGACCGCGGCGGCGATGGCCGCGAGCGGCGTGCTTCGGCTGAGGCGGAGGCGGAGGCTCACGCCGCCGAAGCTAGCGGTTCTTCTTACGGACGCTGAGGTCCTCGACGCGATCGGTCAGCTGCCGCAGCTTCTTCTCGGTCGAGTCCTGCTCGTCGGTGAGGGTCGAGACCTGGCTCGTCAGCTTCTTGATCTCATCCTCGAGCTTCGTGATGTCGTCCTGGGAGGAGGCGACCTCGCGCTTGAGCTTCTTGTTCTGCTTCGTCAGCTTGGTGATGTCGTTCGAGTTGGTGCTGATGCTGCCCTCGGCGCGTCGCTGCGCACGGCGGGCGTTGCCCTCGTTGGAGTTGACGGTCCCGCTGACCTCGTCGATGCTCTTGCTGAGCTCGGCCTTGACCTGCGCCTCGACCTCGGAGTCGGAGGTGTTGCCGTTCTTGGCCGTGATCGCGAGGACCAGCGCGACGACTCCGATGACGAGGCCGAGGATCCCGATCGCCGCGAAGGCCTTCTCCCTACCGTCGAGCGCCATGAGCTATCTGAACCTCCGGGGTGTGGACGAGGACACGAGGCCGGACCAGCGCCGCGTTTCCCCACTCTATTGACGCTGGGTCGAGGGCCGGGCACCGGGTACATGCATTCTCTGGGGACAACTTCGAACGAAAGGCGAATGAAATGGCGGACAAGATGAGAGCGGTTCAGGTCTCCGAGGCCGGTGGCGACTTCGAGCTGGTCGAGCGCGACGTGCCGGAGCCGGGGCGCGGCGAGGCGCTCGTGAAGGTCGAGGCCTGCGGCGTCTGCCACAGCGACATGTTCGCCAAGGAGGGCGCCTACCCGGGCGTCAGCTTCCCGGTGGTTCCCGGCCATGAGATCGCCGGGCGGATCGCGAAGCTCGGCGAGGGCGTGCAGGGCTGGGAGGAGGGCCGGCGGGTCGGTGTCGGCTGGTTCGGCGGCAACTGCGGTTGGTGCGAGCCGTGCCGGCGCGGTGAGCTGATCGCCTGCGAGAACTCGGTCATCCCCGGGGTCACCGCCGACGGCGGCTACGCCGACTACGTGGTCGTCGACTCCTCGGCGCTCGCCGCGATGCCGGACGACCTCGACTCCGTCGATGCCGCGCCGCTCCTCTGCGCGGGGATCACGACCTACAACGCGCTGCGCGAACAGCGGCGCGGTCGGCGGTGACCTGGTCGCGGTGCTCGGCGTCGGCGGGCTCGGCCACCTCGGCGTGCAGTACGCCGCGAAGCTCGGCTTCGAGACCGTGGCGATCGCCCGCGGCACAGACAAGGAGAAGCTGGCAAGGGAGCTCGGGGCCCACCACTACATCGACAGCACGGCGGGAGATCCCGGCGAGGCGCTGAGCGAGCTCGGCGGTGCCCGGGTGATCCTCTCGACGATCACCAACGGCGAGGCCGTCGCGGCGGTGCTCGGCGGCTTGGGTGTGCGCGGCGAGCTGATCGTCGTCGGCGCGGCCGAGGAGCCGATCGGGGTGCCGGCGAGCGCGCTGATCGGTGGCAACGCCTCGGTCGTCGGTCACGCCTCCGGGACGTCGATCGAGTCCGAGGACACGCTGAACTTCAGCGTCCTGGCCGATGTCCGGCCGCGGATCGAGACGCGCCCGCTCGAGGAGGCGGCGGAGGCCTACGAGCGGATGCTCGCCGGCGACGCCCGCTTCCGGATGGTCCTGACGATGGACTGAGGCCCGGGATCAGCGCGGCGTGACGGTGACGGTGATTCGCCTCGCGCCGCGCCGCGCCTGGATAAGCAGACGCTTGGTGCCGCGCCTGACGGCTTCGGGGCTGACGACTTCGGCGTTGGCAATACGCACCCTGTAGCCGTTCGGGTACTGGATCTTCGGCACGAAGATCTGGGAGACGCCGCGACTGAACTTCCCAGATCCGTCCGCCCGCTTGGGCTTGAAGTCGAGCTTGAAGTGCTTCCTCACGGGGTCGAATCCCCAGCTCGACGGCGTTCCGGCGACCACCTGCGGGTAGGGCCGGGCGAGCGCCGCGAGCTTGGCGCGGAAGACGTTGTCGCCGACGGGCGGCTGGGCGGGGTCCTTGACGAGCGCCTGCTCGTCTCCGGGGCCGGAGGTGGTCGGGTCGTCGCAGCCGCAGTAGTGCCACTCCTGCCAGGAGACCATGTGCTCGTCGGCGAGGTCGACGACGCGGGTGAGCGTCGGCAGGTCCTGGGTCGCCCCGAACTCGGAGAGGATCAGGGAGTCGCCGGTGCGCTCGGAATGGGCGTCGGCGTTGTCGAAGACGAGCGAGTCGGCGAGATCGCAGGTCGGCGGCGCTCCCGGGATCAGGCCCGTCAGGCAGTAGTCGTGGAACGAGAAGCCGAGGTTCGAGCCGAGATCGGGGAGGTTGGTGTTGACGCCGAAGTTGAAGAGCACGTTCGGCTCGCTGAAGATGATGTGGCGTGACTCGACGTCACGGATCGCCGCGATGGTCCGCGCCCACATCGGGGCGAGCTTGTTCTGGTCGAAGTCGGGGCATCCGACCGTGCTCAGGCACGTCTCGTAGACCGACCCCGGCCAGGGCTCGTTCATCAGGTCGTAGCCGAGGACGTGGTCGTCGCGCTTGAAGGCGGCGGCGACCTCGGCCCAGGCGGCGGCGTAGCGGTCCTGGAGGCCGACGCCTCCCGGTCCCGGCGCGTTTGCCCAGAAGTTGTCGAAGGCGCGGTTGAGCCCGGGGCTGGTCAGGTAGGTGACCGGGAAGCCGGGCTTGGGCTCCGCCGAGAGCCCGTCGTCGAGCGTCGCCCAGGCGGGCCATCCCTCGCCGTCGTAGCGCTCGTTGTAGAGGTCCTGGTGGAAGTCGACCATCGTCGAGATTCCCTGCTTCGCGAGGACCTTGCCGGTGCGGCGGCTCTGGGCGATGTAGGCGTCGTCGTAGACGCCGGGCTCCGGCTCCACCCCCGCGTAGATCAGCCCGAGCCGGACGTTGTTGAAGCCGTTGCGCGCGAGGAACTTCGCGTCGTCGGCGCCGAAGCCGAGCGCGCTCGGCTGATACGGCGGCCGCTTGGCGACCATGTTGATCCCGTGGAGGACGACGACGCGCCCCTTGGCGTCGGTGAACCAGCGGCCGGTGTTGGTCAGCGGACCGGCGGGCTCCCCCGGCTTGGGCGGCTTGGCGGCGGATGCCGCGGCCGGGAGCAGGAGGGCGCAGAGCAGGGCCGCGGTCAGCCAGCGTGCGAGCGTCCTCCCGGTCACGCGGTGAGGGTATCCGGAGGGGCGGGGTTGGCGGCGATGGGCCCTTAGGGGCGGGCGGTGGCGGGGCTGACGCTTGGCGGATGAGGGGGCGGGCGGTGGTGGGGCTGACGCTGGGCGGACGAGGGGGCGGGCCGTTGGGTGGCTGACGCCTGGCGGGCTCCGGCTGGGCTTTGGCTGGGGAAGGGGGCGTGGAAGGGGGGCGTGGGTGACGGAGGTGTCACAGGGTTGGCCGTGAGTTGGCACAGATGGGTCTGGATCCGTGGCTTGGGTGGGGGCAGAGTGGCTTGCATGGCACCTGCGGTGCGAATCGAGGGCCCTATTTGCCCTGTATCCGCAGCGGAGGCCGTGGGCGGGCTCGCGGCGACTTTCTCGGGCGCGGTTGCGCGGCGGCAGATCCTCGAGCTGGGGTTTGAGCCCAGCCGGATTCGCAACTGGCTGCGGAGCGGACGGCTCCATCCCACGCGGTACCCAGGCGTCTACGCGTGGGGACGTCCCGACCTTCCGGTGGAGGGACAGCTGGCGGCTGGGCTGCTTTACGCCGGCAGCGGCTCGGCCCTCGACGGACTCAGTGCGCTCTGGTGGCAGAAGCTGCTCGGGCATCGGCCGACCCTGATCCACATCGCCGCGCCAGGACGCCGCTCCTCGCGCGCGGATCTCGCGATCCGACATCCGCTGGTCATCAAGCGTCACATGCACGGACCTCTCGCCGTCGTCGACCTTGCCCGTGCGCTGCTGGTCGCATCCGTTGAGCTGGAGCACAACAGCCTCAGGCTGGTTCTGGCCCGGGCCGACTTCGAGGACCTGCTTCACCTTCCCTCGCTGCAAGCGGCCTGCGCCCGCGGCCTCAAGGGCTCGAGGAAGCTCCGCGCCGCCATGGACTCCCATCTCCCCGCCCTCGCTCACTGCGTCAACGACTTCGAGCGGGACTTCGTCCTGCTCTGCGAGGCCCGCGACATCCCGATCCCCGAGCCGAACGTCCGGATGGGCCGCAGGGTGCCGGACATGCTCTGGCGCGATCGGATGCTGATCGTGGAGCTCGACGGGAAGGGCGCGCACTCCTCCCAGGCCCAGAGGATCGACGACCGGGCGAAGCAGGAGTGGCTCGAGTCGCTCGGCTACACCGTCATCCGCTTCACCTGGCGGCAGGTGTACTTCCAGCCCGGCTACGTCGTCGACACGCTCCGGCCCTACTTCGTCGGGTCGTGACCCCAGCTTCCAGGTCCGGGTCGACGCCGATGACCTTCTGCGGCACCGCTAGTTCCCGCTTCCCGGCTTCGCCATCCGGCGGTGCATCTCGGCCTTGACCGAGTCGGGAAGGATCCTGCTGCCGATTCCCTGCACCTTCGTCATCAGGCCACCGCCGACGACGCGCTCGTCGCCGTTCATCAGCGCGTCGAAGCCCTGGCGAGCGACCTGAGCGGGGTCGTCCTTCTCGCTCGAGCCGACGTCGGTGTCCTCCATGCCGGCGCGCTCGAAGAACTCGGTCTCGGTAGGTCCCGGCATCAGGGACGTGATCGTCACGTCGGTGTCCTTGAGCTCGTTGCGGAGCGCGAGCGCGAACGACTGCACGAACGACTTCGAGCCGTTGTAGACGGCCTGGAAGGCGCCGGGCATCGTCGATGCGATCGAGGAGGTGAAGAGGACGCGGCCGGAGTCCCGCTCGACCATGTCGGCGAGCACGAGCTTCGCGAGGTGCACCGTCGAGCGCACGTTGAGGTCGATCAGCCGGAGCTCCTTGTCGAGGTCGGTCGTCTTGTCGGTCACGAACCCACCTCCCTCGCCGATCCCGGCGTTGAGGCAGAGCACGTCGACCGGCCTGCCATCCGCCTGGATGGCCTCGTATAGCTCGCGGACGCCGCGGGCCTTCGAGAGGTCGCGCTTGATCGATTTGACCTCCACCTCGCCGCCTGAGAGCTCGAGCTCGGCGTCCTTGAGCTCGGCGTCCTCGGCCGTGATGAGCAGGTCGTAGCCCTCGTCGCGCAGGATCTTCGCCAGCTCGAGGCCGATCCCGCTCGACGCGCCTGTGACCACCGCGAACGGGGTTTCGGTCGTTTCTTCCGCCACTGCCACTCCTTCAAGTTCGGGTACCTCGAACGGCTGCCCGCCGTCACCCCGCGCAATCGCCCTTGCCGCCTCCGGTAGCGTCGGCGAGATGGCAGGGACCGAGGAACGAGCGAGCGTCGAGGACGGGATCGCATTCGAGAGCACCGCTGGGAAGTGGGTGCTCGCCGTCGCCGTCCTCGGATCGGGGCTCGCGTTCCTCGACGGGACCGTCGTCAACGTCGCCCTGCCCGCCATCGGCGAGGACCTCGACGCGGAGACGAGCTCCCTGCAGTGGATCCTCAACGGCTACCTGCTCACCCTGGCGTCGCTGATCCTGCTCGGCGGCTCGCTCGGCGACCGCTACGGCCGGCGGCGCATCTTCACCTTCGGCGTCGCCTGGTTCACGGTCGCTTCCCTGCTCTGCGCGATCGCGCCGAGCGCCGACGCCCTCATCGGCGCGCGCCTCCTGCAGGGAATCGGCGGGGCGCTGCTGACCCCGGGGAGCCTGGCGATGATCGAATCGAGCTTCCGCCGCGGTCGACCGCGCCCGCGCGATCGGTGCCTGGTCGGGGCTCGGCGGAGTCGCCGCCGCGCTCGGGCCGCTGCTCGGAGGCTGGCTCGTCGAGGCCGCCTCGTGGCGCCTCATCTTCCTGATCAACGTGCCGATCGGAGCCTTCGTCTTCGTCATGGCCAGCCGTCACGTCCCCGAGACGAAGGACCCCGACGCTCCCGACAGGCTCGACGTCCCGGGCGCCTTCCTCGCGGCGCTCGGCCTCGCGGGGACGACCTACGCGCTGATCCAGGCTCCCGACGACGGGGCCTCGCCCGCGGTCCTGATCGGCGCGGTCGCCGGGGTCGCTGCGCTCGTCGCCTTCATCCAGACCGAGCGGCGCAGCCCCAACCCGATGATGCCGCTCACGATGTTCGAGTCGAAGCAGTTCACCGCCGCCAACCTCGTCACCTTCGCGGTCTACGCGGCGCTGAGCGGGGTCTTCTTCCTGCTGGTCTCCTACCTGCAGATCTCCGTCGGCTACTCGCCGATCGCCGCGGGCGCCGCCTCGATGCCGGTGACGGCGATCATGCTGCTCTTCTCGGCCCGCTCGGGCGCGCTCGCGCAGCGGATCGGTGCCCGGATCCCGCTCACGATCGGCCCGCTGATCATCGCCGCCGGGATGCTGCTGATGACCAGGATCAGCCCCGGCGACTCCTACGTCAGCACCGTGCTGCCGGCGGTGATCGTGTTCGGCATCGGCCTGACGCTCGTCGTCGCGCCCGTGACCGCAACCGTCCTCGCCGCCGCCGACGAACGCCATTCGGGGATCGCGTCGGGAATCAACAACGCCGTCTCGCGCGTCGCGGGGCTGCTCGCGGTTGCGGTCCTGCCCGTGATCGCCGGGATCACCGGCGACAAGTTCTACGACCCGGCAGCGCTCGAGGACGGCTTCAAGATGGCCATGATGATCACCGCCGCCGTCTCGATCGCCGGCGGCGTGATCGCCTGGCTGACGATCGACGCCGACGTGCTCGATCGCGGCGACGACGAGGCGGCGAGCCCGACGAGCCCTGCTACGACTGCCCGGTCTCAGGCGCATCGCTGCGGCCGGGCCACGAGCATCACCCGCCCGTCGCCGAGGGCTCCGGCGTCAGCGGCTAGGAATCGTCGCCCAGGCCGAACCGCGAGCGCTGCTCGGCCGGGACCAGATCCAGGTACTCCGGGTGCCGCTCGATCCAGCTGCGCGTGAACTGGCAGAACGGAAGCACGCCGCGGCCCGCGGACCGGGCCTCGTCGAGCACGTGGCGGGCCAGGTCGGAGACCGAGGCCCTCCCCCTCGAAGCGGTCGTCGATCTCGGTGTGGTCGATCGCCATCAGCTCGCCCTGCGTCCGGTACTTGAGGACGCCGGCGCGGCTGTCGTCGGCGTAGACCAGGTACTGCCCGATGTCGGGCTCGTGCTCGATCCGCACCCGCGGCATCAGCCCTTCCCCTTGGCGGCGTCGGCGCCGGTGCTCGTGGTCATCACCTCGGCGGCCCCGCCGGAGAGGACCCGCCGCACCAGCCCCGGCATGACGATGCGCGCCACCGCCGCCAGCGCGTAGGGCCGCGGCACGTAGCGCTCCGCCTTGCCTCCGGGCCCGGCGTCGTAGATCGCCTCGGCCGCCTTCTCGGGAGTGGAGACGACCCAGCGGGTCAGCGCCTTCGCCTTCAGCTCCGTCGCCGGGAAGCCCTCGGTCTCGATGAACCCGGGAAGAACCAGCCCGACGTGGACCCCGTGGGCCTTCTCCTCCGAGTAGAGCGAGTCGGTCCAGCCGGCCAGCGCGAACTTGCTCGCGGAGTAGGCGCCCGCCCCCGCCCGCGCGATGCGCCCGGCGGTGCTGGCGACGTTGACGATCGCGCTCGGCGCGGAGGAGCGAAGCATCGGCAGGAGCGCTTCGGTGAGCCGCACGGTCGCGTCGAAGTTCAGCTCCATGGTCTGGCGCACGTTCTCCCAGCCCTCGTCGCCGAAGGTGCCCCGCCAGGAGGCGCCCGCGTTGTTGACGAGGAGGTCGAGCCGCTCGTGGTGCTCGCCGACATGGGCGAGGACGCGCCCGGGGGCGTCGTCGGCGGTGAGGTCGACGGAGACCCAGGTCGCCTCGGCGGGAAGCGAGCGCGCGAGAGCCGCGAGCCGGTCCTCGCGCCGCGCGACGAGGACGAGCTTGACGCCGGGCACGCGGGCGAGCCGCCGCGCGGTCGCCTCGCCGATGCCGCTGGAGGCGCCGGTGACGAGATGGACGGGTCCGCTCACGCGCGCTCCCTAGAGCTCGAGGACGACCTTGCCGGTCGCTCCCCGCCCGTCGATCAGATGCAGGGCCTCCGCCGCCTGCTCGAGCGGGAAGCGGGCGCCGATGATCGGCCGCACGTGGCCGGCTCTCGATCAGGCGGTCGATCTCGGCGCCGATCTCGCGGTTGACGTCGGGCTTGGCCATCACGTAGGCGCCCCAGCCGGCGCCGATGATCTCGACGTTGTTGAGCAGGAGCCGGTTGACCTTGATCTCGGGGATGGAGCCCGCGGTGAAGCCGACGACCACCACCCTCCCGCCCTCGGCGAGCGAGCGCACCGAGTCGGTGAACCGGTCGCCGCCGACGGGATCGATGACCAGGTCGACGCCGCCGCCGCTCAGCTCCTTGACCTCGTCCTTCCAGCCATCCTCGGAGCGGACGACCTCGTCGGCGCCGGCCTCGCGGGCGACAGATTCCTTCTCATCGCTCGAGACGACGCCGATCACCTTGGCGCCGAGCCCCTTGGCGACCTGGATCGTCGCCGTGCCGACGCCGCCGGCGGCGCCGTGGACCAGCACGGTCTCCCCCTCCGCGAGCCGGCCGCGCGTGACCAGCGAGAAGTAGGCCGTGTGGTAGTTGAGGACGAGCCCGGAGCCCTGGGCCATGTCGAGCACCTCGGGAAGCTTGAAGCTGAGGAAGGCCGGCGCGACCGCCACATCGGCCCACCCGCCGAGCATGCAGGTGGCCGCAACGCGGTCCCCCTCGCTCAGGTCCGAGCCCGCGGGCGCGGAGCGAACGATGCCCGCAACCTCACCGCCGGGAACGAACGGCAGCGGCGGCTTGAACTGGTACTCCCCGCGCGTCTGCAGCACCTCGGGAAAGGAGACCCCAGCAGCCTCAACGTCGATGAGGACACCTTCCCCGGGAGTAAGCATGTGCGAGGCCTCGGGCTCAGGAAGGTCAACCTCCCGCAAGCGCGTCGGGCCCACCAAGTTCGGAAATCTGAATGGCTCTCATGGCTCAGAACCTACCGAGCGAGCCGATGGGCCCCGGCCCCAGCCCGAGAAGCGTCGCGGAGGGCCAGCGGGCGGCGGCGGGGGGCGCCGCCCAGCGGGCCTCCCAAATAACGCGGCGAAGCCGCGGCCCGATGGGCGGCGCCCCCCGCCGCCGCCCGCCGCCAAGTAGGAGTGCCCTACTTCTTGTTCTTCTTCTTCGGCCGGTGCCCGTCGAACGAGATCACCTGCTGGATCCCGCTCGGACGGTTCGTGTACCGCATCGTCTTGATGTTCAGCGGCGAGAACTTGATCTGCTCGCGGAGCGCGTCCGATCGCCACGCGGCGGGATCCTCGGTTCCCCTGAGCGGCGGCGATCTGCGCCCCGGAGGCGTCGATCGCTCCCCAGATCGACGCTCTGGCAGGCCTTCAGGTTGCCCTTGCCGCAGTAGCTCGAGGGTGAACGGATCCTTGACCTTCTCCCCGAGCAGCGAGTTGATGTCGCGTTCGAAGTACTGGTACCAGCCCGAGTACTGACCGCTCGGGGGCAGGTCGAACCGCGAGAACAGCGTGTTCAGCTCGTCGAGCTGGGTACCCAGCCGCGGCTGCAGGAACGCGTTCGCGATGTTCGTCCAGGAGCCGTCCATGACGGCGGCGCCGGGGTTGTCGATCTTGCCGTCGCCGTCACGGTCGAGGCGGCTGCCGCCGGCGTTGCTCCAGGCTGACATCAGGTCGAGCATCTGCTGCGCCCGCGCGCTCGGAGCCTGCGAGCCCTTCAGCAGCTCGCTCCAGCAGCGGCACGGTGTCGATCGCCCGCACGTCCTGGGTCCCGCCGCGTTCATCGCCGCGGTCAGCGAGGCCAGCGACCACTTGCCGTTCTTCTTGCCCCCGTCCCGGAGACGGGCGAGGTTCTTGTCGAGCAGGTCGACCCGGGCCGCGGAGCCGGAGCGGCCCCACTGGTCATCGGCGGCGCCGAAGCCCTTGACGACCGTGTTGTTCCAGTTGGTCATCGTCCCGTCCTTGGGGTCGACGCCCTGCGGGTGCTGCTTGCGACCGAGGAAGCCCTCCCACTCGTACTGGCCGGTGCCCCAGGCCGGCAGGCCCGGGATCGGTCTTGTCCGAGCGGATCGGCAGCAGGCCGGCGGTGTACTCGGCGACGTTCTTGTCGTCGATGAAGAACGAGTTGAACGTCTGCGGAGTCTTCGAAGCCGCCCGGAAGAAGTCCTCCGGGTCGTGGATCGAGCCGTTCGACAGCTTGCGGTTGTAGAGCAGGTCGAGCACGTCCTTGCCGTAGCTCGAGCGCTTCTGACGAGATCGCGACGCGCTTGCCCTTCACCGTCGCGTAGCCGCTGAACCGGCCCGTGGACCGTGGTGTTGAACGTGACGGGCTTGCCGCCGAGCGTGCCGGCGTTGAAGGTGCCCATGTCGCGGCACTTGCCCTTGTAGACGTACTTGGTGTCGCTGCCGCCGCAGAGCTTCTCGACGTACTGGTCGATGATGTCGCGCGGACGCCGAGGTCAGCGTCGTCGAGAAGTCCTCGCCGCGCCCGATGAGCAGGTAGCCGGGGAACGGCGCGGACGTGGCGCCGCGCCAGACCAGACCCGGGAGCCTGCATGTCGATCTCGTAGGTGAGGCCGGGGTAGAAGTAGCCGATCTGGGGACCGCCGACCATCAGCGGGTTGCCGGTGTTCGAACTGCTCACCGGTGACCATCAGCGTGTTCGACGCCTGCGTCGGGCTGGGGAGCGACCGCGCGCTGCGAGCTCAGCGCTGAGTGCCACCGCCGGCGTCCGCTCGTAGCTGTCGGGGTCGCAGGACGACGCTTCCGGGAGCCTTCTTCGGGATCTCTCCGTAGTGGAAGCGCCCGTCGATCGTCGTCGGCGCGCCGTCGTTCTTGAACTGGCGAAGGTCGTTGAAGACGCTTCATGCCCTTCTTCTTGCCGAGCCGCTGCTGCAGGCCGCCGAGGAACTGGGAGCGACGAGCCTCGTCGCCGCCGCCCTGGCCGAGGAACTGGCCCTTGAGCGCGTTCAGCGCGAAGATGTCGTTGCGGGTGAAGGGCGCGACCGACGGGGCTGTTGAGCTCGAAGTAGTAGTTGATGCCGCGCGACGTAGTTGTCGATGTCGGCGAGGACGAGCCTTGCCCTCCTTGCCGGCCTTCTTGAGCTCCTTCGTCTGCTTGGCGACGACCTGCCTCGGTCTGCTCGCTGGGCTGGAAGTTCTGCAGCGAGGTGACGAGGCCGATCGCGCTGAGGCCGGGGGCGTCGATGGCGGCGACGCGAGCGTTGTAGCGGGCCTGCGTGCAGCAGCAGGCCGCGATCCTCGGCGGCGATCCAGCCGGCCGCGAAGACGCCGCCGATGTGGGTCGAGGAGATCACGTGCGGCACGTTGTAGATGTCGCGCGTGATCTGGATCTCCGGATGACCGGGGATCGTCTCCGGCGTGCCCGGCCCGTCGGTGCCGAGGCCGCCGAGCGCCTCCGACTTGAAGTAGGTCGTCAGGTCGCTCTCGGAGACTTGATCGAAGAGCGGCGTCAGTCCGTCGTACATCTCCGCCTGGCGCGTCGCGGGCAGCTTGCCGGCGGGCAGGTTCGTGGGCGCGGGTACCCCTCCGTACTGACCCGAGGGGATGATGTTCAGCGAGGTGTCCGCGTAGTCGGCTGCGATCGCACCCGGGGACGAGATCATCATGAAGGCGGAGGTGACGGCGGCCGCCACGATCGCAAAGCGCTTGCTCAAAGTTCTTCTCTCTCTTCTGTGTCCGCGCCGTCTGCTCGGCCCGGCTCCCGTGTTGAAGATAACCCAACCGGTACGCGCAAGTTCCGGTTGGCAGATCAGGTGGTCCGCTTGTCCTTCGGCGGCTCGCGCGGCTCGAGCTGGATCTCCTTCTCGGCTCGGGGCACCGCCGGCGGCCATCTCGCGATTGCGCTCGCGCTCGGCGTTGAGCTCGAGGCCGAAGAGCAGCGCCAGGTTGCTGATCCAGAACCAGACGAGCAGGGAGATCAAGCCACCCAGCGCGCCGTAGGTCTTGTCGTAGGAGCCGAAGTTCGCGACGTAGAACGCGAACAGCGCCGAGGCGATGATCCAGACGGCGAGCGCGACCGATCCCGCCGACCGTGACCCACCTGAACCCGGGCATCTTCACGTTCGGCGCGGCGTGGTAGAGGATCCCGATCATCAGGATCAGGACGGCGACGAGGACCGGCCACTTGGCGATGTCCCAGATCATGGTCGCGGTGCTGCCGATCCCGATCGCATCGCCGACGGCGTCGACGACCGGCCCCGTCAGGACCAGCGAGATCGCGACGAGCGCCAGCATCAGGACCATCGCCAGGGTCACCCCCAGCTGCAGCGGCCGCAGCTTGAAGAACCCGCGGCCCTCGGGGGTCTCCCAGATCACGTTGGCCGCTCGGATGAAGGCGCCGATGTAGCCCGAGGCGGACCAGAGCGCGGTCGCCAGGCCGACGATCAGCAGGACCCCCGCCGCCGACTGGTTGGAGGTGATCGACTCGATCGGCCCCTGGAAGGTGTCGGCCGCGGTGTCGGGACCGATCTCGGTGACGATGTCGGTCAGCGACTCCGTCGTCTCCACCGGATCGGCGACCAGGCCGAGGATCGAGACCAGCGCGATCAGCGCCGGGAACAGCGAGAGCAGGCCGTAGTAGGTCAGCGCCGCCGCCCAGTCGGTCATGTTGTCCTCCTGGAACTCCTGAGCGGTTCGCTTCAGGGTCGGCGAAGGCACCGGTCTTGGGATCGACGCCCTCGGGCTCGTAGTCCGCGCGACGCGGCTCGACCTCGTCGCGGACGTCGTCGTCGCCGTCGAGACCGAGCTGGTCCTCGCCGCGGTCGCCGTCCGTCTCGTCGGGGTCCGAGCGCGTTGTGGAGTCCTGAGTCGCGGCTGCTGCGGGCGCTGCGCGCGGCGCTGGCGCCGCGGCGGCATCACCGGCGGGTGGAACGGCGTCGTGCTCTGCGGTCTCCCCCTTCGGGTCGTCGGTGACCGCCGGCATCGGCCGGTCCGTCAGGGCGTCGCCCGGGGCGAGGCCGACCTGGTCCTGCCCGACGGCCGCGTCATGCGCCCGCTCGTCCTCGTCCCGTCGATTCAGCCATGAGCTTGCGCTACCCGATCGCCGCGCCTCCAACCTCGGACGCCTCCACCATCATGAGGCGGTGCCCCAGCCCGGACCCCACCAGACGCCAGACCACGACGGGGAGGACTCCCGCCGTCGCGATGGTCCTCGGCGGCATCTTCTCCGTCCAGCTCGGCTCGGCCCTCGTCACGACGGTCTTCGACGACCTCGGCCCCGGCGGCGCGGTCCTCCTGCGGACCTTCTTCGCCGCGATCGTCCTGATCGCGCTGTGGCGACCGGCTCGCGAGGCGATCACCCGCTCGACCGCGCGGGACATCGCGGTCTTCGGCGTCGTCCTCGCGTTGATGAACCTCTCCTTCTACGAGGCGCTCGACCGGCTGCCGCTCGGGATCGCGGTGACCCTGGAGTTCACCGGCCCGCTCGCGGTTGCGCTGATCGGGTCGCGCTCCCGCTCCGACCTGCTCTGGGCGCTCCTCGCGGGCGGCGGCATCCTCCTCTTCGCGCCCGACGTCGGGGATGGGCTCGACCCGGCCGGCGTCGCCTTCGCGCTGTTCGCGGGCGCCATGTGGGGGTGCTACATCCTGCTCTCGGCCCGGGTCGGCCGGGGCCCCGCCGGGGTCGGTGGCCTCTCGGTGGCGATGGTCGTCGCGGCCCTCGTCCTGATCCCGATCGGGATCCACGACGGCGGCTCCGACCTGCTCACTCCCGCGGTCGTCGCGACGGCGTTCGTCGTGGCGATGCTCTCCTCGGCGATCCCCTACGTCCTCGAGCTGCGAGGCGCTCCGGCGGCTCCCGGCCAACGTCGTCGGCGTCCTGCTCAGCCTCGAGCCGGCGGCGGCGGCCCTGATCGGCACGATCGCGCTGAGCCAGGCGCTCGCCGGGCGGGAGATCGCGGCGATCGCGCTCGTCGTCGTGGCAAGCGCCGGAGCCCTGCGCAGCTCCCCGGAGCCACCGGCCCCGGAGGTCTGAGCCGCGAGGCTCGCCGGGGGTGCCGAGACGCCGGGCGCGTCTAGCGCTTGCCCCCGCCGCTCCCAGCCCGGGCAGCGAAGCACCGGCATCGGCGGGTACTTGGGGAACGCCGGATCGACTCGCGACCGCTCGCAGAGCGAGAAGGTCGACCCCCGCGTGTTGCCGACCAGCCGCTGGTGGCGGCACGAACCGCACAGTCCGAAGCGGGCGTCACGTTCCTCGCTCACGCCCCGAGCCTAGACCCGGGCCCACACCGGGGGCAATACTTCACTTTGTATAGTGAGACGGTCGTGACCACCTTCAAGCGCCTGCTCACCTTCCTCAAGCCGTACAAGCGGCAGAACATCCTCTCGATCGTCCTGGCCTCCCTGGCGATGGGGTTCACGGTCCTGATCCCCTGGCTGGTCGGTCAGGTGATCGACGCGATCCAGGACGGCGAGCGCTCCCATCTCGTCCCGCTCGCGCTGACGATCGTCGGCGCCGGCCTCCTCCGGCTCGGGCTGACCGCCGCTCGGCGGATCATCGCGGGCAAGGTCTCCCTCGCGGTCGAGTTCGACCTCCGCTCGCGGATCTACGAGCACCTGCAGTCCCTCGAGCTCGGCTTCTTCGACGGTCAGCAGACCGGCCAGCTGATGTCGCGGGCGACGGTCGACCTCCAGTCGATCCGGTTCTTCCTCGGCTACGGCCTGATCTTCATCACGCAGAGCGCGCTGACCCTCGTCCTCGCGGGCGCGCTGATGATCTACCTGCAGCCGGGGCTCGCGATCCTCGCGCTCCTCCCCGTGCCGGTGGTCGTCCTCACCGCGATGCGCTTCAACCGCTTCTCCCGGCCCGCGCTCCAGGAGGTCCAGCAGCGGATCGCCGAGCTCACGGTCGAGGCCGAGGAGTCGGTCTCCGGCGTCCGCGTCGTCAAGGCGTTCGCCCGCGAGGAGCACATGCTCGACCGCTTCCGCCACGCGGTCACCCGCGTCTTCGACCAGAACGTCTTCTCGACCCGCATCCGCGCCTTCTACAACCCGCTCATCGGCTTCCTGCCGAACATCGGGCTGGCGGTCGTACTGCTGGTCGGCGGGCGGCAGGTCATCAACGGCTCCCTCTCGCTCGGTGACTTCTCCGCCTTCTACCTCTACCTCGTGATGCTGATCGGGCCGATGCGGATGCTCGGGACCGCCCTCGGCATGTCGCAGCGGGCGATCGCCTCCGGCAACCGGCTCTTCGAGATCCTCGACCGCAACCCGGAGATCCAGTCCTCGCCGGGAGCCGCGCCGCTGCCGGCCGGCCACGGGCACGTCCGCCTCGCCGGCGTCTCGCTCGACTACGGCGGGACCGAGGAGGCGCTGAGCGACATCGACCTCGAGGTCGAGGCCGGCCGGATCGTCGCCCTCGTCGGCCCGACGGGCTCGGGCAAGACGAGCCTGGTCGCCCTGCTCGCGCGCCTCTACGACCCGTCGCGGGGGACGGTGACGATCGACGGCGCCGACCTGCGCGACGTCGAGCTCCCCTCGCTGCGCTCCCAGATCGCCTTCGTCGCCGACGACCCCTTCCTGTTCAGCGCCTCGATCGGCGAGAACATCGCCTACGCCCGACCCGATGCCACCCCGGAGGAGATCGAGCTCGCAGCGCAGCGCGCGCAGGCCGCCGGCTTCATCGACCGGCTGCCGGACGGCTACGACACCGTGGTCGGCGAGCGCGGCCTGACGCTCTCGGGCGGCCAGCGCCAGCGGATCGCGATCGCCCGCGCCCTCCTTGCCGACCCGCGGATCCTGATCCTCGACGACGCGACCTCGTCGGTCGACGCCCGGACCGAAGCCGAGATCCGCCGCGGCCTCGACGAGGCGCTCGCGGGCCGGACCACCTTCATCGTCGCGCACCGCCTCTCGACGATCTCCCTCGCCGATGAGATCGTCGTCCTCGACGAGGGCCGCGTCGTCGATCAGGGAACCCACGAGGAGCTGCTCGACCGCTGCCCGCTCTACCGCGAGATCGCCGACTACGGCCTCGAGGACCGCTGCTTCCTGCAGCGCGACCTCGAGGAGCGCGAGGAGGTGGCGCGCCTGTGAGCAACCGGTCCGCTCGTCCCGGCCTGGGCGACTTCTGGAGGATGGTCAAGGCGCTCTGGGCGCTGCTGCGCGGCGAGGACGGCCGCGGGCGCAAGGTGCGCTGGCTCCTCGGCCTCCTGCGTCCCTACCGCGCGCGCGTCGCGCTGATGATGGTCGCGCTCGTGATCGCGACCGCGACCGCGCTCGCTCCCCCCTACCTCGCGGGCCTCGCCGTCGACGACGCGATCGTGCCGGGCGACGTCGGCGCGCTGAACCTGATCGTGATCGCGTTCCTCGCCTCAGCCGCGATCAACTGGGGAGCGACGTACGCCCAGACCTACCTCGTCGGGTGGGTCGGCCAGCGGGCGCTGCAGGACCTGCGGGAGCGGATCTACACGCACCTGCAGGCGATGTCGATCGGCTTCTACACGCGCAACCGCCCCGGCGTCCTGATCTCGCGGATGACCAACGACGTGCAGGCGCTCGACACCCTCGTCACCGATGGGATCGTGACCCTGTTCTCGGCCACGCTGACCCTGCTCGGCGTCGTGGTGATCCTCCTCGTGATCGACCCGCTCCTCGCGCTGATCACCTTCGCGACGTTCCCGATCCTCGCGATCGGCAGCCTGATCTTCCGGGTCACGAGCGCGAGCGCCTACCGCCTGACCCGCGAGAAGATCGCGAACATCACCGCCTACCTGCAGGAGTCGCTGAGCGGGATCCGCGTCGTCCGCTCCTTCGGTCAGGAGGACCGCCACATCAGCGAGATGTCGCGCCTGAACGAGGAGAACCGCGCGGTGAACATGCGGACCGTCTACCTCAACGCCTCCTACTTCCCGGCGGTCGAGCTGCTCTCGGCGATCGGGACCGCGGCGATCCTGATCTTCGGCGGCTACCAGGTGCTCGACGGCAACGTCGAGATCGGCGTCCTGATCGCCTTCGTCGGCTACCTGGCCCTCTTCTTCGACCCGATCCAGCAGATCAGCCAGCTCTACACGACCTACCAGCAGGGCATGGCGGCCCTGGACAAGATCTTCGACCTCCTCGACACCGAACCCGACACGGTCGACCAGGACGAGGCGATCGACCCGGGCGAGGTCCGCGGCGAGATCGAGCTCGACGGCGTCTGGTTCTCCTACTCCGAGGACAAGCGGATCGGGCTGGAGACCGGCGCACGGCTCACCGTCGTCGAGGACGACGGCACGGACCCCGCGGCGGGAGTCGAGCAGGTTCCGAAGGGATGGGCGCTGCGCGACATCGACCTCCATGTCCTCCCCGGCCAGACCGTCGCGCTGGTCGGCGAGACCGGCGCCGGCAAGTCGACGCTCGCGAAGCTGATCGCCCGCTTCTACGACGCCCAGCGCGGCCAGATCCGGGTCGACGGCGTCGACGTCCGCGAGCTCGACTCCTCGAAGCTGCGCAGCCAGCTCGGGATCGTCCCGCAGGAGGGCTTCCTGTTCAGCGGGACGATCGCCGAGAACGTCGCCTTCGGGCGGCCCGGGGCATCCGCGGAGGACATCCTCTCTGCCCTGGACGCCGTCGGCGGCACGGCGATGCTCGCGTCGCTTCCCGAGGGAGTCGAGACCGCCGTCGGCGAGCGCGGCTCCCAGCTCTCAGCCGGCCAGCGCCAGATGGTGGCCTTCGCGCGGGCGCTCCTCGCCGAGCCCCGCATCCTGATCCTCGACGAGGCGACCTCGAACGTCGACGTGCGCACCGAGCGCCTGATCGAGCAGGGCCTCGAGCGCCTGCTCGCCGGGCGGACCGCGATCGTCATCGCCCACCGCCTCTCGACGATCAGGCGCGCCGCGCGCATCGTCGTGCTGGAGAACGGGGCGATCGCCGAGAGCGGCACCCACGAGGAGCTGCTCGAGGCCGACGGGCCCTACGCCCGCCTCTACGGCACCTGGTCCGCTTCGGCGGCTTAGGTCAGCGGGTCAGCCGGGCCCCACGCCGCCTGAGCCGCCACCGGGATCGGGGGTCGGCGTCGGCGTCGGCGTGGGCGTGGGAGCGACCGGGGGCGTGCCGCCGCCCGTGTCGCCACCGGTGCCGGGATCGACCGGCGTCGGGGGGACGGGCACCGGGGTCGTCGGGGCCGGCGTCACGGGGGCCGGCGTGGTCGTCGCCGTGCCCGGATCGGTGCTCGGGGGACGTCCTCGACGTCGTCGGAGAGCGTCTCGCCGGTTCCTCCGCATTCCTGGAACCCGTAAGCGGTGGCCGCGCTCGCCGCCTCGGACTTGGCCGCATCGAGATCGATCTCGAGCGAGGCGACGGTGGTCGAGTCGCCCTCGGCGATCGCGGTCTCCTGCTGCTTGAGGACGCGAATCTCGTCGTTCAGCGCCGCGTAGAAGTCGGCGAGGGAGCCGTCGGGGTCCTCGCCCTCCCCGATCTCCTGCAGCCCGTCGAGCATGCCCTGCGTGATGTCGAGCTCCTGGCCGATCGCCGTGGAGTCGTCCCCGAGGTTGGCGATCGCGGCGTTCGCCTCCGCGCAGCGGGCGTCGCCGCTCGAGATGAACTCGTCCTGCGTGATCGCGCCGCCGGTCGTCGTCGTCTCGCTCGTCGTGCTGGAGAGCGGCTCGATCGGCGCGTCGTCGCCGCCGCAGGCCGAGAGGGCGAGCGCACCGGCGACCGCGAGCGCCGCGCAGGCGCCCCCGTGGACGTTCCGTGCCCCTCGGTACCTCATTCCAGCGTCAGGTTAGACCCCGGGACGGTGGCAATGCCGCAATCGGCCCTGCAGGGCCCGGTCAGTCGCGGGTTCGCGGCATCGGCCGCGGCCGGCCGCGAGACCCGAGCGCAACCTCTCGCTCCGGCATCTCCGTGACCCGCGGCTCCGCGGACGTCGCGGGAAGGTCCTCGGGCACCCTCACCGGAGGTGAGGTTGCCGGTTCCGGCACGCCCTCCGCCTCCACCGCCTCCACCGCCTCCTCCGCCTCGAGGCGGGCGGATGACGGGCCCCAGCGATGCCAGGCCTTCTGGCCGTTGCGGCCGATCGCGATGCCGAGGACGAACCCGAGCAGGATCGCGCCGACGAACGGCCCGACCGAATGGTTGAGCGAGCAGCTGAACGCCGGCTGGTCGGCGGCGCATTCGGTGGCATCGGAGAGGTACGGCGAGGCGATGATCGCCCCGGCCGCCATCCCGATCAGCGCTGAGACGGTTGCGTATCGCTTGGACATCTCGCCCCCCTGGATTCGGCGTGGCCGCCGATCTTCCCCCCGGAGAGACTGGGGACCAGGGATTCGAACCCCGAATACCTGCTCCAGAGGCAGGCGTGTTGCCGTTACACCAGTCCCCACCGGTGCGTCACGAACGGGTCGTGATCGATGGTGCGAAGGGTAGCGAGATCAGCCGATCCCATCGAGATCGGCATCGGGGTCGGCGATCGCCTCCCGCCCTTCCGATCCGACGCTCCGCGCCCGACTCGATCAGGCGACGCGCGTGCTGAAGGTCCTCGGAGCGGCCAACCGAGAGCGCAGCCTGGATCCGGCCGTCGGTCAAATACCAGGCGGAGAACTCGCCGTCCTCCCGGCGGCCGCGCCAGAGCATCTCGTCCCAGCGCTCCGCGGGACCGACGTACTCGATCCCCGCCCAATCGGACAGATCGCTGAAGAAGTAGGGGACGACGCGGTAGGGCGCCTTCTCGCCGAGCATCCCGCGGGCGGCATGGGAGCCCTGGTTGAAGGCGACGTCCCAGTGCTCGACGCGCAGCCGCCGGCCGTGGATCTCGCTCTCCCAGTTGCAGCAGTCGCCCGCGGCGAAGATCCCCTCGACGGAGGTCTCGAGCCCGGAGTCGCAGACGATCCCGTTCTCGACCTCGAGGCCGGCCCGCTGGGCGAGCATCACGTCGGGGCGCACGCCGGCACCCACCACGACCGCGTCGCACTCGACCTCGAGGCCGCTCTCGGCGAGCACCTTCGCGACCCGCTCGTCGCCCTCGAAGGCGGCAAGCGACTCGCCGCCGTGGATCTTCACGCCCTTCGACTCGAGCAGATCGTGGAAGTACCGCCCGACCTCCTCACCGAAGCCCCCCGAGAGCGCGACGTCCTCCAGGGTCAGGATCGTGCACTCCTTGCCCATCTCGGTCAGGGAGGCCGCGACCTCGGCGCCGATGTAGCTGCCGCCGATGATCGCCACCCGCTCGGCGTCGGCGACGTCGTCGCGGATCGAGTCGGAGTTGCCGAAGGCCCGCAGGTAGTGGATCCCCTCGAGCTGGGCGCCGTCGACGCGGAGGATGTTGACCATCGCGCCCGTTGCGAGGAGCGCCTTCCCGAAGCCGATCTCCTCCCCGCTCTGCAGCCTCGCCGTCCGCGCCTCGGCGTCAAGCGCGAGGACGCTGGTGCCGGTCAGCAGCTCGACGTCGTTCTCCCCGTACCACTCGGCCGGCTGCACGTAGGCGTCGGAGCGCTCGGATTCCCCGCGGAGGTACTCCTTCGAGAGGGGCGGCCGCTCGTAGGGGGGCTCCCCCTCCCTGCCGACGAGCAGGATCGAGGAGCTCCGGTCCCGCCTGCGAAGCGTCGCGGCGCACTGGCCCGCCGCGAATCCGCCGATCAGGAGGTGGTCGACGTGGCGGTCGGCCATCCTCAGTCGGGCGAGCGGTTGATCGAGCCCCGCGCAGTCCCGTCGAGGCCGAGGTAGGCGGTCAGCTCCTCCTCGAACTCCGGGTCGAGGACGGCGAGGACCTCGTCGCCGGCTTCGAGCACCGTGTCGGCGGTCGGGACGAAGCCGCCGCCCTCGCGGACGACGCTGATCAGGAGGCTGCCCTTGGGCAGGTCGAGGTCGCCGACCCGCTTGCCGACGACGTCGGCGTTCTCGCCGATGAGCAGGTCGATGATCTCGATCTTCGCGTCGGCGAGGTCGAGCAGATGAACGAGGCCGTAGCGCGGCACCTCGCGCTCGATCAGGCGCATGATCAGGTCGGTCGCCGAGACGTAGGGCTTGACGCCGAGGAGGTCGAAGTGCTGGCGGTTGCGCGGGTTGTTGACGCGGGCGATCACGCGGTCGACCCCGTACTTGTCCTTGGCGACCTGGCAGATCAGGAGGTTGTCCTCGTCGTCGCCGGTCACCGCGATGACCATCGCGGCGCGGCTGATCCCGGCGCGCTCGAGCACCCAGAGCTCGGAGGCGTCGCCGTAGAGGACCCGGTGCTCGAGCTCCTGCTCGACGGTCAGGTAGCGCTCGCGATCGCTCTCGATCAGCGTCACCTCGTGGCCGCTGTCGATCAGCTCGCGCGTGAGGTTCCAGCCGACCTTGCCGGCCCCCACGACCAGCATGTAGTCGCCGTTACCCACCTCCATACGTCTCCGATCCCTGCTCGTTGCGACCCTTGCGAGATCTTGCGGACGTCGTCGGTGAGCATCTCGATCGCGACCCGGGTCGGGCAGATCGTGTGCAGGCCCTGCTTCTCGTACCACTCGGCCCGGTAGGGGTCGAGGATTCGCGCGATCACCGTCTCGACTTCGAAGCGGCGCTGAGCGATCTGGGCGATGACGATGTTCGTGTTGTCGCCGTTGGTGGAGGCGACGAAGACGTCGGCGTCCTCGATTCCCGCGGTCAGAAGCGCGTCGATCTCGAGGCCGGTGCCGACGGTGAACTGGCCGCCCTCGTCCTCCCAGGAGTTCTCGAGGCCGAGCTCGAGGCGTGCATGGGAATCAGGATCCTCGTCGAGACACGAGACCTCATGGCCATCGCTCAACATGGTCCGGCCCAGGCTCGCGCCCACCCGCCCACAACCAACGATCAGGATCTTCACGCTGGCGATCTTATTGACAAGGGCTCAAACCGACTTCGGCTGCAGCTCGAAGGGCTCCGGTTCCGGCTCGGGCGGGGCCGTCAGCAGCACCCGGCAGGGGGCGTGGCGGAGCACGTACTCGGTGATCGGGCCGACCTCGGCGGGCTTCACGCCGCGGACGCCGCCGAGGAGCGCACCGCCGCGGATCGTCGTCGGCGGCTCCCCGCCGATGATGATCGCCTCGACCTTGCGCTCCAGGGCCTCGCTGACGATCGCCTCGCCGATGTCCCGAGCCGGGATCCAGCTCCCGTGCGATTCGACCGACGGGTACTCCTCGGCGATCTCGAGCGCGCGGGCGAGCGCCGTGTCCGCCTTCGCGATGCGCTCGGGGGGAGGCGGCGAGTCGAGCGGGACCGTCAGCGGCAGCTTGATCACGTAGAGGAACTCGAGTCGCGGGCGGCTCTCCCCGGGAAGCGGGTCGGAGTCGGCGAGCCGGCCGGCCGTCGAGACGATCTCGTCGTCGAGGCCCTTGCCGAAGACGGGAACGAGGACGCTCGTCAGCTCGACGTCGAGGGCCTGCTTGCGAAGCGCCTGCTCCGGGACCGTGACGCGATCGGTCAGCGAGATGCCCTCGACCAGCCGGCGGTAGACGAAGTAGGCGACCAGGCCGAAGAGCATCCAGCCGCCGCCGACGAAGAACGCGCCTCCCTGCAGGGCGACGATCGAGACGAGTCCGACGCAGGCGAGCAGGAAGCCGGCGACGGATGGGAGCGGCACCGGGGTCCCGCGGACCTTGACGCCGAACGGGACCGAGTAGGGGCGCTCGAGATCGGGCTCGGTGAACCGGAGCCTGATCAGGGAGGCATGGGCGATCGCGATCGCGAGCATCGCGCCGAAGGCGAAGACCCCGGCCAGCAGCTCGACGTCGCTGGGAAGGACGAGGGCCATCGAGGCGGCCGCCGCGACCAGGATCGCGACGAACGGGGTCGAGCGGCGCTTGCCGAGCTTGCCGAGCCAGCTCGGGATCTGGCGGTTGGTCGCGAGCACGTAGACGTGGCGCGAGAGGCCGAGCATCGTCGCGTTGGCGGCGAAGGCGAGGATCGCCGGGGCGATCGCGACGACCGCCCATTTCGAGATGTCCGAGAGCCACCCGGGCTCGAACGCCGAGGTGATCCCCAGGACCGGCGCCTCCTCGAAGGTGCGTCGAGAGCGCCGTCTCCGGCCCGCCGGGCCCGTCGACCACCGGCAGCGCCATCAGCGCCACCACCGCCATCCCGACGTAGACGAGCGGGACGACGATGCTGCCGGCGCGGAGGACGTTGCGGAGGTCCTCCTTCCGCCAGGCGAGGTCCGGGGCGAGATCGGAGGCGGCCTCGATGCCCGCGAGGGCGACCATCGAGATCACGAGCGCATAGGCGAGGTCGCTGAGCGACGGCGTCGTCAGCAGGTCGAGCTGGTCGGTGAGCGCCGACGGGTCCCAGACGACGACGAGCCCGACGACGATGATGAAGAACTGCAGCAGGAGGTCGGAGGCGGTGATCGCGACGAGCCAGCCCTGGCGCCGGTTGCCCGTGAAGCCGATGAGGTTGACGACGGCGACGACGGCGATCACGCCGAGCGCCACGAGCACCTCCGGCGTTCCGTGCGTGAGCTCGCCCGAGATCGGCCCGAGGTAGTGCGGGACGGTGATCGCGGCCAGCGCGATCACGATCACGTAGTCGATGAGGATCGCCCACCCGGCGACGAAGGAGGCGAGCTCGTTGAAGGCGTGACGAGCGAGCGTGTTGGAGCCGCCGCGCTCGTTGAACATCGCGCCGCCCTCGACGTAGGTCATCGTCGTCAGCACGTAGACGAGGCCCGCGATCGCGAAGATCACCGGCGTCATCCCGAGGCCGTGGTCGGCCACCACCCCGAGCGAGTAGTAGATCGAGAACGCGATCGCCGAATGGGCGACCGCCCAGAGCCAGGGCACGCCCAGGAACCGGCGCCCGAGGGGCGGCCGGCCTACTCGTCGGTCCTTCAACCCGGTGCCCGCATCGAGAGGTAGAACCGGCCGAGGCCGATCGCGATGAAGACGGCGCCCAGGAGGACCCCGGCCGAGACGATGCCGCCGCCGGCCGCGAGCGTGCGGACGACGATCGCCACGCCGATCAGGGCGATGAGCGGCGAGAGCAAACGGGTGCCGCTCGTCCCGATTCCCTGAGAGGACGCCATCGGCGGCGATTCTAGGCCGCTGGCGGCCGGCTCAGCGCGCGGCCGAAAAGACTGGCGCCCCAGCCTAGTGACAGCGCGACGGGCCGAGCCTAGGTTTGCCCGTCAAACGCCTCCGATCGGGGTGATCGGAACCAACTGAAGGGACTGGGTGGATGAAGACGCGAATGAGCTTGGTGACAGCGACCGTTCTGATCGGCGCGCTGCTCGGCGCCTGCGGCGGGGACGACACGAGCACGGTCACCGAGACCGCGCCCGCGACCGACGCGACGGTCGCCTCCGACACGACGACGACGGCGACCGACACGACGACGGCGACCGACACGACGGAGACCGACCCCGGCACCGGAGCCGTCGACCCGACCGAGGGAGCCGACGTCGAGCCGACGACGGAGCTCTCGCAGTCCGATCTGGCACAGCAGATCGCCGGCTGCATCGCCGAGAACGGCGGCGATCCCAAGATCGACACCCTCGGAGACCGGGTGACGCTCGGGGTGGAGATCGGCCCGAACGCGGAGCAGACCGTCTTCGCGGTGCTGACCGACGGCCGCAACGCGCAGAACTTCGTTGACAAGCTGATCGCCGACGGTGCCGATCCCGAGGCGGTCTTCTACAGCGAGGAGCAGCCGGTCGTGACGTACTTCCCCCAGGGCCCGCCCTCGCAGGCGGTCGTCGACACCGTCGACTACTGCGTCTACGAGTACGAGCTGTAGGACGACGTGGAGCCGCCGTTCCCGCTCAGCCGGGGACGGCGGCCTTCACGGCCAGCGCGGACGGCTCGCCCTCGCCCGTCGGATCGGCGGCGACGATCACGCGGCACGGGCGGTGGCCGAGGACTCCCTGCAGCGTCTTGCCGTAGAGCGGGGTCCGGCCCCGGTAGGTGAGCTGCATGACGATCGCGCCGGCGTGGATCGACTCGGCCTCCTCGATGATCGCCTTCGGGGCCTGGCCCGGGCGGATGCGCTGGACGTGGCCGGTGACCCGCTGGCCGCCGACCAGCTTCGCCCGCTCGATCTTCGACTGCGCCTTCTCCTGCTGGCGGGGGAGGTTCGCGTTGATGGGCAGGTGGGCGGGCACGTTGAGCAGCGAGATCACGTGGATCCCACGGCGCTTGCGCGCGGCGAGCCGGGCCGCCGTCGCCACCGTGAGCTCGGAGAACGGATCGTCCTCGAAGGGCACGAGGATCGAGCGGTACTCGACCTCCTCGACGTCGAGCGGCTCGGGCAGCACGACCTTGACCGTCTTGGTGATCGGGAGGTCCTGCCGCTTGCGGTAGCCGAGGTAGACGAGCGCGCCGAGCAGCATCCAGCCGAGGCCGATCGCGGCGGTGACCGGATTGAGGGCCATCACCACGACCCAGGCGCCGAAGGTGCCGAGGCCGCCGAGGATGGCGGTGATCGGGAGCGAGAGCCCTCTCGCCCGGATCGAGCCGGGCGGCTCCCACGGCCGTTCGCGATCCGGATATCGCTTGCGCATCCAGAGGATCGCCACATGGGCGACGGTGAACGAGAGCATCGCGCCGAACGAGTACATCGTCGCCAGCAGATCGGCCTGCCCCGGGATGAGCGCGATCGAGGCGATCACCGAGAAGGCGATGATCGCGACGTGCGGGGTCCGGTACTTCGGATGGACCTGGCGCAGCCGCTCGGGGAGCTGACGGTGCTGGCCCATCGAGAAGGTCAGGCGTGAGACGCCGATCATCCCGGCGTTCGTCGCGATGACGAGGATCACGGCGGCGAGGATCCCGACGTAGACGCGAAGGACGTCGGTGATTCCGGCCCCGAGGCCGAGGTTCTCGACGATCCCGAGGACCGGGTCGCCCGCGTAGGTGGTCCCGAGCTCGGTGGTGTAGCCGCCGCTGGCGGTCTCGGTGACCGGCATCGCCGAGAGGGCGATGATCGGCAGCAGCGTGTAGAGGCCGAGGACGGCGACGACCACGTAGCCGGCGCCCTTCGGGATCGACTTCTCCGGTTCGATGGCCTCCTCCGACATGTTCGAGATCGTCTCGATGCCGGTGTAGGCGATCATCCCGAGCGCGATCCCCAGCGCGAAGTCGCTCCAGGTCGGCGCGACGCCGAGGTCGACGTTCCCGATCAGCGTGTCGGGGCTGAGGACCAGGACGATGCCGACGAGCACCAGCAGGACCTGGGTGGCGAGGTCGCCGATCGCGAGGACCAGGTTGAACTTGGCCGACTCCTGCGTCCCCTTGATGTTGAGCGCGGCGAGCGCAGCGATCAGGACGATGCCGCCGATCACGTCCCCGGGCGACTCCCTGAGCGGCTCCCAGAAGACCCCGAGGTAGTGCGGGACGAAGAAGGCCGAGATCGCGACCGTGATGATGTAGTTGAGCATCTGCCCCCATCCCGCGATGAACGAGACGAGCTCGTTGAACGCGTGCCGCGCGAAGCTGGCGGAGCCGCCGGCCTCGGGGAACATCACCGTTCCCTCGACGTAGGTGGCGGCCGTGCAGACGAAGATCAGCCCGGAGATGACGAACGCGAGCGGGGTCAGCCCGAGCGCGAAGGCCGCGACGACGCCGAGCGCGTAGTAGATCGACGAGCCGACGTTGCCGTAGGCGGCCGAGAACAGCGCGCCGACGCCATGGACGCGCTGCAGGGACTGATCGCGGGGTACCCGGTGCGCCATGCGGGTGGCGACTATAGATCGGCGCGAGGGCGGGACCCGCGCGGGTCCCTACTCGTCCTCGGCCCCTTCGTTGCCGCGGACGAGCCCGAGGTAGAGGCGCCCGGCTCCCAGGAACAGGAAGACGGCGCAGATGACGAAGCCGGCCGAGCCGACGCCCTCGTCCCCGGTGGCCGCGACGAACATGCCCCCGAGCGCGAACGCGATCACGCAGACGGCGAAGAAGCTGCTCGAGATCTCGTAGAGGGTGCGCTCTCGTTTAGGCGGTTCATCTGGGGCCATGTCGGGATGGTGCCAGTACCTAGGCACGGGCCGGTCGGCTCGGGGGCCGGCCGGGCGCGGCTCGCTGACGGTGCTTGGGAGGCCCGCCGGCCGGCTCCCCTCCCACTCGACGAGCCGAATCCACAGGGGCGTGCGGGGTGGGCGGTCAGCGGGCCTCCACCCGAACCGCGGCGAAGCCGCGGCCCGCTGACCGCCCACCCCGCGCGCCCCCGGCCGACCGGCAGCCGCGGCCCGCTGGCCGCCCACCCCGCTCGCCCCCCGGCCAACTGGCCGACCGAGCTACTTGACCTTGAGCGTCTTGCTCTGCGCCGTCAGGCACCTGATGGTGCCCACCGTTGACTCAGCCGCGACCGCGAAGTACTTGCCCTTCTTCGCCTTCTTCTTCAGGGAGAACTCGCCGTCGTCGTTCGTCTCGGCGGAGCCGATCCGCTTGTCCTTCTTCTTGCCCTTGGCGGCGCGGAAGACCTCGACGGTGGTCTCGTTGCAGTCGCGGCCTTCAGCGTCGAGCTCGCCGCTGAAGGTCTTCTTCTTCGTCGAGTAGCCGAAGCTCATCCGGCGCGCGACATCGGTGATGACGGGCGGCTTGACCGGCGGCTGCACCTCGAGTGCTCCCATGTCGGTGCGGGCAGCACCGTCGTCGTTTCCATCGGCGATGCGCGGGTTGCCGGCGCGATCCGTTGCCGTTTCGGGGTCGACGCTCAGACCGTCGCCCTCATCGAGCCCCGCGGGGTTGCCGGAGTCGATCGCCGGGGAGCCCGTGGAGAGGGCGAAGTTGCCGCTCGCCGCGTCGGCGAAGAGCGGGTCGACGTTCAGGTTGCCCGGGCCCGGGGTGACGCCGCCGGGAGCGACCGTCGTCACCTTGGCGGGGTCGAAGATCGAATGGGCGATGTCGACGGTTGCCGTCGCAGCGCAAGCGTTTGCGCCCGTCGTCTTGAAGTCGGTTGCGAAGCCGCGGATGATCGAGTTCGAGATGTCGACATCGACCGAGACCGGGCCGCCGCTGCACGTCGCGGACGCGGATATCCCGTTGCCGGTGCCCGGCCCCACGAGCGTGAGATGGCGCGCTGTGAGATGGCTCGACTGACCGCCGACATCCAGCGCGGCGGCCGTCGGCGACAGTCTGAGGAATCGACCCGCACGGAGGTGCTGTCGAGCGTGACCTGACGGGAGAAGACGGTCTGGAGCCCCCCGAACGAACCGTGGACGTCCACTCTGCCGGAGGACGATCGGGACCTGGCCGCCGAAGAAGAGCCCGCCGATGCCCGCCGAGATCTTGGAGTCCTCGAGGGTCACAACACCCGGCACTCCCTGCACCGTGGGCTGGATCCAGACCCCGGCGGTGAAGGTGAAGCTGGGATCGATGTCGATGTTCAAGCCGCTGCTGGTGCCTCCGCCGATGGTGATGGCGTTGGAGCCGTTGTAGGTGGTCGAACCAGTGACGGTGACCCGGGTCGCCGCTCCGTCCGTATCGAGCCCACCTGAGGCGTTGCCGGCCATGACGATGCCGACGTCCTGCACCGTGGACGCTGCCGAACGGAGGTCGAGGATCTTCCCCGCGGTCCCCGTCAGCTTGGTCTGAGCGGCGCCGGCGCCGCTCAACTTGACCGCGCCATCCGCGTACCCACCGGGGATCGGAGTCGGGGTCGGCCCGATCTTGACGGTGTCGAGTCCCGGGCCGTTCGCAACCCCCGCATCGAAGGCGGCCTGAACGGAAGTCTGGTCCAGCCCACCGCCGGTGACGCAAGCCGGGTCCTGCACGCAGAACGTCGCCGCATGCGCCGACGAGCCTCCGGCCAGGGCGAATCCGGCGATGCCGAATGTCAAGACGAGCAATCGGCGGAACGGCCATGCGCACAATGAATGTACCCCAGAACGAGAGAGGGCGGCCCCAGTGGCCGCCCTCCCCCAACTCCTGTCCCCGTCCCGATCCTTAGAAGTGGATGATCGGGATGATGAGGATGGCGATGATGTTCGCCACCTTGATCATGGGGTTGATCGCGGGGCCGGCGGTGTCCTTGTAGGGGTCACCGACGGTGTCACCGGTCACCGAGGCGGCGTGGGCCTCAGAGCCCTTGCCGCCGTAGGCGCCGTCCTCGATCAGCTTCTTGGCGTTGTCCCAGGCACCGCCGCCGACGGTCATCGAGACCGCGGCGAAGAACCCGACGACGATCACGCCGATGAGCAGGCCACCGAGCGCCTTGACGCTGATGATGCCGACGATCACCGGAACGACGATCGGGATCAGCGACGGCAGGATCATCTCCCGCTGCGCCGCCGCGGTGACGATGTCGACCGTTCCGCCGTAATCGGGCTTCTCGGTCCCATCCATGATCCCCGGGTGCTCCTTGAACTGCTTGCGCACCTGCTCGACGACCTCGCCACCGGCGCGGCCGACGGCCTCGATCGCGAGTGCCGCGAAGAGGTAGGTCATCATGCCGCCGATCAGCAGCCCGATCAGCACGGCGGGATCGCTCAGGTCGAAGAGCAGCACCCCGCCCGCCTCTTCCTCGGCCTCGAACTTGAACGCCGCGAACAGCACCAGGGCGGCGAGCACGGCGGAGCCGATCGCGTAGCCCTTGGTCACTGCCTTGGTCGTGTTGCCGACCGCGTCGAGCGGGTCGGTGACGTTGCGCACGTCCTCGGGGAGCTCCGCCATCTCGGCGATGCCGCCCGCGTTGTCGGTGATCGGACCGAACGCGTCGAGCGCGACGATCAGGCCGGTCAGCGAGAGCTGCGCCATCACGGCGATCGCGATCCCGTAGATCCCCGCGAGCTCGTTGGCTCCGAAGATCGCGAAGATGATGATCAGCGCCGGGATCGCCGTGCCCTGGAAGCCCTGTGCGAGCCCCTGGATGATGTTCGTCGCGTGGCCCGTGATCGAGGCCTTGGCGATCGTCTTCACCGGCCGGAACCGGGTCGACGTGTAGTAGTCGGTGACCACGAACAGGCCCGCGGTCACGGCGATGCCGATGATCGCGCAGAGCCAGAGCTCGGTGACGCTCGTCGACGAGGTGCTCGCCGCGAGTGCGCCGTTCTGCAGCGGATCCGACATCAGCCACTCGGTGATCGGGTAGAACGCGATCGCCGAGATGCCGCCGGAGACGATCAGGCCCTTGTAGAGGGCGCCCTCGACGTTGCCGGTCTTGCTCTTGACCGTCAGCGCGCCGATGATCGAGGCGATGATCGCGACGCCGCCGAGGATCAGCGGGTAGATCGCGAGCTCGGTGGAGAAGCTCGGGTCGAAGTAGAGGACTCCGAGGAGCATCACGGCCACCGTGGTGACCGCGTACGTCTCGAAGAGGTCGGCGGCCATGCCGGCGCAGTCGCCGACGTTGTCACCGACGTTGTCGGCGATCACGGCCGGGTTGCGCGGGTCGTCCTCGGGGATACCGGCCTCCACCTTGCCGACGAGGTCGGCGCCGACGTCAGCGGCCTTGGTGAAGATGCCGCCGCCGAGGCGGGCGAAGACGGAGATGAGCGAACCGCCGAAGCCGAGCCCGATCAGGGCGTCGATGGCCTCCTTGTCGGAGTCACCGGCCAGCGTCAGGATCCCGAAGTAGCCGGCGACGCCGAGCAGCGCCAGGCCGACGACGAGCAGACCCGTCACCGAGCCGCCCTTGAAGGCGGCGTCGAGCGCGGGCGGGATGCCGCCTCGGGCGGCCTCAGCAACGCGGGCGTTGGACCGCACCGAGACGTTCATCCCGATGAAGCCGGCCGCGCCGGAGAGGACGCCGCCGATGACGAAGCCGATCCCCGTCGTGACGCTGCTGGTCACCAGCGTGATCGCGATCGCGAGCGGTACGGCGACGACGGCGATGATCATGTACTGGCGCCGCAGGTACGCCTCGGCGCCCTCCTGGACGGCGCCCGAGATCTCCTGCATCCGGTCGTTGCCGGGCGAGAGCGCGAGCAGGCGCTGGGTGACGATCACGCCGTATGCGACCGCTGCAGGGCGCAAACGAGCGCGACGATCACGCCGTGGTCGGTTAGAAAGTCAGTCAACTTCTTGGTCCCTCCGTTGGGTGTGTTGGGGTAATCACACGGAAAGCCGCCCCCTGTCGTAGGCGGGGAGCGGCTTTCAAAATCGGGCGCGAGTGTATCCAGAGCGCCCGGATGGACGCCGTTTGCCCGGCTCCCAGCCTCGGAAACCCGGCGTGAGCGGTGGTGCTAGCCCTGGCCGGGAATCCAGAGCCCCGGCTTCGGCGGGGTCTGAATGCCGCCCGGATCGCCCGCCGGGGGAGCTCCCCCGGGCGCCGGGCCGGGACCCGGCTCGCCGGCCCGGAGACCGCCCTCGTCGGCGGCCTGCGCGTAGAGCATCTGCAGCTGCGAGAGCGCGTTGCGGACCTCCTGGGCGGCCTCGGGCTCGAGGTGGTCGACCATCGAGCGGACCGTGTCGATGCCGACCTTCGCCTGCTCGAGGTCCCGCTCGTCCTCCTTGGCGATCCGGCGCGCCGAGAGGTTGAGGATGCTGACGACGCTCTGGGCGACGAGGTCCTGGACGCGCACGCGGCGCATCTCCTCCTCCATCTGCCGGAGCATCTGCTCCTGCTCGGGGGTGAGGTCGGGCTGCTCTTCGCCCGCGGGCTGCTGCGGTGTCTCCTCTTGGCTCATGGCCTGAGCCTAGCTCCCGGCGAAGGTCCGTCTCGTCCGCGCGACCGATTCGCGGTAGATCTCCTCGATCGAGGCGCCCGCCTCGAGCCGCTCGCGTGCGAGCTGGGAGTCGTTGGGGCCGATCGCGGGCTCGGGGATGGAGAGGGCGCCGCGGGCCGGACCGGTCCAGGCGAGCAGCCGCTCGACCGCCTCGCGGGTCTCGATCTCGGCTCCGGCGTCGAAGTCGATCATCTTGCCGTCGAGGCCGTGGCGGATCGCGCGCCAGAGGTTCTCCTCGATCTCGCGGGCGCGCATCGGCGCGGCGAGCGCACCCTCGTCGTAGTCGGTGGCCGCCTGGGCCACGCACGCGATCAGCAGCCCGGCGAGCGCGATCGAGGCGTCGCCGTCGCCCTGCGCGTCGCAGATCCGCACCTCGACGGTTCCGAAGCTGTGATGCGGGCGCACGCTCCACCAGAGCTGGGTCGACTCGACGACGGAGTCCGTCCGCTCGAGCAGGTCGACGAAGCTCGGCGTAGGTGCTCCAGTCGCCGAAAGGGTCGTGGACGCCGCAGCGGGGGAAGCTGCGCGTGAAGATCTGGGAGCGAACCGAGGCGAGCCCGGTGTCGCGCCCGTCGAGGAAGGGCGAGGAGGCCGAGAGCGCCAGCAGCGCCGGCAGGTGGTTGCGGAGCGAGTCGCAGACGGCGATCGCGCGATCGGCGCCGCGGACGCCGACGTGGACGTGCAGGCTCCAGGTGTTGTTGCGCTCGGCCACGTATCCGAGCTCGTGATGGAGCCGGCTGTAGTGGTCGGTGTCGATGATCGCTGGTCCATGTAGCTGGCCCAGGGATGCGTGCCGGCCGAGCCGAGAGCGAAGTCGTGCTCGTCGGCGAGCGCGAAGAGCTCCCGGCGGAAGCCCGCGCTGGCTCTCGGCGAGCTCGGCGAACGTCTCCGAGCGGCCGGAGCGGATCTCGATCTCGGTGTCGATCAGCTCGCCGCGAACCGAGTCGGCGAGCGTCTCGCTTCCCTGCGCGGCGTCGCGGAGCTCGCTCGAAGCCGTGCGCCAGGTCGAGCGTCTCCGGGTCGAGGATCGCGAACTCCTCCTCGAGGGCGCAGGTGAAGTCGATCGACTCCTCGAAGCGCTCCCGCGCCCGGTCGAGGTCGAGGCTCTCGTCGCGAGCCGTGGTCATCTGCGATCCGAGGCTAGGCGAGGTAGAAGTAGAGGGCGTAGAGCAGGTCGACGGCAGGGCTCGACGTGTGGACGGTCACCTCGGGCGGCACGTCGAGCAGCTGCTCGGAGTAGTTGAAGATCACGCGGACGTCGGCCTCGACGAGCCGGTCGGCGACACCCTGGGCGGCCTCGGCGGGAACCGCGAGCACGCCGACGACGATCTCCTCCTCGGCGACGACCTTCTCGAGGTCGTCGATGGAGCGGATCGGGACGTCGCCGACCTTGCCGCCGACGAGCTTCGGAGCGGTGTCGAAGATCGAGACGATCGTGAAGCCGTGGTCGGCGAAGATGTCGGAGGAGGCGATCGCCTGGCCGAGGTTGCCGGCGCCGAACAGCGCGATGTTGTGCTGGCCCGACGTCTGCAGGATCTTGCGGATCTCGGCGACCAGGGAGTCGACGCCGTAGCCCACCCCGCGCTTGCCGAACTTGCCGAAGCCGGAGAGGTCGCGGCGGATCTGGGTGGAGTTGACGTGCGTCCATGCGGCGAGCTCCTGGGAGCTGATCGTCTCGCGGCCCATCTTCCGGGCCTGGATCAGGACCTGCAGGTAGCGGGAGAGCCGGGCGGCGACGCCGAGCGAGAGGCGCTCGGGCGCACCGCGGCCATCGGCGCGCGAGCCGACGTCTGCGCCGGCTGCCGCGGGAACTGTCCTACCGGCGCTCACGCGGACAAAGTACCGGTACGGGTCAACACGGCGCCCTCGTCGAGGTACAGATCGCAGACCTGCTCGCCGTCGACCTCGACCACGGGGATCCGCTCGAGCATCCGCCGATGGAGCTCGTCGTCGCTCTCGATGTCCACCTCGCGGAGCTCGAAGCCGGCCCCTTCGGCCCGCAGCTGCTCGAGCCGCTCGCGCGCTTCGTCGCACAGATGACAGCCCGGCCTGCCGTAGAGGACCACGACCGTCATCGTCCCGAATCGCCACCGGCGCCGGATGCTTCGCCCTCGACCTCGGCGCCGCGTCCCATCCGAGGTAGTCGGGGTAGGCCGTGATCGGCGCGAAGCGGGCCGCCGAGCCGATCATCGCCGCGTTGTCGGTGCAGAGCGCCGGCGGGACGAGCTTGAGCCGGACGCCGCGGGCTTCGCACGACGCGGTCGAGCGCGGCACGCAGCGGGCCGTTGGCGGCGACGCCGCCGCCGAGGGCCAGCGCCCCCCACTCACCCCCATCGAGCGCCCGCTCGGCCTTCGCGACGAGCTGGCTGACGACCGCGGCCTGGAAGCTCGCGGCGAGATCGGCCCGTCGCCCTTCCAACTCGTCGTCGGGGAGGTCGCGCACCGCGTAGACCAGTGACGTCTTGAGGCCGCTGAAGCTGAAGTCGAGCCCGGGCTCCCGCGCCATCGCCACCGGCATCCGGAAGGCGCCCGGGGTCGCCGTCCTCGGCCGCCCGCTGGATCGCCGGCCCGCCCGGGTAGCCGAGGCCGAGGAGGCGAGCGGCCTTGTCGAGCGCCTCGCCGGCGGCGTCGTCGAGGGTCTGGCCGATCACCTCGTGGCCGGAGCGGTCGCGGACGGCGGCGAGGAGCGTGTGGCCACCGCTTGCGATCAGCGCGAGGAACGGCGGCTCGAGCGGATCCGGCTCGAGGAAGGCGGCGGCGACGTGGCCCTGGAGGTGGTCGACGGCGATCATCGGCAGCCGCCGCGGCGCGGCCAGCGCCTTCGCGGAGCTGAGGCCGACGAGCAGTGCCCCGATCAGCCCCGGGCGGGTCGTCACCGCGATCGCCTCGACGTCGTCGAGGCCGCAACCGGCCTCCGCCAGCGCCGCGTCGACGACCGGGTTCATCAGCTCGAGGTGATGGCGGGAGGCGATCTCGGGCACGACGCCGCCGAACCCCTCGTGGATCTTCGCCTGGGAGGAGACGATGTTGCTGAGCACGGTGCCGCCGTCGAGCACGGCGGCGCAGGTGTCGTCGCAGGAGGTCTCGAGGGCGAGGATCAACGGCGGCTGCCCGGGCTCAGCCGATGAACCCGGGATCGCCGAGCCACATGATCATCGCGTCCTCGCCGTTGTCGCTGTAGTAGCGGCGGCGGCGGCCGGCGCGGCGGAAGCCGAGCCGTTCGTACATGGCGATCGCGCCGTGGTTGGAGACGCGAACCTCGAGCGTGTAGCGGCCGTCGCGGCCGGCGATCGTCGAGCATCTCCTCGATCATCCGCTCGGCGATGCCCTGGCGCCGGCGATCGGGGTCGACCGCGACGTTCATCAGGTGCCAGACGTCCGCGTAGCGCGAGCAGACGAGGAAGCCGGCGATCCCGTCCCCGGTGTCGGCGGCGAGGCAGACGCCGCTCGGCTTCGACAGCTCGAGGACGAACATCGCCAGCGACCATGGCGCCGGGAACGAGCGCCGCTCGATCGACAGGACGCCGGGCAGATCGCCATAGGCGAGGCGCCGGATCTCGACCGATTCGGCGGGCATTGCCGGGGACTCAGTTGCGGCCATCTCGTTCTTGCCAGCGCTCCGCGTCGGGTCGTCTCAGGTACAGGGGCCGGATCTCCTCCGGGCCGCTCAGCTCGATCAGGTCGACCTTGGCAGCCAGCTCGCAGATCCGCGAGGCCGAGAGCCGGTTTGCATCGTCTCCGTCGGGAAGAACGCGCGCCCCGAAAGCCTCGATCTCGGTCCGGAATCGTACCGCTCCGTCTCCCCCGGCAATCGCGCCTGAGAGCGCCTCCGGCCCGAATGCCGCGGCCAGCTCGGCCGGCGGGCAGACGACGGGCTCCCCCGCTCCCGAGCCGTCGTCGAGCGCCGCGAAGACCTCGCCGCGGCGGGCGTCGATCACGGCCAGGCTCGCGCGGCCGACCGCCTCGGGCGAGGCGGCGATCCCGGCGAGGAGCGCGCTCGTGCTCGGCACCCCGGCGATCGGGAGCGAACGCGACTGCGCGAGGGCTCGCGCCGTCGAGATCCCGATCCGCAGCCCGGTGAACGAGCCCGGGCCGATCCCGACCGCGATCAGGGCGACCTCCTCCCAGCCGCCGGCGCCGGTGACGAGCTCCTCGACCGCGCCGAGGAGCTCCGTGCCGTGGACCGGCCGGCCGCCGGCAGGGCCCGAGCATGCCGCTCGGACGCGCTCGCCGTCGCGGAGGACGGCCACGGCCGTGTCCGGAGTCGCGGTGTCGAAGCCGAGGATCAAGCCGGCCGCTCCACGGTGATCTCGCGTGTCTCGCCGCCGGCGTGGGCGATCGCGACGCGCGCCGTCACCCCTTCGAGCTCGACGCCGGCCAGCTCGGGCCACTCGACGAACGCGACGGCGTCAGGGGTCAGGTAGTCGTCGAGCAGACCCGGGCTCCTCCGCGCCGAGGCCGCCGGCGAGCCGGTAGAGGTCGAGGTGGGAGACGGGGGTGTCGCCCGCGTACCGCTGGCCGATCGTGAAGGTCGGCGAGGTGACGGGCTCGGTCACGCCGAGCGCCCGCGCGGCGCCGCGGACGAAGGTCGTCTTCCCGGCACCGAGATCGCCGCTCACGAGCACGATCGCGCCCGGCTCGAGGGTCCTCGCGAAACCCGCCGCGAGGTCCTCGGTCTCCGCCGCACTCGCGGTTCGATGCCGCTCCACCGCGCCCATCTAGCGCCGGAAGATGTCGAGTTGGTCGTCGGCGGGCGGCCCGGCGGCGGGTGCCCCGGTGGCCGCGGGAGCGTCCCTGACGGTCGGCGTGCGGCGCCGGGGCGGTCTCCTGCTCGGGATGCGGCTGATCGAGCAGCTCCCGCAGCGCGGCGAAGTCCGCGTCCATCATCGGTCGCTGGTTCGGGTTCCGCAGGATCGCGGCCGGGTGGAAGATCGGGAACACGCGGACGGTGCGCTCGCCGAGCGTGTGCGTCTGCGGCTTGCCGTGGACGCGCGTGATCCCGGTCTGGTTGTTCGTGATCAGCTTCGTCGCGAAGTTGCCGAGCGTCGCGATCACCTTCGGCTGGATCAGGTCGACCTTCTCGAGCAGGTACGGGACGGCAGGTCTCGAGCTCGATCGGCTGCGGATCGCGGTTCCCGGGCGGCCGGCACATCGAGCGTGTTCGCGATGAACACGTCCTCCCTTCGCAGCCCGATCCCCGCGAGCAGCTCGTTCAGCAGGCCGCCGGCGCGGCCGACGAACGGCAGTCCCTGCTTGTCCTCCTCCGCCCCCGGCGCCTCGCCGATGAACATCAGGTCCGCATCCGCGTTGCCGGCGCCGAAGACCACCTTGGTCCGCGACTGCGCAAGCGGGCAGAGGGTGCAGGTGGAGGCCTCGCGGTAGACCTCGACCAGGCGCTCGCGCCGGGCCGCGGCGTCCGTGGCGCTCACGGCTTCCCGCCCTTGCGCTCCCGCGCCTTGGCCAGGCTCGCCCCGAACCGCTGGCGGGCGCCGTCGCGGTTCGTTCCCCGCTTGTCCTCCATCCGCCGCTGCTGATTGGGCGTCGGCATCCGGCTCAGGCCGAAGGACGAGAGCTTCCGCTCGGCCCCCTCGGTGCCGCAGTTCGGGCAGGTCGCCGTCTCGGTCCCAGCGGAGGAGAGCTCCTCGAAGCGCTCCCCGCACTCCCCGCACTCGAACTCGTAGATCGGCATGGATCGATGGTATTCGCCCCGCCCGCGCTCTCGGGCGACGCCGGGCGCTGGGTACAATTCGCCGCAGCCGAGTGGCCGCGACCCGTCATCGGGCGCGGACCGCAATCAGATCGGCCTTCGTCCGAACCCCACCCACCGTCTGGTATCCGCGATTCGCGAGAACTGGAACGGAATGCAGCCCTCCTGACGCACACACGCACGCGTTGCCCCCGATCCTCGTGGTCGGCTCCGGTCGCGTGGGAACGGCGGTGGAACGCGCCGCTCGCGCCGCGGGGATCGACGTGAAGCTCGCCGGCCGGGAGAACCTGCGAGCGTGCGTGCGCCGACGCCGAGGTCGTCCTCCTGTGCGTTCCCGACGGCGAGATCGCCGCCGCGGCCGGCTCGGTCGCGAAGGCGGCACCGGGCCTGAGGATGATCGGCCACACGAGTGGCGCCACCGAGCTCGTCGCGCTGGCCGCCGCGACCAGCGGCGGCGCCCAGGCGTTCTCGCTTCACCCGCTGCAGACCATCCCCGACGGCACCGCGGACCTCGTCGGGGCCCCGGCTGCGGTCGAGGGCTCGTCTCCGGAGGCCGCCGACGCTCGCCGGCGAGCTCGCTGCCGCCCTCGGGATGCGCCCGTTCGAGCTGCCCGCGGGATCCCGCGCCGCCTACCACGCCGCCGCGTCGATGGCCTCCAACTTCCTGATCACGCTCGAGCAGAGCGCCGCCGCGCTGCTCGAGGACGCCGGCATCGAGGACGCACGCGAGCTCCTCGCCCCGCTCGTCCTCCGCACCGCGACGAACTGGGCCGAGCAGGGTGCCGCCGCGCTCACCGGGCCGATCGCCCGCGGAGACGAGGCGACCGTCGGGCGCCACCTCGATGCGATCGCCGCGACCGCGCCGGAGCTCGAACCGCTCTACAGCGCGCTGGCGGCGCGTACGCGGGTGCTCTCGGGGGCAGGTGCCCGGGCATGAGGGTCGTCGAGACCAAGGCCGCGCTGCGCGAGGCGCTCGAGCAGCCTCACCGCGAGCGACGCACGATCGGGCTCGTCCCGACCATGGGGTTCCTCCACGCCGGGCACGTCGCGCTCCTCGAGCGCGCCCGCGCCGAGTGCGACGTGGTCGTCATGAGCCTGTTCGTCAACCCGGCGCAGTTCGGGCCGGGCGAGGACCTCGATCGCTACCCGCGCAATCGCGAGCGAGACGTGCGGATGGCCACCGAGGCGGGCACCGATCTGATCTACGCGCCCGCGGCCGAGGAGGTCTACCCGGAGGGCTTCGCCACCCACGTCGAGGTCGAGGGCCTGACCGAGGTCCTGTGCGGCGACCCGGCCTCCCGCGGGCCGGAGCACTTCCGCGGCGTCACCACCGTCGTCGCCAAGCTCTTCAACACCGTCGGCCCCGACGTCGCCTACTTCGGCCAGAAGGACGCGCAGCAGGCGATCGTCATCAAGCGCATGGCCGCCGACCTCGACTTCCGGGTCCGCATCGAGGTCGTCCCGACGGTTCGCGAGCCCGACGGTCTCGCGATGTCCTCGCGGAACGCCTACCTCGAGCCGCCCGACCGCGAGCGCGCCCCGGCTCTTCACGCCGCGCTCGAGGCCGCCGCCGCGGCGGCCAGGACCGGCGCCGACTCGGGCGAGGTGCTCGGGGAGGCTCGGCGCGTCCTCGACGCAGCCGGCGTCGAGCCCGAGTACCTGGAGGCGCGCGACGCTGAGCGCCTCGAGCCCATCGAGACCTTCAACGGCCGTCCCGTGCTCCTCGCGCTCGCCGCGAGGGTCGGCGGAGCGCGGCTGATCGACAACGTGATCATCGAACCCAACGCCCCTGAGGCGACCAGAGAGGAAGCAGGCACCCCCGATGCATAGGCAGATGCTGAAGTCGAAGATCCACCGCGCGACGGTGACCGGCTGTGACACCGACTACATCGGCAGCGTCACCGTCGACACCGACCTGCTCGAGCGGGCGGACATCCTCCCGAACGAGCTCGTGCACGTCTGGGACATCACGAACGGGGCGCGGATGGTGACCTATGCGCTGGAGGGGGAGCGCGGCTCGGGAACCATCCAGATCAACGGTGCCGCCGCACGCCTGGCGAACGTCGGCGACAAGGTGATCGTCGCCTCGTACGCCGACTACGACGAGGCCGAGCTCGAGAGCTACGAGCCGATCGTCGTCCACGTCGACGAGGAGAACCGTGAGATCGGCGTCGACTCGCACACCGAGCTCCTGCTCGCCGCACCCGGAGCCCGGTCATGAGCAGCGCTCCGCGAGTTCCAGCCAGCCCGGGTGACATGCGCCAGGCGATGACCCTCCCGCGCCTCGACGAGATGAAGCGCAACGGCGAGCCGATCGCGATGGTCACGGCCTACGACTACCCGTCGGCCCAGGTCGCGGAGGAGGCGGGCGTCGATGTCGTCCTCGTCGGCGACTCGGGGGCGATGACCGTGCTCGGCCACGACTCCACGGTTCCCGTCGGGATGGACGAGATGCTGATGCTCTCCGCCGCGGTGCGCCGCGGTCTGCGGACGCCGCTGCTGGTCGGCGACATGCCGTTCGGCTCCTACGAGGCCTCCAACGAGCAGGCCATCGCGAACGCACAGCGCTTCATCAAGGAGGCGGGCTGCGACGCCGTCAAGCTCGAGCGCGGCGGCGCCTCGGTCGACCGCGCGCGGGCGATCGTCCGGGCCGGCATCCCGGTGATGGGCCACGTCGGGCTGACGCCGCAGACGGCAACCGCGCTCGGCGGCTACAAGGCTCAGGGCCGGACCGGCGAGCGCGCCTCCCAGATCGCTGAGGACGCATTCGCGCTGCAGGCGGTCGGTTGCTTCGCGATCGTCTTCGAGGCGGTTCCCGCCGCGGTCACCGACGCGGTGATGTCGCGGATGGAGATCCCGGTGATCGGGATCGGCGCCGGGGGCTCGACCGACGGTCAGGTGCTCGTGTTCCACGACCTGCTCGCGATCAACACCGGGCACGTCGCCCGGTTCGTCAAGCGCTACGCCGCGATCCACGAGGCGATGGTCGCCGGCGTCTCCGACTACGTCGCCGACGTCCGCGGTCGCCGGTTCCCCGACGAGTCCCACACGTACTCGATCGACCCGGACGAGCTGGCCGCCTTCGAGGGGTACCTCGAGCAGGACACGCTTGCGGGCAAGAGCCCCTGGGACTGGTAGGCGGCCGCGAGGACCTGGCGCCTGAGGCTCGGCCCTACTTGCCGGTTGGAGCGTTCGACTTGACGACGTCGACGAGCCAGACGCCGTCCCCGTCGCGAACGATGGTCATCGTGATCTTCTCGCCCTTGCCGTAGGTCCCGCCCTTCGGCTCGGCGGTGAGGGTCGCCGTGCCGTCGCCGAGGCGAACCTCACCGAGGTTCGCGTTCGTCGCGACGCGGTTGGGCTTGCGGGCCTTGACGCAGCCGACGCGGTCGCCGTAGTCGGCCTTGAGCAGCTTCGGCGTGATGCCGCTGTCGCAGACCGTCGGTCCTGATTTCAGGAGGAAGTTCGAGGCGCTCGCCTCGACCAGGTCCCGGTCACCGGTGCCGGGCTCGATCGTCGTGGTCGGGTCCGTCTGGACGACCGGCCCGGTCGTCGCGGGCTCGCTCTTCTCGCCGCAGCCGAGGAGCGCCAACCCGAGGGCGAGCGCGGCCATCGCCGCGAGCACGCGTATGCACCTTCCGATCATCGCCGGAAGGCTACCCGTCGTCGGACGCTTTCAGCTCGATCTCACGCAGGACCTTGGCCGGCGCTCCCGCCGCGATCCTGAGCGCGGGGACATCCCGGGTGACGACCGAGTTGGCGCCGATCACGCTCCGGGCGCCGATCTCGGTCCCGCCGGTGACGACGACGCCCTTGCCGAGCCAGACGTTGTCGCCGATGCGAACCGGTCCGCGCGGGGTGAAGCCCTGCCAGGTGATCGGGAGGTCGGGGTCGTCGAAGCGGTGGTCGGCGTCGCCGACGAAGCAGTGGTTGGCGAACATGACGTGATCGCCGATCTCGATCAGCTCGTGCGCCGCGAGCATGGTCTCGCGGTTGAGGAAGCAGCCGCGGCCGATCGTGATCCGAGCCTCGGGAGCGAGCGTGATCCAGCAGCCGGGCTCCAGCTTCGTCCCCTCCCCGATCGTGAGCCGGCCGTCGTCGAGCGCCTCGAGGATCTCCCCCTCGACCGGGTGGCGAACGTAGAAGCCGCCCCTCGCGGCGTGGCGGTTGATCCGCCAGCGATTGCGGAGCCGGTGCGTCCGGTCGTACCAGCGCCGCTTCGTCCACCACATGCGCCAGCCGCGCTGCGGAGGGACGTGAGGGTCCGAATCCCCTGCGCTGGAGGCCTCCCGCGACACGCCTGTAGCTTCCCAGACGTGTCACCCGACTCGAGCGCCGAGGAGTACCAGAGCCGCGAGGAGCGGATCGAGGTCGCCCGGCGCTATCGCGAGAACCGCGGCCGCGAGCTGCGCGCGGTCGCCGAGGCCGCGATCGGCACGCCGGTCGAGGCCGCCGGCCAGTTCAGCTCGGTGCCGACCGAGGCGCTCGCGGCGATTCCCGGCGTCGGGATGCTGCTGCTGCCGATCGCTCGCCGCCGGGCGCGCAAGGCCGGGCATGGGCCCGAAGCTGATGCTGGCGATCGCGGGCGAGACCCTGCACGCGCTCGACCTCCGCCCCGCCGATCTGCGCCGGGACCGCGGACGAGGGGACCCTGGTCGACTCCTGGCCGCTGGCGGAGTGCTCGATCGAACGGGAGGGGCGCGTCTTCATGCGTGACCGGGTTCAGCTGACCGTCCCGGGTCGCCCCGAGCCGATCACGCTCTACGCGCCGCCGCTGATCACGAACCCCTGGAGCTCCGAGGTGGTTCGCCGGCTCGGTGGCGAGGCGCCCGAGCCACTCGATCTCAGCGCCTGAGGCCCTCGGGAGAGGATCAGGGGATCCCCTGATGGAGCGGCCCCCGGGACGGTCGTAGTTTGGGTTTCGGCAGACCCACCGAGACCCGAGGAGAGACCCATGGGCATGTTCGACATGACGATGAGCGACGAGCAGGTCGCGACCTTCCGCACGATGATCGAGGACGCGGTTCGCGATCGGGTCAACGGCGAGCAGGTGCTCGCGGCCGGCGCCATGCGGCGCGGCGGCGCCAGCGGCCAGTTCGGAGCCTCGAAGGCGGGCGGTGGCATCGCTTACGCGGCGGTTGCGCTCGCCCGCAAGAAGAAGGCGGGCGGTCTGCCGCAGCAGGTGCTCCTCGCGGTCACTCCCGAGCGCCTCTACGCCTTCAAGATGAAGATGAAATCGGGCGGACGCAGCTACGAGGCCAAGGACGAGGTCGCGGTCTGGGAGCGCGCCGGTCTGCGCGTCAGCACCACGCAGAAGATGGGACTGACCAACGTGACGATCGAGTCTCCCGCGGAGGGCGAGAAGGCGACCCTGGTGCCGATCGGCGTCAAGGACGACCCGGTCAACCTCGAGCTGATCGCGATGCTCGAATCGTCGCATCCCGCGCCTGCGACCGCCTGAGCGCCATGGCGATCCATCCTCAGCGGGGCGGCCGCTATTGGTACTACTGGGTCCTGATCGTCGGCGGGCTCGTCTTCGTCGTCGCCTACTACGCGACGGACGGATTCGGGCTCGCCACGTAGTCGGCCGGGGGTGACCTCAGCCGCCGGCGTAGGTGACGTGCCACCACTCGTCGGGCGCCTCGTACTTGCCCCATCCGTAGAGCCAGCCGATCTGATCGATCACCGAGCGCATCTCCTCGGTGGCGACGTCGACCGAGAGGCCGAGCTCATGGGAGGACATGCCCGGCGGGTTGGCGGGTGCTCCGGCCCCGCTCAGGAAGAGCTCGTACATCTCGCCCTGCTGGTCGAGGGTCCGATAGGCCGAAAGCGGGCCGGCCGGGTAGAGGTCGACGCCGTAGTCGGTCAGCGCCTGCTGGCGCATCGCGTTCCAGTTGTAGGCGGCGTTCGCGTCGAGGTAGAGGTCTCCCCACGGGCTCCAGATCGCACCGAGGCCGGACGCGGGCGCGTAGGAGGTCGTCGCGGCCGGATCGGTGGTGGTCGCCGGCGCACCGACCTCATCGATGCTCGGAACGCTGATCGTCGATCCGGCGATCACGAGGTACTCGGTGCTGAGCCCGTTCCAGGAGGCGAGCGACTCGGTCGAGATCCCGTTCGCCGCCGCGATGCCGGAGAGGGTCTCGCCGGCGACGACCGTGTGGCTCACGGCCGCGTTCGCAGCTCCGGCGCCCAACGCCATGGAGGCGAGCGCCACACCCAGGGAGACCATCACCGTTCGCCGTCGGCGGCCCCTGGGACATCGATGTCCTGCCGGTCCTTCGATGCCATCGGGTTTCGGGGGTCGGCCGGGGTGTCCCTGCCGTTATCCGTATCGCAACGGATCTCCCAGGTACCGGCTTCCCTCGCGACCGAGGCGAATATGATCGCCCCGTGGGAGCGTTGATCGGAGACGGGGGAACGCGTTGGCGCGCGCTGCTGCTCGCGCTTGCGCTCGCGATGCTCGGCGCCGCATTCGCCGCCTCCTCCGCACGGGCTGACGTCCAATGGCTCTGCGAGCCGGGGATGAAGGCGAGCCCCTGCGAGATCGGCCTCGACACGACGCTGCAGGACGACAAGGGCGGCGAGAAGGTCTTCACGCCCGACCGCGTCGCCGAGGACAAGCGACCGATCGACTGCTTCTACGTCTACCCCACGGTCTCCAACCAGATCGGCCTGAACGCCACGAAGGCCGCGGACCCGGAGATCACCTCGATCGCGCGGTTCCAGGCCGCCCGCTTCTCCCGCGAGTGCCGGGTCTACGCGCCGCTCTATCGCCAGATCCCGCTCTCCGGGCTCGCCGCGTTCAGCATGAGCGGCCCGGGAAGCCCGGGCGAGGTCGCCTTCTCCGACGTGCTCGAGGCATGGCGCGACTACCTGAAGAACGACAACGACGGCCGCGGCGTCATCCTCATCGGCCACTCGCAGGGCTCGATCATGCTCCGGCATCTGATCAGCACCGAGGTCGAGTCCCACCCCGAGCAGCTGGACCTCCTCGCCGGCGCGGTGCTCATGGGCGGCAACGTCAGCGTCAAGGCCGGTCAGACCACGGGCGGCGACTTCGCCGAGACCCCGATCTGCACGAAGCGCGGGCAGTTCGGATGCGTGGTCGCCTATTCGACCTACTCGACGGACCCGGGCCCGTCTCGTTCTTCGGCAACACGAACACGGACTTCGCCTCCGGGACCTTCGCCACCCCCAGCGGTCCCGGCTACGAGGTCGCCTGCACCGATCCGGGCAAGCTCAGCGGCGACGGCCGGCCGATCGGCGTCACCATCCCGAGCGAGCCGTTCGCCGCCGGGCCGATCAACACCGGGATCGTCGTCACCAACGGCGGGCCGCCGCCGACCGCGGACACGACCTGGGTCTCGCCGCCCGACCGCTTCACCGGCTCCTGCCAGTCGATCAACGGGGCCAACGTCTTCCGCTACGACCCCACCGCGGGCTCACGCCGCCCGAGCGAGTTCCCGCCGACCTGGGGAACGCACCTCCTCGACGTCAACCTCGGCTACGACCGCCTCGTGGACATCGCCGCTCTGCAGGCCCACGGCTGGCTCGGCTCCCAGCTCAGCGTCGGCAAGGCGAAGCTGAACAAGCGCAAGGGCACGGCGAAGCTGCCGGTCAGCGTCCCGGGCGCGGGCCAGATCCAGGTCACGGGCCTCGGCGTCAAGGGCGGCCGGGGGACGGTCACCGGCCCGGCCAGGATCAAGGTGAAGCTGGGCGCCCGCGGACGGCAGGCCCGAAAGCTCAAGCGCAGCGGGAAGGTGAAGCTCCGCGTGCAGGTGGTCTACACGCCGGCGGTCGGCGAGCGGAGCACCGTGAAGACGAAGCTGAAGCTGCGGCTGAAGCGGCGTTAGCCGCGGCACTGCTGCTCAGTCGATCGAGTGGCCGGTTTCGGCCGGGAGAGTGCCGTTTCCTGCCACTCGGCGGTTCCTACCCCGCGAACCCGACCCCGCCCACCGGCGTCAGGTCGGTGCGGCTCGGGCGACCATCGACCAGCGCCATCACGTCGGCCGGCTTGGGGCCCTCCCCCGTGTCCCCCGCCGCCAGCGCGGCCTCGGCCGCCTCCTCGCTCTCCCAGAGCTCCTGGACCCAGACCTCGTCCGGTGCCTCGGGGTTGCGGGCGACGATCCAGCTGACGCAGCCGGGGGTGCCCTTCAGCCCGTCCGCGACCTGAACGAGCAGGCCGGCGAGCTCGTCCGCCGAGCCGGGCTTCGCCGGAAAGACCATCGAGCGCGCGTGCATCGCCGAGTCCTCAGGCCGCGACCGGCTCGCGGTCGCGGCGCCCGGGTGACCGCGGGCTCGACCAGCTCCTCGAGGAAGTGGCCCGTGTAGCTGCCGGGCTCGGTCGCCACCTGCTCCGGGGTGCCGCTGGCGATGATCTCGCCGCCGCCGTCGCCGCCCTCGGGACCGAGGTCGACGATCCAGTCGGCCGACTTGATCACGTCGAGGTTGTGCTCGATCACGACGACGGTGTTGCCCTGGTCGACGAGGCGCGAGAGCACCTCGAGCAGGCGCTCGACGTCGTAGAAGTGGAGGCCCGTGGTCGGCTCGTCGAGGATGTAGAGCGTCTCCCCCGTCGCCACCTTGGCGAGCTCGGAGGCGAGCTTCACCCGCTGCGCCTCGCCGCCGGAGAGCGTCGTGGCCGGCTGGCCGAGCCTGATGTAGCCGAGCCCGACGTCGTTGAGCGTCTTCAGGCGCCGGTGGATCTTCGGGATCTTCGCGAAGAAGTCGACGGCCTCCTCGACCGGCATCTCGAGCACGTCGGCGATCGACTTGCCCTTGAACCGGACCTCGAGCGTCTCGCGGTTGTAGCGGCGGCCGTTGCACTGCTCGCACGGCACGTAGACGTCGGGAAGGAAGTGCATCTCGATCTTGATCTGCCCGTCGCCCTTGCAGACCTCGCAGCGCCCGCCCTTGACGTTGAAGCTGAAGCGGCCGGGCTGGTAGCCGCGCGCCCGCGCCTCCTTCGTCTTCGTGAAGAGCTGGCGGATGTGGTCGAAGACGCCGGTGTAGGTCGCCGGGTTCGAGCGCGGCGTCCGGCCGATCGGCGACTGGTCGATGTTGATGACCTTGTCGATCTGCTTGAGCCCGTCGATCCGGTCGTGCCTGCCGGGGCGGGTCCGCGCCCGGTGCAGGCGGTTGGCGACCGAGCGGTAGAGCGTCTCGTTGACCAGCGTCGACTTGCCCGAGCCCGAGACGCCGGTGACGCAGGTCAGCGTCCCGACCGGGATCGTCGCGTCGACGCCCTTGAGGTTGTGCTCCCGCGCGCCGCGCACGACGAGCTCGCCGCGGCCCTTCCGCCGCTCCTTCGGAACCGGGATCACGCGCTTGCCGGACAGGTACTCGCCGGTGAGCGACGCCGGGTTCTTGATCACCTGCTGCGGGCGTGCCCGCCGCGACGATCCGGCCGCCGTGCTCGCCGGCGCCGGGGCCGAGGTCGACCAGGTAGTCGGCGGCGCGCATCGTGCCCTCGTCGTGCTCGACGACGATCACGGTGTTGCCGAGGTCGCGAAGACGCTCCAGCGTCGCGATCAGCTTCGCGTTGTCGCGCTGGTGGAGCCCGATCGAGGGCTCGTCGAGGATGTAGAGCACGCCGACGAGGCTGGAGCCGATCTGCGTCGCAAGCCGGATCCGCTGCGCCTCGCCGCCCGAGAGCGTCGTCGCCGCGCGCTCCAGCGTCAGGTAGCCGATCCCGACCGAGACCAGGAACGTCAGCCGCTCCTGGACCTCGCGCACGACGAGGTTGGCGATCGCCCGCTCGGTCTCGGTCAGCTCGATGTCCCCGATCCACTCGAGCGCCGCCTTGGCCGAGAGGCGCGAGTAGTCGGCGATCGAGAGGCCGCCGATCGTCACCGCGAGGCTCTCCGGCCGCAGCCTGGCGCCATCGCACGCGGGGCAGGGCTGCAGCGCCATCAGGCCCTCGATCTTCTCGCGGGTCTTCTCGGAGTCGGTCTCCTGGTAGCGGCGCTCGAGCCCGGTGGTGATCCCCTCGAAGCGCGCGGAGTAGCTGCGGCGGCGGCCGAAGCGGTTCTTGTAGGAGATCGTGTGGCGCTCGCTCCCGGTGCCCTCGAGCAGGATCTTCTGATCGGCCTTCGGCAGGTCCTGCCAGGGCACGCCCGGGTCGACGTCGTAGGCCGCGCAGACCGCCTCGAGCAGGGTCCGGTAGTAGCGGGAGGCGGCGCCCATCCAGCTCGCGAGCGCGCCCTCGGAGATCGACAGCGTCGGGTCCGGGATGCAGAGCTCCGGATCGATGACGCGCTGGTAGCCGAGCCCATGGCAGCGCTCGCAGGCGCCGTGGGGCGAGTTGAAGGAGAAGATCCGCGGCTCGATCTCGGGCATCGAGGTGCCGCAGTTGAGGCAGGCGAACTTCTCGCTGAAGACCAGGGTCTCGCCGCGCTTGCCGGCGCTCGGGCCGGACAGGGTCTGCGCCCCGGCAACCTCGGCCGCGCCGTCGATGAGCTCGATCTCGATCAACCCGTCGGCGAGGCCGGCCGCCGCCTCGATCGACTCGGAGAGGCGCTTGCGGACGCCCTCCTTCATCACGAGCCGGTCGACGACCACCGCGATGTCGTGCTTGTAGCGCTTGTCGAGGGTGATGTCCTCGTCGAGGCGGCGCAGCTCGCCGTCGACCACGGCGCGGGCGTAGCCCTGCTGCCGCATCTCCTCGAGCATCTTCCCGTACTCGCCCTTGCGCTCACGGACGACCGGGGCGCAGACCATGAACTTCGTGCCCTCGGGCAGCGTCGCCACCCGGTCGGTGATCTGCTCGATCGACTGCCCGGAGATCGGCTCCCCGCAGTTGAAGCAGTGCGGCTTGCCGATGCGCGACCAGAGCAGCCGCAGGTAGTCGTAGATCTCGGTGACGGTGCCGACCGTCGAGCGCGGGTTGCGCGAGGTCGTCTTCTGGTCGATCGAGATCGCCGGGCTCAGCCCCTCGATCGAGTCGACGTCCGGCTTGTCCATCTGCCCGAGGAACTGCCGCGCGTAGGCCGAGAGCGACTCGACGTAGCGGCGCTGACCCTCCGCGTAGATCGTGTCGAAGGCGAGGCTCGACTTGCCCGAGCCGGAGAGCCCGGTCATGACGACGAGGGCGTCCCGCGGCAGCTCGACGTCGACGCTGCGCAGGTTGTGCTCGCGCGCCCCCGAGACGACTATCTGATTGCTGGTTCCCACCGCTCCCGATTGTACGGAAGCGAACGGATGTTCGTTTGGGTGCCTGCGGAGCGAGGCGGCGGCTAGCGGCCGGCGCGCGCGAGCACGTCGTCGAGCAGGGCGTCAACCCCGGAGACCGCGCCGAACTCGCTCCTCAGCTGGGAGGAGATCTGCTCGCGCGAGGCGCCCTCGAGCGCCATGTTGAGCGCGACGAGGCGTGCCGCTCCCAGATCCGAGCCCGAGACGGCGGCCGGCGCGGTTGCGGTCGGCGCGCGCTCCGGAGCCGTTCGGCTCGATGCCGGCGCCGGCGCTGGCGCGGAGCTGCGCGATCAGCTCCTCCGTGGTCGTCGCCTCTCCCCTGCCCGCCGAGAACTGCGGCGTCGGGCTCGGGTCGGGCTCCGTCGGGGGCATTGGGTCCGGAGTCGGGTCCGGCGTCGGCTCCGGGGCGGGATCGGGAGTCGGCTCCGGCACCGGGTCGGGCGTCGGCTCGGGAGTCGGGTCCGGCGTCGGCTCAGGGATGGCGGGCGGCGTCGGCTCGGGCACGATCACCGGCCCGCCGGGGACCTCCGCGACGGGCTCGCCCCGCCGCGCTGACGGGAGCGGAGGCGCTGACGCGCTCTCCGAGCGCTGAGACCTGCCCGAGCAGCTCCTCGGCCTGGCCGACGAGATCCTCGACGACCGACCGCGCGGAGGCGACATGGCCGTCGGCCTGCGTGCGTGCGGTCTCGAGCGCCGAGTCGGCCTGCGCCTGCGCGGCGCTCAGCGTCGCCTCCGCCTGGCCTGCGCGGCGCTCACGATCCGCTCGGCCTCGGCCTGCGCGTCGGCGACGCGCCGGTCGGCTCGGCCTGCGAGCTCGCCCGGATGTCGGCGGCGGCGGCCTCGGCGGCCTCCAGCACCCCGCGGATCCTGCTCGCGGCGACGTCGCCGAGCGACCGCTCGAGCTCGTCGGTGGCCTCGACCTCCTCCGGGTAGGAATCCGCGATGGCGCTCAGGTGCTGCCTGACCGCGTCCGGATCCCAGCCCTTGCGGACGGTCTCGAAATCTTCCCTGGTGATCTGCTCTCTCTCCATGGGGTCAATCTAGCCGACGCCGGGGCGCCTTCCGCCTGACGAGCCCGTCAGGCCCTCATGCCCTCGAGGTCGCGGCGCAGCTCCTTGAGCTCGTCGCGCAGCCGGCCGGCCTCCTCGAAGCGGAGCTCCTCGGCGGCGGCGAGCATCTCCTCCTCGATCGAGACGATGACCTTCTCGAGGTCCTCGGCGCTCTCGATCGTGCGGCCGTCGATCTTGCCGCGCGTGCGTCGCCGCTTCGCCGGCGCGTTGGACTCCATCGCGAGGAAGTCCGACATGTCGCTGATCCCCTTGGTGATCGTCTCGGGAGTGATCCCGTGCTCGAGGTTGTAGGCGACCTGGATCTCGCGGCGGCGATCGGTCTCGCGCGATCGCCGTCCGCATCGCCTCCGACTCCTTGTCGGCGTACATCAGGACCTTGCCGTTGACGTTTCGCGCCGCGCGGCCGATCGTCTGGATCAGGCTGGTCGAGCCGCGGAGGAAGCCCTCCTTGTCGGCGTCGAGGATCGCGACGAGCCCGACCTCGGGGATGTCGAGGCCCTCGCGCAGCAGGTTGACGCCGACGAGCACGTCGTACTCCCCGAGCCGCAGGTCGCGGATGATCTGGATCCGCTCGATCGTGTCGACCTCGGAGTGCAGGTAGCGGACGCGGAACCCGTGCTCGAGCAGGTACTCGGTCAGGTCCTCCGACATCTTCTTGGTCAGCGTCGTGACCAGCGTGCGCTCCTTGCGCTCGGCGATCACGCGCACCTCGTTCATCAGGTCGTCGATCTGGTTCCTCGTCTCGCGGACCTCGATCTCGGGGTCGACGATCCCCGTCGGGCGGACGATCTGCTCGACGATCCGGCTGGCGTGGGTCCGCTCCCACTCGCCGGGCGTCGCCGAGACCATCACGACCTGGTTGACCCGGTCGAGGAACTCGTCGAACTTGAGCGGCCGGTTGTCGATCGCGCTCGGCAGCCGGAAGCCGTGGTCGACGAGGGTCAGCTTCCTCGACCTGTCGCCCTCGTACATGCCGCCGATCTGGGGGACGGTCTGGTGCGACTCGTCGATGAAGACGACGAAGTCGCTCGGGAAGTAGTCGATCAGCGTGTGCGGAGCGGTGCCGGCGGGGCGGTTGTCGAGGATCCGCGAGTAGTTCTCGATCCCGTTGCAGAAGCCGAGCTCCTTCAGCATCTCGAGGTCGTACTGGGTCCGCTGCCGCAGCCGATGCGCCTCGAGGTCCTTGCCCTGCGACTCGAACCACTTGGTCTGCTCCTCGAGCTCGAAGCGGATCTGCTCGATCGAGCGGTCGAGCGTCTCCTCCTTCGTCACGTAGTGGGTCGCCGGCCAGAGCGCGACGTGGTCGACCTCGTCGAGGACCTCGCCGGTCAGCGGGTCGAAGTTGAGGATCGACTCGACCTCGTCCCCGAACAGCTGGATCCGGTAGGCGGACTCGGCGTAGGCGGGATAGACCTCGAGCACCTCGCCCTTCACCCGGAACGAGCCGCGGGTGAGGATCATGTCGTTGCGCTGGTACTGCATCGCCACCATCTGGCGGAACAGCGTCTCGCGCTCGACCTCCTCGCCGATCTTGAACATGATCATCTGCTCGCGGTACAGGTCGGGCGAGCCGATCCCGTAGATGCAGGAGACCGAGGCGACGATGATCGTGTCGCGGCGGGCGAACAGCTCCGAGGTCGCGGCATGGCGCAGCCGGTCGATCTCGTCGTTGACCGTCGCGTCCTTCTCGATGTAGAGGTCCTGCGCCGGGACGTACGCCTCGGGCTGGTAGTAGTCGTAGTAGGAGACGAAGTACTCGACGGCGGCCTGCGGGAAGAACTCGCGGAACTCGTTGCAGAGCTGCGCGGCGAGCGTCTTGTTGTGCGCGATCACCAGCGCCGGGCGGCCGAGCTTCTCGATCGTCGCGGCCATCGTGAACGTCTTGCCGGTGCCCGTGGCCCCGAGCAGGGTCTGGAACGGCTCGCCGGCTTCGATTCCCTGCGACGATCGACTCGATCGCCTTCGGCTGGTCGGCGGTGGGCGCGTAGGCGGAATTGAGCTTGAACTCGGGCACCGACCGAGGGTAGCGAGGGTCGAGATGCCCTCGATCGCTTCGGCTGATCGGCCGTCGGCGAGTAGGCGGAGTTCAGGCGGAAGTCCGGCACCCGGCGAGGGTAGAGATGGTCGAGGTCGGGCCCTGTCCGCAATCGAGGCGGCTCGGGCGGACCTACAGGCCGAACGCTTTCCGGTATGAACCGTACGACCCCGGAGTCCGGTCCCAGGATTCCCGCCCGTCGAGAGGAACGCTCGTCTGATGGCCGAACACGACGCAGCGTTCGACGCCGCTGGGGAGCACCTGGTGGCAAAGCCGAGCCCGACGCGTCCGCTGGGCCCGCTCCCGCCGGAGTCCGGGGAGACGACGAGCGGTCTCCACTTCGTCGCCGAGCACCTGCTGCAGCCGAAGCGGCGGCTCGAGACCGGTCGCGGCTTCCTCGGCTTCACGCCGGGTGGCTTCGGCTCCCTGCTCTGGGAGCGAGGCGAGGCCAGCGGGGAGCCGGGCTCCGTGCGAGTCGAGGGCGTCGAACTCATCAGCAACGAGCGGCGGGAGCGAGGCGCCGGCTACCGCTCGACGACCTCGGGCGCCGTCGCTCACGCGCTCGGCATCGACGCCGACGACCCGGCACTCGGCCGAGATGCCCGTCGCTCGACCCTGACGCCGCCGCGGCCGCTCGGCCGACTGGTTCGCGTTCGGGACGGTCGTCCTCGCCGAGCTGATCGCCGGCGGCTCCGCACGAGGATCCGGACCCGATTCGGCTCTGGCCCGAGCACTTCGACGTCGCCACGGTGGTCGGCTCAGAGGACGGCTGGAACCCGCGCCAACGTCGGCGCCTCCCCCGGCGACGACGACCACCCGGAGCCGTACCTCTACGTCGGCCCCTGGGACGCAGTCGGTGAAGCGGCGAGCTCTGGAACGCCAACGGGTTCACCGGCGCCGAGCTCGGCCACGCGGAGCTGCTCACCGCGCCGGACCAGCTCGCCGTCGCGGCGGAGTTCCTGGCGACGCGGCTCGCCGCGCTGAACGGCTGAGCTCATGGGTCGAAGCGGCCGCCCGGGTAGGGTCGGCCGATGACCACCTCCCAGCGACTCCTCGCCGCCTTCTGGATCGGCGCCGGCGTCAACCACTTCGTCGAACCCGAAGATCTACGAGGCGATCATGCCCGACTACCTGCCCGCCCACCGCGAGCTGGTGCTCTGGAGCGGCGTCGCCGAGATCGTCGGCGGCATGGCCGTGATCCCGCCCGGCGACCCGCCGTTTCGCGCGCTGGTGGCTGCTCGGCGTCCTCGCCGCGGTCTACCCGGCGAACGTCCACATGGCGCTCGCACCCCGAGCGCTACGAGCGGGTCCCGCCGATCGCGCTCTGGGCGCGGCTGCCGCTGCAGTTCGCCTCTGCGCCTGGTGGGTCTGGCGACGGCCGACCGCCGAGTCACGCCCCGGCGGCCTCCACGCCTCTAGAGGCCGAGCTCCTCGGCGTACTTGTCGCGGTACTGCTCGCGCTTGTCGAGCACGTCGTCGACGTAGTCGTGGGTCTCCGGGAACTCGATGTCGTCGATCTTCAGCCGGCGCCGCCCCACGCGTCGGCGTTGCCCTCCCCGGCGTTGTAGGCGGCGAGGGCCGCGACCACGTCGCCGTCGTACTTGTCGAGCAGGTAGGCGAGGTAGAAGGTCCCGTAGCGGATGTTGAGCTCGGGGTCGGCGAGGTCCTCGTAGACGAACGTCTCCCCGCCGGAGAGGTTCTCGATCGTGTCGGCGGTGTCGGGGGTGATCTGCATCAGCCCGCGCGCTCCCGCCGAGGACGTCTGGTCCTCGAACTTCGACTCCTCGTAGATCACGGCGGCGATCAGGCCGGGTCGGCGGCAGGTGGATGTCGCCCTGTACTCTCGTCCGCCTGCTGGCGGATGATGTCCTCGTGGCGGAGCGGCAGCGTCAGCTCGTCGATCGTGCTCGCCGACGTCGAACCGGGTCCAGACGCCGATCCGATCACGCCGACGACGAGCAGGATGCCGACGAGCAGGAAGAGCCGGCGCCAGCGCGGGCCACCCCGCCGCCGCCGACCGGCGGGCGGCGCTCATCGCCGCGCGGCGAGAGCCGGGCAGGAGCCGCTCGAGCTCGGCCTCGAGGTCCGCGACCGAGCCGTCGTTCGTCGACTACGTGGGTCGCCTTCGCCGCCTTCTCCTCCTGGCTGAGCTGCCGGCCGCTCGGGCCTCGAGGCTACGGTGGCCGCGCGCGGCGGCGCGCGCGATCCGCTCGACGTCGGCGGCGACGACGGCGATCGTCGCGTCGAAGATCGGCGCCATGTCGCCCTCGAACAGCAGCGGCACCTCGACGACCGCCACCTCCGTCTTCGCGGCAACGCCCCGGCGCCACTCGCGGACGCGGTCGCCGACGAGCGGATGGAGCACCGACTCGAGCCAGTCGAGCTCGTCGCGGCGCTCGAAGACGATCGCTCGCGACCGCGGCGCGGTCGACCTCGCCGTCCGGCGCGACCTCGGTCCCCCAGCGCTCGACGAGGCGGTCGCGGACCGCGGCGGTCCCGAGCAGCTCGTGGACGAGGGCGTCGGTCGAGACCGTCTCGGCGCCGAGCTCGGCGAGGATCCGCAGCGCCTCCGACTTCCCGGCGGCGATGCCCCCCGTCAGCCCGATCAGCGAAGGACCGGGCACGTCCTCAGGAGTCGTCGGCCTCCTCGGCTCGGCGTCGGAGTCGTCGGCTTCGGCGCTCGGCTCGTCGGCGTCTCGGCCTCGGCGTCCTCGGTCGCGGCGTCCTCGGCGAGCGTCGCGGCTCGGCGTCGGCTCTCGGCTCGGCCGCTCGGCTCGGCCGGCGGCCTCCTCGGCTGCGGCTCCTCGGCGGCTCGGCGCTCGGCGGCGGCCTCGGCCTCGCGGCTGCTCGGCTCTCCTCGGCGGCGGCTCGGCTGCGCTGCGGCGGCCTCGGCCTCGACCGCGGCGTGCGCGGCGGCGAGGTCCTCGTCGGTGATCTCGAGGCCGCCGGCGGCGCCTCGCGAAGACTTCCTCGGAGAGCCCGAGCTCGGCTCGGCGCCGTCGCCGGCGCGGTGGCCGGCCTGGGCGGCCTGGAAGGCGTCGCGGAGCGGCAGGCCGCCCTCGCCGACGCGCTTGATCGAGAGCGAGATGCGGCGGCGCTCCTCGTCGATCTCGAGGATCTTGACGCGGACCTCCTCGCCGGGCTGGACGACCTCGCCGGGGGTCTCGACGTGGTGCTCGGCGAGCTCGGAGATGTGGACGAGGCCCTCGACGCCGGGGACGATCTCGACGAAGGCGCCGAAGGCGACGACCTTGGTGACCTTGCCGGAGAGCGAGGAGCCGGGGCCGTAGGAGTTGAGGACCGTCTGCCACGGATCCTCCTGCGTCTGCTTGAGGCCGAGCGAGATGCGCTGGCGGTCGCGGTCGATGTCGAGCACCTTGACCTTGACCGTCTCGCCGATCTTCGAGGACCTCGGAAGGATGGTTGACGTGGCTCCAGGAGATCTCGGAGATGTGGATCAGGCCGTCGATGCCCTCGAGGTCGACGAAGGCGCCGAAGTCGACGATGTTGGAGACCTTGCCCTCGACGATCTGGCCGGGCTGCAGGCGGCCGAGGATCTGCTCGCGGACCTCCTTGCGCTCGTCCTCGAGGACGGCGCGGCGGCGAGAGCACGACGTTGTTGCGGCTGCGGTTGAGCTCGATGACCTTGCACTCGATGGTCTGGCCGGTGAACTCCTCGAGGTTGTGGACGCGGCGGATGTCGACCAGCGAGGCGGGCAGGAAGCCGCGGACCCCGAGGTCGAGGATCAGGCCGCCCTTGACGACCTCGATGACCGTGCCCTCGACCGGCTCGCCGGACTCGGCGGCGGCCTCGATCTTGCGCCATGCCTTCTCGAAGCGGGCGCGCTTCTTGGAGAGGATCAGGCGGCCCTCGGCGTCCTCCTTGGTGAGGACCAGCGCGTCGACGCTCTCGCCGAGCGCGACCTCGTCGGCGGGGTCGACCGAGCGGCGGATCGAGAGCTCGTGGGAGGGGATGACGCCCTCCGACTTCCAGCCGATGTCGAGCAGGACCTCGTCCTTGTCGATGCGGACGACCGTGCCGGTGACGACCTCGCCCTCCTCGAAGTGCGTGATCGTCGCGTCGTAGTTCGGGAAGATCTTGCCGTCGAGCTCGAGCAGGAGGCCGTCGGAGCCCTCAACGGGGGTCGCGCCTTCGGGCGCGAGCAGGGTTCCGCCTGCTGTTTGGGTCGCAGACATGGCCGGGAATGATTGCAGAGGCGGCGTTCCGGGCGCAGGTCGGCGCCCGGGGGCACCTATTAC
>CAVUFM010000023.1:0-15875 GCA_963740845.1 uncultured Solirubrobacterales bacterium
TACCCCGGCCGGGGCGGGGATGCGTTCCACGATCGCCTCGAGGACCTTGTCGACGCCGACGCCGGTCTTCGCGGAGATGTGGATGGCGTCCGCGGGGTCGGTGCCGAGGAGGTCGGCGACCTCGTTGGCGACGCGCTCAGGCTCGGCGCCGGGCAGGTCGACCTTGTTGAGGACCGGGATCAGCTCGAGGCCGGCATCGATGGCGGCGTAGGTGTTGGCGACGGTCTGCGCCTCGACTCCCTGCGCGGCATCGACGACGAGGAGCGCGCCCTCGCAGGCGGCCAGGCTCCGCGAGACCTCGTAGGAGAAGTCGACGTGGCCGGGGGTGTCGATCAGATGCAGGTGGTAGATCTCGCCGTCCGGAGCCGTGTACTCAACGCGGACCGCCTGCGCCTTGATCGTGATCCCGCGCTCGCGCTCGAGATCCATCGAATCCAGCAGCTGCGCTCGCATCTGGCGCTCGTCGACCGCGCCGGTGAGCTCGAGGATGCGATCGGCCAGCGTCGACTTCCCATGGTCGATGTGGGCGATGATCGAGAAGTTGCGGATGTGATCCATGAGGTGAGGTCGCGACGGTCCCGAGGAAGCGTGTGACGGACCGGCGCGAGCGCCGTAGCGTAGATGCATGAACGGTTCGGTCCGAGTCGCCTCCCTGATCGTGGTCGCATGGGCATCGCTCCTGCTCTACGCGGCCGGATGCGGCGACGGCGACCAGTCCACCGCGACGGACGCCGGCGAGCCCGAGGCGGAGGCGATAGCGCTGAGGAGCTCGGGGAGCTATCCGCCGTTCTCGAGCTCGATCGAGATCGACGCCGACGGATCGGCGCGGGCGGTGAGCAAGCAGTTCGGCGAGGCCCGCACCGTGAGCCGAGTTCGAGGTCCCCGCCGGGGAGCTCGAGGCGATCCGCGCGGAGCTCGACGAGCTGGACCTCCCGACTCGCTCCAGGTTCCCGAGCCCGGCGGGTGCTGCGACCTCGTGTACTACGAGCTCACGTTGGGCGAGACCACGATCGAGACCGACGTCTCGACGATGCCGGACGCGCTCGGGGATGTGATCGCCGACATCAACGAGCTGGAAGCCGGCCGAGGCTGGAGCGAACCGCGGCGACGCAGGCGGGGTCCCTCCCCCGCGCTGAACGACGCGTCGGCCGGCCTGCCGGCTCGACGCCGTCCGCCTCCGGCTAGCGCCGAAGCACGCCGAGGATCTGGCGCGCCTCGGGGACGCGCATCGCCAGGACCGCTCCCAGATAGACGACGGCGCCGACGGCGAGCCCGACTCCCAGCGAGATGATCTGAGCGCCCGTTCCCTGGCCGAGGGCGCCGTCGAGCAGGTCCCAGACAAGCCATGAGACCCCGGCGAGGAGCGCCGACGCGATCGTGATGCGCACCGCGCCGTCGAGCAGGGAGCCGAGCTCGATCCGCCCGAGCTGCCGGCGCAGGACGATCATCTGCGCGATGACGCTGGCGAAGGTCGCGAGCGCGGTTGCGGCGACGATCCCGGCGACGCCGAACGGCTTGTAGAAGGCGGCCGAGACGCCGGCGGTGACGAGGAGGTTGAGCGCGGCGATCGTGGTCGGGATCCAGGGGCGCTGGAGGCTGAAGAACGTCCGGGTCAGGATCAGGAAGAGCCCGTTGAAGGGGAGCGAGAACGCGAACCAGAAGAGCGCGGTCGCCACGAGGTCGGTGTCGGAGGCGGTGAAGTCGCCGCGCTGGTAGACGAGCTGGATCATCGGCTCGGAGAGGACGAGGATGGCCGCCGCGGCCGGGGTCAGGACCAGCAGGATCATCCGCATCCCGTTGGCGACCGTCCGGCGCAGGTTGTCGAACTCGCGGCGGGCGGCGAAGCGGGAGAGCGTCGGGAAGACGACGGTGGCGACGGCGACCGAGAACATCCCCTGGGGCAGCATGTAGATGCGGAAGGCCTTGTCGATCGCCGCCGGCGCCTCCTCCCCCTGACCCGGAACGAGCGAGCCGAAGATGCCGTTGATGGCGAGGTTGAAGTTGATGAGCCCGAGGCTGATCGTCACCGGCAGCATCAGCAGCAGGACGCGCTTGACGAGCTTCGTGCGCCACTCGAACACGGCGCGGAGGCGGAACGGCGTGTTGCGGAGGTCGTAGGCGACCATCGCCAGCTGCAGAGCGGTGCCGACGACGACGCCGATCGCGTAGGCGTAGATCTCGTCGCCCTCGGGGAAGGCCGGCGCGAGCCCGATCAGCACCGCGATGATCGCGAGGTTCCAGAAGAGCGGCGCGATCGCGAACACGCCGAAGCGGTTGTAGGAGTTGAGGACGCCGACGACCACTCCGGAGATCCCGAGCATGATCAGGATCGGGAACAGCACCCGCGAGAGCGCGATGGTGAGGTCGAGCTCCTCGCCGGAGTAGCCCGGCGCGAAGAGCGGCATCACGTAGGGCGCCAGGAGGATGAAGAGGCCGGTGATCAGACCCAGCACCAGGGTCGCGCCGAAGATCAGGGTCGCGCCCAGGCGGAATGCCTCGATCTTGCGCCCGCGCTCGAGCTGCTCGGTGAAGACGGGAACGAACGCGGCCTGGAGCGCCGCGTCGGCGAAGAGCGAGCGAACGAGGTTCGGGACGAGGAAGGCGATCGTGAACGCCGACATCTGGATGCCGACGCCGAAGTAGCTCGCGGCGAAGATCTCGCGGACCAGGCCGGCGATCCGGGAGAGTCCCGTCGCGATGCTGAAGAACGCGGTCGAGCGGCCGAGACGCCTGCCCATCTCGGCCTGTTCTTCCTCCTGCGCAGGCGACTCGGCCCCGGGTGCACCGGAGCCGTACGCGAGCGCGGGCTCGACTCGGTCCCTACGTTCGGTCATGGACCGCTAAAGTACGCCGCCGCCCATGGCAAACATCGCATCACAGAAGAAGCGCATCCTCCGTACCGAGCGGGAGCACGACGAGAACCGTCGCCACACCGGCGCGGTCAAGACGCATTTCCGCCGCTTCGAGAGCGCCGTCGAGTCCGGTGACGCCGAGAAGATCGAGGCCGAGCACCGCACGCTGATCGCCCGGATCGACAAGGCCGTCCAGAAGGGCGCCCTGCACAAGAGCACCGCCGGGCGCAAGAAGAGCCGCGCCGCGCGCCTCCGCGCCAGCGCCTAGCTGCCTCCGGGCTCCACCGGGCTCAGTCCCCGCCCGCCGCTCGCCTGACGGCCAGCGTCATCGCAACCCGGTCGTCGTAGTCGGAGCCTCCGCGCGTCCACCACTCGAGGTCCGCGACCGCGCCGATCGCGCCCGCGAGCTCGGCCGGGTCGATGCCGCGAACTGACCGGACGAGCATCTTCGACGGATAGGGCGCCATCGGCATGGCGGCCTCGACCTTCTGCGCCGGGATCCCCTCCTCGAGCATCGTGGCCGCCTGGTGGGCGCTGCGGAGCCGTGAGGCCATCCCGTAGACGAGCGGCGTGACCGCCTCGCCCTGATCGAGCAGCGCGTCGGCGCTCGAGATCGCGGCCTCGACGTCGCGAGCGACGATCGCGTCGCCGAGCGTCCAGCCCGCCCGCTCGGAGTTGTCGGCGGTGAGCTCCTCGATGTCCTCGGCGTCGACGGTGCCCCCGTCCCCCGCCCAGAGGGCGAGCCGGTCGAGCTCGGTCGCGAGCCGGGCCGTTCCGTCCCCGAGCCGGGCGACGAGCGTGCGGGCGGCCTGCGGGTCGAGGGAGAAGTTGCGCTCGCGAGCGGCGGCCATCAGCCAGGAGGGAAGGTCGCGGCGCTTCGGCGCTTCATAGGCAAGCACGTCGCCCTCCAGCCTTCTTCACGGCCTCCGCCAACCCCTTCGGGGCGGCGCCACGGGCGACGAGGACGACGGTTACGTCGGGCGTGCCCGCAGCAAGGGCGGCGGCGATCGCCTTGACCTGCGCCGCCTTCCAGCGCTCGACGCCGTCGGCGAGCAGGTAGCGACGCGATGCCGTCAGCGAGATGGCCGGGATGGCGCCGATCAGTGCGTCGGCGTCCGGCATCGCGCCCGGAGCACCGGAGAAGTCCTCGAGCGCGCCGGCGCCACCCTCGCGCTCAGCGCGGGCCCGCAGCCGCGACAACGCGGCCGTCAGCTTGGACTCGTCGCCCCCCGCGAGGAGGTAGGCGGGCTTCATCTCGTCGGGCATCGGAGCGAGTCTACGAGTGACCCCGGAGGACCCGGCCTCATCCGCATCCGGGGCGATCGGGCGGCGAACCGCTCCCGGTCCAGACGCTCAGCCCGTCCGGGCCGACCTCGACCCAGGCGGAGCCGTCGACGTCCGTGCGGAGCGTGCAGATCCCGTGCTCGGCGAGGGCGGTGACGGTCGCCTCGGTCGGGTGTCCATACGAGTTGCCGGCGCCGACGCCGATGAGCGCGACCCTGGGAACCGACCGGTCGAGAAGCGCCTCGAGGCCCGCGTCCTCGCTTCCGTGGTGGGCGACCTTGAGGACATCGAAGGGACCGGGATCGAGGTGGGTGATCTCCTGCTCGGCGTCGGCGCTGAGGAGCGTGCTCCAACCGCCGAAGCGGGCGATCGCGACAATCGCGTCGGCGTTGCGGTCGGGAGCCGGGGCGCTCAGATGCTCGCGCGGTGGCCAGATCACGTCGAGGCCGAGGCGGCCGAAGCGCAGGGAGCTGCCCTCGGCGACCCTGACGACCGGGATCCCGGCGCCGCGCGCCATCGCCTGCAGCTCGGGCGCAGGACGGGCGTGGACGAGCTCCGCGACCTCGACGCGGTCGAGGACGGTGGCGAGGCCGCCCGCATGGTCGAGCTCGTCGTGGGTGACGACCACGGCGCGGAGGCGCTCGATCCCGAGCTCGGCGAGAGCGTCGGCTGCGGCGCTCCCCGGCGGGCCGCCGTCGACGAGCACGGGGTCGCCGCGCGCGGGCTGGAGCAGCGTCGCATCTCCCTGACCGACGTCGAGCTCGACGATCCGCAGCGTTCCGGCGGGCGGGGCGTCGGGTCGGCTGCCGCCGACGGCCGGGACCAGCAGCAGCAGGACCGAGACGGCCAGCGCGAGGCCGAGCGATGACCGGACCTGCAAGCCGTCGCGGCGGATGATCGCCAGCAGCGCGAGCGACAGGGCAGCGCCGAGGACGAGCGAGACAGCGATTGGTGCGGCCGTTCCCGGGAGCGAGAGGTGGGCCTGCGCCCAGCCCGGTGCGGCGAACGCGTGCGCCACCCAGGCGACGTAGTCGATCAGCCGCGCCTCGAGGTAGCCGAGCCAAGCCATCGGGTCGATGGGGCCGACGGCGGTCACGGGCAGCTGGGCGAGCAGCCCCATCGCCATGCCGATCCACATGACCGGAGCGATCGCGGGGAGCACCGCGAGGTTGGCGGGGAGGGCGGCGATCGAGACCTGCTCGAAGACGTGGGCGATCAGCGGGGCGGTCGCCACCGTCGCCGCGATCGTCAGCCCCGCGCCTTCAGCGAGGGGCTCGAGGATCCGCTCCGGCACGCGGTGCCCGAGACGGCCGGCGATCACGTCGCGCAGGCGCCTGCCCCAGAGCATGATCCCGGCGACCGCCGCGAACGAGAGCTGCCAGCCGACGTCAGCACCGAAGCGCGGGTCGAGGAGCAGCGTGACCACGCCGGCCAGCAGCAGCGCATAGGCCCGCTCCGACGGCCGCCCCGCCAGGGTCGCGAGGATCGCCGCCGCCGCCATCACACCGGCCCGGGCGATCGATGGTCCGGCTCCCGCGATCGGAACGTAGGCGGCGATGAGCAGAAGCGTGAGCGCGAGCCGCATCCGCAGGCCCGCTCCGAACAACGCGAAGAGCGCGCCGCCGAGGATCGCCAGCAGCATCACGTTCTGGCCCGAGACCGCGAGCAGATGGCTGAGCCCCGCCCGCTTGAAGGCTTCCCGCGTGGCGGGATCGATCTCGTCGTCCTGGCCGAGCACGAAGCCCCGAGCGAGCGCCGACTCGTCCGCGTCCATCCCGGTGCTCAGCGCGCGCTCGGCACGCGTCCGGACCCGATCGAGGGCGCCCGGGACGCCACCGCGGGCGCCGCCGGTCGGCTCGAGGCTCTCGGCCCGCAGCTCCAGGACGGCGCCCGCGCGCTCCACGCGCGAGCGCGCGTACCCGTCCTCGGGCGGAACGAGGGTTCCCTCCGCGCGGACCTCTGAGCCGACCGCCATGCGTCCGGCGGGTTCGGGCACGACCGCGAGGACGCGCCCGACGTGGGTGTCGATCGGGACCCGGACCTCGCCGAAGCTGCTCTGCGGGGTCCCGGCGACGTAGCCCTCGATCAGCACCTCCGAGCCCGGGGGCGCGTGGAGGGCGCCTCCGTCGATGGCAGCGAGCCTGACGTCGCCCGCTCCGAGTCCGGCGACGACGGCCAGGACCGCGACGCAGCTCATCCACGCGAGCCCCGCGGCCCGGCCCGCGTAGCGCGTGCGGAAGCAGCTGGCGCCCGGCCCAGGTCAGGGCGGCGGCGCCGAGGACCAGGCACGGGAGCCACCCGGTCGGCGCGTCGATCGCCGGGCTCAGCAGCAGTCCCGCCGCAAGCCCGACCAGCGCCGCGTGGCGCCACCAGCCGAGCGCCCTGGTCACGGCTGCAGGCGCTGGGACAGCGACTCGAGGGTCGCCGGCCCGATGCCGGGTACCTCGTCGAGCTCCTCGACGGAGGAGACCCCGCCGCGCGAGTCCCGGAACTCGATGATGTCGGCGGCGGTCACCGGGCCGATCCCATCGATGGTCTCGAGATCGGCCTGGTCGGCCGAGCCGAGGCTGATCGGTCCGTCCTCGGCCGTGGCGGCCGAGCCGCCGCCCGGGACGCGGCCGGGAACCACGATCTGCTGCCCGTCAGCCAGGCGCGCGGCGAGGTTGATCGCATCGGGATCGGCGGCCCCATTCGCCCCTCCGGCTCGGTCGATCGCATCCGCAACCCGGGAGCCGGCGGGCATCCGGTAGACGCCGGGCTCGGTGACCTCGCCCGCCACATGCACGACGACGTCGCCCGCGGCCCCGGCGGCCTCACTCCCCACTCCTCCCACCGGCGCGTCGGCGAGGCTCACTCCGGTGCCACCCGGGCCCTCCCCGGAGGCCTCGGTCTCGCGAACGGCGCGAAGCCCCAGCAGAAGCAGGCAGACGCCGATCGCCGCGTAGACGGCGATCTGGGCGCGGCTCATCGACGCCATGGCGGGGACTGCGATCGGGGGTGAGGCCTCACCCCATCGATGCTCCCCGCGTTCCCGTCACGGATCGAGGCGCGATCGTGACGATCCCCGCGCCGATCCGTGCCGATTCAGCGCACGCTACGACGCCCGCGCCCCCAGGCCTCAGCCTGTATGGAAGCCGCTCTCGCCCTGCGGGTCCTCTTCCTCGACCTCGACGCCGCTGACCTCCGCGCGGTCGGGGCCGTCGGCGCAGAACGCGATCAGACCCTCGACCGCCTCCGCGGGGCCCTCGAGCACGACCTCGACCGAACCGTCGCCGAGGTTCGTCGCGCTCCCCGCGACCCCACGCTGGACGGCGAGCCGCCGGACCGAGTCGCGGTAGAAGACGCCCTGGACCCGGCCGCGCACCCGCACGCGGCGGCGGATGACGCCGTCCGCGCCCACGCCACCTGGATCAGTAGTCGTCGTCGTCCTCTTCGTAGCCGGAGACGGCTGCGGTCTGGCGGCCGAAGGTCTCCTCGACCGACACCGCCGGGGACTGGACCGAAAGCAGGGAGAGCGGCTCCTCGCTCTCGTTGGCGAGGGTGTGGTCGGTCGCCGGCGGGATCAACGCGAGGTCGCCGGGCTGAAGCGTCTCGGTGTCGCCCGTGGTCGAGAGCGTGCCCGTCCCCTTGACGACCACGTAGACCTGCTCCGCCTCCTCGTGGGAGTGCAGCTCCTGGGAGACGCCGGTCGGGACATCGACCCAGGTGACGGTCATGTGGCGCGAGCCGAGTTCCCCCGCGTCCATGAGGATGTGGGAGCTGAGCCGGTGAAAGTCCTTCACCGCGGCGTCGGAGAGGCGCCTGACGAGCACGGCGGGGTTTCTAGCAGACCCTCAGCGACCGCGCGCTCGCGTACCTCAGCGGACGACCACGTTGACGAGCTTGCCCGGGACGACGATCTCCTTGACGACCTCGTGTCCCTCCGTGTGGGCTCGCACCTTCTCGCTGGCGTGCGCGAGCTCCAGCAGGTCCTCCTGGGAGGCGTCGGCCGGCGCTTCGATCCGGTCGCGGAGCTTGCCGTTGACCTGGACGATCAGCGTGACGACGTCGGCGACCAGCAGCTCGGGGTCGGCCTGCGGCCACGGCACCTCCCAGAGGTCGCCGCCGACGAGTCGCTCCCAGACCTCGGAGGCGAGATGGGGCGCGAAGGGGAAGATGAGCGAAGCCGCCGTGGTGGTTGCGAAGCGCACCGTCGCCTCCCCGTCGGGATCGCCCCTGAGGCCGTCCTTGACGCGGTAGGCCTCGTTGACGAGCTCCATGACCGCGGCGATGACGGTGTTGAACCCGAAGTCGCGCTCGAAGTCCCGGGTGGCCTTGTCGATCGCCCAATGAGCCTTGCGCAGGAGCGTCAGCGCGTCGCCATCGACCCTCCCCTGCAGATCCTCGGTGGGGGCGGCGACGGTCGAGTCGGCGATCTCCTCGGCGAGGCGCCAGAGCCGGCCGAGGAAGCGGTGGACGCCTTCGACGCCCTCGTCGACCCAGTCGCCGCCGCGATCGGGCGGTCCCATGAAGCAGACGTAGGTGCGAGCGGAGTCGGCGCCGTAGCGCGCGACGTAGTCGGCGGGGCTGACGACGTTGCCCTTCGACTTGCTCATCTTCGCCCCGTCGCGGGTGATCATGCCCTGGGTGAAGAGGTTGGCGAAGGGCTCACGCGCCGCCAGCATGCCTCCGTCGGAGAGCGCCTTGACGAAGAAGCGCGCGTACATCAGGTGGAGGATCGCGTGCTCGACGCCGCCGATGTACTGGTCGGCGGGCATCCAGTGGTCGACGATCTCCCGCGAGAACGGCGCTCCGTCGTTCTTCGGATCGAGATATCGCAGGAAGTACCAGGAGGAGTCGACGAAGGTGTCCATGGTGTCGGTGTCGCGGTGGGCCTCGCCTCCGCACTTCGGGCACTCGACGTGGACCCAGTCGGTGGCGGCGGCCAGCGGCGCCTGGCCCTTCGGGCGGTAGTCCTCGACGTCGGGGAGCTCGACCGGGAGCTGGTCGGAGGGCACCGGGACCATCCCGCAGTCGGGGCAGTGGATGATCGGGATCGGGCAGCCCCAGTAGCGCTGCCGGGACAGGAGCCAGTCGCGGAGGCGGTAGTTGACCGCCGTCTCCCCGACGCCCTCGGACTTCAACCGCGCGACGATCCGGTCCATGGCCTCCGCCGGCGCGAGGCCGTCGAGCTCGCCGGAGTTGACCATCCGGACGTCGTCGGATTTGGCGACGAAGGCCTCATCGGCGGGCACCTCGGAGCCGTCGCCGGGAGCGACTACCTGGCGGATCTCGAGCCCGAACTTCGTCGCGAAGGCGAAGTCGCGCTCGTCGTGCGCGGGCACCGCCATGATCGCGCCGGTCCCGTACTCCATCAGCACGTAGTCGGCGACGAAGATCGGGATCTCCTCGCCGTTGACCGGGTTGGTGACGGTGCGCTCGAGCCGGACCCCGGTCTTCTCCTTGTCGTCGGCGCCACGCTCGGCGGCGCTCTCGCGCGTGGCCTCGGCGACGTAGGCGCGGACCTCGTCGGCGTTCGACGTGCCCTCGATCAGGCGTCCCAGATCGGGGTGCTCGGGGGCCAGGACGAAGAAGGTGGCGCCGAAGAGCGTGTCGGGGCGGGTGGTGAACACCGGGAAGTCGAGCTCGAGCTCCTCGCAGCGGAAGACGGCGCGGGCACCCTCGGAGCGGCCGATCCAATTGCGCTGCATCGTCACGACGTGCTCGGGCCACGACTCGAGCAGCCGAAGTCGTCGAGGAGCTGGTCGGCGTAGGCGGTGATGCGGAAGTACCACTGCTCGAGGTCGCGCTGGACCACCTCGGTGCCGCAGCGCTCGCAGCGGCCGTCGATCACCTGCTCGTTGGCGAGCACCGTCTGGTCCTTGGGGCACCAGTTGACGGGGGCGTTCTCCCGGTAGGCGAGGTCGCGCTCGAAGAGCTGCAGGAACAGCCACTGGGTCCAGTGGTAGTAGGACGGCTCGCAGGTGGCGAACTCGCGGCTCCAGTCGATCGAGATCCCCCAGGAGAGGAACTGCTCCTTGAACTGCTCGATCGACGCCCAGGTGGAATCGCGCGGGTGCTCGCCGGTGTTGATCGCGTGGTTCTCGGCGGGGAGACCGAAGGCGTCGTAGCCCATCGGATGGACCACCTGGAAGCCGTGGCGGCGGCGGAAGTGGGCGATGGCGTCGCCCAGCGAGTAGTTCTTGAGATGGCCGACGTGTGGCTCCCCGCTCGGGTAGGGGAGCATCTCGAGCACGTAGGCCTTCGGCTTGGAGGCGTCGAAGCCATCCTCGCCCGGGTTGGGGACCTCCCAGGTCCGCTCGGCGGCCCAGCGCTCCTGCCAGCGGCGCTCGATCTCGCGCGGCTGGTAGCGGGCGCGCTCGTCTGTCTGCGGGGAGTCGTTCATCGGGCCGGGGAGTCTAGGCGGGGAGCTGGACCTCGACCCCGAGGAAACGGGCGACGTCAGCGACCTCGGCGGCGAGGGCGACGCTTGGCGGGACCGCGGCCGAAGCGGTCGAGGACGAGGGTGCGGCGAGCGCCGCTTCCCTCCAGCCGCCAGGTTGCGACCGCGCGACCGGCGGACAGGACCACGGCGCGGACGATGCCGCCGCCGGGGACCACCTCGCCGTTGTCGGTGGCACGGACGATCGGTTCGCGTGAGGCCCAGCCGAGCATCGAGGTGTCGAAGGCGGCCAGGAGGCTCACGGCCGGCGGCTCGGGTGGGTCGGCGTCGATGGCTCCGGGGAGCGCGAGCAGCTCGCCGTGACGCTCCAGCTCGCCGCAGGCCTCGAGGCCGCGGCGGCACTCGCCGAGCGGCAGGCCCGACCACTTCGCCAGGTCCTCGGCGGCTGCGGGTCCGTATCCGGCGAGGTAGCGCCGCGCGACGGTGGCGAGCGCCTCGTCGCGGTCGAGGGCGGGCGGCGGCTCGGTCGCGCGGAAGCTCCCGTCGGGGAGGCCGGCCACCAGGCCGGAGGCGCAGGCCCAGGGCATCAGGACGTTGACCGAGCGCGGTCCGAGCGAGGGGCAGCCGCGGGCTTCGAGGCGCCCGAGCAGCTCGGCGCGGGTCAGCGGCGCGTCCCGCTCGAGCTCCTCCACCATCGCCGGGAGAGTGGCCCGCGCCGCCTCCAGGTTGCCGCGCTTGTCGATCAGGTTCTCGTAGACGCGCAGGTTGCGCCCGGCGGTGAGGGTGTGGAACAGCGGCAGATCGGCGGCCGCGATGAGGTGGACGGTGCCGCGAACCGTCCAGGTGCGGACGAGCGAGGAGTCCCCGTCGACGTCGGCGCGCTCGAGCCCGGGGACGCGCGAGCGCAGGGCCAGCCGCGAGGCGCGGACGTCCTGGGCCTGGATCCCGCAGACGGCGGCGGCGGCCTCCTGGGCGCTGCCGGCGGCGGCCGCAGGGCTCAGGCGCTGGGCCGCGAGCCGGAGGCGCAGCAGGCGGGCGGGCGGGATCGCGGCGGGCATCCCGCGACTCTACGAACGCGGCGGCCGCGGGGCTCGGCCGGGACCACGGGAGGTGCCCGGTAGCTTTCGGGCGACAGGCTCGTCAAACGAAGGAGGCCCGAGGATGTCCCGGCTGATCAGGCTCGACCGCACCGGTCACACGACGCTCGCCGAGTGGAGCTCGGCCGACGATGCCGCCTTCGAGGAGGCCTCCCGGCTGTTCGCGGTGGAGCGGGAGAACGGGATGGTCGCGAGCGCGACCCGCGCCGACGGGACCGCCGAGGTCGTGCGGGAGCTGCCCGCCGACGCTGATCTCGTCGTGATGCGCCGTCAGATCGCCGGCGGCTGACGCCTCCCCGCCGGTGAGCGGCCTGCCCCTCCCCGCGCCGGAGCCCGGCTTCCTCGCGGAGACGGCGTCGGTGCCCTGGCGGGAGCGGCCGACCCATCGCTCCCTGCGGCGCCGCGAGTGGCGCTGGACCGCGTGGACGGTGGCGATCGCGACGCCGTTTCTGGCCGTGGCGGTTCTGCTCGTCGCGCTGGAGCCGCTGCTCGTGATCGTCTCGGTCTGGAGCCTGGCTCACATGGTCGCGATCCCGGCCGTCTACGCCCGGCGGGGCGTCCGCTCGGTGGTTCCCCTGGGAAGCGAGCGCTCCGCCGCGGGGAGCGCCGAGGCGGGCGCGGAGACCATGGCGCTCGGGCTGCTAGGCGACCTCGTCGGCCACGACGCCCGCGAGCTCCTGGCGGCGACCGGACTGGTCCTCGAGCGCGGTGAGCTGGGCGTCTGGCTCGTGGGCGAGCGCGGGGCGATGCTCATCCGCGGCCGCGGCAGGCGGACCGACTGCTGGTGCGTGCGGATCGCCGACGTCGACGGCCTCCCCGCCGCCGATCGCGTCTCGCACCTGCTGCTGGCGCTCCGCGAGGATGAGCTCGGCTTCGCGACCGTGGCCAACATGGACTTCTCCGGGGCCACCTGGCGGGTCCGGGCGCGGATGGAGAAGCGGTCGCGCCCGGCGCTCGCCGAAGCGCGGCGGGTGGCGAGGGCCGGAACTAAGGCTTCGCCGCCGGTGGGTCGATGATCGGAGCTGTGGGACGCCGACTTCGATCGCTTGCGCTGCTCTGCGCCGCCCTGCTTGCGGTCGCGCTGCCGAGCGCTGCTCTCGCCGGCAAGGGCGGCGGCGGCAAGGGCGGCGGCATCGCCAAGCTGCAGAAGAAGATCGGGTGGGGGCCGCTCACCAGCAAGAAGGCCGCCCGCCGGGTTGAGCAAACCCCGGAGGTGCTGCGCCCCGACAACGCGGTTCCCAACGCCACGGTGCCGACCGCCGACGAGCTCTCCTACTTCCACGCCAACAGCGACATGCCCTATCAGCGGTTCGTGGACGGGCAGTACACGGGGTCGACCGACGACATCATCGAGTGGGCCGCCAACAAGTGGGGACTGCCCGAGGAGGTGCTCCGCTCCGTCGCCGTGCACGAGTCGTGGTGGGAGATGGACACGCTCGGCGACAACGGCGACTCGTTCGGGATCTTCCAGGTGCGCCGTCCCTACCACTGCTGCCTGCCGTTCATGCGCGACTCGACCGCCTTCAACGCCGACTACTACGGCGGGATCATGCGCGCCTACTACGACGGGAAGATGGACTGGCTCAACAACCCCGACGTCCGCCCCGACAACGGCCGCACCTACAAGGCGGGCGACCTCTGGGGCTCGGTCGGCGCCTGGGTGTCGGGCCGCTGGTACACCGAGCAGAACGCGGAGTACATCGCCGCGGTGAAGGGCCACCTGAAGGCCCGGACCTGGGCTACCGACCCCTGGTTCCCGACAAACCCTTAGTCCTGGCCGCCTGGCGCCCGGCGGTAGGCCGCCGAGGCGCGGGTGACCGAACCCGCCGAACTCAGGAGCAAGGCCGCGAAGCGGCCCTGCGACGAGGCGGGTCGGTCACCCGCGCCCCGGCGGCCGGAAAGTCACGCTCCCGGCGTGATCTGGCCGATCTCGATCACCTCGGCGTCCGGCGCCGGTCGCCATCCCGCCGACATCTTCAGGCCCTCGCGCCTGAGCTCGAGCGCCATCAGCTCCGAGAGCGGCTTGCGGCCGATGATCGGGAGCTTGAACCGGCGGCTGAGCCGATAGCCGATCGCGGCGGGGAACGGGATCGGCATCTCGACCTGGATGCGATGGACGTGCCCGTCGTCGCCCTCGACCTCCAGGGTCGTCTCGGCCCTCGGCGCGAAGAAACCCTCGGGCTCGCCGACGTCGACGATGCGGGCGTTGCGGACGTCGCCGGTGACGAAGGTCCGCACCGCGCCGACGATCTCGCGGGCGCGGATGAAGATGCGACGGGCGGCGAGCGACGTGAGCAGCGCGCAGGCGACCGCGACCAGGACGATCCCCACCACGATGCTGCCCCCGAGGATCGGGACGGCGAAGCCGGCGATGAAGGCGGCGATCGCGAAGAAGCTGAGCGCGCGGATCACGACGTGGACCTAGCCCGGGAGGATCTCGGCGACGCGCTCGGGCGGACGGCCGACGATCGCGCGTCCGTCATCGGCGATGACCACGGGGCGCTCGATCAGGATCGGGTTCGCGACCATGATCGCGATCCAGGCGTCGCGGTTCCGCTCCAGGTCGACGAGGCGGAGCTCCTTGGAACGGGCCTCGCCCATCCGCGCGAGCTCCCAAGGCTCCAGGCCGAGCGCGGTGAGCGCGGCGTCGAGCTCGGCTGCGGTCGGCGGGTCGTCGAGGTAGCGCCGGACCTGGGGCTCGGCGCCGGCTTCCTCAAGCAGCGTCAGCGCCTGGCGGCTCTTCGAGCAGCGCGGGTTGTGCCAGATCTCCATCGGTGGGTTCTATCGCGGCTTGCTCCCCCGGTGGCACCAGCCGCGCCATCGGCTTGCCGCGACGGGTGATCAGGAAGGACTCCCCGGCTGCAGCCCGCTGAACGAAGCGAGGTGCGTGGGCACCGAACTGCTCGGCGCCCACGCTCTCGGTTTCAGCGGGAGATACATGGAGCTGAGGGGACTCGAACCCCTGACCTTCGCACTGCCAGTGCGACGCTCTAGCCAACTGAGCTACAGCCCCCGAGAACTCGTAATCGGCGGCGAAGTGTATAGCCGCACGCTGGTTGTTACGTCGCCGGCTCAAGGCGCAGATGAACGCACGATCTGCCGCCGACGATCGCAATCGGAATGAGGTAGCAGCGCTCCAGCTCGCCGCAGTAGACGGCGATCGCGTCCACTTCGCCCGCGGCATAGGTGGTGCGGACGTAGCCGCCGAGTGGCGTGTGCCGACAAGTGGAGAGAGTCACGCGGATCGTCTCCCCGCGCAGTTGGCCCCATTTGCACTGAACGCGGAGAAGTCCACCGTCTGACTCGAGCACCAGGTCGCAGCGTCCGTGCTCGACCATCGGCCAGTAGACGCCCAACCCCAAGGACGCCGCCTCCTTTGCGATCGCCAGCTCAGCCAGCGCTCCCTTCTGGTTCGAGCTCCTCTCCTGCACGAACGGATGTTCGCACCCGCGGAGGACGGAGCCGGTCTGAGACCAGCGATTCAGCCATCCGCCCGAGTATTCTTCGATGAACCATTCGCCCGGTGTTCGGGCGGTACCCAGGCAAGGAGTTCGGCCCCAGATGAGCGACCAGTTCGGCACCCCCACCCTCGGCACGACCGATGTCCAGATTGCGCGTCAGACGTTCCTGACGAGCGTCTTCGGCTGGATGTTCGTCGGACTGGCGATCACGGCCGGCATCGCCGCCTACGTGGCCGCGAGCAGCGACATGCTCGAGTGGTTCGAGGCGAACCCGTTCGCCTACTTCGGGATGTTCATCCTGCAGATCGGGCTCGTCATCGCGATCTCCGCGGGCATCAACAAGATCTCGGCACCGGTCGCCATCTTCCTCTTCGCGCTGTTCGCCGCGGTCAACGGCTTCACTTTCTCGGTCATCGTCGAGGCCTACTCGACGGCCTCGATCGCGGCCTCCTTCGCCACCGCGGGCGGCATGTTCGCCGGCATGGCCGCCTACGGCTACGTCACGAAGCGGGATCTCTCCAGCCTCGGCTCGATCCTCTTCATGGGCCTGATCGGCGTGATCATCGGCAGCGTCGTCAACATCTTCTGGGCGAACTCCGTCCTCTACTGGTTCGTGACCTTCGCCGGCGTCCTCGTCTTCTGCGGCCTCACGGCCTACGACATGCAGAAGATCAAGAAGATGGGTGAGAGCGGCATCGCCGGCGCCGACGCGCAGAAGGCCTCCATCCTCGGAGCCCTCGCCCTCTACCTCGACTTCATCAACCTCTTCCTCTTCATGCTGAGGATCTTCGGCTCGGCC
>CAVUFM010000024.1:0-13847 GCA_963740845.1 uncultured Solirubrobacterales bacterium
TTCCTCGCGACGGCGGTGATCCTGATCGCCGCGGCGATCTGGCTCGAGTGGCGTCTCGTCCTGATCACGTGCGTCGCGTTCCTCGCGTTCTCGATTCCCCACGCGGTCTGGCACACGTCGAACCTCGACGGCTTCAAGACGTTCGACACCGTCGGGAACCTCGTCGGCGTGTGGTTCCTGGTCGTCGGCCCGCTGGTCGTCCTCGCGGGCATGTGGCGGGCGCGGGGAGGCCCGGCTTAGCTCGATGGGCGGGGCCCCTAGCGGAGCTTGATGGTCCGCCGCACGATCTCGGAGCGGTTGCCGGCCTCGTCCGTCGCCCAGACCTGGATCGTGTTCTTGCCCTTCGCCAGCTTCGGGGTCTTCCATGGCGACTTGCAGCTGCTTCGCCTTCGACTTGTTCAGCTGACAGGTGAACGCCGCACCGGCTTCGTCCGCGCTGAAGGTGACCTTGGCCCGCTTCTTCTTCGTCGACTTCGGTGCCTTGAGCTTCGTGACCTTGGGCGGGGTCGTGTCGGCCGGTTCTGCGCCGGCGATGACCGTGTATTGGCTGACGGCCGGCGTCTGGTCGATGTTCCCGTACTTGTCGACGGCCTGGACCGAGAAGGTGCGCGGACCGGGACCGAGGTCGGGTGCATCCACGAGCGGGCCGCAGGCGGACCCGGGACGACCGTCGAACGAGCAGCGCCACGTCGCCTGGCCGTCGTCGGAGCCCACCGAGAAGGTGTACGGGAAGGTCGTCGTCGGACCCGGTCCGCCGACGATCGTGGTCTCCGGGGCGACGCAGTCGTCGTTGCCGTCCGCCCGGAGCTCGTAGGCGCCGATGTCCCGACGGATGGCGCCATCGTCGTTTCCGTCGCATGCCCGGGGGGTGCCCGCCAGGTCCTTCGAGCCGAGCGGGCGGGGCAGCCGCTTGACCGGCGTCGATCAGCGGTGATCCGGAGGCCAGCGAGTAGTCACCGTTGCCGGTGTCGAGGAACTTCGGGTCGACTCCGTTGAGATCGACCAGGCCCTGTGTCGTCGAAGTCCGCGGTGCCGAGGCCAGGTTGGGAAGCCACCCGCGTCGAATCGTATGCGGACGAATCCACGTCGATGTTGAGGGTGTCTTCGGGGTAGACCGTGCTGTGGGCGATGGCGTAGTCGTATCCGTGGATGACCGAGTTGTTGAAACGGAGGCGGGTGTTGGCGGGAGTCGGCGTACCCGCCGCCGAGATGGCGACGACGCCCACCGTGGCGGTGCCTCCAGCGCCCGGAGTTCCCAGCATCGTGGTCCCGTCGATCAGGGTGTCGGCGAACTGGGGCGAAACGCCGCTGCTCGACATGTAGATCCCATCGCCGTTGCCGAAGGGGGCGACGATCACCGAATCCCGGATGTTCAGGGTCCCCCCTTGGTTCAGGCCGCCAACGCCGATGAGGATGAGGGCCGACCTCCTCACCTCCAGGGTTCCGCACCGTGTTGCGCTGGTCGACGTCCCTGAAGGCGGTGAGCGTCGAACCCTGCACCGTCTGGGTGCCTCCGGTGGTTGAAGCCACCGCCGTGTTCACGTTCGCGTTGTAGAGGCTGACCCTCGAGTTGCTCAGGGTCGCTCCGTCCTGGAGCACGACCCCGGTGGTCTTGTCGCCCGTGGTTCCCGTGACGAAGTTGACGTCGATGTCGTCGGCGGTCGGGGCGTCACCGGTGAGGACCAGCCCGCGCTTGGCCGCACTGGTCGCGTCGTCGGGGATGCTGACCGTGAGCTTGCTGATGCTCGAACCCTGAGGGGCGTGGAAGTGGATCTCCGGATCGGCCGGATCGGAACCGCGAAGGACGGTGGCCGGCCCGGATCCGACCAGGGTCAACGTGTTGTCCGGACCGAAGCTGTCCAGGTAAACCGGGCTCGGCATCACGAAGATGCCGGGACCGACCTTGACCGTGTCCGCTCCCGGGTGCGTGTCGGCGGCGGCGACGGCGGCCTGGACCGCGGTGGTGGTACCCGCGAAGTTCTGGTCGCAGCTCGCGTCACCGGGCAGCTCGGCGCAGTAGGTGGACGCCTGTGCCTGGCCGGTCCCCAGCCCCGCCGCCAAAGCGATGCCCAAAGCGATCAGCATGCGTGCCCGTCTCACAGAATCTTCCTTGCACCCCGGTTGAAGTGACACCAACCTAGCCGAACAGAAGCTTCAGCAATCCGGTTACTGATAGCCGAATCGGCCTCGCCTGGATGACGCCTGCCTCAGAGCAGGCTCGCCACCAGCGCCACCGTGACGACCAGCGCGGTCGTCCAGGTGATCGCCTCGGCGGTCGTCTCCAGGTCGAGCCCGTAGGCGTGGGCGACGATCATCGAGTTGAGCCCCGCCGGCATCGCGGCCATCAGCAGGTAGGTGCTCGGGAGGTCGATCAGCGGCAGCGAGAACAGGTAGAGGAGCCCGGGAACGAGGAGGAGCTTCGTGAAGCCGATCGCGACGGTTGGCTTGCTGATCGGCGGCGGCAGCTTGACGTCGCCGTCGCCGGAGTCGTGAGCCAGGGTCGTGCCGACGGCGAAGAAGCCGACCGGGAGGATCAGGACCACGATCACGCGCGAGATGTCGACGAGGACGTCGGGCGCCAGCGCGTCCGGCGCCATGAGGGCCAGAACCGCCGCGTACAGGGGAAGGTTGCGGGCGAAGAAGGCGGTGCCACGTTGGCGGGCGCCGGTCCCCGCCTTCGTCCCGAACGCGGCGCCGACGGCGAAGCCGCCGATCAGGAGCGCCGGGACGCCGACACCGATGTCGTAGGCCACTCCCTCGCCGAGGCTCTCGGAGCCGAGGAGCGCCGCCACGAGCGGGTAGCCGAGGTAGCCCGGTGTTGGCGACGAGCGTGCACGTCACCATCGCCCCGACCTGCGGCGGCTTGGCGTGGAGGAGCTTCGAGCCGATCAGGCCGGCGACGACCGCCGCGATCGCGACGGCGACCCAGGCGAGCGCGATGCCGCCCGCGTGATCGGTGTCGAAGTCGAGGGCGGCGAGGTTGAAGAACGTGGTCGGCGGGAGAACGACGTAGAGCACGACCAGCAGGGACTTCCGGGAGGAGTCCAGGGCGCGCTCGGGGTAGCGCCGCTCGGCCCAGATGCCGCCGGCTGCCGAGAGGAGGATTGCGGCGATGATCGCGAGCATGGGCTTCGGGCACGCCCCATCCTTGCGAAAGCGCCCAACGCGCAGAGCCGAGGGGCAGGCCCCGGGGGAAGGACCCGCCCCGCCGGCCCCACGAGAATGGATTGTTCCACAATCGGTGGGTAGTATGGCCGGGACGTGGAACCGCTCCCAGGGGAATCAGTCGCACTGCCGCAGGATCCGTCGGTCGACGGCGACCTGCCGCGGATCCTCACCGAGCTCCCGGGGCCGAAGAGCCGCGAGGTCCTCGAGCGCGGCAAGGGGCTCCTGTACCGCGGGCTGGAGGAGGAACTTGCCCCGTTCGTGCTGGAGAGCAAGAGCGGTTATACGGCCACCGACCTGGATGGGAACGTCTTCATCGACCTCGCCTCGGCCTCCGCCTCGGTCCCGCTTGGGGCCTGCCGCGAGGACCTGATCGAGCCGGCGGTCGCGGCGATCCGCCGCTTCGGCAACGAGGACAGCCACACGCTCGCCACCCCGGGGATGTTCGAGCTCGCGGAGCGCCTCGTCGCGCTCGCGCCCGGGTTCGATCTCCCGCGTCGACATCGCGCTCAACGGGACCGAGGCGGTCGAGACCGCCATCAGGCTCATGCGCCGCGCCACCGGCCGCCCGATCATCCTCGCCTTCCACGGCGGCTATCACGGCGAGTCGACCGCGACCGCCACCCTCGGCGCCGAGATCAACGCGATCAGCGCCGGGGAGCGGGCGCTGGTCCCCGGGTTCGCCCACGTCCCCTATCCCGAACCCGTTCCGCTCGCCGTTCCGCGACCCGCGACCGGGCGGGAGCGGCGACGCCGTCGTCGACTACATCCGCGACGAGGTCCTCTTCCACGCGATCGATCCCGCCCTCGTCGCCGGCGTCGTGATCGAGCCGGTGCTCGGCTCGGGCGGCTGCATCGCTCCCCCGGAGACCTTCTGGACCGCGCTGACCGACCTCTGCCGGGAGCACGACTGGCTCCTGTGCGCCGACGAGGTGAAGACCGGATTGGGCCGGAGCGGGACGATGTTCGCCGTCGAGCGCTGGGGCGTCGAGCCCGACCTGATCTGCATGGGCAAGGCACTCGGCGGCGGGGTGATGCCGATCGGCGCCCTGCTCGGGACCGACCGCGTCCTCGGCGAGGTCGCCGACATCTCGACCGGCAGCACCTGGTCGTGGCTCCCCGGCTCCGTCGCCGCCGCACTGGCGACCCTCGATGCCTACGAGCGCGAGGACGTCCTCGGCAACGTCGCCGAGCTCGAGCGCGTCGGCACCGAGGTCCTCGGTGAGCTCGCCGCCCGCCACGAGCGGATCGGCGAGGTCCGCGCCGTCGGCGGCTTCCAGGCGATCGAGTTCGTCCAGGATCCCGAGACCCGCGAGCGCGACCCGCGACCTGCAGGACGCCGTCGCGGCCGAGGCGCTGCGCCGCGGCATCCTCAGCGACTCCAGCACGACGTCGCTGAACCTCCAGCCGTCGCTGCTGATGCCTCCCGAGGCCCACGAGCGCGCGCTGGGGATCGTCGCCGAGGCGACCGACGCGGTGATCGCCGCGCTCCCGACCGCGTGACCGCCACCCTCGAGGCCGAGCTGCGGAGCGAGCTCGCCGAGCTGGCCGACGCGGGTCAGCTGAAGACGCTGCGCCAGATCGACTCGCCGCAGGGACCGGTGATCCGCTTCGCCGACGGAACCGAGGCGATCTGCCTCTGCTCGAACGACTACCTCGGCTTCGCCGCCGATCCGGTCGTGGTCGCGGCGGCCGCGGCAGCGCTCGAGCGCTACGGCGCCGGCACCGCGTCGGTCCGGTTCATCTGCGGCCTCTTCACTCCCCACCTGGAGCTCGAGCGTGACCTCGCCGGCTTCCTCGGGACCGAGGCGGCGATCTCCTACACGTCCTGCTGGAACGCGAACCAGGCGCTGCTCGACACGCTCTCCGGGCGAGCGCACCTTCGTCCTCTCCGACGAGCTCAACCACGCCTCGATCATCGACGGCATCCGCCTCGCCCGGCCCGGCGGCAAGGCCGTCTACGCGCACGCCGACCTCGGCTCGCTGGCCGCCAAGCTCGCCGAGGTCCCCGAGGGCTCTCGCTGCCTGATCGTCACCGACGGCGTCTTCAGCATGGAGGGCGACCTCGCTCCGCTTCCCGGCATCGTCGACCTCGCCGCCGAGCATGGGGCGACGGTCATCGTCGACGACTCCCATGGTCTGGGAGTTCTGGGAGCGACCGGCCGCGGCACCGCCGAGCACTTCGGCGTCGAGGACCGCGTCGACATCATCACCGGGACCCTTGGCAAGGCGCTCGGTGGCGCCTCGGGCGGCTTCGTCGCGGGCGGGCGCGCCCTCTGCGACCTCCTCGAGCAGCGATCCCGCGGTCAGCTCTTCTCCAACGGCCTGCCGCAGTCGGTGGCCGCGGGCGCGCGGGCGGCCCTCGGTTCGCTCCGGGACGACCCCTCCCGGCTCAGCCGGCTGCGGAGCAACGTCGCGCGCTTCCGGGCGGGCCTGATCGCAGCCGGGCTGACGCCGCTGGAGGGCGAGAGCGCGATCGTGCCGATCATCGTCGGGGAGACCCGCGACGCGATCGCGATGAGCTCGCGCCTCTTCGACGAGGGCGTCTTCGCGATCGGCTTCGGCTTCCCGGTGGTCCCCGAGGGAGCGGCGCGGGTCAGGGTTCAGCTGTCGGCCGCGCACACGCCGGAGCAGATCGACGAGGCGGTTGCGGCGTTTGGGCGGGTGGCGGCGGGTTAGGAGGCGTGGGGGCCGGCGGGGGCGGGGCTGACGCTGTGACGGGGGTGGCGGGGCAAGCCGTAAGGGCTGGGGAGGGGGGGAGGTAGGGGAGGGGACTCGCCGTGGTGGGGCTGACGCCCGGCCGGGTTTGGTGGATCGTCGCCATATTGGGTCCTGAGAGGACCACATATGGCTTCGATCCGGCCGGATTGCACCGAGTGGCATGAATCGGAACCACTGGTTCCGATTTAGGCCACTCGGTGACCGGAGCCGGTGGAAGCACCGCTCCCTCCCCTCCCTCCCCAGCCCGTCCATCGCGACGGCCGCAAGGTCGGCGGGGACCGCGCTACTCGGCGTCCTCGCGGATCACGTAGACCTTGCGCAGCGTCTCGTGGACCGTCCAGGTCGTCCTTGCGCCCGCGGCCAGGACGCAGACGTCGCCGGGACCGACCTCGACCGGCTCCTGGCCCTCGGCCTCGATCGTCGCTCGGCCCTCGAGCACCACGAAGGTCTCGTCGGCCTCGACGTCCGTCATCCGGCCCGGTGTGCAGGTCCAGACGCCGGTGACGAGCGTGCCGTCGGCGGAGCGCGCGATCTCGCCGTCGGCGGTCCGCGGGTCGCCCTCCAGGACCGACGACGGGTCGAGGGGATCGTCCGTCAGCTCGACCGCGTCGGGCCGAGCTGACGACGACCTGGCGGCGGCGTTTACAGCCAGCCCTTCTCCCACGGGCCGGTGATCGCGTAGGAGCGACCCGGGTGGTAGAGGTTGACGAAGAGCCACTTGCCGTCGGGGCTGTAGCAGGCACCTGACCACTCGGTGACGCCGGGGTTGCCGTTCTCGCCGGGGATCTTGGTCGTGTTCCGGGCGAACGTCTCCATCTTGCCCGCGGGGGTGAGTACCCGGAGGAAGTTGGTGCCGCCGTCCTCGCCGTCGCCGTCCTCGCAGAGGACGGTGCCGCCGCGGGGGCTGACGACGATCGCGTCGGGCTCGTCGAGCACCTTGCGGTCGTCGGACTCGAACATCAGCTCGAGGGTCCCCTTCTTGAGGTCCTTCGAGGGCGTGTACTTCCAGACCTGTCCGGCGAGCTTGTCTCCCGACTCGCTGGCGGTGAACCAGACGGCGCCCTGTCCCCAGTTGGCGCCCTCGAGGCCGAGGAAGCGGGCGGCTCCCTTGTCGCGGCCCTGGTCGTAGACGCGCGTCGGATGGCGCTCGGCGTCCTCGGGGTCGGGATCGTCGATCGTGACCCACTCGCAGGGAAGCTTCTTGCCGACGGTCTGGCCGTGGACCGTGTCGTACTTGTCACGACCCTTGACGGCGAGCATCTGAAGCGTGCCGCCGCGATGCAGCTGCTTGTGGTGGTTGGGGAGGTAGCGGTAGAAGCCGTCAGGACCGTTGTCCTCGGTCATGTAGACGATGCCCGTCTTCGGATCGACCGCGCAGGCCTCGTGGACGAAGCGGCCCATCGCCTTGATCGGCCTCGGCTCGATCGGGCTGCTCGCGTCGTAGGGAACCTCGAAGACGTAGCCGTGCTCCTTCTCGTAGCCCTTGAACTTGCCGACCGTGGACTCCTCGCAGGTCAGCCAGGTGTTCCAGGGGGTGCGGCCGCCGTTGCAGTTGTTGTCGGTCCCGTTGAGGATCAGGGAGCTGCCGACGAGCTCGCCGCGCTTCGGGTCGAACAGCGTCGTCGTCACCCCGCCCTTGGCGTAGCGGTCGTAGGCGTTCTTCGGGCCGATCGCGTTGCCGAGGCCCGCGAGCTCCTGGTTGCGGATCAGGGACAGGCGGCCCTTGCCGGCGTTGAAGACCGCCGAGCCGTCGTGGCAGCGCGGCGTCCGCAGGCCGTCGCTCATCTTCGTGTCGGCGACGCCGAACTCGAACACCTTGAAGCCCTTGGGAAGCTTGAACTCGCCGCCCTTCGTCGACACGAGCGGCCCGTAGCCCGGCTTGTTCCCGGCCCGGCTGGCGACGTGGCGAACGCGCTTCGCGACCGCGGTGTCGGCCCCGGTGGCGGCCATGATCTGCGCGCCGATCCCCGCTGCGAGCACGAGCTTGGCGCCGTCACCGATCACCTCGCGCCTGGTCTGTCCTTCCGTTCCTTCGGTCGGATCGCCTTCGGGGAGGGGGTTCACGTTCGCCATTGGCGTGCTCCAGTGCTCATCGGGGATTTCGGGGTTCTCGCTGCCTGCGAGGTGAATCTATCAGGATTAGAGGAACTGTTGAACAATTCATCACCCGGGTCGGCTAGGCGAATCTTCGGCGCAGGCGGTCGCGCGTAGACAGCGCGTCGCGGAGCACCTCGCGGGAGCAGTTGCTCCCGTTCGCACCGCTGACTCCGCCCCCGGGATGGGTCCCGGCGCCGCAGAGGTAGAGGCCCTCGACCGGGGTCCGGTAGTCCGCGTGGCCGCGGACGGGGCGAAGGGAGAAGAGCTGGTCGAACGACATGTCGCCGTGGAGCGCGTGGCCGCCGGTCAGGTAGAGAAGGCGCTCGAGGTCCACGGGGCTCAAAACCTGACGATGGACAATTGATTCGGTCAATCCGGGCATGTAGTTCTCGAGCGTCGCGATCGCGCGGTCGGCCACGGCCTCGCGGTGGTCGTCCCAGCTCCCCGTCCTCGGCGTGGATGTCGTAGGGCTGGGAGTTGATGTCGATCGTCAGCACGTGGTGGCCGTCGGGTGCGAGCGACGGATCGTGGAACGTCGGGATGCAGACCTCGGTGTGGGGGTCGGTCCCGAGCCGGCCCGAGCGGGCCTCGTGCTGGGCGCGGTCCATCTCGGAGATGAAGCCGCCGAACTCCATGATCCCGCCGAGGTAGGGCTGCCGGCCCGATGGCATCCCGGTCACCTCCGGAAGCCGGTCGACTCCCAGGTTGATCTTCACGCTGGTCCCCTGGGTGCGGTAGTTCCGCAGGGAGGCCGCGAAGCGGTCGGGCAGATGCTCCTCGCCGACGAGGCCGAAGAACGTCCGGATCGGGTCGGCGTTGGAGAGCACGCGGTCGGCCTCGATCACGCTGCCGTCGGTGAGGGCGACGCCGGTCGCCTTGCCGTCCTCGACGAGCACCCGCTCGACCTCGGCCGAGGTGCGAATCTCGGCGCCCGCCTCGCGTGCGGCGTCGGCCATCGCCTCGGTGACCAGGCCGATCCCGCCGCGGACGAAGCCCCAGGTGCGAAGGCCGCCACCCGCCTGCTCGGCGGCGTGGTCGTGGAGGAGCACGTAGGCGGTGCCGGGGGTCGAGGGCCCCGCGCTCGAGTCGTTGATCGCGTGCCAGCCCATGGCGGCCATCACGACGTCGGAGCTGAAGCGCTCGCCGAGGTACTGGGTGCAGGAGGTCGCGAAGAGGAAGAGCGCGTCGTTGATCGCGGCGCGGTGCCTGCGCCCGATCCCCGCCATCTTGAGCAGGCCGGGGATGTCTCCCGTCGTGATGTGGCCGGGGTTCGGCGGGGTCGTGTCCATCAGCGGCCCGATCACCTCGGCGAGCCGGCCGAGGTCCGCCTCGAACTCCGGGAGCGCCCGCGCGTCGGCGGCCGAGTAGCGGCGGATCTCCGCCTGCGACGCCGGGATGTCGTCGCCGAGCAGCAGCCGCTCGCCGTTGGGGAAGCCGTAGAGCGACGGCCCCGCGGTGTCGATCGAGATCCCGCGCTGCTCGAGCCGCATGTCGCGCCAGACGTGCTCGCGCAGCATGCTGATCACGTAGGCGCCGGTGGAGGCGCGGAAGCCCGGGGCGAACTCCTCGGTGACGCAGGCGCCGCCGACCATCTCGCGGCGCTCGAGGATCAGCGGCTTCAGCCCGGCCCGGGCCAGGTAGTAGCCCGCGACGAGCCCGTTGTGGCCGCCGCCGACGATCACCGCGTCGTAGCGCCCATTGCGCCCTTGGTTCATCTAGGTCTCCAGTCGGTCGAAGCGGGCGAGTTTGTAGGCCACCCCGGCGAAGATCGCGGCGATCGCGAGCAGCAGCATGCTCATGGCCGCGCCGTGATGGAGGTCCCCCGACTCGAGGACGAGGTCGTTCACGGCATTTCCCAGCATGTAGCCGCTGGTGCCGCCGACGAGCTCGGGGCTCGCGAAGTCGGTGAAGAGCGGGATGTAGACGAGGAGGAGCGCGACGAAGATGCCGGGCGCGATCAGCGGCAGCAGCACCCGGCGCGCGGTCGTCCACCAGCCCGCGCCGAGGTCGAGCGCCGCCTCGAACATGTTCCGGTCGATCGCCTTCATCGCGCCGTAGATCGGGATCACCGTGTAGGTCAGGTAGCTCGTCGAGAGCACGAGGGTGACCGCGAACTGGTTGAAGAGCAGCGCGTCGATCGGCTGGTCGATGATCCCGATCCCCGTCAACGCGGAGTTGATCAGGCCCTCGCGCCCGAGCAGCATTCGCCAGGCGTAGATCCGCACCATCGGGTTGAGCTCGTCGGCCAGGACGAGGAAGAGGAGGAGTGGCAGCTCCCACTTGCCGGCCTTGAAGGCGATCACGTAGGCGAGCGGGACCGCGACGATCAGCTGCACGAGCATCGCGGTCGTCGCGATCACGAACGTCGTCACCGCGACCTCGCGGTAGAGCGGATCGGAGATGACGTCGCGGAAGTTGTCGAGCGTGAAGCTGAAGCCGGGGTCGCCGTCGAGGACCCCGCGGTCGAACGCGACGGCTCCCATCACGATCATCGGCGTCACGAAGAGGAGCAGCAGCAGCGCGGTCGGCCAGCTCAGGAAGGCGAGCGGCCGGAGGAGCGAGCGCAGCCGGCGCTTGGGCCGGACGGCGGGAGCGGGGAGGGAGGCGGCTTCCATCAGCGGGCGCTCCCGACCATCAGATCCTTCAGCGCGTCGTCGCCGCCGTGCTTGCGCGTCAGGAACTTCATCAGCCGCCAGGCGCCGAACACCGCGAGCACCTGCGCGAAGGCGATGACCGTCGAGACCGCGTTGACGACCGGGAGGTTCTCCGACTGGCGCAGGATCGAGAACACCCAGACCGGGAAGGTCTGCTCGAAGCCGCCGGTGAAGAACGAGATCTCGAAGTTGTTGAAGGACCAGGCGAAGGCGAAGATCGACGCGGCGGCGAGCGAGGGGCCGATCTGCGGCAGGACGACGTACCTGAGCATCTGCCACTGGGAGGCGCCGAGGTCGACCGCCGCCTCCTCGAGGTTGCGGGAGAAGCGGACGAGGCCCGCCGAGACGATCGCGACGACGAGCGGGAACGTGACGACGAGGTGCATGACCCCGACGGTGCGCAGCGAGAGCGGGATCTGGAACTCGCTGAAGAACATCAGCCCCGCGACTCCGATCAGCAGCCAAGGGACGACGAGCACCGAGCCGTGGAGGCCGGCGATCGCGCCGCGGCCGGGGAAGCGCAGGCGGGTCAGGCCCCACGCGGCGAGCGTGCCGAGGACCACCGAGAGGACGGTGACGATCGACGCGACGACGATCGAGTTGAGGACCGCCTCCTTGGCGAGGCGCGTGTCCCACGCCTGCTCGTACCACTTGGTGGTGAAGCCCTCCCAGGGGAGGGAGATGATCGTCGAGTCGTTGAACGAGAACAGCGCCAGCATCAGCACCGGGCCGAAGAGGACGATCATCGTGAAGCCGACCAGGACGAACGATCCGAGATCGGGAAGCCTGCGGCGGATCCGAGCGCCGAGCGGCCGGACGGGAACCGGCGCCTGGGAGCGGGCCGGCGTGGCGCTCGTCGCCGCGGCGGGCGGGTTCCCAGGGATCGCGGCGCTCATCCGACCTCGACCTCCTGCAGCGCCCGGTCGTAGGCATCGATGAACTCGGGCTCGGTCTGCGCGATCCCGGTCTCGAGCGTCGCGGGATCGGCATCCGCGCGGAGCTCGGGCGGCAGCAGCTCGAGCGCGTCGGGGTTCATCGCGATGAAGCCGTCCTCGGCGCTGATCGCCTGCGCCTGCGCGGAGGCGTAGTAGTCGATCAGCTTGTAGGCGGCGTCGAGGTTCTCCGCGTTGGAGGTGATCGCGAGGCCGCAGACCCAGGAGAGAGATCCCTCCTTCGGCGCGATCCACTCGACCGGGACCCCGTCGCGGACCATCGCCTCCGCGGTGCCGCGGCCGCCGTCGGCGATGTCCACCTCTCCGGACTTGAAGAGGTTCACCAGCGACGCGTCCGACTCCGAGAAGGACCGGAACTGGCCGACGTGGTCAGCCAGGTAGTCGCCCGCCTCGGAGATCTCGTCGAGCGAGAGGTCCATCGGATCGTCGAGGCCGATCGCCATCGCGCTGACCCCGATCGCGGTCAGCGGGGTCGCCTCGATCGAAGCGTTCCCGGCGTAGGCCTCGTCGAAGAGATCCGCCCAGGAGTCGATCGTCGCCGGGTCGATCGCGTCGGTGTCGACGATCAGCCCATGCGGGCCGGCCGATGCCGGGACGAAGAGCACGTTCCCCGCCGAGTCGCGGATGTCGTCGGAGTCGGAGAAGGCGAGCCGGTCGAACTCGGGAACCGCGGCGGAGTCGAGCGGGCGGAGCAGGTTCCGGTCGACGAGCGGGCTCATCTCATCGGTGCAGACCTCGACCACATCAGCCTCGAAACCTCCCGCGAGCTTGGCCGCGGCGGCCTTGTTCGAGTTGAAGCTCGCGGTCTGAAGGTCGAGGTCGGGATTCGCCTCGCGGAAGGGGTCGAGCATCGCGTCGGTCGCGGTGTCCCCGTAGGAGAAGAATCGGAGCGTCCCCGTCGCGGGCGCCTTCATCTCGGCCTTGCTGGGAGCCGGAGCCACTCCCTTGACCTCGCCGTACCCGTCGCCGCAGCCCGCGATCGCCACCCCGGCGAGCAGCGCGAGCGCGATCGAGCGAACGGCCGTCACGCTGGGTCGTCGGGCCGAGCCGACCCGATCACGTAGCCGTGGGTGGTCGGCCAGCTCAGCGTCACCTCGGTGCCGGGGCGGAGCTCGGCGACCTCCGGCGTGTCGTTGAGCGTGTGGACGACGACGCGGTCGCCGGTGTCGGCCTGGACGACCGCCTGGGTCATCGACCCGAGGTAGATCAACTCGACGAGGACGCCGCTGAGTACGCAGTCGCGACCGCCATCCCCGTTCGCCGGGGCGCCGAGCGTGATCCGCTCCGGCCGGACGGTGAGGCTGAGCTCGGCGGCTGAGCCTCCCGGGTCGTGGGCGAGGAGCCGCCGGCCGTCGCCGAGGTCCATCACCGCGACGTCGCCGTCGCGGCGGTCGACCTTGAAGCTGATCTTGTTGGAGACGCCGATGAAGTCGGCGACGAACTCCGTCGCGGGACGCTCGTAGAGCTCGCGCGGCGAGTCGATCTGCTCGACCTTGCCCCCCGACATGACCGCGATGCGGTCCGACATCGTCAGCGCTTCCTCCTGGTCGTGGGTGACGTAGACGAACGTCGTCGCGGTGCGCTGCTGGATCGTCTTGAGCTCGAGCTGCATCTCCTTGCGGAGCTTCAGGTCGAGCGCGCCGAGCGGCTCGTCGAGCAGGAGGGCGGCGGGGCGGTTGACGAGGGCGCGGGCGAGCGCGACCCGCTGGCGCTGGCCGCCGGAGAGCTGCGCCGGGCGGCGGTCGACGAAGTCGCCGATCTGCATCGCCTCGAGGATCTCGGCGACGCGCGCCCGCTCCTCGTCCTTGCCGATCTTCTTCAGGCGGAGGCCGAAGGAGACGTTCTCGGCGACGGTCATGTGCGGGAAGAGCGCGTAGTCCTGGAAGACCATGTTGGTCTTGCGCCGCCGCGGCGAGACCAGCGTCACGTCCTCGCCCTCGAGGAGGACCCGGCCGGCGGTGGGCTCCTCGAAGCCCGCGATCATCCGCAGGCTGGTGGTCTTCCCGCAGCCGCTCGGGCCGAGCATCGAGAAGAACTCGCCCTGGCCGATCTCGATCGAGACGTCGTCGACGGCGATCTCGTCACCGAAGGCCTTCGTCACCCGCTCGAGCTGGATCATCGGCGCTCCGGGTGTGCTCATGCCTGGTCCGCCTCGCCGATCGCGACGACGAACAGGTCGTTGACGTTGGTGTGGGTGGGGCCGGTCTCGATCCCGTCCCCGAGCGCAGCGACGGCGGCGCCCGAGCGATGGGTGGCT